>JAUNSG010000005.1 GCA_030539335.1 Eubacteriales bacterium | reverse complement strand
TAGGTATCGACATCTTTGAGATAAATGTTTTGACAATATCAAACTGAGTATTATATACTTTTACAGTATCTCTTTGGAAAGGAACCGGATTGAGCATACGAAATAATACAATGTATGGCAACAGCACTGTGTATGATTATTTGCTGATTGGATTCTCAGCTATATCCTTCAGCTTTTTTGGGCGATAGAAAATGACTGGATATTTGTGGATTGAAGTTTGGAGAGGTTTTTAAATGAACAATATTATTGATTAACAGTATAATTGCATCTGTGGCGAGAGGAGATGAGCATATAGATGAGATACTACGGGATTAAGCGTAGAATTCAAAAGGAAAAAATACTTTATTTCTATGTTCGTAGACTTATGTGGCTACAGTGGTATTTATCTATTGAAACTAATAGGGAAAAGAAAAAGGCTCGTTTTTATCAAACCTTTTCAGTTCACACCGATTTTCTAAAAAAAGAAAGTAATGCAATTTCTGAGAATCGTTGCCTCAAACTGAATTCTATTATTACAGCGGATTTGGTTGCCAGAGAGGATATTGACAAGCTGAAAAGGGGCTTGAAGAAGCTTCTTAAGCACTATAGAGGTTCTAAATTTCTTGGTGGGCCAATAGGAGGGCTGGAAGAATTCTGTAGTAAAATCGAAAACATGGATAGTGCTGGCGTATCCTGGTTCAATAATGTAAATTGCGGAGTTTTTGATTTCAGCGGTTTAGATTTGGAATCGGATATCGAGTATTTTACGGTCAAAATCAGAAATATTAATGCATCTTTCCTTGCTGTTGAATCGGAAATTCACCTATCCGAAAGTGCTCAACAAAGTCTTCAACGTTTAATCGTATCTGATTATCGCGATGATGAGGGCTATGTGCATTCATCCTTGATGGCCCCAAAAGGCAGGCGAGGTGCAATTGACATCTACGGAACACACTTTTTTAATGATGAAAATCTTAAAGCGGACAAGCTTTTTGAAAACATCGGCTGCCTATTGTGGAAATTTCATAATAAGTTCGCACATTACTTGCCGTTGGTGCTACATGGGCACGGCATTTGTCCGTCGCGAATTGAGTGCTATTTCACTGATATAGATTATCACGAAAAATGTGATCGTTTTTGGAATTCGGTTGGTATTCAGGATTATCAAGGACAATTCATAAATCGTCGTCACAAAATTTTCTTTCGGGATGCGTTATCGGGACGGTATGAATTAGATGGTACATATGGAAGACTCCTTTGCATTACAAACAATAAATTGCCTAGTCCTTATAAATATGTATCTACTGAGATGGAAGCCTATGAGATCATGCAAGAGTATTCTGTGACGTTTTTTAGGTTGATGCTTTTAAGCCTTCTGAGCAAAGACGCTGGCGGGATAATCATTGAAGCAAAAAAGAAATTGGATAAGATAAAACTTGAACGAAATAACTATAACAAATTATTAAAGCTTCGCTATAAATTTTCCAAAGACATTGACCTTTACCAACGATATTTTTCTGACCATAACTGGAATAGGGCTAAAAAGAAGGCATCTGATTTGTTTGAAGAATCAGATTCTGTTATAAAACAGTTTGCTGAGAATAATAAAAAGCCATTTTTCTGCTTTGGCTATGATCATTTTTATAGTGGATGCATTGCTGGAGCGAAGAAGATCGAAGATAGATTGAATGATTTGGAGGAGGAGAAATCTCATAATTAATTGGACAATGCTTATTATTGCCGTTATAACGTTAGCATTTGTTATCTTTCCAGGTAAGGCAGAGGAGCTTGCAAAGTTTCTGACAGACTGGTGAAATTATTTGCATCCGATGATCAGAAGCACTATAGGTACATAAAATTGAAATAATCGAAATTGTTTTCTGGATTATTTTTTAAGGAGTAAATTATTATGAGTAACATGAATACAACAGAATCACAAAAATCTTACAAAATCGCCGACAATCTGAAGATTGCTGTCGCCGGTACAGGCTATGTCGGCCTTTCTTTGGCAGTCCTTCTTTCCCAGCATCATCGGGTAACAGCTACGGATATCATTCAGGAGAAGGTCGATAAAATCAATAACAGGATTTCGCCTATCCAGGATGAGTACATCGAAAAGTTCCTGGCTGCCGACAAATCCGGTGAGAGAAAGTTAAATCTCACAGCTACTATCGATGCAGAATCCGCTTACAAATCTGCTGACTTTGTAATTATCGCTGCCCCAACGAACTACGACAGCCACACCCAGCATTTTGATACATCTGCTGTAGAAGCCGTGATTGATTTGGTGATGAAGTATAATCCCAACGCTATCATGGTCATCAAGTCCACGATCCCGGTCGGCTATACGGCATCCATTAGAGAAAAGACTGGCAGCAAGAACATTATCTTCAGCCCGGAGTTTCTCCGCGAGTCGAAGGCGCTCTATGATAACCTGTATCCGAGCCGGATTATCGTGGGAACCAATCTCTCCGATGAGCAGCTTGTGGACGCTGCACACACTTTTGCAGGACTTCTGCAGGAAGGTGCTGTGAAAGGAAAGACAGCAGAGCAGGTAAAAGAAGAATACGGTAAGTCGTACAAAGTTGATGATAAAGAAATCGACACTCTTTTCATGGGTTTTACCGAAGCGGAAGCCGTGAAGCTCTTTTCCAACACTTACCTTGCGCTTCGTGTTGCATATTTTAACGAACTAGATACCTATGCAGAGTCTAAGGGACTCGACACACAGGCTATTATTAGTGGCGTGTGTCTTGATCCTCGTATTGGTACGCATTATAATAACCCCAGTTTTGGCTACGGTGGATACTGCCTGCCGAAGGATACGAAACAGTTGCTGGCGAACTACGCTGATGTGCCAGAGAACCTTATCGAAGCTATTGTGGAAAGTAACAGAACCAGAAAAGACTTTATTGCGGACAGAGTTTTGAAGCTGGCTGGATATTACAGCTATGCAGATGATAACGAGTGGAACGAGAGCAAGGAAAAAGAAGTCGTGATCGGCGTATACCGTTTGACCATGAAATCCAATTCCGATAACTTCCGTCAGAGTAGTATTCAAGGTGTCATGAAGCGCATCAAGGCCAAAGGAGCCATTGTGATCATCTACGAGCCCACGCTGAAGGACGGCGACACGTTCTTTGGAAGTAAAGTCGTTAATAACCTGAATGAGTTTAAGAAGATGAGCCAGGCAATCATCGCCAACCGCTATAATGAAGAGTTGGACGATATGAAAGCGAAAGTGTATACAAGGGATATTTTTGAACGGGATTAAAGTCGAGAGGCGACTGATGGGGAGAGCCAGCCGTGCGCTGGCTTTTCTTTGGAGTTCACTTTATCGGTTGTTACGATTTATAAGTGAAGTGGACTGTGCAGGCGATAGGGGATATTTGCAATGCAGAAAATGAGATAAGGTACAATAAGTTGCGACACGACCATTCGAAAGGAGACAGCAAACCATGTCTGAGAAAATTGTACAGCTAAACGAGGAAGTAATTAAGACTAACTATTAAAAGTCAAGTCCCAATTTTAGAATGATGCAGAAAAGTTACAACCATAAAACGGTATAACAAGTAGAGCGTCGCTGACGGCGCTCGAAGAAAAGATTGCGATAGTTGCTATGCTGCTGGTCTGGTATGGTTGCTGAGATTTCTCCATGGCGTAGATCAACCGCACAAGTTTCTTGGCGGCATGGGATATTGCGACATTGTAGTGCTTGCCCTCAGCTCTCTTCTTGGCAAGGTACGCAGCAAATGTAGGATCCCAATTACAGACATACTTGGTTGCGTTGAAAATGGCATATCGCAGATATCTGGAGCCTCACTTCTCCATGTGGGAATAGCAATTGGTAAGCTGTCCCGACTGGTAGGTTGAGGGGGACATACCGGCATAGGCCAGGATCTTATCAGGGGAATCAAATTTAGAGAAGTCGCCAATCTCGGCCAGAATCATGGCTCCCATCCGGGTTCCAATACCAGGGAGCGTGGTAATAGGAGAGTGTATTTCATCCATTATGGAATTGATTTCTTTCTCAATTTCTTCAATCTCCGCATCCAACTCTCGAATGAGCTGAATGGTGTGCTTCAGTTCCAGAGACTTAGCAGGCATTCTGGATCAAATAGAGTTTCTAGCGGCGTCCCGAATCTCAACTGCCTTATCCCGGTCGTAGTGTCCCTTGGAAGCATCTGAAAGCACAGACTTCAGATGAGTCAAATGCGCATCAGCAATCTGCTGTGTCCCCGGAAACTCGCTAAGAAGTGCATAAACAGAGGCTATATGGAGAGTTGGAACCAATTTTTCCAGTTCCGGAAAGAGAATGCATACCAACCTGGATATAGAAGTTTTTAATTTCGCCCGTTCACGAACCTTGTCAAATCTGTATCTGGTTAGTGACTTTAATTTCTCATTGTGATATGATGTGTCTGTATAGGATTTGAGGTCCACATCAGGCATTAGCATAGTTGCAATGGTTCGTGCATCGATTCGGTCAGTCTTTGTTTTTCGAAGTGTCAGACTTTTCCGGTAGAGGTTGGTGTGCAGCGGATTGATAACGAAGGTTGGCAGACCTTTGTTAAGCAAGAATCCGAGAATGTTGTAGCTGTAATGTCCGGTAGCCTCAAGTCCTACTTTTATTTTGTCTGCTGGACGGGTACAGCGGCGAATGGTTTGCAGAAGCGCGTCAAAGCCTTCTACGTTATTGGGAATGGTGGATACATCTGTCAGGATTTCGCCTTCTGAGCTGAGGATAAAGCAGTCATGCTTGTCCTTGGCAATGTCAATTCCCACACAAATCATAATGATACCTCCGGTATGTTTATTTGATGCTGGTTCCACAGGACACTTTACTCTTGTAACCTCGTTCCACATAAACCGTCTGGCAGTATCTAACTGATTAACAATACCGTAAAGGGCTGCAGTTGGAGCCTTGATTAAACCATCTTCTGGTAGGGGCAAATAACCAATCCACAGCATCCTTTACAGTGTAGCATATATCCCTGTAAAGGGACCCCAAAACTACTAATTAATAATACGAGGGTGAAATCAAAGCGTTGGTTCGCGGCAGCGTCGAGGAAACCCTAAACGAGCTGCTGGAAGCCGAAGCGGAGAAGCTAACCCAGGCAGCCCGTTATGAACGCAGCCGCGGTCTGGACGGAGTAAAACTGATTGTTGGAGACAAATGTCTGGGAATGCTGGAAGTCGTAGGTAAGGTATTTCCTGAGGCTAAATATCAACGTTGTACAGTCCACTTTTACCGCAACGTGTTTTCTGTTACTCCTCGCTCTAAGGTGAAGCTGGTGGCTAAGATGCTGAAAGCAATTCATGCTCAGGAAAGCAAGAAGGCATCCCAAGAAAAGGCGAAGGCTGTAATGCTGAACTGCGGGAAATGAATCTGAAAAAGTCTGCAAAAAAGTGGAGGATGGTATAGAAGAAACACTGACCTACTATGACTTTCCTTATGAACATTGGACAAGAATCCGCACCAACAATATGATTGAACGATTGAACCGTGAGATCCGCCACCGAACCAGAGTAATTGGTGCCTTCCCGGACGGTAACTCTGCGCTAATGCTAGTCTGCGCCCGGCTGCGCTATATGGCCGGTACTCAGTGGGGCAATAAGAAGTACATGAACATGAAGCACTTAGAGGCAGTCTGCCAGGATGCCTCTATTGCTGGCTGACCTCATTCAGCCAGAGTCTGCAAACTAATTTGCGCATAACTCTGGACCTGTTGACAAAATCGAAAACTGAGCAAGAAATTGCATCCTTTGCCCAGTTTTGGAAGAATTGAGGTTTTAAGCAGATGGTCTTAACCATCCTTTTGAGGTCTAATGCCATGGCAGATAGGAGGCATTCCTCAGTTGCTGCTAGAATGCCTCGTTTCCGAATTTTTGAAAGGTTATGCTCTCTTTTCATGGCAGCAAAGCTGCCTTCAGCCCAGATTTTCCGTTTTCTCATCATGTAAAGGTATTCCGGAGTGTTGACCCTTAAATGCCCTCTATAAAACGCAGGATAGCAGCTGCTGGCCAAAACTCTTCTGCGCACACCGGTCGTATCAAAACATGTCTGCCGGGAAGTACATTCTCGGCAGACATCCCCCTGAACCTGGTAGCAGCGGAGGTACTTCCCTGTGGACTCATTGCAGTTCAGACGATGATATACAAGTGCTTGCCCCATTAGGCAAATAAATGCATCCTGCTGTGGACGATATGAAAATCCGTATTTACTTGGGTTATTGGGAAAGCGGATGGCAGGGATATAACCAGTAATACCTAATAATTCCAAACCTCTGTGAACGGCACCGGTGTCATACCCTCTGTCCAAAGCAATTTTCTCTATGGATAAGCCCAACAGTTTTTTCTGCCGCTCCAGATGCCGCAGAACCAAAAGGCTTTCCTTTTCATTTGCCGGAAATACATCGACTCCTGTGACGATCCCATGTTTACAATCTACGGTTGCTTCCATGAGGTATCTCACACCTCGTTTGTCCCCGTGGTGGATATAACCGCATTCCCGGTCTGTTGTGCTTGTTGTAACCTTTTTAGTAATTGTATGGCTCGGAGGTTTCTTAAACCCCGGCTGTGACGCAAGCTCTTGATCCAGATCGTCAAGATAACTCAGCATGCTCTGCTCAACTTCTACTTCTATGTTAGTCCAGCTGTTTCTGGAAACTTCAGCGGGAATGTAGCTCCCATCTGAGGCCATTTCTTTGCCGTCTATCAGTTCCTGTTCCATGCAGCGATGGACAACTTCCAGAAAAACCTGCTGAAATAAGCAACTTTCATTCCACTTGTGGACACGCGTTTTACTGAAGGTAGAGTGGTCTGGTATTTTCTCTCCAAGCTCAAAACCACAGAACCAGCGATAAGCAATGTTTAACTGGATTTCCTAAACAAGACGGCGTTCTGACTTGATGCTGTAAAGGTAGTATTTTAAACATGCTGACAGGATCAACAGATGGGCGGCCATTTGCTGGGTAATATGGCGCTAAAAGGTTGTAGATAAAGTCAAACGAAACCATCTGATTGATTTTCCGAAGCAGGTGATTTTCTGGAATCAATTCTGTTATATCCAGAATCACCATACTCATCTGTCCGCTCTGTCGTCCCATCATACCCTATCCCTCCCTTGCTAATATTTTACCAAACAAAGATGAGATTTTGGAAGTTTGTCAACAGGCCCCTTATTGTACCTTATCCCGGTCTATGGGGAACTATCCTTTTGTAACTACTTCTGGTCTAACGTTTATATATTCCTTCAATCTGAACCGGCACGGGGAGAAGGGGAACGAACTACAAATTTCCCGGAAATCCAAGACCATTACACGCAGCTCTATTGAAATGGCACTGACCACTGTGGTAAACTTAGGAAAAGAAAAGAGATGTGAGTATCCCATCCCAATGATAACGCCAAGGGGACTGGGGGTCTTCGGTGTGTCCTACATCTACCCGCTGTTTATCCGGCTGGGTCTCGTGGAGCATATTGGGAGTAACCAGCGGGGAGGACCGAGAAAAGGCAGCAAGAGAAAGAAGAGTGTGGACAATAATAACGGAGAGCAGCAGAATAGATGGTCGGCGGACGCGGCTCTGATGGCGTGACGGTGCGACAGTGCATGATGATGCGGCTGACGCTCCGTGACATAATTAAAGTCCTCCCACGGCTGTGCTCAGGTTGCACAAAAGCTACAAGAAATAAAGCTTGGCTCTGTTGCCAAAAATTTCGGGATGGCATTGAGGGAACGCTGAGATACATGGGTTTTCTCACACAGCATTAAAGGTTGAAAGTTGTTGTTTTGATGTTGTGTTGAGAGTGCTAATTGAATGTATCGGAGTTGACGATTTCATAAGAAGTGAGTATAATAACTCTAGTTATTCATAATTGAGGGAGGTTGGTTGATCTGAATGCCGATAACTGCGTAAGAGTTTTACAATTGAATTCGGGGAGTAAAAACTTTGGCGGTGTTTCCTCTTTTTTGTATAATGTGTATACACATATTGATAGATATCAGGTGCAATTTGATTTTCTTTCGCCAAATGAAACAACATATGGCCTTTATCGGGAAGAGATAGAATCAGCGGGAGCTCAGATTTTTGAATTAAATATAAGAGGAAATATACTTACACGAAAATTAAAATTATATTCTCGATTGAAAAAATTTTTACAAAATAGTGAATATCAAATCATACACATTAATTCGGGAAATTTTTTTTTCAACTTATTTTCTGTTATGGCAGCGCGTAATGCAAGGATTCCAACTCGTATTGTTCATTCTCACAATGCAGGAGATCTAACTACAAGTCCCATAAAAAGAATGTTTTTTAAGTTGTTAAAACCGTATTTAGAGAAAAATGCAACCCATCTGTGGGCTTGTTCTAGGAAAGCGGCAGAATATATGTTCCAGAGTAAATCTCTTAACCGTGTGATTATTATCCCTAATGGCATTGTTACAGAGCGTTTTACTTATCACGAAGAAGTACGCAAGAAAATAAGAAAAGAAATAAATGTAGAAGATAAATTTGTAGTTGGACATGTTGGAAGATTTTTACCTCAGAAAAATCATGAGTTTTTGATTGATATTTTTGCTGAAATATACAAAAAAGAGCCTAACGCAGTATTGCTTTTGTTGGGTCAGGGTGAATTGGAGAATAAAATACGAGAGAGAGTAAATCAGTTCGAATTAAATGAGTGTGTTCGATTTTTGGGTATTAGGAATGATATAGAAAATATCTATCAGGCAATGGATGTATTTATACTTCCAAGTTTCCATGAGGGTTTGCCGGTAACTGGAATTGAAGTACAGGCATCAGGACTTCCAATAGTGTTATCGGATAGTATTACAGAAGAAGTAAAATTAACAAAATATGTCCGTTTTTTGTCATTAACTGACGGTGCTTCGAAATGGGCAGATGCACTTTTGGCATACAGAGATGTTAATCGAAAAGATCAGGTAAAAGAGATATATGAGGCGGGATATGATATTAATCAAGTAGCCAAACGTCTGGAGAGATTCTATTTACAAGTTGGTTTGCAAGATCATCTTATCTGATTTGAATGCCTATGCCTGTAAAAAGGAGATTATATGATAGTATATATGGTGATGTTTGTTTTCGCAGAATTTTTTGCGTATCAGGCATATAATTTGTCAAAACAAAAATCAAAATCAGAAGTGTTTTTGATTAATTTTGATAAGAGTTTTACTGTAAAGGATGTATATTTTTTTCTTTCAGCAATTCCGTTTTTCTTAGTAACAGCATTGCGATATAATGTCGGCACCGATTATATAACATATAGTTTACGACAAATTCCGAATGTCATAAAAGGGATTCGATTGGATCAGGTGGAGTTCCTATATCGTTATGTTATCCGTTTAGGTATGGCAATCGGCGGAAAGCAATGGGTATTTGTTCTAACTGGACTACTTTTTCTTTTATTCATTTGGTTGAGTGTTGGGAAATATTCACTTGATATTCGGTGGAGTATTTTTATCTTTACTTTTGGAGCTTTTTTCAATACATCTTTGAACTTGATGCGGCAATTTGTTGCTATGGCTATTGCATTATATGCATTGAGATATGCCTATGAGAAGAAAAAACTCCCTTTTTTTGTATGGATTCTCATAGCATTTTTGTTTCATAAGACCGCAATCGTATTCGTTTTGTTTTATCTATTAGCCGATATTGAGTTGCCTATATGGGCTCCACTCACTATTTCGGCCATTTTAGCGTGTTTGACAAAGCTTATGCGAAATATCCTCGAAATAGTAGCAAATATTTCTGTTGTATATAGCCACTACATCGATAATGTTAAATATGACAGAGGAACAACACAGTGGGATTTTATTTTTTTTGAAATTGGGATTTTATTGATTATTCTCTATTGCAAATGGCGAGATGACAACATACAAGTTTGCAACCATTCTAATGGTACTCTGAAATTTGATGCTGTAAAAAGGCAAGAAAATATATATTGCTGGATGCAAACAATAACAGCGGTGGTTGCAATCTTGTCCAGCATTTTTCCGAATAGTACACGTATTATTATGTTGTTTGCTATTGCTCAGATAGTTTCTATTCCGACTTATCTAGAAAAAATCAAAGAAAAAAACGCATATTATTTCATAAGTTTGCTTTTGATTGTATTGTATATATTACTTTTTGCTCGGATTATATTGATTAGAGGAGTTGGCGAAACACTCCCATACAATTTTATTTTTGTTCATTAAGAGGAGCGTAAGATGCTAAAAAACTTTTGCATGATGTTTTATTCGTTTTTTAGATTAGTGAGAATAAGAATGCAGTATGGAAAGCAGGTTTCGATAGACTATCCGCAGAGGAGAATTGAAGCCGGCTTTGATTTCGTTGTTTCAAGAAATTGTAGTTTTCAGATGGGAAAGAAAAATAATTTCCGCAAGTATACACATATTTTGTTAAAACACGGAGGTATCTGTAGGATCGGCAGTGGTAATTTTTTTAATTACAATGTTAGCATCACAGCATTAAAAATGATAGAAATTGGGGATAATTGCAAAGTTGCCAATAATGTTGTTATTGTAGATCATGACCATGATTACCATAACAGCAATATTGGTTATCAATGTGCTCCTGTTGTAATTGGAAATAATGTATGGATTGGGGCAAATGCTGTAATTCTAAAGGGAGTAACTATTGGAGACAATGCAGTAATTGCTGCCGGCTCTGTTGTAAATAAAGACGTACCATCAGAGGCGATTGTTGCGGGAATACCTGCTCGAATAATTAAGTACAAGTGATGAAAGGCTTTAGGACTATGCCAGAAATTTCCGTTGTAATTCCTGTTTATAATGGAGAAAAGTATATTTTGAGATGTCTTGAAATGTTCTCCGCTCAAACAGAAGTAAATTTCGAACTCATTTTCGTCGATGATGGTTCAAAAGATAATTCAAGAGAACTGCTAGATCAGGCAAAGGCTTTGTTCGAACATTGTATCATTTTACATAAAGAAAACGGGGGGGTTTCTTCTGCACGAAATTATGGCCTTTCCGTCGTTGGTGGTCAATTTGTTGTATTTGCCGATATTGATGATTTGTGGGATCCTGAATATTTAGAAAAACTATTAAATTGTTACAAAACATCTAATGTAGATCTTACGATTTGTGGATATCGTAATGTTGATATGAATGGATTGGAATGCTTTAGATTCCAACCAAAGGAGGCAATTTTAGATAAAAATAGGTTGATGAAGAATGCCCTGAAATACAGAAATATTAATATTGCCTTGTGGAATAAAATGTTTCGTATGGATATTATCAAAGAGAATAGTATCCGATTTAATGAAGATTTATCCATTGGTGAGGATATGGTTTTTCTCTTAGAATACTGTACATACCTTCAGAAGGCAAAAGTAATACCAGATTGTTTATATTCTTATACCCAAAATCCGAATGGAGCAATGTTAAATCGTAAATCAGCGGTCACATTCGATAAAAAATGGATCAGTGAATGGTATGCTATCCAGTTTGCAGAAAGCATTTTAAGAGAAGATGTTGCAGAATGCGAAAATATGCTAAGAAGAAAAAAAGTGAGGGTAGCTGATAAACTACTTAGCTTGATGGTGCATTTTGGCTATCAAGACAAAATGTTGAGAAAGCAGCTTGTATCATGCTTGAGGAATAATATATTTGTGTGTTTAGCTGCGGATGATATTGATTTATCGAGGAAATTAGGCATTTGCTTGAATTCTGTTAGCCCATATTTATGTCATGCAATAAAAAACCTAAAATAGGAGCGATTTGCTTTGCCGATATTTAAGAGTAATTCATTAAATAGAATATTTTTTTCATTTCGAAGTGTACTGCACAAACCAATATTTTATTTTTATCGTAAATATTGTGAGAAATTTTGTGCCGTGAAAACAGATAAGATATTATTTTATCCTAATGTATCTACCACTGATTCCGACAATGCTTTGGTATTGTATCAGTATTTGCAGAAAAAACAAGCAGCTGGTATGATGAAGTACTCGTATGTCATACTACTTAAACGGGATGATTTTTTACCTGAGGGCATTAATCGAGAGAATACAAAAATTGTTCGTTGGAACTCAGATTGCTATCAAGGTATGCCAATTGAGACAGTGAGAGAGATTTCAACAAGCCACTATATCTTTTTTACCAATGGATCTCCTATAAAAAGAATCAAAAAGAAAAAAGAACAAATTGTAGTAAATCTTTGGCATGGTTCTGGATATAAAGACATTCAAAATCCCAAAGATAGATGGATATGCGGAAAACATTTTGATTATGTACTTGTGCCCGGAGAAGCCTTTATTGTATCAAAAGCCAAATTTTTTGACTGCAAGAAAGAACAGATTTGGCCAATTGGTTATCCAAGATATGACCTATTGAAATCCAACAATATGCAAAAAATGAACGAATTTGCAACTTATTATAGACTTTTGGGAATGCGCACAATTGTTTGGATGCCCACTTTTCGGAAGACAGATTCTAATGCCTATTGTCCTGAAAGTGAGATTCAATCAGATTTTGATTTACCTTTGTTAAAGAATGTGAAAGAATTAGATGTTGTGAATGATTTTTGCAATCATTACAACATAAAGATTATAATTAAGCGGCACCCATTTCAATCGGAATATATATGTGAGAGACAGGAATATTCTAATATTATTTTTCTATCGAATGAAGATTTGCGAAAACAAAATATTTCAGTTTATTCTTTTTTGACGATGACAGATGCTTTGATTAGTGACTATTCTTCAGTTGCAATTGACTATTTGCTTTTGAATAAACCGATTGCATTTGCATTGGATGATTTTGATGAATACAAATCTACAAGAGGCTTTGTTTTTGAGGATCCATTAAAGTATATGCCGGGTCATCATTTATATTGTTTGAATGATTTGCGTGTGTTTCTTTCTGATATTGCAAATGGTGTTGATCGATACGCAAAAGAGCGAAAAGCAATTATGCCAGAAGTTCATAGTCCGTGTAATAATTATTGTGAATGTGTCTGGGGAAAGGTAAGTAATATATATATAGGATCAAATCTATGAGGATTTTAAAAAAATTTTATCATATTTGTAAAGATGTTTTGAAAAAAACGTTGCTATGGTATCGTTTGGTCTGGAAATCAAAATCCGATTTTAAAATTTCGTTGAATGAAAGAATAAAATTTGCTTTTAGAGGTTTTACAACAAATGAATATATCTGGTATGATTTAGCGCACCATGATTATCGAGATTATATTTCTGATTATGAAAGAATCCGTTCACGTGAAATGAATGGAAAGTATAAGATTGTTCTTGACGATAAATTATTGTTTGAAGAAGTTTTTGGTAAGTACATAAAGGTCCCGACAACATATGCGTGGATTTCGGATGGAAACATTTTTGGAATGCATGAATATTTTCTTAATGAGAGTAATATCCTCTCTTTTTTGTGTAGTGTTAAAGTTGCTGTTTTAAAATGGGAAAAAGGATATGAGGGAAAAGGAACTTTTGTTATTGAGACGAAAAATAATGGTGATTTTTGTGTGAATGGTGTTAGTAAAACATCAGAAGAATTACAAAGATTATTTCGTTGTCAAGGACAGGCAATTTTGTGTGAATACATGTATCAATCAGAATTTGAGAATTCGATTTATCCTTATTCTACAAATACATTACGGATTGTGTGCGCGAAGAAGAAAGGCGAAAAAAAAGCGCATATTATTAAGGCTGTGCAGCGTATAGGGAATGATGCATGCAAGCCAGTCGATAATATGTCCGCTGGTGGTTTTGCAAGTGAGATTGACTTGGCGACAGGAAAACTTGGCCCAGCTATTGCGAAGTTGGGTGTTATGGAACGGCGTATGATTCCTTATGAAATTCATCCTGATACAGGTGGACAGATTGCTGGACGGATAATCCCACAGTGGGATGAGTTAAAAAAAAGTTTAACAGATTTGACCAATCAATTCCCATATCTTAATTTGGTGGCATGGGACGTATTGTTAACCGAAGATGGATTCTGTATTATTGAGGGAAATGCATCTTCGGGCTGTGGTATTTTTCAAATGAAGCATGGCGTGCGCAATGCAGAGTTGGGAGATATTTATCGGAGTTATGGGATTATAGAATGATTTTTAATCACAAAGGTATTTTCAATGAAATTAAAAGTTAAATGGTTGTATCAGAACAATATGAAATTAGCAATGCTTGCCGCCATGATTAAATATGTTCTGATATTGTTTAATAAGAAGAAAAAAGAAAAGATTAGAAAAGATATCTACAACTATAGAGACGGGATTTCCGGAAGAGATTATTCTAGACTATTGAAAGACATTTTGTTTTGTCAAATCTATTATAAAGTCACTGTTGCAGAATATTTTTATTTTGGTTTCGAATACTTAAGTGATACTGGAAGGCAAGAATACATTAGTGATTCGGAAGTACTCCAGATTTGTGATGCAATAACTCGACCCGAAATTTCGATCAATTTTCGTGATAAATATAAGGCATATCAAAAGTTTTCTCCGTATTATGGGAGAGCTATTATTAAAGTTGAAGATTCAACCGACGATGAAATTGCTACATTTATTCGAAATCATAGGCATTTTTTAATAAAACCACTCGATCAAAGTAAAGGAAGAGGAATTCAGAAGATTAACTTAGACTTTGACACTCAAAATATTCTGGAGATTGTTGAGCGAGTTAAAGATGCAGGTCACTGTATATTAGAAGAAGAAATTGTTCAGAGCGGTTTGTTAAATGATTTTCATCCGATTTCTGTTAACACGGTACGTTTTGCGACGTATATAACACAGGATGATATTGTTACCAATATGTATGCCATGATTCGGATTGGATGTGGAAATAGTAGCGTTGACAACATTAGTTCAGGAGGCATCTTTGCTAATATAGATATGGAAACCGGGACGATCTCGAGCCCGGCATTTGATTTGCATGAGAGAAAATATCTTAATCATCCTGATACTCATGTTCCAATCTTAGGACAAGTACTCCCTGAATGGGAGGAATTGAAACAGATCGCAGCCAAAGCAGCTAGAGTCATTCCGCAACAGAAATATGTTGGTTGGGATTTTGCCTATTCCAATAAGGGCTGGATCATTGTCGAGGCAAATCATCGGCCAGGAATGAGAGGGCTACAAGTTCTATCAGGTCATGGGCTTCGTCAGATGATTGATTGTACCATCAAGCAGGAGTTATTAAAATAAGTATTTTAGAAAGGGCAGTGCAATTTATGACAGCTAAGCAAAGTAAGTTGTATGCAAAGTTATGGGCGGAATACCAGTGGATTAAAGTGTGTTGTAGACCTAGTTCTTTTATTGTAAATGAACTTAACGATAAAATAAAGCAGTATGGTACTGCCGAAAAAACTTAAGAAAAGTGAAAAAGGATCTTTTGTTTTGTCAAAAATATTATAAGATCACGTTTCAAGAGCATTTTCTTTATCGTTTTGAAAGATTAAACCATACAGGAAGAAAAGAATATGTTGGTAGATATCAATTAACAGAATTTTGGAATAAGTTCAACCAAGGCGATGCACATTTGATTTTTTTAGATAAAGAACGGAACTATATATGCTTTAAACCGTATTACGGCAGACAAATTGTAAAGATAGGGTCATCCGGAGATAGATACATATTTGATATTTTTACAAAAAACATAAGCGATTTATGGTAAAACCAATTGCGGATCATCAAGGGAATGGCGTCCAAATTATTTCCGTGGATAAAGATTTAGACACTGTATTCAAAGCATGTGTAGATTTTCCAAGAGGAGTCGCTTTAGAAGAACTAATTGAACAATCGGATGAATTAGCAAAATTTCATCCGAATTCTGTGAACACGATTCGCTTAGTAACGTTTCATCACAAAGAAAAGTTGACAAAGATTTGTGCGGTTCTGCGAATGTGAGCGTTATTGATAATGCCTGTGCTGGAGGTATTTATGCAACAATTGATATGGAAACAGGAATTATTGATAGCCCAGCTACCAGCTAAAAGCAGGAAACATATTTTAACCATCCAGATACTGGTGTCAGAATATTAGGCACAAGAATTCCAAAGTGGGATGAACTGATGATACTTGTTGAGGAATTAGTACGTGTAGTGCCACAACGGAAACAAATCGATTGGGATTTTGCACTTACTGATTAGGGATGATCATTGTAGAGGGAAATGATCGTCCCGGAATTCAAAGATTAGTTCCCTCTCGTGGACTTCGATCCCAGATGCAATGTATGTTTGACGCATATAATAAAATTTGATTATAATTTAGGATGTGAAGATATGGGAGTAAAGAAAAAAATTAAACAGGAAATGAGTTCCAGAAAAGCAACTGCTAAATTGCTTGCAAAAATACAATTGAAACGAAAGAAACCGGCTTCTTTCGAACAAAAGTTCGAGACAACAATTCAAAGGTTTATTCCAAGAGAACAACAAAAAAATAAAGAGTATATTAATAAATTAAAAGAAGATATGTTGTTTTGTTCTATGTATTATGGAATTGATCCGGAGGAATATGGGCGATATCAATTTGAAGATCTTTCTGATATCGCCAGAAAAAGATTTGTAGGAAAACAAGAAATTGTTTCCGTTCTAAAAACTCTTGAAACCCCGGAAACCAGAGCACTATTCCAAGATAAGTTTGAAGCATATAATACTTTTAAGAAATACTATAAGCGTGAGATAATTAAAGTTGATGCAGCACATAGGGACGTATTTGATGCATTTTGTGAGAATCATGATATAGGAATTGTGAAGCCATATAATTCACGTCAGGCGATGGGAGTCCACAAAGTATCCCTTAAAACATCGGAGCAGTGCGAGCAGGCATTTCAACAAATTGTGGAACAGGGGACCTGCGTTGTAGAAGAAGTGATCAATCAAGGTTATGAAATTGCAAAATTTCATCCAGAGTCAGTCAATACAGTGCGTGTTATTACATGTTTTCGGGATAATATTGCAAAAGTTGTCATCTGTACAGCTAGGTTTGGTACGGGTGATTCTATAGTTGATAATCATTGTATTTCTGCAGGCGTTGATTTAGATACAGGAATTATTGTGACTCCGGCAAGAGAAGCAAAAAAATCTGGTATGCATTTAAACCATCCAGATACAGGATATCAGATTATTGGTACAAAACTGCCACAATGGAACGAGTTGATGAATCTTATGAAGGAACTCGCGCAGATTGTTCCGGAGCAGAGGGTTGTTGGCTGGGATATGGCATACAGCATAGATGGTTGGGTCGTTGTTGAGGGGAATACAAGACCAGCCCTTCAGCTTCTGGCAGGCGCTGGAATGGGTGTCCGTGATATTTTTGAAGATATAACGAAGTAACTCTGCAGATTTGATTCGATAATTTAGAAAGGCAATAAACAATGGGGAAAAAAAACTCGCGTACAACAAATACACTCTTCAATTTTACAAGCAGTATGGGAGGACAATTTGTTACTATTGTAATGCAGTTTATTACTCGGACTGTATTTATTTCCACATTAGGGAAGTCCTATCTAGGTATTAATGGCCTCTTTTCGAACATTTTAACCATGTTGTCACTTGCTGAGTTTGGTGTTGGCAGTGCAATATTATTTAAATTATATGAACCGATTGCAAGAGATGATCGCCATCGCATTGCTGTACTGATGAAGTTTTATAAAGACGTGTATCGGATTATAGGTATAGCGGTAGCTGGTATTGGGGTATGTTTGATTCCTTTTTTGCCGTTTTTAATTAATGACTATGACAAATTACAGGCTTTACATATCAATGCAGTTTTAATCTTTATTTTATATTTGCTCAAATCGGTTTCGTCATATTTATTTTTTGCTTATAAGAGTGCAATTGTTAAAGCAAATCAAAAAGAGTATTTGATTAATGTCATTAGTTATGGATTTACGATTGGATCTGGTCTTGTTCAGATTATCTTTTTGCTGCTTTTTGAGAACTTTCAAATCTATGTTCTAATTTCTGTCATTTCTGTTATTGCTCAAAATATTGCCTGCGCCAGACTGTCTGACAAAATGTATCCTTATATTAATGAAAAAACAGACGACAAAGTCTCTTGGAGCGAAGTAAAGGGGATTTTTAAAGATTGTGCAGCTCTATTTTTGTATAAGTTAAATAATTTTGTATTAAAAGCAACGGACAATATTATTTTATCCAAATTTATTGGTTTGGAGATTGTTGGTGTTTATTCAAATTATTATATTTTCTATACGACAATACGTACGCTATTTAATAAGGTATTTAACTCCGTATCACATAGTCTTGGAAATTTACATACCGGCCACAATAAAAAGCATGAATACCAGATTTTTGAAGCAGTTGATTTGATTACAATTATACTTGGTGGTACTACATGTGTTGGTGTTTTTATCGTAGCCAATGAGTTTGTACTCGCGTGGATCGGAACTGAGTGGGTACTTCCACAGCCTTTTTCGTTGCTCATGGGAATGGAGCTTTATACCTTGGCAATCCGGCTTATGCTGAGTAAATACCGTACGACGATGGGATTATTCCAGCAAGCCAAGTATCGGCCGGTTGCTGGTATGATAATTAATCTGATAGTCTCCATTACATTGGTTAATCATTGGGGGATTTGCGGCGTTCTTGTCGGTACAATAACGGCAGATTGGACAACATATATGTGGTATGACCCGATGATTATCCATAAATATGGCTTTGGGGAAAGTTTTCCTGTCGTACAGTATTATATTAAAAACCTGAAGTATCTAGTGATTGTTGCACTTATTGGTGCAGTTGATTGGATGATTTGTACTCATATCCTGACTGATCTCGGCTGGATTTCTGTTATTGCGCATGCAATGATTTGTGCAATTACTGTTCCAGTTACTCTAATTGCAATCTCAGTTCGCACGCCGGAAGGACAGTATGTTTATAAACTGAGTATGGGATATGTTCGTAAGATCACAAAAAAGCTTTTGAAGAGAGGATGAGATTTTGAAAAAGTATAAAATTGGCTATACGCAGGGCGTATATGATATGTTTCATGTCGGACATCTGAGACTAATTAATCACGCAAAAGAACAATGCGATTATCTTATCGTTGGAGTCAATTCAGATGATTTAGTTCAGGATTATAAAAAGAAAAAACCAGTCATTTCTGAAGACGATCGGGCGGAAATTGTCCGGAATATTAAGGCAGTTGATGAATGTGTGATTGTTTCTACGCTGGATAAAGTTGAAGTATTGCAGAAATTTCGCTATGATGCTGTCTTTATTGGCGATGATTGGAAGGGAAAACCTCGCTGGGTACAAACACAAAAGGATTTGGCAGAATACCATGTTGATGTTGTCTATCTCCCACATACGGAGGGAGTCAGCAGCACGCAACTGAGGCCGTCAAACAATGAAAAAGTGGAAGAATAATAAGGGAAATATAAAAATGTATGATTATTTAGTTGTGGGCGCCGGCTTATATGGTTCTGTATTTGCACATGAGGCAAAAAAAGCCGGTAAGACCGTTCTGGTTATTGATAAGCGCCCCAATATTGCAGGGAATGTTTATACGGAAGAAGTCGAAGGGATTCATGTGCATAAATATGGTGCACATATCTTCCATACAAATAACAAAAAGGTTTGGGAATACATCACGCAGTTTGCAGAATTCAACCGTTTTACCAATTCCCCAGTAGCAAATTATCATGGCGAATTGTATTCTTTGCCGTTTAATATGTATACCTTTAATAAGATGTGGGGGGTTGTGACACCGGAGGAAGCTGCTGCCAAAATTGAGGAGCAGAAACAAGCGGCTGGCATTACAGAACCGAAAAACCTCGAAGAGCAGGCAATTAGCTTGGTAGGTACCGATATTTACGAAAAACTAATCAAAGGTTATACGGAGAAGCAATGGGGACGTCCGTGCGATCAGTTGCCGGCCTTTATTATCAAGAGACTTCCCGTACGTTTGACTTTCGATAATAATTACTTTAATGCATTGTATCAAGGCATTCCGATTGGCGGTTATACCAAAATGGTGGAAAATATGCTGGATGGCATTGAGGTAAGGTTAGGGATTGACTATTTTGAAAACAGGGATCAGCTAGACCATCTTGCTAACAAAGTAATCTATACCGGTCCCATCGATGCCTATTTTAATTTTTCGCTTGGCACACTGGAGTATCGTTCGGTTCGTTTCAAAGATGAGCTTTTGGACAAGCCAAATTTCCAGGGCAATGCTGCCGTTAATTACACAGATTGTGAGACGCCATGGACACGTATTATTGAGCATAAATGGTTTGAATTCGGCAAGGATGCGGAGGGCAATGACTTGCCCAAGACAGTTATTAGTCGTGAGTATTCCTCGGAATGGAAACCAGGCGATGAGCCATATTATCCAGTAAACGACGAAAAAAATAGCAAGCTGTATGAAGAATACCGCAGGCTTGCGGAGAAGGAACAGAATGTCATTTTTGGCGGACGTCTTGGTGAGTATAAATACTACGACATGGATGCGGTCATCGCTTCTGCCTTGGATCTATGCGAGAAGGAGCTTATCTAACGAAATGACAAGTAGATTTTTTGACGATTGACTGATCTTGTTATTGAAAATTTACAAAATCGACCGTATTTTACAGTTGTTTTTTCTATACATTGGGAAAGCTTTGTGGTATGATAAAGACAAGAAAGGGGGAGCGATATGATTATCGGTATTCCCGCATTATGTTTTTGGTTACTTGTGCTTATCCTATGTGTTGTTGTAGAAGCAATCACTACGAATTTGGTATCATTGTGGTTCGCAGTTGGTGCACTTGGAGCGTTGCTGGCTGCCGGAGGTGGACTTTCCATTCTTGGCCAAGCGGTTGTGTTTGCAGTATTATCATTATTATTGTTGCTGTCACTGAGACCGATGACGCAACGATTGTTGCGCCCAAAGCAAGAGTTTACAAATGCAGATCGTATTGTCGGACAAAGCGCGGTTGTCATACAAACAATTGACAATCAGGCCGGAACTGGACAAATTCGCCTTTTGTCTCAAACATGGACAGCGCGCAGTCTGAATAATAGTATTATTCCCGAAGGGAGTTCGGTAGTAGTCGATCATATCTCAGGTGTCAAGGCAATTGTCGTGTGCACCCAGAATGAAGTTGGAGGTATCCACGTATGAGTGTTTATATTTTTGTTATCCTTGTTGTATTATTCATTATTTTGCTTGCGACCAATATTTCGGTTGTTCCGCAGTCCAGAGCATATGTTATTGAACATCTCGGCTCTTATAAATGCACCTGGCAAAATGGTTTACACTTTAAAATTCCGTTTTTTGAACGTATTTCACGTAAGGTAACACTGAAGGAACAGGTAGTGGATTTCGATCCGCAGCCGGTGATTACAGAGGATAACGTAACGATCCAGATTGATACCGTAGTATATTTTCAGATCACGGATCCGAAGCTGTTTACCTATGGCGTAGAGAATCCGATGGCTGCAATTGAAAATTTGACTGCTACCACGCTGAGAAATATTATTGGCGATCTGGAACTTGATCAAACGCTTACCTCTCGTGATGTCATCAACAGTAAGATGCGATCGATTCTGGATGAAGCAACGGATGCGTGGGGGATCAAAGTAAACCGTGTCGAACTAAAGAATATTATTCCACCGCATGCCATTCAGGAAGCGATGGAAAAGCAGATGAAGGCAGAACGTGAACGCCGTGAAGCAATTCTCGTCGCAGAGGGCAAAAAGCAGTCGGCAATTCTGGTTGCGGAAGGCGAAAAGGAAGCAATGGTCTTACGTGCTGACGCAGTCAAGGAATCGAAAATCCGCGAGGCAGCCGGCGAAGCAGAGGCGCTTATGACGGTACAAAAGGCTCTAGCGGATTCTATTCAGTATTTGAATGATGCCTCCCCCAGCGATCCTGTCATCCGTTTGAAATCATTGGAAGCATTTGCTAAGGCTGCCGATGGAAAGGCAACGAAGATTATTATTCCGTCGGAGATTCAGGGGCTTGCTGGCTTGGCAACCTCTCTAAAGGACGTTATTGTGACAGAAACTCCGGGAGAATAAGGAAATATAACAAAGAGAGGGCACTTTGCTCTCTCTTTGTATATATGTATAGTTTTGATCTGTTGTTCATATAGTACAGCAAGGATACATAGGAGGGAATGCGGAATGAAACGCAAACGATTGGGAATCGCAATTTTGGCTCTGATTATTGTTGTCGGAGCAATCTATTTTATCACGCCACGGCATGGAAACGAAATTGAAAATCATCAGCCGGGGAGTATGGAAGTCGATGCCGAAGAGCACAGCACGCAGGATCAGGAACCCATAGAGATCAGTGCTGATGCGGTTGAATTGACCAACGAAGAATGGCAGGATATTGTTTTACGTGCGCTGGATTGCGCGGATATGGAGGCGGAACTTTCCATTACTCCTGAAAATGAGATGACGATTACCGGTGATCTGCCGAAGGATACGATTACCGGATGGTTAAACGAGGCGGATGAAGATTCCAAGGGGATGTATAGTTCGATACTGTCGATCTTACCAGAATCGCTGCCGACCAGCCTGACATGTACGATTGGCTGTGAAGACGGAAAGGTACAGCTCACTGGAAAATCAATGTCCGTTGCAGATATTGAGGTTCCAATGGATGTTTTGGATGGCGTCTGGAGCTCCGTCAATGAGAACCTGAACAATTCGCTCCAGGAAAAGACGAGTTCTATTAATTCAGTTTCGGTACAGGATGGGATGATCGTTCTTGAACCATGAGAGAAAGCAATCATAGAGAAAACTGCATATAACAAGTACGACGCTATGCAATCGGATGAATCTGTTGCATAGCGTTTTTATCTGTGTATATAATGTCCTCCCAAATAAGGATTACAAAATAAGTTGTCGCGAAAGGACCACTTGACCGGCACGGAGCGGAAAATTTCTCTATCCATAATATAATTTTAGTATATTAAGGTCATAAAAAGGAGGAGAAATTATCACAAGAAAAAATGATCCACGCAGCAGGCTGTTAACGGACAGTCCTTGGAAACTGGTTCTATCGTTAAGTGTTCCGGCCATTATTGGAATGGTAGTAGTAGGGCTTTACAACCTAATGGATGCGGTCTATGTGGGACAGATGGTAGGGAGCCAGGCCATGACTGCCGTTTCGGTTTCTTACCCATTTACACTTGTAAATACCGGTATTGCAACTCTAATTGGTGTGGGATCTGCATCTGTTTTATCAAGGGCGATTGGAAAAAAGGATCAAAATACCGTGGATAAAATTATGGGAAATCTGATTGCACTGGATTTGCTCTTTTCCATTGTAATTATGATCGTTGGCATGGTTTTTACCAAGCAAATTCTCAGGCTTTCCGGTGCAGAGGGCGAAATTTTGGACATTGCCACGCGTTATCTGAGAATCGTTTTTGCAGGCAGTATTTTTGTGAATTTCGCACAGTCTGCAAATATGATTATGCGCGGTGAGGGCGTTTTAAAACGCGCCATGTTGATTAGTGGCGGTGCAGCAATTCTAAATATTATTCTGGATCCGCTCTTCATTACCGTTCTGAATGCAAATGGAAAAGGAGAAGAAGGGGCAGCGTATGCTACCGTTGTTTCACAGTTGGTTCAGGCCGCAGTCACTCTGTGGTATTTTTTGAAGAAGAGTCAGAACGTTCAAATTCATGGTATCCGGATCGAAAAAGGATTATTGGGAGAAATCTTCGGGATTGGCTTTTCTGCTATGCTGATGCAGGTCATGCTTTTGGTACAGCAGACTGTCCTCTATTATGTTGCGGCTCAGAATGGAGGGGATATGTGGCAGACCATTCTCGGAGCGACTCTCCGGTTACAATCGTTTGCATTTATTCCCCTGTGGGGTCTCAGTCAGGGATATCAGCCTGCGGCGGGTACCAATTATGGTGCAAAGCGTTATGACCGGGTGAAATACATAACCAAAATCTTTTCGATTGTGGCAACGCTGCTGGCCATGATCTTCTATCTGCCGATTATGCTTGCGCCGAGAGCGATGCTGTCGCTGTTTATCACAGAACCAGAGATTGTGGCACAGGGAACGGCAGATGTCCGTCTGTTTTTCAGCTCCTATATTGTATTGGGATTTTGGGTGATAATTTTGACCTTGATGCAATCTCTTGGACGCGCTTCCAAAGCGAGTGTATTGGTCCTTCTGCGCCAGATTGTGATTTATCTTCCCATGGCAGTATTTTTGCCCCATATCCCGAAGCTTGGCGTTCATGGTTTGTTTTGCGCGCCTCTGATTACCGATATGGTTGTCCTATTTGTGGTTGTTTGGATGATGTGCAGTGAATTTAAGAAAATGGATCGACTTCGGGCAGAAAGATAATATTTGTCGAGCAAAAGAGTCGGTGTGACTTTTGTCACACCGACTCTTTTATGGATCTGGTTTCTTATCAAGATACGCTTTTTACTTTGTAGCGTTGGAAAGTGCGCGATTCAGCCAGATGTAGCCGATATCCAATGCGTCATACAAGCCCTTCTTTTCCGCCTTCTTTACAATACGATCTTTTGGCGGTACACTTGGTGAAGTCTGCTGGAGTTGTACCAAAACACGGGAAGCAACTTCCAGATCTTTCACCTTTTGGGTTTCCAGAATCTGAAGCATAATGATGTAGCGATCACTCATGCTGCCATAATAGATAATATTCTCATGGCGCATAAGCGGGTGGCCCTTATATTCAAGGATGCCGTCCGAATCTTTTTTCTTAGAAGATACAGTAGACATAATCAAACTCCTTTCTCATTTAGTGACACAATATAATTAGTATATCATGCACAGCAGGGGATGTCAAAGCATTTTGCTATGAAAAAAGCACGAAACGAGGGGTTTCGTGCTTTTAAAACTCAATTGGTTTACAAATCAAGATATTTTGTAATCAGTTCCTGCATCAATTCATCACGATCAATTTTACGAATCAGACTCCGCGCATTGTTGTGATTTGTGATATAGGTGGGATCCTCGGAAAGCAAATAGCCGACAATCTGATTGATTGGATTATAGCCCTTCTCCTTGAGGGCTTCGTATACTGCCTGAAGAGCAACTTTCATTTCCTGATTGCCTTCCTCTTTTAAAGAAAACTTCTTGGTTCCGTCAAGCATAGTGGGCCTCCTTTCAATATACTTCAATAATAATACAAAATCACCAATTTGTAAAGATTATTTGCGTAGTTTTGCAGCAAATTTCTCTTCCAGAATAGAAATTGCCTTATTCATTGCATCATCACACTCGGAATCTGTCAGGGTGCGATCACTGCGGCGAAGCTTGAGAGAGTAAGCAACGCTCTTCTTGCCCTCTGGGATATTTTTGCCCTTATAGACGTCAAACAGCGATACCGACTCCAAAATTGAGCCGACGGATTTTTCGATAGCCTTCTGCATCCGAGCTACTGGAATCTCGTCATCGCACAGAACAGCGATATCACGCGTCGAAGCCGGATACTTCGGCAGAGGATGATACACATTTTCCGGTGCAACATGAGCGAACATGCGATCAACATTTATCTCTGCTGCCAAAATCTCTGCATTGGTGCCGTATTTTTTGGCAACCAGCGGATGAATCGTACCGAATACACCGATCTCAGTATCTCCAGACAGGATCCGTGCGCAACGTCCCGGATGATAAGATGGATTCTCCTTTTCCGGCTCAAAAGAAACATCCGCAATGCGGCAGGTCGTAAGGATCTTTTCGATGACGCCTTTGAATTCAAAGAAGGAAAGGCGGCCATAAGAACCGAGCGTTAGGATGTGCGGCTCATCCGGCAATTGTTCCGGATTGACTGTGCCATTGTCGTTCAGTTTCGGCAGATAAATCTTATACAGCTCATACAGGCTGGCAGTTTCGTTGCGGTGATTCAGGTTATGCATGAGAGATTCCAGCATAGAGGGCAGGGAGGTGGTGCGCATCACACTGAATTCCGTGCCGAGCGGATTGAGAATCCGAACGGACTTGCGCTTCTCACTGTCCTCCGGCAGGGCGATGTCATCATACATCTTTGGGTTGCCAAAGGAGAAATTAAATGCCTCGTCAAAACCACAGGTGCGGGCGATTTCACCGATCTTTTTCTCAAAGGTCTGTTCCGCTGTCAGGGAGCCCAAAACAGCTTCCCCGCCGAACAGAGTCGTTGGGATATTGTCATAGCCATACAGACGGGCAACTTCCTCGGCAATATCACACATGCGGGCGATATCGGTACGGAAGTGGGGGACAATGACCTCACCGTTTTCCACACCAAAGCCAAGCTTTGTCAGATATGCGATCTGCTCGTCTGCTGTCAACTGGATGCCGAGCAGCATGTTGATCTTTTCTGGCTCAAATGGGAGACGCTTATTCTCCGCACTGGTAGTATCTACATCGATGATCCCATCGACAACCTCACCGGCACCGAGTATCTCAACCAGCTCACAGGCACGGTTGACCGCATCGACCGTCATGCGCGGATCAAGCCCCTTTTCGAAGCGGCCGGAAGCTTCGGTACGCATACCCAGCTTCTTTGCAGTCACACGGACCGTAGCGCCATGGAAGTTTGCCGACTCAAAGACAACCATGTTGGTGGAATCTGTGATTTCGGAATCGTAACCGCCCATGACACCGGCAACCGCAGTCGGACGGCTGCCGTCAGCAATACAAACCATATTCGTATCCAGCTCATGCATCTGTCCGTCCAGCGTCTCGATGCTCTCGCCAGCAACCGGACGGCGGATAATAATCTTTTTATCCTTCAGGCAAGCATAGTCAAAAGCATGCATCGGCTGACCATACTCCAACATGACATAGTTCGTGATGTCGACAATATTGTTGATCGGACGGACCCCGGCAGCATGCAGACGCTCGCGCATCCAGGCCGGAGACGGCTCGATCTTGATGTTCTTGACCAGTCGGGCGGTGTAACGCGGGCACAGATCCGGAGCCTCGTTGGTAATGCTCAGATGCTCGTTGATGTCGCCACCACAGCCTTTGACCACCGGAGTATGCAGCTTCAGTTCGCGGTCAAACGTTGCGGCTGTCTCGCGAGCCAAGCCAATAACGCTCATACAGTCCGGACGATTGGACGTAATTTCAAACTCGGCAACATATTCGTCCAGACCAACAACGGTGCGGATATCGACACCGACCGGCGTTCCTTCCGGCATGAGCAGAAGGCCATCTGGGTCACCATAGGGAAGGTCGTTCTGCGTCAGGCCCAGCTCTTCAAACGAGCACATCATGCCGTTGGAGGGGACGCCGCGCAGCTTTCCCTTGGTAATCTTAACACCACCCGGCAGAGTGGATTTATGCAGTGCGACCGGAACAACACGGCCGACAATAGCATTCGGTGCTCCAGTGACGATCTGGATCGGCTCTTCCTTTCCGACATCGACCTGGCAGATAACCAGATGGTCGGAATCCGGATGCGGTACATTCGATAAAATTTTGCCGGTTACGACATTTTTAAACTCGCGGCCGAGATAAACAACCTCCTCGACTTTTGAGCCGGACATGGTCATTTTGGCATCGTAGTCCTGATTGGATATGCCCTCCATATCGACAAATTCGGAAAGCCAGCTCATAGGCAGCTTCATGTTTCATTCCTCCAAATCTATAATATTCAATCATTAGGCGGCAGGGAATTCCTTGAAGGATCTTCTTCGAAAAAAGTTGTGATGAAAATGGAATTCTCTACACGATTTATGGCAAATCTTCGTGCTTAGAACTGGTGCAGGAAGCGCACATCGTTCTCGTAGAAATTACGGATGTCCGTAATTTTAAAGCGTCCCATGACCAAACGCTCCAAACCAATGCCGAATGCATAACCGGAATATTCCTCCGGATCAATGCCGCAGACTTCAAGAACTTTCGGGTGAACCATACCGCATCCCAGAATTTCAATCCATCCCTCGCCGTGGCAGACCGAACAGTTTGGATCTTTGCCGTGGCACTGGAAGCACTGATAGTCCATCTCTGCAGATGGCTCCGTGAACGGGAAGTGGTGCGGACGGAAGCGGACCACCGTCTCCTCACCGTATAACTTCTTAGCAAACATTTCGAGAATGCCCTTCAGATCGGACATGCGGATGCCCTTGTCAATTACCAGGCCCTCGACCTGATGGAACAGCGGGGAATGGGTTGCATCGACATCGTCGCTGCGGAATACACGGCCCGGGGCAATGATGCGAATCGGTGGCTTTTTGTTCTCCATCGTACGGATCTGAATGGGAGAGGTCTGGGTGCGGAGAACAACGTTGTCCGAAATATAGAAGGTATCCTGCGTATCGCGTGCCGGATGATCCTTCGGAATGTTTAAAGCTTCAAAATTGTAGTAATCGGATTCCACATCCGGACCCTCGGCAATCGAGAAGCCCATTCCGATGAAGATATCCTTTACCTCATCCAGTACAAGATTGATGGGATGTTTTTTCCCGACTGGGATTTCCGCACCCGGCATCGTGACATCCAGGGTCTCACTTTTAAGCTTGCGCTCCAAAGCGATTGCCTCCAGACGCTCCTTGTTTTCCGCCAGACCCGCTTCAATCACGGAGCGGAGTTCATTGACCATCTGGCCAAAGGCCGGACGCTCTTCCGGCGTGAGGCTGCGCATATTTTTCATCAGAGCAGTGACCTCGCCCTTCTTGCCGAGGTATTTGACGCGAATGGCATCAAGCTCGCGGGAATCGGCGCAGGCAGCCATTGCCTCTGTCGCCATTTCCCGAATGGATTGTAATTTTTCCTTCATTCAAGAACAACTCCTTGCTGTTATTTTACAAAAATAAAACCCCTCATCCCAATCAAATTAGGGACGAAAGGTTCACAGGCACTTCCGCGGTACCACCCGAATTCCCGCCAGACACGGGCACTCAACTGCCATAACGGGGCAAACCGCCGATGCGTTTCTTCACCGGAGCTCCCGGGCGAACTTCTCCAAACCATGCGACGGGCAGCTTCCAGCCGATGGCTGCCGTTCTCTGTTCCCGCAGAGGGATTTGGGTACTCTTCCCGTTCCTCGCCTGTTTTCACTATTGCGTATGCAAATACAATACACTTATTTATACCATAATTCCAAATAAAGTGCAAGGTATTTAACAGAAAAAGTTCCGTTTCTGCGCAATATCAGCAAAAGCTACTTTTTCTGCAGCTTCTTTGAGGCGGTGCGAATCATAAGGAACCCGAGTGCAATTAGAAACCAGCCACAGCCCAGGAAAAGTGTACCGAGTTCCTTCCAGGAGCAGATGGCAAGCAAGATGGCACCTATGGAAATCAGACTTCCCCAACGGCCTTCCTGTAGAACATATTGATCAACCGATTCCCTGGTATACTTCCGATAGAGATCGTTGTTGAGAAATGCCTTTTTCGCAATCATTTCATACAAGCTGATAAACAGGAGCAGTAAGCCTGCCACCCCCATAATCATCGTAAAAGCATCCATCTCTGATTCCTCCTATTCGTGCAGAGAGTGCGTTTTCCTGTTGTTATTGTACCATGACGAGGACAGAAAAACAACGAGAGGGGGATGGGAATCTCCTTCGGCTGGGACAGAAATTTAAAAAAATCTTAAAGATTCCAAAGATTGTCCCCCGTCGTGTGAAGATTGACCGTTTGAGAAAAAATGTTTTTTTGGTAAAATAGAGAAAAATAGTGGGGAGGAAACAGGCGGAAACGGGCAAATTGACGAAAAAGCCCGATGAATGCAGTTGCGATCCTGGAAAGAGTAAGATGAGGAGGGAGGAAAGAACATGGAGTATATACTGGAAATGAAAGACATCAGCAAGACTTTTCCAGGAGTAAAAGCTCTCGATCATGTACAGCTACAGGTAAAGCCGGGTGAAGTCCACGCACTCATGGGAGAAAATGGAGCAGGGAAATCGACCCTGATGAAAATCCTCATGGGTATCTATACGAAGGATGCCGGCGGAGAAATTATTTTTAATGGACAGCCTTACCAGGTATCCAATCCCAAAGAGGCAATGGATACCGGTGTAGCGATGATCCATCAGGAATTGAATCCAATTCTCGACATGACAGTCTATGAGAACATTTTTGTGGGGCGTGAGATCCGGAAAAACGGCTTAGTAGACAAAAAAGCGGAAATTGAGGCATCCAAAAAGCTGATCAAAGAGTGTGGCCTTCATGTATCACCGATGGATACGCTGCGGAGTCTTACGGTGGCACAGTGTCAGCTCATTGAGATTATCAAAGCGATTTCGGTAAATGCAAAGATAATCGTTATGGATGAGCCGACCGCGGCAATTACAGAACGTGAGGTAGAGCTTCTCTTTGGACATATCCGCCGGCTAAAGGAACAGGGAGTTGCGATCATCTATATCTCCCATCGTATGGATGAGATCTTCACCATATGTGACCGCATCAGTGTATACCGTGATGGCCAGTACATTGGCTCCGGTGATACAAAGGATCTGAATGAGGCAAAGCTCATCAAGATGATGGTCGGGCGTGAGATTACCGATGTCTTCCCGAAGCTGGAAGCAGAAATTGGAGATGTTATTTTCGAGGCCAAGCACATTGTCCGCGCGGATAATAAGGTAAAGGATGTCAGTCTTTCTGTCCGGGAGGGCGAAATCCTGGGAATCGGCGGATTGGTTGGCGCTGGAAGAAGTGAACTGGTAGAAGGTATTTTCGGAATGCATAAGCTTTCCAGCGGCGAGGTTTACGTCAAGGGAGAGAAGGTCACCGTTCATGCACCGCAGGATATCATTAAAAAGGGAGTCGCTCTCATTACAGAGGATCGTAAGGTCACAGGCTTGAATTTGAGTGGTTCGGTAAACGACAATATCGCGATGGTAGCCATCAAAAAGCTGTTGCGCAACGGATTATACAGCAAATCAAAGGCACGGAAAGCGGCCAACGAATACATTGAAAAACTAAAGATTAAAACACCTTCTGGTGAACAGATTGTGAGCAATCTTTCCGGTGGCAACCAGCAAAAGGTCGTCATCGCAAAATGGTTGTTAAATGATCCGGATATTATCATTCTGGATGAGCCGACACGAGGCATTGATGTCGGCGCCAAAAGAGATATCTATTTGCTTATCGGAAGCCTTGTCCAGCAGGGAAAAGCGGTCATTATGATCTCTTCGGAAATTCCAGAGCTCATGGGAGTCTGTGACAGAATTGCAGTGATGTCGGAAGGCAACCTTTCCGGTGAAGTGAGTCGGGAAGAGTTTTCGCAGGAGCGCATTATGACACTGGCTTCCGCAATTGAAGTATAACGTATGGGAAGGTGGAAAAATGAAACAGAAAAGAAATGCAAAAGCTCTGTTAAGTGAATATTTTATTTTTGTAATTTTTTTGGTGCTGGTCATTGTGCTGACCTGTCTGAAGCCGAGTTTTATTCAGCCGAGCAACCTTGTTAATATTTTAAAGCAGGCATCCATCAACGGTATCCTTTCCTTTGGCATGATGTTTGTCATCATTGCAGGCGGCTTTGATATGTCGGTCGGCTCTACGGTTGCATTCTCCGGCATTCTTGCGGCAATGTTGGGACAAGGACAATATCCGCTGTTTGTTCCCCTGATCGTGGCATTGATTGCCGGTCTGGCGGTTGGTATCGTGAACGGTGTGGGTGTTGCCGTCGGCGACCTGCCCCCGTTTATCATGACACTGGGCACTATGACCGCCGTACGTGGTCTGGCGCTTCTGACATCCAATGGCAAACCGATTACCGGTATCAGTGCGGAATACAAGGCAATTGCCGCCAGCTCCGTTTTCGGCGTTCCAATGCTTGCGGTATTCCTGGTTATTGTCATCCTGATCTGTTCCTTTGTATTGGCGAAGACGGTATACGGACGCCGTGTTTACGCCTGCGGCGGCAATCTGCTTGCAGCGCGTGTGGCGGGTATTAACACGACGAAAATCCGCATCTCAACGTTTGCCATTGCCGGACTTTTGGCCGGTCTGTGCGGATTTTTGATGACCTCTCGTGTTACCATCGGCCAGCCAACCGCGGCAGAGAGTTATGAGATGGATGCCATTACTGCCTGTGTTGTCGGTGGTGTATCTATGTCGGGTGGTGTTGGCAAGTCGTGGGGAGTTGTCATTGGTGCGCTCCTGATTACCGTTATTGCCAACGGCTTGGATATTCTGGGCGTATCATCCCACTGGCAGAAGATCGTAAAGGGCGTCATTATCGTGATCGCCGTCTTGATTGATGTAAAAGGTAAGAGCAAAAAGAACTAAATGAATCGTTTATTTGCTCAAAGCCTTTGCATAATACATGTTTTTGAGGAGGAAACACATATGAAGAAAATGAAGAATTTTGCAGCGTTACTGACCGCAGGCGCAATGATGGTCGGTATGCTGGCGGGCTGTGGCGGCGGTTCGGAATCTACCAGTACGGGGGATACCGGCTCCGCAGCGGCGGCGACAAGCGATTCCTATAAGATTGCTCTGATCCAGCAGCATCAGACAAACGCATTCCAGATCGCAGTTTCGGAGGCAGCCGAGGCTAAGGCAAGCGAGCTGGGTGTCGATCTTACGATCCTGAGTGCGGATCAGGATGCAGCAACGCAGATTAGCCAGATCGAGCAGTGCGTATCCGAAGGCTACGACGCTGTTCTGTTCGAGCCGGTAGATCCGGATGCACTTGGCTCTGCGGCGAAGGAAGCTTCGGATGCCGGTGTTGTTGTCATTAACATCATTTCTGCCTGCACCGATTGGGAAGACTATGGCATTTCTGCTCTGTCCTGCGGCGATAACGTCACGGCAGGTGAAACCGAGATGCAGAACGTAGCGGATTTGTTGGACGGCAAGGGCAATATCGCGATTTTGACCGGCCCATCCGGCGACGCTGGCGGACTCCAGAGAATGGAAGGCTACGAGAACATCTTGAAGAACTATCCGGATATGGTTCAGGTTGTCGAGCCGGCAGACTGTGAGTGGGATACTGCAAGTGCACAGTCTACGGTCGAGAGCTGGCTGTCCGCTTATGATCTGGATGCGATCGTCTGCGAGAACGATGGCATGGCCGTCGGTGCCGGCAACGCAGCTGGTGCAGACAGCGGTATTGTTATCGCTGGTGTAGACGGTACTCCGGACGGCTTCGAAGCAATTAATGATGGCAGAATGAGCGGCACAGTATCGCAGAACGGCGGCGCTATGGCAGCAAACGGCATTGAAGCAGCCGTTACTCTGCTGAGCGGTGAAGAGCTGGAGAACAATACGATCATCACCGATAATACCTGGATTGATGCATCGAACATTGCTGATTACGAGTAATCGTGCATTTTTCTTGTAAATAAGTGAATTGTATTATAAGATAAATATATAGGGAAAAGGGAAAACGGTATCGTTTTCCCTTTTTTCCAAGTGTGGCGGAGAATTTTATCAAATGGATGTGTGATGGGATCACTGGGGTAAGAGGGAAAACACGTTGGGACAAGATACAGGAGGAAATCAATGTTAAAGGTAGTTCTTGCTGACGATGAAACAAAAGTAGTGTTGCTCCTACAGGAATTGGTCGATTGGGAGAAGCAGGGCTATGAAATCGTTGGGGTCGCAAGTGATGGAATTCGTGCGCTGGAGCTTGTCAAAGAAAAGAAACCACATCTTTTGATTACCGATATACGAATGCCGGGATATGATGGGATTGAGCTAATTCGGCAGGCGAGAGAACTACAGCCGAACATTCATTTTATCATTATCAGCGGATACCGTCAGTTTGAATATGCGCAGGATGCGTTGAAATACGGCGTAGAAGACTACTTATTGAAACCTCTGAAGAGCGATGAACTGAACAATATTTTACTGCGTATCCGGGAAAAGCTTGGGCAGGAAACTGAGCTCAAGTACCAGCTCAAGAAAAGCAAGGAACAACGGCAGAAGATGCTTCTCACCCTTTTAAAAAGCAGTATCGACCGGCAGCAGGCTTTTGTACCCGCCGATCAGGCGAATGACGAATTTGGATTCCATTTTACAGACGGATACTATTGTGCGGTCCTGATTAAGCCGGATATTTCGAATGCAGAAAAGCATCTGGATGTCTATCGTATCCTAATGCAGCACGCGCTGGAAATTGTGCGCAAAGAGGTTAAATTGATTGCGGAAGAATCGGCGGTATCCATTTGGAAGGAAGGCGTTGCTGCAATCCTGAACAGCAAGGACTTTCAGGTCGTCGATGTGAAGCAGTGCCTGACAAAAATCCGAAAGGAAATCGAAAAACAGAGGGACCTTTTCTGGGATATTCGGATTGCGGTCTTTCTGGGAAGTCAACGAAACGCGATGGAACAGATGACAGAATCGATGCAGGAAGCCCTCTGGCTTTGCAAAGATCGCATTTGCCGAAGGCAGCCATGGAGATATGCAGCATCGGAAGAAATTGACTTAGAGAAGCGGTATCAGATGGATTCTGCACAGAAGAAGCGGTTCTATGAGGCAGTGGAGTATCGGAATGCCGATCAATTTCAGAAAGAATTGACAGAAAGCTTCTATCGGCTCTTACAGGACAGACAGCTTAACGGGCAGATGCTGGAGGATTGGTTCCATGCAATTGTCAGTGTGTGCGCGTTTGAAATGGAGCAGAATCGAAAAGAGGCAGAACTTCTCTTGGAAAAAGTGCAGGATAGTTTTTGGTATTGCACCAGCACACAGGAGGTATTTCTGTTGCTGCAGCGGACCATTCTCAAGAGAATGCAGCAGTTAAACGAGGAAAAGGCCTCTCAGGAGGCAAGGCCGATCTTGGAAGCAAAGAAATACATTCAGGAGCATTATCAGGAAGCCCTTCGCTTGGAAGACGTCAGCAGTGTCATTGGGTTTAATGCGACTTATTTTTCTACCCTTTTCAAAAAGGAAACCGGACAGAATTTCATGGATTATTTGACCGAACTTCGCATCAGCAAGGCAAAAGAGCTGTTGTGTGAAACGGATATCTCGATCAGTGATGCGGCAGAGATGGTTGGATATCGCGACTTGAAATACTTTTCAAGGCTGTTTAAGAAAATAACCGGAATCAGTCCCTCTGACTATAAAAAACTATATAAGTAGGTGCTGTTATGTGGCTTCGGACACAGATAAAATTATATAGGACAATCAGACAGTATCAAAAGGATAAGGACTTCGAACGGATTCTTCGGGCAGACTGGACACAGGATCCGGATTTGAAGGACTTTTTTGGAGAGATTGAAGAACGGCTGCAAGGGGAAGAAAATAAAAAACTGCAGCAAAAGCAGGCGGAATATCTGGCGCTGCAAAATCAAATCAATCCACATTTTTTGTACAATACCCTGGAGGCCATCCGGGCCGATGCATTGCTGGCCGACTGTAAAGAGATTGCCGAGACTGCGGAAGCTCTGGCGACCTTCTTCCGTTATACAATTTCCGACGTGCAGGAGTACGTGACCTTTTCGGACGAATTAGATAATGTGGAAAACTATTTCATCATTCAGCGATGCCGCTTTGGGGACAAATTGGCGATGGAACTGGAGATGGAAAACGAACAGCTGTTGGAAGCGGAAATGCCGAAACTGATTCTACAGCCATTGGTGGAAAATGCAATTGTACATGGCTTAGAAGATAAAATCGGCCGTGGAACGGTACAAATTATCGTTGAAAACAGCAATAAAGTATTATTTTTGCGCGTGCGGGATGACGGCGTCGGGATTTCAGAGGAGCAGGTCGAGCGATTGAATGAACAGTTTTCCAAAGGGGAACGGAGAGCAAGTACACCGGATCATAGACAGAGAAAGGGCGGGATTGCCCTCCACAATGTGAACAGCAGAATCCGCCTGATGTTCGGGGATGACTACGGACTGCGGATTTATAGTGCCAAGGGAATTGGGACAGAATGTTGTGTGACACTGCCACTGCTGTTCAGAGAGGACTAAGACCGGATGAAAGAAGAACTGATACGCATCGAAAATGGACGATTCCAACACGGTGGTGGAGACTACCGGTTTGAAATTGAGATTGCGCAGGGCGAGTGCATTGGCGTTTACATGGACGAGCATCTGTATGCAGGAACCGCTTATCTGGGTATTTTTTCTGGAACCACTGCCATAAGAGCGGGAAAAGCTTTTGCCTGCGGAAGGCGTATCCAAATTTCGGAGATGGGACGGTGGATTCGTCAAAACTCTGTGATTGTCAATAAGCATCGGTTTCTCTCAAAGGAACTGACAGCCTGGGACTATGTGATTGCGCTGGGAAAAAAGATGAGCCGGGCACAGGCAAAGGAAGCAGACAAACGGATTTCCTCCGAAACGTCCCGGTGTATCCATAAACAGATGGGAATTGACTTTGGATGGGAAAAGAAACTTACCGAACTTTCCATGCTGGAATATTATAAGCTTGCAATTTATAAGGCCTGGTTCGTAAAAAGTAAAATGATTGTACTGGATCGAATTACCGAAATACTGCGCCGAAAAGATTTGGAAGAATTCATGGATTGCGTACAGATTCTGCTCCAACGTGGGATTGCAGTCTTTTTGCTGGATATGGATGAAGAATTTATGTACCGGTATGCAAATCGTGTGGATGTCGTGAAAAATCGGAAGTTCTGTTACCGTCTTTATCCAGGGGAATACGATGAGCGGCTGTATGAAATTTTGGGATGGGAGCGCAGAAGTGGTGTTCCGGAACGGACTGATATAGGAATCAAACAACAAGGAGCGATCGTTCTCACGGTCTCGGATTTACAGTTTGAATCCATGGCGCCGCTTTCGTTTCAAATTCGGAGCGGTGAGATTGCTTTTTTGCGTGACGAAAATTATAATACAGTCTCCCAAATCCGGGATTGCTTTTTGGGCGAACGCGGCTGGCTGTCCGGCTCCTTTTGTCTTGGCGGTACGTATTATGACAGGAATACACTCCGAAAACGGCTTGGAAGAGACATCGGGATTCAGATAGAAATGCCGGATAGAAAGGGCGGCATTTTATTGGATAATATGACCGCATTGGATAATTTGAGCAACAGCCTGATTCCGAAGGCAGGAAAACATCTCATTCGAAAAAGGATTGTAAACAATATCTTGGATGAGGCGTCGGAATGGTTCGAAAAAGAAGACCTGCTGCGACCGATCTGCGAATGGTCCTTGCCACAGCGGCTGCGTCTTTCGTACTACAAATGGTACTTGACAAATCCGATGCTGTTGATTTGCCTGTTTCCCTTTGCAGGACAGGAGCCGCTGTATCATGAAATGATTATAGAGATGTTGGTAACATGCGCCAAACGAGGGATGGCAATTTGGATTATCTCTTCCGGAATTGATGCGATCTGTGAAAAAACCGAGAATACGGAGTTTTTAGAACGTCTTCGGTATTTAAATGAATAGCATGTAATCAAATTGCCTTGACATCCGCTTGGAAGCATATTATAATAAATAAGATTTCAATAGCAGACGCAGAGGAAGAGGAGTACGCATTCCTCTCCGGTACAGAGAAGAGGCGGTTGGTGAAAGCCTTGGCGGGGATGTGCGGAAGGTCGCTTCGGAGTCGGTGGACTGAACGAGCAGTAAGTTCACCCGGTTTGCCCCGTTACTGGCAGAAGAGTGCATGTCGTTTGACATGAAGTTAGGTGGTACCACGGAGACCGAGTCTTCGCCCTGAATACGGGCGGAGGCTTTTTTTTCATTTCTCTGCGAGACTGTTTGCTAAATAAAAACAGAATTTACGATAAAGAAGGGAGACTGTTTGCTGTGACAAACGAACTGCCAAAGACGTATGATCCCAGTGCGACAGAGGAAAAGCTCTATCAGAAGTGGGAACAGAACGGTTACTTTAACGCAGAAATTGACGAGAAAAAGAAACCATTTACCATTGTAATCCCGCCCCCAAATGTCACAGGCCAGCTGCACATGGGCCATGCCTTTGATGAAACTCTGCAGGATATTCTGATCCGCACCAAGCGTATGCAGGGCTATTCGGCACTGTGGATGCCGGGTACCGACCACGCTGGTATTGCGACGCAGATTAAGGTTGAGGAAAATCTCCGCAACGAAGAGGGCTTGACCCGTTATGACCTCGGCCGTGAGAAGTTTTTGGAGCGCGTCTGGGAGTGGAAGAACCAGTATGGAAACCGTATTATCCAGCAGCTCAAAAAGTTGGGTTCGTCCTGCGACTGGCGCCGCGAACGCTTTACGATGGATGAAGGCTGTTCCAAGGCCGTCAAAGAGGTTTTTGTTAACCTGTACGACAAGGGCCTGATTTATAAGGGGTCCCGTATCATCAACTGGTGTCCGCACTGTACCACCGCGCTGTCCGATGCCGAGGTGGAATACGAAACCCAGCCGGGCAAACTCTGGTATATCAAATATGACATCAAGGATTCCGATGAATCGGTAATTGTCGCGACCACCCGTCCGGAAACCTTTATGGGCGACTCCGGCGTTGCGGTCAATCCGGAAGATGAGCGCTATCAGCATCTGATCGGTAAAAAGGCTATCCTGCCGATCATCGGACGGGAAATTCCGATCTTCGCGGATGATTATGTCGATAAGGACTTCGGTACCGGCTGTGTAAAAACCACGCCATGCCATGACCCGAATGACTTTGAAATGGGTCTGCGCCATAATCTGGAGCAGATTCTTGTGTTCAATGATGATGCAACGGTCAATGCAAACGGCGGCAAATACGAGGGTATGGATCGCTATGAATGCCGTAAAGCCGTTCTGGCAGATCTGGAAGCAGAAGGCCGTCTGGTTAAGATTGAGGACCACACGCACAATGTAGGAACCTGTTACCGCTGCGGCACGACAGTTGAGCCGATCACCTCTGCACAGTGGTTTGTCAAGATGGCTCCGCTGGCTAAGGATGCCATGCGCGTTGTTGAGGACGGCGAGATCAAGTTTGTCCCGGATCGCTTCAGCAAGACCTATATGCGCTGGATGGAGAATGTCCATGACTGGTGTATTTCCCGTCAGCTTTGGTGGGGGCATCAGATCCCGGCCTATTACTGCGATGACTGCGGTGAGATGACAGTTTCCAAGGAAGCGGTTACGGTTTGCCCGAAGTGTGGAGGCACGCACATCCATCAGGAAGAGGATGTACTGGATACCTGGTTCTCATCTGCACTTTGGCCGTTTTCCACACTTGGCTGGCCGGAGAAGACCAAGGAGCTGGAGTACTTCTATCCGACGGATACCCTGGTTACCGGCTACGATATCATTTTCTTCTGGGTTGCCCGTATGATTTTCTCCGGCATGGAGCACATGAAAGAAGTTCCGTTCAAGACGGTTTATATTCACGGTCTTGTGCGTGATGAACAGGGACGTAAGATGTCCAAATCGCTTGGAAACGGTATTGATCCGCTCAAAGTGATTGAGGAGTACGGTGCGGATGCACTGCGCTTCACGCTTGCCACCGGCAATTCTCCCGGAAATGACATGCGCTACTCCCAGTCCCGTGTTGAGGCAAGCCGCAACTTCTGCAACAAGATCTGGAATGCCTCCCGTTTCATTCAGATGAATTTGACGATCGACGAAGTGAAACTGCCGGAAAAACTGACGATGGAAGACAAGTGGATTCTGTCCCAGTTCAATACCTTAGTTCAGGATGTCACTACCAACATTGACAAGTATGAGCTTGGTATCGCGGCACAGAAGCTGTATGATTTCATCTGGGATGTCTTCTGTGATTGGTATATCGAAATCGCAAAGACCCGTCTCCAGAACAAGGAAGATGTGGAAACCTGCGAAAATGTTCAGAATGTTCTCTGTTATGTATTGTCCGGAGCAATGCAGCTTCTGCATCCATTCATGCCATTCATCACGGAAACCATTTGGACTGCACTGCCGCACGAGGGAGAAACCATTATGCTGTCCCAGTGGCCGACGTATCGTGAAGATTTGTGCTTTGCAGCGGAAGAAGCACAGATGGAGCTGCTCATGGAAAGCATCCGTGCGATCCGTGTTCGCCGAAATGAGATGAATGTACCGCCGTCCCGCAAGGCGCATGTCTATGTTGTCACGAGCGAAGCGCATCGACCAGTGTTTGATGGGGGTAAGGCTTGCTTCCTCAAGTTGGCATATGCAAGCGATCTGACTGTTCAGGCAGAGGCTCCAGCGGATGCGGCCAAGATGGTATCCATCGTCACTGGTGATGTACAGATGTATCTTCCGATGAATGAGCTGATCGACTTCGATAAGGAGCGCGCTCGCCTGAACAAGGAAAAGAAGAAGGCGGAAAAGGATCTGGCCTTCATCGAGAAGAAGCTGAGTAATCCAGGCTTCCTGAACAAAGCACCGGAAAAGGTTGTCGAAGGCGAAAAGCTCAAGGCAGAGAAGCTGCATGAGCAGATTGCCAAGCTTGACGAGAGCCTTGCCTCGCTGGGATAATGCCGATGAACAATGTGAAACAGACGCTCGATGTCATCCATGCACATGGCCGCTTTAGTGGGAAAGCCAGCCTGTATCGCATACGTGCTCTCATGGATGCACTGGGCAACCCGCAGCGCACACTGCGCTTCGTTCACATTGCCGGAACAAATGGAAAGGGGAGCAGCGCCCTGTTGACGGCTGCTGCTCTGGAGCAGGCCGGTTATCAAACCGGTCTGTTCATTTCTCCTTATGTTCTGGATTTCCGTGAGCGCATTCAGATCAACCGGGATTGGATTTCACCGGACGATCTTGCCGTTTACACCGAACGTGTCCTGACGGCAGAGCAATCCCTTATTTTAGATGAGGGCGAAAAAATCGGGGAGTTTGAATTTACCACCGCGCTTGCCTTGTTGTATTTCGCAGAGCACGATTGTGATATTGTCGTACTGGAGGTCGGTCTGGGCGGACGTTATGATGCCACGAATGTCATTGATGCACCGGAAGTCGCTGTTATGACACACATTGCACTCGATCACATGGCGGTTCTGGGGAATACGGTGGAAGAAATCGCTGCCGATAAGAGCCATATTGTCAAACCGGGAACGGTATTGGTCAGCGCACCCAAACAGCCGGGGAATGTACCGGAAATCCTTCGGGCACGCTGTGTCGAAGTTGGTGCCGATTATGTAGAAACAGCGTTGCCAGAGACGGTTTCCAGTGATTTAATGGGGAGTTCTTTTGCGTGTAAAGGCAAACAGCTTTTCATCAAGATGATCGGCTCCCATCAGGTTCAGAATGCCGCTACGGCGTACGAAGTGCTCTTGCAACTGCGCAAAAAGGGGTGGAATATCCCGGACGGTGCGATTGAGCAGGCATTTTCCACGGCTGTCATGCCGGCACGTCAGGAGATCCTTTCGCATGACCCGTTGCTTCTGATCGATGGAGCGCACAATTTGGATGGCGTTGGTGCTCTTTGTGCGACGTTGGACGAAATGCTTCCTCCCGGTGGAATTTCCTTTATCCTCGGAATGGTGGAGGACAAGCAGTATCGGGCGTGTATCCAGATGCTCACACGCCGTGCCGATAATGTCTATGCAGTCGCCGCCGACACACCGCGCGCAATTCCGAGCGCAGAGATTGCATCCTGTGTGCGTGAATATTCCCCGTATACCAATGCATTTGATTGTGGCGATGTACGATCCGCCTTGCGCCGCGCACAGCGCTCTGCTACAGAAGATGATGTGATTGTTGTATGCGGGTCATTGTATGTCGCCGCCGAAGCGGAAAATATTCTGCGTGCCGACAGAAACTGATAAGAAAAAAATTGAAAATTTTTTATAATAAAGCTGTTCCATAGGAACAGCTTTATTTTTGCAAAATGAATGAGGAGAACACAATGAAACTATCTCATACCCGTATCCCGCAGGGAATTCTAATCCGGTTCAGTGGGGAACTCGACCACCATGAAGCCGGACGTTGTATTGAATATCTGGAAAAGGTCATGACCTTGTATTCGACCGACCGAATTTATCTGGATTTTTCGACCTTAACCTTTATGGACAGCTCTGGCATTGCCGTTGTTCTGAATGCACAGCGCAACACATTGGGCGCCGGACAGAGTTTGTGTGTCGTCGGTGCGCCGGCATTTGTGATACGAATCTTTCAAACAGCTGGTTTGCTTTCCCGCATCCATATGGAACCCATGCTGCCGGAAATCACAAAGGAGAAGGAGGCCTGCACCCATGGCACGAAATGAAATCAACCATATGAGCGTAAAGTTCGATAGCCGCTCCAACAATGAAGCATTTGCACGCCAAACCATTTCTGCATTTGCCTCTCAGCTCGATCCTACACTGGAAGAGTTGCATGATATCAAAACAGCAGTCAGCGAAGCGGTCACCAATTGCATCGTCCACGCCTATCGCCGAGAAAAAGGCTACATAACGATGGCGGCAAGCCTATATGACAACGGTGATATCCGAATCCAGATCAAAGATAAGGGCTGCGGTATTGCTGATGTGCAAAAGGCGCGGGAGCCACTGTTCACCACGGGCGACGCAGAACGCTCTGGCATGGGATTTACTATTATGGAGAGCTTTATGGATCGTGTCCGGGTACGCTCCCGTGAAGGCGTTGGGACACAGGTGACACTGACGAAACATATTGCTGCACGCAGCACCTCGAAATCCGAGGAATGATGCGGGAATCGGAATGTTTTCCCCTCATTGAGTGCGCACAAAGAGGGGATAAGTCTGCACTGGATTCCTTGGTACAGACCAATGCGCCGCTGGTCTGGAGTATTGTGAGCCGTTATTCGGGGCGTGGTGTTGAGAGCGAGGATCTGTTTCAGCTCGGGAACATCGGCTTAATTAAGGCGATTTATGGGTTTGATACACAATATGGCACACAGTTTTCTACCTATGCCGTCCCAAAAATCAGCGGGGAAATCCGGCGTTTTCTGCGTGACGATGGATTGATCAAGGTCAGTCGCACGACCAAGAGTACTGCCGTTCGGATTGCACGTCAGCGTGAAGCAATGCTGCAGGAAAATGGACGGGAACCGACGGTACACGAATTGTCCGAAAAACTTGGCATTTCTGCCGAGGAGATTGCTGCCAGTGAAAATGCCATGCTCCCGGCCGATTATCTCCAGCGCCCAATCGGAGATGACGGCTGTACCCTCGAACAGACGATCCCGAGCAGACAGCAGGAAACGACATTTTTTGAGCATCTGGAACTGCGCGAGGCAATGGAGAAGTTAAATGACCGCGAGCGAAAATTATTGCTGCTGCGTTTCTTTCGTTCTCAGACACAGCAGCAGTGTGCACAGGAGCTTGGCGTTTCTCAGGTACAGGTTTCGCGATTGGAACGCAAGATTCTTGAAAAGCTGCGCAGATGGATGGAGTAGCTTGTCCTATTTCTCGAAGTATGGTATACTGTAACTTGAAAAATAGTCCGTATAAAGGAGATTTTATGGATCAGACGACGTTTGACTTACAGTTTTCTGCCATACGCAGTGCCATTATTGAGCGTGAGTTTTCCAATTTGAACGAGCAGCAGCGCAAGGCAGTTTTTCAGACCGAAGGGCCACTCCTCGTACTGGCCGGTGCCGGAAGTGGCAAAACGACGGTATTAATTCACCGCATTTTGAATTTGCTCCGTTTCGGGCAGGGCTATAGCTATCCCTATGCACCAGAAGGCGCGACGGAAGAGGATTTGACATTTTTACGCGAGTATCTGCGCAATCCGGTAGAGGAAAATCGCATGCGTGCCGAGCTTCTTTGTGCGGTCGCACCCGCTCGTCCATGGCAGATCCTTGCCATCACGTTTACCAACAAAGCAGCCAAAGAAATCCAACAGCGTCTGGAACGTTCTGTCGGGGAAGATTTTGCAAAGGAGATTTGGGCATCGACATTTCATTCCTGTTGTGTCCGTATTTTGCGTCGATTCTGCGAGAAAATCGGGTATGAGCGTTCGTTTACGATCTATGACACCGACGATCAAAAGCGCGTTTTGACCCAGATCATCAAGCAAAAAAAGCTGGATGATAAGGTGTATGATGTCCGCGCCATTGCCGGACAGATCAGTCGGGCGAAGGACAATTTGCAAACACCAAAGGAATTCATGGCAGAGGCCGGAAATGATTATTATCTGATGACAGTCGCCGAAATCTACAAGGAATATGCACGTCTGCTGAAGGAATCCAATGCGATGGATTTTGATGATATCGTCATGAAAACCGTCCAGCTTTTGCAGACACACGAAGAAGTTTTGGAGCACTATCAGCGTCAGTTCCACTACGTCATGGCGGACGAGTATCAGGACACCAATCACGCGCAGTATATGCTGATCAGCCTGCTTTCGGGTGGCCGTGAAAACATTTGTGTGGTCGGTGACGACGATCAGAGCATCTATAAATTCCGTGGTGCAACGATTACCAATATTCTGGAATTTGAAAAGGAATACCGCGGTGCGACAACGATCCGTTTGGAACAAAACTATCGTTCCACACAGAATATCCTGTCTGCCGCGAACGAACTGATTCGCAACAATGCCCGCCGTAAAGGGAAGGAGCTGTGGACGGCGAACGGAAATGGTACGAAAATTCGCGTCCATCGTTCCGATACGCAGGAAGGAGAAGCGGAATACATCGCGGAAACCATCCTGGATGGCTTTGCCAAGGGAACTTCATGGGGGGATTATGCGATTTTGTATCGCAACCATGTGTTATCCAATAACATTGAGAGCGCGTTTAAACGCAACAGCATCCCATACCGTATTGTCAGTGGCCTGCGATTCTTTGATCGCGCCGAGGTCCGGGATATGCTGGCCTATCTTTGGGTCATTCTGAATCCAACGGATGACCTTCGTTTGCGCCGTATTATCAACGTTCCGGCGCGAAAAATTGGCAATAAAACCGTTGAGACCGCCTTGGAACTGGCACAGAAAAACGGTACATATTTGTTTGACATCATTGCTCATGCGTCGAAGTATCCGGAATTATCTCGTGCATCGGCAGCACTGCTGAAGTTCGTGGAGATGATTCTCAACCTCCAGCGATCATTGGATTATCTGCCGTTGGATGAATTCTACGACCAATTGCTGGAGCGTTCGGGTTATACCGCCGCATTGGAGAAAAAGGGCGATGCGGAATCTCTGGGACGGTTGGAAAACGTCATGGAACTGAAATCGAATCTCGCAGATTTTATGGACCGAACGGAAGATCCGACACTGGCCGGATTTATGGAAGAAGTTTCCTTATTCACCGATATCGATCGGATGGATGCCGATGCGGACGCTGTTGTCATGATGACGATGCATTCCGCAAAGGGATTGGAGTTTCCTAATGTTTTCCTGTGTGGTATGGAGGACGGTATTTTCCCGGGCTTCCGCGCCATGGATCGCGAGGAAGATCTGGAGGAAGAACGCCGACTGTGTTATGTTGCGATCACACGTGCCAAACAGCAGTTATATCTGACCTGTGCGGAACGCCGCATGATGTATGGACAGACACGATATTCTAAGCCATCGCAGTTCTTGGAGGAGCTGCCAAAGGATTATCTGGACAGCAACATTGGTGAAACAAAGCCGGATGAAATCCAACAGCTTGCGCAGACAGCTACACCACAATATCGGTCGCGTCGCGCACGGGATATCAGCGGCAATGCATTTGGACAATCTGCATATCGAGCAAAGCGAATCGCCGCAATTGATCTAAAGCCTGGCGATCAGGTAGATCACAGAGCGTTTGGCCATGGGATGATTACATCGTGCAAACCAATGGGTGGAGATATTTTGCTTGAGATTACATTTGATAAGATTGGAACAAAACGACTGATGGCAAATGCAGCGATGCAGTTTATGAAAAAGCTATGAGATGATACGTGAGCCTGCTGAATTTTCTTCGTTCAGCAGGCTCTTCATAATATTTATACGTTCCCCCTCTTCTTAATTGAACAAAATTTTTATTTTGTTCAATTAGATATCCTGTGACAAGCGCTCTGTTCACGCCTGCATTCTCTTCCCCTGCTGCTCTTATCTACGTGTTACATGCAAAGAGAGACAATTTCTCTACGAAATGTCTCCCTTTGCATTTCTATGCTTGTTCTCTTCGGCGAGCCAACTCTGCAATATTTGCTTCGACGCGCTTTTTGTTGAGTGGATAAAGAAACAGCAAGGCGGCGGAAACCAAAACTAGGCCAATTGCCGGAATCAGGCAGGACCAATTGAAAATTCCATTTAAAACCTCTGGATATGCTGACGGGTTTTTTGGAACGACATCAGTATATCCAATCGCAGTCAGTACAGTTCCGATCATACCGGAGGATAACGCCTGGCCAAGCTTCCGTGCGAAGGAGTATACCGAATAGATCGTGCCATCCTCACGGACACCGTTTTTCACTTCTGCATCATCAATGACATCGGTAATCATTGCCCAGATAATGGTATTGAAAAACCCCAGTCCAATCATGGACAGTGTGTAGAATATCAGAAAAACAACTGCACTCTGTGGGCGAAGAATCAGACAGAGGATCCACATCGCGGCACCAAACAGACAGGACAAGACGGAGAGCTCCTTCTTCCCTAACTTAGAGGACAATGGAACTGCCAGTGGAGCACAGACAAGCAGGATACCGAGAGATCCAACCAGAGAAGCCATGGATTGTGCATCTGCGCTGTTATAATAGATGGGAAAAATATACGGCTGCATGCCACTCATGCCCAGTTGTCCCAGCAGGACCATAATGGCCGCTGCAATAATACCCAGAAGCGCACGGTTGGTAAAAATATTTTTGAGCATGGTGCCGGCATTCATCTTGGTCGTATTCTGTGGCACTGCAACACGTTCGCGTACCAGATAGAAGCAGAGCAAATAACAGATAATCGCAAGGATACTGAAAATTCCTGCAATCATCGTCATTTTTGGTCCTGACAGCACGGTTGCTCCATCGACAACTTCATAGGCGACCATCGGCGTAGCGACACCGATCACCAGGCTGGCCAATGTTGCACCGATGTTGCGGAAGGTGGATAATTCGGTACGATGCCTTGCTTCCGGAGAAACAGCAGACGCCATAGAACCATAGGGAATGTTAATGGAAGTATAAAAAATCGAGCCCCACAGAAGATAGGTTAAGAACATCCAGAATATTTTAAAGCCCATCGCCATACCTGAAAACGCAGATTGGTAAATTAAGAACGATGAAATTGCTACCGGGCCGCACATTCTTTTGAGCCATGGACGGAACTTACCATCCTTTGTTGGCTTGGAGCGATCTACAATCTGTCCCATTGTCACATCAGTAAAGGCATCGACGAAGCGCGCTACCATCATCAGTAGGCCGACAAGGCCGGCACTGACACCCATAACATCGGTATAAAATTTCATCATAAACATCGATGACAGGATAAAGGTAAAGTCATTGCCAAAATCGCCGAAAGCATATCCGATCTTGTCCATTATGCCAAAAGGGCGGTTGGAAGTAGTATCGCTTTCCATGTTTAAACCTCTTTTCTTGTTTCTTTTTCTCATCTGCAAAACAGGTCACTGCCAGAAAAAACAATACAAATGAAAACAAGTATAGTTTGCTTCACTCGCTATTCTTTCATACAGAAAAAGAGCAGATTCCCTAAAAACAGAAAATCCGCTCTTTGCGCAGCATAAATCCGGCACCGAACTCTCGATACCGGATAAAGCGCTTTTTATTTTAATGTAAAATGAGTATTTTGGGCTCACAAAGCAGAAAAATCAAGAAACAGCAAGCGCATCTTTTCTTCACTGTCGAAGAATTCATGTCCGTGATTCGTCCCGCGAAATACAGGTTTTCCATTTCGGTATGCCAGCAGCGTATTCATGGGAACCGGTTCCCATTGGTCAAAATTCAACGGCTGTGTAGAAATAATCACGGTTTCATCTTTCGTGCATTGATGCAGGCTGTTCGCATAGTTCGTATGCACATACATCAGTTCCCCATCATACAACAGAAGATTTAATTTATTTTCTGGTGAAACACGGCAGACAAAAGAATCCACAAGATCAAACCGTTCCTCTGCCGTCATTTCGCGCCCCAATTCATCCAGTTTTTGATTGATGCAGTCAACCAGATAGCATAAAATACGTTCGCTATCGGTTTGTCCCCTCTGTGTTTTGCAATAGGGATTCATCTCATCACAATCAAATATTGTCCCATTGTGCGCCAATGTCCATGCGCGGTCGGACTTGTCGCGTATGACAAATGGATGGCAGTTTTCATATTCGGTGATCCCTCTGGTGGCAAGGCGGATATGTGCTATCATATTATCCGCTTCGACCGGCGCCCACAGCCTTTGCTTGAGGTAACTGCTGGTACATGACATCTCCGGCTGTTTTTCCAGTGAAACAGAATTTCCGTAAAAAAACGCCAGTCCCCAGCCGTGCGGATGCTCGTTGCCATGCGAAAAGAATTCCTTTAGCAACGCATTCAGCGGTATCTTTTTGTTTGAACTGACTCCAAATAATTCACACATGGTATCTGATCCTGTCTTTCTTTACAAACTGCAATATGACCTAGAAATACCATACTACAATCTTCCAAATTCGGCAATATAGTCGTCCATTGTTTTTTCATGGGACAGCAAACCATCCACCATTTGTCTGGCAGGACTGAGTAACTGCTCGGCCCGTGGATACAATGGCTGTAAAAATCTTTCTTCTCCAAATCCCCGCCGCCGTAACCCATCTTCGGCAATGCGGAGAACATCCAGCAGCAGACCGGAAATCTCCTTTCGATCAAAAATATCCGGAAGCTCCCTCTGATTAAACAGATGCCGAAGCTCGGATGGATTGTATCCTTTATGATAGATCACATGATCTGAATCCAGCTTTTCCGTCAAAGAGTGTAAATTCTCTATCAATCCGGCGTGCAGTGCACCCGATGCCATAATCTCGCTGACCGGCTGCTCACAGACACTGCGAAATTCCACGGTCCCACGGAATGTCAAATCTTCAAATTTGAAGGAACGCAGGTAATGCAGATCCGAGCGCTCCGGGTGAAAAGTCACGCTTTGATAAGTTTCCCCATCAAAATATTCCCCGGTCAGTTGGTCGGCGGCAAAATAATCCGTCAGCTTGGTCGGCGGAAAATTGATATACTTTCCTTCCCGCTCGACGCAGTAAATACTCATGCTCTGAATATATGCGACAATTTCATCGACCGATTCAAACTGCAAATCGTATATGTCCACATTGTGGCGGTTTAGTCCATGAAGACTATTTTTCCAAAAACCATCCCGGCTACATAGCGTTTCATAGTGCTTTCCCCAGGGAGAATTGGCCAACAGTAATGTCTTCAGCGGTTCCAGCTTGGTAAATGTGTTGAGTGTTTCCACCAGCATATTCTCCTGAACATCCATCTGGATTTGGCTGGCACAGGAGAACATGCCAAAGTTGGGATGGTGATGGAATGGGATCTTCTGCCCATACGACGGATAGGAAGACAGATGATGCAGCAGCATCCGATACCGTTCGCTGCTGACAGGAATGTTTTGATTGATCTGGTAGTGTGGATTGATTCCCATACCGGTAAGCGTGTGATGGTTCCGTTGCAAGTTGTCCTGGACGAAAGAATAATACAGTCGGAACCGTTCATCAAGCTGTCCCATATCCTCTTCTACACCAAAGGAGAATTCCAGCGTGTTATAGCTGCAATCATAGGAGAGCCCATCCCCGGTTTTGTCATCCAGCGCAGAATAGATGTATCCGTCATCATCTCGTTCCAACGACGCAAAGCCAAAGCGGCGGATAAAATCGTCTGTCAGCCGATGTACAACTCCAAAGTCGACCGGCTTGCTGTGTTGATTGACAATCGGAAATTCAAATTCCAGACCGACGCGTCTGGTCCTTTTTCGTTTTGTCGGATTGATATACCGCTCGTAAATCGCTTCCTCTAATTCCTGCACGTTCATGCTTCTCTCCTCCAATTCAGATTTTTTCTGATTGCCGCTCCCCTTTTTGTTATAACAGACCGACCTGTTCCAACGCCTGCTGTAAATCGGCAATGATGTCTTCTGCCGCTTCAATGCCAACGCTGAATCGGAAAAATCCGTTGTGGAACTCCTGTGGATATAAATATTGCCGCTCATCGTATTCACCCAAAAAGACAATCAGGCTTTCGTCATGGCCGAGAGACACCGCGGAGGTGATCACACGCAGATGGCTGACAAATTGATTGTGGGTATCGTGATCCGCACGCAGTCCAAATGACAACACCCCTCCATAGCCCGGAGCCATCTGCTTCTTCGCTGTCTCATGTCCTGGAAAGCTTTCTAATCCCGGATACGCAACAAAACGGGTACACGGCTGCTGTTCCAACCATTTGGCTACCGCAAGCGCATTGTCGTTGTGCTGACGCATCCGCAATGGAAGCGTAACGGAGCCGCGCATAATCAGCCATGCATTAAACGGGCTGATTGTTGCCCCAAGATTAACCTGCGACTGTGCACGGATGAGATCCAGATGTTCTGCTCTTCCAATAATCGCACCACCCATCGCGTCTCCGTGACCATTAATATATTTTGTCAAACTTTCAATCGAAAAATCCGCTCCCAATGCAATCGGGCGCTGATTAAACGGAGAAGCGAACGTGTTGTCCACACTGAGCAGCGCGCCGTGCTGATGGGCGAGATCCGCAATCGCCGCTATATCTGAAATGGTCAAGGTTGGATTTCCCGGTGTCTCAATGTGAATCAGTTTGGTATTCGGCTGGATTGCCGCAGCGACATTCGCTGGATCCGATGTATCAACGATCGTTGTCTCAACACCAAATTTATGGTTGAGCAATTCATTGAGCAGCCGATAGACTGCAATATAAGTCACACTGGAAAAAATGACATGATCTCCACTTTGCAAAAGTGCAAAGAACAGTCCCGATAACGCGGCTACTCCGCTTGCCAGTACAACACAGTCTTCCCCGCCCTCCAGCGAGGCCAACCGTTCCTGTAAATATTTCTGATTCGTGCCGCCATTTCTGGTGTACAGATTCCCCTCTGCACTGCTCCAATTCATCTCGGTCGGATCATAGGGCAGCTCATAACTGTTTGCCATCGTAATGGGACGTTTGATTGCCCCGCTCTCGGAATCCACATCGTTTCCGACATGCACGGCCCGTGTTGCAAACGCCAGTTCCGGTCCAAATGTGTGTTTCATCGTTCGATCTCCTTATTGTACAAGAGCGGTTTTATGTCCAGCTCAATGGTCTTGTTCCCGTGGGATACGCTTCTTTTCATACCGGTCAACCTGAACCAAAATGCCATCCTGAAATACCAAAGTAATCGTTCCATATTGGATGTCCTTAGCGATTTCCTGAATATAGCGAAGTTGGTTTTCCGTAACGGCAGGCCGCTCGGCCTGTTTTTTGTTTGGCAAAGACATTCCCTCCTTCTCCGTGAAACGTCGGGGCTCAGCCATGTCCGATCAGCTTCCACACTGCAATGCCAACACACAAAACAGCAATTGTCCGCTTTAGTTTGGTTTGATTCATGCGGAAGGCATAACGGCTTCCGATTAAAACACCGGCTCCAAACAGGATAAGAAGAACCGGAATCCACGCAAAATATACCATCTCTGTGCCGCCAGCAGCGAGGAAATAGCGCGGAAATGCAAATAACGAAAGGAAAATCGAGTTATACATCGCCGTTCCAATCACTTTGTGGATTGGCATGCCGAGAATCGATAGAATTGGGATGACAAGAATCGGCCCTCCTGCACCCGCTGCGGAACAAATACAGCCGGTTACCACACCTATTGCGATACAAATTACGACATGTGAGATGGACCATGTTCCCAAAAATCCAATGTGAGTATCACGATTGGCCTTTTGGGGAAGAAAAATTGAGATACCCGACAGCAGAACGGTACTATACAGGATCGTTTTTACAGTTGATGGCGGGAGCAATAGATTGACCGTTACTCCCGCCATCGTTCCAATAACACTGCCCACGGAGATCCATGTTCCGATGCGGAAATCGACCGCATTCTTTCGGTAAAATGCAACCGTGGAAAGCATGCCGGATACAAGGAACGCACAGAAGCTAAATGCCATTGCCTCAGAGGTTGTCATATGCACGGCGAGAAGATAAAACATCGGGAGCATAAATCCAATTCCCGTGAGACCAATACATATTCCAACCAATAAATTTGCGCCAAAGATACAAAGCAGCATCGTCAGCCACCTGCATCGATTATTTCACGGAACCGTTCTTCACTCAGCGAGGCATCGCCCATCGGGTACGTCCGTCCCAATGCAGCATACTTTCCCCTGCCAAAGCTGTGGTAGCGGAGAGGTTCATAGGTGACCCTTGGCTTCCCCTGTAAAAATTTCCGAATTGCATCAATCTCCTCAGCAGTATCATTGAAGCCAGGAATGACGGGGGTACGCACTTTTTTTGGCAAGTCAGGAAATTCCTCGCACAATCGAAGAAAGTTTTCTACGATCTGTTCATTCCCCTGCCCCGTATATTCCTTATGCTTTTGAGAATCCATGGATTTAATATCAAATAAAATTTGATCCAAATGCTCTGCTGCCCGGCGTAGAGATTCATACGGGGCGCATCCGCAGGTCTCAATCGCGGTATCGATATAGCGATCCTGTGTTTCCGCCAGCAGCGCTTCCAGAAAATCGATGTGCGACAGTGGTTCTCCGCCACTGACTGTGAGCCCACCATTGCCACTCTGGAAAAAGATGCTGTCCCGTTCGACAAGATCCGCCAGTTCCGCTACACTATAGGACTCACCCTGGATGGTAAGCGCCTTGGACGGACATCCCATAGCACACCGCAGGCAGTTGCTGCAGGAGGAAAAGGAAATAGAAGCTTTGGAGGAATCCTCCGCAAAGGAAATCGCACTTTCCGAGCAGATCAACGCACATTGTGCACATTCCCTCTGTCCAATGCATTTGTCGGCAGAATAGAACAGTTCTCGGTTTGGATTTTGCGATTCCGGATTGCAGCACCATCGACAGCGGAGCGGGCATCCTTTTAAAAAGATAATTGTCCGGATGCCGCTGCCGTCATGAAGGGAGTAATGCTGGATATTGAAAACAAGATCGGTCTGTGATTTTTCTCTGCGGTTATACGGCTTCATGCTCTGTTCTCGAAATGAGATCATCCTGCAGATCCTTGGTCAGTTCCGTAAAGTATGCACTGTAACCGGCAATGCGTACGAGTAGATTACGGTACTGCTCCGGGTGTTTCTGTGCTTCGCGCAGGGTTTCTGTATTCAGGACATTAAACTGAATGTGCCACAATTTTAAATCACGCCACGCTTCGATAAACTGGACCAGCTTTTCGGTTCCCTCCCTTCCCTTGACACAGGACGGGCTCAGCTTGATATTAATCAGGCGGCCGGCATGCTCAATGCGGTCATAGTTCTTGGTCGCATAGTTCGACAGCAAAATGGCGGTTGGGCCGTTGCGATCGGCTCCCTGGGATGCAGATGATCCATCGGACAGCGGGATATAGGCATACCGTCCATTGGGTGTCGCGCTGACTACCTTGCCAAACGGGACATGGGAGGTGAACGGAACGATGCGCAGATCCATATGGACACCGAGCTGATTGCCGTATTTCTGCGAGAATTCCTGGCCGTCACGATCCAGCAGCTTACCCAGCTCATCGGTGTACGGATCATCATTTCCATAGGCCGGGGCATTCCGCATCAGCTGACGAATGCGCTCGTATCCCTCAAAATTGTGCTCCAATGCTTCTTTTAACTGCGCCAGCGTAATGGTCTGATCCTCAAAAACAACCTTCTTTATCGCGGACAGCGAGTCAATGACTGTCGCAAAGCCCATATACTCGAAATATCCCAGATCAATGCCGCCTTCAATTTTAGGCTGATGCAGGTCGGTATAAGTGTTCCGGCACAGCTTGTGAAGTGCAGAACCCAACGGGCTGGCAAAGTGCTGGGCACGCAGACGGATAATCTCATGCTGCTGAATAAAGGCGTGCTTGATGAAGTTTCTTGCCTGCTTGAGATAGGCATCCAAAATCTCGTCAAACGACTGGAAATCCTCAAAATTTCCGGTCTCCAGACCGAGCAGTTCATCGCCATATTTCTTCATCCTGCCATTGTATATCACCATCTCCAGCGCGGCTGCAAAGTTAATATAGGCATTCGGGCTGGTATAGGTATCCCTATTTGGCATACGGCACTCGGCACAGCCGGAAACACTGTAGTCGTATGCCTCCTCAAACGTTGCCCCCTTGGACAGAAGCAGCGGAATGATATCTTCGTCATTTAACAGCTTCGGGAAGCCCTCGCCGGCCTTAACCGTTTCTGCGATTTGATACAGATAGCGTTTGGGGCTTCTCGCGTGGACACGCGCTGCCAGATCGGGATAATTCAAGGGGAATTCTCTCTTGGATTTCAGGAGAATATAGGTCAGTTCATTGGTCGCATCCTGCCCATTCTTTGTCTGGCCGCCGATTGTGACTGCTTCCCAATGGGCATATCCTTCGTTGAATGCACCGCCGGTCTCCGAAAGATACAGATCGATAAACTGCGCCATAGCAACCCACATGCATTCGAACAGTTCCTGCACTTCCGCATCGGTTATCAGGCCTGCTTCGATATCCTTTTTATAGAACGGGTAGAGGTATTGATCCATACGTCCGTTGGAGATGATCGTACCGGTTTTCTGTTCAATACGGGAGAACATCTGTGTAAACCACTGTGCCTGCATTGCCTCATAGAACGTGCGCGGCGGGTTTTCAGGTACATAGCGGCAATTTTCTGCGATTTTCAGCAGTTCTGCCTTGCGCTTTTCATTGGTCTCCTGTGCAGCCAGCTTCTCGGCCAGATCGGCATGACGATTTGCCCACAATACAATTGCATCACAGGTGAGAATGGTTGCCTCCAAAAACGGTTTCTTTTCCGTATAGTCGATCGGGCTGTATTCGTCCAGTTCCGCCAGACGCTGCTCCGCCTCTTCCTTGATTCCGCGGAAGCCCTTCTCCATAACAATTTCGTAATCGTGTACCCATTGCAGGGACGAACGGAACGATGCTGTCTCATTGACAATATAGCGGGACGTCAGCTCTGCGTCGTTATTATACGTCAATTTTGTGGTATCTTCGGTCAGCGATTTGGCGAAGTTTTCATGAAATGTCTTGCCAACCCAATAGGGGGAAATCTCCTCGGATACAATACGGATTTCCTCCGGTGAAATATCAAACGGCGAGTTGCTGCGCGTGGAAATCTTACTCAGTACCTCTCCATAAATATTTCCGTCAAGCTCCGGATACAAAATGCCGTATCGACCCTGTTTACCGCTGCGGCCAACCAATAATTGGTTGTCATCAATATATACGGTTGTGTTCTTAGCGTAATGCATCAGCGCCTTTGCCCATCGGAGATTCAGCGGCTGCCCCTCTGTCTCACGAAAGGACTGGGTAAAATACAGGCCGCGCTCGATATCAATCTGTGGCTTTGCCTCCCGAATGGATCGCAAAATCTGCAGTGGCCGATTGCTGCTGCCAAACGCTACCACGTTGTTGTGTGCAATTTCTTCCTGAATTCGTTTCTCCTGCGGAGAATATATCAATGACATATAATATGCTCCTCTCTTGTGATATCTCAATGAAAAATCAGATGCTGGGTACAAAGGGAACCGGGGTCTCCTCGAAGAATTCCCGGTAGATTTCATCCCTTACGCGGGTAAAGACCGATCCGGTCCGGCGGCGGGGAGTACCCAAATCGATCGTTTGAATTCGTTTGATCCGTCCGGGACGGGGTGTCATGACGACTACCTTTTGTCCCAGATAAACCGCCTCATCGATGTCATGCGTTACAATCACCATTGTAATCTTTTCCTGCTTCCAGATCCGCAGCATCTGCTCCTGTAAATGAACCTTGGTAATGGCATCCAGTGCACCAAACGGTTCATCCAACAGTAGGATCTGTGGCTTGTTTGCCAGCGCGCGAGCGATGGCAACGCGCTGCGCCATACCGCCGGAAAGCTGTTTGGGCAGAGCCTGTTCAAACCCACGCAAACCGACCAGCTCCAAATTATGCTGGATCAGGTCGTCATCTTTTTTTAACTCCTGGGGTAAACTGAACCGAATATTTTCCTTTACCGACAGCCACGGAAGCAGCCGATGATCCTGAAAAATAAAGCCTTTCTCTCTCGATGGTCCGACAATCGGTTTTCCATCAAATCGTACATCGCCCTGGTATTCGGTTTCCAAACCGCCAATAATCCGAAGCATGGTGCTTTTTCCACATCCGCTTCCGCCGATGATTGAGACAAAGCTCCCCTCTTCAATGTCTAAATTGATCTCTTCCAGTGCAGTGACTGTCGTTTCCTGTGCGGTAAAAGTCTTTGTCAAGTTTCTGATTTCTACTAAATTGTTGCTCATCGCTGTGCCTCGCCTCTCAATTCCAGGTAATGATTCTTTCTCGGATTATCTTCAGAACATCATCCATCAGTTTTCCAAAAATTCCGACAATCAGCATACCGAGAATAACCACATCCGGACGGGAAAGACTCCGGCCATCCGCCAGCATGAATCCAACGCCGCTGGTGGCACCAATCATTTCCGCAGCTACCACGCAAACCCAGGCATTTCCCAGACCAAGACGAATTCCTGTCGTGATGGAGGGCAAAGCACCCGGTATCGTGATCTTGCGGATCATCTCTAACTTTGGTACCTCATACACCTCTACCAGCTCATAGTAGCGTTTGTCAATGTTTTTAATTCCGTCTACGGTATTGACGAAAATCGGAAAAAAGGCACCGAGAAAAATGATGAACACCTTTGAGCTCTGTCCGATGCCAAACCAGAGAATGGCCAGCGGAATCCATGCGATCGGTGGAATTGGACGGATAATCTGAATCAGCAGATCGGTAAATGTCTCAAAGCGTGGGAATACGGAGACCAACACACCAAGTACAAAACCCGCGACCAACGCAATCGCAAAGCCTTCTAAGACGCGGATCAGACTGACAATAATGTTATTGAGCAGTGCGCCCTTCTGTGCATATTCAACTGCCGTTGCAACAATGGTTTTCAACGGTGGCAACGTATACGCATGAAGCATTCCAGCCATGTCCGCCGATTCCCAAGCAGCTAGTATGAGGATCACAAGTGTAAAATAAAGCACCCAGTGTCCCAGTCCTTTTCGGACAGTATTTCTCTGATTCATAGTTCCCCTCCTGAATTCGGCGGAATGTGATGCGGAAACCGCATCACATCCGAATGGCATATGGTATGATTAGTTATTTACTTCCTCGAGATATTGCGTATTGATAAAGCTGTCGATATCAACATCGTTCTGAATGATTCCTGCATCCAGAGAAAAGTCCTTGACCGAAGTTATCTCCTTGATGTCGTCCTCATCCAAAGCTGTTTTAAAGGTGAATTTTTCAATAATCTGCTCCATCAGCTCCGGGGAAACGTTGAAATCCTCGGCAACATCCGCAGCGCAGCCGGCCGGATCGGACTGCAAATCTTCATCCGCACGATTCAGTGCCTTGATATACGCTTCAACAATTTCCGGATGTTCCTGCGCATAATCGCTTACAAAATAGGTGATCATGTTGCCCTTTTTAATACCGGTTCCGTCGGCCAATACCTTTGCGGTACCCTCGGAGGTGAGCTGAGAAATATACTGTTCCCAAATGACAATGGCATCCACTTCACCGTTTGCCAGAGCAGCCGGCTGGTCGCCAGCTCCCAGATTGACCGACTGAACATCATCCAGCGTCAGGCCCTCGCCTTCCAGCAGGAGCGCCAGCAAATGCTGCGCATAGGAACCGGTAGCGTATCCGATCGTCTTGCCCTTGAGGTCGGCCACACTGCTGATGTCAGAATCTGTCGGAATCAATACGGCCAGTGCCTGTTCTCCATAAGCCACATTGGAGACGATTTCAATGTTCTGTCCGGTGGATTTTGCGATAATAGCCGGCAGATCCGCCATGAATCCGACATCCTCTTCTCCGGCTGCAACAGCTTCATTGACCAGCGGTCCGGACTGGAATTCATCCCAGGTGTAGGAGGCTCCTACCGCTTCCAGCTCTTCCTGTAAATACCCACGCTCATGCGCGACGTAAATTGGAGTATACAGCGGGAATGGCTGGGCGCCGATGCGTACAACGGTTTCTTCTGTCGAGGAAGCAGCTGTACCTGCGCTGCCTGCTTCCGACGTACCTGCATTGCCGCCGCATCCCGCAAGTGCTGCTGTTGCAACAATGCCCGTCAGCGTTACGGCAAGGATTCTTTTGAAAATTTTCGTATTCATCATAGTGCTCCTTCTCATGTCAAAATAAATTGTAGTGCTGCCTGTAAAATGATGTTGCTCTGATTTAGGCATAAAAATAGCAGAGCAATTCAATGCCCTACCGATCTATGGTTCTGCATTTTCCATGCACGAACGTTTCGGTTAAACAATGAAGAGATTATTCTATTGTATGGAAACACATTCGACATCGCATGACCTTCATGACGCGCCCTCCTTTTAACTTATATTCCTACTGAATTTATTGGTTTAAAATCTATGTCTTATCATACACGCTCTCCTGCCATTTGTCAATGCTTTTTTTCATTTATTTTCCTATATACATATTTATTTAATTGGTTATTTGTCACAAAGATTTCTGTCTTTCCGCTCTGGATTGCTTGTTTCGAGTATTTCGAGCAATGTATACTTGATTTTTCCCTGATCCTATGTTATATAAATGACAGGCGTGGAAGGAGATGTGAGTATGAAAATTGAGGATCAGTCGCCACAGATTTTGAATGATTTTTTGGCGTATCTGCATACAGTGAAAGGAAAATCACCTAAAACAGCGCAGGAATACTATTTGGATCTTCGCATGTTTTTCCGTTTTCTCAAGCAGCAGCGCGGACTGGATGACGGTGTAGTGTTTTCTGACATATCGATTTCGGATATCGACGAAACTTTTCTGCGTTCCATTTCGCTTTCGGATGCCTATAATTTTTTGATGTACACCGTTCAGGAACGACCCAAACATCAAAATAGTCAATCGAGTGAGATTGGATTGATCGCTTCTTCCCGCGCGCGCAAAGTTTCTGCACTGCGTTCCTTTTTTAAATATTTGACGGACAAAGCCCATGTCCTTGAAAATAATCCGTTGCAAAATTTGGAATACCCGACCATCCGTCGGTCTCTTCCCAAATATTTGACGGTAGAGGAAAGCGTCCGCCTGCTGGAAGCGGTCGATGGACCGTTTCAGGAGCGCGACTATTGCATCCTGATGTTGTTCCTCAACTGCGGATTGCGTGTCTCCGAACTGGTCGGATTAAATACGACAGATATTGTCGGCGCGCAGATTCGTGTGCTCGGCAAGGGAAACAAGGAGCGAATTTTATATCTCAATGAGGCGTGCATTGACGCGATCAGCGCCTATCTCCCGCATCGTCTCCCCACCAAACCCGGTGAGTCCTCGAAAGCGCTGTTTGTCAGCCGAAACCGCAACCGAATGCGCAAGACGACCGTCGAACATATGGTAAAAAAATATATTCAAAAGGCCGGTTTGGATGAGACAAAGTTTTCTGCCCATAAACTGCGCCACACAGCGGCCACTATGATGTATCAGAATGGTGTGGATATCCGGACACTCCAGGATGTACTGGGCCACGAAAATGTCAATACCACGATGATCTACACACATATTCACGACACGAATATGAAAGATGCAGCCCAGCGCAATCCCCTCGCAAATTACAAACAGAAAGAGTAAAAAAATGCCTCTAAATTCTCGTTTTGAGAGTTTAGAGGCGTTTTCATTCTATTTAATATACCAGATTATCCGGATCCAGTCCCGACCAGCCACAGTCTGTCAGTGCACTGATACGCTGCATGTCGGAATCCTCCAATTCAAAATCAAAAATCTGGCTGTTTTCCAATATGCGGGACGGCGTGATGGACTTTGGCAGCGGGATGACACCGCGCTGGACACTCCAGCGCAGGCAGACCTGTGCAATACTCTTGCCATATTTGTCGGCAATTTCTTTTACCGCTGGAACCGAAAAAATACGTCCGGTAGACAGCGGACTCCAGCCCTCCACCAGCATAGCGTGCTCACGGCAGAACGTAAGGATTTCATCCTGTGGCATACCTGGATGAATTTCTACTTGATCCACCATCGGCATGATTTCGGCATGATCCATGATATTCTTCAAATGACGTGGGCGGAAATTGCTCACGCCGATCGCTTTGATCGCGCCATCACGGTACAGCTTTTCAAAAGCACGCCAAGTTTCAAGATTCTTTTCTTCCCAATTGTCAAAATATTTGCGGTCGTGCGGCCAGTGAATTAAATAGAGATCCAGGTAATCCGTTTTCAATTGCTCCAACGTACGTGAAAATGCATCCAACGTAGATTGATAGCCCTGATGCGGATTCCAAAGCTTGGAGGTCAGAAAAATTTCTTCGCGCGGAATACCAGATTCTGCGATTGCTGTTCCTACACCGCCCTCATTGCCGTAAGCAGTTGCTGTATCGATGTGGCGGTATCCAACGCGCAGAGCTTCTGCTACCGAACGGGCTGCCTCTTCAGCTGGCGTCTTCCAGGTGCCAAAGCCGAGGCATGGGATGGACGTGCCATTGCCCAGCGCAATGCGTGTCTGTAAATTCTGTTCCATGGTCTTTCTCTCCTAAACAGTAAATATCTGTATGCTTTTTCCAGTGTAATACAGAGTGGTTTTATCCGTCAATACTTTTTAACAATTCTTCTATCTGCGCAGGATCGGCTACCGCATTGATAAATTCAAGCAGTGCATTCGCCGTCATATGACTTGGTAGCTGCATCGCTTGCAGCAGCTTCTTTCGCCGTTCTGCACTCCCCTGTCCTCCGGATAATCCCCATTCGTAAAAATCAGCTTTGGTAATCTGCCTTGCCCGCGGTACCGTCTCTCCCATTACAGTCACACCAGCGCGATACAGGCTGTCCAAAATGACCGAATCCGGAACGCCCTCAACGCCAAGCGTACCTTCTTTGGAGCCCTTGTTTTTGCGCCGCTCTTTTCCTGCAATCTGTGGGATGTAAGCATGACGCACCTGCTCCTTAGGGAGTGCCCCCTTTAAATAATTTCGAATGACAAATCCGGCGCCATCACTGTCGGTCAGGATCAAAATACCGCGTTGCTCTGCGATTCGGCGGATTAATTGCAGTTTCTCACGATTATTAAAAATAGAAAAGCCTCCGGTTTCGATCACGATGGTATCGACGAGCTGTTTGAGCTTGTTGACGTCATAACGCCCTTCCACAATAATGGCTTCTTGTATACGAATCATAGATGCTTTCCTGCCTTTTGTTCCGAGGCCAACCGAAGCAGCAGCAATTCCAGAACCTTTTCACGATCCGTACCGGTCGTTTTCATCGAAATATCCGCTTCTCCACACAAAAGCAGTGCAGTTCGCAGCCACCCCAATTCCATGGTACGGGCGGAATCCCGCATTTTGCGTGCGTAATAAGGTGACTTGGTATCCAGAACCTCCATGAGATCTTTCTCCGATCCGTGCGATTCCGCGACCAGCTTGGCTGCATACATACGCTGGATGTGACGCGCTATCGTGGACAGCAATACGATGGGTTCATTCTTCTGTGCAAGCAAGTCATGTAGGATGGTCAATGCTCGGTCAAAGCGTGCAACGGCAATGGCATCGGTCAGATCAAAAATGACGGCATCCAGTACCTTTGAGCAAACCGCATCGATATCTTTCCGTGTTACTTCCTCCGTCACACTGTGGGAGCAGGCTTTGTTGATTTCTGTGAGCAGATTGGTCATCGACGTGCCACATAAAAACAACAGATAATCGCAGGTATCGTCCGCGATATGTTTTTGATAAGCGGCTGCATGACGCCGAACCCATGGAAGCAGGTCGTGGCGTTCCAATTCCGAAAATTCTGCAATACATCCGACCTTATTGATCAGTGTATAGAGCTTGGTGCGTTTATCCGGCTTGAGCTCGATGGTGTCATAATAAACGATCAGGCAGATGTAATCCGGCAGATCGGAAAAAATATCCGGTAAATGCTCTTTGAGTGCCGCAGGAGCCTTAAAGACATCCAGATCCTTGAGGACAACGACCCGGCGTTCCGCCATGGCAGGATAACTGTCAATTGCGTTGGTCAATTGGTCAAGTGTGACCGTATTTCCCTCAAATTCTTCATAATTGAAATCGCGAAAAGTATCGTCTACCGTTTCATCGATGAGTTTTTTTAAATAATGCTCTTTTAAGTAGGATTCCTCTCCACCGATTAAATAGAGTTGTCCAATTTCATGGTTTTTGAGATCCTGTTTAAGGATAGATGCACCATTCGGTGCTTTTTTCCGTGGTTTTGCCATCCGGAACCCTCCTTTCCAACAAAATAGAACGATTTATGGATAGAGATATGTTTTTGTGTAATCTCCGGTTTGTTTTACTGTGGTGACTGGAATTCCAGCCAGTTCTTCTGTAGTTTCCCAGGCAGATTCCAAAATGATTTGTTCTGTCTCCAGGTCTTCGCATACCGAAGCAGCCTCTTCTTCCAAATACGATGAGGAGAGCACCATTGCCGTGCTGTGCATCGGCTGCTCTGCCATCAAGAGGGAAAGCTGGGATGGATGCAGGCTGTGCAAAATCCATATGGTATCCGCCGCTGGCGCGAGGCGAACCGCCAGGCAGTTATCTATCGGCAAGACGGACAGATGAAACTCATGCACTCCCAATGCGGTCGGTGTTTTGGTCTCGGAAACAATCTGGCAGGTATCTCCAAACAGAGCACAAAGCACTTCGGCCTGTTTCGTAGCTGAGTCTGGCAGAATGACGCTTTGGATGGAAACACGTTCCGCCAAATCGGAAACGCTTTCGGCATGTGCTTGATCCAAAGAGGTGATGATCAGCAGATCAACCTGGTCATACCCCCACCAGTCGAGATATTCGCAGACATCATCCGAAGCCTTCCAATCCCCGCTTCCGCCGCAGTCGATCAATGCAAGCTGTTCTCCATGGGTGACCACAATCGCCTGATTTTCTCCTTCGGAAAGGCAGGTCATTTTCCACGTATGCTGCATACGCGCCACATCGCCATAACTATAGAGGATTAGGCAAACAAGAAATATAGGGATGGAAAACGCGATCGTTCTGCGTCTGGCACGATACAGTAACATCCCCCAAACTACTAGAACAAGGCCAAGCAAAAGGCAGTCAATCCAGCGCGTGCAATATAATATACCACCAGGAATTCGGGCAAAGAGATCGGCAATCCACCAGATATATGTGCTGAGCGCCGATACCGGAACTGCGAGGATTGCTGCAACGGGAGCAGAAAATAGGCTGAGAACACAGACCAAGAATCCCAAGGGAAAGACAAGCGTGACAGCCCAAAGCGCCAGCAAATTGGCGAACAGGGAAAAGACCGACAGATAACGGAAATGATACAGCAGGATAGGCCATGTCAGCAGGAGCGAAGACAGCGAACACGCGACCGATGCGGTCAAAAAACGAATCAGATGAAATGGTATCCGCGGGAGCTTTTGGGCAGGTGGCATCAGTGCTTTCTGAATCCGACCCGCAAAGCAGAGAATCCCCAAAGTCGAAGCAAAGGATAGCTGGAGACTGGCTGAAAGCAGTGCAGCTGGCTGCCAGAGCAAGCATAGAAGCAATGCAAAAAATAACGAATTGACGCTGTCTGCTTCACGCCGAAACACAAACGCGAGCAGAACTACACCATACATGATGCAGGCACGCAGTACGGAAGGCGAGCATCCCACCATCAACAGAAACAGCACTAAGATCGGAATGCCAAGAAAAGCTCCCACACGTCGTCCCAACAAGAACAAAAGCAGCGTGACCAAGAAACCGACATGGAGGCCGGAAACTGCGATCACATGCGACAATCCAGCTTTCCGCAGATGATTCGCATCTACTGTCGACAGGTTACTGCGGTCTCCGACCAAAAGTGCGGAAAGAAATGACGCATTGCGTTCGGAAAACAGTCGGCCGATCTGCTGGGAAAACAAATATCCCACGGCTCTTGGATAAGAAAAAATCGGGATGCGATCCGTTGTCTTCAAAAAAATAGGGTAATCCGTTTCTGCCCTCGCCAAAACCGGGTATCCGAGGGAGCGGTAATAGGTAGCGCGGTCAAACGCATCGGATGAAGTAGGAACATAAAATGAGATATTCGCCGTGATAGAATCCCCAGGCCGAATCGGCTGCGACCGCACCGGAAGATAGAGGAATGTTTTCATCCGAAAGTGCTGGCCCAATTCATCGGCCGGAATGGATACCGAGACACGCTGCTGTTCTCCGTAAACCGTTGGATAATCCACTGCCGTCACGGTAATCTGCTGCTTTGTTGTTCCCGCAAGCGCATAACGAGGCTGCTCGAACAGCAACGCACGGGCAGAGGCATACAAACCGCCCAACAGGATGCCCACAAGACAGACAACGACTACCGCCCTCAGATTCACAAGGCGGGAAAGAAGGATACCGAGGACACAGAAAACGGCAAAGAAAAGCAACAGGGCGAGACGAGGTCCTTGCCACAGTTCCAACGCGACCCCAGCCGCAAAAAAGGCAGAAAACCAGATCGCTGGTCGTTTCATGTGTCTTCTCCCCTTTCTTTCGCAAAACCCTGCTATTTAGAAAGTGAGGTGACACAACACGTTGTGTCACCTCAATCTGTCATCGTATCGGAAAACTCAGCCTGGCGGCCAGGTCATATCCCGTCCGGAAAGGACATGGAAATGAAGATGGAACACGCTCTGCTGTGCCTGCTCTCCAATATTGGAGACCACACGGAAGCTTTCAATTCCTAGCTCCTTGGTAATTTTGGCGATGGCCTCAAAGCAGTGTGCTACATAGACACTGTTTTCCGGTGTTACCGCAGCCGCAGATGCAATATGTGCTTTGGGAATCACCAGAAAATGAGATGGGGCCTGTGGATCGATGTCATAGAAAGCATAGACATACTCGTCCTCATAGACCTTTTTCGATGGAACATCGCCCGCAATAATCTTGCAGAAAAGACAATCCGACATAGGGATATCCTCCTCTCCCTGATAATATTGAAACAATTATACCATAATTTACTTCACCATGGAAGCAACAATATTGTTGACCGCTTCCAGAGCGTCCTCAAGCTGCTCCGGTTTCTTGCCGCCGGCAGACGCGGAATCCGGACGGCCACCGCCGCCACCGCCGCAGAGCTTGGCAACTTCCTTGATAATCTTACCAGCGTGTGCCCCCTTCGCCAGCGCATCCTTGCCGACAACACAGAGAAGCTGAACCTTATTTGGCGCTGGGACAATGGACAATACCGCTACGACATTCGACTTCTTTTCCTTGATGGCATCGCCCATAGAACGCATGATTTCCGGTGTGACATTGAGCTTGGTTGCAATGACATCAATGCCTCCAATGTCTCTCGATACGTTAAACAGATCCGCAAGCTGCATGTTCGCCAGCTTGTCATTCAGTCCGGCGATGTCCTTGCTCATCGTTCGAATCTCTTCCATAATCGCTGTCGTACGAGCGATAATTTCACTCGGCGAGGTCTTGAGTACGGAAGCGGCCTCGTTTAGCATGGAATCCATATTGCGGATCATCTTGGTCACTTCCCGTCCAGTCAGCGCCTCAATGCGGCGGACACCGGCTGCAACAGACGCTTCGGATACAATTTTAAACATACCGGCCTTTGCCGTGTTATCCAGATGTGTGCCGCCGCAGAACTCAACCGAGAAGTCACCGGCCTGTACGACGCGGACAAACTCCCCATATTTCTCACCAAACAGCGCCATTGCGCCCTTCTTCTTGGCCTCTTCAATCGGCAGGACTTCCGTGACAACCTCCATGCCTTCCAGAATTGCATCGTTGACGATCTCTTCTACCTTGGAAATCTCTTCCGGTGTCATCGCGGCAAAGTGGGTAAAGTCGAAACGGACATGATCTGCATCCGTATACGAACCGGCCTGCTCAACATGGCTGCCGATCACCTGACGCAGCGCCTGCTGCAGCAGGTGGGTTGCCGTATGGGAACGGCAGATTGCCTGACGGCGTTCCTTATCAACGGTACAGTTTACTGTGTCGCCGCGACTGAGCATACCGGATTTCAAAACGCCGGAATGCAGATAAATGCGGCCATCGCCGCTCTTCTGGACATTGTCGATCGCGACAACGCAGTCGCCATGTGAGATGGTTCCATGATCCGGGACCTGACCACCCATTTCGGCATAAAATGGTGTGTGGTCCAGTACAACTGTGACCTTCGTGCCCTCGCCGCGCACGGCATCGGTGCTCTCGCCTTCCGAAATCAGAGCCAGAACCTCCGATTCCGAGGTCAGAGAATCATAGCCGCAGAATTCCGTCTGCATGGACTTATCCAGGCCAAGATCCTCCGATACCCAGCCGACATCGCCCATACGCTTGCGGTCCTCACGGGAGCGCTCCTTCTGCTCCTGAATCAGAGCATCAAAGCCATCGCGGTTGGTCGTCATGCCCTGCTCTTCCAAAATTTCAATGGTCAGATCGATCGGGAATCCATACGTGTCATGCAGCTTGAAGGTATCTTCCGCCGGAAGCTCAGTTTTTCCAGATTCCTTGACCTTTGCGATCATCTCATTCAGGATCGACAGACCGGCATCAACCGTCGCGTCAAAACGCTCCTCTTCCACCTGAATGACCTTACGGATATAGTCCTGCTTCTCCAGCAGGGTCGGATAAGCGCCTGCATTTTCCTGAATCACCGTATCGCATACCTGGTACAGGAACGGCTTGTCGATGCCAAGCAGCTTGCCATGACGTGCCGCACGGCGCAGCAGGCGGCGCAGAACATAGCCGCGGCCCTCGTTGGACGGAATGACACCGTCACAGATCATCATAACGGTAGAACGGATATGATCGGTGATAACACGGAGCGAAACATCCGTCTTATAGTCCTGACCATAGCTCTTGCCGGAAATTCTCGTGACATGGTCGGTAATATTGCGAACTGTATCGACATCAAACAGGGAATCTACATCCTGCATCACGCAGGCCAGACGTTCCAAGCCCATACCGGTGTCAATGTTCTTCTGCTTCAGTTCCGTGTAGTTGTTGTGACCGTCGTTGTCAAACTGGGAGAATACGTTATTCCATACTTCCATATAACGGTCACAGTCGCAGCCAACGGTACAGCCCGGTTTGCCACAGCCATACTTTTCGCCGCGGTCAAAATAAATCTCCGAGCACGGGCCGCACGGGCCGGAGCCATGCTCCCAGAAATTATCCTCTTTGCCAAAACGGAAAATACGCTCCTCCGGAATGCCGATCTGCTTATTCCAGATCTCGAAGGCTTCCTCGTCATCCACATAGATGGACGGATACAGACGATCTGCCGGAATTCCCATAACCTCCGTCAGGAACTCCCAGCTCCACGCGATTGCTTCCTCCTTGAAATAATCGCCGAAGGAGAAGTTGCCCAGCATTTCAAAATAGGTGCCATGGCGTGCGGTCTTACCGACGTTCTCGATATCACCGGTGCGGATACATTTCTGACAGGTCGTGACGCGGTGACGCGGCGGCTCCTGTTCACCGGTGAAATACGGCTTCATCGGTGCCATGCCGGAGTTGATCAGCAACAGCGACTTATCGCCCTGCGGAATCAGGGAAAAACTCGGCAGGCGAAGATGTCCTTTCGATTCCATAAAGGAAAGGAACTTTTCACGGATTTCATTCAAACCCATGTATTGCATAGATGATTCCTCCAAATCATTAATTTATTACAAGCAAAATGCGATAGAAAAAAGAAAGCCTTCGCCCCAAAACTGGTTAGGGGCGAAAGCTTGTTTCGCGGTACCACCCTAATTTGCCGGAAAATCCAGCATCTCAAGTGTGTCTTTAACGCAGACAGACGGTTTGGTCATCCCAAACAGCTCAGAAATGGCTGATACAGAGTCTGCTGCAGGGCTTCCACCATCCCCTGCTCTCTAAAAGCAGATCGTCCTATATCTCGTTTCTTCATCGCGTGAATCAATATCCTTAAATATTATAGCGTATTCCACAGAAATGTCAACTGTTTTGCACCGGCTTTTCGCGGCGTAAAATGCCAAATTCTTTGACCTGGAACGGGAATTTCATATGAACACGCATCATTGCTGAGCGGGCTGCGTCCAGCTCCTCGCCATCGTCGTTCTGCATGGATTCCACGGAAAAACGGTAAACCGGCTCCCCAGGCTGCATGAGCTCCAAAGTCTCCCCTGTAAAGAAACGGTTTTTCAGGACAAAGACGGCGTTGCCCTCTTCGTCGCAGGATTCAAACAGCGCAGCAACTTCCCAATCACGGATGTACATACAGTCATCATAATACTGTCCTTTGGGATCACGGCCGAAATAGAAACCGGTAAAGTACTCTCTGTGGCTGACACGTCCGATTTCTTCTGCAATTTCCTTGGGAAGCTGGAAATTCGGGTCGCCGGAAGCAAAATATGCATCTACAGCCCGGCGATAGGCGCTGGTAATCCCGGCGGTATAGAACGCGGTTTTGGCACGTCCCTCGATCTTGAAGGAAGAAATGCCGGCATCCACCAGCTCCGGAATATGTTCAATCATGCACATGTCCTTAGAGTTGTAGAGATAGGTATAGCGCTCATCCTCTTCCACCGGGAAATACTGGCCCGGACGTTTTTCCTCCATCAGGGCATATTTCCAGCGGCAGGACTGGGCGCAGGCACCATGATTTGCATCGCGTCCCGTCGTATAGTTCGAGATCAGGCAGCGTCCGGAAATGGAAATACACATGGCACCGTGCACAAAGCACTCGATTTCCACCTCCGGTGGGATTGCCTCGCGGATTTCCTTGATCTGTTCGAGAGAGAGCTCACGCGCCAATACAATGCGTTCCGCTCCCATCTCGACCCAGAACAGAGCTGCTTCTGCGTTCAGAATGCTCGCCTGTGTACTGATGTGCAGCGGCATCTGAGGGATAACTCGTCGTGCCATACGGATCACTCCCAGATCCGAAACAATCAGTGCGTCGGCATGAAATTCCTGTAATTTCAGCAGATATTGCTCCAATTCCGGGAATTCATTGGAACGCGGCGAGATATTGACGGTGACATAAACTTTAACCCCGCGGGCGTGCGCGTAGGCAATGCCTTCTTTTAACTCTTCCTCCGTGAAATTGTCCGAGGCGGCACGCATACCAAACTGTTTGCCCGCCAGATAGACAGCGTCCGCACCGTATGCCACGGCATAGCGCAGGCGCTCAAAATCACCCGCTGGTGACAGAATTTCCGGTTTCTTCATAACGACGTATTTCTCCTTATTTTTGTTCCTCTTCGACAACTGCATTGTGTTCTTCCAGTGTCTCCGAGAAGATATGCGCAGTTCCATCGGAATTTGCCACATAGTAGTAGTAATTATGATCCTCCGGATGGGCTGCTGCATAAATCGCCGCATAACCCGGATTGCAGATCGGTCCAGGCGGCAGACCCTTGTTTGTATAGGTATTGTACGGGCTGTCAATCTGGAGGTCTTCCTTGGTCAGGGCGCCAGAGTGTCCGCAGACATACTGGATTGTCGCATCAATGTTCAAATACGGGAACTCAGCCGTATTATTCAGACGATTGTAAATAACACCGGAAATGCGCTTCATCTCATCATTGGATGCCGCTTCCTTCTGGATCATGGAGGCGATCGTCATGACCTCATCCAAAGACATACCGCTGTCCGCACAGACATCCACAATGGCCTTGCGCTTGCTGCTGTCAGTAACTTTGGTTTCAAAGTTATCAACCATTTTGCCGAGAATTGTTTCCGCACTGTCACTCATATAGAACTCATAGGTGTCCGGGAAGAGATAGCCCTCCAGGCGGTTTTCGTCGTTTCCAAGATCCTCCGGCAGATGCTCGCAGTCAAAATCAGCTTCCTTGAGCGCCGTGGTCAGTTCCTTTTCATTACTCAAACCGGCCTTCAGAATGGTTTCTTTGATCTGCTCAATGGAATATCCTTCTGGGATCGTGATTTGGATAACCGAATTCGGAGAAATACGAATCGTACCGAGAACCTCACGATAGTCCATCGATTGATTCAAATCATATTCTCCGGCATTATACTTGACATGGCGGGTAGAAAACGAAACAAACAGACGGAAAAAGTACTTGTGGTCAATAATACCATTGTCTGCCAGAATAGTCGCGACCTCACCGGTGGTAGCATTTTCCGGAATTGTGACATGAACCTCCTGATCAGGCTTTGTCAAAGCAAACAGATCATTGCCAAGGACAATAATGGCAGAGGCCAGAATGACAGAAACGAGCAGAACAATAACCAGATAAAGGAGAGAATTCAGCAATGAATTGCTCTTTTTTTTCCTTTTCTTTGGCGGCTGATTTTGATTGGGCATTTGCTGTTCAGAATGGTTCATAATCAATATCCTTTCTTTTTCGCTTGACAAAAAACGAAATTTTGTTTTTTACGAAGCTGATGTAATTCTTATGTAAAAATAATCGTAAAGAAAAAAGCTACGACAAAGATAAAGAATCCTGGATTTCCAATCAGATCCGAAATACAGTCGCGCAGCCGTGCTCGTCCCGGTCGGAATTTGAGCAGCTTATTATGCTGAATCTGGATCTCCAACGAACGGAGAGTAAAATACAGCATAACCAAAAACAGGATCACATTGATAAACGTGAAATACTGCCAGATGCCAAAGGAACTGTACAGCGTGACCAGATGGTTGATAATATAATAATACAGGTTATTAATAAAATGTGCAATAATTGCCGGCCAAAGAGAGTCAAACGAATAGCTGAGAAATGCATATGCACACCCTGCGATAAATGGACCGACAAAATTGAATAGATCGGCATGGAGAAAAGCGAAGCAAAGTCCACTCATAAAGATACACAATCCGGTTCCCGCAACATTTTCCATCACGGAAAACAGCATACCGCGAAGGAAGATTTCCTCCACAATCGGCGGTATTATCACAATGGCAACAAAAGTAAGCAGACTATATTTACTGCCAACAGAAGAGGCCGAAATAACACTGTTAAGCGAAATCTGTGAGCTGCCGGTCATCACATAAATCAGCAGGTTTGCCAGAAAAGAAAGCAAAGAAATCATCAGTGCAAACTTTACCGTAAAGCCGAAATATTGCAGATAATATCCCTTCCGCCGTTTTAGGCGAGGATATACCGGAAAACGTTCCTCACGCAGCAAATAGAGAAGCAGCGCCGGAAGACCAAAGGCAAGCAGCTCGTCGATGATGACGCCCACTGCGGGGAATCGGGAAAACAGATAATCAAACACAATGCCACAGCCGATCAGCAAAAGGAACGACAGCAGCAGGGCCATACCTGGCAGCCACATTTGTTTCTGTTTCAATTGTATTTTCAAAGATTCCACACCTCATTTTCTGTAATAATGCATTGGCAGGGAATGTCGAACTCTTCCACCGGGAGCCGATCAAACAGACGCTTTGCAGCGCACAGCGCAACGGTTGTTCCCCGGGTGCGGAGCAAAAAACGATCGTAAAACCCTCCGCCATATCCAAGGCGATACCCTGCCCGATCACAGGCCAAAGCCGGAACGATACAGAGATCCAGCTGTTCCGGCGGAATCGCAACACAATGTGCCCCTGGCTCTGGGATACCATAGGTCTGCTCGGTCAGGTCGTGCAAAGCCCGAACTTCACGCGCCGCCATCCGATGTCCCGGCAGGCATTTCGGCAAGCAAACGGTCTTTCCCTGTTCCCAACAGGCCGTGAGGATATCTCGTGTGGATATCTCCTCATCCGTAGAATAGTATACAAAGACCGTCTGTGCCTCCACAAAGCGATCCATATGCAGCAGCTTCTGCGTGATGGCGCACTCCATCCGTTGCTTTTCTGCCAAAGGCATCTGTCGCCGCTGGCGCAAAAGCTCCCGACGAAGCCGGGCTTTAGTCTGCATAGCAAATGCCGTGCTTAATTCTATCCGCAGTCTCCTGCCCGCGCAGCTCGGCAACCAGCGTCAGGCCAAAGTCAATCGAAGCGGCAGCGCCGCGGCCGGTGATGATTTTACCATCCACACAGACAAGCTGATTCTGCAAGTTGGCATCGCCCATCTTGTCATTTACCGTATAGTGGCAGCAAGCCTTCTTGCCATGCAGCAATCCCTTGGCAGCCAGTACGGACGGTGCCGCACAGATGGCCGCGATGTAACAATCGTTTGCAGATGCATAAGCCAGAGCCTGATCGACAATTGGCTTTTCATAATAATTCTGCGTTCCCGGGCCACCCGGCAAAAATACCATCTCACAGTCGGAAAAATCGACCTCATCGGCTGTAATATCCGCTTCTGTTACAATGCCAAGCTTACTGGTAACCGTCTTTCCCATTACACCAACACGGGTTACCGGAATATTGCCACGGGACAGCATATCCAGCGGAGCAATCATTTCCGTATCTTCATAACCATCGACTAAAAGTACATAAACCATTTGTCTATCCTCCCATTTCAGTTAAATAATAAGTTAAAATATCCCGGTTCGACCGGAGAATTATCGTGATAGTGAATGCAGCCCAAACGCTGCTCTGTGCCAGGGAATGTCACCTTCATCGAATCCGCATGGCAATATTGCAAAATCATTTGTATCATGGTTTCGCGGTGCTGCCCCATCAGCTCCTGTGCCCACAGACCATCGTCGTTTTTCCAAAGAAACGCATACCCCATCAGTTCCTGCCCGTCTGCGGCATACCATCCAAGCGCCATTCCGCCCAAATCACGGAACATCTGGAGCTGTTTCTCCCAGTCCTTTGCGGTACGGCAGAGATACGGCGCCGTCAGACAATTGCGATACACGTGATCCAGCGCTGCACAATCCGCATCCGTCAACGGACGGATTTCGCCCACAATCGTTGCCTGCGGATCGGCTTCAAGCTGTTGGTTGGAAACCCAAAAAGCTGTGTCATAGCCATATTTTTTATAAAAACCAAACAACCAGGGTTCCGCAGGAATCAAAATGGATGCGGCTCTTCCCTTCTGCTGATCGAGGCGGAAGGATTCCTGAAGCAGCTCTGCCATCCGTCCTCTGCGCCGGTATTCCGGTGCGGTACAAGCGCCGTAAATATAAGTGACTGCAACAGTTTCCGACGCTTTTTGCAGTTGATAGGGCAACATCTGTACCATGGCACAAAGTGTATCCCCGTCCAGATACAACAGCGTATCCTCCGGACAATAGCGATTTTGGAAAAACCAGTCGGTAAACGCACGGTCATCGCCAAAACAGCGATTCCAGAGATCGATTACCGCAGCAGAATCTTCCGGCTCAGCGAATCGAATCATAGTTCCTCCAGTTTTACGGACTCCCAGTCTGCAAACCGCTTGGTATCTTTGCGGACTGCAGTATATTTTCCGGCCATCTTGACTGGCCGATAGGATTTTTTCGACTTGCGCAGACCCTCCTTGCCGAGATCCTCTTCCCGATTGATATACGCATAGTCCGTGCAGTTATGCTGTGCAAATTGCTGTGCGATCATGGGATAGGCTCCCGGAATCTGTGAATCTGCCTTCTCAATTTGAATGATATAAGTGTCCCGATTGGCCGGAGAACCCAGGGTAAATGCAATCGGCTCATCGTCTAAGCGAAGCAGTCCGCCATGCAGGCCGAGCGCCTCCCGATTGTCCAATGCGATGCGAACCGCACAGGTTTCGCCGGAATACATCATGCCTTTGGCACATGCACTGGCATCCTCCTCGCACCATTTCAGATGCAGTTGATAGGCATCATCGGTATTCTCATCCGTAATATCCTCATACGACCAATGGCCGTCATACTGCTTGCAGAAACGGTTGATAAAATTCCGTTTGGACTGTAGTTTCTTGCCGGAAAAGGTCTGTATCTTTTCTGTTTTGTAAATATAATCCCAACAGCCATCCAGCAGCTTGATCTCATAGTCATCGGAAAGAATCCGGTTCATTTCCGGAATTTTCTCCTCCGGAATCGAACAGATAAGACATTCCTCTCCGCGTTCGTCTGCGTCTGCCATCACCGTATGGCAGGCTTTTTCCAGATCGCCGAAACCGATCGGCATGAGATACATCGGAACCTTGTCCGGGAAGGTCTTCATACGGACAAATAAAAAATCATCCTGGAAACAAATTTCCGTGTCGTAATGATCCTTCCAGATAAACAGATCGGTAAAGCAATATTCACAGATCTGAATCCCTTCCGGATTGAAATACTTTTGAACTTCTTCTTTATCTTGCAGGGTAATTGGCCGAAAATTCAGCATAAAATTTAAATTGCACCTTACTTTCTTAGTAAAGCGGAAACACCGTTCGTCAGATCAGCCGAGATTTCCTCAATCGGCCGAATCGCACCGTTTTCAGTACAGCGGATCCGCTCCCAGCCAAAGCGTTCTGCCAACGCCGAGGCCGTATCATAACAACGTTTTAAATAGGGGATATCTTTTTCGTGTATGTCGATCTCCTTCCCCTCCCGGTGGATTAACAATTCATGGACAGCTTCGGTCGGCATGTCCAAAAAGAACACGTGATCCGGCGCCGGAAGCCCCATAATACGGTATTCAAAATCAAACAGCCACTCCAAAAAAGCTTTCTGTTCGGTTCCCTCCAGCTTGGATGCCTGATGGATCGCGTTGGAGGTTGTATAGCGATCCGCCAGAATCAAGCCGCCGTTTTCATAATAGTCTTTCCATTCCTTGCGATACGATGCAAAGCGATCGACCGCAAAGAATGTGGATGCCGCATAAGCGGAAACATCATCCGGATGAGAACCAAACTCACCGCCAAGGTACATGCGGATCAACGCAGAGGATTCTTCGTGATACCGTGGAAATACCAAGCGGCGGTATTCGATCTGCCGGTCATCGCAATACTGACACAGACGGGCAAACTGTGTCGACTTTCCAGAAGCATCTGTGCCCTCCAGAACAATCAGTTTTCCTTTCATCGTCCCATTTCCTCACGAATTTTCTGATACTTTTCGCGGACCTCTGCCATCTTACCGCAGGTCATCTTGCCCTCGGTACAGGCACCACACGTACAGGATGGTCCAGCATGGCGGAACAGCGTCGGTGCAACGGCATAGACCAGACGATACATCTCCTCCGCCAGCTCACGGATTTCCCACTGTGCACGGTTGCAGCAGCGGAGCTGGAAGAAGTTATGCAGCGAACGCGCGTTGGCGGTCATGACAATTTTTGTCGTACAGGCATTGGGAAGTACGTAGCGTGCATCCTCGATGGCCTTTTTCTGCGCCTTCTGCTTCGCCTGCTTTTCGGAACATCCTTCCGCCAGAAATGTTTTTGTGTGCTTCTCCATCAGAAGTTCCGTCAGCTTTTCATAGGTCTCCTGATCATCTGCCATCGCTTTGCGAAACAGTGCGGCGGCCTCCGGATTGTCTGCGATCTCATGCGGAACCACATACTCAAAGGCGTTTTCCCTTACATAGCGCTGGGACTGTACGCTGAACGACGCCATGCGGTGGCGGGTAATCTGCGCCAGAAGCGAACGCGACACGCCCTCAATGGCAAAGGTAAACGACGCATGCTCAATCGGGCTGGCATGTCCGATCTCTGTCAGCATGGTCAGAAAGGATTCGGTCTTTTCTTCCGTCAGACCCTCCATCAGCGTATCCACATCTGCGGCAGAATAGCAATTCTTTGCCGCTGCCGAAATGACCTTTTCCGGAAGCGGTGTATGGGCAATCAGTTTTACGTTCATGGTGTTTCCTTTCCTGTAACCTTACATTTCATCGCGCGCAGCAAAAACAGTGGCAGCTTTGACATGCGCTTGGCACGCCACGGCTCTTGCTTCAGGCGGTAAAGCCATTCCAAACCGTGGTCAACATAAAATTTTGGCGCACGTTGTGCTGTCCCCGCATAGATATCCAGTGAGCCGCCCAAGCCGCAAAACAATGTCGCATTGATCTCCTGCATATGCTGGTGGATAAAGCGCTCCTGCTTCGGTGCTCCGAGACAGACAAACACCACATCGGTATGGCCGGATGCGTTGATCGTATCGACAACGTCCTGCTCCTCCGTAAAATAACCGTCATGGCATCCGGAGATTTTCAAGCCTGGAAACCGCTTGACCAGATTCTCTGCCGCTTTGCGGGCGACGCCCGGTTTGGCGCCGAGCAGATACAGGCTGCGGTTTTCTTTTGCCATTTCGGCAAGCAGATCGACCGCAAACTCCACACCGGCAACCTTCTCGTAAATCGGCTTTCCCAGAATTTTTGCCGCATGTAGGATGCCAACGCCATCCGGCAGCGCCAACGACGCTCCATTTAACAGCCCGATCAGCTCCGGATCATCCTTTGCCATATATACAATTTCCGAATTCGGGGTGACAACATAGCCCTTGCGCTGCTCGCGCAGCAGCTGCATCGCCCGTTCGACCGCTTCCGCTTTGGAAATAGCGTCGAAGTTTACCCCCATAATAGAAACCTTGCTCATAGGAGCCTCCTGTGATTTACTGTTTCACATAGTCTATTGCTTATGGAAACAAAATGAATCACTATATTATATCGCACATCGGCATCAGAATCAAGGAATCCGCATTAGAACAACAAAAAATTGTCGCATTCTACAGAAAAATCCCCTGTGAGCCGATCCAGAATTGCTCACAGGGGAGAAAATTACCGTGTTACCTTGTGGAAGGTTTTCTTACCCTTCTTGACAATCATGCCGTCGCCGGCAAATGCACTTTCCTCGTAGGAAGCATAGACATCGGTGACTTTACTGTCATTGATAGTCAGACCGCCCTGCTGGATGACACGTCTGCCCTCGCCCTTGGACTTTACAAGACCGCACTTGACCAGGATATCAAGGACACCAATCGAGCCATCCGTCAGATCGTCCGCAGACAGTACGGTGGTCGGCATGTCACCAGACGCTGCGCCGCCGGCGAAAACAGCCTTTGCCGCAGCCAGTGCCTTATCCGCTTCGTCCTTGCCATGGACCATCGCCGTGATCTCATACGCCAGCTTTTCCTTAGCCTTGTTGAGGCCAGCGCCCTCCAGCTTTTCGTATTCCGCAATCTCGTCCAGCGTCATAAAGGTCAGCATTTTCATGACACGGATGACATCCGCATCATTGATGTTTCTCCAGTACTGGAAGAAATCGTATGGAGAGGTCTTCTCCGGATCGAGCCAAACCGCACCGCGCTCTGTCTTGCCCATCTTCTTGCCATCTGAGGTGGTCAGAAGCGTAAAGGTCAGACCATAGGCATCGTCCTTGCCCTCAACACGGCGAATCAAGTCCGCACCGTTGATGATATTCGACCACTGGTCATCTCCGCCAAGCTCCAGATGACAATCTTCATTGCGGTACAGATACAGGAAGTCATAGCTCTGCAGTAGCATATAGTTGAATTCCAGGAAACTCAGGCCTTTTTCCAGACGGCTCTTATAGCATTCCGCCGTCAGCATACGGTTGACCGAGAAATGAACGCCGACCTCGCGCATAAAATCGATGTAGTTGAATTTGCGAATCCAGTCGGCATTGTTAATCATCAGTGCCGAACCGTTCTCAAAATCGACCAGACCTCGCATCTGTTTGCGGAAGCACTCGGCATTGTGGTCGATCTCTTCCACCGTCAGCATTTTGCGCATATCCGCTTTTCCGGTCGGATCGCCGATCATGGTCGTACCGCCGCCGATCAGCGCGATCGGGCGATGGCCGGCCTTCTGCAGGCGCGACATGACGACCAGCTGCAGAAAGTGTCCGACATGCAGACTGTCCGCCGTCGCGTCAAAACCGATATAAAATGTGGTCTGGTGGTTATCCAACAAATCGCGCACTTTTTCTTCATTGGTGCACTGGGCGATTAAGCCGCGTGCTTTTAATTCTTCATAAACCTGAGACATTTGCTTCTCCTCTATAAAATAAATGAAATAATTTTTTTCTTGATGAAAGGGAATTCTGCGCTGTCAAGGAGCGCGTTCCTTGAAATTTTCACATATAATTACCATTGTGTCAAGAGCCTTTCTTCCAAATTTCCGCCTGATCCAACAATTCCTCTGCATTCCGCAGGGATGCTTCGGTCACTTCGGCGCCGGAAATCATGCGAGCCAGCTCCTGCGCGCGCTCTGAACGCTCTACCGGCTCGACGCTGGTAAAGGTACGATCCGTCGTGATATTTTTTTCAATCAGCAGATGATGATCGCCCATCGCCGCGATTTGCGGCAAGTGCGTGACGCACAAGGTTTGCTTGGCGCGCGAAATATTGCTCAGCTTCTGTGCAATCTTCTGCGCCGCACGGCCGCTGACACCGGTATCAATTTCGTCAAAAATCCACGTGCCGACATCCTCCGTGCTCGCCAGCACATTCTTGATGGCAAGCATAATACGTGACAGCTCGCCGCCCGATGCAATTTTGGTCAGGGGCTTTACCGGCTCACCCGGATTGGTGGAAATCAGGAATTGGACGGTATCCATACCGTTGCTGTTCAGTTTGGTTTGTGGATTGACCGCGATCGACAGCTTAACCTTTTCCATATTCAGATCCTTTAGCTGCTCCACAATTTTCTTTTCCAGCACCTTCGCCGCGGAACGGCGAAATTCCGAAAGCTCTGCCGCGATTTCCCTCGCCTGCTGTAGTGTCTCACGGTACTGTGCCACCAGCGTTTCCTTCTGATCCTCCGAGTTTTCCAAGATTTCCAGTTCAGATGCTGCGCTGTCACAATATGCCAGCACATCCTCTACGGTAGCGCCATATTTGCGGCACAGACGGTAAATCACATCCAGTCGATCCTCCACTGCGTCGCGTTCGGCCTCCGAAAACTCGATGTTCAGCGACAGTGCCGCAACAGCCTCTGCGAGATCCTCCGCCAGATATTTCAGTTCATCTGCTTTTTGATGAAGTGCACGCATCTCTTCCGAAAACATGGAGACATCCGCCAATGATTCCGCCGCCTGGCTGAGCAGCGAAAAAGCGCCGTCCTCCGATTCACTTCCGGACAAAAGACGATTGGCAGTCCCAAGGGAATAGGCCAGCTTTCCTGCATTGTCAAAGAACTGCTTGCGTTCCTTGAGCTCTTCCTCTTCCCCTGCACGCAGCTCTGCGGCCGCAATTTCGTCAAACTGGTACTGTAGCATATCGATGCGCTGTGCGCGCTGCTGTTCGCTGTGATCCAACTCACGGATCTGGCGGCGCAGTTCATACAGACGGCTGTACAGAGGCCGATACTTCTCCAAAAAAGCAGAGGTATCACAGAAACGATCAAGAAATTCAATGTGATATTCATCCTGCATCAGCTTCTGCCCGTCGTGCTGGCCATGGATGTTGATCAAATATGGGCTGAGCTGCCGGAGGACAGAGGCCGCAACTGGCTTCATATTGACACGGCAGACACTGCGTCCGGAAGCGGTCAGCTCACGCTGTATGTGAACGGAATCCTCTTCCTCCCCTTCCAGACCAAGCTCCATGATCTGCTCCCGCAGTTCCGGGGCAATGTTATCAAACACTGCGCTGACAAACCCCTTTTTGGCACCGCTGCGGATCAGCTCCCGGCTGGTGCGCTGTCCCATCAGCGCGCCGATGGAGTCAATAATAATGGACTTGCCGGCGCCGGTCTCACCGGTCAGAACTGTAAAGCCGGGCTGAAACGCAATGTCTGCCCGTTCAATTACCGCAATATTCTCAATGTGGAGTAAACTCAACATAAACTCTTCCTCATCGTAACAGAGCACGGGTCTCTTCCGCCAACTCCAGCGCAGTTTCGGTATCACGCATGACAATAAAAACCGTATCGTCACCGCCAAGGGTTCCGACGACATTCGGGATCTTCATGGAGTCAATCGCCATGGCCGCCGCCTGTCCCAAAGCTGGAAGCGTTTTGATCACTACCATATTTTGTGCACTTTCGATACTGGTGACACACTCGCGAAAAATATTGCGCAGGCGGCTGGAAAAACTGCTCTCCGCTTCTTTCGCCGAGGTGGTATAGTAATACTTTCCCGTTGCGGAAAGTGTTTTAACCAGGCGGAGTTCCTTGATATCGCGGGAAACCGTCGCCTGTGTTGTGTCATAGCCAAGGCTGCACAGCTTCTCGGAAAGCTCCTCCTGGGTTTCTATCTCGTTGTGCTCGATCAAATCGAGAATTTTTGCCTGTCTTTGAAATTTCATAGCAAGGAATCTTTCTATAACGTTATCGGATGGATAGCTTTTCGTTGAGCAGCGAATAAAAGCTCTTTCCCTTTACCCGTATCAGCTTGGTGTCATACTGGGCTTTGCGGATATAGACCTTGTCGCCACTTTCCAATTCAAAGCTCTTTCGGCCATCACAGGAGACCAGAATGGATGTATCATTGAAAAAGCACGGTACGATGCAGATCTCGCGATGTGGTGAGAACACATAGGACTTTGCCTGAATTCCATGCGGACAGATCGGAATCACCGAAATATTTTCCGCAGACGGCTCGATGACCGGGCCGCCAGCCGCCAGAGAGTATGCCGTTGTCCCTGTCGGTGTTGAGACAATCACGCCATCGCCATGCAGAGAGCAGACCGCTTCACGGTCACAGAGAATGTCCAGCAGACTGATTCGAAAAATAGAACCGGTCTTCACGATTGCCTCATTCAGCGCAATGGATTGATAGACAATCTTTTCGCGGCGAACCACTTCCACGCACAACATCATGCGGCTATCAATATGGAACTCACCGGAAAACACCTTACGCACGGTCCGAAGCTCAGGAAATTCCAGCTCACTCATAAATCCAACATGGCCCAGATTGATACCAAGGATCGGCACATGCCGTATCGCGGCATACTGTGCCATCGCCAAAATGGTTCCATCTCCTCCAAGGACCAAAACGAAATCCGATTCCAGCATACCTTGGTCAATCGGCAATACCCGGTATCCGGTGGGATCAATGCCGATTTCCAACGCCCGTTCCGGAAGAATGACATCTGCGCCAAATTCACGCAGCACTTCAGCGGCCTGCGTCACCGCATAGCCCATGCCCTCCTTGCCGGTATTCGGCCAAATCATTACATTGCGAATCTTCTTCTGCTGTTGCGTCATTATTTTTCCAACTCTCCGTGTGCTTCCGCCACCAGCGCAGGCAAATCGATTTCTGCATCCACACCATCTCGTCCGAGATAGCCGAGGAACTCAATATTCCCTTCCGGTCCGCGAATCGGTGAAAATGTCAGATTGTATACATGGAATCCAGAGGCATGTGCATTCTCCAAAAATGCTTCCAGGACTTCCAAATGGATTTCCGGTTCACGGACAACGCCCTTTTTTCCGACCTTGCCTTTCCCGGCCTCAAACTGCGGCTTGATAAGGCAGGCAATCCGTCCGTGCTCATCCAGAAGCTGAGCCACCACCGGCAGTACCAGCTTGAGAGAGATAAAAGAGACATCAATGACTGCCAATTCCGGCTTCTCGCCATCCAGCATATCCGGCGTGACATAACGGATATTGGTCCGCTCCATGCAGACGACACGCGGATCCTGACGGAGCTTCCACGCGAGCTGGCCATATCCGACATCGATCGAAAAGACCCGGCGCGCTCCTTTGCTCAGCAGGCAATCGGTGAATCCTCCCGTCGAAGCGCCGATATCCATACAGCACAGCCCCCGCGGATCGATGGAAAAATGGGCGAGCGCCTTTTGAATTTTCAATCCGCCGCGGCTGACAAAGGCATTCGTCTTGCCACGCACCTCAATTTCCGCGTCCTCCGGAATATTCATGCCGGCTTTGTCGGCCTTTTGATTGTCCACAAAGACAATGCCGCTCATAATAATCGCTTTTGCCCGCTCCCGCGATGGAGCAAAGCCTTTCTCTACCAATAGAACGTCAAGACGTTTTTTCACGTTTTATTTCCTCCAAACAGCGGTCCGTAATCCCTGTAGCATTTAACTGATACGCCGCATACACCTGAGAGACCGTCCCCTGTGGAGCAAAGGAGTCTCCACAGTTAAGCATCGCAAGCCACTTGACCGACAGACCGCCTTTCACAAGCTGTGCCGCCAGAGCTTGTCCAATGCTTCCATTTTCCACGACATCCTCCGCGACAAGGACGCGACTGCAATCCGCAATCGCTTGCAGTAATTCTGCGGAAAACGGTGCAGACAAATCATTTATTTTATAAACAGCAGCGTGAATCCCCTGCCGTTCCAGTTGTTCCTGTGCTTCCAACAGTGCATTGATCAAAACGCCGTAGCCGATCAAAACAACATCGGAGCCTTCTGTGAGGAAGACACCCGTATTCTGTGATTGATCCGCCGTAAAGGCACCCTCCTTGCCCCGTGGGTAACGGATGGCAATGGGCCCCGAAACCTGCGCAACTGCGTGAGAAAGCATCGTCCGCAGTTCTGCATAATTGGATGGCGCCAGGATCTGAATACCGGGAATCTGCCGCAAAAATCCAACGTCAAAGACACCATTGTGCGTCGGGCCATCTGCACCGACGATACCCGCGCGGTCAATCGCAAAAATACACGGGAGATGATCGAGCGCCACATCGTGAATTAACTGATCGTACGCACGCTGTAAAAACGTAGAATACAGCGCGCAGACCGGCCGAAGCCCCTGCTTGGCCATACCGGCCGTCATGGTGACGGCATGTTCCTCCGCGATTCCGACATCAAAGAAACGTTTCGGATACTTTTTTGCGAAGCCCGACAGACCGGTACCGGAGGGCATTGCCGCAGTAATGGCACAGAGCTTTGGGTTCCGGGCACCGAGACGGATCATTTCCCGGCCGAAGACCGCAGAGAAGCTCTCTCCGGATGGATTGAGCGAAACGCCTTCGTCGACATCAAATTTCGAGACGCCGTGATAAACATCCGGATGCCGCTCCGAGTAGGTATATCCCTTCCCCTTTTGTGTCATGACATGGATCAAAACCGGACGATGGAGCTCTTTTGCTATCTGAAACAGTTCAGTCATCGCTGAGATATCATGCCCGTCCACCGGCCCAAGATACATAATACCCATCTGCTCAAACAGAGAGGTCGGCAGTATCATACGCTTGGCGGCATTCTTCGAACGTGAAATGAAATCCGCCGCACTGTCGCCGCCTGGAATACGCGAAAACGCCTCGTGAATATTCTGCTTCATGCGCAGATACTGCGGTCGGGTGCGCAAACGATTCAGATGAAGATTCATTGCACCAACGTTTTTATCAATCGACATGTTATTGTCGTTTAGGACAAGAATTAACGGTTCCTTGCTGGCCCCCACCGAATTTAGGGCTTCATACGCCATGCCCCCGGTCAGTGCACCGTCACCGATAATCGATACAACATGATACTGCTGCTTTCGCAATGTACGCGCATGGGCCATACCCAGTCCAACGGAAACCGAATTGGAGGCATGACCGGTGATACATGCATCGTGCTTGGACTCGCTCGGTTTTAGAAAACCGGAAATACCGCCCAACTGCCGGAGCTGTGAAAACTGGTCCTTGCGTCCAGACAGGATTTTATGGGTATAGCACTGATGCCCTACATCAAAAATCAAACGATCTGTCGCAGAGTCAAAGCAGCGGTGCAGGGCAACGGTCAATTCGACGGCTCCTAGATTCGACGCCAGATGACCGCCGGTACGGGAAACATTCTCCAGTAAAAACCGCCGAATCTCGGTACATAGCTCCGCCAATTCCTCTGTGTTGGCCTCTTTCAGCCATTCACGCAGATCCTCTCGCTCCAGATAACGGTATCTGGAATTCTGTTTGTTTGTCATAAATCTTTATCCCCACTTGAAATTGGGTTTACGGCGCCAGATCAACTGGAGCCGATCACTCTCTTTTTTCCTTTTGTTCACTTTGAAAACAGTGCGATCAGCCGGCCGACTAGGCCAACAATATCTTCACTGTGCGAAATGCCGAAAGTCTTACCAACGGCCTTTCCTCCGATGGTCAGAGAGGCCACACAGCCCGTAATACACAACGATAACAGGATCGAAGCGACGCCGCTGCCGTGGATCAGCCGCGCAATGATAATTGCACTCGTCGCACCGGAAATAATACCCGAAATATCTCCAACCACATCGTTGCAAAAACTGCCAACCTTTTCCGCATTTCGGATAATCCAGATCGACTGTTTTGCGCCCTTGACCTTACGCGCCGCCATAGAATGGAAGCGTTTTTCGGTTGCCGCTGTTGCAGCAACTCCGATAATATCGAAAATAATGCCAAGAAAAATAAATAAAAACAAAATGAGAAAGGCAACGGCATTTCCGACCGAATTCAGCGCCTGTTCGGACAAATACGACATCACAACAGACAGGCAGAAACTGATCGCCATAATCGTCGCAATCCACCGGATATTCACCCCGCCGGGATTGGACTTTTTCTTCCCTTTCTCATTTTTTTCTGTACCGTTATCCACAAAACTCCTCCGAAAAAGAATAAAGTAATTATAAACACTTTCAAATATTTTAAAATGCTTTGAGAAATCTGTCAAGACTTATGTACCGACCATGGAGCCTCTTTCCAGAGAGATTCAAGTGCAGTCAAACAATCAATTCATACGCATTCTATGCTTTTCTTGAATTTTTGACCGATATTTTGTTATCATTTATTTCTTCTGTTGTTTGCAATTTCATCCTTTTCCTGGCATTATTATTCATCCCTCCTACGCCATTTCACGGAAAATGAAAGATTTCTTTCTGAAATCGATCGAAAAAAGCCGCCATGAAACGATATCCATGGCGACTTTAATTTCAATACCTTAAGAGCAAATAAATGACTTTTATCCGTCGATGTGTGTTTTTTGTCTTTGGAAGAAATCCTTTGTTTCTTTCACGACAATCCCGTTTAAGGCAAAAATTGCAATCATATTCGGTATTGCCATCAATCCATTGACGATATCCGCAATTGTCCATACCGCCGAAACCGTCAGATACGGGCCAAGGAATACAACAAAAATATACAGCCACCGGTATGCCAGAATTGCTTTTGTCTGACCACCGACCAAATATTCCAAACAGCGTTCGGAATAATAATCCCAACCGAGAATGGTTGTGAACGCAAAAAAGGCAAGACACACCATCAGAATGCAGGAGGATACCTGCTGCGGGAAGGGCAGGCCGTTCGCAAAGGCATAGTTTGTTACTTGAACCCCTTCCAGTCCATCGATCTGCCAGGCACCGGTCATGACGATAACGAGTCCCGTCATTGTGCAGATGACAATCGTATCAATAAAGGTGCCCGTCATCGACACCAATCCCTGCCGCACCGGCTCCTTTGTCTGTGCAGCAGCGGCTGCAATTGGAGCGGAACCGAGTCCGGCTTCATTTGAGAAAATGCCGCGGGAGACACCCTTCTGCATGGCGACAAACATCGTGCCGACCACACCACCGGTAACAGCCCGGGGGTGGAATGCTCCCTGTATCACCGTAACGACGGCATCCGGTACCGACGTAATATTATACACAATTACAGCGACACAAAAGACGACATAGACAATTGCCATGAAAGGAACAATGACCTGTGCTACGCTGGAGATGCGCTTAATCCCGCCGATCAGAACCAGGGCGACAAATGCCGCTACTACGACCGATGCACCGACTACGAAAACCGAATACTCTCCAACATAAGGAATGGAGAGGAGATGGGTTTCCTGCGGGTCAAAAAAGGTTTGAACGGCATTGGCTATGCCATTTACCTGCGTAATCGTTCCGATCCCCAGCAGACCGACTAAAACACCAAAAACAGCGAACAGCTTCGCAAGCCATTTCCACTGTGTGCCCATGCCGCGTTCGATATAATAGAATGGACCGCCCAGAGAATGTCCACTTTTATCGACAACACGATATTTGATGGCCAAAACGCCTTCGGCATATTTTGTCGCCATTCCAAAAAAAGCGGCTGCAATCATCCAGAATAAGGCGCCCGGACCTCCGGCACATACTGCGGTCGCAACACCGACAATATTGCCGGTACCGATTGTCGCCGACAGGGCGGTACACAATGCGCCAAAGGAGCTGACTTCCCCTTCGCCGTCTGCCTCATTTTTGACCATCCACTTCAGTGCCAATGGAAGCTTGCGAAATTGCAGGATGTGCATGCGCACCGTCAGTAAAATGCCGCCGGCCAGAATCAATACCATCAATGGAATACCCCATACCAGAGAATCAATTCGTTCGAGCACAGCAGTTAGTGTTTCCATATCTTATAAACTCCCTTCAAATTATCCTTCCCGCCGGAATTGGTGAGCAAAAAAAGACCAGAGCATACACTCTGGTCCTTGTGATATCATTCTGCCTGCGTTATCGCATGCGATCTCCGTCCTTTTGCCTGAGAGTTTTGGTAGGGAATTCCCTCCTTGCACCTTCGGCACTTCTATTTCTGAAAGAAGCTTCTCCAGAGTGACAATCCATCTACAGTCCTCACTGTCACAGACAGCACCTGAGAGCGTTACTCCTTCGGTCAAGTTCACTTTGTTTCCTGCAGACTTCTTCTTGTCCGGTATTCAATTGCAGTGCAGCCACATTCCGCGGGTTCGTACAAATACAAAAGCTATCTTTCGATACAGGCAGGAAATCCTATGTAGCGGTTTCCTGTATTCATTCTGCTTTCTTTTTGTTAAGCAGATAATAACACAAAAGCAGTATAAAGTAAAATGGGAGTTATTTATATTTGTGAAAAGAAATCCTTTTCATGCAAGCCCCGCTGTACTCTTTTTCATATTCTCTTCTACCCAGCTTCGGGTATACTCGATAAATTTTTTACATGCCTTCGAACAGGTATCCATAGAGCGGGTACCGATACTGATGGTTCGCTTTTGCGGTTCATCGAATTCCATGCAGTGAAGCTCATATGGCATATCCTGAAGCAATAATTCCGGGAAGATACAGTACCCTAAATTTTTACTCACCATTGCCATAGAAGCATAGTCGTTGTCCATATAGAATGCCGTATCGGGCGTCACTCCCCTGCTCCGGAAAATCTCACGGATTCCGGTATTGTCATCGTATTTCATACTGATAAACGGATAGTTTCCCAACGCGGATACGGGGAAATATTTTTGTCCCGCCAGCGGATGCTCCAGAGATACGATGGCCTTTAAGGATTCCTCGATTAATGGAAAAACCTCCAGTTTTGCACTCACTGCTGTCAGGAAAAAACCACAATCTACTTCCCCGCTCAACACCATCTCTTCCGCACGAAGGCTATCTTCTTCGGTGATCAGTTCAATTTTTACAGCAGGATAATCCGCATGGAATTTCTTTATGATCCCCGGTATCCAGTGTATGGAAATACTGTCAAAGACCTGCACCCGCACAACTCCTTTTTCCAAACCATTGAGTTCATCGATCGCTTGCTTTAGCTGACATTCACAATGGTTCATCTGACGAAACAGCGGCAGGAGAGCAGCACCTTCTGCACTCAATCGGACGCCCCCATGTTCACGGACAAACAGGCAAAGACCGGTAAGTTCCTCCATGGTGCTGATGATATAACTGATTCCCGCCTGTGTATAGCCGAGGACCTCCGCGGCTTTCCGAAAGCTCCCTTCCTCCGCCACTGTCAGAAAAACCTTTGCATTCATCTTCTCCATCATTTTACCCCATTTATCCAGATAAATCTATTTTGGAATCAGTATACTACATTTCTTCCCTGTATAGCAACCTTACCGCAGGACATCTCTGTATTCCATAATGCTGTTCTGCTTTCTATATTCGGCCGGCGCTATTTTCAGAATATCTCGAAAAGCAGTGGCAAACTTACTTTGGTTTTCGTACCCGACCTGACTCGCAATCTCTGCTATGGTGTCCTGCGTTTGCCGAAGTAAAACAGCGGCCCGCTTCATCCGATATTCTTTCATATATGCACCAATCGGTTGTCCGTAAATTCCCTTAAACGTATCCTTTAATGTTGCTGTGTTGATGAGATACTCTTTCGAAAGCTCCTCAATCGTAGGACGTGCCTGCAAATCAGAAATGAGCTTCCTATGAATCTCTCTCATCACCTCCACTTGCGGTGAGGTATACCGCTCCCGCTGCTTTTCTTTCGATACGTCTACCATACACAGGAATAAGAAAAGTTCCTGAACCTTTATTTTAAAATATGGTTTCTGCAGACAGTCTGGTACAGAATAAAGTTCCGAGAAAATATGCTCAATCTCGTCCTTTGCCCGCATAACAAAACAATTTCCACCCGCGCAGAATTTTTCCTTAAACTCTAAAATATCAATACCGCTCTCAGAAAGTATCTCCGGCGGATTTTCTGACACAATTTTCAGGTTAATTACCACAGAGATCCCACGATAATGCTTTAAAGGGAAACTCATCTCCGGGGAGCAATTATCCATTGTATGAATAGAAAGATCCCCTTCGCCAAGATACAGACAGGAACCGCTCAAAAGTGTACTCCCTTCCCGTCCTTCTCGGCAGTGATTGATCTCCAATATATTCTTATCCAGATTCCCCTTCCAGTCACAGCTTGTTGCCTCAAAATCATTATAAATAAGCTGTATGCCCGGATAAACCTGATAGACGGTCATAAGCCCCAAACCATCCGTACAGTCCATCTTATAAACCGTACAATACCCATCGTTATCTTTTGGAATAACCGCAGATAATCCTTTTGTGTTTATAACAGGGTTTTCGTTCATAGCCTCCCTTTCTACTATGCCACTATTCTTTATTTGTTCTGCCAGAATCTCTCTGGCATCTCTTATTATATAGTTTTCTCTCATTTCGCACCGCTCCAATCAGTAGGATTTACAATCCATTTAGCATTATATTATAACCCTTCCGATCGTGCAAACAGAGAAAAGAAGCCGATGTCCTATTGAAAACACCGACTTCTTATGTATTTTATTTATTACAATATTCTTTTCCAACGCATTCCGGTCACAATCATTCTATGCTCCTTTCCCACTGGAATCCCATAGCACATCCGCCATCGGCTTCCAGTGTTCTGCATATCGTTCACATTTACCGCATAAATGGTCGACACTCTCTGGAGATTGCAGATCAGTAGATTTTGCTCCGGTACGTTTAACCATCTCTTTTAAAATCTCCGGATTTTCCAGCATCGGGCATGGACGCAGCATATTTTTGTTGAATGGCTGGCCGTCATGGTATGCCATGAAGATCGGACTTTTCAGCGCATCCAACAGGCTGCACTCATGGATATTCACATTAGAATAATGGATGAACACACACGGCTCCACATCACCAGTTGCATTGATATGCAGATAATTTCGTCCGCCGGCAATACAGCCGCCCACATATTCCGCATCATTCTGAAAATCCATACTGAAGATGGGTTTTGTATTCCGAAACGCTCGTATCCGTTCATAGACCATCTTTCTCTGCTCTGGTGTAGGCAGAAGCTGTGGCACTGCTTCATTGCCAACAGGCATGTAGTGGAAAAACCACACAAACATTGCTCCCATTTCAATCATCATATCGAAAAACTGCTCACTGCTGATGTCTGCACAATTGGCACTGGTATAGCAGGTAGAAATCCCAAAAGGCAATTTATGCTCCCGAAGCAAATCCATAGCGTGCATGACTTTTTCAAAAACGCCTTTGCCTCGTCTCCCATCATTGGCCTGCTCAAATCCCTCCAGACTGATTGCCGGAACAAAGTTCTTCACCCGAAGCATTTCCTGGCAAAAGGTTTCATCGATTAAAGTCCCATTCGTAAAGGAAAGGAACTCACAGTCCGGATGGCGTTCGCACAGTGTAATCAAATCCTTTTTCCGAACCATAGGTTCTCCGCCAGTGTAGATATACATATAGGTTCCCAATGCCTTACCCTGCTTGATAATATCATCTATAGTCTCCAAGCTTAAATTCAGTTTATGCCCATACTCAGCAGCCCAACAGCCCGTGCATTGCAGATTGCAGGCGGATGTAGGATCTAACAAAATCGCCCACGGAACATTACAGTTTTCCCTGCTCCGCACCTCCTCCTGAATGGCAGAACCTTTCAGGGCTGAATTGATAATAAAATTCTGAAAGAAGGTCTTTCTCACACCTTCATCCAACTGATAAGCTTTCATAATCAGCTGATACCAGTTCCCTTTTTCTGCGATTGCTTTGCGAAAAGCAGCCCGCTGTCCCTCATACCACCCATCCGGCAATACCTTATCCATCACACGCATTGCTTTAGGGATATTGCTTTCCGGATCTTTCTCCAAATAATCCAACGCTGTTTTTACAGCTGTGGAAAAAGCTGTATTTTTTACTGAATCAATCATACCCATGCTTATCCTCCTACGGTCCGCTTAATCATAAGCCTGCATTCCTTTGGTTTTTCTGAAACAATTTTTTCCTATTATGCCGATCACTACAAGAAAGGCTGTTAAATAAATCCATTTTCCAAATTTCATTTCTTTTCCCTCACATCAAAATTCCAATACGAGAAACATTACTTTCCATCACAAAGATATATAGATATCCCGCCTTACCGTTTCATATTTGAGGTCGCTGGCATCCTCCGAAACTCGGAAAGCATCATGGAAACGGTAATCACTACAAGGATTGCATCCGTAAGGGCAATCGCCAGCCACACACCGCGGATACCCATGCCGCCAATCATCGGCAAAATGACACAAAGAGGGATGAATAAAATAATCTGCCGGAACAATACCAGCCAGGTTGCCTTCTTTGCCTTCCCCAAGGACTGGAACAGCGTCACAGCAATCAGGAAACTTCCCTGCAGGATGTAGGTACTGAACATGATGCGGAAATTGGCTGCTCCTGATGCAGCTACCCCCGGCGTTGTGATAAACATGGAGAGTACCTTATCCGGGAACAATTCAACCGGAATGTAAAACAGCAGGGATAATACCGTTGCAGCGATCACAAATACTTTTGTCAGTTTCTTCACCCTGTCATAATCTTTTGCCCCATAGTTCGTTCCCGCCGCAGGCTGGAAACCCTGGCTGATGCCCCACAGAGGAACAAACGAGAAATTCCAGAACCTGAGAGCAGCACCAAGAAGGATCTGGGAAGTCTCACCGCCGTAATTTGATGCCACACGGTAAATCACTGTCTGCTGTACCAGAGTCAGCACCTGCATCAACAGTGCGGAAACCCCAACCGAAAGAACTTGTGGAAGCAGTGTCCCGTCAATACGGATGCGTCCGATTTTCACATTCGGACTTTTCTTTTTGAAATACCACAAGGTAACGGCTGCTTGGATAAACTGGGAGAGAATCGTTGCATAAGCGGCAGCTTCTATTCCCATGCCATAAGGTTTTAAAATCGTAATAAAGATCGGATCAAGAATAATATTCAGAATCGCTCCGCTGGCAATAATCATCATTGCCTTTTTCAGCTGCCCTTCCCCACGAATGACCATGTTGGCACTCTGGAAGAAGTTTACGAATAGTGATCCGGCGAATACGATGCGCAGGTACTGTTCCGCATAAATTAAAATGTTGTCACTGGCTCCTGCCAGAGTCAGAAGCTGCCTTGTAAATACCATACCAATAACGGTGTAAATAACGGACAGCAGAAGAACCATTGCGATCAGGTTCCCCATAATCTTTTTAATGGTTCCCTCATCCTTCTTTCCTATCGCACGGGATAATACGGAAGCAGAACCTACGCCAAGCATAGCGGCGGAACCCGCATTGATCAGGGTAAATGGATAAGATACCGATATGGCTCCCATCTGGACGGCTCCTACCATCTGGCCGACAAAGATGGAATCCATCATGTTATAAAGTCCAACAACTACCATGCCGAGAACTGCAGGAATGCTGAGTTCCATCATCAGGGCAAATGGATTCTTGGTAAGTAATTTTGTTCTTGTATCAAGTGACTGCTTCATCACGCTACCTCCTTGTTTATTAGCCACGTCTAACCAATTGAAGTATATAAAATCAGGGCTGTTTTGTACGCTCCATAAAGAAGCATTTTTTATCCAAAAAGCAATTCCTTTTTTGGAAAAATCCAATTGGCAGGTTTTCCAATCCAAAGAGCAGGATTGCTCCCAAACCCGTTGACTTTAAAGAGATTCATGAATATACTGACGGCATGAACAATTAAGCAATCTTTTAATTGTTCAGCCATGTCAAACCAACCAAATAACCATAGAAAGGAGATCAGATCCTATGAAGAAAACAATCAAACTAATCGACCTTGACTGCGGACACTGCGCCGCAAAGATCCAGAGTGCTGTAAAAAAGATTGACGGTGTTATTGATGTATCCGTTAATTTTATGAATCAGAAGATGGTTCTGGAGGCACCCGACGATAAGTTCGATGCCATCCTGGCCGAAGCAAAGGAATTGATCAAGAAAATCGAGCCGGATGTAACGGTTAAGGTGTAAAAAAAGGCTGGGCACCGGCTGCCATTTTCCTGGTAGCCGGTGTTTTTACATTAGGACGATAAAAGGAGTATTGAAATTATGACACGAAAACAAAAGCATCTGCTTGCGCGCATTCTTGTGGCGGCAGTGCTGTTCTTTACAGGAAGTCTGTTGCATCTTCCAGACTCGATAGAAATGGGAGTATATCTTTCCTGTTATGTAGTAATCGGATGGGATATTGTGTGGAAAGCAGTCACGAACATTCTACACGGGCAGATATTTGATGAAAACTTCCTGATGACGATTGCTACCATCGGCGCACTGGTTTTGGGGGAACATTCTGAAGGTGTTGCGGTTATGCTGTTCTATCAGGTAGGTGAATGGTTCCAATCTTATGCGGTTTCCAAATCCCGAAGATCCATCACAAGCCTGATGGATATCCGCCCGGACTATGCCAATGTGAAACAGGACGGAAAACTGGTTCAGGTTGATCCGGACGAAGTTTCGATCGGCTCCACTATCGTAGTAAAACCCGGAGAGCGTATCCCGCTGGACGGCACAATTATCAAAGGTTCTTCTACCCTAGACACCTCTGCCCTGACCGGAGAATCCATACCCCGTGAGGTGGAACCGGGAATGGAAGTGATCAGCGGCTGTATCAACCAAACTGGAATACTGACCATCCATACCACAAAAGAATTTGGGGAATCTACCGTAGCGAAAATCCTTGATCTGGTTGAAAACGCCAGTGATAAAAAGGGACGGCTCGAAAACTTTATCACACGATTTGCCCGCTACTATACGCCTGCCGTAGTATTCGCTGCCCTGGCCCTTGCAATTCTGCCACCGATTATTACAGGCCAGGCATTTAGCATTTGGATTTACAGGGCTTTGACGTTCCTGGTCATCTCCTGCCCGTGTGCGCTTGTCATCTCCATTCCGCTTAGTTTCTTCGGTGGTATTGGCGGTGCATCCAAAATCGGTGTTCTGGTCAAGGGCAGCAATTATCTGGAAGCTCTCGCGCATGCTGAAATGGTAGTCTTTGATAAAACAGGTACACTGACAAAAGGTTCCTTTGCCGTCAGTGAAATCCATTCCAACGGCATGAAAGATCATCAGCTTCTGGAGCTGGCCGCATATGCAGAAGATTACTCCAACCATCCGATTTCCTTGTCTATCAAAAATGCCTATGGCAAGAAAATTGACAACACCCGTATTACCGATGTTCAGGAAATTGCCGGCCACGGTGTGCAGGCTCTCATCGATGGAAAAACAGTTCTGGCTGGAAATGCAAAACTAATGGGAAAAGAACACATCAAGTACACTGCCTGCCCTTCCGTCGGAACAGTTGTTTATGTGGCCTGCGATGGAAAATATGCCGGATGTATTGTAATAGAGGACGAGATCAAAACAGATGCTCCGGCAGCGATCCGTTCCTTGAAATCCACGGGCATCCGAAGAACTGTCATGCTGACCGGTGACTCAGATGCCGTTGGCAAAAAGGTGGCAGACCGTCTCGGACTGGATCAGGCATACACAGAACTTCTTCCAGCTGATAAAGTCGAGCGCGTAGAAGATCTCTTAAAACAAAAAAGTGAAAAAGGTACGCTGGTCTTTGTTGGGGATGGTATCAACGATGCCCCTGTGCTGGCGCGTGCTGATGTAGGTATTGCTATGGGTGGCCTGGGTTCCGATGCTGCGATCGAGGCTGCCGATGTGGTACTAATGACAGACGAGCCCTCCAAAATCACCTCTGTCATGAGAATTGCCAGAAAAACCATTCACATCGCAAACCAGAATATTGTATTTGCCTTGGGTATCAAATTCCTGGTACTCATTCTTGGTGCTCTGGGATATGCCAACATGTGGGCGGCAGTATTTGCTGACGTAGGCGTTTCTGTGATTGCCATCCTGAATGCGATCCGTGCCATGCGGGTAAAGCGGTTCGATATATCATCCCAGATCTAAAAGACTGGAAAAAGCAGAAAAGCGCCGCTCTTCTTAATACGAAAGCGGTGCTTTTCTTTCTTGTTTCGTTGGACAGGATATTTCAAATAAAGCGTCAATAGAGCGGTGCAGCAACTTTGCCTGTGGCGTATCAGAGAGGGAATAATAAACTTCCTTGCCTTCCCTCCGACTGGATATGATACCACTTTTCTTTAATATCCGCAGATGATGTGATACCGCCGGTGCGCTCATATCCACTGCAGCTGCAATGTTACAGACACATTCTTCACAGTGACAGAGTAGCCATAAAATCCGCAGACGTGTCGGATCATCAAGCTGCTGAAATAAAAATGCTATATTAAAAAAGTCTTCCACAGAAGGCATTTTGTCTAACACCTGTTCCATATTCTGGCCGTGGTTGTGAGGCAGATTATAATGTGACATCAAAATCATCTCCTTTCGGAAACTATCATAACTGCTTCGATTTTATCTGTCAAACGGTTTATACAGAGTATGTCTTCTGATGGAAAAAGAACTCTGTGTCAGTGATCTTGCAAGGGAAATACAAGTCACTGAATTCGCCGTTTCCCATCAATTGTATGCGCTGCGGATTGTACGGTTAGTCTGCCCCCACAAAGTCGGTAAAAATGTGATTTTACATATCCGATGGGTTTTGGAAGAAACCTACCGATTCAGTGCATTACTGGGCTTTCGCGGCTATTTTCCTTCAATGCCACTGTCTCCTCATGTCTCGTCCTTCAACGTTTCCCACTCTTTTTCGCGGAAGCCAGTGAGTACAACGGTATCCGTAACTACCAATGGACGCTTGACCAGCATACCGTCACTGGCAAGAAGCTTTAGCTGCTCCTGCTCACTCATAGTTGGAAGCTTGTCCTTAAGCTGCATCGAGCGATATATCTGGCCACTCGTGTTAAAGAACCGCTTGAGCGGCAGACCGCTGCGTGAATACCATTCGGACAGCTCGTCAAAGGTAGGATTTTCTTCTTTGATTGGGCGCTCGGTATAGGAAATTCCGTTGGCATCCAGCCACTTCTTCGCCTTCTGGCAGGTGGAGCATCTCGAATAACAGAGAAACAACATAGTAAAATCTCTCCTTTCTGAATATCGTAACTATAGCATAGATGCAGGAAAAACACAATAGAGCGAGAAAAATGAAGATATTTTACAAGCCTTTTGCTAATTCCAATGCTACAATAGAAAAACAGTAAGGAGGGAGCGATGTGAAGAAAGAGACGCGGACGGTAGTCTATGATGATGCGCTTCGGCTGGAAGCCTATCGTTTAGAGGGAATTATACAGCCGTTTCCGAACCACTTCCATGAATACTATGTCATCGGATTGATGGAATCTGGAGAGCGACATTTATGCTGTAAAGAGCAAGAATATGTGATAAAGAAAGGGAACATCGTTCTCTTTAATCCCGGAGATACGCATGCCTGTGTCCAGAGCGATAATGGTACGTTGGATTATCGTGGCTTCAATATTACCAAAGAAGCCATGCTGGATTTTGCTGAGGAAATCACCGGGACACGAGAGCTCCCCGGGTTTTCTCCCAATGTGATTTTTGATGAAGAAGTCACCTGTTATCTGCACCCGCTGCACGAGCGGGTAATGAACGGTTCCGATGCATTTGGCAAAGAAGAAGCGCTTCTGCTTCTTCTCTCACTGCTCATCCAGCGGTACAGCCAGCCTTTTGCAAACGGTATCCCAGAATGCCGCGAGGAGATTGAACGGGCCTGTGATTTCATGGAACAGCACTTTTCCGAGCGGATTTGTTTGGATCAAATCTGCCGTCATGCCGGTCTCAGCAAATCCACACTGCTCCGGGCCTTTGCGAAATCGAAAGGCGTCACCCCATACCGTTATCTGGAAAACATACGCATCGGCGAGGCAAAAAAGCTGCTGGAACAAGGTGTCTCCCCGCTTGCGGCTGCTATGCAGACCGGATTTTCGGATCAAAGCCATTTTACGAATTATTTTAACCGATTCATCGGACTGGCTCCCGGCCTATACCGCGATATTTTTTTAGAAAAGGAAATGTCACAAGATGAATAAAAAAGCATCCGGCCATCTCGCGGCATTGATAACGATTCTGATCTGGGGAACTACCTTTATTTCCACAAAGGTGCTTTTAGTGGAGTTTAAACCGATTGAAATTCTGTTTTTCCGATTTGGGATGGGATTTTTGGCGTTGATGATTGCCTATCCACGCCGTATGAGAGGAACTACAAAACAACAGGAAGCGGTCTTTGCAGCGGCCGGCCTATGCGGTGTGTGTCTGTACTATCTGCTGGAAAATATCGCGCTGACTTATACGATGGCATCCAACGTAGGTGTCATTCTTTCGGTCGCTCCATTTTTCACTGCAATGCTGACGCATTGTCTTATGCGGGGGGAGGAAAAACTGACGAAAAACTTCTTTCTAGGCTTTGTCGTCGCGATGATTGGTATATGTCTGATAAGCTTTCAAAGAGCAAAACTACAGCTAAATCCCCTTGGGGATCTGCTGGCCATAGCTGCTGCCGTCGTGTGGGCCTGCTATTCGGTATTGACCCGGAAAATCAGCAGCTTCGGATATCACACCATCCTGACCACAAGAAAAGTATTTGCATATGGTCTCCTGTTTATGGTACCTGCCTTATTTCTGTTTGATTTCCACGTTGCAGCAGAACGGTTTACCAATCCGGTCTGTTTGGGAAATATGATCTTTCTCGGACTGGGTGCATCTGCTTTGTGCTTTGTGACCTGGAATACGGCTGTCAAGATTTTAGGTGCGGTCAAAACCAGTGTTTATATCTACTTAGTTCCAGTGATTACCATAGCCACATCCACCCTTATTCTGCACGAACCAATCACGGTTATGTCCGCTATCGGCACAATTCTGACACTCCTCGGCCTTGCTCTCTCAGAACGCCGCAGGAAGATACAAAATAAAGAAAACACAGGAGGAAAATAGGAATGGATTTACAAAATCAGAAATGTGTCATAGTAATAGATGAAACACTGCCGCTCGGAATTATTGCAAATACGGCGGCCATCCTGGGGATCACATTGGGAAAAGAAAAGCCGGAGGTGGTGGGCAGCAATGTAGCGGATCCGAGTGGAAACGAGCATCTCGGTATCATTACATTTCCTGTCCCAATCCTACGCGGCTCATCCGACCACCTCAAAGAAATCCGTGAAAAACTCTACCAGCCGGATTTTCAGGATCTGACCGTGGTGGATTTCTCTGACCTTGCACAGGGATGTAAAACCTATGAGGAATTTATCAAAAAAATGCGCAACGCATCGGAGGATGCACTGCAATATTTCGGTCTTGCCATCTGCGGCCCGAAGAAAAAAGTCAACAAGCTGACCGGCAGTATGCCACTGCTGCGCTGAGTGAAATACAATAGCATAAAAGCCATCGACACATGGAATGTTCCATGCACCGATGGCTTTTTTTCTCTCTTATGGCTTGAACAGCGCGATGGCAACGTCATTCACGTTCGTTCCCGTCGGCCCGGTAAAAATCAGACCGTTTATTTCTTTCAGCGCGTGATAGGAATCATTTCGCCGCAAAACATCGAAAACATCATAGCCTTTTGCCGCTAAGGCCTCCATCGTATCCCCATCGACATAACCCCCTGCGGCGTCGGTTGGCCCATCCGTACCATCGCTGCCAACCGAAAAGACGGCCGTACCATCCAATCCAGCTATGCCCGGTGCGGCTGCAAGCGCAAGTTCCTGATTCCTTCCGCCCAAACCGCTTCCGGTAAGATGCACCACCGTTTCTCCCCCGGCAATATAGGCGACTGCGTTTGCATCCGTTGTCTGTGTGCGCAGGACGCTGGCAAGGAAACTGCCTGCTTCCCGCGCTTCACAGCACAGGCAATCGGTCAGGACAACCGTCCTGTAGCCCAATTTCTCACATTCTGCCGCCGCTGCCGCACACAGCTCCCGTACGCTGCCGGTAATCTGTGTCGTTACCCGATCCAGAGTTTTGGGCGTCTCCTGCTTCAGGCACTTCCAGGCACGGGCAGACAATTTCAGCGCATATTTCTCCGCAATTCCCTTCGCCTGCTCCCATGTACTCGGATCGGGATAGGTCGGACCACTGGCGATCATATCCAATGGGTCGCCCAGAACGTCACTCAAGATAATATTCACGATGTGTGCCGGCGCACACGCTTGTGCAAAGCGTCCGCCCTTTACACCGCTTAGCCGCTTGCGGATGGTATTCATCTCTACGATATCCGCCCCGATCGCCAGCAATTGGCCAGTAATATCCTGTAATTCTTCGCCGGAGATCAACGGCTTTTCCAGCAATGCGCTGCCGCCGCCGGATAGAAGAAACAGCACCGTGTCTTTTTCCGTCAAGCCGCTTACCATCTGCAATGCCTTTTCGGTGGCAGCAAAGCTGTTTTTATCCGGTATCGGATGCCCGGCTTCATAGCAATCTATTCCCGGAATTTCCCCTTTGCTATGGCCATATTTTGTGATGACAATGCCGCCGTCAATGTCCCCCAGTACCCGGACGGCGGCGTGAGCCATCTGCCATGCCGCTTTGCCAACCGAAACCACCAGTGTCTTTCCCCCGCTGCGCGGTTGATAATTCGTCAGCGCCCGCTGTACCGCTTCATCCGGAAGAACGGCCCGAATACTCGCTGAAACAATCTGATCGACATCCTTTCTCAATCTCTGATCCATAGCGAACCTCCGTCTTTTCTTTTTATTATATCACAAAAACAGGCATCTGACCTTATCCAATATCCTCATGATCCCATTCGCCCATGACCAAACCAACCCAATCACGGCACACAACATGCAAAACAGAATCAGAAAAGCATAGAGGCTTACTATGTCTGCAATTCCCTTCACTTTCCCGCCAATTTTCTTCAAAATGTAATCCACCTCACCATTCCATATCCCCCCTGCGGTACAGTCGGTTTTCTCCCACTGTACCGCGCGCTTTCTTTACAGCTCGTTTATCGTATCTGTGATTGCCATGTTCCGTATCCGCTTGGATGGGGAATAAACGGCCACAATGCACGATGCAGAAACCATCAGCAAAATGATTGCAAGCAAAATAACTGGAATGTGCCAGGTTCCTCCGAAATGAGAGAAAATTGCTTTTTCATAGAACAAATAGTGGAGCAGTACGCCGAAGACGTCCCCGACAATCATGCCGCAAACGGCATATGTGACCGCTTCGGCTGTGATCATCTTTGTAATCTGCCGGCTTTCCATGCCGACGGCTCGCATAGCGCCATATTGCTTTATCCTTGCGGACACACTCATGGAAATACTGTTCATAATATTCAAAACAGTAATCAAGAAAATAATCGCCAGAAATGCATATACTGCAACACGCAACACCCAGTAGGTACCACTGAGAGCATCGTCTTTTTCTCTGCGATCCGCGAATTCATTCCCCTCTGCCAGGTCGCGTATTTTATTTACCGCCGTTTCTGTTGCATCTTTCCCCAATATGACATTTACCATCATATATCCCTGTTCCCCGGTCAGGCGGGTAAAGGTTTCCTCGGAGCAAACCACGACCACAGAACCGCTAATCGCTCCGATACCCTCGGAGGCGACACAGGCGATCTCAAGCTCGTTCTGGCCGATTTTTATTTTATCGCCTACAGCAAGATGTTTCTCCTGCCCGTAAATGGTCAGTACATCATTGGAATCTCCATAAACCTTTGACAGATCGCCGCTTGCAATCCATTCTTTCGTACTGTCCAGCATAAATTCATCATAAGAGATCAGGTCGATCGTCGATTTGTTTCCATTGATCTCCACTGGGAGGTTGATGGAATACATCGTGCCGAAGGCCTGCTCCACTCCCGGTATTGCCAGAATTTCCGAAACAAGGTTCTGATCTATGGAATTGGTATTCTCCTGACTTGCAATGGAAATATCCGGGGTAAAATCTCTTTCTGAGGGAAACAGACGGTATACCAAATCAAGACAGGCGGAAAAGAGCAAAAACAATACGATTGTAAGAGCAAACGATCCCGCTATGAGAATCAGATTCTTCTTATCGGACACAGCATGATGAATCCCCAGGGATGTTTCGATTTTGAATAAACGGGTATTTGCCGCATGCTTGACATTTTTTACAGTTCCGGCATTTCCGGATACCGCGGACACAGGAGAAACCTTTGCCGCCCGTTTTGCCGGAGAATATGCCGCAAGGAATACGGTGACAAGACCGACTGCAATGCCGCCGACAATGCCAAGCCCACTGATGTCGAAAAGCGGCATGTATGCCCATTCCCCCTTGACCATCAAGCGCAATATCGCGCACGTTATCCAAGTTGTGACAACGCCAAGCGCACAGCCGATCGGAATCGAGGTAACGCACCAGCCCAATGCTTCCAGCCGAACATACCGCATAATCTGCTGTTTGCTTGCACCAATACACCGCATCATCCCGAAAAAACTTGTCCTTTGTGCCACATTACTGTTGATACAGCCCGAAATCATCAAAACCCCTGACAACAATATGAGCAAAAAGGTGATCACAAACAATGGGTACATACTTTTAATGCTCTCTCTGCTGCTGGCTCCGGAAAGGCCTAAAACAGCTACGTTCTCTTCGACATTTTCCTCTGTAAGGCCGTATTCCTCCTTGACAGCGGCAATGGTTTTTTTCAGATTAGCATCTTCCCCAAAGCGGATATAATAGTTCTGATTGACCTCCTCCTCGTTCCAGTCACGGACCTTTTGGAATGCATCCATATTCATATAGACGCAGCAGCCATCAATATTATTGTTAAAGTCGGTGTCATCTTTGCAAAAACCGGACACCGTATAATCAAGGTCGCCCTGCGGGGTATGCAGCGTAGTATGATCGCCAACCTTGATCCCCAAAAGAGCTTCTGCATCTTTACTGAGCAGAATTTCCTTATCATTCTGAGGAAAGTTGCCTTCCGCCAGATAATTTCGTATATCCGTAATATACGATGACTCAACGCCGTATAGGACGGTACGCTTGCCATCGATGCCGTAATCTTTGTCGGCATCCGGGTTGATTTCATCACACCACGCCGCTACGGCAACATCAGAACGTCCACCGATGCGCTCCGCGTCCTCTTCCGGCACGTTTTGAAGCATGATATGATAATTTCCATGCTTATCAAGCATTTCCTCTTTTTCTGCGGAAAATGTCATATCCCCTATCGAAAAGAGAGTCACCACAAGAAATACCGCGAGAATGATACAGAGCCGTGTCATACGGCTCTGCCGCCTGTGGATACGTGCAGAAATGGGAACAAGACTTAAATAACTTCTCATTCACGGCACCTCCCCAAATCGGTCAGTACACCGTCCGACACATTCAAAACCCGATCCGCCGTCTGTGCAATGCTGCGGTTGTGGGTAATCATAATAATCGTCTGTTCATACTTCTTTGAGGCTTCTTTCAGCAGCGCAATGACTTCACTGCTGTTTTGAGAATCCAAATTTCCGGTCGGTTCATCGGCAAGAATCAGGGATGGCCGCGTCATCAAGGCGCGTCCAATGGCTACCCTCTGCTGCTGTCCGCCGGAGAGCTGGCTCGGCAGATGGTTCCTGCGTTCCTTGAGGTTTAATACCTCGAGCAGCTCTTGCAGATATGTCTGATTGGGCTTCTGATAGTCCAGCAGCACCGGAAAAATCATGTTTTGCTCCACGGTCAACTCAGGGATCAGGTTGAATGACTGGAAAATAAAGCCGATATTCCGGCGGCGGAAAATCGTCAGCTTGCTGTCTTTCATCGAGAAAATATCCTTGCCGTCGATCAGAACCTTGCCCGCTGTGGGGGTATCAAGCGCCCCAAGCATGTTCAAAAGCGTACTCTTTCCAGAGCCAGATTCTCCGACAACCGCAACATATTCCCCCTTTTGTACGGAAAAACTGACGTTTTTCAACGCATTCACCGCGGTTTCCCCGCTGCCATAGGTTTTACAGATGTCATGGACCTCTAATAAATTCATGGGTAAGCACCTCTTTCCAAATAATTTCGTTTCAGCGCACAGATTCTCTCTGTCCGCCTCACTTTGTACTTGAAAGGATAGCACAGGAATCCTACAGCAAACTTACTGAAATGCTACAATTTTGTAGGAATTAAAAAATTTATGATAAAGCTTGTCCCAATTCCCAATTCGCTGTCCACCTCAATGGAGCCGTTGTGCGCTTCAATAATCGACTTTGCAAGCGGCAGGCCCAGACCGATCCCCTGTGTATCCTGCGAAAAACGGCTTCGATAAAACCGTTTGAAGATGTGGTGCATATCCTCCGGATGGATACCACAGCCGTTGTCCTTGACGATGATTTGGACAACCGAGGCGAATTGTTTCCATTCAATACGAACAAATCCCCCGCCCTCTGTGTGGTCGAGGGCGTTTTTCACGATGTTGCCAATCGCCTCAATCATCCAGGTACGGTCACAGACGAGGGTGATATCATCCCCACCGGATAAAAGGATTTCTTTCTGCTCACCCTTTGCCCGATATGCAAAATGCAATTCAATGTCCTTCATCATATCCGCCACATTTTCCGGCGCCTTTTCGATCACAATCGAACCGGCATCCAGTTTCGTAATCTTGAGAAGATTTTGTACCAATGTTTCAATCCGGTCAAGTTCCTGCTCCGACAGTGTGGTAAACTCGCGGATCTCCGGAAGATTTTCTGCCTCGTCCTGCAATAGCCCATTGTAGATATTCAGCGCGGCAAGCGGCGTCTTTAGCTGATGGGAGATATTCGATATGGTATCGCGCAAAAATGCTTTCGACTCGCCCTCATTTTCCGCCTGCGCATTCAGGATGGCGGCCAGGGAATTCACTTCATGGAATAACCGGTACAGTTCCCCTTCGTCATCACATTCGATGCGCGCGGTCCGGTTGCCGGAAATATAATCCGCAATCTGTGCCACAGCATTTTCCATAATTTCGTTTTGTTCCCTGAAATACTGATAACAGAAGATCAAAATGATCGTGCCCATACACAGGGAACTGAGCAGGATGAGAAGCGCCGCATTTCGCGGCTCAAGCATCGGAAGAGCTGTCGACAGCAAGGTAAATGCCAATATGCAGAGCAGGATTTTATCAAACAGTGCTTTAATTTTTCTGTTTGCAAATATCTTCATTCGTCACCTCGCCGTTCTGTGTTCCATTTATAACCCATGCGCCGGACGGTTATGATCCGGTTCGGGTTTCCAGGATCGTCCTCAATTTTCGTCCGCAGCCTTCGGATATACACGGAAAGGGAATTATTATCGATATAGTTTTCCTCACAATCCCACAGCCGGTTTAAAATCTGTTCTGCCGAAAGCACCCTATTGGGGTTTTGCATAAACAGGCACAACAGCTTATACTCACTCGCTGTCAATTCGATCGGACGGTTGTTTTTATACACTTCCCCCTTCAGTAGTCGGACCGTAATCCCATTGGAATCCAATTCCGTATCCGCCTGACTGAAATTATCGCTCCTGCGAAGCAACGCGTTGATCCGCGAGAGAAATATCGCCAGCTTAAACGGTTTTGTAATATAGTCATCTCCGCCAATATCAAGACCCATGATGATATCGGTTTCCTCATCTGCGGCGGTTAAAAACATAATCGGGGTTTTGGAGGTCTGGCGCATTTTTCTGCATAGTTCAAACCCGGAACCATCGGGCAGTGATACATCCAAAATCACCAGATCATATTTCCCATCTTCCCAAATCCGCTCTGCCTCCGTGCAGGTACGCGCAACTTCCAATTGATATCCCTGCTTTTTTACAGCAAAGGAAAGCCCATTGATTAAGCTCAGATCATCCTCGACAAGTAAAATTTGTTTCATTTATTTATACCATCCTTCTGTATTGGCCCGTTCGTTTTTTAGAAATTGTTCTCGCAGTTCGGTTCTGTTTCCAGACAGCTGAGATACTATAACTTATTTTACCTCCAAAAGCACATTATCTCAACTCTATCCCTTTGTGTATCGAACAAAAAAAGACCACCCCGGACGGATGATCTTAAAGATAAAGAAGTGGCAGCAGACAGAGGTAATCTTACGGCTTGAGGTTCGGTTGGATTTCCCCGCAGACTGCCATCCGTCGCCGTGATGGAGGTTTCCCATTATAGCCTGCTTCGGAGCATTGCTGCATCCGCGACCGAATTGCCACTTAGTCCGTACTGCAATCCTCTGTCTGCCCGTATTTCAGACAGCCTAGGTGATTTCCACAACAGCTTCCATAAATCTTAGCCTCTTTTGCAGCCGGGGTTTCATAGACCAATACAGGAATCGGCTGTGGCCACAACCGATTCCTGCGGACGTCCAATCCACCCCGACCACGCAAGGCAGGCTACTCTGCACACAGCGTTTTGGAGGACAATTGCAATTTCTGTACTCGCTTTCCAAATGAATGGATCGAAAGAGATATACATATGCCGTCCGCCGCACCGCAATACAGGTTTTACCCTGGTCCGTAATAAACCATCAATCGAAATGGTGTGATTTATAGGAATACTACAGAGACAGGTCTCCACGGAAAAAGGGGTTGCTTCCCATGCCATTGGGAATCGCCCTTAAACCTTAACCCCCAGCACCCACCCCAAACTGGGCGTAAGAAGCAAGCACCAGGGACTTCATCGATGTGCCCGTCTACGGATTTTTAGGCCCGTCTTAGGATTTATAGAGACTGACTAGGATACTGCGCCACCATATATAACCTATCATATTCTCAACGCAAATGCAAGTTTCTGTATGATTACGATTAGCTTACCCGTTCTGCCAAGGACCATGCAAGCGGGACAAGGATTCCGGTATCGTCAAAGGCACCTTCCAGTGCATCGACAGCCTGTTTGGAGAGGTCCTGTACCATCTTTTTGCAGGCATCCAGCCCTAAGAGGGAGGGATACGTACTCTTCTGATTGTCTGCATCCGAGCCAATCGGTTTTCCGAGAATCGCCTCGTCGCCTTCGATGTCCAGAATATCATCCTGGATCTGGAACGCAAGCCCAATGCAGCGGGCATATTCCAGAGCCGCGTCCGTTTTGGCGTGGTCAGCGCCGCCAAGGATGCAGCCGAGCGACGCGGCCGCACAGATCAACGCGCCGGTTTTCAGTGACTGTAACGTTTTCAGCTCTTCCAGAGAAATCGGACGCTTTTCCGCCTCGATATCCAAAACCTGTCCGCCAATCATACCCTCCATGCCCGAGGCACGGGACAGAGTGCGGATCGCATGCAGCTGTGTCTGCGGCTCGACCATCGCGAGCAGCATGGGGTCGGAAGCCGTCTCAAACGCCAGGTTGAGCAGACCATCCCCCGCCAGTACCGCCATGGCCTCGCCATATACCTTATGATTTGTCGGCTTGCCACGGCGCAGGTCGTCGTTGTCCATGCACGGCAGGTCGTCGTGAATCAATGAATAGGTGTGGATCATTTCCAATGCACAGGCAAACGGCAGCGCACTGCGGATCTCACCGCCGCACAGGCGGCAAAATTCCAGCACTAATGCCGGACGCAGACGTTTCCCGCCGGCCAGAACCGAATACCGGGCCGCCTCGAAGATCGTTCCTTGACCGGAATCCTTCTGCGGCTGGATGTATTGCAGCAGCGCTTCTTCGGTTACCGCCGCATATTCCTCAAGTTGTTTTTTCCAATCCATTCGTAATCCCCTCTTATGCATCCAAATCGAACGGAACTTCCTCTCCGTCCTTTTTCTGAATCAAAAGGACTTTCTGCTCTGCCTCATCCAGTGTTTTGGACAAAAATGCAGATAATTTAGTCCCTTCCTCAAACAATGCCATGCTCTTATCCAGCGGAGCCTCTCCAGCCTCCAACTGTGTGACAATCTGCTCCAGACGCTTCATCGCCTGCTCAAAGGTCATTTCCTCCATGGTATTCTCTCCTGTTATTTCCGCTTAATTTGTTCGACCAGACACACCGCACTGCCTTTGGCAAACCGTACCGTGATGTGATCCTGCTTTTTTAGCAGCGCACTGCTGGTTACAATGCGGCCGTCCTCCCGGTGGACGACGGAATAGCCGCGTGACAGTACTTTTAACGGGCTGAATGCGTCCAAATACGCCGCCAACTCGCCAAATTGCTGCCGCTGCTGCGCCAGTGTCTGTTCGGTTGCCGCCTGCATGCGCGTCAGCATGTGATCAAGTGCAAACCGACGGTCCTGTAAATAGGCCGTAGGGGTTTTCAATTCCCGGCGGTGCTCCAACGCCTGATACGCAGATTTCTCTTTCTTCAATCGGTTCTGCATCGCGGCAGCCATCTGAGAGGATCGCGACAACAGCAGCCGCTGCAGCTCCATGCGGTCGGGTACACACAGCTCCGCCGCATTGGACGGAGTGGATGCCCGCGCATCTGCCGCAAAATCTGAAATCGTGACATCCGGCTCGTGTCCAACTGCGGAAATCACCGGGATATCCGAGGCCGCAATCGCCCGCGCAACAATCTCCTCGTTGAACGCCCATAGATCTTCCAGCGAACCGCCGCCGCGGCCGGTAATGATCAAATCCGCCTTACCTCGCTCATTGACATCGGCGATTGCCTGCGCAATCTCCTGTGCTGCACCCTCTCCCTGGACGCGAACCGGATGAATTTCAATCACAGCAATCGGATAACGCCGCTTTAAAATACGGATCATGTCGCGCACCGCTGCACCGGTCGGCGAGGTGACAATGGCAATGGTTGACGGGAATGCCGGAATCGGCTTTTTCCTCCCGGTGTCAAACAGTCCCTCCTGATACAGACGCTGCTTGAGCTGCTGGAACGCGATGGTCAGGGAACCGACACCATCCGGCATCATGTCCACAACATACATCTGGACCTGTCCGCTTTTGGGATACGAGCTGATGCGGCCGCGTGCAATCACCTTCATCCCATTGTCCGGACGAAAGCGCAGGCGCGATGCATCCGAGCGGAACATCACCGCAGAAAGCGCCGCCCGTTCATCCTTTAACGTAAAATAGCGATGTCCGGAGGAATGCGCCTTATAATTGGAAATCTCACCCTGGACATACAGGTTGCGAAACGGCGGCATTTCTTCCAGCATCTGTTTGATGGCCTGATTGACCTGAAATACGGTAAAAACCGTGGAATTTGTACTCATAATTTCCCCTCGTGCAGCAGCGCAGCCAGAACCGCCACGCCAACCGCATTGTCACCGGAAAGCTCCGGCTGTGCAAATTTCGCACCAAACCGCTGGTGCATTGCCTGCTGCAGCGACTGGTTTGCCATCACGCCGCCGGCACACAGGACGGGAAGCGGATGGTTCTGCTTTGCCTGCGCCGTTGCCTTTAAAACCGCTTCGGCAATCGTATCGATGGCAAACCGTGCGACGGTGGCCGCCTCCGCCCCCGCTTCGTGCAGGGCTTCGATCTTATTTTGTACACCGGAAAGGGAAAACAAGCTGTCTGTCACCTTTGGGCGGAATGGTTTCTCCACCGTTTTGCAGGTATTTGCCAGCTGCTCCAGCTCTGCGCCCGATGGGAAGGTCAGTCCAAGCAGATTTCCCGCCCGGTCAATAATCTGTCCCGCCGCAACATCGGTGGTTCCACCGATAATCTGCGCTTCCGGCAATCCGGTTTCCTCCGACGGCTTGACCAGCAGCAGCTCTGTCGTCCCGCCGGAGAGGTGCCACGCCAAAAACGGCTCGCGCAACAGCTCCAGCGCCCCGGCGGAAAGCGCCGCCGCGGCCAGATGTCCCTGCTGATGGGAAACCTCATAACATGGCACATCCGCTGCATGGGCAATGGCACGCGCCGTGCCCTTGCCACACAAAAAGCATGGCATATAGGAGCCTTCTACCGCACGCGGGCGGGTGCTCGCCGCCACTGCCGCAAGGGTATCCGCAAAGCCGGATGGGAGAGCCTGCACACGCTCCGGCAGGTGCAGGGTATGCTGAAACAGGGCATCGCTTTGACGAAGCCCGATTCTTCCCTCGGGTACTTCCAGCAAACGCCCTGAATTCTTCCATGTATGGGTCTGAGAATCAAACAGTGCCGCAGAGGTGCGGTAGTTTGACGTGTCAATCCCGAGATAGTGTGCCATCAGTCTTTCGCCTGCTCGCGGCTGACTGTGCCGAGAACGCCGTTGATGAACGCTGACGATTCCTTGGAATCGTATTTCTTCGCCAGTTCAACCGCTTCGTTGATCGCTGCGCTGACTGGGACATCCTCGGTATACTGCATTTCGTACAGCGCCAGACGCAGGATCGCCACCGTGATGCGGGACAGACGGTTGGTGTTCCAGTTGGTTGAATGCTTGCTGATGCTCTCATCCAGCTCGGCCAGATGCTCTCCGACACCGACGACGGTCGCAATGATGTATTTCTTCTGGTCATCGCTCATCGGTCCGGCGTACAGCGCAATATCCCCCGCCAGCGAGTCCAAAACGGACTGCTCCAGCCGGGATGCCACGATCTCCTCCGACGCAAAGGTCTGGAAGCCAAATTCAAATACCAAATGCAGCGCAATTTCTCTCGCTTCTTTTCTTCCCACGGAAAAACCTCCATTGTTCACAACCGTTTTTTATGTGGTGAAATATTGAAATCATAGTTAAAAATATTATACATCAAAAAAACAAAAAAATAAACCCTTGACAAAATGCTCATGTGCGGTAAAGTATCACAAGAATTTGATTGATCGCAGCCCTGCTATTCCGTAAAGATAAAGGGAACTATATAGAAAATCGTTGGAAAAGATGATATACTTAACCCAAGTAACCGAGAAACAAACTCGAATTTGTAGGAGAGATGGTAAGTGAAAAAAGCGAAACTAATACTTGCAAATTATGATGCAAGAATTTCAAAAATAGATATAAAACCAAAGAACAAATTTACAAAAGTGACTCTTTCATCACGTATGTATAACGAAAAAACGGATAAAAAAGAAACTGCAAAAATAGTATTTGTTGATGTCGCTGCGATTGATTTTCGAATCAACTATTTTGATAGCATGATAGGTGCAGAAGCTATGGGGCTTTATGAAATAATAGACAAAAATTTTATAGAGCAGTTGGTGAAAAAAACTTTCGAACGAAGAAAAGAATTGTATCTTCTTGAGGGAAATTATAATTATAATGAAAATGATGAGTATGATATGTTAAATACATTTGATTTAATGAATATTTTTACAGAAGAAAAAGATAGTTATCATGCTTACGTTCAGAATGTAGATGCAGGGGTGTATATTATTGTAGCAAAAGAAATACAGATAATTCGATAAATTCCTATATGTAGACAAAGTAAACTTCCAGTTTGTCGGGTAAATAGCAAATCCAGCCGAGCCAGTCAACGGTCAAGATGAACGGGCTTCGCCCGCCGCCCACAGCCCCGCCCGGTTTTGCAGCCCAGCAGTCAAGGAGTGGCAGCATATAATAAAATGCTGCCACTCTTTTTTGATACTTCTTTTCCCTGTACCAAAAGTCAGGGTTTATTCTATGGTACTCGAAAATCACTCGGCCGTTTTCACGACACTCTTTGTCTGTGTCGCGAACGAAATGCCGCCTACATTGACATTGACCGCCGTTGTGCGCATGCCGGTCATCGACTCGATGGACGAGCGAACCGCACTCTGAATCTGCTTGGAAACTTCGCGGATATTATATCCATACTCTGCCAAAAAGCTGATCTCAACCTCTACAAGATCACCGTGAAATTCTACCTTTACGCCCTTGGAAAGATTCTTTTTGCCAAGGAATTCTGCTACATTGGTACCAATCCCGGAATAGAGACTGCCGACGCCCGCAATTTCCGATGCGGCAATCGCAGCAATCGATGCAATGACATCCTCGGAAATGCGAACACTGCCCTGATCTCCATCCGAAGTCCAATATGCCTTGCTATCTGCCATGGGTATCACACTCCTTTGAAGTTGATTATACCATAACAGACCCGCTTTGCAAAGAACGATTTACAAAATTAGCTCGCATTTGCGTCATTGATTTTAATTCCGGTCAGATCCGCACCGGTTTCATTGACGATAATATCCGCAATTTTTGCGACATCGGTCGCGGTCAGTGCGCCGTTTTTCCCGGCAACCGAGGCCGTGATGGAATCGTCCTCAATCATGACAACGGCATCGGTAAAGCCCTTGCTCTGGATCAGATTCTCGATCTTTGTCTCTTTTACGGAGTTTGCCGCAATCGCACTGATCTGCTGTGTTGCCTCCTGCTTTGCTGTATCGGTGGAATCCTCACTCGAAAGCGTCTCTTTGAGCATGGACAAGGCACTGTCCCGTGCCGCCTGTTTTTTCAATCGGGCTTCGGCAAAAAAGTCTTCGGCGGCCGCATCGGCGGCTGTCTGCTCAGTCGCTTCGGCGCTATCCTCTTTCGCGGTTGTGGTTTCGGCATTGACGGATGTAATCTCTCCATAAACATTTTCCGAGGTCTCCGCGGTTTCCTCCGCCTCACTGTCACTCTGTGCCGCAACGGTCAGCTCACTCGGCGACTGAAAATAGCTCCAGTTCAGATAGACCGCCACACACAGCATCAATCCAATCACTCCGTACACTGCGCCCCGTTTTCGAATAGAAATCATAACTACTTGCCCTCCTATTGACTCATTTTTGAGATCGAAATCCGATCGGATGAAATTCCACAAAGAGACGACACCGCTTCGGTGATTTTGAGCTGGACGACACTGTCATCCGCCCCGTCACAGATCACCACCGCCCCGCGGAAGGTTGGGAAATTATTCTTAATCAGAACCGGCTGCTCGCCATAGCTTCCATCGGATAAAATCGACATGGTGCTCTGGTAATTCTCACTGCTTGTGTCCTCACCGGAATTCTGACTGGATTGCGATACATCGGATGCGTAAACAGCTTCTTCACCGGATTCCAACGAAAGCATCACTTCAACACGACCGACACCCTCGATCGCCGACAGGCTGCTGCAAAGCTCCTCTTTAAAGGAATCCATATCAAATTCCATCTCGGATGTCGTTTCGGTTTCCTCCGTCTGTTTGGTTTGCTCCGGCCAGGTGAACAGCATCAGACACAGCCCGATAGCGAGTACGAGAAGAAAATATTTGTACTTATTCCAATAAGACATCCACTGCTTTTTCTTCTGTTCCATCCGGCTCCCCTCCTGCCAGCGTGATCTCACGTTCCGAAATTCCCAGCTCCTGTATCACGATATCCTGAACCTGTTGTCTTTGTTCCTCGGTTGCTTCCTGCGGGAACAAAACCTCCGCAGAACAGATGGAAACCGCGTCCTCTTCCTGTACCGCCGTGATAGTAATGGTACAGGATATCCCTTGCTGTTCGGCAAGCTGCTCCAAATAGGCTTCCACCTCTGTTTCAAACTCCTCCAATACCGTTTGGGTGTAGGCCGCTTCTGCATCGGCTTGTGCATTTCCGCTCCCCGAAAATGATTCCAGCCAGCTCAAGTCCGGCAGCCGGATCGCACGAATCGGTGTAATTAACGAGAGCACCAGCATCATGCCGACGGCAATACGTAAAATTTCCTGCTGCGCTTTTTGTTCGGTCAACGAGAGTACAATGGAGCCAAACAACGAGGCGGCCGTCACACAGAGGATCATTTGTTTTAATGTTGCAATCATGGCGCAAAAAAGACGACGGCAAAAACCAGTTCAAAAAAGACAATCGCACAGCAGCTGCCCAGCATGCCCAGGATCAACCGGAAGCTGTTTACAATTCCATCCATCAACCCCAGCAAAAGTGGCGGGCAGATGGGTGACAGGATTGCAATTCCGGTCCGGAAGAGCAGATAATTCAGCCCAAGCCGCAGAAATGGAAGTAGACAGATGGACACCACACAGACCATGCCGAAAATGCCGACACTGTTTTTTAGCACCACCGCACTGGAAAGCACGGTTTCCGCAGCATTGGACAAAATCCCTCCGACGACCGGAATCGTGCCGGACATCGCAAATTTCGCCGCCCGGACGGTCGCAGAATCAATGCTGCGGCCAACGGCGCCAAAAACAGTGACATAGCCGATGAATACCGTCATCAAAATCTTTAACACACCCGATACCGCCCACCGCACAAACTCAGCAAGCCGTGTCAGCATACCATTTCCCAGTGCTGCATTTACCGTTATCATAGCAATGTATGCGGAAACGGCGGGGATCAGAACGGATGTGATCAGCGTGATACAAAGATTGAGAGCAAAGACTGTGGCTGTGCAGCTCATCGTTCCGGCTGTCGGCGCGCCGCACAGTGTGACCGCCGTCAGAACAACGGGAACCATGGAGCCGGAGAAAGCCGAAAGTTCCTCTGCCGTCGTGGTGCACAGGGACAGCATCCCGGTCAGGTCACTGGAAATGGCTGCGGTGATCCCCAGTGCGCCGGCCATCGTCAAAATAACCGACGGCATTTTTGTGCTGCTGGAAAATCCCGCCGCACAGCCGCACAGGATCATGACAACCGCTGTTTTGGACACCGTAAACAGGGCGCTTTTGATCAGTCCCGCGGTGGCCTGCCTGCTGTTTTCCCAGATCGTACAGAAAACGGTTGCGAGATTGGTACAGTCTTTGAGGGAGATATCCCCCAAGATCTGACGGGCATCGCCATCCATACCGGCCAAAATATCTGCCTGTGCGGAATCCTGCATGGATTGAATCGCATCGGAGCCAACCGCCAGCGCCGTCCCGGATAAGAAAAACAGAGACAGCAGCAACAGTAACATTCGTTTCATACAACTTCCTCATGTTTGCAAAATCAGCCCCATCAATTGGAATACCTGTTCCATCAGCGGCACACAAACCGCAATGGAGGCGATCGCACCGGCGAATTCCAGCTTTGCCCCCAGCGCACTTTGACCGGCATCCCGGCAGAGATTGGCGACAATCCGCACCACTGTTGCAATCCCCACCGCCTTGATGACTGGAAAATAGATCTCTCCATCCAATCCGGCAGAGGCCATCATATCAGACATTGCGGTAAAAGTTTCCCCCAGCGGGTCGAGTACGCAGTACAGCAGAACAAGGCTGCATGTGAGCGAGACAAAAATCGCAAGGGCAGGCGAAACCGGACGTAAGAATGCCGTCAGCGCTGCACCGATCAGGGCGATTCCCGACAACGATAACATCATTTGCATGGCTAAAACCCAAATACTGTCTGCATCATGGAAAACAGCTTGCTGATTTCCTGTACAATCATCATTGTCACCACAATCAGGCCGGCCAGTGTGGTCATCATTGCCTGTTCCTCCCTCCCGGAGCGGATCAGTAGCTGATTGAGCACCGCTACCAGAATGCCAATGGCGGCAATTTTAAAAATAAGATCAACCTGCATAAGACCACCGTCACAGCAGTACGAACACTAACAGCAGCCCGGCTGCGATACAGCAGGTTCGGTACACCATTCCCTTGCTTTTTAAATCGGTCTGTGCCGCTTCCAACTGCGTTTCCAGGCGTTTGTGTGCATAATCCAGACATTTTTTCTGCGATTTGGCGTCGTATTTCCCGATAAAATCCGACATGTCACAGAGAATCCGGATGTCCTCCTCCCTCAGCCCGGCTTCCGATCCATGCTGCTGGAAGGTTCTCATCCATTTATAGGTCAGCGACAGGCCGTTTTCCTCCTGCAGTGATGTATTCATCCGGGAAAACAACTCCGCAACCTGCGGCTGTTTGCTGCGCGTCAGCATCTCTACCAAATCCGGCACACTGGTCAGGCGGAACGATACCTCATCTGAAATCAGCTCCAGCGCATGAAGCAGACCCTGCAGGACATTGACTCTCCCCTGATACGTCTGTCGCTGCGCCATGCCAATTCCGGTAAATGAGCCGACAATCAGCACAATTCCCACGAGCTTCAGCATAAACTTCCCTCCTTGATCTCCTTCCTGAGCCGCACTGTACGATCGCGGCAGATTTCGAAATAGAGCGAAAACGCTCTGGAATCCCAGATTTTTCGGTAAAGCGGCCGTATCTGGAAATCCTCCATGGCGGATGCGTGTGCCGAGGCAAACACTGCGACCCCGCAGTGGGAGCAGTACAGTGCCGCCTGGATATCCCGCTCGGATGTGATCTCGTCCAACACGATGACATCCGGCGACATGGTTTTGACCAGCATAATCGCGGCCTCGGCCTTTGGGCATCCGGTAATCACATCCGAACGCGGCCCGATGCGAAATTGGGGCAGTCCACGATACAGCGCGGCCAGTTCACCGCGTTCGTCGGCAATGCCGACGCGGATCCCGGATTCCGAAAGCTGCGCCACGAGGTCGCGCAGCAGTGTGGTTTTTCCATAGCGCGGCGGGGAAAAAAACAATGTATTGCTCAATTGTCCGTCCCGACAGATCCGATTCCGCATTTCCTGTGGGACGATGCCGCGTATTTGACGGGCAATCCGTATGTTGATGGACGAAATCGACCGGAAGGACCGGATGTGTCCGTTCTCCCACACCGCATCGCCGCAAATCCCAATGCGGTGCCCTCCCGGCACGGTGAGGAAACCCTGTGCAATATTCGCCGCAAAAGTATGAGCAGAATACTCACAGGCCCGGTCGACAATATCCTGTATCTGTTGTACGGTCAGCGCCCTGGTTTTTGTCGGAATCTCTTCCTGTGCGGTGACGATTGTCATCGGAAAGCCTGCCCGCAGACGAAGCTCCTCACAGACCGAGGATCCGCTATCCGACCATCGCTGAAGCATTTCCCGCAGTTGGGGCGGCAGGCAGGCCGCCGCCTGTATCAGTTCCCGGTCCGGCATTCTACATCCCTCCTGTTCCTGTTTTACAGTATGGAAAAGCGGACGAACATAGAACCGTTCTGCTCAAATCAGTTCCTCCCAACAAAGACCAAAACACTTCCAACTTCTTCCCAAAATCTCCAAATCCAAAAGAAAAACACGAATTATTGTCAAAAAAACTACAATATAATTCGGATTATACTTGAAAATAAGACACATTCGATGTATTATAATAGTATTGTCCTATATGACAACTCTTGATTAAGATTTCATTATTCTATAGAGGAGGAGTAACGAATATGTATCAAATCGTTGAAAAGCGTCGTTTGAGTGCAAATGTTGTCCAGTTGGTCATCGATGCACCCTACGTTGCGAAGAAGGCGGAGCCAGGCCAGTTTATTATTCTGCGTGTTGATGAAGAAGGAGAGCGTATCCCGCTGACCATTTCGGAATATGACCGTGAAAAGGGTACCGTTACCATCGTTGTTCAGGAAATCGGCGCGACCACGATGAAGCTGGGTCTGCTGAACGAGGGTGACTGCCTGCATGACTTTGTTGGCCCGCTCGGCGTTGCCTCTGAACTGGAAGGATATAAGAAGGCGGCAGTTGTCGGCGGCGGCCTTGGATGTGCAATCGCTTATCCGCAGGCGAAGAAGCTGCATGAGCTGGGATGTAAGGTCGATCTGATCGGCGGCTTCAAGAACACGGATGCTATCATCCTGGAAGAAGAAATGCGCGCTGCTTGTACCAATCTGTATATCATGACGGATGACGGTTCCAACGGCAACAAGGGTTTCGTTACTACCAAGCTGCAGGAGCTGCTGGAATCGGGAGAAGACTATGACGTTGTCATTGCCATCGGTCCGATGATCATGATGAAGTTCGTGTGCAAGACCACCGAGCCATACGGCATCAAGACGATTGTTTCGATGAACTCGATCATGGTCGATGGCACCGGCATGTGCGGCGGCTGCCGTATCACCGTCGGCGGTGAGACCAAGTTCGCCTGCGTTGACGGACCGGACTTTGACGGTCATCAGGTTGACTTCGATGAGGCAATGCGCCGTGCAGCAATCTATAAGCCGCAGGAGCAGGACGCAATCGCAGCGCATAAGGAACACTGCAATCTTTTGAAGATGGAGGTCAAGTAATCATGCCTAATATGTCCCCAACAAAGAATCCGATTCCGGAGCAGGAACCAAATGTAAGAAATAAAAATTTTGAGGAAGTATCCCTTGGCTACGATGCAGAAACTGCTGTTGATGAAGCAAACCGCTGCCTGCACTGCAAGCATCAGCCATGTGTTGCCGGATGTCCGGTAAACGTTAAAATCCCGGATTTCATCGCACTGATCAAGGAAGGCAAGTTCCTTGAGGCCAACGATGTGATCAAGGAGACCAGTTCCCTTCCGGCTGTTTGTGGCCGTGTCTGCCCGCAGGAGAGCCAGTGCGAGAGCAAGTGTGTCCGCGGTATCAAGGGTGAGCCGGTTGCAATCGGCCGTCTGGAGCGTTTCGCTGCGGACTACGCGATGGCACATCCGTCCACCGAGCCGATTGCGGTTCCGGAATCCAATGGTCATAAGGTAGCGATTGTCGGCGCCGGCCCGGCTGGCCTGACCTGTGCTGGTGACCTGCGCAATCTGGGCTATGATGTCACCGTATTTGAGGTACTGCATACCGCAGGCGGCGTTCTGATGTATGGTATTCCGGAGTTCCGTCTCCCGAAGGCGATCGTACAGAAGGAAATCGACACGCTGAAGGCCAAGGGCGTTGAGTTTATCCTCAACTTTGTCGTCGGACGCACTGAGACGATTGACGATCTGTTTGCCGATGGCTATGAGGCTATCTTCGTTGGCTCCGGCGCTGGTCTGCCGAGCTTCCTGCGCATTCCGGGCGAGGGCTTGAATGGTGTTTATTCCGCAAACGAGTACCTGACCCGTGTTAACCTGATGAAGGCGTACAAGGAAGGCTCTCCAACCCCGATCTATCGTGCAAAGAAGGTCGCAGTCTTTGGCGGCGGCAACGTTGCGATGGACGCTGCCCGTGTTGCAAAGCGTATGGGTGCCGACGATGTTTATATTGTATACCGCCGTACCGAGGCAGAGCTTCCGGCACGTGCCGAGGAAGTCCACCACGCCAAGGAAGAGGGCATCGAGTTCAAGCTGCTGGCTGCTCCGTTGGAGCTGCTCGGTGATGAGAACTTCCATGTCAAGGGTGTGCGCTGCCAGAAGATGGAGCTGGGTGAGCCGGATGCTTCCGGTCGCCGTCGTCCGGTTCCGATCGAGGGCGAAGAGTTCATTCTGGATGTCGACGCAGCTATTGTTTCGATCGGCACTTCCCCGAACCCGCTGATCCGTACCACTACTCCGGGTCTGGATACCAACCGCAAGGGCTGCATCGTTGCAGACGAAGTTGGTTCGACCACGAAGGACGGCGTATTTGCAGGCGGTGACGCCGTAACCGGTGCTGCTACTGTTATCCTCGCAATGGGTGCTGGTAAGAAGGCTGCCGCTGCGATTGACGAGTACATCAAGAACAAGTAATCTGCTGTTCCGTCATAAGAAAAGACGATAAAATGTTGACAAACCGAAGGGCAGATTGCCTTTCGGTTTGTTTTATATGCCGTATAAATGTTTAGGAACCGGAGGGATACTCATGGGAAATACATATCGTGTGATTGACGAGAAAACCTGGAAACGGGCCATGCACTGTATGGTCTTCCGAAATAGTGTAGAACCCATGTTCTGTGTCACATTTGATGTGGATATCACCCATTTCTTGAATAAAATTCGAGAACAAAAGTTTTCTTTCACGCTGGCAATGGTTTATGCCGTATGCAAATGTGCAAATGAAATCGAAGCATTCCGTTACCGCTTTCTGGATGGCAACGTTGTCCTATTTGACAAAATTGACACTGCATTTACCTATTTGAGTTCGGATGATGACTTATTCAAAGTTGTGAATGTTCCGATGAAAGACAGTATAAAAGAATATATTGAGACCGCAGCGAAAACCGCCAAGGAGCAAAAAGATTACTTCACCGGGCCTCTGGGGAACGACATATTCCAATGCTCCCCCATGCCTTGGATCACCTATACCCACATCTCTCACACCAATTCCGGAACAAAGGACAACGCCACGCCGTTGTTTGATTGGGGGAAATATTGCGAAAAGAACGGTCGAATCGTCATGCCGTTGTCCGTTCAGGTACATCATTCTTTCGTCGACGGCATTCACATTGGAAAATTTGCAAACCGGCTTCAGGAATATATGGATGGATTTGGTCTCCAGGAAGATCTCTGACCACTCCACCAATTCGTTCGCATAAAAAATCCACGGGCAGAGTTTCTCCACCCGTGGATTTGTCTTTAGCAAATTTTTAGATCCGTTTTCCCAGTTTTTCACTCCACTGTGCACGGAACTCCGCAAAACGGCCTTCGTCCAGCGCCTTCCGGATTTCTACCATCAGATTGTTGTAGAAATACAGGTTGTGCATGACGGTCAGCCGCTGTCCCAGCATCTCCCCTGCTTTGAGCAGATGGCGGATATATGCCCGACTGTATGTCCGGCAAACCGGGCAGTCACAGTGTTCATCCAGCGGTTTCTCATCCAACTGGTACTTGGCATTGTTCAGATTCCGAATGCCATCCCAGGTGAAGATATGTCCATGACGGGCATTGCGCGTCGGCATGACACAATCGAAGAAATCGATACCACGCCATACACCCTCAATGATATTGGACGGTGTGCCAACTCCCATCAGATAACGCGGTTTGTTCTCCGGTGCATATGGGAGAACTTCATCCAAAATATGATACATGACCTCGGTCGATTCACCAACGGCCAGACCGCCGATGGCGTATCCCGGCAGATCAAGCTCCGCAATCGCCTTCATGTGCGCAATGCGCAGGTCGTCATACGTACCACCCTGATTGATACCGAACAGCATTTGCTGCGGGTTTACAGTATCCGGCAGACTATTCAGACGATCCAGCTCCGCCTTACAACGATACAGCCAGCGGACTGTGCGCTCGCAGGATGCTTTTACGTATTCATACGGCGATGGATTTTCACAGCATTCATCGAAAGCCATCGCGATATCCGAACCGAGATTGCTCTGGATGCGCATACTCTCCTCCGGTCCCATAAAGATTTTGCGGCCATCGACATGGGAGGAGAAATGTACGCCTTCTTCCTTGATCCGGCGCAGCGACGACAGCGAAAAGACCTGAAATCCACCGCTGTCGGTCAGAATCGGGCCATCCCAATTCATGAATTTATGCAGGCCACCCATCTGACGGATAATCTGATCGCCCGGACGGACATGCAGATGATAGGTATTGGACAGCTCAATCTGACAGCCCAGCTCCTTCAAGTCCTGTGCGGAAACCGCCCCTTTAATCGCCCCCTGTGTGCCGACATTCTGAAAAACCGGCGTCTGTACCGTACCGTGTGCACAGGTGAAAACGCCGCGGCGCGCTCGGCCTTCGGTCTTTATTACTTCAAACATAACATCTATCCCTCTGAAACTTTCCTTTTTTCCATTAAGTGCGATTATTATATCGTATTTTACTCGAAACAGCAAGCCATATATTTGACAACCGTGCACAAATCCTGTATGATATTATTCATACCAAGAAAATAGGTTGAAAGGTGGAGTCCATTATGAGTGAAGGGTTGACGCGCGATGAGGCGTGGAAGCTGCTGACCGAATACAACCAGGATCATTTTCATCTCAAGCACGCGCTGACTGTAGAGGGTGTGATGCGTTATTTTGCCGAAGAGCTCGGCTATGGTGAGGAAAAGGATTTCTGGGGGGTGGTTGGCCTGCTGCACGATCTGGATTTCGAACAGTTTCCGGAGCAGCATTGTATCAAGTCACAGGAAATCATGCGGGAGCGCGGTCTGGATGAAAAGCTGATTCATGCCACGGCCAGTCATGGCTACGCATTGACGGTAGACATCAAACCGGAGCATGAAATGGAAAAGGTCCTGTATGCCGTTGACGAACTGACGGGCCTGATTGGGGCCGTAGCCATCATGCGTCCCTCGAAAAGTGTCTCTGATCTGGAAGTCAAATCGGTACGAAAGAAGTATAAGAATGCCAAATTTGCCGCCGGATGTTCCCGTGAAGTCATCCAGCGCGGGGCAGATATGCTGGGCTGGGAGCTGAATGATCTGATCGACCGTACCATCCTGGCCATGCGCAGCTGTGAGGATGTCTACGAAAACCTTTAAAGAAACAAGTCAAATCGAACAACCGGAGAACGGGTCTGCCTCTGTTTGCAGCCTGCTCCCCTGTTGTTCGATTTCTTTAGCCCTGTTTTCCGTTTTCCTGCCGCTCCATATTTTCTACGACGACATCGAAGATTTCGCCTTTGGAGGCCGCATATTCCAATACCTTCCACGGTATATTGGTATGATAATGGATTTTAATCAGTTCGTCATCGCCCACGGCCAACAGGCAGTCTCCGGGGATGTTGTCCTGAATATAATCGTGGATTTCGTCCTCATCCAAGCCGGTTCCCTCAATCAGAAGCTGTGTGTCAAAGATATATTCCAACATGGTTTTTCTCCTTTTTACTCCGTTATGAACATAGCATCGCCAAACGAAAAGAATCGATATTCCTTCTCAACGGCTTCCTGATACGCGGACAGTACATGGTCGCGTCCCGCCAGAGCGGAAACCAACATCACCAGCGTGGACTCCGGCAGATGGAAATTGGTAACCAGCGCGTCCAGGCACTTGAACCGGTAGCCCGGATAGATGAATATTTTGGTCCACCCCGCGGTCGCATCAATCGTACCGTCTTCCTTGGCAAAGCTTTCGATGGTACGGCAGGACGTGGTACCGACACAAATGACGCGGCCGCCGTTTTTCTTGGTCTCATTGATGAGATCGGCTGCCTCCTGTGGCACCATGCAGTATTCGCTGTGCATATCGTGCTGCTCCACATCATCGACCTTAACCGGACGGAAGGTCCCCAGACCGACATGCAGTGTCACATAGGCAATTTTTACGCCCATGTCCTCCACCTGCTGCAGCAACTCCGGTGTAAAATGCAGGCCGGCTGTTGGTGCCGCCGCACTGCCGACCACTTTGGAATAGACAGTCTGATAGCGCTCCTGATCCTGAAGCTCTTCTTTAATATATGGCGGGAGCGGCATACGGCCCAGCTGCTCCAAAACCTCCAGGAAAATACCCTCATAATGGAATTTTACCAGACGGTTGCCATCTGGCAAAACCTCCTGAATTTCCGCTGTCAGTTCGCCATTGCCGAAAGTGACCGTCGCGCCGGTGCGCAGGCGGCGTCCCGGGCGGACCAGACATTCCCAGACATTGTCTCCGCGGTCGATCAGAAGCAGGATTTCTGCGACACCACCACTGGCACGATGTCCAATCAGACGCGCCGGAAGGACACGGGAATTGTTCAGCACCAGACAATCCCCTGGGCGCAGGAACTGTGGTAACTCGTAAAAATGATGATGCTCTACCGCACCGGACTTCTTATGCAATACCAGCAGACGAGACGAATCGCGCTTGTCCAACGGTGTCTGCGCAATCAGATGCTCCGGAAGATCATAATAAAAATCACTGGTTCTCATGCAATTCGTGTACAGCGCACAGGCACTGTTCCTCCTTACTTCATTTCATCAGATATTCTGTCCTTAATCATACCGGAAACCAGTACCGAAATCAAGAGTGGAAAAACCGCTTGTTTTGTTTGTTTTTCCGACGAAATCGCCTTGACAAGTGTGCCAATAGATTGTAAAATGAAACAAGATAATTTCATAGATCGATTGAGGCGCGGCACTCATCAGTAGCAGTTCGGAAAAAGCGCGATTTTGAGGAAGATTGTGAAAGGGTTTGCCGCCGAAGAAAACAATGTTGCGCAGTTGTTTGTCTGGACGGGTACGAGAATATCTGCCCGGCTGTCACCGGCTTTCTCCCGTGATGCGCTTTCGGTTTGCATTTCTTCTGCAATCTTTGTATTCTTGGCCGGTTTTTGTGAAACCGGCTTTTTTCACGACTTTGCGCAAAGCGGTGCAAACAATCGAAATTATGAATAGAATAGTATACCTATCACAGGAGGATTTTTCTCATGAAACAGTATAATGTTGGCATTATCGGCGCAACCGGCATGGTTGGTCAGCGCTTTGCCACCTTGCTTGCGGATCATCCGTGGTTCAACGTCGTTGCCATCGCGGCAAGCAGCCGCAACAAGGGTAAGACTTATGCGGAAGCGGTCGAAGGCCGTTGGAAAATGACCGTCCCGATTCCGGAAAAAATGAAGGATATGGTTCTGTATGACGCAGAAAACGATGCGGAGGAGTTCGCTTCGAAGATTGATTTCACGTTCTGCGCTGTTGATATGAAGAAGGATGTCATCCGTGCACTGGAAGAAAAATACGCAAAGCTGGAGTGCCCGGTTATCTCCAACAACAGTGCACACCGCTTTACCAAGGATGTCCCGATGATCATTCCGGAAGTCAATGCAGACCATGCAAAGATCATTCCGGCACAGCGCAAGCGTCTGGGCACCAAGCGCGGCTTTATTGCCGTTAAGTCCAACTGCTCTATCCAGTCCTATGTCCCGGCTCTGACCGCGCTCAAGGACTTCGGCATTGAAAAGGTAATGGTATGCACCTATCAGGCAATTTCCGGCGCCGGCAAGACCTTTGAGACCTGGCCGGAAATGATCGACAACGTCATTCCGTACATCGGCGGCGAGGAGGAAAAGTCCGAGAAGGAGCCAATGAAGGTTTGGGGTACCATCGAAGGCGACGAGATCGTTGCCGCCACCGAGCCGGTTATCTCCGCTCAGTGCCTGCGTGTCCCGGTCAGCGATGGCCATACCGCCGCTGCTTTTGTCAAGTTCAAGAACAAGCCGACCAAGGAACAGATCCTGGAGGCCTGGGCAAATTATTCCGGTCGTGCACAGGAGCTGGAGCTTCCGTCTGCACCGAAGCAGTTCCTGCATTACTTTGAGGAAGACAACCGCCCGCAGGCGAAGCTGGATCGCAATTTGGAAGGCGGCATGGCGGTTTCCATCGGTCGTCTGCGCGATGATGTCATTTTTGACTACCGTTTTGTTTCTCTGTCCCACAACACCCTGCGCGGCGCCGCCGGCGGTGCTGTCGAAATGGCAGAGCTTCTGTGTGCCGAAGGCTACATGGATTGATTCATTCTTGATTGGAGGGAAACTTCATGAAAAAGCCGATTTTTACCGGCGCGAACGTTGCTATTATTACCCCGATGACTGCTTCCGGTGACATCAACTATCCGGAGTTCAAACGTTTTATCGATGATCAGATCAACCGTGGTATCGATTCCATCACGATCTGTGGTACGACCGGCGAGGGCTCCACACTGACTGATAAGGAGCACAAAGACGCCATTCAGTTCTGCATTGACTATGTCAATGGCCGTGTGCCGGTGATCGCAGGTACCGGCTCCAATGACACCCGCTATGCGGTAGAACTGTCCCAGTTCGCCTCCAAGGCCGGTGCGGATGGCCTTTTGACCGTCACCCCTTACTACAACAAGGCGACACAGAATGGCTTAATCAAGCACTTCTCCACACTGGCAGATTGCTCCGACACCCCAATCATTTTGTACAACGTACCAAGCCGTACTGGTGTATGCATCAGTGCAGACACATATTATCAGCTCTCTAAGCATCCGAATATCAACGGTGCAAAGGAAGCTTCCGGTGATTTCTCCCTGCTGGCACAGGCAATGGAATTGTGTGGCGACGAGCTGAACTTCTGGTCCGGCAACGACGATATGATCGTTCCGCTGATGGCAATGGGCGGCAAAGGTGTGATTTCTGTCTTTGCCAACGTTTTCCCGGATAAGGCGCATGAAATCGCACAGCTCTGCCTGGATGGCGATTATACAAAGGCACGCGCGCTGCAGCTGAAGTATCTCGACCTGATCAATGCCCTGTTCATCGAGGTCAATCCGATTCCGGTCAAGATGGCTGCGGGATTCCTCGGCTGGGATGTCGGTGACCTGCGTCTGCCGCTCTGTGCAATGACCGATGCGCATGTTGCTCAGCTCAAGAAGGCGATGACCGATGCCGGTCTGACCTTAGCGAAGTAAGGAGCGTTACCAGATGTTGAAAATTGGACTTTGCGGCTGCAATGGCCGCATGGGCAAAGTCATCACTGACATTGTTGCAAAGAAAGAAAACATGAAAATTGTCGCTGGTTTTGATGCATATACTGCAAAGCTGGCAGATTATCCGGTTTATGCCGATCCGCAGGAATTCAGCGGTGCGTGTGACGTCGTTATTGATTTCTCCAATCCAGCTTCTTTGGATGCCCTTCTCACCTACTGCAAGGCGCATAAGACACCGATTGTCATCTGTACCACCGGCCACAGCAAAGAGCAGTTGGATGCTATGCGTGCCGCTTCTGCGGAGATTCCAGTATTCCGTTCCGGAAACATGTCCATCGGTATCAACCTGATGATGGATCTTCTTCGCAAGTGCGGTGCTGTTCTCGGCGATGGCTATGATGTCGAGATTACGGAGAAGCATCACAATCAGAAGCTGGATGCGCCGTCTGGTACGGCGATCATGTTGGCGGATGCCGTCAACGAAGCGCTTCCCTACGATGCGGAGTACGTCTATAATCGCCATGATCGCAGAGAAAAGCGTCCGAAGCACGAAATCGGAATGCACTGTATCCGCGGCGGTACGATCGTTGGCGAACACGAGGTGCTGTTCGCCGGTCGAGATGAACTGATTGAGATTCGTCACGTGGCATTGTCGCGTGAGGTATTTGCCGTCGGCGCGGTTGATGCCGCAGCATATCTGGGCAGTCAGACTCAGCCAGGTATGTATGACATGTCTGACGTCATTGCAGCAAAATAACTTATTTTCTGTGAAAACATACAGAGCCATGGAATTTCTTCCATGGCTCTGCTTTTATATCTCCTAGTTTTTCCTATTTAGATATCAATATCCAGTTCAACCGGACAATGGTCACTGCCCATGACATCGGTGAGAATTTTCGCATCCTTGATCTCGTCTGCAATGCGGTTGGAGACGATAAAGTAATCAATACGCCATCCAGCGTTGTTCTGCCGTGCCCGGAAGCGATACGACCACCAGCTATAGATATCCGTCGCATCCGGATACAAGAAGCGGAACGAATCCGTAAAACCAGAAGCCAGAAGTTCTGTCATCTTGGCACGCTCTTCATCGGAAAAACCCGCGTTCTTGTGGTTGGTTTTCGGATTTTTTAAATCGATCTCCTCATGTGCGACATTCAAATCCCCACACAGAATGACCGGCTTGTCCTCATCCAGCTTTAGCAGATACGCACGGAAATCATCCTCCCACGTCATGCGGTAAGGGAGACGCGCCAGCTCACTCTGGGAATTCGGTGTATAGCAGGTCACCATGTAGAAGTTCTCATACTCCGCAGTGATAACGCGCCCTTCGTGGTCATGCTCTTCCATACCAATACCGAAGGTCACCTTCAGCGGCTTCTGTTTGGAAAACAATGCCGTTCCACTGTATCCCTTTTTTTCGGCGCTGTTCCAATAGTCATGATAACCATCCCAATCCGTCGGCGCCTGCTCCGGCTGCAGCTTGGTCTCCTGCAGGCAGAAAATATCGGCATCCGCCTCGCGGAAAAAATCGAAAAATCCCTTCTTTACACAAGCACGAAGGCCATTTACATTCCAAGAAATCAGTTTCATTGTCTGTTCATCCTTTCAGTATCCCGCTCTCATCCATGCTCCGACAGGCATCGGTCATGCGATCCGGTGGGACAACCAAAGCAAACCGGACGTAGCCCGTTCCTAACTCGCCAAAGCTATCGCCTGGGACACACAGGACACCCGTTCGATCCAACAGTTCTAACACAAATGCTCCAGTGTCCGTAAAGCGCTCCGGTATCTTCGCCCAGACAAACATTGTCGCCTTGGCATCCGGCACGTCCCATCCAATGGAACGCAGACCGCCACACAACGCATCACGCCGCGCCTGATAGCCTTTGCGATTGCGCTCAATGATATCCTGCGGACCATTCAATGCAGCAATGGCACCGAGCTGTGCCGGTCGGAACATACCATAATCAATCTGCGAACGGAATGCATAGAATTTTTCAATGACCTTCTCATTCCCCAAGGCAAACGATGTGCGCATACCCGTCAAATTATACGTCTTAGAGAGGGAATTCATTTCAATTCCAACCTCCATGGCCCCTGGAACGGAAAGGAAGGAAATTCCCCTCTCACCATCCATAACCAAATCGGAATATGCGTTATCGTGAACAACCAGAATATCATGCTTCTTTGCAAAGAAAACCAGACGGCTGTAAAACTCCTCATCCGCCACCGCAGTAGTTGGATTATTCGGATAGGAAACCACCATCATTTTGGCCGCGTCTGCAATCGAAGGCTCGATTTCATCAAAATCAATCAAATAGTCCTTCTCTTCCCGCAGCGGCATCAAGCCAACTTCCGCGCCTGCCAGGATCGGACCAAAGGAAAAAATCGGATATCCCGGATCCGGGGCAAGAACCAGATCGCCGGGCTGGACAAAAGGCAGCGCAACGTGCGCGATGCCTTCCTGGGAGCCGTTAACTGACATAATCTGATTATGTTCCAGGGATACTCCATATCGCCTCTCATACCAGTTATGTACCGCTTCCTTCAATTCCGGAATATCACCCAGCGTGTACTTATAATTCTCCGGATTTTTTGCCGCCTCACTGACGGCCTCCATCACATGCACATCCGGCTGAAAATCCGGCGTGCCGACGGATAGGTTGATTACATCTCCGCCGCGAGCCAAAACCTGCTGACGGCAGTCTTCCAGTTGATTGAATATATTCTTGTCAACATCCTCATTCCGACGAATATACTTCACCAAAAACACCTCTTCAAAAAAGTTATTTTCATTGTATCATATTTGTTGAAAACATGCTATAATAAAGTCACTCATTCTGAACCTTCGGAGGCTATCTATATGGAAATTTCGCGTATCGCGTTTGAACAATTAAAAAACACCCGCGATTTGGGGCAGTTTACCACGATAGACGGCCGGACGATTTGCCCACGCCGTCTGCTTCGCAGCGGTAACTTGCACAATCTCAGTTTGGAGGATCGGGCAATCCTGCAAAACGATTATCAGTTAAAAACCGTTATTGACTTCCGCACCGAAACAGAACGGCACAGTGAGCCGGATACAAAAATCGGCAACGTCATCTACCACTGGATTCCGATTCTAGATGAAGCGACCATGGGAATCACGGGGGACGGTGCAAAGGAGAAAGACGGACTGCAGCAGCTCCGGGCTGTCCTTATGGATCAGCAGTTTGATGCAAAGCAATACATGATTCATACCTATCGTCAGCTTATTCTCAGCTCGTATAGCCGCAACCAATATCGAAAGTTTTTTCAGCTCCTTTTGACCGCACCGACGGATGGTGCTATTCTCTGGCATTGCAGCGCCGGAAAGGATCGGGTCGGCATCGCGACCTTCCTGCTCTTATGCGCCCTCGGTGTTGCAGAAGAGATCGCCGCGGAGGACTATCTCGCAACGAATACGTTTTATGCCGATTCCCTCAATCAGATGATTGCACAAATGGTGGAGATGACCGGCAGCAAAGATATCATTCCGAAGATTGATGCGATGTTCTCTGTATCACCGGATTACCTAAATGCCGTACGACAGGAAATTCAGACAAAATTCGGTGGACTGGATGCTTTTTTAGAGCATGAGATCGGTTTGGATATGGCAAGCCGAACCGCTTTACAGGATCTGTTTTTAAAAAAATAAAGAAAATTTTTGACGGGAAGCATCATGCTTCCCGCTTTTTTTACTGCCCTAACTGTTTTTCCATATGGATGTGCTCACAGTATTCATCCAAATACACTTCTCCACGGGCGGTATAGCCGAGCGATTCATAAAACGGCTGTACACGGCACTGTGCGGAGAGTGCGATTACACGGCCCCCACGACGGACGGCCTCGCGCTCGGCAAGCCGCATTATCCGGCTGCCCAGATGATGCTTTCGAAATTTTTTCCGAACGGCGACGCGTCCGACGTGGAATTCCCCTTTCCGCTCCCCTGTCATCATGCGTGCGGTTGCTGCCGGTTCCCCATCCACGGAAATCAAAAAATGAATCGCCGTGCCGTCCTGCTCGTCAAACTCATTGACAAAGCCCTGCTCCTCCACAAAAACTGCGTGCCGAATTTCTTTGCATGCCGGACGGATTTCCTCCAAAACTTCCTCTTTTATATCCATTTTTCTTCTCCTTTATGTAAAACAACCGGCAGCCAAACCAGCTGTCGGTTGTCTCACGATAAATACTTATTTTACTGCTGTAACATAGATGCGTCGGAATGTCTCAAAACAGGTGCCATCCGGCTGGAGTGTCTTTTCCAGCATTCTGTTCACAACATCGCTGCGGAAGGACGCCTTCTTTTCTTCCGGGACACAGCGCAAAAATGGAACAATCGTCGGCTGGTCAATCCAGCAGATCATTTCCTCTGCGTTGACAAAACATCGATCCCGATTTTCTTCGGTAATCTCGACGGAGGAAAAGCCGATTGGCTCGATCAGTGCCTGATACTCCTCTTTCGACGGCATAAACCATGGCCATTCCAATCCAACGAAATACTCCTTGTATGGAGCATCGTGCATCAACTCCAACACCACGTCAAAAAAGTTAGAACAGGTTCCATGCCCGGCAAAATTCCAAAACACCTTGCCCTCTGGCCGAAGCGCGGCAAATGTCCGCTGCAAAAGATTATGGTGGTCTTTTATCCAATGGAGTGCCGCATTCGAAAAGATCATATCAAATTCATCGCGAAAGTCCATCGAATTGATATCCATCGGGGCAAAGCTCAAATTTTCCCTCTGAAGCTGTCTTGCTGTCTGGAGCATGCCTGTCGATGCATCGATGCCCAATACACTTCCTTCCGGAACCAGACGTGCCAACCGCTCCGTCAAAACGCCGTCGCCACAGCCCAAATCCAAAATCCGTTCCTTACCATTGAGCTCCAGTGCCGCAATCAGCTGGTTTCCCCATTCTTTTTGGTGCTTTGATGCTTTCCTGTACTTTTCTCCATTGAATTCAAATGCCGCGCCCATCAGCCGCGGATGTTGTCGCAGACAATCTTACCCATCTCAGAGGTAGACAGAACTGTCTCTCCTGCCTTTGCGATGTCAGCCGTGCGATGACCATCGTTCAGCGCCTTTTCACAGGCTGCCTCAATGCAGTCGGCCTCCTCTGCCAAACCAAAGGAATAGCGCAGCATCATTGCTGTGGAGAGAATGGTCGCAATCGGATTGGCAATGCCCTTCCCGGCGATGTCCGGTGCGGAACCATGGATCGGCTCATACATGCCCAGCGTCCCTTCGCCAATGGAGGCGGACGGCAGCATACCAATGGAGCCGGTAATCATGCTCGCTTCATCCGACAGGATATCACCGAACAGGTTGCCCGTGATGATAACATCAAACTGTCCCGGATTGCGAACCAGCTGCATCGCACAGTTGTCGACATACATATCTGAATATTCGACCTCTGGATACTCCTCTGCGATCTTATGCATGGTTTCACGCCACACGCGGGAGGTCTCCAGTACGTTTGCCTTGTCGACCGAAACGACCTTCTTACCGCGCTTCATCGCCATATCAAAGCCGCGGCGGCCGATGCGCTCCACCTCAGAAACCGAATAGTTCATGTCATCCCAACCGGTCTCACCCAGCGGAGACTCGCGGCGTCCACGCTTGCCAAAATATACGTCACCTGTCAGCTCACGGCAGACCAGAATGTCAAAACCGTCGCCGATAATCTCCGGCTTGATTGGGCACGCATCAGCCAGCGCTGCATGCATCTGCGCTGGGCGCAGATTGACGAACAGGCCCAGGCCGGAACGCAGTCCGAGCAGAGCGCGCTCCGGACGCTTGTCCGACGGAACGGAGTCCCATTTCGGGCCGCCTACTGCACCCAGCAGAACCGAATCGGACGCCTTACAGGTATCCAGCGTCTCCTGCGGAAGCGGAATGCCGAATTTATCGATGGCGTTGCCGCCTGCATAGCACTCGGTAAAATGGAACGTATGGCCGTACTTTTCACCGACAACCTCCAGCGCCTTCATCGCTTCCGTTACGATTTCCGGGCCAATGCCGTCGCCTTTGATGACCGCAATGTTGTATTCCATCTCACTTGCCCTCTCTTTCCTTCAGGCTCTTGAGCAGACCGCCTGCCTGAATGATATTCTGCAGGAATGGCGGGAATGCCGCAGCCTGGAACGTCTGGCCGGTGGTGATATCGGTGATAATACCCGTGTCAAAATCGACTTCGACCTCGTCGCCGGCAGAGATGGCATTGGCTGCCTCTTCGCTCTCCATGATCGGCAGGCCGATGTTGATCGAGCTGCGATAGAAAATGCGTGCGAACGAGGAAGCGATCACACAGGAAATGCCGTTGTCACGGATGACCTGCGGTGCATGCTCACGGGATGAACCGCAGCCAAAGTTTTTGGTAGCGACCATAATATCGCCCTTCTTGACGTTCTTGACGAACTCCGTATCGATGTCTTCCATACAATGGGTTGCCAGCTCAACGGGATCTGCAATGTTCAGATAACGCGCCGGAATGATAACGTCGGTATCGACATTATCGCCATATTTAAAAACAGAACCTCTTGCCTTCATTGTCTGTATCCTCCTTTTTAATCCAGTTCCGCCGGATCCGTAATATAGCCGGTGATTGCGGAAGCTGCTGCGACAGCCGGGCTTGCCAGATAGATCTCCGAGGTCACGTGACCCATACGACCGACAAAATTGCGGTTCGTAGTGGAAACTGCACGCTCTCCATGGGCCAGAATGCCCATATAACCGCCGAGGCACGGACCACAGGTCGGTGTGGACAGGACTGCACCCGCCTCAACAAAGATCTTCGCCAGACCCTCCTCGATGCACTGCAGATAAATCTTCTGCGTTGCCGGAATGACAATCGTACGGACATTGCTCTTGACCTTTCTGCCCTTCAGGATGGCAGCTGCCTCACGCATGTCCTGAATGCGGCCGTTGGTGCAGGAACCGATGACCGACTGCTGAATCTCGATCTTTTCCAGCTCGTCAACCGTCTTGGTATTCTCCGGCAGATGCGGACAGGCAACCGTCGGACGGAGTGCAGACAGATCAATCGTGTACTCTTCATCGTAAACCGCATCTTCATCGGCTTCATATGCTGTGACCTCACGGTCCGTGCGCGCACGGAAATACTCCATCGTCTTGTCATCCACCGGGAAGATGCCATTCTTAGCACCAGCTTCGATGGCCATGTTGCAGATGGTGAAGCGGTCATCCATGGTCAGGGAAGCAACGCCATCGCCGCCGAATTCCATCGAACGGTACAGAGCGCCATCGACACCGATCCGGCCGATGATGTGCAGGATGACATCCTTGCCGGATACGTGCTTCGGCAGAGAGCCGGTCAGGTTAAACTTGATTGCAGACGGTACCTTAAACCATGCCGTGCCAGTCGCCATACCAGCAGCCAGGTCGGTGGAGCCGACACCGGTCGAGAACGCGCCGAGTGCACCATAGGTACAGGTGTGGGAATCCGCACCGATAATCAGCTCGCCAGGGCCTACCAGGCCTTTTTCCGGCAGCAGCGCATGCTCGATGCCCATTGCGCCGACGTCAAAGAAATTGACAATCTCATGTTCCCCTGCAAAGTTCCGGCACTGCAGGCACTGCTCAGCGGATTTGATATCCTTGTTCGGTACAAAATGGTCCATAACCAGAGCAATTTTGGACTTATCAAATACGGTTTCAAATCCAGCCTTCTCCATCTCACGGATGGAAACCGGACCGGTAATATCGTTTGCCAGTGTCAGATCCAGCTTCGCTTCAATCAACTGACCAGCGGAAACATGGTCGAGTCCCGCATGCTTTGCAAGGATCTTCTGTGTCATTGTCATAGCCATGTTTGGTATAACCCCTTCCTTAATCATTTAAATATTTGTTGATGCCATTGATATAAGCCTTGATGGAGGCCTCTACGATGTCCGTAGAAATGCCGCGGCCGGTAATCTTATCCTTGCCGCCGTCAAAGCTGATTTTTACCACTGCCTCACACTGCGCGTCCTGTCCATCCGTCAGTGCACGGAGCGAATAGTCCTCCAGTGTGATGTCACAGCCGACAATCTTATTGATCGCCGCGTACGATGCGTTGACCGGGCCGTCACTGAGGGCAACGCGCTCGAATTGTTCCTCGCCCTGGGTCAACTTGATGACCGCCGTCGTGTTGATCGTGTTGCCGCTGTTGATGACATAATTTTTCAGCGTGTAGCGGGCCGGGCCGGAGACCGGAACAACTCCGATAATCGCCTCGAGGTCACGATCCTTGATGACCTTCTTCTTGTCCGCCAGAATCTTGAACTTCTCAAATGCCTTGTCCAGCTTCTCCGTTGTCAGCGTGTAGCCCAGATCCTTCAGGCGGGCTTCAAAGGCATGGCGGCCGGAATGCTTGCCGAGAACAATCGCGTTCTGCGGAATACCGACGGACTCCGGTGTCATGATCTCATAGGTTTGCTCGTTGTTCAGCACGCCATGCTGATGGATGCCAGACTCATGGGCGAACGCATTGGCGCCGACGATTGGCTTGGTCGGTGCAATTCCAACACCCGTGATCGTCTCGATCATACGGCTGGAACGGTAAATCTGCTTGCTATCAATGCGTGTATCTGCATTGAAATAATCCTTGCGGGTCTTGAGCGCCATGACAATCTCCTCCATCGAGGCATTGCCGGCACGCTCGCCGATGCCGTTGATCGTGCATTCGATCTGTCCAATTCCGGCCTCAACCGCCGCGAGGGAGGTCGCAACACCCATGCCGAGGTCGTTGTGGTTGTGGCAGGACAGGATGACATCCTCTACCCCAGCGACATGCTCGCGGATGTAATAAATCAGGTCGGCATACTCCTTCGGCGTCATATAACCGACGGTATCCGGAATATTCAGCGTGGTTGCACCGTTCCGGATGGCAGTTTCCAGAACACGGCACAGGAACTCCGGATTGGAGCGGGTCGCATCCTCCGCCGAGAACTCAATGTCAGATACATACTTCTTTGCATAGGCAACGTGATGTGCTACGCAGTCCAGAACCTCGTCCGGCGACATACGCAGCTTATACTGCATGTGGACCGGGCTGGTCGCGATAAAGGTATGGATGCGCGGGTCGACCGCATCCTTGATCGCGTTGTAAGCCGCGTCAATGTCCTTCTCCATCGTGCGCGCCAGAGAACAGACGGTAGAATTCTTGATCGTGTTGGCAATCGCTGCAATGGCAGCCGCATCTCCCGGCGATGCAATGGCAAAGCCAGCCTCGATGATGTCAACGCCAAGCGCTTCCAACTGCCGCGCAACCTCGATCTTCTCTGTGAGGTTCATGCTGCAGCCGGGCGACTGTTCCCCATCTCGCAGGGTGGTATCAAAAATCTTGATCATTTTTGACATATCTGATATCCTCCATAAACATATATTTTATTAACCAAAAAGTTTAAGACGCTGACGGCAGATACCGCCTCTGTCCGCGGCTTTTCCAAATAAAAAATGCCCTCATCTCTTCCTCCAAATCCTTGATAAGAGACGAAAGCATACTTCCGCGGTACCACTCTTTTTGCCGTACAAAACGGCCTCTTATGCATCCAACAATGCATTTCCCCTATAACGGTGGGAATCCGTCCACACTTACGAACCACGATTTGGTCTTTCCGCAGGCTGTTCCCGGGTGAGCTTCGCCGCATCACGCTGCTGCCTCGCACCAAACGGCAACTCTCTGAAAACGCTTATCGGTTACTTTACCCGTTCATAACATTTCAGCTATAAAACTAAATCTATGTTACCCGATTGTGCCCCAATTGTCAAGGCATTCTGTCAATTTTCTTAAAATCCGTAGAATTTTGTATTTTTTCTTCCACAATCCCTTGACAGCACACGATCCGTATCCTATAATGGATTTAAATTTTAAAACAGCAAAAACGATGACGGAGAAAAGTAGTTCCACTGACCGCCCGCCAGGGAGTGTCTGTCGCAGACTGGAAGCAGACGCGGGGCCGCATGGTTTGAAGTTCTCTCCTGAGTTTTCGCGCTGAACGACAGCAGTAGGCGCGGACGGCTTCCCCCGTTATCGGGATAGAGTATCGGGCTTCCCGGCCCCGTATTCGAAAGAGTGCGGTCATGTTATGGCCGAATTTGGGTGGTACCACGGAATGTATGTCTTTCGTCCCTTTTTCTCTGGGGAGAAAGGCTTTTTTTATGCCCAGCTGTTTCCGATTGCCGGGAAAATCTGACGCAAGCAAAGGAGAAAACTACTATGATCGTTGTAATGAAGAAGGGTGTTCCGGAGCAGGAAATTGATCTGCTTTCCCACTGGCTGGAACATTTTCATGTCACTGTCAACCCGATCATCGGCGCAGAGACCACAATCCTTGGTCTGGTCGGTGATACGTCCGCGATCGATAAGGATACGCTGATGCTCAATCATTGGGTAGACCGTGTGATGAAGGTACAGGAGCCGTTCAAGCGCGCCAACCGTGCGATGCATCCGGACAACACGATCGTCAACATCGGCGGTGTGGAGATCGGCGGAAACAAGATCGCCGTTATGGCCGGTCCGTGCTCGGTCGAGAGCAAGGCGCAGATCTGCGAAATCGCAGAGGAAGTTCAGCATCAGGGTGCGACCATCCTGCGCGGCGGCGCCTGGAAGCCCCGCTCCTCCCCCTACTCCTTCCAGGGATTGAAGGCGGAAGGATTGGACCTGCTGTACACTGCAAAACAAAAAACCGGTCTTCCGATCGTCACGGAAATCACCAATCCGGCACACATTGAATTGTTCCTCGACAAGGTAGACTGCTTCCAAATCGGCGCACGCAACATGCAGAACTTCGAACTGCTCAAGGAAGTCGGCAAAGCCGGCAAGCCGGTTCTGCTCAAGCGCGGCTTCGCCAACACGCTGGAGGAATTCCTGATGTCCGCAGAGTATATCATGGCGGAGGGCAATGACCAGGTCATCCTCTGCGAGCGCGGCATCCGCACCTATGAGACCTATACCCGCAACACGCTGGACATCAGCGCGGTTCCGGCGCTCAAGCGCCTGAGCCATCTGCCGGTCGTCGTTGACCCATCGCATGCCGCTGGCATCTACTGGATGGTAGAACCGCTGGCCATGTCCGCAATCGCTGCCGGCGCGGACGGCCTGATTATTGAGGTGCACAACGACCCAGCCCACGCACTTTCCGACGGGGCACAGTCGCTGACCTACACACACTTCGCCCGCACAATGGGAAAACTGCGCAGCATCACAAACGCAATCGGGAAGGAGATTTAATCATGTACCATCTTTCTTTACAAGGCTCTGTCAGCCTGTCTGATATTTATATTGGTGGAGGTATTTTCTCCACCACCGCAAAGCATGTTGCGGAAAAGTTCCATCCGACACGCATCCATGTGGTCACGGACTCGAATGTTGAGCCGCTGTACCTCCGTGCCCTGTGTGCACAGTTCCCTCTGACCGTCACCTACACGGTAATCCCTGCCGGAGAAGAGCACAAAAACCTTGCGACCGTCGCTTCGATTTACGAGGATTTGTGCGAAGCGGGTCTGACCCGCTCCGACCTGTTAATTGCACTGGGTGGCGGTGTGGTCGGTGACATCACCGGTTTTGCCGCGGCGACCTACCTGCGCGGCATCCACATCTGTCAGATTCCGACTACCCTGCTCTCTCAGGTGGATTCCTCGGTCGGCGGCAAGTGCGGCGTTGATCTGCCGCAGGGCAAGAATCTTGTCGGCTCGTTCTATCAGCCGGAGCTGGTCATGATCGATACCGACATCCTCTCCACCCTGCCCGAACGCATCTTCTGCGACGGCATGGCAGAGGTCATCAAATACGGCTGTATCGCAAACCGCGACATCCTTGAGTTGATTTCTGCACCGGATTTCAAGAGCAATCTGGAACAGATCGTCTACGAATGCGTCCGCATCAAGCGCGATGTTGTTCAGCAGGATGAGCACGACAACGGTCTGCGCATGACGCTGAATTTCGGTCATACCATCGGCCACGCTGCCGAAAAGCTCGGCAACTATGTCGATCTGAGCCACGGGCAGGCGGTTGCGATCGGTATGTGCGCCGCGGCAAAGCTGAACATCCTTCTGGGCGGCAATGACCTGACACAGATCATCGCGGATGCCTGCACAATGCATCAGCTTCCGACTTCGCTTCCCTATGACAACGAAGCAATTTACAACTCGCTTCTGTCGGATAAAAAACGGATGTCCGACACACTGAATTTTATCCTTGTCAACCAGCTCGGCCGCGCGGATATCCGCAAGTTCCCGTTGGATCAGCTGCATGAGCTGGTGGCACAGTTATAAATTGTATTTCAGAAAGGAGACCAGATATCCATGGGTTCTGTTTGGGGCAACAACCTAAAACTCAGCATCTTTGGGGAATCGCACGGCGGCGGTATTGGCTGCGTGCTGGACGGATTCCCGTCCGGGGTTCCGTTCGACGAGGAATTTATCCTCGCAGAGATGGATCGCCGTGCGCCGGGCAAGAACAAGCAGTCGACCGCACGACGGGAAAAAGACCTGCCGAAGATTCTCTCCGGTGTATTTGAAGGAAAGACCACCGGCACCCCGATCTCCTGTGTGATCGAAAACACCGACACACGTTCGGGTGATTATAAAAACCTTGTCGAGCATCCCCGTCCGGGACATGCCGACTACACAGGGCAAGTCCGCTTTCACGGGTGTAACGATCCGCGCGGCGGCGGTCATTTCTCCGGCCGCCTGACGGCGCCGCTGGTCTTTGCCGGTGCGATGTGCAAGCTTTTCCTGCGCAGTAAGGGCATTTCGGTCGGTTCCCACATCGCGTCAATCGGTCAGATCATGGACACCCCATTTGACGACATCAACATCCCGACGGAACAGTTGGATGCCCTGCGCACACAGCCCTATCCGGTGATCAATCCGCGCGCCCAACAGGCCATGCTGGACCTCATTGAACAGGCGCGCATGGATCAGGATTCCGTCGGCGGCATCATCGAATGCGCTGTTGTCGGACTGCCGGCCGGACTTGGCTCCCCCATGCTGCAGCCGGCGGAGGGGCGCATTTCTTCCCTCCTATTTTCTGTTCCAGCCGTCAAAGGAGTGGAATTTGGCGCAGGCTTTGCGATCGCTTCCCTGTTTGGCTCGGAGGCAAATGACCGTATGATACTGGAGGATGGCGTTGTCCGTTCGGAGACCAACAACAACGGCGGCATCCTCGGCGGCATCACAAGTGGTATGCCGGTGATTGTCCGCGCGGCGATCAAACCGACCGCATCCATCTCCAAGGAACAGATGACACTGAATCTGGCACATGGTGCCGTGGAACCACTGGTTATCAAGGGACGCCACGATCCGTGCATTGTCACCCGCGCGGCTCCGGTCATTGAGGCCGCCGTAGCAATTGCCATCACCGACTTGTATATGGAGGCCTACGGATATGCGTCAAATTGAAGAAGTCCGCAAGGAAATTAACGAGATCGACCGGCAGATCGTCGATCTCTTCCTCCGCCGCATGAAGTGTTCGGAGGAAGTCTCCGAATTCAAAATGCACACAGGTGGTCAGGTTCTGGTCACAGCACGGGAAAATGAGCTGCTCAACACCATGCTCGAAAAGGTGCCGGAATCGCTCAAACAGGAATACACCTCTCTGCTGCGCACCACAACGCGCATCAGCCGGAAATATCAATATACCCGCATCCTGAAGGCAGAGCCATTCCGCCTTCAGCTTCCGATCACCGCACGCATTGATACCCCGCAGTCCGTCTGCTATCAGGGTCTTGAAGCTTCCTACCAGGAAGCGGCGGTCAAGGCTCTGTTCCCGGAGGCACACCGCTACCACCTCAAAACGTTTGAGGACGTTTTTCTCGAGGTCTCGGAGGGCCGTGCAGATGCCGGCGTCGTTCCGATCGAAAATTCAACGGCCGGTACGATCAATGAAGTTTACGATCTGTTGGAAAAGCACGGTTTGTACATATCACACTCCTATATTGGCCGCATTTCCCACTGTTTGGCCGCCTGTGAAGGCGCTTCCCTTGACACCATAAAGACGGTTCATTCCCACCCACAGGCACTGCGCCAATGCCATTACTATATTCAGGAGCACGATCTGGCCGAGGTGGAAGAATCCAATACCGCAATCGCCGCCGATGAGATAGCCAAGTCCGGTGACATTACCCGTGCGGCGATCTGCTCGGAGGAAGCGGCGGAGCGATATGGCCTGAACATTATCCAATCCAACATCAACGATGGCGATTTCAATCAGACGCGTTTTATCGCGGTCACCCGCGGCCTTTCCGCCAAAAAAGAAGACAACCGTGTCAGTCTGATCCTGATTATCCCGCATGTGACCGGCAGCCTGTACGCAGCTCTTTCTGTGTTTTCGGACTATGGCTTGAATATGACAGAAATCCATTCCCGTCCGCTGGCAAACATGCCGTGGAATTACTGCTTCTACATTGACTTTGCCGGCAATATTTTGAATGAGGACACCCGTACGATGATCTATCAGCTTACGCAGGAAATTCCGGTTGTCCGTATTCTTGGATCGTTCCCGGTCATCGAAGAGGAGGGGCTGAATACCAATGACTGAGTTAATCTCTTCTGTCTCCGGACTGCGCGGAACGGTTACCGTTCCGGGAGACAAATCCATTTCCCACCGCGCGGTCATGCTCGGTGCCCTCTCGAACGGCACGACACACATCACTGGTTTTTTGATGGGAGAAGACTGCCTGTCCACCATCGCCTGCTTCCGTCGGATGGGTGTGGACATTCAGATCACCGATTCTGAGGTCGTTGTGCATGGTGTCGGTCTTCATGGACTGCAGGCGCCCACCGAGCTGCTCTATACCGGCAATTCGGGTACGACGACCCGCCTGCTGTGCGGTATCCTTTCCGGCCAGCCCTTCTCCAGTACACTCAATGGAGATGCCTCGATCCAAAAGCGTCCCATGGGACGCATCATCCGCCCTCTCACCCAGATGGGGGCAAACATTCAGGGAAAGAATGGAAACCTCTGTCCGTTGACCGTCTCTCCCGCTTCCCTGCACGGTATCCGCTATGAAATGCCGGTCGCTTCGGCACAGCTCAAGTCCTCTATCCTTCTGGCGGGACTGTATGCCGATGGCAAAACAACCGTCATCGAACCGGCTCCTTCTCGCGATCACACCGAGCGCATGCTGCGTGGTCTGGGGGCTGACATCCAAACCGAGGGGACGGTCATCACCCTGACCCCTCCCGATGACCTGACGGCAGTGGATGTTGCCGTGCCGGGTGATATTTCCTCCGCTGCTTATTTCCTTGTTGCCGGGCTGATTGTGCCAAACAGCGAAATTCTGATTCAAAACGTCGGTGTAAACCCGACGCGAACTGGTATTTTGGACGCCCTCGAAGCTATGGGGGCGGATATCACCCGCGTAAATGAGCGCGGCGATGTCGAACCGGTATGCGATCTTTTGGTTCGTTCCTCCAAACTGCATGGCACTACCATCGGCGGCGATCTTATCCCGCGTCTGATCGATGAAATTCCGGTATTGGCGGTCGCTGCCGCCTTTGCCGAAGGCGAAACGATTTTCTGCGATGCCCAGGAGTTGAAGGTGAAGGAATCCAACCGCATTGCGACGATGACCGCAGAGCTTTCCAAGACTGGGGCTGATATCACTGAGACCGAGGACGGTATGATCGTCCGCGGCGGCAAGCCGCTGCACGGTGGCGACTTTGCCAGCTATGCGGATCATCGTGTGGCGATGAGTATGGCTGTCTGTGCGCTGGCATGCGAAGGACAATCGGAGATCGATGATCCGAACTGCGTCGCCATTTCTTACCCCGACTTTTTCTCTACGTTATCTGCATTGGAGGCGAATTCCTAATGATTCTCACCATGGATGAATTCCGTGCCTATCAGCCGACACGCACCACGTTTGCACTGTTTGGCCACCCGATTGCACACACCATGTCCCCAGAGCTGCATGCGTCGCTGTTCTCCATTTCCGGTCAGGGCTGCGACTATTTTGCTGTGGATGTCCCCCCGGAACAGCTCGGTGAGGCGATGGAGCTGGCCGCCCAAAAATGCAGTGGCCTAAATCTGACGATCCCACACAAAAAGGCGGTCTTTGACCATCTGGATGCCGTGGATGAAACCGCACGCGATCTCGGTTCGGTCAATACCGTCCTGTTTTCGGGCGGAGAGGCCATCGGCTATAATACGGATATTCTCGGCTTCGCCGGTTCTCTGGAATTTGATCACATCAATCCCCAAGGAAAGCTCGCCGTTGTCTGCGGCTACGGCGGTGTTTCCCGTGTCATGGGATATCATCTCGCGGCTGCCGGCGCCCGTCTGATTCTCACCGGGCGCAACCTTGCAAAAGCAAAAGCATTACGCAACGAACTGCGCACACTGCTGCCGGACAAGAGCATCGAGATCATGCCATCCACCCAGTTGCCGCGTGCCACCGAAATTGTGGTCAATGGCACTCCGCTCGGCATGTACCCGCATGAGGATGGCTGTCCTTTGGAAAAGCTGCCGCAGAATACCAAGTACATTTTTGACGCGGTCTATAATCCGCCCTGTACCGCGATCATGAAGCTCGGCGGTCGTGATGTCACCACACGCAATGGCCTGCTCATGCTGGTCCTTCAAGCCGCCTACGCACAGACAATTTGGCTCGGCACCCAATTCAACAACAACAGCTTAAATGGCGTCCTGCGCCGTCTGTCCGGTGATATGGCCAAGAAGCGCCTGCATGATGTCTATGGCAAGTCCAATATTGTTCTATGCGGCTTTATGGGAAGCGGCAAGACAACGATTGGACGCAAGCTGGCGCGTGCGCTGAACTGCGACTTCCTGGATGCCGATCAATACCTGGAGGAGCGGGAAGGAAAAACCATCTCTACGATCTTTGACGAGGTTGGCGAAACTGGTTTCCGTGACATCGAGACGGACTGTGCACGTGAGCTGGCGGAAAAAGACGGCTGTGTCATTGCATTGGGCGGCGGCGCCGTTCTCCGGCCGGAAAATGTGGCGCTGTACAAAAAGAATGGAATTTTGATCCACCTAAACACGCCCTTCTACCGCATCGTCCAGAATTTGAGCCGCGACACCACCCGTCCGCTTCTGCAGGGCGATAAAGAAAATCAGACCCGCATCTTATATCAGAAGCGCAAGCCGATTTACGCTGCGGCAGCCGACCGTTCGGTGACCGGTACCCGCATTTCTGAGCTGGTGGATGCGGTCTTTGCCGCCATTTGAGAAACCGGATGCGTGATTATGGAACTTCTCGATATTGTCGATGAACACGGTATGCCAACCGGCGAAACCGTTGACCGCGAAACGGCACATGCTCAGGGCATCCGGCACCGCACGTCCCATGTCTGGCTTATGCGCAGGCGGGCGGAGCACATTGATATTCTCCTGCAGCAACGCAGCTTTGAGAAGGATTCCCATCCGGGCTGTTTCGACATTTCCAGCGCCGGTCATATTCCCGCCGGGGTGGATTTTCTCCCCTCTGCCGTGCGGGAATTGGAGGAAGAATTGGGTGTCCAGGCGAAAGAATCCGAACTGATTCTGTGTGGCCAGCGCTCCTTTTCCTTTGATTCTGAATTCCATGGAAAGCCTTTTCATGACAAGCAGGTCAGCAATGTCTATCTGTTGTGGTGCGATCAGGAGGAGGATGATTTTGTCTTGCAGGAATCCGAGGTCGCCTCGGTCCGTTGGATGCGTTTTGACGACTGCATACGCGGTGTCATGGAGCACTCCTTTCCCCACTGCATCGCTCTGGAAGAACTGAACATGCTGCAGCGCAAGCTGTCGCAAAAAACTGGATAAATACCGAAAACCGTGTATCCTCTGCCGCTTGGTACAGAAGATACACGGTTTTTCCTTCACTTGGTACGATCGATTCGATCGCTGGAACCCGTCAAAAGACTGCCAATCCAGCCCGAAAGTATCCCAATCAACGCGCCTGCCAGGACATCGGAGGGATAATGCACATAAAGGTAGAGTCGTGAAAAGCCAATGAGCACGGCCAGTACGAGTCCGGGAATCCAGAGTCGGTTTTGGCGAAAATACAGCGCCGACACCACCGCAAACGAAGCGCCGGTGTGCCCGGAGGGAAAGGAAAAATCCCGCGGTCGTGCAATCAAAAGAGAGACGGCGGTGTTGATATCACAGGGTCGGGTTCGTGCCACGAGAGGCTTCAAAGCCAGATTGCAGACCAGCAACTCCAGCACCAGACCAATGGCCGCCGTCACACCAGCTCTACGCGTTTTCGGAAACAACAGGAGGAGAAAGGTAATCCCGATCCAAACGGCTCCTTTGTTTCCAAGTGCGGTAATCCTTGGCATCACCACATCCAGAAAGTCACATCCCAAATTGGTCTGAATCGCATCTAAAATGGAAAGCTCCATGTGCAATCAATCGCCTCCGTTTCTTCGTCTGGGAATTCCGCCAGAATCATTGTTCCTTTCCTATTATATCACAGAACATATAGCTATGCATAACAGCACGAAAAAAACGCGACACAATCCGGTTCCCCTTTTGCATCGCGTTTTTGAAACTATGTTCCCCTGCTATGGTCAGATCGTCGCCACTTTCTCAGCCACCGCGGCGGATCATCTCGTCAATACAGCGCTTTGCCGCCAAACGGGTCTCCTCGTCCATGACGATTTCTTCGCCGCCCTCACCGCGCAGGACATTGCGAACATCAATCAGTGTCGTGGCCTTCATGTTCGGACAAATCAATTCCTTGGTGAGCGGATAGAATTTTTTGTCCGGGCACTCATACTGCAGATGCTCGGCTATGCTGATCTCGGTGCCAATGATGAATTCCTTGTCCTCAGACTGCTTGGCATAATTCATGATGCCGCTGGTCGAGCCAATGTAATCCGCCTCATTCGCCACCTCCGGCTGGCATTTCGGATGAACCAGCAGCTTGGCGTTCGGATACAATTCCCGTGCCTTTTCCACATCGCGCTTGCGGACGCGGGCATGGATCGGACATCCGCCCTGCAGCAGCTTGATTTCCTTATCCGGTACCTGGTCGGCAACATAGGCACCTAGATTGCAGTCCGGAATGAATAAAATCTTATCTTCCTCCATCTCACGGACGATCTTCACTGCCGAAGACGATGTGACACAAACATCACATATGGTCTTGAGCGCCGCAGTCGTGTTGATGTACGCGACAACAGCATAATCCGGATACTGCTTCTTGACGGCAGAAATCAGATCTTTGTCCATCTGCTCCGCCATCGGACAGCCCGCAATCGGGTTGGAGAGATATACGGTCTTTTCCGGAGACAGAATTTTTACCGTTTCCGCCATGAAGCGGACGCCGCACATGAGTACATTTTTATTCGGTACACCGGCTGCTTTGACACTCAGTGCATAGGAATCTCCGACAAAGTCGGCAATTTCTGCAATTTCACGCGCCTGATAGCTATGCGCCAGGATACACACGTCCTTCTCCTTCTTCAAACGGAGAATTTCATCCTGAATTTCTCGAATCATAGGGTTGTTCCTTTCTTACTTCGTATGAGATCATATTCCTTTTTACGCGGAAAGGGGCAGAAACCCAGTGCTGAGTTTCTGCCCTATCCAGTTTAACAAATCATGCGATGCTTTTTTCGCGAGATAGATGAATTTGCCAACTTACTGTACTGCAGCAAATGCCTGATCCAGATCCCAGATAATATCCTCATAATGCTCGGTACCGATGGAGAGACGGATCGTATTCGGATAAATACCCTGATCTTCCAGCTCCTCCACGGTGCACTGGCTGTGGGTCGTGGTTGCCGGATGGATGACCAGAGACTTCACGTCGGCAACATTGGCCAGGATGGAGAAGATCTGCAGATTGTCGATGAACTTCTTTGCTTCCTTCTCGCCGCCCTTGATGGTAAAGGTAAAGATCGAACCGGCACCATTCGGGAAATACTCATTGTACAGCTTCTGGTACTTCGGATCGAGCGACGGATGGTTGATCGATTCAACCAGCGGCTGGGACTGGAGATATTCCAGAACCTTCTTGGTGTTTTCTACATGGCGCTCCACACGCAGGGAGAGCGTCTCCAGACCCTGCAGAAGCAGGAATGCATTGAACGGAGAAAGCGTTGCGCCGGTATCGCGCAGAAGAATCGCACGGATATAGGTCGTGAACGCTGCCGGGCCGACGGCATCCACAAAGCTGATGCCGTGGTAGCTCGGATTCGGATCGGCGATCTTACCGAACTTGCCGGATGCCTTCCAGTCAAACTTACCGCTCTCAACAATGACACCGCCCAGAGTCGTGCCATGACCGCCGATAAACTTGGTTGCGGAATGTACCACGATATCAATGCCGTAGTCGAACGGACGAATCAGATACGGTGTGGTGAAGGTCGCATCGACAACAACCGGAATGCCATGTGCATGTGCAATCTCTGCCACTGCCTTGAGATCAATAATATTGGAGTTCGGGTTGCCCAGCGTCTCAAGGAACAGCGCCTTGGTATTTTCGTCAATCGCCTTTTCGAAGTTGGACACGTCATCCGGGTCAACAAAGGTCGTCGTTACGCCGTCCGCCGGAAGCGTATGCTCGAGATAGTTGTAGGTACCGCCATAGATCGTCTTCGCTGCAACAATGTTGTCGCCAGCGGAGGTCAATGCCTTAAATGTATAGCTCAGAGCGGCTGCACCGGAAGCAACTGCGAGTGCGGAGGAACCGCCCTCCAGAGCAGCGATGCGGCGTTCAAAGACATCCTCCGTCGGATTGGTCAGACGGCCATAGATGTTGCCTGCGTCTGCCAGACCAAAACGAGCCTGTGCATGGTCGCTGTTGTGGAATACATACGATGTGGTCTGATAAATCGGCACAGCACGTGCATCGGTTGTCGGATCTGCCTGTTCCTGTCCTACGTGAAGCTGCAGGGTCTCAAAATGGAAGTTTCTTTCGCTCATAATAATAATCTCCTTTAAGTCAAATATGTTTGTTCTGTTGTTGTCCGCCGTTCCTATCGACTCGGCGGGATGATGTCCTTATCTGTCAACACAAACACATTCGCCCATAGGACGTATACAGCTTTCGAATAAAGATCTCTGTCTTCATGGTTTCCTCACTTCTCAATCAACCCAGTTGGTTGATATGTTTTATCGTGTTTCTACTATACCAGATGATTTCCTACCTGTCAATAGGTTTTTTAAAAAAAATCCCCTTTTCCCTATTATTTTTATAGGTTTTATAGATGCGACAGGAACCAACAAACTTTACACCGCCCCCTCTCCTGTGGTATGCTATACCTAATTGAATGGAAATTGGAGCTTTTTAAGATATGAAACGACTTGTAATTGGCATCCTTGCACACGTAGACGCAGGGAAAACGACCTTATCCGAGGGTATGCTATATGTCAGCGGCGCGCGAAAAACGCTCGGCCGCGTGGATCACCGGGATGCCTTTCTGGACACTTATCGTTTGGAGCGTGAGCGCGGTATCACTATTTTCTCCAAGCAGGCAATCCTTCCTCTGCGGGATACGGAGCTGATGCTGTTGGACACGCCGGGCCATATCGATTTCTCTGCGGAGGCGGAGCGCACCTTGCAGGTGCTAGACTACGCCATCCTCGTCATCAGCGGCAGCGATGGCGTCCAGGGGCACACCGAAACGCTTTGGCGCTTGCTCGAGCAATATCGCATCCCAACGTTTTTGTTTGTCAACAAAATGGATTTGAATTCGGCGGACCACGACCACGTCCTCACCCAGTTGCAGCAGCGGCTGCATGAGGGCTGCGTGGACTTTTCCGCCGCGCGCGAAGTGCGCGATGAAGAGGCTGCCTCCTGCGAAGAAGAGCTGTTGAACGAATTTTTTGACCGCGGTGCGCTTTCGGACGATTCGCTTTGCCGGGCGATCATTCACCGTCGCCTGTTCCCCTGCTATTTCGGCTCTGCGCTGAAACTGGACGGCATAGCAGAATTTTTGGATGGTATGGAGCAATATACGGTCACCCCGCAATACCCGGAGGCGTTTGGCGCAAAGGTTTTCAAAATCTCCCGCGACCCGCAGGGCAATCGCCTGACGTGGATGAAAATCACTGGCGGAGAACTGCGTGTCAAAGCCAGACTGACCAACTCGCTGCGCGGGGAAGGAACCATCCAGTGGGAGGAAAAGGCCGACCAGCTCCGGCTGTATTCCGGCGAGAAATATCAGATGACGGACTGTGTACCCGCTGGCAGCGTATGTGCAGTGACTGGTCTGACCAAGACCCAGCCGGGCGACGCGCTCGGTCTGGAGCCGGATTCTCCCGCCCCCCTGCTTTCCCCCGTGCTCACCTACCAGGTGATCCTTCCCGACGGCTGTGATGTGACCACTGCACTCGCCCGACTGCGCGAGCTGGAAGAGGAAGATCCCCAGCTCCACATTGTCTGGAACGAGCGGCTGCAGGAAATCCGGATTCAGCTCATGGGAGAGATCCAGTTGGAGATCCTGCAAAGCCTGATCGCCGAACGGTTCGGCATCGATGTCACATTTGGCGCTGGAAGCATTGTTTACAAAGAGACGATTGCGGAGCCTGTCGAGGGCATCGGCCATTTTGAGCCGCTGCGGCATTATGCCGAGGTTCATCTGCTGTTGGAACCGTTGGAATGCGGCACCGGTCTGGAATTTGCCACCGCCTGCAGCGAGGATACGCTTGACCGGAACTGGCAGCGTCTGATTCTCACCCATCTTGCCGAAAAATCCCATCTCGGTGTGCTGACCGGTTCGGCGATTACCGATCTGCGTATCACACTTTTGACCGGACGAGCACACGCCAAGCACACGGAGGGTGGTGATTTCCGGCAGGCAACCTACCGCGCCGTCCGTCAGGGGCTGCACAAGGCGAAGTCTGTGTTGTTGGAGCCGTGGTATTCGTTCCGGTTGGAACTTCCACAGGACTGCGTTGGACGTGCTATGTCGGACATCCAGCAGCGCTGTGGGACATTTGATCCGCCGGAGATCCTCGGTGACCTGTCGATTCTCAACGGAACCGCACCGGTTTCCACTATGCGTGATTATCCAATGGAGGTTCTTTCCTACACCAAGGGGCTCGGACGGCTTTCGCTGTCCGTTCTGGGCTATCAGCCCTGCCACAACACAGAAGAGGTCATCGCTTCCATCGGCTACGACCGCGAGGGCGATGTGGAAAACACGCCGGATTCCGTGTTCTGCTCCCATGGTGCGGGCTACAATGTCAAGTGGGATAAGGTCGAGGAGCATATGCACCTTCCAGCAGTGTACAAGCCCAAATCGGACGAGCCGGAACCAGAGGTCTTTCTCCCCCGCAATACCGCCAGCTATTCCAGTTCGTTCGAGCTGGATAAAGAGCTGCAGAAAATTTTTGAGCGCACCTATGGTGCGGTCAAGCCGCGCGCACTTTCCCCACAGCGTCCGGTGCGGTATGAGCATCCCCGTGATGTCCTGCGCCAGCTTGAGCCGACCACCGATTATTTGCTGGTGGACGGTTATAATATCATCTTTGCGTGGGATGAACTGAACGCGCTGGCCAAGGACAACTTGGATGCTGCGCGGCAGTCACTGCTCGACATAATGTGCAATTATCAGGCGTACAAACGCTGTGAGGTCATCGTCGTCTTCGATGCATACCGTGTCCCGGGACGCACCGGCACGATGGATCGGTATCACAACATCCATGTGGTGTACACCAAACAGGCAGAAACAGCGGATATGTTTATCGAAAAAGTCTCGTTTGCAGCGCACGGTCAGCATCGCGTCCGTGTCGCCACCTCGGACGGTGTGGAGCAAATCATTATCCTTGGCCATGGCTCGCAGCGTATTTCCGCGACTGCCTTCCGCACAGAGGTCGACCAGGTGTTAACTGAAATTCATCGGATCATTCAGCAAACAAATTCATAAACAACCGATCAAAAAGACGTGCGGTCCACAGAGGACGGCACGTCTTTTCTCTATACATTCTTTGACAGCTGCTTCGCAAATTCCCTGGCATGTTCGGCCTTACTGTCGTCCATAAATGGGACATCGTATCCCAGATGGCGCTCGGTGAGCATACCGCAATATGTCATCTGCGCATGGCGGCAATAGCGCTGTATGCCGGCTTCCCACAGATCGGCGCCCTTGTCCGGGCGATAGCCGCAGGTGGTGAGCAGCGCAACCGGCTTCCCCTGCAGCAGCGACGGCCCCTTTTCCCCGTTATAATATTTGCACAGGGCGTAAACCATGCGGTCAAGCGCCGCCTTCATCGGCGGAGTGCAGTACCAGGAATAGATTGGCGTCGCGAGTACCAGCAGATCACAAGACAGCACTCGGGAAAAGATTTCCTGCATATCGTCCTTCTGACAGCAGTTCGGTGCCGTCCAGTCGTTCTGGCAGGCGCGGCAGGCAATGCAGGGCCGGATGTCCCGTTCATACAGCCAAATGGTCTCGCAAGAAGCGCCGTTCTCCTCCAGCTCCCGGACAAAGGGGGACAGCAGAGCGATGGTATTCCCGTGACGGCGCGGGCTTCCCATTAAAATAGAAACCTTCTTTTTGTCCATCGTTATACCCCATTTACAATGTTGCGCGGACGTTTGCCATCGCAGTAATCCGCAAAGCCTTGCCAGATCATGCGGTGTGAGCGGCGGAACGAGCTTGTCGTGATGCCGCCGATATGCGGGGAATATACCACGCGATCGGCACACTCCCGAGGCAGATCAACCAGAGGATTGTCGGCGGTGGTCGGTTCGGGATAGATGGTATCCAATCCCGCCCCCAGGATCGTACCGTCGATGAGCGCCTGCCGCAAAGCCAGATTGTCCACCAAGTCGCCGCGTGCGGTGTTGATGAGCAGTGCATCCCGCTTCATACCGCGCAGGAACGCCTCATTGACCATCCCGCGTGTCTGCTCCGTTACCGGAATATGCAGGCTGACGATGTCACAGGTGCGAAGAAGCTCGTCCAGAGGCAAATACTGTACATGGTATCGTTCCTCCACCGCCGCTTCCTTACGGTGCAGCGCCGTATAGACCAGCTCACAGCCAAAGGGATACAGCCGCTCTGCGGTCGCTTTGGCGATGTCGCCGAAGCCGATCAGGCCAATCGTACAGTCGGAGACCTCCCGAATGCCCTCGACCATCATGCGTTCCTTCCTCTGGATCTGGCCGCCTTCACGTTCCACCCGGTCGCCCACGATGGCGCTTCGCAGAAGCGCGAGAATCAACAAGATGGTCTGTTCTGCAACCGCACCGGCATTGACCCCTTTGCAGTTACAGACCGGAATACCGCGCGCCGCTGCTGCCTCAAGATCAAAGCCATTAAAGCCAACTCCCTCCGAGTGGATCATTTTCAGATTCGGCATGTTCCGAATGACATTGCCGCTCACCTTCGTCATCGGATCCGCTGCAAGGAAATCCGCATCCCATGCCGCCTCAAGCAAAGCTTCATCCGAGGATCCGCGCTCACAGAAAACCATCTCGGTCTGATTCACAAACGGAATATCCTCCGGCATGTACTTGCGATAGCGGTCTTCTTTTCCAATTACCAGTGTCTTCATATTGCTCTCCCTCGTTGTTCCCGCAAACTCCGTTCTAACTCTATCGGTCAGGTCGACGCACGAATGCGCTCCGCGGCGAGCAGAATCCCGATCTTGCCCGAGGAATACGTCAGTCCGCCCTGCATGTAACACAGATACGGCTCACGCATCGGAGCATCCGCAGACAGCTCGATGGATGCACCCTGGACAAAGGCGCCGGCCGCCATAATGACTTCATCGTCATATCCCGGCATCGCCCACGGTACCGGTGTGACATAGGAATCCACCGGCGCACCGGCCTGAATGCCCTCGCAGAACCGGCACAGTGGCTCTGGTGCACCGAAGGCAATGGTCTGGATGATGTCATGGCGCACCTCTTCGGGCTTCGGTGCCACGGTGAAGCCGAGCATCTGCATGACCTTTGCCCCGAAAATCGCCGTCTTCAACGCCTGCGCGGTCGTATGCGGCGCCAGAAAGAGGCCCTGATACAGCAGACGGTTATGTCCCATCGTACAGCCGCACTCGCCGCCGATTCCCGGTGCCGTCAGGCGATACGCCGCGTTCTCCACCAGATCCTTGCGCCCGGCGATATATCCGCCCGTCGGTGCGAGCCCGCCGCCCGGGTTTTTGATGAGGGAACCGGCGACCAAATCCGCTCCGACCTGCGTCGGCTCCAGCTTCTCGACAAATTCACCGTAGCAGTTGTCCACCAGAATCGCGGCATTCGGATTGACACGATGCACAAGTTCGCAAATCTCCCCGATCTGCGCCACCGAGAGCGTCTCGCGCACCGCATAGCCCTTGCTGCGCTGGATAAACACCAGCTTGATCTTTTCATCAGCGGCAGCCTTTTCAATCGCCGGAAGATCCGGCAGCCCATTTTTCATATCGACCTGACGGTAACCAATGCCGTAGCGCTTCATACTGCCCGCCATGTCACCTGTGATCGTATTTTGCAGGGTATCGTAGGCTGGGCCGGTCACACTCAGCACAATATCGCCGCACTGAACCGCGGAAAACATCGCGCAGGAAAGCGCGTGTGTACCGTTGACAAAGCCAATACGCACCAATGCCGCCTCGGTGCCGAAAATGTCCGCATAGATCTGGTCGAGCGTGTCCCGGCCCTGATCGTCATAGCCATAACCGTTTGTCCCGGCAAACAGGCTGGCGGAAACACGGTTTTTGGAAAACGCAGCCAGAACCTTTTCCGTGTTATGGTCGCAGATTTCCTCAATACGTGCAAACAGCGGAAGAATTTCCTGCTCCGCCTTTCTTCCCAGCTCACGAATCTCTGGGGAAATGAGATCTGAATTCATTTGCATTTTACTCCATTTCAAACAAGATATTGGAAAGGAAAAGGACGGATCTGCGAAAATCCGCCCTCTCTCATTTTCATCGTCAGTCCAGCAGTCCGTTGCTGGTGGTGACCGTTGTATCATCCTCTGATGCAGTGGTATCCTCTCCGGCGTCATCGGTCGATGTATCGTCCGGGAGATTCAGCACTTGGGTGCCGTCCGGCAGCTCAAACAGCTCATCCTCTGGTGTCTCCATGTTCACGGCAGTGATGGAAACGTTGCGCACAATCTCATCCTCACGCGAATACTCCGCCTGTACCAGAAGTCCGGTCACAGTGGACACACTGTAAGTAATGGTATACCCGGACAGCGGATCGACTACCACACAGTAAATGCATGGGACGTTGTTCACGGTGCGCAGACCGGCATCGGTCAGTTCACTGGGATCGGTATCCACAATCGTCTCATAGGTTGGTATCATCGCCGTCTGATCGGCGGTCACCGTTCCGGTCGAGCTCTTGTGGTATTTCTTCCGCCCCTCACGCCAGGAATAATAGACGTCATCCACGATCATCTCGTAGCGCTCGATCTCCTGCGTGGTGTCCAGATATTCGGTCAAACAAACGCCATCGCGGACATACTGGTTCACCTGGCAGGTACTCCAGTCCTGATCCCAAAAGACGGTATTGTCAATCGCGACCGAATATGCTTCCGGACGGCGCAGATCCTGAATGACCTGCTGGACATTTTCCAGCGTGATATCCGCATCCGTCAGGGTGAAGTTCTGTTCTTCCGTTGTCCGCTGGGATACCTCCGCACTTCCATCCGGCAGCGAAATGGTATTCGCATCGCCGCCGAACAGGCCGACGGCAGCGGCCACGGCAAGCAGCAGGGCAAGCAAAACAACCACCCAGGCGATAACCCGCGGTGTGATCCGAAACCGTCGCTCCGACTGTTGCGGCTCCAGCTCATCTGTCTTTTTTCGTTTTGGTAAGTTCCACTTCAAGATTTGTTACCTCATGGCCGGAATTCATCCGGCATTTCGTCTGTCAAGCCAAAATAACAGCGGATTGCCTGTACAATGCGCCGCGAGGTCTGACCGTCGCCATAGGGATTGACGGCATGTGCCATTGCCGCATACTCTGCCGGATCGTCCAGCAGCGTGCATGCCATGGAAAAGATCGTCTCCTCCTCCACCCCGGCAAGGCGGACTGTCCCCGCCTCCACAGCTTCCGGCCGTTCGGTCTCTCGCCGCAGCACCAATACCGGCTTTCCAAGGCTGGGAGCTTCCTCCTGCAGTCCGCCGGAATCCGTCAGTACCATCGCACTGCGTCCCATGAGATTGTGCATCTCATCGACTGCCAGCGGCTCGATTAAATGGATCCGTGGATGGTCACCCAGAAACCGCGCCGCCGTTTCGCGCACATAGGGGCTGAGATGCACCGGATAGACGATATCCACATCGTCATAGCGATCGGCAAGGCGGCGCAGGGCACGCATGATGCTTTCCATCGCCTCACCGTAGTTCTCTCGGCGATGTGCCGTGACCAGAAGTACGCGGCGGTTTTGATAATCCAATGACTGTAAGGTTGTATCCCGGAACACATAGTCCGGCTGAACCGTGGTGTGAATCGCATCGACCACGGTATTTCCACACACCAGAACGCCGTCCGAAATTCCCTCTGCCGCCAGATTGCGGCGGTTCCGTTCGGTCGGTGCAAAGTGCAGTGACGCGATCTGTCCGGTCAGCTTTCGGTTGATTTCCTCCGGAAACGGAGAATATCGGTCAAACGTGCGCAGGCCGGCCTCGACATGCCCGACCGGAATTTTATGATAAAAGGCCGCAAGCGCGCCGGCAAAAGTCGTCGACGTATCCCCGTGCACGAGTACCAGATCCGGCTTTGCCTCCTCCAGTACCTCGTCCAGTCCTGCCAGCGACTTGGTTGTAATGGTCGCCAGCGTCTGACGCGGCTGCATAATGTTTAAATCGTAATCTGCCTTCAGGCGAAAAATATCCATTACCTGATCGAGCATCTCGCGATGCTGCGCGGTCACACACACAATCGGATGGATATCCGGTTCCCGCTCCAGGGCGTGCACGAGCGGGGCCATCTTGATCGCCTCCGGCCGTGTGCCAAATATGGTCATGACCTTAATCGTCTTCATGCGCTTCCTCCGTAAGCATCGTTTTGTCTGGCTCTGCCTGTTTGGAATGCTCCTCCCGATATTTCTTCTCGTACTCCGTGATCTTATGCTGTTCGTTGGTCAGAAAGAGAAATCCGCTTACGATCAGCCCGATAATCACCGCGGCGACAAGGAACATGGCGCGCAGTTCTCCCGATGTCGTCAGGACAACCGCAATCAAGCCAAGGGCGACCGAGACAATATACAGGATGGCGACGGCCTGCTTTTGGTTGAAGCCCATGTCGATGAGCCGATGATGTACATGGCCTCGGTCCGGTGACAGCGGGCTGCGTCCGGACAAGACACGACGCAAGATGGCAAAGGCCGTGTCAAAGATCGGCAGGCCGAGAATCAAAAACGGAACCGCAAAGGAAATCAGTGCGTATACCTTAAACAGGCCCTGGATGGACAACGTCGCAAGCATATAGCCCAAAAAAGTCGAACCGGTATCGCCCATAAAGATGGTCGCCGGGTTTAAATTGTACGGCATGAAGCCCACACAGGCGCCTGCCAGTGCTGCCAAAATAATTGCGATTTCCGTCTCACCGATGAACAGTGCGACCGCCAGCATCGTCATGGAGGCAATGGAAGAAACGCCGACCGCCAGTCCATCCAGACCGTCAATCAGATTTACCGCATTGGTGATGGCAACAATCCACAAAATTGTAATCGGAATGGACAATGTGCCAAGGTTCAAATACAATTCGTCCGAAAACAGAAACGGATTGGTGAACATCGCGATACGCAGGCCGCCAAACAGCACGGGAATGGCCGCCGCAGCGATCTGGATCACAAACTTAAACTTTGCCCCCAGCGCATTGCGGTCGTCAAATACACCGAGCACGACGATAACCGCCGCGCCCGCCAAAATCCACAGACGCTGTGGGGTGAGCTGTCCGGTCACGATCGCGGCGACCAGAAAGCCGCCGAAAATCGCCAGGCCACCCAGACGCGGAACCGGCTGCTTATGCATGCGCCGTCCATCCTTGGGCACATCGACCGCACCAATACGATACGCAAGCCGTTTGACCAACGGTGTCAGTGCAAATGACAGAATGCCGGACAGAAAAAAGGCAACCAGAACATATATTACTACCTGATATACTTCGTCCAATGTACTAAACCTCAGAAGAATTCTTGCGGGAAAACCCCAAATCCCTTTGTTTAGGATTTGCGATCATCCCATGTCTGCCAAACTCCACTTATCGTTTGACAAAGCCAACCTTGCGGTATACCTTATCCAGCGTGCGCTGCGCGATGCGTTCCGCCTTCTGCGCGCCGTCGCGGTAGACCTTCTCCAGATAGGCCTTGTCTCCCAACAGACGTTCGGTCTCCTCGCGGATTGGACGGAGCATTTCAACTACGGCCTCACCGACTGCCGGCTTAAACTCGCCATAGCCCTTCCCCTCGAACTCTGCTTCTACCTCTTCGATGGTCTTTCCGGTCGCCTGCGCATAAATCGTGATCAGATTGCTGACACCCGGTTTGTCCTCACGGCACACCACGCGCATATCGCTGTCGGTCACCGCACGCTTGAACTTGCGCATAATATCCTCCGGCTTGTCCATCAGCAGGATAAAACCGTTCGGATTCGGATCGGATTTGGACATCTTCTTGGTTGGCTCCGACAAGCTCATGACCTTGCCGCCCATCTTGCCGAGGTATGGTTCCGGAATCGTAAAGGTTTCGGAATACGCGCTGTTGAAGCGCTGTGCGATATCACGGCAGATCTCAATGTGCTGCAGCTGGTCAATGCCGACCGGAACGTAGTTCGGCTGGTAAAGCAGGATGTCGGCCGCCATCAGCACCGGATAATCAAACAGACCGGCATTGATATTGTCCGCATGGCTGCGGGATTTATCCTTAAACTGTGTCATGCGCGACAGTTCGCCAAACATCGTGTAGCAGTTGAGCACCCATGCGAGCTGTGCATGCGCCGCTACATGGGACTGAATGAACAACACACTCTTTTCCGGGTCCAAACCGGCTGCCATATACTGCGCCAGCACCTCATAGGTATTCCGGCGCAGATCGGCCGGCTTTTGGCGCACGGTGATCGCATGAAGGTCGGCCAGTGCAAACACACAGTCGTACTCATCCTGCAGGGTTGTCCAGTTGCGAATCGCTCCCAGATAGTTTCCAAGAGTCAGATGGCCGCTCGGCTGTACCATCGAAAGCATTCTTTTCTTCTGTTCTTCCATAATTATGATAGATCCTTTGCTATTGTGATATTTTTATGCGTTCGCTTCATTCTCTGCGAAAAATTCCTTCATCGCCTCGCCGATGCGCGAAACTGCAATGTCAATCTGTTCGACCGTCGGCAGAGAGAAATTCATGCGGAAGCCATTGCTGACCGCGCTCTCATCCACCGAGAAGGCGTTGCCCGGAACACAGGCGACCTTCTTCGCGCTGATCATCTGGCACAGCTTGAAGCTGTCATAGCCCTCCGGCAGCTCGGCCCAAATGAAAAGTCCGCCGTTCGGATGCGTGAAGGTAACCCGCGGATCAAAGTACTTCTCGCAGGCCGCAAGCATCGCGTCGCGCTTCACACGGTTTTTCTCACAGATATCCGCAATGTGTGCGTCGATGTCGTACTCCTCCAGATAATGAGCAACCAACATCTGGAAGTACAAATTGGTATGGACATCATTGACCTGCTTGCAGACAACCATACGGCTGATAATTTCCTTTGGCGCCACACAGAATCCCAAGCGCATTCCCGGAGACAATACCTTGGAATACGAGCCGCAATAGACAACGCGGCCCTCTGTATCCATTGACTTGATCGTCGGAATCGACTCCCCCTCATAGCGCAGCTCAAAATACGGGTTATCCTCAAAAATCAGGACATCATATTTGCTTGCCAGCGCAAGAAGCTGCTTGCGGCGCGCGAGCGACATCGTACGGCCGGTCGGATTCTGGAACGTCGGGATCACATAGATAAACTTGACGTTCGGTGTGGTCTGGAGCAGCTCTTCCAGCTTGTCCATCTGCATTCCCTCGTCGTCCATCGGGACACTCATCAGCGTGGCGTTCATGCTGCGGAATCCGTTCAGGGCGCCGATAAACGACGGGCCTTCGCTGACAACAACATCGCCCGGGTTGAGCATGACCTGTGTGAACAGGCTTGCGGTCTGCTGTCCTCCCGTGGTGATCAGGATATCGTCATTGTCCGTTCCAATCGAATACTTCTCCTTCAGGCGCTTTGCCGTCAGCTCACGCAGCTTGGGATAGCCCTCGGTTGTGCCGTACTGCAGCGCAACGTCCGCCTCATCGCGGAAAATCTTTGCACCGATCTCCGCCATTTCCTCTTTCGGAAAGGAAACCGGATCCGGCGAGCCTGCTGCCAAAGAAATGACCGTCGGGTCGACCAGTACCTTAAATATCTCACGAATTGCGGAGGGTTTCATCGCCGCAATGTGATCTGCAATTTTGTATTCCATGCCAGTCTCTCCTGTCATAATCAAAATGATGTGATGCTATGCTTTATACCCTCGCATAGTCATACTCGTTTAATTTTATCACAGTTGACACCTGTTCGCAACCGTTCTCCCGGACCGTTCGATGGATTTTTTGTGGATATCGTGTGACGCCTCCCCCGCCCATCTTCGCACCGAATTTCCCTTAAAACAAATTATCCCCTGCTTTTCTCCCCTGTATATGGTCAAAATGCCTATTGATTTTTTTTTGCAAATCTGGTTATCTAATATATAGTATTTCCTATTCCAACACTGTTTACGATTGCGAGGTAAAATACAATGAGTGCTAACGAAATGAAGCCGATCAAAGAAGGCAAGGTTCGTGAAATCTATGATAACGGCGACAGCCTGATTATGGTCGCAACCGACCGTATCAGCTGCTTCGATGTCATTCTGAAGAATACGGTTACCAAAAAGGGAACGGTTTTGACTCAGATGTCCAAGTTCTGGTTCGATCTCACACAGGATATCCTGCCGAACCATATGATCTCGGTCGACGTCAAGGATATGCCGGAATTTTTCCAGCAGCCGAAGTTCGACGGCAACAGCATGATGTGCAAAAAGCTGAACATGCTGCCGGTAGAATGCATTGTCCGCGGCTATATCACAGGAAGCGGTTGGGCAAGTTACCAGAAGGATGGCACAGTCTGCGGCATTACCCTGCCGGAGGGCCTGAAGGAATCGGACAAACTGCCGGAGCCGATCTACACCCCGTCCACTAAGGCGGAAATCGGAGATCACGACGAGAACATCTCTTATGAGCAGAGCGTCGCATATCTGGAAGAGCGCTTCCCGGGCAAGGGCGAGGAATATGCCTCTAAGCTTCGTGATTATACCATCGCACTCTATAAGAAGTGTGCCGATTACGCGCTGAGCCGCGGCATCATTATCGCCGACACCAAGTTTGAGTTCGGCCTGGATGAAAACGGCAACATCGTTCTGGGCGACGAGATGCTGACACCGGACAGCTCCCGCTTCTGGCCGGCAGACGGCTATGAGGCCGGACATGGCCAGCCATCCTTCGACAAGCAGTTCGCCCGCGACTGGCTCAAGTCCAACGAGCACGATTGGAAACTGCCGGAGGAAATTGTGGACAAGACGATCAACAAGTATCTCCAGGCATATGAGATGCTGACCGGCACCAAGCTGTAAACAAAACGGTATTTTAAAAACCTTCTCTCGTATTGAGAGAAGGTTTTTTTGTCACATATCGTCCGTATCCTCTTCGGCCGGCTCCTCGGTGGGCTCCGATTTTTTCTTTCGGCGCGCCAGGGAGAGCGCCTTACCCTTCGGCAATCTTTTCAGCCCTTTTTCCGTCTTTTGACGCAGGGTCTTCAGCGAACCCGTCCACACGCCTGCAGATTTTTCCCCTGCGGATGCATCCCAAAGGATCGCTTCTTCTTCCGGCGGATCCCCGTGCAGCCGCAGCTTTTTGCGCTGCTTGGTCCGCATCGAAATGCCTGCGACGATACCCACTGCAAGAAAGCTGGTCACCATAGACGATCCGCCATAGCTGAAGAACGGAAGAGGCAGACCCATAACCGGCCCGATCCCCAGACACATGAAGATATTGACATAGGTCTGGTAGAGGATCATACTGCCGACACCGGTGCAGACCAGTGTCAAAAACTGTCCGTTCGCCTGATAGGCCACATAAAACACGCGGAAAATCAACAGATTGAGCAGGAACAGAATCAGCAGACAGCCGACCATACCCCATTCCTCTCCGGCGACCGAGAAAATAAAGTCGGTCTGTTTTTCCGGCAGCATGTTGTACTGCGTCTGGCTGCCGTTCATATAGCCCTGTCCAAACAGGCGGCCGGCGCCGATGGCAATCCGGCTCTGCTCCTGCTGCCAATAGGTGTCCGGAGAGATCGACGGATCAAACAAAACCAAAATGCGGTTTCTCTGCGTCGTACTCAAAAAGTGCCAGAGAACGGGAAACGCCGCAGCGATGACCGCAATCCCGGCGGCAAACCACTTCAGACTGAGTCCCGCGGCAAACAAAATCGCAATGGCAATAAATACATAAGATAGTGCAACGCCAAAGTCGTGCGATGGAATGACAATTGCCAGAACCATCACACCAAGCTGCGCACACAGAAATACAATGCTCTTCCAATGGTTGATCTGTTTCCGATACAGATTGGCTTGCTTGGCAAAGGTAAAGATAAACAGCAGCTTTCCGATCTCGCCCGGCTGAATACCGATCCCGGCAAAACGAAGCCAACTGCGGTTGCCGCCATCCTCGTATCCAAAGAGCAGCAGCGAAAGCTGAAACAGCAGGTTAAACACCAATGCAATACGCCAAATCGGTGTAATCGTCTCCAAACGGATGCACGACATGATAATAAATCCGATCAACCCCAGAATAATCGCAATCGACTGCACGGTAACGAAGCGGCCGGAGCCTTCCTGCAAAGCTGCGGTTGCAGAATAAATCAGCATCATGCCAAAGCCTGTGCAGATCATAGAGACAACCAGCAGGAAATAATCAATCGTGCGAACATATCGGTCCAGGCTCTTGAGAATTTGAGACATGAAACCGTTCCTTTCTCCTCTCTGTTTTCCTCCGAGGGGAAAACAGACAGTATTTTTCTTTTACAGACATATCATACCACCTTTGCGATTTCCGGTAAATAGTTTTTCGCTAGATTTCTCGGTTCTTTCCGCCCGCGGTGCGGGCTTTCACAGATTTTTTCCTTTTTTTACGTCAGTTTTTGCAATTCTTTTTCCAATTCCGGCAAATCTGTGGTATAATATCATGTGTGTATTATCATATATCATTCGGTATATATGAATTTTTGTATGTGTGAACTGCTGATGCAGAATTGTAACAAGGAGGCCGTTTTTATGTTATCTGATATCGAAATTGCTCAGGGCTGTCAAATGCAGCCGATCCGTGAGGTTGCCGCAAAGGTCGGCCTGACGGAAGAGGATCTGGAGTACTATGGAAAGTATAAGGCCAAGATCTCTGCCGATGCCTGGAACCGTGTGAAGGACCGTCCGGATGGCAAGCTGATTTTGGTCACTGCCATCAATCCGACCCCTGCGGGAGAGGGCAAGACGACAACCACCGTTGGTCTTGGTCAGGCGCTCGACAAGCTGGGCAAGAAATCCATGATCGCCCTGCGTGAACCGTCCCTCGGACCGGTGTTCGGTATCAAGGGCGGTGCTGCCGGCGGCGGATACGCGCAGGTAGTCCCGATGGAAGACATCAACTTACACTTTACCGGCGATATGCACGCCATTGGTGCGGCAAACAATCTGCTCTGCGCCATGATTGACAACCATATCCAGCAGGGCAACGAACAGAACATCGATGCCCGCCGCGTCCTGTTCACCCGCGTTGTCGATATGAACGACCGTGCACTGCGCAATATCGTTGTCGGCATGGGCGGTTCCATGAGCGGCATCCCGCGTGAGGACCATTTCATGATTACCGTTGCCAGCGAGGTCATGGCAATTCTTTGCCTGTCCACCGACCTGCTCGATCTGAAGCGTCGCTGCGGTGACATTCTGGTTGCCTATCGTTTTGACGGATCGCCGGTCTTTGCCCGCGACCTCAAGGCAGAGGGCGCGATGGCTGCCCTGCTGCGCGATGCCATCAAGCCGAATCTGGTGCAGACGCTGACCGGTTCCCCCTGCCTGATGCACGGCGGCCCGTTCGCCAACATTGCCCATGGCTGCAACTCGATCTCCGCTACCCGTCTGGCTCTGAAGCTGTCTGATTACGTGGTCACGGAGGCCGGTTTCGGTGCAGATTTGGGTGCAGAAAAGTTCTTTGACATCAAGTGCCGCAAGGCCGGCCTGCATCCGGACTGTGTTGTCATCGTTGCCACCATCCGTGCTCTGAAGTACAACGGCGGCGTTGCCCGCGCTGATCTGGCCAAGGAAGACCTCGACGCACTGCGCCGCGGTTCGGTCAATCTGCAGAAGCACATTGAAAATATCGGCAAATTCGGTGTCCCGGTTGTCGTCGCCATCAACCGTTTTGCGACCGATACGGATGCCGAGCTGGAGCAGCTTCGCGAAGAATGCGAAGCTCTCGGTGCACGTTATGCACTGTCCGAGGTATTTGCGAAGGGTGCTGACGGCGGTATCGAGCTGGCCAACATGGTTGTGGAAGAGGCTGACAGCGGCAAAGCAAACTTCCATCTGCTCTATGACGACGACCTCTCTCTGGAGGAAAAGATCGAAACCATCTGCCGGGAGATTTATGGTGCAAACGGTGTGACATATACACCGGCTGCACGCAAGTCGCTGGACAACATCACCCGTCTCGGATACAGCAATCTGCCGATCTGTATGGCGAAAACCCAGTATTCCCTGTCCGATGATCCAGCGAAGCTGGGCCGTCCGACCGATTTCCGCGTCAACATCCGTTCGGTCCGCGTCAGCGCCGGCGCTGGCTTTGTCGTATGCGAAACCGGCACGATCATGACTATGCCGGGTCTGCCCAAGCAACCGGCGGCGTTCAACATCGACGTCGACGAAGACGGCCGCATCACGGGATTGTTTTAAGCCGCTATGTCCTCTGTTTTTCATTCCCACTCCCCGGAGGAAACCGAGGCCATCGGCGCTCAGCTCGCGGCCAATGCCGTCCCCGGTCAGGTGATCGCCTTTACCGGTGACCTTGGCGCAGGAAAAACGGCGTTTTGCCGTGGCTTTCTCCGGCAGCTCGGCTACACCGGCCGTGTCACCAGTCCGACCTTCGCCATCGTCAACGAATACGACACCGCGGCGTTCCGCGTCTGTCACTTTGACATGTACCGCATTCTCGATGAGGACATGCTCTATGACATCGGATGGGACGACTATCTCGACGGCGACGCCATTCTGCTCATCGAGTGGAGTGAAAATGTTTCCGGTGCGCTTCCGGACGACCGCACCACGGTAGAAATCCTGCACGGCGATACGGAGAACAGCCGAATCATTACCATACACGGAGGGGAATCCACGTGAAATTGTTAACTCTGGAAGCGTCATCCGTTTCCGCATCCGTCTGCATTACGGAGGACGATACGCTGCTGGCGCAGTCCTTTCAAAACTGTGGACTGACGCATTCCACCACCCTGCTGCCGATGGCGGATCATGTCCTTCGTGCGTCACAGCTGGCGCTGGACGACATTGACGCGGTCGCCGTTACAGTCGGTCCCGGCTCGTTTACCGGCATCCGCATCGGTGTTGCGACCGCAAAAGGAATTGCGGATGGCCGGAATCTTCCCTGTATCCCGGTTTCCAGCCTGTCTGGCAACGCCTGGAATGTCACGCTCACTGACCGCCTCGTCTGCCCTGTCATGGATGCCCGCCGCAAGCAGCTCTACAATGCATTGTTTGAAATTCGTGACGGCATCCCCGTCCGGCTGACCGATGACCGATTGATTTTGTTGGAAGATTTGAAGCATCAGTTAATTTCCCACAAAAAATCCGTCCTTTTGCTTGGCGATGGTGCGCAAATGTGCTATAATACGTTTATCCCTTCGGAGGAGCTGGACATTGCTCTGGCCCCTTCCGGACTGCGCTATCCCGCTGCATATGGTGCGGCGATGGAGGCAACCCGTCTGTATCGGGAAGGAAAAACCATTCCCGCCTCCGAACTCATGCCGCTCTACCTGCGTCAGCCTCAGGCTGTGCGGGAACGCCTGGCAAAGGAAAAGCAGGCACATTCTGAATAAAAAGGAGATTTGATATCATGGCTCAGGTTCATGTAATGGATCATCCGCTGATTGTACACAAGCTGTCTCTCATGCGTGACAAGTATACGGGAGCAAAGGAATTCCGCGAGGCGGTAGAAGAGATTTCTTCTCTGCTGTGCTATGAGGCAACGCGCAACCTCCCAATGAAGGAAGTTGAGATTGAAACTCCGATCGCCCGCTCCAAGGTTCGCGTTATTTCCGGCAAAAAAATCGCTCTCGTTGCAATTCTCCGTTCCGGTATGGAGATGGCACGCGGTGCACTTGATCTGATTCCGAATGCAAAGATCGGTCACATTGGTATGTACCGCGATCCGGACACCATGCAGCCGGTGGAGTATTACTGCAAGTTGCCGACCGACATCGCACACAGTGAGGTTTTTGTCCTCGATCCGATGCTCGCAACCGGCGGTTCCGCGATCGCTGCCGTTCAGTTCCTCAAGAACTACGGTGTACAGAACATCAAGATCATCTCCATTCTGGCGGTTCCAGGTTCCATCCAGGCCATTCAGGAATCCCATCCGGATGTGGATATCTTCTGCGCTGCGATCGACGAAGGTCTGAATGACAAGGGTTACATCGTTCCGGGCATGGGCGATGCCGGCAACCGTATGTACGGTACCAAGTGAATTTACCGGATATTTCAAAGAGCTATCGGACAAACCGATAGCTCTTTTTCTGCAAAGGAGTGGGTGTATGTCTGAACATCCGTTTCACGGAACCGGAAAGCGGTTTTCGTCCTACGCATATTTTCTCAAAAAAACCTATGGCGGACGTATCGCCAAAGTGCCACTGGACGGCAGCTTTACCTGTCCGAACCGCGATGGCACGAAGGGAACCGGCGGGTGCATCTACTGTTCCGCACGCGGCAGCGGCGATTTTATCGCCGGGCCATCCCGCTCCCTGCGGGAGCAATTTGATTCCTACTGTGCCACGCTTTCCGGAAAATGGTCCCCGGTGGGCTATATTCCCTATTTCCAGTCGTTTACCGGAACATATGCACCGCCGCAGCGGCTGCGCGAATTATACACCGAAGCGCTCGCGCTCCCCCACACCGTCGGCCTTGCCATCGCTACACGGCCGGACTGCCTCGAGGATTCCATCTGTGCGGTGTTGGCCGAGTTTGCTGGACGGACCGACCTGACAATCGAATTGGGGGTACAGACGGTCTGGAAAGATACCGCCGACCGATGCAATCTGTGCCACTGCTTTGCGGACACCGTGCGGGCAATCGAACAGCTCCGCCGTCTGCCACTGCAAATCTGTGTCCACCTCATCAACGGTCTGCCCGGTGAAACCCCGGAACAGATGGTACAATCTGCCCAAACCGTCGGAGAACTCGGCATTGACGCCGTAAAACTCCATCTGCTCCACGTCCTGCGCGGTACACCACTGGCCGCATGGCAGGACTACACCTGTCTGACCAAAGAGCAATATATCTCCATCGTCTGTGACCAGCTCGAAGTGCTTCCGCCTTCGGTTGTCATCCAGCGCCTGACCGGCGATGGACGCGGGGAGGATCTGCTCGCTCCCGACTGGAGCCGCCGCAAACGCGAAGTACTCAACGGAATCGATCAGGAACTCAAGCGGCGGGACAGTTGGCAGGGAAAACGGGTACAAATGGGATAAGAAACCATCATCCCCGCTGCATCCGCTCTTCTCCCAGTGTTCGGAACACCTCACAAAATGCCAGCGATTTTTCTTCCCCCAAAAGATAGAGATTGGGCATATAAGAAAGACGCTTTCTGGAATACGCGATTTTTTCCACTCCATTATCAAAAATGGTATGATTGCACAGGATGACTTCCACATGCTCTTTTTTCATCGCTTCGGTAAAATACTCCAATGACCGGAGGTACTCGGTTGGATCGCCCTGAAACGGCGGTGTCGCACCGCCCCAAAGGGCCGCCGGATATGACACCCCATCCTCGGTAACCGGAAAAATATAACTGAGACATCCCGGTGTATGACCCGGTGTGGAGTACACAAGGATGGTCTTATCACCACAAACGATCCGGTCGCCATCCTGGACATATACGTCAATCGCATAATCCTTCCAGGTTTCCGGTCGATCCGGTTTGGTCGGATGCTCCTGCCAGAATTCGTCGTCGATCTTTGACAGATAGGTTTTCGCACCGTATTTTTCAACGATCCATCTTCCACATCCGGTATGGTCGACATGTCCATGCGTCAGCACCAATTTCTTGATGTCGTTCGGATCCCATCCGGCTTCCTTGATTGCCGCTTCGATCGCTTCAAATGCCTCCCTGCACGGCCAGATGGCGTCGATAACAATCAGCCCTTCGGACGATTTCAGCACGAAACAGGCGGTTTCCTTCTGCGCGACAATGAGAAGGTCATCAAAAATCTGTGCGGATGTGAAAAAGGTCATATCCTCCATATTCTTTATGGTCTCGGGTGTCAAATTGGGTTTGTTCGGTCGTTTTCCCATCGATTCTCTCCTTTTGTTTCTCTATTATTCCTCAAAATAAAACAGTTCCTCAAATTTTTTGTCGAGGGCAATGCACAAGATCAGCGCCAGCTTTGCCGTCGGGTTAAACTGCCCTGTCTCAATCGAACTAATGGTGTTGCGGGACACTCCCACCATCTTTGCAAGGTCCGTCTGAGACAGGTGGTTTTCTGCCCGCGCCTTCTTCAAGTGGTTTTTTAAAATCAGTTTGTCATCCATACTCTTACCCAATCAATTGTTTCAGATAGCCGGCAAAAAACAGGACCGCGCCAATCAATAAAACCGCTCCTAACACGATTCCGGCTTTCTTTTTCATCTGAATCGCCAGCACAAGCCACATCGTTCCGAAGATCGCATCGTATATCGCCCAGGTGGAATAACTGGCCGAGCCGGCAAAAATATTGTCCAGCAAGATGAACAGGGCACACACGATGCCGCCCACGCCCGCTGCCCAGCTTCCTGCCTGAATGTATACTCTTCGTTCCCTCTCATCCTGGCCTTTGTTTTCCTGTCTGCTCTTTCGCAGGATTTCTTCTTTGTTCATATGGCAACCTCCTATCTGTCTTTGCCAAGTTTTGTTTGCAAGTACAGTTTACCATTACCAAGTATACTTGTCAATATATTCGCCAAGTTTTCTTTGCAAAAAAGAAAGCGGTCTGCCGCAGGATTGGAACACAAAAGAAAGACCACGATTCCCTTCCCGGGAAGTCGTGGTCTTCATGCGCTTTTCACTCTTTCAAAACAACCTCGCCCTGTTCCAATGATTTCGGAACATCAATTAGGCGCTGGTTGCTGCTTCCGCGGAAGCGAAGCGTCAAATCACGCAGGGCAAGGACAAACGGTCCATCGACCAGAATGTCGCACTGCTCCAGCAAAGCACGTACATCGTCATCCTCCGAATCCTTGAGCTGCTCGAAGGTATAGCCCGAATAGGCCATGACATTCTTCCCCGCTGCATGTGCTGCCTTTGCAATTTCCAGCAGCGGTTTCGGCTGACAAAACGGTTCTCCGCCCGAAAGGGTGACGCCGGACAGCAGTGGATTTCCCTCCATCTGCTCCAGCAGCACCTCGGTCTGCGTCTCCGTTCCTCCGGCAAAATCATGCGTCTGCGGGTTGTGACAGCCCTCACAGTGATGCGGACAGCCCTGTGTGAAGATCACAAAACGAATGCCTGGGCCATCGACGATCGATTCTCCGATGGTCCCTGCAATACGAAGGGAACTCATGCCTGTTTATTCAAGCTGTGCTTGACACGGTCATGCTCCTCGGCACGCTTTGCGTTGTTAAAACGGTCCAGGGTACCGACCAGATAACCAGTGATGCGACGGATTCTCTCAAAGCCAACACCTTCGCCGACCATTTCTTCCTGATTTACAATATTCTTTTCTTTCTGCATGACAAAAACTCCTTTCCAAAAACGATAAATAAAACTATGGACAAATCAGACATCATTGGCACTGCAAATGCAGTTCGGCTGGCGATCCCGCTCCTCTGCCGGATCACCGTGATATCCGATCGTTGTGCTGTTGTAATTTTTGTAGACACCCAACTGGCGCAGCTTCTCTACACTGACCGCCTCGCCCTCATGGCGTCCGCAGCGCGGGCAGACATCTCCAATAATACCAGTATAACCGCAAACCGGATCGCGGTCAACCGGGTGGTTGATGGAACCATAGCCGATGCCGCATTCCTTCATATAGCGGACAATCATCTCAAAGGCTTCCAGGTTCTGCGACGGGTCTCCATCCAGCTCGACATAGCTGATGTGTCCGCCGTTGGTCAGACTGTGATATGGCGCCTCGAGCTGGATCTTGCGGAATGCCGAGATCGGATAATATACCGGCACATGGAACGAGTTGGTATAATAATCGCGATCCGTAACGCCTTCAATCTTGCCATAGCGCTGGCGGTCCAGACGGACAAACCGTCCGGAAAGTCCCTCGGCCGGCGTTGCGATAACCGTGAAGTTCATACCCGTCTCACGGCTTTCGAGATCCATACGCTCCCGCATGCGGGTGATAATGGTGAGACCAAGACGCTGGGATTCCTCCGATTCGCCGTGATGCTTTCCGGTCAGTGCCTTGAGGCACTCGGCCAAACCGATAAAGCCAACGGTCAGGCTGCCATGCTTGAGCACTTCGCCCACCTTGTCATCCGGTCCGAGCTGATCGGAATCCAGCCAAATTCCCTGTCCCATGAGGAACGGATAGTTGCGGACCTTCTTGTTCGCCTGAATTTTATAGCGTGCCTTCAGCTGATCGATGACCAGATCCATCTTTCTATCCAACTCGGAGAAGAAAGCGCCGATGTCATGATCCGCCTTGATGGCAATACGCGGCAGATTGATCGAGGTAAAGCTCAAATTGCCGCGGCCATTGACGATTTCACGGGTCTTGTCATAATTGTTGCCGACAACACGGGTACGGCAGCCCATATATGCCGCCTCGGTTTCCGGCTTCCCTTCCTGATAATATGGAAGGTTGAACGGTGCGTCAATAAACGAGAAATTCGGGAACAGGCGCTTGGCCGAAACACGGATTGCCAGCTTAAACAGGTCATAGTTCGGATCGCCCGGATTGTAGTTGATCCCTTCCTTGACCTTAAAGATATGGATCGGGAAAATAGAGGTTTCGCCATTGCCCAGACCGGCCTCGGTGGCAAGCAGCAGGCTCTTCATCACCAGTCTGCCCTCCGGCGTGGTATCCGTACCGTAGTTCAAAGACGAGAACGGAATCTGCGCACCGGCACGGGAATGCATGGTATTCAGGTTATGTACCAGTGCCTCCATCGCCTGATACGTCGAGCGCTCGGTTTCCCGCCGTGCAAACTTGATCGTAAAGCTCATGATGTGGTCAACCGTCGCTTCATCTGCACGCTCCAGAAGGCGCGCACGAATCTGCTCACTGACCCCGTTCTCATCGGCCAGATCCGGCAGGGCCTCGCACGAAGCGATGAGCGCCTTAGCCGCTTCCTGTCCCTCTTCCTCCAGGCCAAATGCCTCCAGTGCCTTGGCCAGATTGTCGCGGTAGCGGTGCCAGTAGGTCTTGCGGACGCCCGGCGCCATGCTGTAATCGAAATTCGGGACACTCTGGCCGCCGTGCTGGTCGTTCTGATTGGACTGGATCGCAATGCAGGCCAGAGCCGAGTAGCTCGCAATGTCATTCGGTTCGCGCAGGAAGCCGTGTCCGGTGGAGAAGCCGCCTTCAAACAGCTTGAGCAGGTCAATCTGCGTACAGGTCGTCGTCAAGGTATAGAAATCAAAGTCATGGATGTGAATATCCCCCTCGCGGTGCGCCTTGGCAATGCGCGGCTCGAGCAGGAACATTTCGTTGAACTGCTTTGCGCCCTCGGAACCATACTTGAGCATGGTTCCCATTGCGGTGTCACCATCGATATTCGCATTCTCGCGCTTGACATCGTTCTCAATCGCCGACTGGAACGTCAGATCCTCATAGGTCTTCATCAAGCCGGTATTCATTTCACGCTGGCGGGAGCGCTCATTGCGGTACAAAATATATGCCTTCGCTGTCTTCGCATGACCGCTCTCTACCAGAATCTTTTCTACCGCATCCTGCACATACTCAACATTCGGTGTTGTTGTGCCGCAGTGCTGCTCCACATAGTCTGCAACCTCCAGGGCAAGGCGCATGGAAAGCTGGTAATCATGTCCGCCGGACGCTTCCGCAGCCTGATAGATCGCATTTGCGATTTTTGTCAGATCAAAAAAGACACACCGGCCGTCTCTTTTTTCAATTTGCTGAATCATCAGGATATTCTCACACTCCTTGAAATCTAAATATATGGTATCAATGCCATCGTTCACACAAGATATAGTGTTTTCTGTTAGAAGTCGATAACAGTTTTTATTTTAGTACGGGCCGCCCCTCTTGTCAAGACATCCGACGGGCAGAACAAATGTGGAATTGTACGAAAAACATACCTTTTGGGAGAAATCCTTTTTTGCGAAACTCGTGAAATCTTTCCGGAAACAATTGTATAATATCCCAAAATCACAAACTATTCTCAATTCTTGCAAAGTTTTTTCTTTTTCATTTCCGCAATCACACAACTTTTCCGAAGTCATTTTTCCATCTGGTTCTCCATCCTCCAAAATTTAGAAACATTCAAAAAAAGTTCTCAAAAAAATTTTTTCGGAATTTCAAAATATATACATTTTTTCGACTGTCACCACAACATATTGTGTCGAAGGAAGAAAAAACGCCCGCTCCGTTCAGCTCAAGGGCCAACCAAAGCGGGTTCGTCTTGTTCAATCTCCAGCTCATCCCAGTCGTCCAGATAGCAGGTGCACAGCGGTTTTATCTGTTCCCGCTCCGCCTTTGCCGAATCGTCATAGATCCCCACAACGCGGTATCCGGCGTGTGCTGCCGTCTGGGCCGCATGCAGTGCATCCTCAAAGACCACCGTGTCCGCTTTGGACGTGCCGAGCCGCTGTACCGACCGGTCAAAGATATCCGGCTTCTGCTTGCTGGTATGCAGCTCCTGACAGGTGTGAACGAATCGGAAATACCGGAGCACTCCAAGCCGTGTGAGTGCCGCCTCTGCCAGCTTTCGATCCGTCGCCGTCGCAATACACATCCGGACACCTGCGTCCTGCATGCGCTGGAGCATCTCCGGCACATGCGGCTTGAGCGGTGCCGTCTCACGGTAATCACGCGCAATCATCGCCGTAATGTCCGCACAAATGCATGTAATGCTGTCCGTGATGCCGAACTCTTCCCGATACAACTGTGCCGCCTGCGGCAATGTCGTGGTTTTCAGACGCCGCGCCAACGCATCGACGTCCGGAACCGGAATCCGGCGGTCAAGCAGATAGCGCAGGCCGACCGTCTCCCAGCAGGGCATCGAATCGAGAATCGTACCATCCATATCAAAAATCGCTCCGCGGAGCCGGATCACATGCTTCATCCAACACCTCGCAGCTTCTCTGTGACAAACCGGATCACACCCAGAATGAGAAACAGAGGAACGGTACTGCCTACCGCACCGCTGATGCTCACCAGCAGCCAATACAGGACAAAACCCACCGCCCACAGCAGCATCGAGCCCAAATCCAGTATCTGTTCCGTCTGGTGCTTTTTCAGCAGGAAATAGTCAGTAATCATAATGGCGGCCATCGGTGAGAACACCGATGCGATCAAAAACAAAAACTGATCATACTGCTCCAGCGGCACAAAAATAGATGCAATGGTGGCAAGAATCAAGACAACGAGGGCCAAAAAGCGTACCGAATACCGCTTCGAGATTGTCTGTGCACTGATACCGGCCGAGCACGCCTCAATAAAAGTCGTCGTCATGGTGGCAAGGACCACAATCAGCAGCGGAATGCGGATGATGCCCGTGCGCACGAGCAGCTGAATGATGTCGCTGTGCCCACAATAGAGCGCCGCCATCAGTCCAATGCTGTACATCCAGATGCTGCCGACCGTATAAGTAAGCGTACCGAGGCAATTGGTCGCGTGCGGCTGTTTCGCCTTACTGCTGTAATCTGCGACCAAAGGAATCCATGAGAGCGGCAGCGCCAGAGACAGCTCGATGGCAGAGCCGAAGGTCAGATCATTGAAATGCAAAACCGTCTCTGCAATGCCGTTTCCAGACTGCAAGACATGCTGGCACATGACAAAGGTCAGCACCAGCAGCAGAGTGGATGCCAGCAAGTTAATCCGGCTGATTTCCGCGCCGCCGGCAAATACCCACGCCATGACCGAAAGACCGATTAGCAGGCACCATGCCCAGGTCGGGAACAGCCCGGATGTAATTGTCGTCAACGCCTGGGCACTGACATGCAGCATGATGGCTGTCCACGCCGTCAGCTGCAGGACATTTATACAGGCAAATACGCCCGCGCCCTGGGTGCCAAAGGAAAAGGCCGCACAATCCATGGAGGAGCGTCCGCTCTCCCCACCGATGCGCCCGCACAGATAAAACAGCAGGCCGCCGATAATATGTCCGATAAAAATGGCAGCCAGGCCACGCTTCAGGCCAATTCCGGCGATATATGCCCCGGACATGATTTCCGCAATGGAAATGGAGGCCCCGAGCCACATCGCAGTATTATTCAGCAAAGAAGTCTTCTTCACATCCGTTTCCTCCTGAGAGAAATTTTTCTATCTTTCCTTACTATGTATTTTAGTATACGATTTTCGCGCTGTGCTGTCAATTTCGAACCACAAAGGATTTGACACTTTTCCACTTTTGTTCTATTATTGAAACTAGTTTTTCAGAGAAAGAAGGCTTTCCAATTGAATCTTTTTCTACTATATACACAGATCATCATTATGTTCCTGCTCATGGGATTGGGCGCCATCTGTTACCGGCGCGGCATTATCACAAATCAGGGCTCCAAAGACCTTTCTTCTCTGCTGATCAACATCGTCGCCCCCTGTCTGATTATCCATTCCTTCCAGCGAGATTATGATCCCGCGATGTTCGGCCAGTTGATTCAGGCATTGATTTTGGCCACTGTCATCACACTGTGTGCCATCGGGATCGCTGCGGCTGCATTCCACAAATCCCAACCCGACTATGCCGATCAGCGCATGTGTGTCGTCTTCCCAAACAACGGCTTTATGGCTCTGCCACTGCTGCAGGCACTGTGCGGCACCGATGGTGTGTTTGTCGGCTCCGTCTATATCGTCATCACGAATATCTTTCTTTGGACCTATGGCGTACATACGCTGTGCTCTGCCTCCGGTCAGAACAGCGGAAAAGTCAACTGGAAGAAAATCTTCTTCAATCCGGGAACCGTCGGCTTTTACATCGGTCTGCTGACCTTCCTTCTTTCGTTTCCATTGCCGTCGGTCATCGGCACGCCGATTGAATATCTCTCCGCACTGAATACTCCGCTCGCAATGCTTGTACTCGGTGTGTATCTGGCGCAGTCAAACCTGCTGGATATTCTCCGTGACCGCTCGACTTATCTGGTGTGTTTCATCCGCCTGCTGCTCCTTCCGCTGCTCGGCATTGCAATCGCCCTGCTCCTCCCCTGGGACGCGCAGGTCAGTCAGGTTATGGTCATCAGCATCGCGACGCCCTGTGCCATTGCATCCTCGATGTTTGCCCAGCAATTCGGGACTAATTACCGGTATTCCAGTCGGATTATCGCGTTTTCCACCCTGCTTTCCGCAATTTCCATGCCGTTGATTTTAAATCTGTATAACCTATTTTTGTAACACCATTGCATTTTTTGTAATGTATGCTATACTGTTTTCGTATGAATAAAACCGGCATACCTGCCAGCATTTCCAGATGGCGCCGCCGTTTTTTCATCGATCTCATCCCCTGACGTTCGGGGAGAAGGAGTTATTATGTCACAACAAAACCATGACTTCAGCCACCAGTTGGATGACATCGTACGTCAACTGGACGAAGGCTATCAGTCCAGCGGACTGTTTTTCAACCGCCACAATATTCCCCGGCCAAACCGCAAGGTGATTTTGGAAATCATCTCCGATTTCCGTCAATTGCTGTTTCCCAGCTATTATGGTTCGGAGAGCCTCAGCCGCACCTCCGCCCCCTACTTTGTCGGTCACATGCTTACCGCCCTGTATGATAAGCTGCTGCGACAACTGGAGCTTGCGCTCGCCTATCGCGAGGGCGGCAAGACCGAGGCGGTCACCCACCGCGCCAGCCAGGTCACAAGCGAGGTATTTCAGGAGCTGCCGCGCCTGCAGAAGCTCCTCATGATCGACGTCGAGGCCGCACTGAACGGCGACCCGGCTGCGGGCAGCCGCGAACAGGTCATCTTCTCGTATCCGGGCCTGCATGCGATCTTTGTCCACCGCATTGCACATGAGTTGTATCTGCGCGATATCCCGTATATTCCGCGCATTATGAGCGAATATGTCCACGGTCTGACCGGAATCGACATCAATCCGGGCGCCACCATCGGCGAGTATTTCTTTATCGATCACGGCACCGGCGTTGTCATCGGTGAGACAACCGAGATCGGCGAAAACGTCAAGATCTATCAGGGCGTCACGCTCGGCGCCCTCTCCACCCGCGCCGGTATGAAGCTGGCGGGAAAGAAGCGTCATCCGACGATCGAAAACAACGTCACGATCTATTCCGGCGCGTCTATCCTGGGCGGCAAAACGGTCATCGGCGAAAGCTCGACCATCGGCGGCAACGCGTTTATCACCTCGTCGATCCCGCCGTTCTCCCGCGTCAGCATCAAGAATCCGGAACTTACGGTAGATGACTTCGGGGAACACGAGCAGGAGCTTGCACCGGAGGATTACCGCTGGATCTCTCTGGATCATTCCGGCCTGTAATCCTTCTGCCATTGACTTTATGGGATCGGACATCCCAATCAGCAGGACGCCATTCGGCGTCCTGTTTTTTCGTCAAAATTTTCACACTTTTTTGCCGAATTCTTAACAATAATTGCAGTCATTCTGTCAATTTTAACTTTTTTCGAATATTTTCAGCCAATTTTCAAATAGAGTTGATTTTTCAAATTTTCCTGCTACAATGGGTACAAGTTGTGTTGTTTGTTGGTAAATCTTGATGTTTTTTCGAGCAACAGAAGATACCCACAGAATAGGAGTGAATGAATTTGAGCCGACTAAGTTTGGAAACCCCCAACCGGGCGCAAAAGGTGGTCGAGAGTCTGTACGAAGATCTGGAACGCCGCATTGCCGCCAGCCCTCCGGGACTTTGCCCGGTTGATATCTCGCTTGGCTTCCTGAAGCTATGTCATGCGCAGACCTGCGGCAAATGTGTCCCCTGCCGCATTGGATTGGGACAGCTTGCCCATCTGATGGACGATGTACTCAGTGAGCGCGCCACCCTGGACACCATTGACCGCATCGAAAAGACGGCACAGTCCATCGCGGATTCCGCAGACTGTGCCATCGGATATGAAGCCGCCGCGATGGTTCTGCGCGGTGTGAGAGGCTTCCGCGAGGACTATGTGGAACACGTAAAGAACAACCGCTGTACCAGCGGCCTGACACAGCCGGTACCATGTGTTGCGCTCTGTCCGGCTCATGTCGATATCCCGGGCTACATTGCACTTGTCCGCGCCGGACGCTATGCCGATGCGGTCAAGCTGATCCGCAAGGACAATCCGTTCCCCACCGCCTGTGCGTATGTCTGCGAGCATCCGTGCGAGGCGCGCTGTCGACGCAACATGATTGACGATGCCGTCAACATCTGCGGGCTCAAGCACTTTGCGGTCAACAACGCGCTGCATGTCCCGGCGATCAAGCCGCACCCGTCCACCGGCAAACGCATCGCCATTATCGGCGGCGGCCCCGGCGGACTGTCGGCCGCCTTCTATCTTCAGCTGATGGGCCATCAGACCGTAATCTATGAACAGCGTCCCAAGCTGGGCGGTATGCTGCGCTATGGCATTCCGCGCTATCGTCTGCCGGAAAATATGCTGGACAACGACATCGGGGTTATCCTGGATACCGGTGTTGAGGTACATACCGATGTTTCCATTGGACGGGATATCTCCTTCCAGCAAATTGAGGACGAGTACGATGCCGTCTTTATCTGTATCGGCGCGCACATCGATAAGAAAATCGGCATTCCGGGCGAGACCAGTGAGGGCGTTATTTCCGCAGTAGAAATGCTTCGCGACATCGGCGAGGGCAACCCGCCGGATTTTTCCGGCAAGCGTGTCTGCGTGATCGGCGGCGGCAACGTCTCTATGGATGCCACCCGCACCGCCATCCGTTTGGGTGCAGCGAGTGTCACGACGGTTTATCGCCGCCGTGTTCAGGATATGACCGCGCTGAAAGAGGAAATCGAGGAAGCCGCAGCCGAAGGCGCTACCATTCTTCCGCTGCAATCTCCGCTGCGCATCGATGCGGATGAGAATGGTCACGTCTCTGCGCTTGTCACACTGCCGCAGCAGATCGGACCGTTTGACCGCGGCCGGCCGAAGCCGATCCGTGCCGTGAGCAAGGAGGAAAATGCCATCCCGTGTGACATCGTCATCGTCGCCATCGGTCAGGGCATTGATGCCAAGGCTTTCATCGATGCCGGTGTCGCAACCAGCCATGGACGCATCTCCGCCCTGGAGGACAGCTTCGTACAGGGCAGCCCGAAGGTATTTGCCGGCGGCGATGCCGTAACCGGTCCGTCCACCGTCATCCGCGCCATCGCTGCCGGAAAGGTCGCGGCGGCCAACATCGATAATTTCCTCGGCTACAATCACGTCATTCATGCCGCCGTGAATGATATCCCGGAGGCGCCGCTCTCACCGACGCATGCATGTGGCCGTGTCAATCTGAAAACCCGCCCCGCCTCGGAATGCATCTGCAACTTTGATGACATCAAGGAGGGCATGACCGAAGAGGAAGCCATGCAGGAGGCTTCACGCTGCCTGCGCTGTGACCACTATGGCTACGGTAATTTCCGGGGAGGTAGAATGAGACAATGGTAAACGTCATTATTAACAATATCGCCGTCCGTGTTCCGGAAGGCACGACCATCATGGAAGCCGCCGCACAGGCGGGTATCACCATCCCTTCCCTCTGCTATCTCAAAGACATCAATGAGATCGGCGCCTGCCGTGTCTGCTGCGTCGAGGTCGAAGGCGAAAGCCGTCTGGTCTCCTCCTGCAACAACCTCGTATATGAGGGGATGGTCGTACATACCAACTCCCCGCGCGCCCGTCAGGCCCGCCGTATCAATGTGGAACTCATCCTTTCCCAGCATGACGGCACCTGTTCCACCTGCGTCCGTTCGGGCAACTGCCGCTTACAGTCGGTTGCAAATGACCTCGGTATTTTGCGCAACCCATATCAGCAGGATCTGCCGAGCGGTCTTTGGACGACAACCTATCCGCTGTACCGCGACGCGCGCAAGTGTATCAAATGTATGCGCTGTGTTCAGTATTGTGAAAAGATTCAGGGGATGGGCATCTGGGAGCTGACCGGCTCCGGCAGCCGGGCCACTATCGATGTCTCTTACAACCGCCGCATCAAGGAATCCGACTGCACGCTGTGCGGACAATGTATCACACACTGTCCGGTCGGTGCATTGCGTGAGCGCGATGATCTGCTGGATGTTTTGGACGCACTGGAGGATCCGGAGAAGATCACGGTTGTACAGATCGCACCGGCAGTCCGCGCTTCCTGGTGTGAGCATCTCGATCTGCCGCGTGAGCAGGCTACTGTACGCCGTCTGGCTGCAGTACTGCGCTCCATGGGCTTTGATTATGTATTTGATACCGTATTCTCGGCTGACCTGACCATCATGGAAGAGGCCGCAGAATTCCTCAAGCGCTATCAAAACGGAGAGTTCAAGGATCTGCCGATGTTCACTTCCTGCTGTCCGGGATGGGTTCGTTTCCTGAAATCCCAGTATCCGCAGTTGGTTCCGTATCTCTCCACATCGAAGAGCCCGCAGCAGATGTTCGGTGCGATTACCAAGACCTATTTTGCCGATCTGCTCGGCGTCGATCCGGAGAAAATCTGCTGTGTTTCCATCATGCCCTGTCTCGCCAAAAAGGCGGAGAAAAACGGCCGTTCGCAGCAGACCTACGGTGTCCCGGATGTGGATATCGTCCTGACTACCCGTGAGGTCAACCGTCTGATCCGTTCCTTGGACATCAACGTCAAATCGCTGCCGGATGCGGAATTTGATTCCCCACTCGGTATCGGTTCGGGTGCCGGCATTATCTTCGGCGTAACCGGCGGTGTTATGGAGGCGGCGCTGCGCACTGCCTATCACAGTGTCACCGGTGTCAACCCTGTGCCGGATGCGTTCCGGGCTGTACGCGGTGTCGAGGGCTGGCGCGAGGCGGAATTCCAGCTCGGCGACAATACCATCCGCTGTGCCATCGTCAGCGGTCTGGGCGAAACCCGCAAGCTCATTCACGAACTGCTCGCCGGACGTGTACATTACGACTTTGTCGAGGTCATGGCGTGTCCCGGCGGCTGTGTCGGCGGCGGCGGACAGCCGATTTCGTTCCATCAGGCCGAACAGCAGACCGTTCGCGGCGAGCTGCTTTACAAGCTGGATCGCCTGAGCCCACTGCGTTTCTCCCATGAAAATGTCGAAATCCGCCACATCTATCAGAACTATCTGGGAGAACCGCTGTCGGAAAAGGCAGAGGAAATTCTGCACACCGACCACGAAGCATGGTATATGCCGTTATCTGTCGCACTGCAGCGCGACCCGATCGAATAATTTCTTCGAGGAAAAATCATTCCAAACAAATTGCATCCGGAACCAGACACCCCTCTCTGGCTCCGGATGCTTTTTTTCTACGAATACAGCGCCTCTCGCGCAATCTCACGCAAAATCGCGTGGCCAAATCGATTCGGATGTTCTCCATCCAAAAAATAACGGCAGTACTCGTCCGGTATCCGCCTTGGAAACTCTTTTGCGAAATCCAGACAGAGCAGATTCTGCTCGTCCGCATAGCGGCGCAGCCAGTCATTCAGCGCGGCCAGCTTCTGTGGAATCGATCGGATTCCCGGAAGCAGGTATGCCCAGTCGCTGGCGAGAAATTCATCATAATTCGGTTCTATGCAAATTGCGATAATTGGCTGGATCTTCTCCCGCTGTGCCCACGCACACATTTTCGCTATGTTCCCGGCCGGAATCTCCCAGGACAGTCCTTCTCCCAGGTCATTCAAACCGCCCATGATCACAACCCGTTCGGGAAACTCCGCAAGGACATGGGCGCGGAAGCGCCGCAGCATTCCTGCGGTCGTATCTCCGTTGATTCCGCGGTTTACTGCAAGTTCCGGCAATCCATCTACCCAGCATTCCCCTCTGGAAACACCATAGCCGGCAGTCATGCTGTCTCCCAAAAACACCGTTTTTCTCTCCATAAATTTCCTCTCTTTCTGTCTCAGGAAAAGCAAACATGTTACTATTTGGAGCATTTGCTAAAAAACAATCCAAAAATTTTGTTCATATTGCATCTTACTTTTTTATTGCGCATTTTATTCAAAAATGCTATAATTTCATCAAAGCTAATAGAGTATCGCAATTGAGTTTTATTTTCCTTTTTCCTAAAGCCCAGCTTGCGTTATTTTCTATTTTTAAAATTTTATACCGGAGGTGTTTTTATGCTTCAACTCAAGGTCCCACTCTCAAAGAGCGAGGCTGATGTCTTGGTGCGTTGTCTCTCCCAGCTTGAGACAAGGAAACGAAACGCCGTGGTAGAAAATCCGTCAGCAACTTCAAAACACATGACTGCGCTAGTGTCTGCAAAGCACAAAGTACAGTCCCAGATTCATGACGATTTTTACCGTGACGAGATCATCCATATGGTATACGCACTGGATCATCTTTCTCGTGAATGTAACAATCAGTTAACAGAAAATACACCGCCCGAAACGGCGGAACAGTTATCAGGTACGCTCCGAACAGCCGCTTCGGCGCGCTCCAAACTGTGTCGGGCAACAACCGCAGACTAGGGATATTGGAAACCAAATACTCGTTCGCCTCATGCGGACATGCCCGTAGGAATGCCCATTCCCAAGGCTCGTAATTGATTCTCCGAACTTCCCCTCGTTCGGTTTTTACCTCCTTTCTTTCAATTACGAGCCTCCCTCTTTTACAGAGTCGAAAAGCAGCCAAAACGGCTGCTTTTCTTTTTTCTCTTCATAAAATCCGGTTAATTTCTATGATCGACTCCGTCACCAGCTTTTGAAAACGCGGGGCGGCTTCGTCTGCATACTGCTGTACTTCCTCGTGCAGCAGCGGTTTTCCGGTCATTCCTGCCGCCAGATTGGATACACAGGAAATCCCGCAGACGCGCATCCCCATGTGCCGTGCAGCAATAACCTCACACGCGGTACTCATGCCGACCGCATCGGCACCCAGTACGCGTGCCATGCGAATCTCTGCCGGTGTCTCAAACTGCGGGCCGGTGAATTGAATATAAACTCCCTTCCGAAGCGGCACACCAATGCGCTCCGCCGTCTGTGCAATTACCTCGCGCAGCTCCACGTCATATGCCTCCGTCATATCCGGAAAACGTGTACCGAGCGCATCGATATTCGGCCCCAACAGCGGCGATGGAACGAAAGAGGCGATCTGGTCGGTAATCAGCATAAGATCTCCCGCTTGAAACTGCTCACAAATGCCGCCGGAAGCATTGGTCACCATGAGAACCTCCGCTCCCATCCGCTTCATCAGGCGGATGGGCAGAACGACGTCCGCCATGGAATATCCCTCATAATAATGCACCCTGCCCTGCATCGCAACGATCGGTACGGAATCAACATAACCAAAGACATAGCGTCCCCGGTGTCCCTGTACCGTAGACGTCGGGAAGCCTTCAATGGAGCTGTATTCCACGGTTTGCGCGACTTCAATGGTCTCCGCAAAATCGCCCAATCCACTGCCCAAAACAAGGGCAATCTTCGGTTGGAAATCCGTCTGTTTCCGAATGCTGTCATAACACTGCATCAGTTTTTCATAAATTGCATTCACGGTGTTGTCCTCCCTTTCTTTTTCCAGACTGCGGTCATCCGTATCTCTGTGTTGTTCGTTGCGGTCTGTTTAGAGACCTTTTGCCGATCGGGATACAGATATTTCTCGTATTTTCGTTTCTTAATGGTCGACGCTTTTTTCCAGCCGTGTCCCACCGTATACCACTTTTTATCCGAAACCCGATAGGCATACCAGCCCTGGAATGTATACCCGCTGCGCTGAAACACGTTCTTCCGCAGCGCAGTCGGATACTGATAAGGGACGGTTGTCTTTTTCATGGTCCCGGTTCCACCGTTTGCCTTATACGTTACATAGTAGACCTTATTGCACACCGCGGGCGAGGTTGCAGCATATTTTTTCGCACCATCCAAATAAGCATACGTCTTGATCCGGTAATAATATACCTTTTTGCTGTTTGCAGTCGTATCCGTCCAGCTTGTGACCGAAGGCTTGAGGATCTTGACGTTCTGATACGGACCTCCCTTGGACGAAGCCCGCTGTACCACATAACGATAACTCCCATACACTTGCTTCCAGGACAATGTCAGGGAATTGGCGGAAGAAGCTTTAACTTCCTTGATCGTCGTCGTTGGAACCAGATACTTCTGTACTTCGCTTGCTGTCGTCACAAGAATAACCGGATTTTTCTGTGGATCCAGCCATTTCACATACCATTTCATGATGGAAGTCGGCACGGAAATACATCCCGCCGTGGCTCCGGAGCCATTGCAGTGGAAAAAGATGGCTCCGCCCTTGTCAGCAATCTGCTCCACATTGTAATCTGTTGTGAACAGATATCCATACTGGCTGGGATAGTCAATCAGGTGCTCCCGATCCCCCTTCGGATCTTTGGTGACCAACTGATTATACGTGCTTGTCCCGCTATTCAAATTCCAATACATTGCGTTTGTAATCCGGGTATATGGAAAAATTGCGCCGGGGTCCGCCTTATTTCCCATCGCACGGACCAGTTTCAAAATGCCCTGCGGCGTCTTCCCAGTTCCTTGCCTGCGGGAAGCGATCGGCGTGATACCCGCCCAACCGACACGGCCCTTCGTGGTTTTTTTCTTGCTGATCCATTTGCCTTCCGCCGTCCGCTCATACGCCGTGACGGTTGCATAGCTGCTTTTTTTCGATGACGTCGTCACCAAAACAAGCTGCTGCACATCCTGCATGGTATTCGTATGTACGCTCGCCGCCTGTGCGGAATCAGCTTGAAACAACAGTACGGTCAAGAACGCTACGGCCGCGACAAAAATCTGTACGATCTTTTTTTGCATCAGAATTCCCCCGCTCCTTCTTTCTGTCTTCAGTATACCATTTTTCCCAAAAATATGCTATGCATTCTTGATTTTTCTATCCAATGAAGCAATATATCTTTTTTCTGATTTTTCACACTTTTTCGTTGACATTTTTGTCTGTCTGTGTTATATTATTACTCGCAGCAGAGATTTGGACATTTAGCTCAGTTGGTAGAGCATCCGCTTGACGTGCGGAAGGTCAGCGGTTCGAGCCCGTTAATGTCCACCAGTTGCAAAAAGACCGAATTCGCAAGGAATTCGGTCTTTTTATGCGTATTTTGTTTTTAATCAAGAAATTTGTTCTGAAATCATGCATTATCTGTTTGCGGATTTATCCGGTTTTGTGCGCTCAAAACCGCGTTAAATCGGGATAGATGTGGCAAATGTGTGGCAACACGTTTCCTGTCAATTCACGGTATAATATTGTCTATCTTCGAAAGATTTCAGGAAAATCGAGTATGTACAGAATAAAATCAAAACGCGCACAGGCGAACTATGAACTGAATAGGTTGCCCCCTATCCCGGATGTTTCGACATCCGGGATTTCTTTTTGCTTGCCGTTGCAACTGACGACGTTTATCTGTGCACTGTTTTTTTGCATTTTGGGTAAAGTAACCGGGAGAAATCCATCAAACGCAATACAACGCAATTCTCGCCCAAAAATAGAATCGCCCGCTACAACTGATTTCAGTCGGTTGCAACGGGCGGTCTTTCTATATTGATCTTATTTCTTTGTTATAACAGCCTTGGCCTTTGACCACGCGGAATAATATTTCTTCCCACTTACTGTCTTGTAGGTACGAATACGGACATAATATTTCTTCTTCGCAGTCAGCTTGGTGACCTTCTTGGATACCGTCTTGTTCTTCGCAATCGTTATGGTCTTTGCACCCGTAAACTTGCTGTTGGTGGAATACTGGAGCTGATAACCCGTCGTCTGGGTTGCCTGCTTCGCCCACTTCGCCGTAAAGCCCTTGGATGCTGCCTTCACACTCTTGAGCGTCGTTGCCTTCGGGTTGATCGTGAAGGTTGTACTCATGGAGCCGGCGTATTTCGTGCCCTTGAACATAACCGTCACTTTATAGCTGCCAACATTCTTTCTGCCGGATGCGTATTTAACCGTATAATTGCTCGCCGCAATCTTCTTTCCCTTGGAATCCATGACAATTACCGCCGGTTTTCTCACCGTTCCGTTGTATGTATAAGTACGATGAGATGCTGTGTTAGTGCTGGTTCGTCCAGACAATCCGGAACCTAACTTTAACGTAAAACCTCCTGTCTGCGCCATGTTATCAACGTCAAACTCCGCAAAATCTTCCTCGTCATAATCCGTCCCGTATGTTCCGTGTTCATCTGGAAATTCTGGATCATACGATATCGCTATCGCCGCGCTACACTGCATTGAAATTACCACGGACAAAAACAGAGCAAGCATTCTCTTCATTTTCATATTTCTTCCTCCTTTTCCACCCTAATATTATTTAATTTATCTTTATAACATCATACCATTTATTTACTTTAAGAACAAGAAAATCTGTAGTATACTCTCGACGAAATTACACAAAAACAAAAACCCGGGAACAAAGCCTATCGCAGCTTCGCTCCCGGGTTTCTATGGGTTTATATTATTTTTGCTATTTACTTCGTATACTTCTTCGCCACCCAAACTGGGACACGCACCCAATTGTCGGTCATCTCCAGCACCGTCAGGCTCGCGCCCTTGGTCAGCGTACCCAGCTTATCGCTGGCCGTAGCATTCGCCGCGCGGGCGTTTGCATTTGCGGTCAGCGTGGCCTTATTGTCTTTGATCGTACAATACTTCCTCACAATCCAGACGGACGTCTTGATCCAATTCGTTGTCTCACCCATCACGATCAAGTTCACACCCTTGTCAATCGTACCGAGCTTGCGCTTCGTAATTCCAGCGCCCGCTCTTGCGTTAACTTTGGCCGTCGTGGTCACCGTCGGTTCGACTTTCGAAATCAAATAGTAATAGTCACACGCCCGCGCAACCGCCGCGTATTTCGCGTTGACCTTGCCCTTGACACTGGCCGTGGTGACATTCGCCTTACGGACGCTGTTTTCGGTCCATTTGCCAGGATAGTAATACGGGTCAAAAACGATCACTTTGCTTCCGTCTACGCCAATCATGGCAATGAAGTGACCGCTCTTCGAAAATAACGCTGTCGCGCCGCCGGTGTTGCCCGGTGTGTGCGCCAAGGCCATGCCGCCTGCCTTGATGTGCGCCCGCATCTTTGTATCCGACGTCGTGTATTCATACTCGAAGCCGCCCCACTTCTTCTGTGCTGCTTCGAGCAGAATAGACGGATCTGTACCGCCGTTATACCGTGCGCCGGAGCTTGTCGCCAGCGCGCACACATTGCGCGTCGTCGCGTCCGAAATTCCGCACAGGTTGCGCAGAATGTTTCCGACACTGGTCGGACAGCAGCCGCCGGAGGCAATGGTTGCGCCGGCAGGCTTGCCGTTCTTATCTCGGTACGCAACTCCCGGGTAGTTGGTTTGAAGATCGTACATAGCCTGTCCCCCTATCCTAAATTCGTGCGCTTCGTCCTTGCATTCCAAGCCAGAATCCAGCCAGACGGAATCTTGGCAAACACACTGCCATCCGAGCCGATCTTGACCTCTTTGCATGTGACCCTTGTCCCCATCTTCAATCGTGCTTTAATTCCAAGACAACAATTCTTTTTTGCGTCCGCCGTGACAGAACTCTTTTTCTTGACATTGTTGCCTTTCGCTGCACTGCTTCGGATGTACAACTTTGCCTTGGTCGTATATACCTTACCGACAGTGTAGGTCGGTTTTCTTGTTGGTAAAAGGTCCGCGTTGTACAGAATGTTCATGTCAACATCCTTTCCAGAGATACCGGACACGGTACCGGACTCACTATACTGCCAAATATCACAGTTGTATCCGGGCTTTGATGCATATCGTGCCAACCACTGAACATACTTACCACACACAGACTTGTCCACATAATTAAGTTTGTAATCTACATTGTAGTAGATACCGCCCTTGTAACCAGCCTTCTCGATTTCAGACAAAAACGCCGTGGCAAAGCTATTGAATTGCTTCTTTCCAAGTGTAACGCCGTGCTTTTTTGCATAGGAGACGGTATCGTATTCAAAATCATAGAACACCGGGAGGTCAATCTTATAGCCCTTAATAACCTCGAGGCATTTCTTAGCCTCTGCCTTTGCATCCGAATTCGAAAGGGCATATGAGAACCAATAGACGCCGATAGGAATACCAGCCGCGATGGCTCCCTTGGCATTTGCATCAAACCGATTATCCGCTGTGTTAGAACCATATCCAGCGCGTACGATCGCAAACTTAATACCAGCTGCTTTGACTTTCGACCAGTTAATCGTGCCGTTGTGATGGCTAACGTCGATGCCTTTGTATGTAGTCATGGTTAATCCCTCTGTTTCTTAAGCGTATTCATCATTTCATCTGCGGTAATCGCTTCTTCGGTGAACGAATTATTCTTCCACCACGCCATCATCGCGGTAATGATTGTCGCGCCTGTGCTGATAATCTCTGCAACCTGCTCATCCTCAATCGGCAGGACAGCATGTCCGGTGGCCGTAAGCAGCTGATTGAGCAACGCAATCAGCAAAACAACCGTCCGAATAATCGTCCCTGTGGTAATGTTCGTCATACTGATTTCCTCCTTACTGATCCTCGCCGCTATGTGCGGCTTTGTTTAAATGCTTGTCCAATTTGTTGAGTGCGTCTTTGCATGGGCCATTACAGCCTTGCTCAATCAGACCTTGCAAGCATCCTCTCAGTCCGTAACAAATTAAAGTCTGTTCTTCGCGCATTGCCGCAATCTCCCGATCCTGCAATTTCTGTCGGTCGATGAAATGTATGACCGCAACAATTACAGCAGTTATCGAGCCTATCGATGTCAGCAGCGCAGCAGCCTTAATGATAGTGTCTGCATCAATGTACATCGGTGTGATCTTCCTCCAACATAAATTCCAATGCTTCCAGTTCTGCGTAAGTGAGCGCGTCATATGTATCACCGCACTGTTCCAGCAGATCCAACGGAGCCTTTGCTACCGTGACGTCCGCATCCTCTGCCAGCAGAGCATTGATTTCAGTCATCAGTTCCGGTTTAATGCCGTCCTTCAGGTCGGCCGGATCAACGCCATGCTGTTCACACAGCGTCGCCAGTGTGCTACGGTAGTCATCCGCAGCTGTATTCAATTTGCTGATATTGCGCTTGAGTGCAAACAATACTTTGATCGGCAGACGCTTTTTGAGAATACCGGCATTGCTGTTGATTGACTGAATTGTGTTGATAACCTGTAAATTTGTCATGAGTTTAATCTCCTATGATCCTCTATAGATTGCGAAAAATGATATATACGGACTCCACGATGACGATGAATTGTTATACGCGCGCACCTTGATACTGTTTGCTGCCTTAGCCATTAAAGTAATTGATCTTGCAGCATTTCCCGATGCAGACGTTCCAGCTCCGGTTTCGTACTTACAGATAACTACATTCGGTACACCACTAAACGTGCCGCTTGAAAACGTGTAGGTTTTGTCCAGATAACTTCCTGCTGCGACAGACCCCATTGCAAAAGTACCTGCAAGGAGCTCAGCCCCGCCTCGTTTTCCTGGTGCTGAGGCAGGCAGAGAGTACAGGTTTGCATATTTACCAATATTACTGCTGTCAATAATTGTTTTGGTCGGTTGCCAAGTGTTCCCATATTCTTGTTGCCATATCAAATCACCATTGGATGTCAGCGGAGCGTATAGCCACATACCGTATTGTGATCCGTCATCAGCACCATTTCGATGTCTGCATGATATAAAGTTATACCATGCTGTTCCGTTGTACGCGGTCCCGACGAACGATGGATGCGTGCGTAACCATGGGCCAAAATCTATACTATTGATCGTTCCGCCGTGTACAAATTCTCCTCCCAGTGTGTTGATGTCGCTGATCACGCAGCCGTTGATTGTTTTGGCTGTAAGATCGCCACCAACGTTCAAATTACCGGAAAATCCAGCACCATCATTATTTAGTTGAAGATAATTTTGCCAAGCGTTGCCTTTCAGCACGCCAAGTGTAACTTCGAAATAACCCGCCGGTGCTTCGGGGTCTTGGGATTTTGTAACTCCTAATCCTGCCCTATATCCGCTTTCCAAGGTGGTAAATACCGAAATGCTTTCTGCTTCGACGGAACCAGAAAACTTTCCCGTAGCACCATTGAGCGTTCCTGAGAAGGTACTATTCCCTGTTACGGTCAAGTTTGTAGCTGTCACGCCGTTCAGCTTACTATTACCCGAAATCGTCAGGTTCGTGGCGGTCACGGTTTGGGCGAACAAATCTTCTACATCAATTTCATTCGATGTTAATGACTTCGTTACAACATGATCCGCAGTAATCGTCCTCTTTGTAATCACCGCGCCGTCGATTGTATCAACCGAATTGCTGGTCAGCTCGCCCAGATTATTCAGCGCGTAAATCAATCCGGTCTGGTTGCCATCTTCATCCGTCTGCACGAGGGCAATCCGTGCGGCAATCAATGTTCCAGCTGTAATATTGTTCGCATTGACATTCACCGCATCCAAAAATCCGGTGATATGCCCGTCCACAATTGTTGCGCGGTCGATCAATCCGACGTTCGCAAACAGTTGTGCTATATTACTGACATTGACCTTTTCGTAGTCGATATTCGCAAAATCCACCTTGAGGGAATTGGTCTGCAAATCTGTGATGATAGCACTGTCGGCGGTAAGAGAATCGATTTCTAATGTTACAATTCTTGCCTCAGCTGCGTTCAGTTGGGCCACATTGGCTTTTTGAGTTTCCAGTGTGACAACCTCGGCCATAAGCGCACTGACAGATTTCACTTTTGCAATCTCTGCACTCAAAGCGTTTATATCTGCGTTTTCTATGGTTGCATTAACCAGTTTCGCGGTTACTGCAATCAGGTTGTTTAAATTTGCATTCTGTGCGCGCAAACTTACAATGTTAGCCAGCTCTGCCTGAAGTGTTTCGATGGTAGCGGATTCTATGTCTGCGTTCATTATTTGGGCAGTAATCGAAATCAATTTTTGGGTATTGATTACATTCGCGTTGATTTCGTTTACATCAAACGCGTCATCTGTGACTAATTCGCCGTCATCGGCATCCTCCGGCAACAAAGCAATTTGTTCTGATGTAAGTGGAGTGAGTTCTGCAGTGTCGACGTCATCTTCATTGGGCAGATTTTCAACATAGTAAACCCTTGCATTGGAATCACCTTCAACGGTACTCTTTACACCATAACAATCTGTAACAAATGATATATCTTCATAAGAGTCATTTTCTTCATCATAACTCACTGTTTGGATTATGTATGGCATTATCCACCCCCTGCATCAACTTCATTTAATTCATCTGCACGGCCTAACAGGGCATATGCATTTTCGGTCAGTGCGAGCTTTTGATGGTCACAAAGCACCATATTCACAGCAACTACCATCTCAATTTGATTTGCTCCGATTTTATCTGTTACAGCTTGAATACAATTATCTATTTCATTTCTGATAATCAAAGACTTGTGATAATCAAACATCTGCATTTTAGCTACTCCTTTTCTTGTTATACTTTCCAACGAGTATCCCGTTCACGAAATGAAGCGTTCCATATGCTCCACCTGGCGTTCTTATATATGGTATCCACCCTGTGACCCCTTTCAGGATGTTCGCAGAACTCTCCGTGCTTGCAACCCAAAGAGATCTACTTCTTAGTACAATGGACTTTGAGCTTATTCCAAGCGCATAAACTTTATACGTCTTGTTTTTACTCGTATAGCTTGCTTTCTTTGAAAAATCCAGTGTTCCATATGTTGTCGAACCAACACCCCCAGATATAATCCCATCTTCAAATTCAAAAAATGGCTTAATATACGATATTTTAGATCCAGAAAGAACACCTACTGTGCCGACAATTTTGAATCTTCCGGTTAAGTTAACACCCTCAGCTTTTAAATTTGTGACTTTGATGTTTGACGCATTCAGAGTTCCAGATTTGATTAAATCAGCACTAATCATACCGGTTTTTATTACATTTCCAGAAATTGATGTTACATTCTCATTCACTTCAGAACCCGTGATATAACCTTTCGCATTTAATGCGGAAGTAAAAACCACATCACCGCCGAGTGTAATCCGTCCACTGGTAGCCAACACCGTGTTCCCAGACTTCAAAGATAACGTACTATAACCATTCGAATTGTTGTTAACACTAAAAGATAATCCATCCGCACTTAACTTTGCTTCTGCCGCGCTTTGCGCTGCTTCTGCCGCAGACTTTGCTTCGCGGACTCCAATTGTAATCTGGTTTGCATTCTGGGTAATGTTGGACTCTGCGGTTGTCAATCTTGTAGAAAGCTGATCTGTAGTTGTAGATAACGTTCCCACGCGAGATGTAATGCTGCTCACATCTTGCGAAACTTGCGTATATTGCTCGGAAATTGTTCCGACCGCATTGTCAATGTCTGATTTCCAAACTTTAGTGCCAATCTGTCCCTGCACAACCGATAAATCAGTTTCCAGCAAATCTGTTCGGCTATCGAGTTCATCGACTGTGGTTGTCACAGTTTTATATGCGGCAGCCAGAGTTGTATCACCAATGACAACTTTGCTCGAATCAACTGTGATAGATCCATCGTCATTCAGTCGCCGAGCTACACTGACCATATCAATTTTCGACTGGTTAATGTTCGCATCATCGGCAATAGCGATATCCCGGATAATACCATCGTGCAGACCAGCAGCGTATATGCCAGACGCATCCCACAGTAATTGACCGGTAGCATTCCACAACGCGAGGTTGTAATCTCCCGCAGCATCCTTTCCGATCTGCACGCGTACAATTTGATTTGTATCTTTGATCTGTATTGTGCTGCCATCAATCAGCAGGTTTTCATCCGTATCTGATACAATCTTCACACGACTTGTAAAAATTGTTCCTGATGTAATTTTTCCTGCTGACAAATCAGCGATCATCGCATCCGTGATTACAGCGTCGTCAATGACGACATTTCCGGAGGTCAGGTGAATCGCCTGCAATTCTCCTGTGCCTATCTGTCCGGACAAGATAGTTTTAATGTTTGCAAGATCACCTTGAAACAATCGAATCGTTGCGCTGGCCGCACTCAATTGCTCCACGTCAAGACTCTCAATCTGTGCCCGTACCGCCGTGAGATCCTGAATAGACGCCTTTTGCAAAATAGCGGTCTGCGCCATCAACAAAGCAATCTCACTGCGCTCGACGCGCGCCGCCAGGCTACCGGAAAAGTTCGCATCCTGTTCTGTGGTGCTATTTCCAACGGCGGTGACACTGGTCTCCAGCCCGCCCTCGTAGGTATGAACCACGCCAAGACACGGGACGGTATAGACCGCACCGGAAACATCCGTCACGGAAAGGGCGTCACCTGCCTCCCAGCGGATGTCTCCCATTGTGACCGGCAGCGTCGCCGGCCGGAACCGCAGGCCGGTTATCGTCGGCGCCATGTGGTCAAACAACGTCTTTGTCATGTACGGATTGTTCAGCACAAGATTCGGCGTCTCATACGAGTACGCAGTGCCTGGGACGGTATTGCCTTCCTCGTCCTGCGTGTCCTCGGACACAATGACCGATACACCGGTGACGAGGTAATCCAAATCGTTGAACGTAAACAGTTCCGTTGTCCGGTCGGCATCCGTCGATGCCATTGACTGCGCTGTGTACTTACGGATCACAATATTCCCGTCCGCTTTTTCTGTTACAAAGCCGCCGAGCAGCGATGCAATGTACATCAGCACTTCCCGCTGTTGCAAGCTCTGAAACGGCTGTGCCGGCACTAGGCTGAGCACAGCGGCCGAAAATGCAGACGTGTCAATGGTACACCCGGTCTGCTGCTCCAGCTTTGCAATGGTTGTGGAAATTGGCTCCGCAGCGTCTGCATTGTATGTACCGCCGAATTTGGTGGACAAGCTGCCGTAAGCGGTAAACTCCGTGCCATACGCATCCGTATCCGGTGCACCGACCGTATATACACCGACGGTCAACCACTCTACCGTTTTATCCGGCAGCATAACGCCAATCTGCAACGTGATCGTCTGGTTTTCCAGTCGTTCCGGACAATCTTCGATGCGCGCCGTAATGTACGACGAATAAAGCGTGCCGGGTGTAAACCCGTTCTCACAGCCAGTGCCCAAATTCACGACCACCCGCTTGATGTTTCCTTCCAACGGCTCCCCCAGCAATAAGAAGCGCGCTTGAATCTCCCGGACATCTGCCGAAATAGCGTCGCCAAATGCTGTTGATGTATTCAGCAAATCCCATCACCTCCTACTGCTGAATGATTGAGACAGTCGCGCTTTTGTAATAGTACGTCCCGTCGCCGATATAGCCCAGATGTTCTGTCTGAATCGTTCCGCGGTACACCATAATTGAAACTTCCTCGCCGTCATACAGAGAGAACGAGAAAAAACCAGCGGTGAGCGCGTGCCGAATCCGATTGAGTTCGGTTTCGGTCAGGATGCCCCACTCCACATCAATTGTCTTTTTCTCCGCGATGACATCGCCAAGCATCTTGCCGGACGCCGCAGAGCGACCGGTTCGGGACGACCAAATGATTTCATCTGACGACGAAATTTTAACCGGAGAGGGCAACGTCACGCCCCTTGCTTTCAGTGTTTGTGCCATTTGCTCCCCTCCTTATACCAGCAATTCACTCTTGCCGCCGTTGGCACGTGTGTTGGAATTCGTTTTCTTGATGATCCACTTGCGCATGGCCTCCATGTCAAGGCGGACGATGTCCAGCGTTTCCAGCAGCTTGATGATCTGTAAGAGCAGATCAATAATACGGTCATCACGGTCAGCTGGCTGTAAGCTGTCGAGCATTCGGTCAAGTTCCTGCTGGCCGCTCGCCGATCCGGACGGCGTCACGGATGCCAGTGGCGGTGGCTGAATCATCTGCGCCATTCCGGATTTGGTTGCAGACTGGATCATCTGCGCCAGTGTTCGTGCACCGCCGACCACCTCCGGTCCAGCTTCTCCAGCCCCCAACAAATTGTTTCCAGACGCACCGAAGATCGTCGCCTTATCCAACAGCATCGGATTATCCATTGCTTTTCGATACCATTTGACGCCAAAATGCGGCACACTGGGTGGATTCAGAGAAAATTTGCCGCTGATATATGGATGTGGCAATTTCAGCTTTGGTAGCGACCATTTGAACTTGAAAAATCCTTTGATGCGATCAATTGCACTGTGAACTGCGTCCTTTGCTGCGTTGATTTTATCAGTAAAGGTCTTTTTGATTGACGTCATAATATCGCTGACAACAGATTTCGCGCTGCTGAGCTTGGACTTAAATGCCGAGACAATGTCGCCTAAACGCCCTCCGGTCAGTCGGTTGATTGCATTGTATCCACTGGAATAGCAGTCCTTTATGCCCTGCATGCCCGCCGCAACGATACCCTTGATACCGCCACCGTTCTGCTTGTATGCAGTTTTCATATTGTCCAGCTTGGTCTTGACATTTTTCTTCGCGGTCTCCATCGCGCTGGTCATCGTGTCCTTGACCTTGCCGAACTTCTCGCTGACCGTCTTTTGGATGGACTCTGCCTTTTCCTTTACGCCGTCCTTGATCGCATTAAATTTGTCGGTGACCGCCGTTTTCGCACTTTCAACGGCATCCGAAACCGCAGTCTTAATCGCGTCAAATTTCTCCTTGACAGCTGTCTTTGCGCCCTCAATCGCATCGGAAATTGCGGTTTTAATGGCATCGAATTTTTCCTTGACGGCGTTCCACAGTTCAGACGCTTTTGCTTTGATCGTGTCCCAATTTTTGTACAGCAGGACGCCAGCAGCGATTGCAGCGGCAATTGCGACAGCGATCACGGCAAACGGGTTCGCAATAAACATACCCTTGAGCAGCGCGCCAATGCTGCTAGCCATGCTGAGTGCTGTTTTGAAGGTCCTGAATGCACCGACAACCGTTTTGACAGCGGTAACAATGCCGGTAATGATCCCGATCACCTTTTGTGCCGCAACAAATGCAGCGACAAAACTGCCAACCGCAAGCACAATATTCGCAAAGGCTTCCTGATGCTGGTCAATCCAGCCGGACAGCTTTTTCAGTGCACCGGTCAGGGTTTCCAGTACCTTGATGATGATACCGCCCGTCCACTTGGCAATCGGCTGTAAGAACTTCTCCCAAATCCACTGCGCCGTCGGTGCGAGTGCCTTGCAGGCCGACGTCAGCACATCGAACGCCGCCGCCAACAGGTCAAGCACCTTCGGCAGCAGCTTGGAAATCGTCCACTTGCCGAGCGGAATCAGAACATTGTCCAAAATCCATTTGCCCGCGCTCTTGACCACATCGGCAAATGCCCCAAAGGACTGCTTGAGGTTATTCCACGATTTACGCAGCGGCTCCAGCAGCCCCAGCAGTTTTTGCATGGACTTGAACAGTTTGGATGTGCTCTGCTCCGCCTCGTCCGCTCCATTGGATAGTCCGGACATCCCGGCACCGGAGATGCCAGCCCCTGATCCAACACCTCCGCTGCTTGTCGGCGTTGCATCTGTGGACGAATCATCCGCATCGGACAATTTTGTAATCTGGTCAAACCCCAGCAGCTCACGCTTGAGCTTTTTCGCCGACTTTGCCGCACTGCCCAAATTGGATGCGGTATCCCCAGTAGCGTTGTCTATGGACCCCGCCGCACTGGACGCATCACCTAAGCCGTTGCTCAATTTGGTCGCCGATCCGCCGCCATTCGATTTGCCGAATACCAATTCAGTCAGGCTCGAAAATGCATTCGCCAACTGGACAATCTTGCCCATCATCGCGTTGATGGCCTTAATCGCCGGTGTCAGCAGGTTGATCAATCCCTGACCAACTGCGGCCATGGCAGATTGTGTCTGTAACGATAGAATGCGGCACTGGTTCGCCCAGCCATCCTGTGTCCGTGCAAAGTCCCCGGTCGCGTTGGCCAACTGCGACTGTACAAACGCATACCGCAGACTGACCTTCTCCATCTCGGTCATCGCCGACGTGGTCTTGCCGAAGCCATTCGCCAGCGCATAGGCATCTAGCGCACTTTGCGTCATGACGATGCCAAGATCCTTGAGAGTCTCCGTTTCACCGGAAAACACGGATTTCAGCTTGGTATACGCCTCGTCCTGCGTGATGTTATAGAACGACGCGACATCTCCCGCCAGACCGGTCAATGTCTCAGACATATCCAGTGCTTGCTTCTCGGTAAAGCCAAACGCTTCGGCCATGCTGCCGAAGGTGCCGACGTACTGCTTGGCCATCGTCTCCGACAAACCATAGGTTCCTGCGGCCGACTGCGCCCATTGATTGACGCTGTTCGACATCGTTCGGAAGGTTACATCAACAACGTTCTGGACTTCCGCCAGATCGGAACCGAGAGCAAGACATTTTTTGCTGAACGCTCCCACCGCGGCGGTCGACAGGACTGCACCCAGCGTTGCTTTCGCCTTTCCAGCCAGACTATTCAAGCTCTTGGTGAACGGTGCGCTGTTCAACGCCACACCAAGCGACACCCGTCCAACTTCATCACTCATAGCCATACTTCACCTGCCTTTTTCGTAAAATTCAAAAATGCAGGCTCCGGCTCTCTACTCGTTTTACTCGCGGACGCTCACTGTTCCATCCACGCGGTGAGGCTCTAGGCTCTGTCCTACCCATTTCGGGTATCGGATGACGTTTCGTGTCCCACAGCGTGGGCACTTGATTTCGCCATCAAAAATGCGGGCAAACAATAGCGTCTGCCCGCACTGTGTACATTTGATTTTTGTCATGTCTGCGCAGCACCTCCCGCCATCTCGATCAGTGCCTGACGGATTTGCTCAAGCGCACTGGCTGCATCCGCCGCACTGACGGTCTTCGCGGTGCGCCTCTGCCATTCGCTGCGGATGCACCGCTGTTCCGGCGTGAAGTGCTTCAACACTTCCCGGTCATTTTCCGACCGAATCCCGACAATCTTGCCCAGCGGTGTATCAGCCCCCAATCCGGACAGCAAATCGCAGAATTCCTCCCACGGCATTTCGCTCAGATTACCGCGCAAACGCATCCCGTACTGTGTTCGGAATGACGATACAATCAGGCCAAAGTCGTCAATCAGGTCGTAGTACGGGACGGATTTTCCCCCGGGTCTTCCTCTCCGGTAACAAGGTGGATCGCGCTTTCCACTACGGCGGCAAAATCCTTAAAATTCAGCTTGAGCTTGCCCAGCTTTTTTCGATCCGCCTCAGAAAACAGCAGAGATACGCTTTCCATAATCGCCTCAAACTCGCCCTTCTTGGACATGATATCGACCAGCCGCAGCATGGTTTCCGCCGAATCGTTTACTGTCAGTTCCATACCCTTGATCTTCAGCACCGGGGCCGGTTCAAAGCCGAGCTTTTCTGTAATGTCAATTACCTTTGCCATTTTTATTCCTCCTCGTTACGGTGTGGCTGTCGGGAGCGTAATCTCCGGCTTGCCATTGGACATAACCTCAAATTCCAGCGGTGCAACGCCGGTCGAATCGCCTGCGCCGATGTTGGTCACATTGATGACCGCGCCGGACAGAGCGACCACCGTGCCATCCGGAAAGTCCCACTCAAAATATGCTTCCGCATTGCGGCCATTCTTGAACGCCAGACCGGCAACAAAATCATTGCCGGTATCGCCGACATTGCGCTTGCCGTTGACCGAAATCGTCAGTGCCTTGGCCGTCATCAGTCGACGCATCCAGCCCTCCGTCTCAAACGGCGTCCATTCTTCCACGCCGTTGTCAAACGATACGCCGAACGTCTCCATATCAGCGATCGACTTCGCGCTATCCTTCGCGGCGCCGATCTTAAACTGATTTTCATAACAGGGGTAAACACCCGTTGGTGTGCTCATACTTATTTACTCCTTTCGTAAAACAATGTCAGCCAGATCACGCGCTCATAGATGCCGTCGTCGTCCGTGCCGACGTCAACTGCCTCGGTCGTGTCCAGACGGACATAATATACGCGCGTATCTGCAATTGTGGTTGTTGTCATACGCCGCAGCGCATTGTACAGTGCTGCCGCGGCCTCGTCGGTCTCCCGTGCATTCTCATTCCAATGCACCAGAAGGGAGACCGCTTTGCTGTCATACGATGTATTATCCAGGCCACCGAGCGCCATGCGCGGCGGACTGTTGACCTGCCGGGAATACACGCCGATGGACTTCGGCTGCTTGCGGTCCAGCTTGCCGATATAGTAGTGATCCGCTCCAGCAAAGCCCTTGAGCCAGTCCCGAATTTCGTAAAGCTGCATATCATACTCCTGCTCTTTGCTGATAGAATTTTCGGAAAGCCTTTTCTGCGAAGCCCAGCTTCTCCCCGCCTGCCAGATATGGTGCAAACCATTCTCCGCCAGCATTGGGATTGCCTTCACCTTCGTCAAGAACATCAAAAACCAGCTCACCGTTTTCCCGTTTAAAGCCTGTACGCTCCCACGGTTCACGGTGAAAGTTATACTCCGGATGGAAATATAATCGTCTGGCATATGGCGTGCTGGATACAATCTGCACCTTTCCGCGGTTGCTGTGCGAGGTATCCACAAAGGTGCTCTCATTCTGTAGGGCACCGGTCTTACGCGGCATGGTCTGCGACTGCACGAGATCGGTGTGGATCGCCTCTCCCGTCATCTCTAGCGCCTCAACCTTCGCCCGTTCCAACTGATTGATCCGCGGCATGTTGAGCGAAATCCGCGATGTCACGCCCTTCATCAGATCAGCTCCAATCGGGTGTAATTCACTGTTCCATCGGGGTTGCGTGCCTTGCTTCCGCGGAAAATCGTGCGTGGTTCCCCGAATACGATCACCGTGCCGGATGCAATCGCCGCCAATTCCGGACACAGATCGCCGTAAAACAGCGCCACTCCGGAAAGTTGGACGCTGTGCGTCTCATCTGTCCGGATAATCTTCGCGCTGTCCTGCCAGTTGCAGCAGGTGTCCAGGGTGATCGCCTGCAACGGCGCACCGTCCTCGTCGATTCCCTCCTGATAGATCGTGACCCAGATCGGCGTCTTGCACAGCGCCTTCGGCACAAGCGGTGGATACTTCATACCATCACCGTCCTGACGCACAGACCGGTCTGGGACAAGTGCTGATACAGATTCACGGGCAGCACCACGCCGTTTTTCGTGGTCACGCCCCAACCGCTGCCGAAGGACGCCGATACCCCATTGATGGAGTACGACGTCACAGCGGAATCCAGCAGCTCCGCGTTTTCCGACTCAAACACCGCCAGACGGCAGCAAACCTCGGCCACAATCTCCCGCTGAAACGGCGTGAGCTGTGTGAGACCGCCGCATGCCGGAATGCGGTTAAACGTCAACGTGTCGATGTCCCGACTCGCCCGACGCAGCCACTGTTCCGCGACGTCGGCGTCCTCACTCAGCAGGCAGCCATACGTCCGCGCATTCTCCGGCGTGGCATACGGCGTCACTTGTCCGCCTCCGGCTCGTCTTTGGGCTTCTTCGGCGGCTTTTTCACCTGCGCTTCGAGCGCATCACGCTCAGCCACAACGGCGGCGTACTGGTCATACGGTACGGTTTTACCTCGTCCGTTCTGGATGACCGTTCCGTCGTCATTTACGATGTCAAATCCCCTGCTTACATAACCTGCCTGCTGGGTCTCGTCAATCGTATACACTCGATTTCCCTTGATTGCTTTCATAGCTGTGCCTCCTTACGCCTGGACATTCATTACGCAGCCCTCGACCTTGCGTTCCAGCAGGAACAGGTCGCCGTAGTTACGGTTCTGATACAAATAGCCGTCTGCGGTGCGGGAATCCGTTCCCGGCGTAAACAACTTGATATAGCTGTACTTATCGCGGCAGACAACACAAGAAGGATGGATCAGGATGAGATTGATCTGCTTTGCGGCTTCTGCCGGTACGCAACCCTCGGTGAAATCATATGCCGTCTTCATACGCGCAGATGGGACGCCCTTGATTGTGACATCATCCAGACTGTGCACCGTGCGATTAACCGACGCCGGGGCCGAGACGGACAACGTGCGCTGAATTCCTTCTGCGCTTTTCAGCAGGCGTCGAACCGTTGGGGTTGCATACAGAATACGGCCCTCTTCCGGCACCCCGGCTTCATCCATATACTCCATAAACTCGTCGAATGCATCCAAAATATTCGCCGCGTCAATCGCTGCCGACGAAATATTGCCGGAATATGCAGTCAGTTCCGAATGCAGCTTGGAGAAGCGATAGGAATCCTTTTCCGGAATCGCCTGCTCGGTCTCAAACGTGTTCTGAATGTTCGCGACAGCCAAGGTGAGGTTGGTTTCATCAATGTCCATCGGATCAATCCAAAATTCAACGTCGCGGTCATGCTCCAGCTTCTTTGCCTCCCAATCGTTCGACATCGTGCCGGTGTTAAATCCCGGTGTTCTGGAATGATCCTTGTAGCCGGACAGCGCCATGCGCGGCAGCTTGATCGTCTGCGCATTGATGAACTGCACGCCCGGATTGCTGTGCGTCAGATCGTCCGAACACAGCTCTTTTGCATACTTCTGCTGGAGAAGCTGCGTAAATGTAGTTGCATAATCATATACTGGCATGATTTTTACTCCTTTCTTGCCTTACAGTCCGAATGCCGCCTTCAACGCGTCGTCATTCGACTGATTCGAATTGTTTGTACCGCTCGATACGCCGATCCGGATTCCGGCGGACTGCCGTGCCTGCGGCTTCAGCGCTGGCACATCCTCCAGTACCTGGTTCAGCGCATTTTTCACCGCATCGTTGTCCACCTTCCCGTCTGCGCTGACTGCCTGACTGATGTCTGCCAGACGAATCAGATACGGAATGGTTTTTGGATCAATGCCAAGTGCAACCGCTTCCAGCGTGGCTGCCGACTCAAGCTGCGCCTGACGCGCCGCCGTCTGTGCCTGTGTCAACTGGGTTTGCAATCCATCCACATCCGGCGTGTTCGCCGCCTGCTGTTCCTTGTAGGTTCGGATTGCATCCTCCATTTGCTCCGACGTCAAGCCCTGCTGTTTGAGGTAGTTTTTCAGTGCGGATTCTCCCGCCGCACGCTGTCGCCCCTCCACAACGCCCGCCAACTTCTCGTAGTCAATCTCCGGCGCGGGCTGTGCGGGTGGATTCGTAGGCGTCTGGGAATTGCTCTGCTGGTCTGTCTGATTGGTATTGGTTTCTGCCATGAATTTCTCCTTTCGGCTCTCGTTTGGTTTTCCAGTTTTTCAGGTGTGTCTCACCAATCCTGTTGTTTCACCGGTGTCTCCGCGTAGTTTATCGCCTTCGGGCATAATAAAAGCACCCTCTCGGATGCTTCTTTCGGCATAACAAAACCGCCTTGCTTTCGCTTGGCGGCTTAGTTATATTCAATTCCTCGCGGTGCTTCTTGCTCCCGCGCTCCATCTGGCACGATCATTCTGGAAAGGTGCATCCCTTTTTTACAGGCATTGCACCAAACCGAACCATATCCCGCGCGTGTGATCTTGTTGATAACTGTAAAACCGTGCTCGGTATCCGAGCTGCCACAGTACGGACAAACTCCATTCTCTCCGCGCTCAATCGCTGAGGTCATATTATCAATCCATTTCATACTGTGCCACCTCTTTTCTTTACAACAGCGTACCAAAAATCTTCAAAAGCATATGCCTGCTTTTCCATCAAGTCCAAATTATCCTGCGCATATCTCGCACCATATTTTTTCAGCTGCAAAACATGGCAACGCTCATGAATCAATGTCCGTACCAACTGTTCCTCGCTTTGAAACGCATTTGGCAAAAGATCAATTCGGCCAATGTTCTTATAGTCAGTCATGCCGGTCGTGGGTAACGCAAGCATTTTTTCGCTGCGCTGTATCTTGACAGTCATACCTTTCAAATCAATACCATATCGATCCGCAATTTTTCTGACTTCTCGCTTCTGCATAGGAATCTCAAGCGACGCAAATGCTCCCTGATTGGTTTCCTTTCGTTTTGCTCCTCTGTTTAGATTTATTATACCAGAATTGTTTGCGTTTGCAACCGGAATCGGCACGGTTTTCTCGTCTGCGCCATCAATTGCAAGATCTGTGTACACTGTCTCCCAATCCTGCGCCCTCGCCGCATATGTGCGCTGATTGTCCTCGTCCAGCGAGTGCGTTGCAAGACGACGGTATTTCTTCACCTGCCGCTGGGCGTGCTGCTGTTTCTGCTCGCGGCTGTAATCCTGCGCCAGCTTCTCGCGTTCCTCCTTCGTCCACGGTTCGGATTCTTCTGTGATCCCGTGGAAATACGTCGTATGGCTGTCCTTGCACCGCGGATGATACAGACCCTTGGCGATCGCGCTGGACAGCAGCGGATACGACTTGTCATTTGAGGATCCACCCGACCAGACATCGTCGATAAACACTTTCCCGCAGAACGGCGCACACTTCGGGCAGGCATTGCCGCGCTTATTCAAGATCACAGTGGGAATGCCCCATTCCTGCCGCTTCTCGCCTTCCCCTTGCAGGTATGCCCGCTTGGATGCCGTACGAATCGCCATCTCGGCATAGTCAGCCAGCGTATGCCGTGCGCCGTTGGCATAGACAACGCACTGGATGCCGCCCGAAAGGAAGTCTTTCGTCGCCATGTCCACGGCTTTCTCGTAGGTACCGGCTCCGGTGTTGGCATAGACCTGCGCATTAAAGATGATCTTGCGATACTGGTCGTTTGCCCGGCGGAGCACTGCGGTTTCTGCCTTCTGCATATCATCCGTCGTCGCCTTGATCAGCGCATCCAGCTTCCGTTCGTTGGCGCGGAAGAACGACGCATCCATGTTTCCTTGCGGCCGCAGCGTCGCGCCCTGTTGGATCGCCCGGAGAATGGTTTCCTCCTGCTCCATGCCACCCTGCTGCTTTACTTCCCGCAGCAGCGTTTCCATGTCCTTGTTGATAGACTGGAACTGCGCGTGGAATTTCGTCCGGCCATGGCGTTTGTACTCTTCCAGGCTTTGCAGCTGCTCCGCCTGCCATTGTGACCAGGCATATCCCTCGTCGGTTTCTTCCGCCCGATGGCTCTTCATGTTGCGCATCATGGAGGATATCAATTCATTTTCAATCGCTTCGAACGCGGCAGTAATGTCATAATCCGTTGGCATAGACCTTGTATCCCCGTGCCTTGTATTCCCGACGCAGCCGTTTCAGCTCACTGCTGCTCTTGCAATGGTCGTGCCGCATTTCTGCCTGCCCGTCCTTCTCAATCGCATAAATGCCAAACGGCACCTGCTCACTGCCCAGCTCCAACAGCCCCTGATACCGCTTGCGATTCATCGTCCAGTGCTTTGCCCCAATTCGTACTATCATCCAGCATTCCTCCTATTGCTCCGGATACCGCCGGTTCCTCCAGCGTCGCCAAGCCTTGTTCCTCGCGGATGCGTTGTACTTCCGCTCGTTTCCAATCCTCGTCCTTGGAATCGCCCCACAGTTCATCCACCTTTGCTTCGATGGACATCGGCGTATTCGGGTTGCTCAGCGTCTCCACGACAGCCTCGAACGACGGGTTTGCGTACTCCCCGAAAACAACATCTGCCTCGGTGTCCTCTAATGACTGCCCGTCTGCATCGTTAATCGTCTTAAACACCACGCCCACCAAACTGCGCAGAGTATCTGTCAGCGCATCAATGATGAGCTGTCGGGTATACAGCGTCGTCTTCTCCTTCTCGCGCTGCGCCTCCGCGTTGTCCATCTTCTTAGTGTCGATACCGAGAGTAGATGGAGAAATCAGCCCTTGCAGCGCTAGATCCAGCGCCGTGATGTACGTGCTGTTGTACTGCTCGGCGTAAAAGGCCGCCTGCTGGAGTGTGATCTCGTTTTTCGCATTTTCACTTGCATCCCGCTCCACGGCGATATGCTGACAATCGAACGCGTTCGGCTTGAGCAAAGCGCCGTTGTTTGCATCACGTGGAATCAGGTTCTCCGGAATATATACCCGTGGACGAGAAGTACGCATGGCGTGTACCCACTGGCTCCACGCCTCGTCCAAAGCGTCGAAGGCGTCCGTCTTACCCTCAAAGAAGCTCTGACCGCGCCCCGGCCATTTATTGGACTCCCTGATCTTGAATGGAACCGCCATCATGTATGATGTATCAAAAGTCACATCCTCCAGTGCTGCAGTTTCTTCCAACCGGCTCAAGTCAACCTTGTTCCCGTTTTGATGCAGTTCATAGCGTACATATCCGAAACCGAAATGCTCATACAGCACATACCCCTTCGGATAATTATTTCGGAATACAATTTCGCGAATGCGTCCGTAATGATATACAAGCTCAACACGATCCCCGTCCACCCACTCGATAATCGGTAATTCCGACAAGTCCGGATTTCGAATGATCTTAAACGCTCCGTCGCCGATGACCATACAGCCACACAGCGCGCGCGTCACAAGTGAACGAAACTCATTTTCTTTGGCAATGCGCTCCCACAGGTCTTTCTTGAGAAGGTTTTCCGCCTTCCCTCCTGAATCCGTCGGAAACGTAACACCGTTTAAATCTGCGACAATCAAACCCGCCAGTGTTTCGATGATTTCCTTCGGAAGACCAGTATGGCATTTACGGATTTCCAGTCCTCTCGTTGGAACTGCCGCCCAAAAGCATTGCGTGGATTGATCCGGAATCTGCTGGTAGAATTCGTTCAATTCCGCCGCGTCACCACGATACCACATCCGGTTTTTGGCCGCGTTTCCTTGCCAGTCCAACGCTGTATGAATGTAAAAACCTTGACCGGTCGCCGGTTCAATCTGCAAAAATGATCTCAGCATATCTCTAATTTTGTCACCTACTCTCATGTCTTTCCTCCGATCTTGTTTTTGTATGGAATCCATGCGTACTGCACGGAGTTTATCATGTGATCGTGCGCGTCCTCCGGCGTGTTGTCTTTGTCCTCCCTCCAGCTGTACGTATTCAGCTCGGCAATGTAGTGCTTACAGCTGTCGACAACAAGGAAGTCCCCATGCGCCAGCCATCCAAGCTGCGTGTTGATGCGGTCGATGATCGTCATCTTTTTCCACGCCGGAACCGCGTTGTACACGCATCCGTGCTGCCGCTTGTATTTCGCAAATTCGGTCAGTGTGGCTTGGTCAGCTGAGTCGATGAACACATCCCGTGCAAAGCCCCATATCTTCCGGTTACGGTCCAGAAAGTCAATGAGATTCCGGACCGTGTCGCTCGGTGCAATCGGCGTCTGAAGCTCGGCGTTGTTGTACACGCGCTCATCCAGCACAATACAGCGTCCGCGGTTCGTGATGCCAAGAAAGCTCATCGCAATGGTATCCGGCGACTTCTGGCTGTATGCCGTGTCGATCGCCGCAGAAAACCGGATAAATTGCTCCTTATCCCGCTTTTTTCGATCCGGAAGA
>JAUNSG010000025.1 GCA_030539335.1 Eubacteriales bacterium | reverse complement strand
TTTCGATCCCTCGACAGTTTTCTTGATTTAATCCTCAGGTGAGAACCGTTTTCTTCATAAGTGTTTTTATTCTACCATCCATTTCTACCAAAGTCAACACTTTTCTTTTGCTATTTCCATGTTTTTTAGAAATCAATTCGAGTGATGTTGGAGAATTCTTCCTGCATTCGCATCAGCAGTGTCCCTCCGGCCTGTTCGCCCCTCTCGATATCGATACGCATCTCTACCCGCTTTTTCTCCAGCCGCCGGATCCGCAGATTTCTGATCTGCACTTCATTTTCATTGAGCCATTCTACCAGTTCTTCTGCCATCCCCGGTTTTTCCTGCCATTCAATTACGACGATCTTATTTTTTGTATTCGGATAGACAGGGAGTCGATTCATCTCCTGTATCAATATAACCAGTATCGTCAGCGCAATGCCGCACGCGTACATGCCCGCACCAATTGCCATACCTACGGTTAATGTTGCCATGAGGCCCGCCGCCGTGGTCAGTCCCATAATGCTGTCCTTACGTACATAGATAATTCCCGCGCCAATAAAGCCGAATCCGGATACAATCCCCGCTGCGACACGGGACACATCGACACGCACGTTGTCACTATAGGAAAGAACATCCATAAACCCATATTTCGAGACCAGCATCAATGCAGCTGCTGCCAATGCTACAAGCATATGTGTGCGCAATCCAGCTCCATTCATATGTTTCTGTCGTATGCGTTCTTGTCTTTCATATCCAATGAGAAGGCCGCAAATGCAGCTCAACACAAGACGGACTATATCTACAATCTGCATATTCCACGCTTGAACCATGTTCTGAACCATCGGTATCCCCTTTTCTTTCTTTTGTTATCTCTAGTATATCGATTTTCCCCCTTTTCTGCAACCAGAGAAAAGCGTGCTTTGTCACTTTTATTCCATCACAAAGCACGCTTTCCATATTATATTTTTCTTTCAGCCAATCACCCGAACGCTTCCATCCCGGGATAAACCGCACTGCTTCCCAACTCTTCCTCTATACGAAGCAATTGATTGTATTTGGCCACACGCTCTGTACGGCTTGGAGCGCCCGTCTTAATCTGACACGTATTCAACGCAACCGCCAGATCCGCAATCGTTGTATCCTCTGTCTCCCCGGAACGGTGCGATGCAATCGCGGTATAACCCGCCTTGTGCGCCATTTTAATCGCCTCCAGCGTCTCAGAAACCGAACCAATCTGATTCAGTTTGATCAAAATGGAATTGCCGCAGCCCTGCTCAATTCCTTTCTTTAATCTCGTTGTGTTGGTGACAAACAGATCATCTCCAACCAACTGAATCTTTCCGCCGAGTTCGTCCGTCAATTGTTTCCAACCATCCCAATCCTCTTCATCCAATGCGTCTTCGATTGAAATAATCGGATATTTCTCCACCAGCCGTTTCCAATGTGCAATTAAGGTATCCGAAGTGAATTGTGTCCCGGCCTTCGGAAGGATATACTCGCCTTTCTTTTTGCCTTTCCACTCGCTGGCAGCCGCATCCATCGCCAGCATAAAATCCGTTCCCGGTGCATAGCCGGCTTTTTCGATTGCCTTTACTATATATTCAATCGCCTGCTCATCGCCATCTAGATTCGGTGCAAATCCGCCCTCATCTCCGACCGAGGTCGCCAGCCCTTCCTCTTTCAGCAATCCCGCCAGAGCATGAAAAACCTCCGCACACCAGCGCAGCGCTTCCCGGAAACTGATTGCCCCCACAGGCATAATCATAAATTCCTGTACGTCAACCGTATTGGATGCGTGCGCACCACCGTTCAAAATATTCATCATCGGAACCGGAAGGCGGTTTCCGGAAATACCGCCTAAGAAGCGATACAACGGAATCTGCATAGAAACTGCCGCTGCCCGCGCCGATGCAATTGATACCGCCAGAATCGCGTTGGCACCGAGTTTGGATTTATCTTTGGTCCCATCCGCCTCAATCATGGCTTTGTCTATCGCGTAAATATCCAGCGCACTCCGTCCGAGAATCGCATCGCGGATTGTCGTATTGATATTCTGCGCTGCCTTCATCACACCTTTTCCGCGGTAGCGGTCTTTCTCTCCATCGCGCAGCTCCAACGCTTCGAATTCCCCCGTCGAGGCGCCACTCGGCGCCGCCCCGCGCCCTATGGTCCCATCCGCTAAGACAACTTCGGCTTCCACCGTCGGATTTCCGCGGGAATCGATGATCTCTCGTCCAATTACCTTTTCAATCTGCAAATGCTTCATGGTACAAGCTCCTTATCCAAGAATAATACTTCTAGCTTGTCCCAAATTAAAAAAGATAAACCGCGTGCCCAGCGATAGATCGGTCTCCATCCGAGTTGTTCTCACTACAGCCACACCGCCCAATCGCCATAATCAAACGTCCCGCTTCCGTGGTGTAATTTCCCCTCTGCATCCAGATGCCGGAATGCATCTCTCATACGGATGAGAATCTCTGGTTCGATCTCCAACGAATGATGCGCAGGAAATACCTTTTTCACCGGCAGCGCTGCAATCCTTTCCAGAGATTGCAGATACGCCTGTGGATCTGTCGAGGGATAATAGGCAAACAGGGTATCCTTATAAACCAAATCCCCCGTGAACAGATATCCCTTCTCGCTTTCCCAAAAGCACATATGTCCAGGCGAATGACCGGGTGTGTGCAGGACATGAAGGATTCTTCCGCCAATATCGATCGTATCCCCGTCCTCCAACACTCTCGTCGGCATTCCCTGAAAAAATTCATAGGCATTCACATCATAGCCATCCGGCAAATCGCAGCGATCAACCACCATCTCCCGAATCGTCTCTATTGTCAATGGAAACTCACCATTCAGCCAATTAAGTTCTTCTTTCTGTGCATAAAAATCATGGAAATATTTATGCCCGCCAATGTGATCCCAATGAATATGCGTGGCAACCGCAGTTACCGGCTTATCGGTCAGCTTCACGACCTCATCCGCAATATTGCAGATCCCAAGCCCGGTATCAAGGAGCAGGCTTCTGTCCGTACCGTTCAAAAGATAACAATGCGTCTCTTCCCAGTGACGGTATTCGCTTATACTATAGGTATTGCTGTCAATCTTATCTATGGAAAACCAATCGTTCATCAAAAGTCCTCCTATATGTTTTCCGGAAAACGGTACTGCACCGCCTCCGCAATATGCATCACGGAAATCCGGTCGGCTCCATCCAGGTCTGCAATCGTTCGCGCGACACGCAAAACACGGTCATAACTGCGTGCGGTCATACCCATGCGCGCAAAGGCCGCATTTAACAACCGCTGTCCCGCTGCATCCGGCTGCCCATATTGCGCCAACTGCGCCGCGTTCATCTGCGCATTGCAGCGGATGGATGTCCCGCGATAGCGTAGGCTCTGTCGTTCCCGCGCCGCAACAACCCGTTCGCGAATCACCGACGAAGGCTCCGCCGGCCTGCGTCCAACCAACGATTCCAACGGCACCGGCTGCACAGCAATCTGCAAATCGATCCGGTCCAGCAATGGTCCGGAAATCCGTCTGCGGTAACGCGCCACCTCTTGTGGGGTACAGTGACAGCGCCCCGATGCATGCCCGTACCACCCGCATTTGCAGGGGTTCATCGCACACACCAGCATAAAATCCGCCGGATAGATCACCCGTCCCGCCGAACGTACGATGGATACTACGCCATCCTCCATCGGCTGACGCAAAATTTCCAACGCATCCTTTGAAAATTCCGGCAGCTCGTCCAAAAACAGCACCCCGTTGTGTGCAAGCGACACTTCTCCCGGTCGTGGGATCCCGGTGCCGCCGCCGGCAAGCCCAACCGGCGATGTCGTATGATGAGGCGAACGGACTGGCCGATCCTGACGACGAACCGCTTCCATCCCCTCTCCAATCGCGGAATAAACACGTACGACCTCCCGTTTTTCTTCCTCCGACATAGGTGGAAGAATCGTGCTGATCCGCTTTGCCATCATGCTCTTGCCGGATCCCGGCGAGCCGCTCAGTAAAATATTATGTCCTCCGGCTGCAGCAATCTCCATCGCCCGTTTGACATTTTCCTGCCCCAGCACTTCGGAAAAGTCCAAACCCGTTCTGTCCTCCGGTTTCTGTTTTTCCAAAAGCTGATACGGCTTCAGGCAGATATCTCCTTTTAAATGATCCATAATTTCCTGAATGCTGCCGGCAGCATAAATCGCAATGTCTCCCGCGAGTGCGGCCTCTGCCGCATTCTCTTCCGGCAGCAGAATAGATTTCATCCCAGCATCCCGTGCCGCCAGCGCCATCGAGAGAGCCCCCTTGACCGGACGCAGTTTGCCCGCCAGCGATAGCTCCCCAATACAGACACAGTCCTTCGGTATCTCCGGACAGGAATCCTGCGCATGCAGCAGCCCGAGCAGAATCGGCAAATCGTATACAGCGCCTTCTTTTCTGATGTCGGCAGGCGCCAGATTCACGGTAATATGACAGGGGGACAAAGGCAGTCCACAGGCACGCGCCGCAGCCCGAACCCGCTCCCTGGATTCCTTCACCGCCATTCCTGGAAGTCCCACCAGATCAAAAGCCGGAAGGCCGCTCGCCATTTCACACTCCACTGTCACCAGATAACCATCCACGCCATAAAGCCCGGCGGATTGAACAGTTGTTACCATTCCCGTCACCTCCTATGCTCTGTTCTTTTATTGTATCGCATTCCTTTTTCTGTTACAATTCCCCTTGTCGTATTTTGTTAATTTATTATCATATTTTTGTTTTATTTGTGTAAATTTTATTTTGTCCGTCTTTTGTCGCCGTTTCTCTCCGAAACTTCTGGGAATATTTTTGTCAAATACCTGATATTTTTCATTTTTCTTCGTATAAAACTACTAATTTTTTTGCCTTTTGTGTTTACAGATGCAACATTCTCTGCTAAAATAGGACTTGGTAAATTGCGTCTGTTTCTTGACAGGCTTCAATTTGATCGCGTTTCGTCCAGCCGGGCGGCATACCGACTGTCTCGAAGCCTTTCTTTCCGCGCTTCGCGCTACTTGATAAAAATCTAATACAAGGAGGACATTACTCTCATGGCAAGAAAAATGAAATCCATGGACGGTAATACTGCTGCGGCACACGTATCCTATGCGTTTACCGAAGTAGCGGGCATTTACCCGATCACCCCGTCCAGCCCAATGGCCGACAATGTTGACCAGTGGGCAGCAGCCGGTCGTAAGAACATCTTTGGTACTACGGTAAACGTAGTTGAGATGGAATCGGAGGCTGGTGCATCCGGTACCGTACACGGCTCTCTGGCCGCCGGCGCTCTGACCACAACCTACACGGCATCCCAGGGCCTGCTGCTGATGATCCCGAACATGTACAAGATTGCAGGTGAGCTGCTTCCGTGCGTATTCCACGTATCTGCACGCTGTGTTGCTTCTCACGCACTGAACATCTTTGGTGACCACTCTGACGTTATGGCATGTCGTCAGACCGGTTTCGCCATGCTGGCAGAGACCAACCCGCAGGAGGTTATGGATCTGTCTCCGGTCGCTCATCTGGCTTCCATCGAAGGCCGCGTTCCGTTCCTGAACTTCTTCGACGGTTTCCGCACCTCCCACGAAATCCAGAAGATTGAGGTCTGGGATTACGACGATCTGGCTGATATGTGCGATATGGATGCAGTTGCGGCATTCCGCAAGCGTTCGCTGAACCCGGAGCGCCCGGTTATGCGCGGCTCCCACGAGAACGGCGACGTATTCTTCCAGCATCGCGAGGCCTGCAACTCCTACTACGATGCCATTCCGGCTCTGGTAGAGAAGTACATGGCTAAGGTAAACGAAAAGCTCGGCACGGACTATCAGCTGTTCAACTACTATGGCGCTGCGGATGCAGATCGCGTCATCATAGCAATGGGCTCCATCTGCGACGTTGCAGAGGAAGTTATCGATTACCTGACCGCACAGGGCGAGAAGGTCGGCCTGATCAAGGTTCGCCTGTTCCGTCCGTTCTGTGCAGACAAGCTGGTTGCTGCAATTCCGTCCACCTGCAAGAAGATTGCTGTTCTGGACCGTACCAAGGAGCCGGGCTCCCTGGGCGAACCGCTTTATATGGACGTTGTTACCGCTCTGGCTACCCACGGTGTGACCGGTATCACGATCACCGGCGGCCGTTATGGTCTGGGCTCCAAGGATACCCCGCCGTCCTCGGTATTCGCTGTTTATGAGGATCTGGCAAAGGATACGCCGAAGTCTCAGTTCGTCATCGGCATCAACGACGACGTCACCCTGCTCTCCCTCGAGGAGAAGCCGTCTCCGAACACCGCAGCAGAAGGCACCATCGAGTGCAAGTTCTGGGGTCTCGGCGGCGACGGTACGGTTGGTGCAAACAAGAACTCCATCAAGATCATCGGCGACAACACCGACAACTACGTACAGGCTTACTTCCAGTACGATTCCAAGAAGACTGGCGGCGTAACCGTATCGCATCTGCGTTTCGGCCAGAAGCCGATCAAGTCCCCCTACTACATCAATAAGGCTGACTTCGTTGCATGCCACAACCCGTCCTACGTTGTCAAGGGCTACAAGATGGTCAACGACGTTAAGCCGGGCGGCGTCTTCCTCATCAACTGCCAGTGGACTCCGGAAGAGTTGAACGAGTACATGCCGGCTGAGGCAAAGCGCTACATCGCAAAGAACAACATTCAGCTTTACACCATCAACGCAATCGACCTGGCAATCCAGATCGGTATGGGCAAGCGTACCAACACGATCCTGCAGTCTGCATTCTTCTCTCTGGCTAAGGTAATGCCGGCAGAGACTGCAATCCAGCTGATGAAGGACGCGGCAACCCATTCTTACCTGAAGAAGGGCCAGGATGTCGTTGATATGAACCATAAGGCAATCGAGATTGGCGCTACCGCGTACGTCAAGATCGACGTTCCGGCTGACTGGGCCGACGTTGCTGATGACGCTCCGGCTGCTGCTCCGGAAGGACGCGAAAAGACCGTCAAGATGGTTACCAACCTGCTCGATCCGATCGGCCGCATGGACGGCGATTCCCTGCCGGTATCTGCATTCAACGATTATGTAGACGGCACCTATGAGCACGGCGCATCGGCTTACGAGAAGCGCGGCACCGCAGTTACTGTTCCGACTTGGGATGCACAGAAGTGTGTTCAGTGTAACCAGTGCTCGTATGTTTGCCCGCACGCTACCATCCGTCCGTTCGCTCTGACCGAGGAAGAGGTTGCGGCTGCTCCGGCTGCGATCAAGACCGCTCCGATCAAGGTTGGCGCTGGCAAGGGCGTTTACTCCTTCACGATGTCTGTTTCCCCGCTCGATTGTATGGGCTGTGGTGTCTGCGTCGGCGTTTGCCCGACCCATGCTCTGACCATGGTTCCGCAGCATGAGGAAGCAGATCAGGTTGCTGTATTCGACTATACCGTAAACAAGGTATCCCGCAAGCCGGAGATGGAAGACATCAAGTCGGTCAAGGGTTCCCAGTTCAAGCAGCCGCTGCTTGAGTTCTCCGGTTCCTGTGCTGGCTGTGCAGAGACTTCTTACGCCCGCCTGATTACCCAGGTTTGCGGCGACCGCATGTATATTTCCAACGCAACTGGCTGTTCGTCCATCTGGGGCGGCCCGGCTGCTACTTCCCCGTACACCGTTGATAAGAACGGCCACGGTCCGGCTTGGGCGAACTCCCTGTTCGAGGACAACGCACAGCACGGCCTGGGTATGTATCATGGCCAGAAGGCCATCCGTGACCGCCTGATCTCCAAGCTGGAGGCAATGGCTGCGGATGAGCGTGCTTCCGACGAGTTCAAGGCTGCTGTAGCGGCATTCCTGGCTACCAAGGATAATGGCGAGGCAAATCAGGAACCGACCAAGGCACTGTTGGCTGAGGTAGAGAAGATTGCCGCTGCTGGCTGCCCGGATGCTGCTGATATCATCGCAAACAAGGAATACCTCGCAAAGAAGTCCGTCTGGATCTTCGGCGGCGACGGCTGGGCATACGACATCGGTTTCGGTGGTCTGGATCATGTTCTGGCTTCCGGCGAGGATGTCAATGTCATGGTATTCGACACCGAGGTTTACTCCAACACCGGTGGTCAGGCTTCCAAGGCGACCAACATCGGCGCTGTCGCTCAGTTCGCTGCTGCTGGTAAGACCATTCAGAAGAAGTCCCTTGCGGAAATCGCGATGTCCTACGGCTACGTTTACGTTGCTCAGGTTGCTATGGGTGCAAATCCGCAGCAGACCCTGAAGGCAATCGCTGAGGCTGAGGCTTATCCGGGACCGTCTCTGGTTATCGGTTATGCTCCGTGCGAGATGCACTCCATCAAGGGCGGTATGACCAACTGCCAGGCTGAGATGAAGAAGGCTGTTGAGTGCGGTTACTGGAACATGTTCCGCTTCAATCCGTCTCTCAAGGCGGAGGGCAAGAACCCGTTCATTCTGGATTCCAAGGCACCGAAGGATGGCTATCAGAACTTCCTGATGGGCGAAGCTCGCTTCTCTGCTCTGACCCGTTCTTTCCCGGAGCGCGCCAAGGAGCTGTTTGCAGAGTCCGAGGAGAAGGCTGCAAAGCGTTATCAGCACCTCGTCAACCTGCAGGAGATGTACGGCAAGGATATGTAATTCAACTGCTGTTTGACTCTTTGTTCAAAAGCATAAGAAAATCCCCGGCGGAGTAATCCGCCGGGGATTTTTTCGACAACATGCGTGACATAAAAAGACGCCTGCCGGAGATATCCGGCAGGCATTCTTCTTTCCAGTCGTTTGAAATAAAACTTACATCGTATAAACCTTGAGGTTTTCGTATACGTAATATGCATCCTTCATGGTTGCCATTTCAGTACCCGGCAGCGCTGCTGTCGCCGTACCCATGGCAACGGCAAACTTCGCCATCTCCTCGTGGCTCATGTTCTGCTCAAATGCATGTGCAATCGCTCCAAGCATGGCATCGCCATTGCCGACCGCACTCGCATTGTGCCGTGCCAGATCTTCCTCGCTTGCAACTATGTACAGCGGAACCTCCTGGCCAAATGCGAAAACCGCACCCTTCGAGCCAATGGATGCACAAATGTTCGTCGCCTCGTCACCCTCGATCATCGGCTTAATGGATTCCAATGTCTTTTCCGGGTCAAAGGTGCGCGGCTGGCCTGTCATGGCAGCAAGCTCACGCGAATTCGGCTTAATGAAATCCGGCTTATACGGCAGCACCTTTTTCAGCGTATCACCATCCGAGTCAATCAGCAGCTTTGCGCCAGACTTCTTAATCGTCCGAACGATGCGCAGATACTGCTTTTCCTTCATTCCGGGCGGAATGCGGCCGGCCAAAACAATCAGGTTCTCCGGTGAGAGATACAGCTTAAGCTTCTCCAAAAAGCGGAGGTAATCCGCATCCGTGACTTCCGGGCCATTTTCATTAAAATGCGTCTGGCTGCCGTCGGTATCTACGACCTGCGTATTGACGCGAGTCTCACCGACGATCTCCGTGAAATCGTGGCCAATGGCCAGACTGGTCAGTGTGTCCTTCAGTGTACGTCCATTGTTTCCAGCACAGAAGCCGAGAACATTGCAGCGCCCACCCAGCGAATGGATGGCTCTGGCAATGTTAACGCCACGACCGCCAGCAGCGGTATAGCTCTCTTTTACATAGTTAACTCCCTCATACTCCATCGCTGATCCGAGAACCAGCGTGCGGTCAATCGCCGGATTCAGCGATATAACAACAATCATGGTAATGCCCTCCCCGTTCCACGCCATTGAGGAAATGACGTGAAAATCCTTTATCTATCCTCTATTTTACCAGAAACGGAATCCTGCTGTAAATGGTTAACTGGAAAATTAGCAGAAAGTTTGCAGAAAAATTCTCATCCGCTTTTCTTCCTGTGCTCATCATGAATTTCATGCGGCCCGCCGACCGTATCATACAGCTCCTGCCGAATCACACTGAACATATCCTCTGCCATAGCGAGAATCTTATGCTCCTGTGTTTCGGTTATGAGAAACGGAACATCGGTAGGATATCGCGTTTCAATATAATAGTTATTCAGCGCAGTGCTTTCATCAATATAGGAAGCAAAGCGTTCATCACAGTTTGCCGCCTGACGGCAGAGAAACGTCAGGTTATGTCCATCGAAATGCCGTCCCAACCGAAACAGCAGATAACCCTTGAGCGCCTTCTCAATCGCCTGCTGGCAATGGAACGCGACCGCCATCGGATCACCGCCCCAGGTCAGCAAAATACGCGCGCTTTGCAGATCGGACAGCGCTTTGTCCAGCCATTTGTAGTAATATAGGCTGTCGCCCGCGCCCTTACGTCGCCTCGCCATACAAGATCGTCCCCTTTCTGCGAATCGCAGAGGCATAGCTGTTTGGATCCGCAGTCAGTGCATTCCACTCCTCGGTGGAATACAGAAGAAATTGCACCGGGATATCTGCCTGTACCGTGAGATATAAATCGTGCAGCAATGCCTGCCGGTTTACCTGATCCAATACGATACAAAAATCAGCGGATTTCAAATCGCGCTGTCCCGCCGTCACCTTCTCCCCATAGAGAATGATATAACGCGGCTTGCAGCACCGCTGCACACCGGCCAGGACCTTAGAACAAATATCCATCGTGATCTCCTCCTGTCAAAAGGTCGCTATCGTCGCCTTTGCCTGTAATTTTTCCTGCTCTCCATCCATCGCCTTGATGTAGATCTCATTTCCTTCCTGTGCGCGGAGCAGCTGCAGCGTCGTGCCACAGGCCGTCTCCGCCTTATAATTGACCTGGAATTCCGAAACATACCAGTCATCATGCTTCTCCAGCCCAATTGCATCGGAAAGGATATCTACCGCCTTGACGTTATTCAAATGGCGATTGATGTCAATATCGCTGTAATGCACCTGTCGTGCAAAATACGGCTGTAAATTATGGTCTGGGATCTGGGACAACAGCTCCGTAATGCCGAACTCCTGCTCCGGCACATCCACCTGCATTGCTTTGGGACGCACCAGTTTATGCTGATCCGCACTGATGATCGACCAAGCGGTTACCGCATGTCCCACTTCTTCCTCTCCGGCAAAAAAACGAAAATCGCGATACCACAACGCACCCTTGATTTTGCGCGGCCATGTGACCACACGCAGCTTTTCATGCTGCCGAAGCGGTCGGTTTAAATAGTATTTCAACCGGCTCAATACCCAGAACGCATTGCACCTCTCCCGTGCCGCCTTGTCCAATCCCAAGGCCTCCGCATGGTTCGTCGCAAGCTCCTGCATAAAATCAACCAAAGCCGATGGACGGGCAATCTGACGACCGTCAATGTGTCCGACCTCCAGTACAAATTCCTTTTCGAACTGATAAGCAGTCACGCTCTTTCCTCCCCTGTCGCTGTGTTTTTCTTCAATAATTATAGTATACACCATTTTTGAAAAAAACGGAATCACCGGTTTTTCGAATCCTCTCCTCTTCAACATATTATGCCAAGTTTGCGGTACAACTTTCGCCTGCATTTGCCCCTTTTCGCACAATATGCTACAATAGGGAAGGACTGCACCGGATACGGTTTCTTCGGAACTTTTCGTATATTTCGGGATGTTGTCCAATAGAATGAGATAACAAATTTTGCGGGGAGGGAATGCAATGAAGCGTCTGTTTGTTCTTGTCCTGATCTTCTTCCTTGCCATCGCTGCAATCGTGATGTGGAATAACCGGTCGGTGTTTCCGTCGCTCCCCTCCGCTCCATCTGCTTCGGATGAGGAATCCGATGGCAACGACCAGGCAGAAGACGATACGATGTGTTCGGCTGTCTGGGTGGCGACGGCTTACGCCATTGATTATCCCGAAGAGCCTACGCAAAGCGCAGACGAATTAAAGGAACAGTGCAAGACAATTTTAGATGAGATAGCCGCGGCCGGTATCGACACCGTCTATTTCCAGGTCCGTCCTTCCTGCGACGCACTATATCCATCCGCTCTGTTCCCGTGGAGCCGTTATCTCACCGGAACCTGTGACGATGCGCCTTCCGACAGCTTTGACCCACTGAAGTACTGGCTCAAACAGGCTCACAAGCGCGGTCTGCGGCTGGAAGCGTGGATCAATCCCTATCGCATCTGCGCGGGAGCGAACGCCGCTTCGGATTTCGAAACGCTTCCGGACTCTTCCCCAGCCAAGCAGCATCCAGATTGGGTCGTGAGCTATGACGGCAGCTACTACTTTGATCCCGGCATCCCGGAGGTTCGGGCATTGGTTGTGAATGGTGTACAGGAAATTGTCGAGAATTACCGCGTCGACGGCATCCAATTTGACGACTATTTTTATCCCGGTACGGATTTTGACGATTCGGATACCTACACTGCCTATGGCAAAAACCAGGCTCTGGATGACTGGCGGCGTGATAATGTAAATGAACTGATTCAGGATGTTTATCAAACCGTCCATACCTGTGCCAAAAACAAAGATTGCGTCTTTGGTGTCAGCCCCTCCGGCATCTGGAAGAACGGGACCGGTGGTGCCGACGGCAGTAAAACCACGGGCTTTGCGCATTATTCCGAATGCTACGCGGATTCCATCACATGGATACAGAACGGTTGGGTAGACTACCTGTGTCCGCAGGTCTACTGGGAAATTGGAAACGATGCCGCCGATTTCCAAACCTTGGCGGATTGGTGGTCCGAACAGACACGCGATACCAATATTGATCTGCTGATCGGACTTGCCGGCTACAAAATTGGTTCTTCGGAATACGGCTCTGTCTGGGAAACGGACGGCATCGCAGAGATTGCCCGCCAGTTAACGCTGTGTCAGGACACGAAAAACATTGCCGGTGTCGCCCTGTTCAGCTATCAAAACCTCCGGAACAACGAGGATCTATCAAAAAAATGGACGGAATATTTTTCATCATAAAAAGGAGAAAAGACAAATGAAAATTGCAGCTACCTATGAAAACGGCGCCATCGCCGCCGCGTTTGCACAGACAACGCAGTTTAAATTATATACACTGGAACATGACCGCATCACGCAGATGGAAGTGGTGGATTTCACTTCTTCCGGCGCCGATGACCGGATCACTTTCCTCCAAAAGCAAGGGGTAGGCATTCTGGTCTGCGATAAAATTTCCAGTGATGCGCTTCTTCTCCTGAATACGATGGGCATCGCTGTTTTCCCCGGCGCTTACGGAGAAGCCGACCTGCAGGTTGGCGCCTTGGTCGCCGGTCTGCTCACTCCCGTCACAGAGGAGAAGCCACAGGGCTGTGACTGCACCTCCTGTGATGGAAACTGCAGCGCATGTCATCCGCATAAAACCAATTGAACAGAAAAGGAGTCTCTCGCGATGAAGGATATTTACTTATTTGATTTGGACGGTACTCTGACGGATTCTCAGGAAGGGATTACACGCTGTGTCGAATATGCACTGAAGGACCAGGGCATTGAAGTCTCTGACCGCAGCACCCTGCTTCCTTTCATTGGCCCGCCCCTGATCGACAGCTTCCAAAATTACATCGGTTTGGACTATGCGCATGCAGAGCAGGCAGTACGCAAATACCGCGAACGCTATGCCGAAATCGGCTTGTTTGAAAACCGCGTGTATCCGGGCATCCCCGATCTTCTGCAAGCGATGCAGGACGCTGGAAAGCGCTGCTTCATGGCTACCTGCAAACCGGAATCGTATTCCATTCGGATTGCTGATCGCTTTGGCCTGACTCCCTATTTGGAGCGCATCTGCGGGGCCTCTCTGGACGGGCGCATTCTCACCAAAGAAGCGGTGGTGCGCCGCGCACTGGAATATGCCAGAAATCCGGAACCATCCCGTGTACATATGATCGGAGATCGCTCCAACGACGTCCTTGGCTCGCGCGCCTGCGGTATAGACTGTACCTATGTTTTGTATGGCTTTGGCAGCTGGGAAGAGGCGCTTTCCTGCCAGTCCGCCTATATTGTAGAGACCGTTGAGGATTTAAAGGAGCATTTGCTCTCCCTATAATTACATACTTTCTTAATGATGCAAAAAATCCATACCGAAGTCCTGCTTCGGTATGGATTTTCTTCACTATCTCGTCACCGGATTCGAATATTCTTGGTGGTAGAAACCCGTCCGCGATACAAAATACCATTGATTGTGCGAACCGGAACAATGCGATAATAATACCGCTTTCCCTTGACCAGCTTTCCGCTGGTATAGCTGGTTCCTGAAACCGTCTTGATTTTCTTAAACGAACCATTTTTTCCCGTAGTCGAACGGAAAATATAATATTGGGCTGCGCCCTTGGATGCAGACCATGTCAGTCTGGCTTTTCTTCCAGTTCTCTGTGTCAGCGATTTGATCGTTGGACGAGCCGGAATGTTCGATGTATTAATCGCCGTCGATCGAGTGCTTGTATACGTACTTCCACTGACGGTAGCCTGCCCGGCAACCTGATAATAATACTTTTTACTCGAAGAAGCTTTTTTATCGGTGTACGTCTTTCCAGTCGTCGTCGCAATCTTCGAGTAGCTTCCGCTCTCCCCTGTCGTCGAACGGTAAATCGCATACTTCTTCGAACCAGCAGACGAATTCCAGTACAGAACAACACCGCTTGCTGTCCGGCGCAGTGTCGTCATCGTCGGTTTTGCCGGCTTTACCGTCACCGTGCAGGTAGCACTCTGGCTGCCAGCCGTCGCTGTAATGGTCGCGGTGCCTGGCGCTACAGCAACTACCTTTCCCTTGGAAACGGTGGCTACTGATGTATTTGAGGACTTCCAACTCAGGGAATCGGTCGTATCGGTCGGGGCAACGGTTGCCGTCAGTGTCGAATTTTTCCCTTTGACCAACGACAGTGTGCTCTTACTCAGCGTGACCTGTTCCGCCGGAACATCTGTCACTGTCACAGCGCACTTTGCACTGACAGAACCTACGGTCGCTGTAATGGTTGCCGTTCCGGCTGCCACCGCTGTGACCTTACCGTTGGAAACCGAAGCGATCGATGTATTCGATGACTTCCATGATATAGATTCCGTTGTATCGCTCGGGATAACCGATGCGCCCAATGTTGTACTGGTTCCCTTCACCAGTTTAATCGCATCATTGTCCAGGGAAATTCCTTCCGCCGCAACCGGTGTTACTCCGGTTGTTCCACCCGAAATAGTTAAATTAATTCCAAAATTACAGTCAATGATCGGGCTGATACCACTGACATTGCCCCACTCCGAATACTGCCAGATATCGTAGTCCCCAGTATACGATGTGGTATAGGTTGTATTTGTCACATTGGTTTTGCTGGTCGGGAAGCTCGCCATCCAGATCGGACACGTCGCACTCAGCGTAGAAGCATTCGTGTGTTCCCTCAGCATATAGGCATTGGCATAAATCATCGGTGTATAGCCAGCGGCACGAACGGTTTCACAAAACGCCAAGCAAACCTTTGTCTGTGCCGATTTGCTCAGTTTGGCATTGTACAGACGTCCGGTATAGCCACTGCTGTTTTCGGCAAATTCCAGATCCATAACGATCGGCAGCTGGATATTATAGCCCTGCACTTTATCAATGCAGTACTGTGCTTCTGCTTTCGCTTCTGCCGTTGTTTTCGCCTGGGAATAAAAATACACGCCAACTGGCACACCAGCTTTATTCGCATTTTTGATGTTTGTTGTATAGGTTGGGTCCGCATACAGAGTTCCATCGCCATACCCGCGATAGCCAACACGGATAATGGCAAAATCGGTTCCCGCGGCCTTCACCTTCGTCCAGTTAATACTGGCATCCCATTTGGAAACATCAATTCCCTGTGTAATGTTTGCTCCTGCTGGAACAGAGTAACGGTTGCCTGTATAAATACTTTTGATCGTTGTGTTGGCAAACAGCATCACGGAAGACATCGTCTCTTCCTGTGTCACCCTTTGAGGATGTTGCTCACGATATGCCTGCGGATCCTGCGATCCTGCATCCTGTGTTGAGGTGCTTGCTATTTGTCCTGCCGTCTGATCGGCTGCCAGAGCTACCGCCGAGCTGCCTATCATCGACAGCACAAGAAGCAGGCTGCAAAGTCGTTTTCCCATCGCCGTTCTCCCTTTCTTCTGTTTTTATCGAATCTTCTATCATTTTTCCTGTCTTTTTTACTATACACTATTTTGTAACCTTTTTGCAACCTTTTATCTTGTCTTTTTCTTTTGTTCGCCATAAAATTTATCTTCTGATACTGAGATTGAGAGAGAACATCGCCATTTTTGATGCAATCTCTGCTTTAAAGCTCCTGGAACAAAAAAATTTGACCCGCAAACAGAGTTTACAGGTCAAAACGGCTTTTCAGCTGCCTCTTCACAAACAGCTTCCTCTATACAAAAATCCGCAGATTTATTGTATCAAAAGATCAGAATATTTGTCAATCACAACCAGCTAGAAAAATAGTTTTCAGCTTTTACAAGTCATGGTATAATAAATATAAATCTAGTCTGTCAGGAGATCTTCTATGGAGAAAAATGCAATTTATCGCGCCGAAATTCTTGATTACACCAGTGACGGCTCCTCGATCGCCCGCATCCATGATATGGTTGTCTTTGTCCCGGGTGGTGCCGTAGGAGATCACTGTGATATTCGAATTGTCAAAATCGCGAAAAACCATGCCTTTGGTCGAATGGAAAAAGTCTTTATCCCCTCTCAGCATCGAATTGAACCGGAATGTCCGCAGGCTTCCAAATGCGGCGGCTGTTGTTATTGGCACATTACCTACGAGGAAGAGTTGCGCGCTAAAAAGAAAAAGGTCAGCGACGCAATGCATCGAATTGGCGGTATTACGCTGGAGCCCGAAGGAATCTGTGGATCAGATCGGATTTATCATTACCGAAATAAGGCGCAATATCCTATCGGACGCAACGATTCCGGTGTTGTTACCGGTTTCTATCGTGTGCGCAGCCATGACATTATCCCGACAGACCAATGCCTGATTCAGACCGAACAGGCAGATATTCTGGCTCGTTGTGTGCGCGATTGGATGCAGCAGTTTCATATCGCACCGTACAACGAACAGACCCGCAACGGGTTACTGCGCCATATTTATGTGCGGACAGCTTTTGCTACCGGACAGGTGCAGCTCTGCCTTGTCTCGAAAAGTGCCAAGCTTCCACATACCGACGAGTTGATTTCAAATATACGCCACCAAGTCCCCGGTCTGTGTAGTGTCATGATCAATGTCAACAGCAAGCCCGGCAATGCCATTTTAGGCGAAAAGTACATTACACTTTGGGGAACAGATTGGTTGGAGGATATTTTATGTGGCAATCGTTTTCACATTTCCCCTGCCTCCTTCTATCAGGTAAATCGCTCTCAGGCCGAACGGTTATATGAATGCGCTTTGGACTATGCCGCATTGGATGGTACAAAAACCGCATTGGATTTGTACTGCGGTGTTGGCACGATTACTCTCGCACTCGCCCGGCAGGCAAAGTCTGTCATAGGCACAGAAATCATCCCACAGGCCGTGCACAATGCACGGGAAAACGCCAAGCTCAATCAGATAGAAAATGTCGAATTTTTCTGCGGGGATTCCGGCCAGACTGCGCAGATGCTCGCACTACGCGGCCTTACGCCAGATGTGATCTGCGTCGACCCACCACGCAAAGGTCTTGACGATGTTACCATTGATGCAGTGGCAAAAATGTCGCCCGAACGTATTGTATATGTCTCCTGCGACCCGGCAACACTGGCACGCGATGTGAAGAAATTTGCAACATTGGGATATACTGTAAAAAAATATCGTGCATATGATTTATTCCCTCGTACACATCATGTGGAAACGGTTGTCCTATTGGGCCGGGAAAAGATCGACAATTATATTCGGTGTCACACTTAACATGGATAAACTTGATCCCGCACCGGCTGAAAGTACAGCGTACCCCCAAATCAAAGAATATGTAGAAAACCATTTCGGTTTCAAAGTATCCAGTCTTGCTATCGCTCAGACAAAACGGAATCGTAAACTGATTGATTTTTTTGAGCGATATTGCAAGGTAGTATTTGAACGTTATATGGAGATGTAATTAAAACTGGTGACCTTCTATTAGAGTCTAATCAGAACGCAACTGAGCGAAGCGGATATAAGACGGTGACACCGGTGCTCGTAACCAATACGAATGAGTTCCAGGAGATTCATGAAGCACCAGTTGGTAATGTTCGAGTGGGCGACCGGATGATGACCTTAGTGAACTGAGCGCTCCTTATAGACTGAACTAAGTCGATAAACCCCCCAAAGCAAACCGCGATACAATTCCCTCTAATGTATTACGTTAGGGGGAATTCTTATGTTAAACACAAGTTGTGCGAGATGGCATCCGAGCATACGCTTAATCCTTCATAAGTACAAATATTCTACTTTTGGAGGCATACACATTTGAACACGATTTAAGGAAAATTTACCCGGCTCAGATATTTTAATATGGAAGAACACGAATCTCATATTTTTTAATATTTGCGATAAGAAATAAGTTCTTCTTTTCTCCAGTCCTCGATTTATCCGCGAAACCTGATCAGGGATGTGTTGCGGCATGGCAGCTTAACAGAGTAAAATCGATGCCGTATATAATGTTAATTTTTTGACTATCTCGAGGAGAGTAGAAAAAATTGATTAGTAATAATTGCAGAAGAACTATAGAAGTCAAAAAGTTTGTCCGTGCAATTCGATCTAAGATAAAGAAACGTCACCAGTGAAATAACAGCAAGGAAATAAATGATCATTCAATTTAAATTTTGGTAATTTTACACAATATTACAAGGTAAAAACGAAATAAATTTGCAAAAAATGTTAAAGATTTGAAAAAATATTATCTAGATCGATCAGAAATAATGAAAATTTGTTTAGAAAATAACAAAGTTGCAATCAAAAAATAGATAACCCATATTTTGGAAGATTTGCATAATAAGAATGCTCATGCTAAAATAGAAAGAAAATACAGAAAGTAACAAGGAAGTTGGAAGTTTTCGAAAAAATAAAATAGCATTATGCTATAATGGAGGGAAACAAAATGACAATGTTTGA
>JAUNSG010000004.1 GCA_030539335.1 Eubacteriales bacterium | reverse complement strand
TACATAGCAATATGTAACCGGAAAGAGGGTTGCCGTTCACGCGGCAGCCCTTTTTGTATGCTGCGATGCACCATATGATGTGCTTGGCAGGAAAAGACGCGATGCGGAAAGAAAGACTGTGGAAGGGTACGAAAAATCGGACATTTCATTGTGTAACATGGTTAAATCTAACAAAAAAGGAGTTTCTGAAAAAAGTGTGTTGACAAATAGAAAACGGAAGTGTATGATACTTACATGGAATAAAACTATAAAACCTATATGTTTATAGGTAAAAAGCGGAGGAAAAACAGATGAGAAAAGAAAGATGTTGTTGTATCTGTCGAGCTTGGATGAGAAATCGAATGTTTTCCCGCTGTCTGCGAATGTGATTGCCTGAATGCAAAAAGCATAGGATAATCAGGAAATGAGCAGGACAGTGTGTTCTGCTTATAGTTTGGATGCTGACTAAAAAAGATTAGAGGCACTAACGGTGGAGAATGATATCCACTGGGAGTGTCTTTTTTATTGGAGTCAGCAGCGTGTATGTGGAACACTTCACACAGCGGGAGGCAGAACGGTTGGAACGGTCCGTTCCGGCATACAAATTATTTCGCACAACAGGTAAAGAAAGGGGCAGATAGCGTGCCAAAGGACGAACAGAAATTGGCGATCAGCGAAAAGCAGATGGAAATGATTCAGGAAATTGCAGAAAACATTTCCTATGGAACTGTCACTTTGGTGTTTCAGGATGGCGTTCTGGTTCAAATTGATCGAAATGAAAAGATACGTCTGCCACGCGAACCCAAACGCACAAATCATTAAAACGGTTTTCACGAAAAAAAGGAGGCATCATTTTTTTATGAATGACACAAAAACGAGGAGACAGAAATACATACCGGTCGGAGTATTGATTGCCGTCCTGGTGATCTGGTACCTTGTCACAAAAATGCAGCTGGTTTCTGCCGTAATGATCCCAAGTCCTGGCGCGGTTATCACAGCAGGTCTGGATATCATTCAAAACGGATATAAGGGCTATACCCTGTTGCAGCATCTGCTGGCCAGTCTGGAACGCTTAATTATCGCGTTTGTTCTGGTTTTGGTCACAGCCATCCCTCTGGGACTGCTGAGTGGCTACAACGCTACGGTCCGTGCGTTTGTCGAACCGATTGTCGAGTTCTATCGTCCGCTGCCGCCGCTGGCTTATTACACGATTTTGGTTCTGTGGATGGGAATTGACAATTCTTCCAAGATTGCCCTGCTGTTCCTTGCGGGATTCGCCCCGGTCTATATTGCCTGTGTTTCCGGTGTACTGAGAATTAAGGAAGATTATATTTACGGGGCGCAGACCTTGGGGGCAACCAGCAGACAGATTTTTTTCTACGTGGTGTTCCCAGCGACGCTGAGTGATATTTTCACCGGTGTGCGCACAGCGATCGGCGTAGAATACACCACGCTGGTTGCTGCAGAAATGGTTGCCGCGGTAAGCGGAATTGGCTGGTTGGTATTGGACGCCAGCAACTATCTGAGAAGTGATATTATTTTCTTCGGTGTTATTCTGATGGGCATCACCGGTATCCTGCTGGACCAGTTTGTCCGGCTTGTCGAGCGGAAGGTCGTCCACTGGAAAGGAAAGTCCTGACAATATCATCCCTACATTTCACAAAGAAAAACGATTGACATAAGAAAAGGAGACTGTCATGAGCAACAAAAACATTAGAAAAAGACTGGTCGGCATGACTGCGGCAGCAGCAATTCTTGTTACAGCGATTGCGGGATGCGGATCGAACAATTCCGCGGCTGCGGGCAGTGCAGGTGGAAATACCGCATCGTCGGGCGCAACGGTGATCAATATCGGAACGATGGATCTGGTCAATGCCGATCTGATCGCCCGCAAGGAAAACTATTATGAGGACCTGTTGGATGCAGAGGTAAACATTGTGAGCTTCAGCTCTGGCAAGGACGTGAACACGGCAATTGCCTCCGGTTCCATTGATATTACGGAATTGGGAACCTCCCCGTCTGCACTGGGGATTTCCTCCGACCTCGGCTATTCCGTTGTCGGCATAGGCGATATCATTGGATCGGCGGAATCGCTGGTAGCGACAAAGGATTCCGGAATCTCCGATGTCACCGATCTGGTCGGAAAGAAGGTTGCGACGCCATTTGCGTCCACAGCGCATTACTCTCTGCTGAGTGCGCTCAAGCTGGCCGGCGTTGCAGAGACGGATGTCGATCTGCTTGACATGGAAGCAGATGATATTTATGCAGCATGGCAGCGCGGCGACATTGATGCAGCATATATCTGGTATCCAACGCTGGATAACCTGTTAAAAGAGGGCGGTACCGTGGTTACCGGCAGTGACGTTCTGGCAAAGGAAGGCTATGTGACCGGCGATCTGATCGTCGCACGCGATGAATTTGCAGAGGAAAATCCGGAATTGGTTACGGAGTTCCTGGAAGCAGTTTTGAAGGGCAATGAGATCATTCAAAACGATGCTGACACCGCAGCTGAGGATGTATCGGCGGTGCTTGGAATCGAAGCAGAAGACGCCGCATCGCAGCTGACGCAGTTCACCTATCTGACGGGAGAGGAACAGTTGTCTGAGGAATGGCTCGGCGGAGGTCTGGCACAGAATTTGAAGGACACGGCGGACTTCCTGGTTGAGCAGCAAAGCATTACATCTGCGCCGGAGCTGGAGGCCTTCCAGGCCGCGATCAATACGACCTATCTGGAGCAGGCAGTACAATCGCTTGCAGCAGAGTAAGAAGGAAGGACGGGAGAGGAATGAAAGTCAATAGACAGAAGATTCCCTATGAGCCTGCGGGAGAGCTTGTCGAGCTGAAACAGGTTCACGTGTCGGATGGAACGTTTGATCCAGCCGACCGGCAGATCGAAATTAACGGTGTGGATCTTGATTATAAAGGACTGACCGGACCGGTCAAGGCACTGCAGGATATCACATTCAATATTTATCGCGGCGAGTTTGTGTGTGTGCTGGGACCGTCCGGCTGCGGAAAGAGCACACTGCTGAAAATTATCGCCGGCTTCATCCCACCGACCTCCGGCAGTGTGAAGCTGGATGGTGAGGACATCAAGGGAACGGACTGGCAGAGAGGTGTTGTCTTCCAGCATCCGCCGCTGTACGATTGGTTTTCCGTGCGTGAAAACGTGGAGTTTGGCCCAAAGGTGCGCGGGTTGCCGAAGGAACAGTACCATAAGCTGGCGGAGGATTTTCTGGCAAAGGTCGGATTGACCGAGTTTGCCGACAAAAAAATCTATGAGCTGTCCGGCGGCATGAAGCAGCGCGTTTCCATTGCACGCGCTTTGGTAAACGACCCGGAGATTCTGCTGATGGATGAGCCGTTCGGCGCACTGGACGCGCTGACCCGGGAAACCGTGCAGGATCTGACCAGAAAGATTTGGTGGGAAACCGGCAAGACCATTTTCTTTATTACCCATGATGTAGAGGAAGCGCTCTTGCTCGGATCGCGCGCCATTGTTCTGAGCCGGCATCCGGGCAAGGTGATGGATGACATTCCGCTGCATTTCTCGCGGCAGATCGCCGAAGGGGAATCGACAGACATCAAGTTTACGAAGGAATTTTACCAATATCGAGAACACCTGCTGAAGCTGATCAACAGTCAGCGAAATGCAAAGCTCGATCAATAAATAATTTTTCATCTCTTTTTAGATGCAATACATTGTCGGAGCCGCTCTGGCAATGTATTGCGCGTTCTTTGGGAGAATGCATCGGGCAGAAAAAATAACAATTTATTATGGAAGGAAAAGATCCGACATGAGTAATTATCAGTTGAACGGCACAGAGACATTGCAGTATGACAAGACGTATAACCAACATCCATGGCTTACCGGAAATGTGAATCCAATTGCGGTGGAAAAGGCGGAGGGAATCTATTTCTGGGATTATGAGGGGAAGCGCTACGCCGATATGGGAAGCCAGCTCACCAATGTCAACCTCGGTTATGGCAATCCGGAGATTTCCAATGCCATTCGGGAGCAGCTGGATATTCTTCCGTATGTCGCTCCGAAGTTTGCCTCTGGCCCGCGCGCACAACTGGCAAAGATGCTGGTCGAGCTTGCACCGGATAACATGCAGAAGGTATTTTTTGCGTTGGGAGGATCGGATTCCAACGAAGCTGCGATCAATATGGCGCGCACGGTGACCGGACGCCCGAAGATTTTTTCCCGGTACCGCAGCTACCATGGCTCCACACTGGGATCGGGAAATCTGTCCGGCGATCCACGCCGCTTTGCCTTGGAAAATCCGGCGGCAACCGGCTTCATCAAATTTTTTGACCCCTATGTTTACCGCTCCAAGATCCGGTTCCAAAACGATGCAGAGGCATCGGCATTTTATTTGGATAAACTGCGCGAACAATTACTCTATGAGGGACCGGAAAATGTGGCAGCCATCGAGGTGGAATCCATCACGGGCGCGAATGGCGTCATTATTCCGCCGGATGGATATTTACAGGGGCTGCGCAAAATCTGTGATGAATACGGTATCCTGTTGATCTGTGATGAAGTCATGGCAGGCTTTGGACGCACGGGAACGATGTTTGCCTTTGAGCACTGGGGGATCAAACCGGACATCATTACCTTCGCCAAGGGAGTCACCTGCGGATACGTCCCGCTGGGGGGAATTATCGTCAGCAAGGAAATCGCCCGATATTACGAAGATCACGTATTCCAGTATGGCCTTACATATAGTGGACATTCTCTGGCGTGTGCGGCGGGAGTGGCCTGCGTCAACTATTATCAGGAACATCATATTCTGGATCATGTCCAGGAAGTCGGCGAGGTATTAAAGGAGCTTCTGGAAGAACAGAAAGAAAAGCATCGCTGCATTGGGGATGTCCGATCGATCGGTTTGTTCTCCGCAGTCGAGCTGGTGAAGGACAAAGAGACGCGGGAACCGCTGGTCCCTTACGCGGACAAGAGCGGACAGCTGGGACGCATTATTGCACGGCTGCATGAACGCGGATTCTCCACCTATGGACGTGAGAACAACATCAACATTACACCGCCGCTGATCATTACCGAAGAGCAGCTGCGGGAGGAAATGAAAAAATTTGACGAGGTGATGGATATTGTGGACCGGGAATTCCTCTGAGGCATGGAGGTATCGCCAACCGGTGGAGATTTGGTTTGGCGATGGGAGCGTAAAGCAGCTCGCGAAGGCCGTACAGCAGATCGGCGGAACGCGAGGCATTCTGATGACCAGCCGCTCGTTTTCCGACTATGCGGAGCAGATAAGGCGTGATGCGGCGAACCATATTCAAGTGGTATATTGCGATATCCGTCCAAATCCGGAACTGCGCTTTACCGACGATTGCGCCGCACAGATTCGGGAGCACGGACTGGATTTCGTGGTTGCGCTGGGCGGTGGAAGTGTGCTGGACAGTGCAAAGGCAGCGGCGGCCATCGCGCGCGAAGGGAAGAGCATACGGCATTACTTTGGGACAAAACATCCCCTTCCGGCGAACGGTCTTCCGGTCATCGCCATTCCGACAACGGCCGGAACCGGCAGTGAGGTGACCAGCGTCAGTGTTTTGAGCGACGGTGACCGGAAACTGCCGCTGGGGGCGCCGTCCCTGTCGGCAAAACTCGCCATTGTTGACCCGGAACTGACCCTGTCTCTGCCTCCATATTTGACCGCATGCACCGGAATGGATGCGCTGTGCCATGCGATAGAAGGATACAGCAGCATTCATCATCAGCCGATTTGTGACACACTCGCGATTCGTGCCGCGAAGCTGATTTTTGAGAATCTGGAAACCGCAGTGCAGGATGGATCGAACCGGGAGGCGCGAAGAGCGCTTGCCGAGGCGTCGGTTTTGGCGGGACTGTCGTTTGCGCTTCCCAAAACGACCGGCCCGCATGCCTGCTCGTATCCGCTGACTGCGCAGTATGGCATCCCTCACGGCGAGGCGTGTGGATTGACGATCGATTGGTTCCTGCGCATCAATCGGGAGATCCCGCGGATACAGGCATTGGCAGACGCATTGGGCTTTGCGGATGTCAGCAAACTGGCGAACCACATCGGCGCGCTTCGGCAGACCATTGGGCTCCGCTCGACCCTTGCCGACCAAAACCTGAGCGCAGAGCAGATACACAAGCTGGCGCAGGACAGTGTGCATCCCAATCTCGCCAACAATCCGGCCCCAGTGACGGTGCCGATGCTGGAAGACATGTACCGCAATCTGGCCCAGTAACATCGTTGCCGAAGAGGGGGACACAAAAGAAATTCTTTTATTTCTGAAAAAACATATTTACAAGATAGGTTGATTGGTTTATACTAACGAAGGTAAACCGTTTCTGGGAGGGGACAGATCGGGAAGAAACCGTGAGGGGAAACGTGTCGATGAAAAAACGATATATGAAAATCAGGGGAATACACTGTGCACACTGTATTGTGACCATACAGAATGCGCTGCGGAAGCATCCGGCAATCCGGGAGGTATCGATCCGGGAAGATATTGCGGAGATATCCTATGAGGGGGAGCTGGATGCAGCGGCGCTGGTGCAGCTTATTGCGGATGCCGGGTATGTTACCGAGAAGCGGCTGATCTGCGAGGAGCGGGAGCCGCTGCAGGATCGGGTGAAATTCGTAGAATTTATCCTGATTTTGTTTTGCATTCTTGGCCTTGCTGTGGGATTGCGGGCGGTCCTGGGATTTAATCTCTTCCAGATGATCCCGACGATTGACAGCAGTATCACCTATGGCATGCTTGTCGTAACCGGAGCGCTGACCAGCATTCACTGTGTCGGTATGTGTGGTGCAATCAATCTGACGGCGGTTTCTTCCGGCGCGGAACGCAGTTGGAAACGGCCGTTGTACTACAATTTGGGGCGCGTGTTGTCGTATACGGCGATTGGCGGCTTGGTTGGATTTCTGGGAAGTGTGATCTCTATCCATCGCTGCCTGTCCGGTGGGATTATTTTGCTGGCGGCCGCAGTGATGTTTTTGATGTCGCTGCGCATGCTCGGTGTTTTCAATATTCCTTTGCCTCGCCACGCGGTGTTCCGGCGGAAAAGCAAAAATTCGTTTCTCATTGGCTTGCTGAATGGATGGATGCCATGCGGTCCGTTGCAGGCGATGCAATTGTATGCACTGTCCACCGGAAGTATGGTGCTGGGCGCCGTGTCCCTGTTCCTGTTTGCCATTGGCACCGTGCCAATGATGTTCGCAGTTGGCCTGTTTGCCGGAGCGCTGCACGGAAAAGGCCGGATTTGGATCAATAAAATTGCGGCAACACTGATTCTTGTGCTGTCCGTCAGTATGATGAGCCGGGGGATGAGTACGCTCGGCCTTTCCTTTTCCCAGTCCGCGCAAAGCGAATGGGATCAATATCTGGCGGCGACGATGCAGGGAGAGGAACAGGTCGTGCAGTTTGACCTGACTTATAACGGGTATGCGGATGTTGTGGTGCAGAAGGATATCCCGGTTCACATGATTATCCATGTCGACGAGACCTATCTCACCGGCTGCAATAACCAGATAGTCAGCAAGGATTTTTCGTTTGAGCAGGAACTGCACGCCGGGGAAAACGAGATTGTTTTCACGCCGACGGAAGAGGGGACCTATACCTACACCTGCTGGATGGGGATGATAAAGAATACCATTCAGGTAATCGATGACCCCGCCTACTTTGAGAAAGGAACAACCGAATGAAGAGACAGAAGCTCATGTTCTTGGGCATCGCGGCGTGTCTGTTTGTCCTGACAGGCTGCGGTGCAAAATCGAATATTGCGGTGGAACAGACACCGGAAAAAGAGATCACAGCGGAAGCAGACGCAGAGGAGCAGACGAATCCCTACATCACATTGGAAGCAGGTCAAGACGGAAATGTGCTCCTCAACACCGACGAGATCACCGATGTTGCGACGTTCGCCAATTATGATGCGGATGGGACGACGGTTCAGCTGCTTGCCGTCAGAGATGCGGACGACACGGTTCGCATTGCGTTCAATACCTGTCAGAGCTGCAGCCCGGCGCCGCAGGCATATTTCGTGCAGGAGGAGGATTCGTTCGTCTGCCAGAACTGTGGAAATATGTTTACGACCGATCAGATTGGCGAGGAGCGTGGCGGCTGTAACCCAATGCCGGTGGAAGAACAGACAGAGACGGAAGACGGCATAGCAATCCCGGCGGACTATCTGGAAGAATATGCCGATGCTTTTTCCCGGTGGGAAGGCTCAACGGAGTAAGGCCCAAGGGGCGTGAACAAAGGATTCAAACAATAGGACAACAAGGAGTGGTGCTCTATGTATGAGCAGATAACCGACGAAATTATTGGGGGACGGCGCCTCACAAGAGAGGATGATGTATCGTTTCTGCTCCATGGCGATTTGGAGGAATTGAAACCGTGTGCGGATCGGATCCGCAGAGAGTTGTGTGGGAACCGTGTGGATCTCTGTACGATTATCAACGGACGTTCGGGCGGATGCAGTGAGAACTGCAAGTTCTGTGCACAGTCCGCGCATCATGCAGCGGAAACGAAACAGTATTCTTTTTTGGATATTCCGGAGATTGTGGAGGAATGCCGCAAAAATGAGAAAAATGGCGCACATAAATTCTCGATTGTAACGGCTGGACGGAGCTTGTCCCCGCATGATTTTGCGCAGGCGGTACAAGCGTACCGCACTATGCATGAGGAATGTCAGGAAATTTCCCTATGTGCCTCACATGGATTCCTGACGGAGGAACAGCTCCGCGAACTGCGAAACAGCGGTGTGACGATGTATCATGAGAACATTGAGACATCACGCCGGTTTTTTCCGTTTATTTGCACGACGCATACATATGAGGAAAAGGTTGCATGTATTCAGGCCGCACAGCGTGCGGGTCTGGCGGTCTGTTCCGGAGGGATCCTTGGCATGGGAGAAACCTGGGAGGACCGGCTGGATATGGCGTTTTCTCTGGCGGAGCTGCACATTGACTCCATCCCGCTCAATGCGCTGATGCCAATTCCCGGAACCCCGCTGGAACATCGGGAGCTGTTGACGGAGGAGGAAATTCTTCGCTGTGTGGTATTGTTCCGTTTTATCAATCCGACGGCGGATGTCCGTCTGGCGGCGGGACGCAGTCTGATGAGGGAAAATGGCAGAGAGGCCTTTTTCTCGGGCGCCAACGCAACGATTACCGGGGATATGCTGACGACCTCCGGCAACAACACCGCACAGGATCGGAAGATGCTGGCCGGGGACGGGTTTGATATCAGCCGCACGAGTGAGGGAGCATAGCATGGTTTATCTCGACTATTGTGCGAATACACCGGCCGATCCGTTGGTTTTGGAACGGTTTTGCGAGACAGAACAGCGTTTTTGTGGAAATCCGAATTCATCGCATCGGGCAGGACGTGCCGCACAGGCCAGACTGACCGAGGTGACGGAGCACATTGCACAGCTCCTGCGGGTGCAGCCGGAGGAAATTATTTATACATCCGGAGCGAGTGAAGCCAATAACCTTGCGGTCAAGGGGATCGCCCGCGCCGGACGCCATGTGGGGAAGCACATCATCTCGACCCCGCTGGAGCATTCCTCGGTGAGCGGAAGCCTGACCGCGCTGCAGGAACGCGGGTACGAAATCGATCTGGTCGATATTCGGAGAGATGGAACGGTGGACGTAGAGCAGATAACCGAGCTTCTGCGAAAGGACACGGTTTTGGTGGCGGTCTGCGCGGTGGACGGCGAATTGGGAACGATCCAGCCGATTGCGCAGATTGCAGAACGATTAAAGGCCTATCCCAATTGCCGTTTTCATGTCGATGCGACTCAGGCGGTGGGAAAGCTTCCGGTTTCCTTTGCGGGGGTGGATACGATGAGTATGGCCGCCCACAAGTTCTACGGACTCAATGGCTGTGGAATTCTGCTCAAACGGAAGGGGATCGTGGTGGAACCGCAGATTCACGGCGGCGCCAGTACGACAATTTACCGCAGCGGGACACCGACGCTGGCACTGGCCGCCTCGATGGAATTGGCACTCGAACGGGCGCTGGGTTCACTGGATACGCATTGGACGCAGATACAGGAGAAAAACCGTATTTTGCGGGCGCGTTTTTCGGATTATCCGAAGGTGCGCATAAACAGTCCGGACGATGCCATTCCACATATTTTGAACCTCAGCGTTTCCGGAGTGCGGGGAACGGTATTTCAGAAAGCGCTGGATGAACGGGGCGTTTGTGTGTCCGTCAAATCGGCCTGTTCGGTGGAAAATCTTCCGTCCCGTGCGGTGTATGCTGTGAGCCGTGATCGGAAAAATGCCCTTTCGTCGTGGCGGATCAGCCTGAGCCACCGGACAACCGTAGAGGAACTGCAGCAGTTCCTTGCGGCATTTGATGATTGTTATAAGGAGTTGACGTGATGAGCCGGGAACTGGAACCCTGCCAGAAAATAGAACGGAGTATTATCACGAAATACAAACGGGATTTATGGAATCCGTTTATCAAGGCGATTCGGGACTATGAACTGATTCAGGAAGGGGATCGGATTGCGGTCTGTATCTCCGGCGGTAAGGATTCGATGCTGATGGCAAAGCTCATGCAGCAGCTGCATCGCCACAGCAACGTGGCGTTCAAAGTTGTGTACCTGGTCATGGACCCGGGCTATAACGAGATCAACCGTCAAAAAATTGAGAGCAATGCGGCGCTGCTGAATATCCCGATTACCGTCTTTGAAACCAATATTTTCGCTGTGGCGAACAAAACGGAGAAGCATCCGTGTTATCTCTGTGCCAGAATGCGGCGCGGACATTTGTACAAACAGGCGCAGGAACTGGGCTGCAACAAAATTGCACTGGGACATCATTTTAACGATGTCATCGAGACCGTCGTCATGGGGATGTTCTACAGCTCCCTGCTGCAGGCGATGCCGCCGAAGCTGCACAGTGATCATTTCCCGGGGATGGAGGTCATCCGGCCGATGTACTGTGTCCATGAGGATGCCATTCTTGCATGGAGAAATGAACATGATTTGGAATTCATCCAGTGTGCCTGCCGGTTCACGGAAAATTGTACGATGTGTGACAATGGAGGCGGCGGCTCCAAACGGCAGGAAATCAAGACGCTGCTTCGTCGGCTGAAACGGGACAATCCGTACATTGAGAAAAGCATTTTTAACAGCATTCATGCCGTGTCGCTGGACACCATGCCGGGCTATAAAAGCCGAAGGGTGCGACATTCCTTTCTGGAGCGGTACGATGAGCTGGGATAGAGCAAGGCGCGGATGGGGGAAGAAAGGATCGGTATGCTAAATCAGTTTTCAAGAACCGAGCTGCTGTTTGGACAGGAGAGCATGGAGCGGCTGAAACGAGCGCGCGTTGCCATCTTTGGCATCGGCGGAGTCGGTGGCTATACGGCGGAGGCGCTGGCCCGCAGCGGCATTGGCGCATTGGACCTGATTGATGACGACAAGGTCTGTCTGACCAACATCAACCGTCAGATCTATGCGGTGAGAAGTACCGTCGGGAAATATAAAGTGGATGTGGCGGAAGCGCGCATCCGTGATATCCATCCGGATTGTACGGTTCATACGTATAAGACGTTCTATTCGCCGGAAACCTCCGGAGAATTTGATTTTACACAGTATGATTACATTGTCGATGCGATTGACACCGTGACCGGGAAACTCGAATTGGTCGAACAGGCCGAACGGGCCGGAACGCCGATCATCAGCGCGATGGGGGCTGGGAACAAGCTCGACCCAACGGCATTTCGGGTGGCGGATATCTATGAAACCGCCATCTGTCCACTGGCGCGCGTTATGCGGCATGAACTGCGCAAGCGCGGTGTTCGAAAGCTCAAGGTAGTTTATTCCGAGGAGCAGCCGGTTACGCCGGTGGAGGATATGGCGATCAGCTGCCGGGCGCATTGCATCTGTCCGCCGGGCACAGCGCGCAAATGTACGCAGCGCAGACAGATTCCGGGAAGCAATGCCTTTGTCCCGTCGGTTGTCGGACTGATTGTCGGCGGGGAGGTCGTCAAGGATCTTGCGGCGGGAACCATAGAAAATTATGAAAGAAGAGGGTGAAGAAAATGGCAAAGGTATTGCATGAGGAAGATTTTGCACAGGCAGTTGCCGAGGGAAAGGCACTGGTCGAGTTCTATTCGGACAGCTGTGTTCCGTGCAAACGGATGTCTCCGCTCCTGGCACAGTTGGAGGATGACGGCGTTGTTCCGGTCTACAAGGTAAATGTTGTGCACAGCCGTTCGCTGGCGGCTGCGTATAAGGTGCAGACAACGCCGACGCTGCTTCTGTTTGCCGACGGCAGCGAGCGTGCAAGGAGCCATGGCTATCAGAACAAGGCTGGACTGCATGCGTTTTTGCAGGAAGCAGGTGTTGTGGAATGATTGCCATGACACAGACCCAGCTTCAGCAGTTCATCGCACATGCGAAGACCTGCCTGCCGGAGGAAGCCTGCGCACTCCTGCTGGGGGAGCAGACGGAGGCCGGAAAACGGGTGAGAGAGGTGTATATCACCGAGAATATAGACCACACCAACGAGCATTTCACAATCACACCGCAGGCGCAGCTCAAGGCGATGAAGTATGCGCGCACCAAGGGATGGATGGTACTGGGGAATATCCATTCGCATCCGGAAACACCCGCGAGACCGTCAGAAGAGGACAAGCGTTTGGCAGTGGACCCGCGCATGAGCTATTTGATTGTTTCGCTCATGGCGGAGGTTCCATCCTGCAAAGCGTTTCGGGCAGCCGAATACCATTCGGAACCGGAAGAACTGAATATCATAACGGAGGAGAACTGATATGGCTACAGATTATGCAGCACTGAAAAAAGGTGGATTCATGCGTCAAAAGCAGAAGAACTGCTTTTCCATGCGATTGAAGGTTGTCGGCGGCCAGATGACGGCGGAACAGCTGGCAAAGGTTGCCGAGATCGCGGACAAATACGGCCACGGCTATGTGCATCTGACCTCCCGTCAGGGCATTGAGATTCCGTTCATCCGACTCGGGGACATTGACGAGGTAAAGGCGGAGATGGCGAAGGGCAACGTGGAGAGCGGCACCTGCGGCCCGCGTGTCCGCACCGTCACCGCATGTCAGGGCAGTGCGATCTGTCCGAGCGGCTGCATTGATACAACTGCACTGGCAGAAAAGATCAGTGACCACTATTTCGGCCGGGAGCTGCCGCACAAATTTAAATTCGGTGTGACCGGATGTCAGAACAACTGCCTCAAAGCCGAGGAAAATGATATCGGTGTCAAGGGCGGCATGGAGGTGGAATGGAACGAAGCGGACTGCATCCATTGCGGACTGTGTGAAAAGGTATGTCGCAGCCACGCGATTTCCATCGCGGACGGCAAGATTTCCATTGACCGGGACGCATGTAATTTCTGCGGACGCTGTTCCAAGTCCTGTCCGACAGACGCCTACACCGAGAACCGCGGGTATATTGTGTCTTTTGGCGGGACCTTTGGCAACGATATTTACCAGGGAGAGGAGATTGTGCCGATCATCCACGATGAGGACACGCTGTTCCGCGTCATGGACGCCGCGATTGAATTTTTTGCCGAAAACGCAGACAAGGGAGAGCGGTTCCGCAAGACCATCGAGCGTGTCGGCATTGCGTCATTGAAAAAACGAGTAGAGGAGGCATATCATGGCGGAGTTTGACATCACAGATACTGTGGATATCACAGATGTTGTCTGTCCGGTCACTTTTGTCAAGGCCAAGGTCGCCTTGGAGGAGCTGGACGACGGGGAGCTTCTTTCCATCCGTATGAACGATGGGGAACCGGTACAGAATGTACCGCGTTCCATCAAGGAGGAAGGACACCAGATTTTGAAGTTGATTGACAATGAGGACGGCACCTATACGCTGATCGTCCGCAAAGTAGAAGACGAGGAGTGAATTACCATGACATTAATTATTGCAGGAGAAAAGAAAGAATACGCAGAGGGCACCACGGTTGCACAGCTGATTGCAAACGAGAAGGTCAGCGAACCGCAGAGTGTGACCGTATCTGTAAATGAGGAATTCCTGAGACTGGCACAGTATGACAGCTATGTTGTCAAGGACGGTGATGAGATCGAGTTTCTGTACTTCATGGGAGGCGGCTGCTGATGGCATTATCCAATGAACAGATTGAGCGCTATTCCCGCCATATCATCCTCAAGGAGGTCGGCGCAAAGGGACAGAAAAAACTGCTGAATGCCAAAGTTCTCATCATTGGCGCCGGTGGCCTGGGCGCTCCGGCCGCGATGTATCTGGCTGCTGCCGGTGTCGGAACCATCGGCATTGTGGATGCGGATGAGGTAGACCTGTCCAATTTGCAGCGGCAGATCATCCATTCCACCCAGGATGTCGGCAAGGCGAAGGTGCAGTCTGCAAAGGAAACCATGAATGCACTCAACCCGGATGTAACAGTACATACCTATCGGGAATTCGTCGATTCCAGCAACATTATGGAGCTGATCGAACCGTATGATTTCATCATTGACGGCACGGATAATTTCCCGGCGAAATTCCTCATCAACGATGCCTGTGTGCTGGCCAAAAAACCGTTTTCCCATGCCGGTATTATCCGGTTTCAGGGACAGCTGATGACCTATGTACCGGAGCAGGGGCCGTGTTACCGCTGTGTCTTTGAGAACCCGCCCCCGAAGGATGCGGTTCCGACCTGTAAGCAGGCCGGCGTCATCGGGGCGATGGGTGGCGTCATCGGCTCCCTGCAGGCCATGGAAGCGGTAAAATATATCATTGGAAAGGGCGAGCTGCTGACCGGATGTCTGCTGACCTATGATGCACTCACCATGACTTTCCGCAAAATCAAACTGCCGAAGCGCGTGCGGAACTGCGCGGTCTGCGGCGAGCATCCGACGATTTACAGCCCGATTGATTACGAACAGGCGGAGTGTGATGGTCTTGGTCTGACGGACTGAGAGGAGTGTGATGTGGTATGAAAACCAATACCCGTTTGCTGCATGACCGGTTTGACGGAGATAAGAAAAATACCGGCGCGACACTTACACCGATTTATCAGACCAGCGCCTTTGGCAATGCGACCGCGGAGGGGTTGGAGGCGATCTTTCGAAACAAAGCGGCAGGCTATGCCTATACCCGCATCGGGAACCCGACCGTAAGTGCGTTTGAGCAGCGGATGGCCGCGCTGGAGCATGGGATCGGTGCAGTTGCCTTTTCGTCCGGGATGGCAGCGATCACCTCGTTGTGTCTGGCGATTCTTTCCACAGGCGATGAAATTGTGGCGAGTGCAGGCGTATTCGGCGGTACGATTGGGTTATTTGCAGATTTGCAGGCGTTTGGCATCACAACACATTATGTGGATGCCTGTACACCGGAGCAGCTGGAACGGGTTATCACAGAGAAAACCCGGATGGTCTTTACCGAGATCATCGGGAATCCCAGACTGGATGTGTTGGATCTTCCGGAGGTCAGCCGTTATCTGAAGGAAAAAGGAAATATCCTGTTTGTGGTGGATAATACTCTCGCCACACCGGTTCTGGTACAGGCGCTGGAGCAGGGGGCGGATATTGCCGTACACTCCAGCTCCAAGTATATCAATGGAAGCAGCAATGCCATCAGCGGTGTGCTGGTGGACAGTGGAAACTTCCGATGGGATACGGAAGCCTTTCCGGCCATGCAGGACTGGAAAAAATTTGGCCCATATGCGCTGACCGCAAAGCTGCGGCAGAAGGTGCTGATGGACATGGGGGCCTGTCTGGCTCCGATGAATGCGTTTTTGAACAGTCTTGGCATGGAAACGCTGGGCCTGCGCATGGAACGCCAGTGCAGCAATGCCCTGTCACTGGCCAAAGCGCTGGAGCAGATGGACGGCATTGCCGCGGTGAATTATCCGGGACTGGACTCCAGCCCGTGGCATGAGACAGCCTCCCGGGTGTTAAACGGCGGCTATGGAGCAATTCTGACCGCCCGTCTGGGAACCCGCGAACGGGCCTTCCAAGTCATCAATAAACTCAGGTATGCGGTCAATATCACCAATGTTGGCGATGTCCGCACCCTGGTCGTACATCCACGGTCAACCATTTATGCACACATACCGGCAGATGCCTGTGAGCATGCGGGAGTGACGGAGGATTTAATCCGCGTCAGTGTCGGCATTGAGGATATGGAGGACCTGATTGAGGATTTTGAACAGGCAGTGCGTGCCAAATAAACGAATTGGCACGATATAATATTCCGGAGGCTGGTTATCCTAAACGGAGAAGAATCCATATAAGGATGGTTGAAAAAGAATGTATGATACAATCATTATTGGAAGCGGCCCCGCCGGGCTGACGGCGGCGATTTATGCACAGCGTGCTCAATTGCATGCCGTCGTGGTCGAGCGGGAGTATATGGGAACCGGTCAGATTGCACAGAGCGAGCAGGTAGACAACTATCCCGGTCTCCCCGGCATCAATGGCTATGATCTGGGAGAAAAGCTGCGCGAACACGCGGAAAGCTTGGGCACCACCTTTGTCGAAGGGGAGGGAATGCGCCTGCATCCGGAGGGGACGCAGTGGACGTTGACGCTCACAGACGGTACCGCTTTGGAGGGAAAAACCATTATTTATGCCGCTGGCGCCTCCCACCGGAAGCTGGATATCCCGGGCGAGGAGGAGTTCACCGGACGCGGAGTTTCCTATTGTGCGGTGTGTGACGGAGCCTTTTACCATGGGCGGACCGTGGTTGTCATCGGCGGCGGAGATACCGCTTTGGGCGATGCACTGCTTCTGTCGCGGATCGCGGATACCGTATATCTGGTACACCGGAGAGCGGAGTTCCGCGCCAATCCAACGATACAGAAGCGGGTGCGGGAGGCTCCCAATATCCAGCTTGTGACAAACGCCGTACCGGAGGAGATCCAAGGGAAAGACTCCGTCACCGGTGTGCGCATCCTGCAGCAGGGGACAGAGCGGATCTTGAAGGCCGACGGCGTATTTGTTGCCGTTGGGATTCGTCCGAATACCGGGCTGCTTCAGGGAGTGGCAAAGCTGGACGCACAGGGATATATCTGTGCGGGAGAGGATGGCATTACCTCCGCACCGGGGCTGTTTGCCGCAGGCGATGCACGGGCCAAACCACTGCGGCAGGTCGTGACGGCAGTCGCCGACGGCGCGAACTGTGTCACGGCGGCACAGGAATATCTTGACCGCCAGAACGGATAACAAAAGAGCTGTGTTGCAAACCGAGTTTGTGATACAGCTCTTTTTCTTTGGGTATGCGGCACATGGGGATGGGTTGTAATCAGGGGACTTTTCCTTTATACTAAAGACGAGATAGAAGGTGAGTATATGTCGTTGAAGGATACCGAACGGGAACGTCTGACAGGCTACCATTTGTGGGGAAATAAAACCGTGGGGGAATACCTTGGCGGAGGGAATTTCGGCCATGTCTATGCGCTGTTGGATGAGGACCAAAAGGCTGTGGATGCCTTGAAAGTGGTTACGATTGAATACACCGAACAAGCGGCGAAGGAGGAACCCGACCCGCAGAAATATCTGCTGAATGGACTGCGAAATACATTGGATGAGATCCAGCGTATGATGGAGCTCAAAGAGCTGGAGCATTTTGTCTCCATTTATGGATATGAAAACTATCCGATTCGGGATGGGACAGAGCTGATCGGCTACGATATCCTGATTTGGATGGAGAAGCTGGCCGTCCTGCCAGCGTATATTGAACAGCGCAGACAGCAGGGAGTCCCGATGCAGGAGCTGGACTTCATTCGGATGGGAATACAGATCTGCTCCGGCTTGGAGGAGGCCAGCCGTCTGCTTGCCGGAGAAAACCAGAGGGAGGCAGAATTCATCCATCGGGACATCAAACCGGAAAATATTTTTGTTTCGGAGGATGGCACCTATAAGCTCGGCGATTTGGGCATTGCGACGATGAGTTGGCGGAAGCAATACACGATGATCGGGACGCCGCGTTATATGGCGCCGGAGATGTTTTGCGATCATGGCTACCGTGCGAATGTCGATCTTTTTGCGCTGGGAAAAACGCTGGAGCATGTGACGAAAGAGCGGGAGCTGGTCAGTGGATTGGAGCAGGTAATCCGCTGTGCGGAGGCGGCGGAGCCGGGGGACCGGTATCAGACCGCGCAGGAAATGCGGTTGGATTTGGAGCAGTGCCTCCGGCGTCTGACGCATTCCAACCCCGAAGGGGAGCCGACGCTGCCGAATGCACCGCGGACCGAGCGATATGGACGGAATACACCGACCGAACCGCCTACCGAGAAGATGACCCGAAGTCTTCCCCGAAACGTGCGGCCGGAGCCGCTGCCGCCGGAAATACCACAGAGAAAACGATGGATTGTGCCGATGCTGACGGCGATTGCCGTGGTGGCGGTTGGACTTACCGCGTTTGGCGGTTTTTCCCTTTGGCAGGACAAGCAGCTTGCGGCACAGAGGGAAGCGGAGCATGCCGAAATCCGCGAAACAGCGGAGGGCTATGTACAGCAGGAAAACTACACAGAAGCGATTTTGTACCTGCAGGATGCATTGGAGGAAGAGCCGGACGAGGAGGAATGGCAGGCTCTGCTGACTCAGTGTGAGGATCGCTATCGTACAAGCCTTCTGGAACAGGCCGAGGCGGCTTATGCGGAGGAGGACAACAAGGCGGCAGCACAGGTGATACAGGAGGGCTTGGAGTTTCTGCGCGACGATCCGCAGCTCCTTCGCTATCAGCGTGCCTATGAAGAAAGCGACCCGAAAGATCTGCAGGAGCTGACGCTTTTAACCAGCAACAGCAGCGGAACGGATTACTATGAAAGAGAGACGGTGCAGGACATCGAGGGGACGGAGTACAACGGCTGCTTCCGCCTGATGAGCTGGGGCGGATGGAAGGGAATTGGTTCGCATTCTGCCTTTTGCACCTATGCGTTAAAGGGAGAGTACCAGTGGTTCGAGGCGACCTATTTCATGGATCGGCTGTCGGACGAGGAGGACTCCATACACTTTCTGGTTTTGGCAGATGACGCCGTGATCTATGATTCCGGGGCCGTGTCGACAGCGGATTCGGCAGAGCGAGTCCACCTGGATGTCACGGGGGTACAGGAGCTGACGATCCGCAGCGAAACGACGGATTACGCGCTCTTTGGTATCAATCCAAGCATCCTGGTGACGGATGCGGTCTTAAAAAAAGCCATCGTGCTGGAGTGACAGAAGACAAGCAGGTAGAAGAAAACACCCCGTTTGCCGGACGATGATCCGACAAATGGGGTGTTGTGATTTTGGTTGCGGATTTAGTCCTTTTCCGCGGCCAGTGCACGAAGCTGAGCCAGCTCTGCCGCAATCGCGGTCAGGTCGTCGGCCTTTGCCGAGCCGCTGTTGCAGCACGGAGCACTCAGGGGACAGCGGTTGCTGCAGCCGTTGCAGCAAAGCAGATTCAGTCCGATCATTTGTACGCTCATAGTGGTTCTCCTTTCTCCATTTTTTTTCGTATGATTTCTTTTATTCTATCAAAATCCTGTTTGGGAAACCAATCCTATTTTGCTTTTTCAGAGAAAGGGAAAAAAGCAAAAACAGAGCGCTTTACCGGCGATTTCCATCGGTAAACGGCCCTGTTTTTCTGTGTTTTGAGGATAAAATGTATTGCCTTTTCCGTCTGGGAATGGTGGGATGGCTTGAGCAATCTTGTCTGTTATCCGTCGATAACTTTGACGTAATACTTCCGATGGCGCGGGCCATCAAACTCACAGAAATAGATTCCCTGCCAGATACCGAGAAGCATTTTGCCATTTTCAATCGGAATGGTTTTGCTGACCCCCATGGCGGAGCATTTGAGGTGAGCGGAGGAATTCCCCTCCATGTGACGGAACTCCGGACGATCCGGGTATGCTTTCTCCAGCCCGATCAGCATATCGTGTACCACATCCGGATCGGCGTTCTCATTGATGGTGATGCCCGCCGTTGTGTGCGCACACCAAATGAGTACCATACCGCTCTGTACACCGCTCTCCTCGATGGTTTCCCGAACACTGCGGGTGATATTCACAAAACCCTCTGTGGGGGTGTTGAGCTGAAATTCCTTTGCCTGCATGGTTATTCCTCCTCGCCAAAGCGTGTTTCGCATAAATAGGTTGCTTCCAGATCGGATAGGTGCAGCTTGACCGCCAGCGGATAGCTTTCGAATGCATTGGCCAACGCAAACGAACCGCCTTTGACCGATTCGTCAAAGCCGCCCATATGCCAGCGGATGGCGACCGCTTCCTCATTTTTCAGACGCAGAAAGCGCTCGATCAGGAAGACCGATTTTTCCCCATGTCCATAGGGGAATTTATCTTTTACTGTGTAATACGGGACCTTTTCCCAGACCCCGGCTTCGTTCTTTCGATTGCGGTAGGAGGTTTCATAAAAGCCCGCCTTGCAGATGTCATGGAGCAGGGTACAGAGCGTGACGCTTTCCAAGTCGTCCTCTCCCTCGACAAAATGCTTTTGCAGGAAGGTGCGATAGACATTCAGACTGTGCTCCACCAGACCACCGGCATAGGCCGCATGGAAGCGGGTTGACGCCGGGGCATCGAAAAAGTCCGTAGACAGCAGCCATTCCAGCAGACGATCCGCGCCGCGGCGCGTGACATTGGTCTGGAATGCCTGCACAAACTGTTCCTTGTATTGTTCTTTTTTCATCTTAAATTGCCACCTTATATCCGGCATCCGCCAAAACGTGACGGATTTCATTGGGGGAAATCTGTGTTCCCATCACCTCGACCCGGCCGCTGGGCAGATCAACATTGGCATACTCGACGGAGGGGAGTGACTCAAGAAGCTGACGCACCTCCTGGGCACAATGCTTCCAGCTCATACCACTGACGGTGAATGCCATGTGATTCGGCTCTTTTTGCAGAGCACAGAATTTTTCGTAGAGCGTCTCCCGTGTATTTCGGGTTGGATCATCCAGCACGTAATTGAACAGGGCAGCCAGCATTTCACCGATTTCACGGCCCTGCATACCCCAGCGGATCAAATCATTGCCATTGATTGCGAGATCTTTTCTTTTAAAGCGCCCTTCCTCTTCCAGCACCGCTTCGAGCAGATCCTCGCTCTTCAGAAAAGCAGTCAGGTTCTCCGGGGCGGTTCCCTGGCCGATGCAGTCTGCCTTGTGGATCGCCAGAAGGGCACGGGAATACCGTTCTCCATGTACCGCCAATTTGCGGCGCACTGTCTTCGGTGTCAGCCCAAGAGGGGTGTCGTGATGGCGTACCAAATATAAAATATCGTCGTACAGTGTATTGTCCAGACGCAGACGCTGTAAAGCCGAGGCCGTCAATGGAACGGAGTGCTTTGCATGACCGTAAAAATGGCCGATGCCAGCAGAATCTTCGGTATAACAGGCACTTTTGCCGACATCATGGAACAGCATTGCCATGCGCAGCTCCGGCCGCGGTGGGATCGCTTCCACGGCACGGACCGAATGCTCCCATAGAGTATAGCTGTGATGCGGATTGTTTTGGTCGAATCCAATCATAGGACGCAGCTCCGGCAGAATTTCCGTTATGACATCCGAAAATTCCGTCAGCACCTGTCCGACATATGGGCCGCAGAGAATGCGGATCAGCTTGTCGGTGATCCGTTCGGCAGAGATATGCTGCAGCAGACTGCGGCAGTGCAGGACGGCCTGCCTGGTTTGCGGCTCCATTTGGAAGCCATATACAGAGAGAAAACGCAGGGCGCGCAAAATGCGCAGAGCGTCTTCGGTCATGCGCTGTTTGGGATCACCGACGCAGCGCAGGATACCGGCCTGCAAATCGCGCTGACCGCCGAAGGGATCACACAGCCCACGAATCGGACTCCACGCCATGGCATTTATGGTGAAATCCCGACGTGCCAGGTCCGCCTTGATGTCCGTGACAAATTCCACCCGGTCCGGCCGACGGCAGTCAGTATACTGGCCTTCCAGGCGGAAGGTTGTGATTTCCACCGGGCCGCTGGCTGTCAATGCGGTTACGGTTCCGTGCTTGAGGCCGGTGTCAACGGTTTTCCATTCGGAACAGATCTGCCGGACCTGTTCTGGACGAGCTGCGGTGCAGACATCATAGTCATGCGGTACGTTGCCCTGAAGCTGGCTGCGGACAGCGCCGCCGACGATGTACGAGGCAAATCCGGCCTGCTCCAGCCGTTCCAGAACAGCTAAAATATCGGTTGGGGCAGAGAGCGTTCGCATCATCGCCCATGCCTCAGACCGTTGTATGGTTTCTTTTGGCCTAGTTTTTTCTTGTTTCCCTTTTCATCTACCAGGTACGTATTATCCAGCTGCGCTTTCATGCTTGCGCGGAAGCCTGCAATGTATTCTTCGCGAAGAGCCTTTTGCTCCGTGATTTCCTCCGGGGTCAGCCCTGCCGGAGATTTTGCTTTTTTGGCCAGCTCGTTAATCCGCGCGATTTTTTCCTGTGTCATTCGACTCCTCCATGAATTTTCCTTTTTCTTGTTCTCTTTATTATATCCCAATCATTCTATTTGGACAAGTGAAATAACCACGATACCGGAAGGAAGCATCAAAACATGGCACATATTCTATGCTTCCTGATTTGCATTCCTCTGTGACATATGGTAGGATGAACAGAAGAAATAAAACATTGTGTGCTGGGGGATCGAATATGTTGTTTGGGTATTTGCAGGAATGGTACTGGCCGGGAGAGTCGGATCTGCTTCCTTTGGGAATCGTTTTCATCTTGCTGGGGCTGCTGCTGGGAGGAAAGATTGCAAAGGAAAAGCAGGGAACCATGGTGGTCTTCTGTGTATTGCTGTTTTTGGTATTCAGCCTGCTGCAAAATGTACTGAGAAGCTATTTCATGGAGATTATTCTGCTGTTTTTTACCGGCGCGGCGGTGTCGCTGCTGGGCGGCATGATTCTGCGGGATATCATTGAGTATTTCCGTACGCGCTGAATGGGAAAGTGGGATATACCTGCTTGGGAACATTTTTCAAGGCTGTATAAAAAGACGGTATCGTTATGAAAGCGATACCGTCTTTTGCTTTTTCGGGATTGGAATCCTGCTCGCGGACAGAGGATTACTCTGATATTGGGTCGGATGAGATCGTCTGGAAGACCGTTCTTGTGCCGATCGCGATCATCAGGGAGACGATACCTGCGAAGAAAACGACGGCAAATTCCAGCCCCTTGCAGAGTTCAAAGAGAATGCCGTAGAGTGCGTTCCCCAACGGCTGTGCACACATGGAAACGGTGAGAATAACGGCGATCACTTTTCCAATTAACGTTGGCGGCGTTTCCGCTTGAAGGAAGGACATCATCTGTACGGTGAACATGGTGGAGAATACCATGATGAGAAAACAGCAGATGGTTATCACGATATAATTTATCAGCCCGGATGAAAACAGGAGGAGGGATGCACCCATAGGAAATACACAAAGTGCACAGGCGATCACCAGATGCCCGGATTTTTGGGTTGCCAGTTTGTTGGCCAAAATACCGGCCCCGATGCCGCCGGCCAAGCCGCCAGCTGCCAGAGCGCCCTCTGCAAAGCCATACAACCGGTTGGCCTGAGATGCGTCCAAAGTCAATACCTCAGTGATCAGATAGGGGAGTGCAACCAGAATCATCGCAGATAAAAACAGATTGATTCCACAGATTACCAAGAGAACCTTTCCGATCATCGGCTTCTCTGAGCGGATAAAACGAATGCTTTCTGCAAAATCCATTTTCGCGGTCTGTAAGACGCCGCCATCTGGAGCCTGATGCTGGAACGGGATGTGAATAAAAATTTCCATATTGGCAGATAAAAGGAAGCATATCATACAAATCCACAATACCGGCTTCAATCCATAGGCGCTGTATAAAATACCCCCCAAAACCGGTCCGATGAAAGAGGCAAAGGAACTGATGGTGTTGATTATCGAATTGGCTGCCATAAAATGCTCCCGTTTCACCAGCGCCGGGATACTTGCCTGCACCGACGGCTGATAGGCGCCGGCAATGCCATAGAGAATCATCAGCGTAACGGTCAGCAAAAGGATGAGATTCACGGTGTCCATGAGCAGGCAAAACAGAAGAATAACGGCTGCGGTGAGAAAGTCCAAAAATACCATAATATTTCGTTTGTTCACCCGATCGGCGACGATACCACCGATGGGCGAGAGCAGGATGGCGGGGACAAAGGCACACGCGGTGACAGCGCCATACTGTGCGGAGGAACCGGTTTGATTTAATAAGTACAGCGGCAGTGCAAATCGTATGGCAGCATTGCCAAATAGAGAAATAATCTGTCCGATGACAACGAATGTGAAATCCTTTGAAAACAGTTTTTGATTCATGTGCTAAACCTCCATTTTTTCTATTCCGTTTGCCAGAACAGAATATATAACATTAGCTATGACAACGAAACCCGTACTGATTGCCAACATGACCCACATGATGTTTCCCGGAGAGACTGTGATGAAGTTGGTTAAAACACATACAATAATCAGAGAGCATACGATTGTTACGATTACGGAACGTTTTTTCCATCCGAAAGCAGCGGAAATAATACCAACCGCCGAAGAGGAAATACCCATTAAAATACTGGAACTCAAAACTACGAGCACAAAATGTTCTGTAGTCATTTGCGGCACAATTCCCCCAATATGAGCTGCAGCATACATAATTCCGACAACAAATATGTTGCTAATAAATGCAGAAATTGTGGTAATACCACAGACAAGCAGACATTTGGTTTCCAGTATTGCTGTTCGCTCTACGGGATAGCTCAATAAGATAACTGCATTTTTTCCACAATACTCGCTGACAACCACTTTAGCTGCGATAACCGCGGAAAAAACACTAAAGCAGGCAAACGCCAAAGCGGTTGTGAGTGCGAATAGCCCGTTCCAATTTGCAAATAACTCAACTTCTTCGGGGCTGCCGCTTTCGCCCTTTTCCATCTGAAAAATGAAAAGAAATAATATGCCGAGTGCCAGTAAACTTGCAAATATGCCCGATATTGCCCATAAATAAGCAGAAAACCGCATTTTCTTCATTTCCAGTCGGTATAAATTCACTTCAAGTCCTCCTCATATTATCTATTACATAATTTTCAAACTTCTCTCCATATTCCGATACTTTTTCTGCCACGGAAAATTCCTGCTTGATATAGCCTCCCGAAAGAATACCTGCTCTGTCCGCTGTGTGCTTGATTTCTTCGATTATGTGACTTGACAGCAAAATTGCCATCCCATTCTCTGTCAGTTTTTTCATAAGAGCTCTCATTTCCGTAATTGCGATAGGGTCAAGACCGTTAAGCGGTTCATCCAGAAGCAACAGTTTTGGTCTATGTATTATCGCCCTTGCCAGTCCGAGCCTTTGCTTCATCCCCAGAGAATACTTTGCGATTGGCTTTTGTTTTACATCCTCAAGTCCTACGAGTTGTAATACTTCTGCTATGTTTGCTTTTTTCTTCATATAGCATAAGTGCATGGCCAAAAGCTCACTTGCACTGAAATGCTCATAAAAAACAGGGGTTTCTATGACACTCCCGACATTGGATAAATACGCTCGACTGCGGCTTACTTCTTGACCGAAAACATAAATGCTTCCATGATCAATCTGCTGCAACCCCAGTATCATCTTCATCAAGGTCGTTTTTCCCGCACCGTTGATACCGAAAAGCCCATATATCTCTCCCTCTTGAATTTCAAAGCTGCAATCGTGAATCACCTGCGTTTGTCCATAGCTCTTTTCAACCGAGTTTACTTCTACAATCGTCTGCATACTATCTCCTTCCGATACCGCACGTCGGTATGTATCGTGCGAAAATATATCTGCCCATTTTGCAGGGCAGAGTATTATTTGTTTTTTTGATAAATGGATGCAAGCTCCTGCAAGCGGTTCAACATCTCGTCATCGACGATATCCAGACCAAATCCCTGTAGCATCTGCCGAAATACCATGAATTTGCGATAGGATTCTTCCGTGGAACTGTCAAAGATCATCGGATTCATCCAGACATTGGCCGCCAGTAAGATGAGTTCGGCCAATTGTTCCGGATATTCTGTCTGAATGGATCCATCGGAAATTCCCTGTTGAAGGATTGGGAAGATGTACTGTGGAGCCGCTTCCGTTATCGTCTCATGCAAAAGGCTGGAAAGAAGCTTGGGATTGTTGCTAAAATTCGGGGCTGCGGTAAAGATTTCATCCTGAACAGGCCGGCCGATGGACTGCTTAAAAATCATCTTCAGTTTGTCCTTGCCGCTGAGGTCGGAACGGTCGCGAATGTCCGCAAGCATCTGATTGGAATCGGCGGTCATTCGGTCGGTAACGGCGACCAAAATATCCTCTTTTGACTTGAAGTGATGGTAGATCGCTCCCTTGCTGAGACCGCCCAGATGATTGATAATATCCTGAATGGACGTGTGCTCATATCCCTGTTCCATGAACAGGCGGTATGCGACATCCAATATTAGGTTGACCGTCTCTTCCGGATGCTTATTTCTTGCCATTGCCTTTCACCACCAAACATACTGTCAGTATGTTTATACCATAGCATACTGTTGGTATGTCTGTCAAGACCGCTCCGGCGATTTGTGTTTGATCGACCATCCAGCTGCATGCTTTGAAGTATAAAATTTCAACAAAATTATTGCAAGGCGGATGAATGTGGGTTATAATACAAACAATAAAAATATGATGAAAAACAGGGAGAGTTTGCTATGGCGAAAAAGAGAGAAGATCGGAGAATTCGCCGGACAAAGCGGCTGCTGCGGCAGGCGCTGGCGGAGCTGATGAACGAGAAGGAATTTAAAGATATCACGGTGAAGGAGATTACGGAACGTGCGGATTTGAACCGCGGCACGTTTTATTTTCACTACACGGATACCTATGATCTGAAGGACAAAATTGAAAACGAACTGGTCCAGGTGCTGCAAGAAAACCTGGAAACCTATCAGCCGACGGAGGACAACCACTCGGTACAGGACATCGCCGATGCGGTACTCGGCTACATTCAGGAGAACCGGTTCCTCGTCCGGACGCTGTTCCACGATACCTCCGGGGAAGGGATCCGTTCGAAGATGATGCGCGTGTTGGAGGACACGATTTATCGTGTGCAGACAACGCATATGCTGGAGGAAAACGATGGACAGCGGAAATATGTCTGCCGCTTTTTGGCGAATGGGATTGTCGGCGCTGTGACGATGTGGCTGGAGCAGGAAGACTCCCTGGAGGGGATCACGGTCATAATCGACAATTTGATCTGCCGGATCTTTCCGGTAGAGGCAATTCGGTAAGGCATCTGGCCGTTGCATGTGCAGAAAAATACCTCATCTGTTCACAGGATATCCAGAAAGGTCCGGAAAAACGGACGGGATATTTTTGCTGTGAAGCAGATGAGGTTTTCTCCATTTGATAGGCAGGCTTATTTTACAACATGGTCGATGGCGTCTGCGGCGTCCTGTGCGATGGAGCTGACGGCGCCTGCGGTGGTGTGCGCCGCCTTTGAGACAGAGCGCCCCATCTCGGTACCGGGCATGGTTCGCTTCATGGCATAAGCGGCTATGGTCATTCCGGCGAGACCGGCAATCACACCGGTGGTAAAAATCGTGCTTTTCATCGTTCTCACTCCTTTCTCCTGCGCACAGTTTGCCCGGATGACTGCGGAATGTTGCGGACACGGGACTGGCAATTTCGACGCAAACAGCGAGAATTTGGCATCGGTTTACACAGAGGCAAAAAATGAGAGCGGAACGGAAAACATCCTGTGCATTCTGACGGAAAGTTTCTTGACATTTTTGATTTACAAAAAAATTGCGATGGTATATAATAAAGCAGATGAAAAAGCAACCTTTAAGCAGGACCCGTGAGTCCGGCAAGGCGACAGAAAGGAAACTAGGGGCGTATTGCGTCCGCTGGCGGCTTCCGACCGGGGTTTTGTGCAACACAGAGTTGAACGGATTTTTCTCTGTGTTTTTGCAAAAGAGGTGGAGAGCCGTTTTTTTGTTGTTTGGATCGGCGGAAAGCAGCTGGGCTGTTTGTATGGGAAATCATTAGGATGAGGAAAAAGGAATGAAACAGGTGAAAAAGGCCGAAATTATGGAGGAAGGTGCAGTGCGCCGGGCCATCAACCGAATTTCATATGAGATCATTGAGAAGAACCATGGCAGCGAAGACGTTGTCCTGGCCGGCGTGTGTACGCGGGGGAAATACCTTGCGGAGCGCATGGCGGACAAGATTGCCGAGGTCGAGGGCAGCCGTCCACAGACCCTGCCGTTGGATATCACAGCGTACCGCGATGATCTGCCGAGCCGGGAGGTGATCACCTTTCCCAAGCTGGAAATCGGTCAGATTGAGCAGAAAACCGTCGTGATTGTGGACGATGTTTTGTTTACCGGACGCACGGCGCGGGCGGCGATGGAGGCGGTCCTGAGTGCAGGACGGGCAAAGCGCATTCAACTGGCGGTATTGGTGGACCGCGGACACCGGGAACTGCCAATTCGTCCGGATTACATCGGGAAAAACCTCCCGACCTCGCACGAAGAACGGGTTCGCGTTCAGCTCTGTGAGGTGGACGGACGGGACAGCGTCGTTATTTTGGAAGACAAACGTGACAAACAGGTATAAGAAGTGAGAGAAAGAACCATAGAGGACTATAGGAGGAAACTATGTCAATTAACACATTGGTAAATGCAATCCGCGAGAAGAACAATCCGACGGTTGCGGGCTTGGATGCCCGTCTGGAGTACATCCCATCGTACATTGTTGAGAAAAACATTGCAGAATACGGCAAGACGCTCAAGGCGGCGGCTGAGAGCATGATGGAGTTCAACAAGGGTCTGATTGATGCGCTGTGCGATATTGTTCCGGCCATTAAGCCGCAGGCGGCCTACTATGAGCTGCTCGGCCCGGACGGCGCCAAGGTGCTGCACGATACCGTCGCATATGCACACGAGAAGGGCATGTATGTTATCGCGGACATCAAGCGCAATGACATCGGCGCCACAGCGACCGCATATGCACAGGCATATCTGGGAGAGAGCGAGGTCGGCGGCGTGAGCCTGCCGGTTTACAACTGCGATTCGTGTACGGTAAATGCTTATCTCGGTTCCGATGGAATCCATCCGTTCCTGACCGAGTGCAAGAACCGCAGCCGCGGCATCTATGTCCTGGTTAAGACGTCCAATCAGTCCTCCGGAGAATTCCAGAACCGGGAGCTTGACGGCAAGCCGCTGTACGTCCGCGTTGCGGAGAAGGTCGCCGAATGGGGCGAGGATCTGATGACGGAGTGCGGCTACAGCGAAGTCGGTGCGGTTGTCGGCGCGACGTATCCGGAGGAGCAGAAGATTGTGCGTGAAATCATCCCGCACGGCTACTTCCTTGTGCCGGGCTACGGTGCGCAGGGGGCAACGGCAAAAGACATCGCCAACGCGTTTAACGATGACGGTCTGGGTGCGATTGTCAATTCTTCCCGCGGTATCATGTGTGCCTGGAAGAAGTGCGATCTGGATTATCAGGAGGCGGCGCGTCAGGAAGCGATTCGCATGCGTGATGATATTGTGTCCGCAATCCGTTAAATAAAACAAGAAAATACTCTCAAAAATACTCTCATAGAAGAAAAGCGAAGTATTGTTCGCTTGCAATAAGAAACCACCGTGCAGCAGTGCTGCATACAACCGACAAAGGAGTGTCTGGAACGTTGAAGAAAGCATATCTCCTGCTGGCTGACGGAACCCTGTTTGAGGGGACAAACGTCGGTGCAGAAGGCGCAAAAATTGCTGAAATCGTATTCAATACCGGCATGGCAGGCTATCAGGAAGTCCTGACCGACCCGTCCTACTATGGACAGACCGTCTGCATGACCTACCCGCTGATTGGCAACTACGGCCTGAACGCCGAGGACTTTGAGTCCAGAAAATGCTGGGTGAGCGGATTTATCATGCGCGAAGCCTGTCGCTATCCGTCCAACTGGCGCAAGGACCGCTCGATTGACGAATATCTGAAGGCAGAGAACGTCATCGGACTGGCGGGCATTGATACCCGCCGCCTGACGCGGATCCTGCGCAGCAGTGGTGTCATGAACGGCATTCTGTATACCGAAGGCTATGAACCGGATGAGGCCATGATCGAAGAGATGAAGGCCTATCAGGTGACGGATGCGGTCAAGAGTGTGACAATCGACCAGCCGGCGATCTATCCGGCGGTGGGGGAACAGAAGCACCGCGTCGCTCTGCTGGACTTTGGCGTAAAGCAGAACATCCAGCGTGAACTGTGCGCACGCGGCTGTGAAGTCACCGTGCTCCCGGCGTTCACGGAACCGGAAGCGGTTTTGAATGGAGGCTACGACGGCATCATGCTTTCCAACGGCCCGGGCGACCCGGCGGAGAATGTCGGGATCATCGAAAATCTGAAGAAGCTGATTGCGTCCGGCATGCCGATCTTTGGCATTTGTCTGGGTCATCAGCTCATGAGCCTGGCGATTGGCGCGAAGACCGAAAAGCTCAAGTACGGTCATCGCGGCGTCAATCATCCGGTCAAGGATTTGGCGAAGGACCGCACCTATATCACCAGCCAGAACCATGGCTATGCGGTTGTGGGTGACACCGTAGATCCGAGCATTGCCCGTGTCAGCCACATCAATTTGAATGACAACACCTGCGAAGGCGTGGAACACATCCACGCACCGATTTTCACGGTACAGTACCATCCGGAGGTTCATCCAGGTCCGCAGGATACCAGCTATCTGTTTGACCAGTTTATTGACTTGATGGATGAGAAGAAAGGTGGTGCGCAGTAATGCCACTTCGCAAGGATATACATAAGATTATGGTGCTTGGCTCCGGCCCGATCGTCATCGGCCAGGCAGCGGAGTTCGACTACGCCGGTACACAGGCATGCCGCGCGCTGCGCGAGGAGGGACTGGAAGTCGTTCTGGTTAACTCCAACCCGGCGACGATCATGACGGACAAGGCGATGGCGGATAAGGTTTATATTGAACCGATGACCATCCCATGCGTCAAGGAGATCATCCGCAAGGAGCGTCCGGATTCCATCCTGCCGACGCTGGGCGGACAGACCGGCCTAAACATTGCGATGGAGCTGGTCGCAGAGGGCTTCCTGGAGGAATATGGCGTCAAGCTGCTCGGGGCGAACCCCACCACGATCGACAAGGCGGAGGATCGTCAGCTGTTCAAGGACACGATGGAGAAGATCAACGAGCCGATCATTGCCTCCAAGGTTGTCCACACCGTGGAAGACGCGGTGGAATTCACCGAACAGATCGGCCTTCCGGTCATCATTCGTCCGGCCTATACGCTGGGCGGCACCGGCGGCGGCATCGCCTATACCTGGGAGCAGCTTCGTGAGATCGCGGCAAGCGGTATCATGTACTCCCGTGTCGATGAGATCCTCGTCGAGAAGTGCATCGCCGGCTGGAAGGAAATCGAATACGAGGTCATGCGTGACGGCAAGGGAAATGTCATCACGGTTTGCAATATGGAGAATATCGATCCGGTCGGTGTCCACACCGGCGACTCGGTCGTTGTCGCTCCGTCGCAGACCCTGTGCGATTACGAATACCAGATGCTGCGTACCTCGGCGCTCAAGATCATCACCGAGCTGGGCATTGAGGGCGGCTGCAACGTCCAGTTTGCACTCAATCCGGATTCGTTTGAATATGCGGTTATCGAGGTTAACCCGCGTGTATCGCGTTCCTCGGCGCTGGCTTCCAAGGCGACCGGTTATCCGATCGCGAAGATTGCGGCCAAGATCGCGGTTGGTTATGGTCTGGATGAGCTGACCAATGCGGTAACCGGCAAGACGGTTGCCTGCTTTGAGCCGACACTGGACTACATCGTTGTCAAGTTCCCGCGCTGGCCGTTTGATAAGTTTGTCTATGCGGACAAGACGCTCGGCACGCAGATGAAGGCGACAGGCGAGATCATGTCCATTTCCAACAGCTTTGAGGGCGCAATGATGAAGGCGGTCCGCTCCATTGAGATGAAGGTGGATTCGCTCTCTATGCCGCTGATTGCAAAGCTGAGTGACGAAGAGGTCATTGCCAAGGTCAAGCAGTGCGACTATGAGCGCATTTTCTCGATCTGCGAGGCACTGCGCCGCGGCATCCTGACGGTGGATGAGATCCACGAGATCACATTGATCGACGAGTGGTTCCTGGAGGGCTTCCAGCGCATCACCTACATGGAGCACACACTCGAACAGGCCGAGGAGCTGACCGAAGAGCTGTATCTGGCCGCCAAGAAGTTTGGCTTCACGGATAAGCTCATTACAAAGCTGTCCGGCAAGTCCTGCGAAAAGGTTCACCGCCTGCCGGTTTACAAGACCGTCGATACCTGTGCAGCGGAGTTTGAGGCGGAGACGCCGTATTACTATTCGACCTATGACGAGGAGACCGAGGTCAAGCCGAGCACCGGCAAGAAGAAGGTCATGGTTCTCGGCTCCGGTCCGATTCGTATCGGCCAGGGCATCGAATTCGATTACTGCTCGGTCCATTCGGTCTGGGCGCTCAAGGAGCTGGGCTGTGAAACCGTCATTGTCAACAACAACCCGGAGACGGTTTCGACCGACTTCGACACGGCAGACCGCCTGTACTTTGAGCCGCTGACGCCGGAGGATGTCACCGGTATTGTTGCGGCGGAGAAGCCGGATGCCGCAATCGTCCAGTTCGGCGGACAGACCGCCATCAATCTGGCGGAGCATGTCGCATCGCTGGGCGTCCCGATCCTGGGTACCCCGGCGTGGAGCATTGACGCGGCGGAGGACCGTGAAAAGTTTGACGTCATCCTGAACAAGACCGGGATTCCGCGCGCGCAGGGCGATACCGTCTTTACGGAAGAAGAAGCCGTTGCGGTAGCAGACCGGCTGGGTTATCCGGTTCTGGTTCGTCCGTCGTATGTCCTCGGCGGTCAGGGTATGGAGATCGCCTTCACGGAAGAGGATATCCGTGAGTACATGCGCATCATCACCCGCACGAAGGTCGAAAATCCGATCCTGATCGACAAATACCTGATGGGACGCGAGATCGAGGTCGATGCCATCTGTGACGGTGAGGACATCCTGATCCCGGGCATTATGGAGCATATGGAGCGCGCCGGCATCCATTCCGGCGACTCGATCTCGGTCTATCCGCCGATCACGATTGAGGAGCGTCACAAGAAAATTATTCTGGATTACACCAAAAAGCTGTCCAAGGAATTGGCGGTTGTCGGTCTGGTCAATATCCAGTTTGTCCTGTACAACGACCAGATTTATGTCATCGAGGTCAACCCGCGCTCGTCCCGTACCATCCCGTATATCTCCAAGATCACCGGTGTTCCGATGGTCGATCTGGCAACGCGCTGCATGTTTGGCGAGAAGCTGAAGGACATGGGCTATGGCACGGAGCTGTATCCGGAGAGCGAGTATTATGCGGTTAAGGTTCCGGTCTTCTCCTTCCAGAAGCTCCGCGATCTGGATACCCAGCTCGGACCGGAGATGAAGTCCACCGGCGAGGTTTTGGGCGTATCCCGATCCTTCCGGGAGGCGCTGCTCAAGGGCATGATGGGAGCGGGCTTCAAACTCAAGAAAAACGGCAAGGTTGCCATGGCTGTCCGCGATTCGGACAAGCAGGAGATGGTTCACATCGGTGAGCGTTTCGCCGACCTCGGCTTCGAGCTGTATGCGACGAGTGGAACGGCGAACGTCCTGAACCGCCACATGGTTGCGACCAACTCGGTTCGCCATGAGGATGAGCCGTCGCCGAACCTGATCGACCTGATTCAGTCCGGTGAGATTGATTATGTCATCGCGACCTCGGTCAAGAGCCGCCATCCGGAACTGGCTGCCGTAAAGGTGCGCCGCTGCACGATTGAGCATGCGATCCCATGCCTGACGGCGGTGGATACCGCCTCCGCGCTGCTGCGCTGCCTGGAGGGTGACACGAACATCGAGTCGTGCGAGTTGGTTGACATCAATACGGTACACTTGAAATAAACAAAAAAATACGGCGAGGCTGGAGCCAAACGGCGGCTCTGACCTCGCTGTTTTTTGCGAAAATCAGTCCTGGGTCCCGAACCTGTGCGGGGCGGAAAAATCCGTTGCGATATGCCGGGTCAGACAGGCCGCCGGCGAGTAGTGCCAGGCATCCATGTGGTCCTCCTCGACAAAATAGCGGATAGGAGGGGGATCGAGGTCGCCGAGCAAATCGATCAGATTGAGCTTGATTTTCATGCGCTCCGGCAGGATGGATTTGATGTAACAGGACACGGTTTGACCGCTCGAGACCGGGAACCGCCGTTCGGCAAGGCCGGAGAGATTGGCGGTCAATTCCACAAAGACGCCATAGTCTTCGGTGCTACGCACAATGCCGCAGACGGTCTCGCCGACGGCAAACTGTGAGGCGTTCTCCTCCCAGGTCCCCAGCAACTCCCGATGGGTTAGAGTAATCCGCTCCAAAGCGGGCTCAATGGAAAGTACAGCCGCGCGGATGAGCTGTCCGGGGGCAAAACGCTCCGAAGGATGGGAGATCCGGCTGACGGAAATATTCTCGATCCCAATAAAGGACACGACCCCGCATCCGATGTCCACAAACGCGCCAAACGGTTCCATATGTGTCACACGGGCGGGAATGATATCCCCCGGCGCCAGTGTCGAGAGGAAGACGTCCAGCGCTTCCTGTTGTGCGGCACGGCGGGACAGGATCGCCTGCGTTCCCTGGATGGAGAGGACTTTAAAGCAAACCGGCTTGCCGACGCGGGAGAGGATGGCAATTTCACGGGTTTTTCCGGTGTCAATGCCGAGGGCACATTCCTCCCGCGGGATCACACCGTGCACGTCACCCAGTGTGACATGGAGGTTGTGATCGGCATCGCATCGCACCGCAACCGACTCCAGAATACTGCCGTCTGTCACGGCGGCCAGCAGCTCTTCGCGGGATGGCGGCGTACGGGAGCTTCCCTCGGGCGGATAATTTTTTTTCAGCAACATAACTGTTTCCTCCGTTCTGTTCGTTTCGATACGTCATTCCCACAGGCAGGCGCAGCACAGGCCGCCCGATACCGGACAGGAAATCTGTTTCATGGTATGCAGCGGGAGGAGAAATCTTTCCCAGAAAACCGGCTTTTTTTGAAAAACTCTTTGCGAAAAATGGGAGCTGTGATACACTAAAAGAAAGATCGGCAGAGGAGGGAACAGCATGGACATTCGTCTGGGTGATGTACTGACGATGAAAAAGGCCCATCCGTGCGGAAGCAAGGAATGGAAGGTGTTGCGTGTCGGCATGGATTTCCGGCTTCGCTGTGAGGGCTGTGGACATGAGATCATGATTCCGCGTGCCAAGGCGGAGAAGAACATACGCCAGGTGCAGCGCACCGAAGCGGAAAAGGCGTAAAGGGGGAAAACAGGCAATGCGAATTGACGGCAGACAGATGCACCTGCAATGCACAGAAGAGCAGATCGGCGGTTATGTCATCCTTCCGGGAGACCCTGGCCGCTGTGAGCGCATCGCCGCACTGTTGGAGGATGCGCAGTTTGTCTCGTCCAACCGCGAATTTACCGTATGGACCGGGACGCTGGAGGGAGAGACGGTGAGCGTCTGCTCGACCGGAATCGGCGGCCCGTCGGCGGCAATTGCACTGGAGGAGCTGGTGGAGTGCGGCGCCCATACCTTCCTTCGGGTCGGTACGTGCGGCGGGATGGCGCCGGAGGTGCGCGGCGGGGATCTGGTCGTGGCGACCGCCGCTGTGCGGCAGGAGGGAACCTCACGCGAATACATGCCGCTGGACTATCCAGCGGCGGCCAGCTTTCCGCTTGTGCGCGCACTCGCAGAGGAGGCGGAGGCGCTGGGGTACCCAACCCATGTCGGTGTGATCCAATCCAAGGACAGCTTTTATGGGGAGATTCGCCCGTCCCAGATGCCGGTTGCCGCGCAGCTCACACAGCAATGGAACGCGCTGCTTGCCGCTGGTGTGCTGGCGAGCGAGATGGAGTCAGCGGCTCTGTTCGTTGCGGCGGCGTGCCTGCATGTGCGATGCGGCACGGTGCTCAACGTGCTCTGGAACGATGAGAACGAGGCGCCGGCTGTCGGAAAGGACGCCGCGATGCGCGGTGTGGAGACGGCGGTGGGGGCACTCCGCCGGCTGATTGCGTGGGATAACAGACAATAACCGAACAGCGTGCTTTCCCAAAAGGAGGCACGCTGTTTTTCCGTGTACAGCAACAGAGGAAAAATTTTTTTCGAAAAAATGTGATGATTTCCCGCGCTGTGTTGTTTATAGGGTGAGATCTCAAAAAATCAATTCAATCGGAACGGAGGAAATCCGGATGACGGAAGAACAATTTACCGGCGCGTTTGAACGGCAGAAAGACCGCATTTTCCGTTTGGCGCTCAGCTATACCAAAAGTGTGCCGGATGCGGAGGATGTGTGTCAGGATGTGTTCTGCAAACTGCTTGCGCAGCCGCCGTTCGAGGACACAGAGCAGGAAAAGGCATGGCTGATCCGGGTAACGATCAATACCTGCAAAAACCTGCTGCGGTCGAGCTGGTGGAAACGGAGGGTGCCACTGGAAAAGGCCGAGCTGCTGCCCGCGGGGGAAACGGAAAGCGGTGCGTTTCTTGCAGAGATTCTGGAGCTTCCGCCGAAACTGCACGTCGTCATTCATTTGCATTACTACGAGGGGTATACGGCAAGAGAGATTGGCGAACAGCTTGGAATCAGCGAGAGTGCCGTTCAGAACCGATTGATGCGTGCACGAAGAAAGCTACGAGGTTATCTTGAGGAGGAGCAGTATGAAGCGTCAATATAACGAAGCGATGGATTACGTTCATATGAGTAATGCGTGTGCGCAGCGCATCCTGGAGCAGGCTTCCTCCAACAGAACGGGAGGAACTGTCATGAGGTTTAGAAAAAACGTGAAAAAGTTTGCCATTGCAGCGGCGATGATCGCCGTGCTGTCGTCGGCGGCGTTCGCCGCGAATGTGGGGGGCATCCGCACGACGGTAAGAATGTGGGTCAACGGACAGAGCCGAAATGTCGAATTAGTGAGGGACGGCGAGTACAGCTATACCGCGACAATCGATGGTGAGGAGCGCAGCTTCGGGGGAGTAGCCATCGATGATGACGGCACGGAGAAGCCGCTGGGCGCCAAGGACATGGAGGACATGTTTGCCATCGATGTCGAGAAGGGGGACGACGGCAGATGGACGCTGTATTTCTACGACCGGACCATCGACATCACGAAGGACATGGAAAACGGTGGATTTGATGAGAAGCTGCTGTACCAGGGGAAGACGTATCGCATTATCGTTGAGCAGGACGGAAGCTTTTCGGTGGAAACGCAGGACGACGACGCATGCGATGAGACGGAAGCGGATCAAGGCTCCGGAAGCGTCACGCACGAGAAGAGCGTGACGATAGACGACAAATAAAAAGCAGAGCCGAGGCAGGCAAACAGAAAGGGTATCCCATGTTTGGGATACCCTTTTTCTTGCGGTTTGTTATTTGCTTCCGGCTGCACTGCCTGCGGCGCTTCCGGCGGCCACAGGAGTTTTGCTGCTCTTGTCAAATACGTTTTGATATTGAACGATCTTATAATCCGAGAGATCGGCAACTTCCAGCGGAACCTGAACGCCGTTGGAATCGATGCAGCCAACACAGGAGATGACCGGATATTGGTCCATCAGGCTGTATACATATTGCTGATACTCACTCATCTGGAGGTTTGCGGTATCCAGTGTGAGCGGGCCAAGATAGTTTGCGCTGATGCGTCCGGCATCATAGCCGTCGATGTCGTAGTTCGCCCAGATGAAGAACGGAACGGTGTGTTCATCCATCGTGATCTCCGACGAGCTCTTGCCGGAACCGGAGGTCAGATAGCGATAGAATGCGTTCTCGATGTACGGCTGATGGTCGCCGAACAGGACGATGATGGTCGGTTCATCCACCTTTTTGAAGTACTGGATCAGTTCCTTGATGGATTCGTCCGAGCGCTGAATCAGAGACAGATATTGCTTGGTCAGCGGATAAATCGTATCGTACCGGAACTCGACGGGTTCCGGGAAATTGTCATATACCGTGTCATAGCTGCAGTGATTCTGCATGGTCACATTGAAGCAGAACAGCGGGGTGCCCTCCGGTTTGTTTTCAAAGGTTTCGATGACCTTTTCAAACGAGCTCTTATCGCTGATATAGCGACGAAGGATCTCCGGATCTTCGAAATCCTCGACATCGAGGAACTGCTCAAAGCCAAACAGCGGGTAGGCACGGTTGCGGCCCCAGCCGGAGCCATAATACGGATGAATACCAACGGTCTGATATCCCTGCGCTGCCAGAACCGAGGCCATGGATTCGGTCTCGCTGTGGACATACTGCAGCATCGGATAGCTGCCGCTCTGGAAGAACGCATAGGTGTTGCTGGTCAGGAACTCGTATTCCGAGTTACAGGTACCGCCGCCCCATGCCGGAACCACGAGATGGCCGGTAATCGTGTTTTTCTTTTCGGACAGCGAACGGACAAACGGCATGACGTCATCCGTATTGGTCAGGTGAAGATCACCGAGATAGGAGAGGTCCGAGAAGGTCTCGTCCATGATCGCAATGATGTTCGGATTCTGTTCATTGGCTTCCTCAACCTCGTACGTACCTGTGGTAGAGGAAAGAATGTCATCCGCTGTAGTTGCCGAATATCCGCTCGGCTTCGGGTTAAACATCGTACCGATGTTCATGACAAAGTTGAGAAGCATACCATTTTGCCGGTTTGCCGTGACCTGACGCCAGGTACTGACATAGAAGTTGCCCTGACCAAAGACTGCGATCAGAGAGAACGAAATAATCAGTACCAGAGAAGCGGCGATTGCCTCCAATCGTTCGCGCAGCGCTGGCTTTGGGTATTTGCCCTTGCGCTTCAGCCGGCGTGAAAGGAGTCCCCAGACAATCACCGCAAGGATACCAAAGATCACCTGTGGCGGCGGAGTCAGATCAAAGCCCTGCAGAACCGTCATTGCCGTTCCGGCTGCCATCAAATCCCATGGAGAGATCGGCGCATTCCGGATTGCGATGGAATAGTACATACAGATACCGCAGATCAGGAAGACGATATTCATCAGCCAGATGGTCAAATGGGTACGCCGTGTGAGGGCACGCACGAGAATGTAAATGCCATAGTACGCCATCAGATTGACCCAGAAAGAGAGGGAAGTCGGTAGCATACATTTACTTTCGTCACCATATTCCAGGAATTCAACCAGAAGGAACATGGCGAGCGGCGTGATATAGAAGAAGATAAGCCCGCAATAGGTGCGAAGGACCGATTGCAGGGACCAGTTATGTTTGTTCATATCAGCAAAAGCCTCCAAAATACACGGATAGAAAAGGGTGTGGAGCGCGAATGGAACATCCCCCTCCAGTCGCGCTCCCATGAAGTTCTATCAATGAATCATGAGCGTGAAAAGATACAGAAAGCGTTGATGGAATCTCAACCGCTCCGTTTGATTATCCCCTTGCTGTTTTGCTTATGCGAGCAGCGCCTTGATGCGTGCAACCGCTTCGATTGTCTGCTCACGATCCCCAAATGCCGTCAGACGGAAGAAATTCTTACCGTTCTTGCCAAAGCCTGCACCCGGGGTGCCGACCACGTTTGCGTTCTCCAGCAGATAGTCAAAGAACTCCCAGGACTCCATACCGTTCGGGCACTTCATCCAGATGTACGGAGAATTCTTACCGCCGGTGTACCAGATGCCCAGCTCGTCCAGTGCCTCGGACAGGATGCGGGCGTTTTCCTTGTAGTAGCCCAGATTTTCCTGAATCTGCGCCATGCCCTCTTCCGTGAAGACCGCAGCCGCGCCGCGCTGTACGATGTACGGAACGCCATTGAACTTGGTGGTCTGGCGACGCAGCCACATCTTGTTCAGATTGGCGCCGTCAAACTCCAGCGCCTGTGGAACAACCGTGTAGCCGCAGCGGGTGCCGGTGAAGCCGGCGGTCTTGGAGAACGAGCAGAACTCGATGGCACACTGCTTGGCACCTTCGATTTCATAGATGCTGCGCGGCAGATCGTCGGAAGCGACAAAGCACTCGTAGGCCGCGTCGAACAGAAGAACCGCCTTATTTGCGAGTGCGTAATCTACCCAAGCCTTCAGGCCGGCGCGGTCATACACTGCACCGGTCGGATTGTTCGGGGAGCAGAGGTAAATGATGTCGGCCTTGACAGAATCATCCGGCAACGGCAGGAAACCATTTTCCTCCGTTGCATTCATGTAAACGATCTTGCGGCCAGCCATCGTGTTGGTGTCCACATAAACCGGATAAACCGGGTCCGGAACCAGAACGACGTTGTCCTGTGCAAACAGATCCAGGATATTGCCGACATCCGACTTAGCGCCGTCCGAGACAAAGATCTCGTCGGTATCTAACTGGGTGCCGTGGGAGGCATAGTAGGACTGGATGGACTGCTTCAGGAACTCATAGCCCTGCTCCGGGCCATAGCCGTGGAAGCCTTCCTTGGTGCCCATCTCATCGACAGCCTTGTGCATGGCCTCGATGACAGCCGGAGCCAGCGGCAGGGTGACATCGCCAATGCTCAGACGGATAACCTTCTTGTCCGGATGAGCTTCCTGGAATTCTCTCTGCTTGCGGGCAACGGTGGAGAACAGATAGCTGTCCTCCAGATTCTGATAATTTTTGTTGATGTTCATGTTTATTTACTCCTTTTCATAGCAGCTGCGATGAACGCCTTGAACAGCGGATGTGCGCGGTTCGGGCGGGATTTGAATTCCGGATGGAATTGAACGCCGACATAGAATGGATGATCCGGGATTTCGACCGTCTCGACCAGCTCGCCGGACGGGGAAGTGCCTGAGATAATCATGCCGTTGTTCTCAAAATCCTCACGGAATTTGTTGTTGAATTCGTAGCGATGGCGGTGGCGCTCGGAGATATCCTCCACGCCGTAAGCGGCAGCCATCTGGGTATCCGGACGGATGTGGCACGGATACGCGCCGAGGCGCATGGTGCCGCCCTTCTTGGAAACGCCCTGCTGGCTTTCCATCAGGTCGATGACACAGTGCTGGCTGTCCGGATGGAACTCACCGGAGTTTGCGTCCTCGAAGCCGAGGACATGGCGGGCATACGAAATAGCGGCAATCTGCATACCCAGACAGATGCCGAAATAGGGGATCTTCCGGGTGCGGCAATAGTTTGCGGCGCAGACCATGCCTTCAATGCCGCGGTTGCCAAAGCCGCCCGGCAGAATAATGCCGTCGGCAGAGGATAGCAGCTTGTCCACCGTGGAATCGTTGATTTCCTCGGAATCCACCCAATCGATGTCGACCGAGACGCCGTTTTCAAAGCCGGCATGCTGCAGGGCTTCGGCGACCGAGAGGTAGGCATCGTGCAGGCGGACGTATTTGCCGACCAGTGCAATCTTAACCGAACCGGAACGGTTCGCGATGCGCTCGAGCATTTCATGCCATTCCCGCATGTCGCCCTTGCCGCGGCTCAGCGAAAGCTCACGGCAGACGATATCCGAAAAATGGCTCTCCTCCAGCATCAGCGGGGCCTGGTACAGGACCGGCATCGTGCGGTTTTCAATCACGCAATCGCTCTGTACGTTGCAGAACAGGCTGATCTTGTGACGGATGTCATCGGTCAGCGGCTGATCCACACGACAGACAATGATGTCCGGCTGGATGCCCAGACCACGCAGCTCCTTGACCGAGTGCTGGGTCGGCTTGGATTTCGGTTCGTCCGAACCGGAGATAAACGGTACCAGCGTGACGTGGATGAACAGGCAGTTGCGGCGTCCGACCTCGGTGGCAACCTGACGGATTGCCTCGAGGAACGGCTGGGACTCGATGTCACCCGTCGTACCGCCGATTTCAGTAATGACAACATCGGCATTGGTCTTCTTGCCGACGGAATAGATAAACGATTTGATCTCGTTGGTGATGTGCGGGATGACCTGAACGGTTTCGCCGAGATATTCGCCGTTGCGCTCCTTGTTCAGGACATTCCAGTAGACCTTACCGGTGGTCAGATTGGAGAATTTGTTCAGATCCTCATCGATGAAGCGCTCATAGTGTCCCAGATCCAGATCGGTTTCCGCACCGTCCTCCGTGACATATACCTCACCGTGCTGGAACGGGCTCATGGTGCCCGGATCGACGTTGATGTAAGGGTCGAGCTTTTGTGCGGCAATTTTCAGGCCGCGTGTTTTCAGAAGGCGTCCGAGCGAGGCGGCTGTGATGCCCTTGCCCAAACCGGAGACAACGCCGCCGGTGACGAAAATATATTTTGTCATAGCTCGATACTCCCTTCGAATACTTTGGTGGCGGGACCGGTCATAAAGACCGCATCGTCCGTGTAACGGATGCGCAGATCGCCGCCGCGCAGGTGTAGGGTAATCTCTTCATTCTTGGGGCAGTAGCCGTTCAGAACCGCGGCGACCGCAGAGGCGCAGGCGCCGGTACCGCAGGCCCAGGTTTCCCCGCTGCCGCGCTCCCAAACACGCATCTGCAGCGTGTGGTCGTCGATCACGCGGATGAATTCCGTATTGATGCGTTCCGGGAACATTTCATGGTTCTCGAACGCCGGGCCGATGGCCGCCAGATCAAGGGAATCCACATCGTCCACAAACAGGACGCAGTGCGGATTTCCCATGGAGACACAGGTAACACGGTGTTCCTGTCCGTTTGCTGTCAGCGGAACGGAAACCGCAAGCTCCCCTTCGAACCGGGTCGGGATTTCCGACGGGGTGAGGATTGCTTTGCCCATGTTGACGGTAGCGCCGATGGCGACGCCGTCCTCTACCTCCATTTGCAGCAGCTTGACGCCGCTGAGGGAATCGATGGCAATTTCCGGCTTTCTGGCAATGCCGCTGTCATAGACATATTTGCCGACACAGCGGATACCGTTTCCGCACATTTTCCCCTCGCTGCCGTCTGCGTTGAAGATGCGCATTTTGGCATCTGCCACATCGGACGGACAGATCAGGATAATGCCGTCTCCGCCGACACCAAAATGGCGATCCGACAGAAGAATGGAAAGCTCTTCCGGATTTTCTAACGGCTGCTCAAAGCAATTGAAATAGACATAATCGTTGCCGCAGCCATGCATTTTCGTAAAGTTTAACTTCATAAAGGAATCCTCAATTCAGCAATGACAGACGTATGGATAAACATACACTTTAAATTATACCCAGTATCGCCCCTGTTTGCAAGGGGACAATAGACGAAGATTAGACAAAGTTTACATTTGGAGTTGTGGCAGATATCAAAATGACCGGTGGGAAAAAGAAAGTTTCCCCACAGGTCATAAATTTTGGATTATTCAAATCGTTGAATGACGATTTCAGCCACTTCACGTCGGGTTTTGCGGTAATTCATCGCATTTTTTTCTAAGTAGCTGTGGGCCTCCTCCTCCGTCATGTGTTTTTCCTGAATCAGAAGACATTTTGCGCGGCTGATGAGGCGCATGTCATCCAGCTTCTGGCGGAGTTTCTGATTCTCGCGGGCGAGATTCATGACGTGGATACGGGCGGCCTTGGCAATCCGGATGATCTGATAAAACAGCAGCCGGTTGAGCGGCTTGGCCAGGATGAAAATCCCTTCCGGCTCCAGCTGCTCGGCGACCGAATCGGCCAGTTCGCTCTTGACCAGCATGACGACGGCGGTGCTGCCGTCCGCCGAGGCAAAGGCGGCGAATTCGTGGCCGAATTCATCGGGGAGGGGACTGTTAATTAAAATCAGATCAAACGAATGGTCGATGAGCGCACGGCGCGCCTCGCTGCCCGAGGAGACAATTTGGATGTGTTTCGGAAAGTGTCCGCCGTCTTTTAACAGACCAAGCAGCATATCGGCACTTTTTTTGGTCGGAGTAACCAGCAGAACACGGTCCATACAACCACCTCCTTCTCACAAGAGTTCCTTTTATCAATAGTGATAAAAGTAAAGGGAATCGATGATCTGACTTTTGTTGGAGGAATCCGCATAACGGGTCCACTCCGTGCGTTTGGCATCCAGATAAGCGTCAATTGTCTTTTCCGGAAGGGAAGCGCGGATAAAGTCGCTGTGTTTGGCGGCCTCCACGGCTTCCTTTAGATTGACCGGCAGACAGTCGTACTCACGGACTGCGGAATGCGGTGCGTTGAACAAATTCATATTGCACGGATCGCAGAGCTGTAGCTGACGGCGGATGCCCTCGATGCCGGCGCGGATCAGCAGGGTAAATGCCAGATACGGGTTTGCACACGGATCGGGGGAGCGCAGCTCCATACGGGAATTGATGCCGCGGGCTGCCGGGATACGAATGAGCTGCGACCGGTTCTGATGGCTCCAGGTGATGAAGCGCGGGGCCTCGCACTGGCCGAAGCGGTCGTAGGAATTGACCAGCGGATTGAGGAAGACCGTCATGTCGTAGATGCGGTTCATGATACCCATCATGAAGGCGGCGCTGTCCGGATTTTCCAGCGGACCTTCCTCGGTGAACAGGTTCTCGCCTTCGGAAAACAGCGAGAGGTTGATGTGCAGGCCGCTGCCGGCATGGTCGCGGAACGGCTTTGGCATAAAGGATGCATACAGGCCGTTGGCCGCGGCCAAGGTTTTGACGACACTGCGGAACGTGATCATGTTGTCCGCCGCATGCAGGGCGGAGGAGTAAGCGAAATCGATCTCGTTCTGTCCCGGGCCGTTCTCATGGTGTGAGGCCTCCGGGCGCAGATTCATTTCCTCCAGCGTCAGGCAGATCTGACGGCGTACGTTCTCGCCCTTATCCAGCGGGGCGATATCCAGATAGCCGGCATTGTCATGCGGTACTTTTGTCGGATTGCCGTACTCATCGTTTTGCATCAGGTAAAACTCGCATTCCGTACCGATCTGGACGGAATAGCCGAGACGCTTGATGTCCTCATGTGCCTGACGCAGGACATAGCGCCCGTCGCCCTCAAACGGACGGCCATCCGGATAACGGATGTCGCAGAAAAAGCGGACGACACGGCCCTGTGACGGACGCCATGGGAGAACAGACAGCGTGCTCGGGTCCGGGAACAGGAGCAGGTCGGAGGACTCGATATTCATAAAGCCGCGCACGGCCGAGGCATCGAACGAAATGCCGTCCTCAAAAGCGCGGCTCAGCTCGCGAGGCATGATCGAAATATTCTTTTGCATCCCAAAGATATCGCAGAAGGCCAGCCGGATGAACTTGACATCATTTTCTGCAATAAACTGGGTGATCTCGCGGAAGGTATAATTAGACATAAAGGAAAAAACACCTCCAAAAAACAATGTAGAACAGCGGACAGCAAACGAAGAATGGGAATGCTGCCCGCTGTGGAATTCAGTATATCATGGAACGAAACAAAAGGGAAGAAAAAACCTCAGTTAAACGTATACATGCGGCTGTACGGGCTGTTGGAGTTCGGAGTCAGGACATAGAACTTTTGGTTCAGCAGTTCCTCGACATCGCCGCCAAACGCGTCGCAGTATTCCGCAACATAGGGGCGCATATCCTCTTTGTCGTCCTCGGTTGCGACATCCGCCTTGATCTGGATCGGGATATCCGGGGCCTCGTCGCAGCGCAGGTAGATTTTTCCGCCGTGCATACCGGTTCCACAGAAGAAGCCGGTCGGCTGTTTGCCTTCCGCGCCCTTGCCCAGAACAATGATAACACCGCCCGCCTGGTACTCACCCAGAAAGGAGCCGGCAACGCCGCCGATAACCAGCGCCGGGATGTGATCGCGGTACTGCTTCATGTGAATGCCGGCGCGGTAACCCGCGTTGTCGCGGACCAAAATGGTGCCGCCGCGCATGCCATATCCCGTCGTATCGCCGGCAGAGCCGTGAACCACGATGCGGCCATCGTTCATGGTATCGCCCATGGCGTCCTGTGCGTTGCCATTGACGGTGATTTCCGAACCGTCCAGATAGGCGCCCAGGGCATTGCCCGGTGTACCGGTGATAATGATGCTCTTGCCCTTGGAGCTGGCTGCGATGTAGCGCTGGCCCACGCAGTGCTCGATGAAAATATCCTTATCCTCGCAGTCACGCACGAGGTCATTCAGCGTCTTAAAATGCATTAAATCCGCAGTAATCTTTTTCATATGTTGATCCTCCTTAATGCGCTGTGGAAAGCTTCGCCATACGCTCCGGCTTGGAGAACGCCATCAGCTGCGGACGCTCACGGATGAGCTCAAAGTCGATGGTATCCAGCGGAATCTGTTCGCGAACCAGGGAGGTATAAATACCGCCGCGATCCACTTCGCCGATCAGGATGAAGCCAACCAGATGATTGTCGCGGGTAACCAGCTTCTTGTAGGTATCCGCCGTCTTGACAACATATTCCTCGCCGTCATAGCTGCCGCAGGTAATCATATGCAGTCCGAGGAAGCCGGAGGCATTCATCGGGCAGGCCTTGGCGAACGAGTGGTTGCCGCCGGCCATATTCATACCGGCGGTTTCTCCCTGCAGGTATGCATTCGGCAGGATGGCGAGGATGCGGTCGACATCGGCGGAGATATCGTGCGATACCGTACAGTCGCCGGCTGCATAGACATCCGGCACACAGGTTTCACTGTGGTCATTGACAAGGATGCCGCGGTTTACCTCGCAGCCGATTTCCTCAGCAAGCTGTGTGTTCGGACGGACACCGACAGCGACAACCAGGACGTCAAAGTCCATCTCATAGCCGCTCTTGAACACCGCATGGGTCGGTGTGCTGAACTTGGCGACCGAATCGCCGAGAAAGAACGCCATGCCCTTGCTCTCCAGGAACTTCTGGATGTAGGCGGAGCCGTATTCATCCAGTACATTGGGCAGGATACGCGGCGCCATATCGACAATCGTGATGGACTTTGCCAGGCCGCTGATGCCTTCCGCACATTTCAGGCCGATCAGGCCGGCGCCGATGATCAGGACATTCTTATCCTTTTCTGTGCCCAGCATGTCGCGCAGGTGATGCGCGTGATCCAGCGTCATGAACGGCGTCTGGTTTTCTACCGTGTCCAGGCCCTCCATCGGCGGGACGAACGGACGGGAGCCGGTGCAGATCGCCAGCTTGTCATAAGAGACGGTTTCGCCGTTTTCCAGAACGACCGCCTTTGCATCCTTATCGATCCTGGTCACTGTGCGTCCAAGCATCGGGGTGACACCCATCTTCTCATAAAAGTCCAGTGGACGGTAATTCATCTTGTCTTCGGTGGTCTTGCCGAGCAGCAGGTAGGAAATCAGCGGACGGCCATAGGTGAAGTGCGGTTCGGAAGAAATGATGACGATTTCGCCCTTCTTATCGATGGTGCGGATGCCTTCCACACATCCGATTGCTGCGGTAGCGTTGCCAATAATTACATACTTCACGATTCTCACCTCTCCTCAAATACGATAGCCTTGTTCGGACAGCCGGCAACACATTGCGGGGTACCGTCTGCATTCTTCACGCACAGCTCACACTTCTGGACTGCGCCGGAGGTGGAGGTGCTGAGTGCACCATACGGGCAAGAGAGGATGCAGGTATAGCAGCCGACACATTTGTCCGAGTCGATGGAGATGACCCCATTGACGCGGGAGAGTGCACCGGAGATGCAGCCCTTCACACATAGCGGCTCCTCGCAGTGACGGCAGGAAACCGCGAAGCTGATGTTGTCGCGCTCCTCAATCTTGATACGCGGCGCGATCTTGTGATCCTTCAGCGCCTTGACCATATCGCTCTTGCCGGAATTGGCAAATGCACAGTAATATTCGCAAAGATGGCATCCAAGACACCATTTCTCGTTTACATAAACTCGTTTCATCGGATATTCAGCCTCCCCTTATTCGCCGGCATGCTTGATGCCCAGGATCTCCAGTTCCTTCTCATTCAGACCAATGCCGCGGAGCATTAGACGGTTGCCGCGGAGCGCTTCGATGGAGTTGATACCCATACCGCCCATCATTTCGCGGATCTCGTGGCTCCATGCGGTGAGAAGGTTGACCAGGCGCTTGGAACCGATGTCCGGGTTCAGGCGCTTTACCAGCTCTGGTCTCTGGGTTGCAATGCCCCAGTTGCAGAGGCCGTTCTGGCAGGTCCGGCACAGATGGCAGCCGAGCGCCATCAGCGCGGAGGTTGCGATGTACACGGCATCCGCACCGAGTGCGATTGCCTTGACGATATCTGCCGAGTTGCGGATGGAACCGCCGACAACGACCGAAACATTGTCGCGGATGCCTTCGTCGCGCAGACGCTGATCGACCGCCGCCAGAGCCAGCTCAATCGGGATACCGACGTTGTCACGGATACGGGTCGGCGCAGCGCCGGTGCCGCCGCGGTAACCGTCGATGGCAATGATATCTGCACCGGAACGTGCGATACCGGACGCGATCGCTGCAACGTTGTGTACCGCAGAGATCTTGACGATGACCGGCTTCTGATATGCTGTCGCTTCCTTCAGGGAGAAGACGAGCTGGCGCAGATCCTCGATGGAATAAATATCATGGTGTGGTGCCGGGGAGATCGCATCGGTGCCCTCTGGGATCATACGGGTACGGGAGATGTCCGGTGCGACCTTAGCTCCCGGCAGATGTCCGCCGATGCCCGGCTTTGCGCCCTGACCAATCTTGATCTCGATGGCGGCGCCGGCATCCAGATAATCCTTCTGTACGCCGAAACGGCCGGATGCAACCTGGACGATGGTGTTATTGCCCCACTGGTAGAAGTCCTCGTGCAGGCCGCCCTCACCGGTGTTGTAGAACGTGCCCATTTCCTTCGAGGCACGCGCCAGCGATTCGTGGGCGTTGTAGCTGATGGAGCCATAGGACATGGCGGAGAACATAACCGGGACTTCCAGCTTGAGGCGCGGGGAGAGGTTCGGAATGATCTTGCCGTTCTCGTCGCGCTCGATCTTGCCCGGCTTCTTGCCGAGATAGGTACGGATTTCCATCGGCTCACGCAGCGGGTCGATGGACGGGTTGGTTACCTGGGATGCGTTAATCAGCATCTTGTCCCAGTAGACCGGGAAGTCCTTCGGGTTGCCCATGGAGGAGAGCAGCGTACCGCCGGTACCGGCCTGCCGGTAGACCTCCATGATGGTTTCGCCCTGCCAGTTTGCGTTCTCGCGGAACGTGTGGTTGGTCTTGACGATTTTCAGCGCACGGGTCGGACAGAGCGACACACAGCGGTGACAGTCGACACATTTGCTCTCATCGGACTCCATGCGTTCAAAATCAACGTCGTAGTGGTGAACCTTGTTCGCGCACTGACGCTCGCAAGCGCGGCAGGTAATACAGCGGTCGCGGTTGCGGATTACTTCATATTGCGGATATAAAAAATCAATAGCCATGATGCATTATTCCTTTCCTTGTGCGTCTTCGTTTAAGGTCACAATGACCGGTTCGCCGCCGCGCGGGCTCCAGAGCGAATCCAGTTTCGGCTGGATGACACGGATCGCCGCTTCCTCCGAAGCAATGTACACATCCTCACCCTTTTCACCAACGACCATTGAACGGAGCTTCAGACGGTCATTCAGCGCCATGATGCCGTTGGTAAAGCCGAGCATGATGGAGAACGGGCCGGTGATCAGCAGGTTGGAATAGGCATCGCGCAGATATGTGTATTCCTCCGCCTGTTCCGGCGGCATCTTTTCGATGGTGGACCAGAACGGAGCGGCAACGACGTGGGCGGCCTCTTCCATGGTCAGACCCTGCTTGCGGATCAGATAGTCAAAGATGTAGGTGATGACCTCGGTATCGGTGAGCAGATCGCACTTGTAGCCGTGCATCTCGATCGAACGGCGGTTGGCATCGTAGGATGAGATTTCTCCGTTGTGGACGATGGTGAAGTCCAGCATCGCGAACGGATGGGCGCCGCCCCACCAGCCAGGGGTGTTGGTCGGATAACGGCCGTGTGCCGTCCAGGAATAGGCCTCGTACTCTTCCAGCTTGTAGTAGATGCCGACATCCTCCGGGAAGCCGATCGCCTTGAATACGCCGCAGTTCTTACCGCTGGAGAAGACATAGGCGCCATCGTAGAGGTGGTTGATCTTGGTGACGACGCGGGAGACGAACTCGGATTCGTCCAACTGCGATTCGTTCAGCTTGTAGCGGCGCGGGAATACGAAGTAACGCCAGATCAGCGGTTCGTCCGTGATGCTCGGATGCTTTCGGGTCGGGATTTTGGCAAAGGAAGCGATTTCGAAATTCTCTTCCAGCAGCTTTTCGGTTTCCTCTTTGATCGCGAGGTTCTCGTAGAAGAGATGAAACGCATAGCAATCTGCATATTCCGGATAGATACCGTACGCAGCAAAGCCGCCGCCCAGACCATTGGAGCGGTCATGCATGGTGGCGATGGAGCGGATGATCTCCGAACCATCGGTCCTGCGGCCATCCTTGTGGAAGATGCCCGAGATCGCACATCCCGAAGGGATATGGTACTGGCCTTCTTTTAACATGGTGAATTCCTCCTATATACTACACATATAAATAGAAAACAAATTGCGTGCCGCGGAAAGGGGCGAAATCCGGCGCCTTCGCAGCCTCCGATGCAGATAATTATGCGGCCCGGCCGCGAAATATCCGATCACTGGATCTGTCGGAAAAAACAAAAAATGACGCACACGATTCAAAGACTTGCAAAAAGCCTCTGAAAAGTGAACGTCATTGTTCATAAATCCTTGTTAATTGTCAGTAAAAACATTTTATTACAATAATGGCGTGCAGTCAAGGAAAAAATTCTTGCAAAATGAAGAAAGCGAATATTTCATCAACTTGCATAGAAATTCTAATCACAAAGAATTAGAAATAGAAAAAAGTCATAAAAGTTTAAAGATGGGAAAAAAGTTTCAAAAACTTTGTTGACAACGCGAAAATCAAGGGATATAATTACCACAGTGAACAGCAAAGGCGCTGTGGATGGTCCTTATCCGCAGCGCTAATTTTTTTACCCGATGATAATTTATCACCTGAAAGAATTATTTTCTTACACGAACGACTTATGGAGGTGCGTTGTAAAATGATCAGCATTCCTGAAATTTTCGGCGAGTATGTGTTTAATGAAAGCACAATGCGAAGCAAGCTGCCGAAAGAAGTATTCAAGAAGCTCAAGAAGACGATTGACTATGGCGAACCGCTCGACCCGAGCATTGCAAATGATGTTGCCCATGCAATGAAGGAGTGGGCCGTTGGAAAGGGAGCAACCCACTATACGCATTGGTTCCAGCCGATGACTGGTATCACGGCGGAGAAGCATGACTCCTTTATCAGCCCGACCGACAATGGCAAGATCATCATGGAGTTCAGCGGCAAGGAACTGACACAGGGCGAGCCGGATGCATCGTCCTTCCCGTCCGGCGGCCTGCGCGCTACGTTCGAGGCACGCGGCTATACCGCATGGGACCCGACCTCTCCAGCGTTCGTAAAGGATGGCACTCTGTACATTCCGACCGCATTCTGTTCCTACACCGGCGAGGCACTGGATAAGAAGACCCCGCTGCTGCGTTCGATGGATGCGATCTCCACCCAGGCATGCCGCATCCTGAAGCTGTTCGGCAAGGATGTCAAGCGTGTGACGACGACGGTTGGACCGGAGCAGGAGTACTTCCTGGTTGATAAGAAGTATTTCGATCAGCGTGAAGACCTGAAGATGACCGGACGTACCCTGTTTGGTGCGATGGCACCGAAGGGACAGGAGATGGAGGACCATTACTTTGGTTCCATCAAGCCGCGTATTTCGGACTTCATGGCGGATCTCGATAAGGAGCTGTGGAGATTCGGCCTGCTGGCAAAGACCAAGCACAACGAGGTATCTCCGGCACAGCACGAGGTTGCGCCGATCTTCTCCACGACGAACGTCGCTACCGATAACAACCAGCTCCTGATGGACGTCATCAAGAACGTTGCACAGAAGCATGGCATGGTATGCCTGCTGCACGAGAAGCCGTTCGAGGGCGTTAACGGTTCGGGCAAGCACAACAACTGGTCGATGTCCACCGACGAGGGCGAGAACCTGCTGAGCCCGGGCAAGGACCCGGCAGAGAACGCACAGTTCATGCTGATTCTGACCGCGATCATCACCGCACTGGATAAATATGCAAAGATGATGCGTATCTCGGTCGCTTCCGCCGGCAACGATCACCGTCTGGGTGCCAACGAGGCGCCTCCGGCAATCGTATCCACCTTCCTGGGCGATACCCTGGGCGCTATTGTTGATTCCATCATCAAGGATGAGGATGTGGAGGATTCCGGTTCGAATAAGATCAAGCTGGGTGTTTCCACGCTGCCGGTTATCCCGAAGGATAACACCGACCGCAACAGAACCTCTCCGTTTGCATTTACCGGAAACCGCTTTGAATTCCGTATGCCGGGTTCTGCACAGAACATTGCCTGCGTAAACTTTGTACTGAACACTGCGGTAGCGAAGGTATTCAAGGATTACGCTGACGAGCTGGAGGGTGCAGAGAACTTCCACGAAGCAATGAATGCATTGATTAAGCGTGAGCTGACAGCACATCAGCGCATCATCTTCAACGGCAACGGTTATGACGATGAGTGGGTTGCTGAGGCGGAGAAGCGTGGTCTGCCGAATCTGAAGACCACACCGGAAGCTCTGGCTACCTATGATGAGTTCATTGACCTGTTCGTTGAGATGAAGGTTCTGACCAAGACCGAGCTGCTTGCCCGTCAGGACATCCTGCAGGAAGAGTATCATAAGCTGATCAACATCGAAGCGATGACCATGATCGATATGACGAAGAAGGCAATCCTTCCGGCGGTCAGCACCTATATGAATGAGCTGTCCACCACCGCTGTCAACAAGAAGGCAATCGGCGTGTCCACGGATATCGAGGTCATGCTGCTGAACAAGCTGACGGCGCTGTCGGTTGAGGCATATGCAAAGCTGGAGGCTCTGATTGCTGCTGACGCAGGCAGAGATGAGATCGAGGGCAATGCCGCGGAAGCTGCCTATGCTGCCGAAAAGATCATCCCGGCGATGGAAGCCCTGCGCGCAGTGGTTGACGAGCTGGAGATTAACACGGCACAGAAGTATTGGCCGATGCCGTCTTACATTGACCTGCTGTTCGGCGTATAATTTTCGAATTACAATCATATAGTTCACAACGGCGTGTATCTGAGTTCGCAGTCGGATACACGCCGCTTTTCTTTGGTTCAAAAGCTGGAATAGCTTTTGTATATAATATTCTATTTCCATACATTTCACTTTTGGAGGCGTTTTTATGTATTCATCTGTAAACACCATCTGGGTGCTGCTGGGTGCCGCAATGGTATTCTTCATGCAGGCGGGCTTTGCCATGTGTGAAGCAGGATTTACCCGTGCGAAGAACTCCGGCAACATTCTGATGAAGAACCTGATGGACTTTTCCATCGGTACACCGGTGTTTTGGCTGGTTGGCTTTGGCCTGATGTTTGGCAGTACCAACAGTATCTTTGGCTGGTTCGACCCGATGGTTCGCGGCGATTATTCCGCGGTTACCCCGGAAGGCGTTCCGTTCATGGCATTCCTGATTTTCCAGACGGTATTCTGTGCAACGGCGGCAACGATTGTTTCCGGTTCGATGGCAGAGCGTACCAAGTTCTCGGCATACTGCCTGTATTCCCTGTGTATTTCGCTGTTCATCTATCCGATCTCCGGACATTGGATTTGGGGCGGCGGCTGGCTCTCGGAGCTGGGATTCCACGATTTCGCCGGTTCCACCTGCGTCCATATGGTCGGCGGTGTCTGCGCTTTAATCGGTGCATCCATCCTTGGACCGCGTATCGGTAAGTACGGCAAGGACGGCAAGGTCCGTGCTATCCCGGGCCACAACCTCCCGCTGGCGGCGCTCGGCGTATTTATTCTGTGGTTTGCATGGTTCGGATTCAACGGTTGCTCTACGGTTTCCATGGAAGGCGATGCAATTGCATCCGCAGCCAGTGTCTTTGTTACCACCAACATGTGTCCGGCGGTTGCCTGTGTCACCTGTATGATCTTTACCTGGATCCGCTATAAGAAGCCGGATGTTTCCATGACCTACAACGCGGCTCTGGCCGGTCTGGTTGGCATTACCGCCGGCTGTGACATGGTATCTCCGCTCGGCGCGGCGATCATGGGCATTATTATGGGTATCGCCGTTGTTTTGTCCATTGAATTCTTTGATCAGAAGCTGAAGATCGACGATCCGGTTGGCGCGATTTCGGTACACGGCGTCTGCGGTGCGCTCGGCACGATCTGTGTCGGCCTGTTCGCAACCGATAGCGGCCTGTTCTACGGCGGCGGTGCACACTTCTTCCTGGTTCAGCTGCTGGGTGTCGTTGTTGTTGCTGTTTATGTTGCCGTTGTTATGTTTATTGTATTCACGATCATCAACAAGACCGTTGGTCTGCGCGTCAGCGTGGAAGAGGAGCTGGCTGGTATGGACTCGTCCGAACACAACCTACCGACCTCGTATGCCGACTTTGTTCCGATGCCGGTCAACAAGAGCGGTGTCGCACAGGTCATCGCACCGGAGGAGGTCTCCAAGGAAGCGATCTCGGCACAGGTTCCGATTGCAGAGGCGATTCCGGTCACCAAGAGAACGATCGACGATGGCGACAATCCGAAGCTCACCAAGGTTGTTGTTATCACCAAGCCGTCCCGTCTGGATAAGCTCAAGGAAGCTCTGGAGGACATCGGCATTGCCGGTATCACGGTCACCAACGTCCTGGGTTGTGGCGTAGAGAAGGGCAAGCCGGAGTATTATCGCGGTGCTGCCATTGATATGACGCTCCGTCCGAAGATCAAGATGGAGATGGTTGTCAGCCGCATCCCGGTTGACACGGTTGTCGACACCTGCCGTCAGACCCTGTATACCGGTCACATCGGCGATGGTAAGATTTTCGTATCGGATATTGAGGATGTCATCAAGGTTCGTACCGGTGCAACCGGCTACGATGCCCTGCAGGACGAAGATTAATTTGTTTGCCTGATTTTCTTTCCCTTTTTCTCAGACCCCCGCACAGTATCTTGCTGTGCGGGGGTCTCTGCATGAAATCCTTTTTCTGTAGTCACATCGGGCCTGTCCCAAATCTATAATGGAATGAACAATTCAAGAGGGAGGGTTTTCCTATGTGTAACTCTATGTGCAATAACAATGGCTGTTCCTGCTCCGGTATGGATTCCTGGTGGATTATCATCGTCATCATCGTAATCTGGATCTTCTGCTGCAACGGCTCGATCTTTGGTGGCTGTGGCTGCGGCTGCGGTTGTGGCTGCAACAACGATTGTGGCTGCGGCTGCAACTGAGCGAAACGGACCGAGGACCACACATTTCCTGTGAAAACACATTGCTTTTCCGCAGGTAAGGTGGTAAAATAAAAAAAGATATTTTTGGAAAGTGGGAATAACGGATGTTGTCAAAAAAGATAGAGCAGATGAAAAGCTATCCGCCGTATCGCCGGTGGCATGCAATTTCGTATCTGGTTTTCCTGATAGGCTGTATGTTGGTCTGCCTTTCGCTGGTGGTCAGCGTTGTCGTGGGCGATAACACGAACGCGGTCAGTGTGCTGATGGGATATGCAGCGATTATTTGTGTGATTGCGTATTTTTTGATTAATTTCATCTATTGGCGCTGCCCGAAGTGTCATAAGACACTGCCTGTTTTTGGCCCGGTTCTGGTTTGCAATGTCTGCAAGCGCAAGTTCCTGGACGAAAAGGGAAAGCCAATCTGGTAAAAGGATTCCAATGGTAATCTGGCACCCCGACTTGTTCGGGGTGCTTTTTTTCGTTCAGGAGAGGATGCCGAGCGCGACGGCGTCCGGATACAGGAACAGCTGTTTTGTGATGCCGATGGAGGACAGGACATGCTGCTTCCGCCGCAGCGTATCGTCGTCATCGAATAGGACGAAGCGGGCACTGCCACGCTCCATATAGGTAAAATATTTGGCGCAAAGCTCACGGGAGAAGAAGGCGGAAGCTCCCACGTTCCGCCGCAGCTGTTCGACCTGTTCCTTGGTCATGGGGATCCCATTGGCAGAAGAGGACGGGATGGAAAAGCGTGCATAGGAGCGGACCAGCTGGGCGGCAATTTGCTGCTTGCCGTATTGCTCCGCCAATTGGGTGAAATACTGAGAGAGGCTTCCACCGGAAATCGCAGTTTCCGCAATATACGTGGCATGTGGGGCGGAGCGGGCCAATTCGATGGGTACCCAGAGGGAAAGTCCGCAGTGCTGTGTCTGTTCATCCAGGGCAGAGGCAGCGGCGGCCAGTTCGGGGCGCTGGAAATCGAGCAGGATTCCCTGAAAACCGCGGGACTGGGCGAGGGCGCAGGCGGATGAGGCAAAGGAAGAGGGGGAAGTGGGATTGCCTCCCTGGTCGACAATACCGAGCAGGTCATTGCGGGCGCGCAGCGGATGACTGAGGACGGTGAACTGCCCGGCGGAGGACAGCGCCGCGCACAGATGCAGGCATTGCAGACCGGCTTGATGGACGGCCTGTGCATCCCGGCCCGCTGCGGCGATCAGGCGTGTTTCATTCAGAAAGATCCCCTCCTTGACGGGAAAGCGTGTTCGATCTGCGGAGGTTGCAATCCGCAGGGAAATCCATTACAATGATATGAAGAATTTATGAGAATATGAGCATCCATATGGATGTGAAGAAAGGATATCGTTATGGTACGATTTGGGCCGGCCGGCAACGACAGTGCGTTTGCGGAGGCCGGATGGAAAGCGACCGTCGACGCACCGGCATGGATTGCCGCGATGGGCTTGAACGCTTATGAATATCAGTGCGGCCGTGGGGTGCGTGTCGGACGCGAGACCGCAGAGAAGATTGGCATTGCGGCGCGCGGCAATGGCATACAGCTTTCCCTTCACGCGCCGTATTTTATTAATTTGTCCTCCCGTTTGCCGGAGCGCATCGAGGGGAATCAGAAATATGTGCTGGACAGCTGTGCGGCAGCCCGTGCCATGGGTGCGGATCGGATCGTGGTGCACACCGGCGGACTGGGCAAGCTCAGCCGCGATGAGGCGATGGAAAATACCAGGCAGAATGTCCGCGAGTTGTTGGAGGCGAAGGAAAATGCCGGTTATGCCGATGTGCGGCTCTGTCTGGAGACCATGGGGAAGATCAATGTGATCGGCACGGCGGAGGAGATTTTTTCGCTGGTTGCGATGGATGACCGGTTGCTGCCGTGTATTGACTTTGGCCATTTGAATGCACGGACGCACGGCGGGCTGATGACACGGGAGGACATCGCAAAGCTGTTCGATGATATGGAAAATACGATTGGTATGGAGCGCGCCCGCATTTTCCACAGCCATTTTTCCAAGATTGAATATGGCAAGGGCGGTGAGGTGCGCCATCTTACGTTTGCCGATACGGTATATGGCCCGGAATTTGACGGAGTGGCGCTGGAAACCGCCGCGAGGGGCTATGAACCGCGCTTTATTTGTGAGTCGGCAGGGACACAGGCACGGGACGCAGTAAAAATGAAAGAGATTTATCAGAAAGCCTCCCAGGCAGAAAAGTGCAGAGAATGACGGTAAACTACTTGCCAAACAGGATAAAATCATGTAAAATAAAGAAAGATTTTTTGACGAACTACATTTTTAGATAATTTTTGGAGGGTTCAGTTATGATTTCCGCAGGTGAATTCCGTAATGGTGTAACTTTTGAGATGGATGGTCAGGTTATGCAGGTAATCCAGTTCCAGCATGTCAAGCCGGGCAAGGGTGCTGCATTCGTTCGTACCAAGATGAAGAACGTCATCACCGGTGCTGTAACGGAGACTTCCTTCAACCCGACGGCGAAGTTTGAAAATGCATACGTTGACCGCCGTGATATGCAGTATTCGTACAACGATGGCGATCTGTATTACTTCATGGATATGGAGACATTTGAGATGCTGCCGGTTGGCAAGGATTCTCTGGGCGACGATTTCCGCTTCGCAAAGGAAGAGATGATGTGCAAAATCCTGTCCTACAAGGGCAAGGTATTTTCGGTTGAGCCGCCGCTGTTCGTTGTACTCGAGGTAACCGAGACCGATCCGGGCTTTAAGGGCAACACCGCAACCAATACGCTGAAGCCGGCTACTGTTGAGACCGGCGCCGAGGTTAAGGTTCCGCTGTTCATCGAGCCGGGTGAGCGCATCAAGATCGACACCCGTACCGGTGAGTATCTGGAGCGTGCAAAGGACTAATTGCTGCCGGAAAAGAAATAATTTCATTGGAGGGACACACCATGACCGTAACAGAGCGCGTTGCTTATGTCCGGGGCCTGTTTGAAGGACTGGATTTCAGCACGGAGAAGAAGGAAGGCCGCATTCTTCAGGCGATGCTTGATCTGCTGGAGGATATGGCACTGTCTATTGAGGATTTGGAAGAAGAAAATGATGCCCTTCAGAATGTGATCGACGCAATGGTCGAGGATCTGTATGACGACGATGACTCGTATGACGAGCTTGACGACGAGGATATGGAGATCGATCCGGATGCAGAGCTGTTTCAGGTGATCTGCCCGAGCTGCGGCGAAGAGATTTTTGTTGATGAGTCGACATTGTCGATGGGCAACATCGGCTGTCCGGCCTGCGGTGAAGATCTGGAATTTGATCTGTCCGCGCTGGAGGACGAGCTTCCGGCCTATCCGTTTGAGGACGATTCGGACGACGAATAATCAAAAAAAGCGAGAGGCTTCTGTATGCTGTAATGGTACGGTGTGCAGGAGCCTCTTTTTCCCTATAGGCGGAAAGGAGCAACTATGAACCGGAGAGAAGAAGTGATCGAACGGTGGTTTTCCATGTGGCTGCAAAAACACGATTTGGGAATCGGGGATATCTTCACGGAGGAGGCCATTTATGTTGAGAGCTGGGGACCGGAATACAGAGGCGTCCGGAAAATCAAACAGTGGTTTGAGGAGTGGAATACCCGGGGAACGGTAGTTCAATGGGATATCAAGCAGTATTTTCACAAGGGGAACCAGACAATGGTGGAATGGTATTTCAAAAATGAGATGGGGGATGGAACTGAAGAAGCGTTTGATGGAGTGTCCCTGATTCAATGGGAAGCAGACGATCGGATCGGTTTCCTGAAGGAATTTGGCTGCAATAACAATCACTATGACCCGTATCAGGAAGGTGAAACCCCGCGTTTCCAGGAGGAACCGGCAAAGTGGTTTTGAAACAGATAAAACAGCGAGGGCTTAGAATAAGCCCTCGTTTTCTTGTGCCGTTTTTCTTTTGGATACCGGAACTTTTCTCTAGCGGATATGGAAGCGGGTTTCGGAAATTGGAGGGCATTCGTCTGCCCATTTGATGGAAAACTGAACGCCGGGCAGGCGGCGGATCGCCTCCAGGCATTGGTCAATGCGATGCTGGTCGCCCTGGAGTTCCAGTTCCACATCGCCGTCATCGAGGTTGTGAATCCAGCCGGTGACCTGGAATCGCTGTGCCGTCATCTTGGCACGGAACCGCAGGCCAACGTTCTGCACCCGCCCGGATAAAATAAGATGCCATCGTGTCATAAAACCGCCTCCTTTGCGGCAGAATGGGTCGTTTCTGTGACTTTTAGTATAAAGGAAATGGGGAAAGCGTCAAGAGATTTTTGTTGTGAATATTCACAGGTTTTGTACAATCCTAGTAAATATGCGGCATGTTACCAAGATGGATAGAATTTATTGTGTTAAATTGTGTAACATGATAAGATAATTTCACGGAAAGACATCATCGTTGTACAACCTTTCTTCCGGAAGATGGTGTTTGATGAAAGAAACTACATAAGGAAAGAGGATGAGTTGCAATGATGCAAAAAGTTCAAAAATTCGGCGGTGCAATGTTTACCCCGGTTTTGCTGTTCGCATTTGCGGGCATCATGGTCGGAATTGGCACATTGTTTACCACAGAAGCGGTTATGGGATCGCTGGCGGCACCCGACAGCATGTGGTATTTGCTCTGGAATGTTGTATTGCAGGGTGCGTGGTGTGTGTTTAACCAGCTTCCCCTGTTGTTCGTTGTCGGCCTTCCGATCGGTCTGGCGAAAAAGCAGGCCGGACGATGCTGTATGGAAGCTCTGGTCCTGTATCTGACCTTCCATTACTTTGTCAGCACGATTCTGTCCCAGTGGGGCGGCGTGTTCGGCGTAGATTTTGCGGCCGAGGTCGGCGGTTCCAGCGGCCTCACCATGATCGCAAATATCAAGACCATGGATATGGGTATGATGGGCGCGCTGCTGATTTCCGGTATCGTGATCTATCTGCACAACCGCTTCTTCGATACGGAATTGCCGGACTGGCTGGGCTCGTTTAACGGTTCTACGTTTATCTTCATGATCGGATTCTTTGTCATGATTCCGGTTGCGTTCCTTGCGGTTCTGATCTGGCCGCACATTCAGTCCGGTATGATGCTGTTCCAGAACTTCGTCATGAATGCCGGTGCTCTCGGTGTTTGGGTATTCATTTTCCTCGAGCGTCTGCTCATTCCGTTCGGCCTGCATCATCTGCTGTACAGCCCGTTCTACTATGATAATCTGGTTTGTCCGGGCGGCATTTATACCTATTGGGCAACCCAGCTTCCGCAGATCGCCGCTTCCACGGCATCTCTGAAGTCCCTGTGTCCGGAGGCCGCCTTCACGGCAACCGGCTTCTCCAAGATCTTTGGCTGCCCGGGTATCGCTCTGGCCTTCTACGCAACGGCAAAGAAGGAAAAGAAAAAGCAGCTGGTAAGCTTGTTGATTCCGATTACACTGACTGCAATTGTCTGCGGTGTTACTGAGCCGATCGAGTTTACCTTCCTGTTTATGGCGCCGCAGCTGTTCGTTGTTCATGCATTCCTCTCCGCCTGCCTGTCCACGACGATGAATCTGTTCGGCATTGTCGGCGTATTCTCCGGTGGCCTGATCGAGATGAGCTCGCTGAACTTTATCCCGCTGATGACCTCGCACTGGAAGCAATATCTGCTGCTGCTCGTCATTGGTCTGATTTATACCGTCATCTGGTTTGTTGTATTCCGTTTCCTGATCAGCAAGTTTGATTTCAAGACGCCGGGCCGTGAGGATACCGAGGAGACGAAGTTCTATTCCAAGGCGGAGTTCCGCGCAAAGCAGGCTGGCGGCAAGGGCGTCAAGATGGACGAAAAGACCATTCTGGCAGCGATGATTCTCGAAGGTCTGGGCGGTGCGGACAACATCGTTGATGTCACGAACTGTGCCACCCGTCTGCGTACCAATGTCAAGGATGAGACACTGGTCAAGGACGATGCGTACTTCAAGGGCATCGGCACGCATGGTATTTCGAAGAATGGCAAGGCCATGCAGGTTATTGTTGGATTGAGCGTACCGCATGTCCGTGACCGTTTTGAGCAGGTTATGCAGAATCCGTCTGCTTATGAATTGGTGAAGCCGGAGGAATCGGCCTCGGCGCCGGAGGCAGCAGTCGGCACAGCGGTTGCCGCAGATGCACCGCTGCACAGACTGGTTTCCGCCGCAAATGGTCAGGTCGTCAAGGTGGAGGATGTTCCGGATGACGCATTTGCCTCCAAGGCACTCGGCGATGGTGTCGCAGTCATTCTGGAGGACGGCAAGGTCTATGCTCCGGCAGATGGTGAGATTTCCCTGGTGGCAGAGACCCTGCATGCCTATGGTATTTCGACGTCGGACGGTTTGGAACTGCTGGTTCATATCGGTGTCGATACCGTCAAGCTGGACGGCAAGGGCTTTACCCCGAAGGTCAAGGAGGGCGATAAGGTCAAGGCTGGACAGCTGATTTGTGAGGTCGATATGGATGTCATGAAGCAGTCCGGTTATTCGATGCACACACCGATCCTGCTGACCAATGGGGATGAGTGCGGCGATGTCAAGCTCTATCCGGCAAAGAACGCTGTCGCAGGAAAGACCGTGGTTGTTGAGTACCGTCTGTAAAAGAATGTAATGTGAACATTCACAGGAAACGTACTAAATGAGCAATTCTGCGGAGAGTTCACAATCTCTCCGTAGAATATTGCACGACAAAACCCTCTGTGCTAAGGTAAAAATACAAGAGAAATACAAATATCATAAGATTCTTTCATTTTGTTAGGAGGAACGAAACATGTCACAGAAAAAGTTTGCGGTAACCGTAGCCGGCGGCGGCTCGACCTTTACGCCGGGTATCGCGCTGATGCTGCTCAAGGAGCGTGACCGCTTCCCAATCCGTAAGATTATGTTTTATGACAATGACGCAGAGCGTCAGGAAATCGTTGCGAAGGCATGCGAGATCTATCTGCGTGAGAACGCACCGGATATCGAGTTTGGCTATACCACCGATCCGGAGACTGCATTCACCGGGATTGATTTCGTTCTGGCACACATCCGTGTTGGAAAATATGCTATGCGTGAGAAAGACGAGAAGATCCCGATGAAGTATGGCGTTGTCGGTCAGGAGACCTGTGGCCCTGGCGGCATTGCTTATGGTATGCGCTCCATCGGCGGCGTAATTGAGATTCTGGATTACATGGAAAAGTACAGCCCGAACGCTTGGATGCTGAACTATTCCAATCCGGCCGCTATCGTTGCAGAGGCAACCCGCCGTCTGCGTCCGAATTCCAAGATCCTGAACATCTGCGATATGCCGATCGATCTGGAAGAGAAGATGGCAAGCATGGTCGGACTCAAGTCCCGCAAGGAGATGCAGGTTGGATACTATGGACTGAACCATTTCGGCTGGTGGCATAAGATTTACGACCGTGAGGGCAACGACCTCATGCCGGAGATCAAGAAGCATATGGCAGTCAACGGCTTTGCCGATGGCATCGCTGAGACCAACCAGCACGTGGATGACAGCTGGAAGGAGACCTTCGCGAAGGCAAAGGATGTCTATGCCGTGGATCCGTCCACCATTCCGAATACTTATCTGAAGTACTACCTGTACCCGGATTATGTTGTTGAGCACACCGACCCGAACCACACCCGTGCAAACGAGGTTATGGAAGGCCGCGAGAAGACCGTATTTGGCGCCTGCCGCAGTATCATTGAAAAGGGAACCGCAGTTGACGGCGGTTTTGAGGCAGATGCCCATGCAACCTACATCGTCGATCTGGCGTGTGCCATTGCAGAGAACACCCAGGAGCGTTTCCTGCTGATCGTACCGAACGAAGGTGCAATAGAAAACTTTGACCGCACGGCCATGGTCGAGATTCCGTGCATTGTCGGTTCGAATGGTTATGAGCGCATTGCACAGGGTGCAATCCCGCAGTTCCAGAAGGGCCTGATGGAGCAGCAGGTCAGCGTAGAGAAGCTGGTCGTTGAGGCCTGGATCGAGGGCAGCTACCAGAAGATGTGGCAGGCGCTGACGCTTTCCAAGATCGTGCCGAGCGCACGCATTGCCAAGCTGATTCTGGACGATCTGATTGAGGCCAATAAGGGCTATTGGCCGGAATTGAAGTAAACCACCCCTATCCATTTTCTACTCGGAGGTATTGCCATGGCGAAAAGGACAAGGAAATCCCAAAAGCGCCAAAATCGTGCGAAGGCTTCGGCTCCCAAGGTCGATTATCATGCAAAAGATCGCTGGTTCACCGTAGCAAAGGTTCTGCTTGCGGTTTCTCCGCTGATCGCCCTGGCCTATCTCCAAACCGCGTCGATCACCGTCAACGGAGACTTACAAGGTGTTTTGCGTCAGAACCCGGAAATGACGGTTAGCTTTCTGGCTTCCATGACCGGCCCGTTTGCGGCGTATTTACTGGGATTTGTGCAAAAGCATTTGCATGCGGGCGACGGCAGTTATGCGATGACCAATTTGACCTTGATTATGATTGCAGAGGCCATGCTGAAAAATGCATTTTACTTTATCGTGATTGTTGTTTTGATGTTTTTCACACTTCGTATGACCGATGTCAATCCGATTCAAGGGTTCCGACGAAAATTACATGATCACTTCCTACGAGATATTTCCGGAAGCCTGGTCTTGATTGCATTCAGTGCGTTCTGCCTTTTTGCTTCGGTTCAGATCGGAATAAATGGATAACGTACTTAACGTATCCGAAAAGCAATCGCTCAAATTTTATCTTTCCGATGTTCTTTGGTTCTATAGGATGGACGAACAAAGCGGCGAAAGGGCACACGATGTGTGCCCTTTCGCCATATCCGCTATTGCTGCGTTTCCGCCATGGACAAAACTGTGTAAAAATGGTATATTGGGAAAAAGGCTGTGTGAGGAAATCGATATGAGTGTGGAAGAGTTGGTAAATAAAAACTATGCGCGTTTTAGTGAAAGCGACCGTGCAGTTTGGAGATACATTTCCGAACACAGGGGGGAATGCGGGGATCTGGCGATCAGCGCAATGGCGAAAAAGTGTTGTGTGTCGCGCACGGCCGTCATGCGTTTTGCGCAGAAGCTGGGATTCCATGGTTTTGCGGAATTGAAGGTCTATCTCAAGCTGGACAATCAACAGACGGAGGTTTCCGATCAGATTGACCAGGTCTGTAAAACGTATCGCAATGTGGCGGAAAACATACGGCAGAAAAATTGTGATGAGATATTTGCGGCGATTGACCATGCACAGCAGATTTATATCTGTGGGGAGGGTAGGTGCAGACCTCGATTAAACGGGAATTCAAGCGTATTTTTATGAGTGCGGGAAAAATACCGTTTGATGTGCCGAGTGGAGAGGAAGTATTTAACGTGATCCAGTTGATGACCGATCAGGACCTATGTATTCTGATTTCGGTGTCGGGAGAAAACGAAAAGATGATACAGACCGCCCGTCAACTCCGCGTGCGGGGGATTAAGCTGATTTCCATGACAAAAAATCAGGAAAACACATTGGCACATTTGTGTGATTATCAATTGTATGTTGAAGCCGGAGGGTATGTAGAGACACCGATTCACTGGCAATATGAATCCACAACCTCCTATTTTATTTTGATCGATATTTTATTCCTGAAATATCTGGAGTATCAGAACAGAAAGGAGCAGGACCATGCAGTTGGAGAGCTTGGTACAGCAACAGTATGATCGGATGAGCACGAGTGACCGCATGATCTGGCGATACATCTGTCATCACCGTCGGGAATGCCGGAATATGTCGCTCCATCAACTGGCGGATGCCTGTCAGGTATCCCACACCAGTGTTCTGCGGTTTATCCAGCTGCTTGGAATGGAGGGATTCAGTGAATTCAAGGTTTTCCTGAAATGGGAAGAACGCAGGAAGGATACATTTGCGATTCAGACCATGGAAAAGAATTGCTTTGATCTAAACCGGACGATTGGCCTGATTCAGTATATGGACTGCACACCGCTGTTTCAAAAGATCGATAAAGCAAAGAATCTTTATGCATATGGCAGTGGATCGGTTCAAAAATCCGCAGCGCGGATGCTCAAGAATTATTTTATTGTAGAGGATAAGCTGATTCACATTATTGAGGGACGAGAAGAGCGGGATATGGCGTTGCAGACAATGCAGCCGGATGATGTCGTTTTTCTGTTTTCGGTATCCGGGAACAATTCCCAGATGAATACCTATGCGGCAAGGCTGCGGCAGCAGGGCTTATATTTGGTCTCGATTTGTCAGGATGGCGCCAATGATTTGGCCAAGCTGTGTGATTTTTCCATTCCGTTCTATACCCAGAGATTTGAAATCGGACGCAATGGCCTGGTTTATTACAGTGCGGCGGGAATGTTTTCCATCGCAGAAATTCTTTTATTAAAGTATGCTGCCTACCGTGCAGGAGAACAGAAGATACCATGAGGATTGGCGTTGTCGTCGGAAAAACCTCAGCCTATTGGAAAGGCTGGGGTTTCTTAATGGCTAGTGTAGGGAAGAGACAAGAAAAGAAATGACACAAAAGAGATCTTTTGCTATACTATTGTTCGATACCAATAGAGAAGTGGAAACGAGGTAGAGTAAAATGGAACAATTTTTTTATTGCATTGACACAGATTGGCATTTTTCTTATCCTGATTTGTGTAGGTATTCTTTCGGTTAAGGTTTTGGATGCCCATTCTCTGGCAGCGACATCGAGATTGGTTATTCAAATCTCACTTCCGTGCTATATTTTTATCAATGCGGTCAGCAGCGCGACCCGGCAGAGCTTGTTCGACAGTCTGATGGTCGTGCCGATTGCAGTTGTGCTGTACATTATCCTGATCGCTGTCTCGGCTGGGGTGGAGAGGGCCTTTCACCTTCGGGGAGATCGGAAAAATGTTTTTCGAGCGTCTTTGGTGTTCGGAAATATTGGCTTCATGGGGATTCCGTTAATCATTGCGCTCTATCCTGATACGGGTTTGCTTTATGTTTCTATCTTCACGATTGTAGATCAGTTGGTTTTCTGGACCTATGGCGTGCTGCTGACAAAGCCTGTTTCGGCTGAACAGCAAAAAATATCGCCAGCCAATTTGAAAAATCTTCTTTCGCCGCCCCTTGTGGCGATTGTTCTTGCAATTATTTTCATTGTCGCCGGAATACACATCCCCACCATTCTCTCTTCTTCTTTAACCGCAGTGGGCAATACCAGTATGCCGCTGGCGCTTATCTATATCGGCGGTGTCCTCTGCACCTCCGATATAAGACCGGTTCTGCGCTGTGGGGAACTGTATGCCGGGATTGTTTCCAAAATGGTTCTCCTGCCGGTGCTATGCTATCTGGTTATGTGTTTTATCGGCATTGCGAATGATATGGCGGGTACACTTGCGTTTATTGTCGCTCTGCCGGGAATTGAAATGGTGCCAATGCTGGCAAAAAGCAATGGCTCCGATGGTGATTATGCAGTCTGTGCCATTATGATGACAACCATCGCTTGTCTTATCACCCTGCCGATCGTGTCTCTGTGCGTTTCCCTGTTGGGGTGAAATGGAAACCGCCGCAGCGTTGAAAGCTGTGGCGGTTTTTTCTGATGTTATGGCAGAGGATGTCCGGCAGCGAGATACAGACGATACCACTCCTCACGGGAAAGAGAAAGGCTGCTGGCATCGATGATTTCCCTGAGGCGTTCCGGATTGGATGTTCCGGAGATGATCTGCATATTTGCCGGATGCCGCAGGATCCATGCCGCGGCAATGGTCGTATTGCTGACACCATATCGGCGTGAGAGCGCCTCGATCACTTGATTGAGCTCTGCATAGTCCGGACTGCCCAGGAAGCAGCCCTTCCAGTTGGGCATTTGAAAGGGAGACCATGCCTGAATGGTGATGTCGTGCAGGCGCGAATAATCCAGCACGCTTCCGTCGCGGTCGATGGCTCCATCGGTCTCCATATTGACCTCCATACCGTTTGCCACCATGTTGGAGACCGGAATGCTGAATTGCAGTTGGTTGATCAAAAGAGGCTGTTTCACGTATTTTTTCAGCAGCTCAATCTGCAGCGGCTTGTGGTTGGACACACCAAAATAGCGTACCTTTCCGCTGTGCTCCAAGGTATCGAACGCCCCCGCAACCTCTTCTGGTTCTACCAGTGCGTCCGGGCGATGCAGCAGAAGGACATCCAGATAATCCGTTTTTAACCGTTTCAGGCTCTGCTCGACGGACTGGATTATATGCTCCTTCGACAGGTCATAAAAGCCTTTGCAGATGCCGCATTTGGACTGAATGGTCAGATTCTCGCGGGACAGGGAGGGGTCCGACGAAAGAGCCTCGCCAAATACCAGTTCACTGTTGCCATCGGCGTAGATATCCGCATGATCGAAATAATTCGCTCCGTTTTCCACTGCCGTGTGGATGAAGCGGTTCATACGGCTGCTGTCCAGCTCACCCAACCGCATGCAGCCGACGACGACCGCCGGAGCGCTCCAGGTGTTTCCTAATTGAATTTGTTTCATAGTAGTTCCTCTCAGATGGCCGTTACAATCGCGGTTTTTATAGTATGGTTTTATTATGCGCGAAAAAAGGTACTATTTCAACCATGCGGGCCGTCCTTTTGAAAAAAAGTTTGGATGCCGCTCAAAAGATGTCAATTCATGGCGCTGACACGGTAAACAATCGATTCATAGGGACGCAAGGTCAGCTTGCCGTCTGTCTGTCTGTCATCCGGATAATTTCCCAGGATTTTTTCCCTGTCGGAAGGAAGGGGATCCAATACAATGGTGTTCGCACTCCAGTTGTTGAATACGAGCAGCGACTGTCTGTCCAGCGTCCGCTGATAGGCAAACACATCGGGGTGATCCAGATGGGAGAAGGAGATGCTCCCTTCGGAAATGATTCGTTCCTGTTTCCGCAGGGCGATCAGCTTTTGGTAATAGTTCAGAATGGAATCTTCCTCCCGCCGCTCCGTTTCGACATTAATGTACGAAGAATTCGCTGGGATCTCGATCCAGGGCGTGTGCTCCGAAAAGCCTGCGTTTGGCGCAGCCGACCACTGCATGGGGGTGCGGCTGTTGTCGCGGGATCGCTCATGCAGGATGTTCATAGCTTCCGATGCGCTCTTGCCGTTCTCCTGCATGATCGCGTAATAGTTGAGGCTTTCCACATCGCGATATTGGGAAATGTCCGTATACGGTGCATTGGTCATCCCCAGTTCCTCGCCCTGATAGATATACGGCGTACCGCGGAGCAGATGAATGCTGGTTGCGAGCATTTTGGCGGATTGCTTCCAGTATTTCTCGTCGTCGCCGAAGCGCGATACCACCCTGGGCTGGTCATGGTTGCACCAGAAGACGGCGTTCCAGCCGCCTGCCGCCTGCATTTCGAGCTGCCAGCGGGAGAGAATCTCTTTCAGCTTGAGAAAATCGGCGTTTTGCAGTTCCCATTTTTCGCCGTTTTTATAGTCTACCTTCAGATGATGGAAACTGAACGTCATGGAAAGCTCTTTTTCCGCCGGATTCGAATAGCGGATGCAGTTTTCCAAAGAGGTGGAGGACATTTCCCCAACGGTAATCAGTTCTGCAATTCCGGTGTCCGCGGTCAGTTCCTTCAGATATTCATGGATGTGCGGACCGTCGGTATAGAATTTGCGCCCGTCGCCATCCAGGTCGTCCTCCCATACCGCCGGCTTGGAGATCAGATTGACAACATCAAAGCGGAAGCCTTTGACGCCCTTCTGTTTCCAGAAACGGATGATATCCTTCATCTCTTCCCGAACCTGTGGGTTTTCCCAGTTTAGATCCGCCTGTGTTTTGTCAAAGAGGTGCAGATACCATTTTTTCAAATGCGGAACATACTCCCAGGCATTGCCGCCGAATTTGGAAACCCAGTTGGTCGGCGGCATATCCGGTTTCCCTTCTTTAAAGATATAGTAATCCTGATATTTTGACTCTCCGCGCAGCGCACGTTGAAACCATTCGTGTTCGGTAGAGGTATGATTGAATACCATATCAAACATCAGACCGATACCACGTTTTTCCGCTTCCACGATCAGATTCTCCACATCGGTCATGGTTCCATAGCGCGGGTCGACAGCACGGTAGTCTGCGACATCGTAGCCGTTGTCATTCTGAGGGGAGACGAAGAATGGAGTCAGCCAGATATAATCCACCCCCAGCTCTCGGATATAATCCAGCTTTTGGATCACACCGCGCAGGTCACCCAGTCCATCCCCATTGCTGTCGCAAAAGGATTTTGGATAGATCTGGTATACGGTACTTGTTTTATAGTCTGCCATAGTTTTGACCCTTTCTGTTCCATGTATTGTTTATTCGTACGAAATCACAGTGGTTTCCCCATAGTTTGCATCCATTCCGCTGTGGAACTGGATATTCTTTGCGTCGCCCTCATCGGTGACGGCAAATACGGTAACCGTTGGATGCCCCGCTGCTCTGATCTTCTCCGGATCGAAGGTAATCAGCTTATCGCCGCGTCGCACATGATCGCCGACCTTGACGAAGAGCTGGAAGCCGTCGCCGTTCATATCCACGGTATCAATGCCGACATGAATCAGTACCTCCATGCCGTTTGCCAGTGTCAGGCCGCAGGCGTGTTTGCTGTCGTCCATGACGACGCTGATCTCGGCGTCCGCCGGTGCATATACGGTATTGTTGGTCGGTTCAATGGCGACGCCATCGCCCATCACTTTCTGTGAGAATACCTGATCCGGGACCTGCTCCATGGGAATTACCTTGCCGGAGAGGATCGCGGTCAGCGTTCCGTCCGTTGGAACGGTTTCCGTCTGTTCGACTGGCGCCGCAGCTGTGCTGCCGGAGCAATCTTCGACCGAGAGCTTTCGTTTTCCGACGATGATGGTAAGGACAAGCGGGATCACAATGGCGACTGCCATCGCAATCAGGAAGTTTACGTAGAATTGCGGATAGATGGACAGGATGCCCGGCAGACCGCCGACACCGATGCTGATTGCCTGAACGCCGGTGCCGACCGCAATCATTGCAGCCAGTGCGGAACCGATCATACCGCAAACCAGCGGGAATCCATGTTTCATATTGACACCGAACAGAGCCGGTTCTGTGACACCGAGGTAACAGGAGATGCACGCCGGTACGTTGACCTGCTGTGCGCGTTCGTTCTTTTTCTGAAGGATGGACATTGCCAATACACTGGAACCCTGTGCAATGTTCGAGAGCGCAATCATCGGCCACAGGATGGTACCTCCGTACAGGCTGATGAGCTGGGTATCAATCGCATTGGTCATATGGTGCAGACCCGTCATGACAACCGGCGCATACAGAAGGCCAAACACACCGGCAAACAGCCAGCCGAAGTTGGACATGAGGCCGCTGTAAACTACACTGGCAATCGCATTGCCGATCTTCCAGCCGATCGGGCCGACGATCGTATGTGCGATTAGGACGGCCGGAACCAGGGAGCAGAACGGAACAACAATCATGCTGACCACTTCCGGGCAATGCTTTTTAAAAAATTTTTCCAGATAGACCAGGACAAAGCCTGCCATCATCGCTGCGATGACCTGTCCCTGATAGCCGATCATCTGCACCTGAGCAAATCCGAAATCCCAAACCGGGATGTCTTCTGCCGCGGTGCCTGCAACCGCAAAGCCGTTGAGCAGCTGACCGGAGACCAGCGTCAGACCGAGGATAATACCGAGAATCTGTGTGGTTCCCATCTTCTTTGTAATCGACCAGACGATACCGACCGGCAGCATGTGAAAGACAGCTTCGCCAATCAGCCAGAGGAAGCTGTACATACCGGACCAGAACGGCGAGGTATCGGCGAGACTCTGTCCATCGAAGAAACCAATTTCACCGATTATATTTCGGAATCCGAGGATCAGGCCGCCGCAAATCAGCGCCGGAATCAGCGGGGCAAAGATTTCGCCCAGCGCTCCCATAATTTTCTGGAGCGGGTTCTGGTTGGATTTCGCTGCGGCTTTGACCGCATCCTTGCTGACCCCTTCGATGCCGGCGTAAGCGGTGAATTCCTTATAAAATGTTGACACATCATTGCCAATAATCACCTGAAACTGTCCGGCCTGTGTGAAGGTTCCCTTGACTACCGTCATCGATTCAATTCCCGCGATATCTGCCTTCGAAGGATCGTTTAAAACGAAACGCATACGGGTCATGCAGTGCGAAACCGCTGCGATGTTCTCTTTTCCGCCGATCCGCTCGAGCAGTTGGATGGAATCCTGTTGATACTTGCTCATGTTTTTCCTCCTGTTTATTTTCATCATCTGGTGGTTGTCACTTGTTCGAACGAGTTGCTTTCCTTGCTATTGTTATACCATACTTGTTTGAACAAGTCAACTTGTTTATACAAGATAGTTTGAGTTTGGATAGTTTCACAAAAAGACTGGATTATTTTTGTATAGTTTTACTATATACTTGCGTTGTTCAAACAAGTAAAATAAAAATATCTCAGAGAAAGGATCCTTTGATCCCGCAAAAGGGGAGGGGAAATACCATGCCGAAAAGCAAATATGCAGCGATCTATCAAGAGTTAAAGCAGCGCATTGAAGCGATGGAATATCCATACCAGGACTTGCTGCCTTCCGAAAATACACTGGTGCAGGAATTTGAATGCTCCCGCAATACGGTTCGCAGAGCGATTGCCTCCTTGGCTGCCGACGGTTATGTACAGTCCCTGCATGGGAAGGGTGTCCGCGTCATCTATGAGTCCAATCAGCACTCCCAGTTTCTTTTAAATGGAATTGAATCCTTCACAGAAGCGTGCAACCGGAATGGTATTCCACAGCATACAAAAGTAATTCACTTTTCTGAACAGGTTGTGGATAAGAATATCCGGGAGAAAACCGGCCTTGAGGAAGGGGCGGGCATCTATTATATCCAGCGTGTGCGCTATCTGGATGGCGTTCCGCTCATCGTTGACCACAACTATTTTCTCAAAGAGGTGGCTGCCGGTTTGACAAAAGAAATTGCAGAACAGTCGATCTACGATTATCTGGAAAAGGAACTGGGTGTTACCATCACTACGACAAAGCGAGTCATTACCGTGGAACGCGCCACGGGGAATGACGAAGAAAATCTGGAACTGCACGGCTGTAATTGTGTTGCTGTTGTCAGCAGTATGACGTACAATGCCGACGGCGTGATCTTTGAATATACCCAGTCCCGGCACAGTCCCAGCCGGTTTGAATTTCATGAAGTGGCCCAAAGAGGCTCGACACCATCCCTCACAATGAAAACAGAATCATCGTGAGGAAAAAAGAGGCTGCTACTACTGGAAAAGGACACATTGCCTGCAGAAAACCCCGATTTCATGTAAAATGAAATCGGGGTTTTGTCTCGTCTACTATTTTGCTATCTCGCTGACCGGTACGCTCTCGCGGCGGTCGGATGACAGGCTGGGCGCTGGAGCACCGTTTGGTTTGGGAACACGGGATTTCAGACGATCAAGCAAACCGATGTGGTTTTCCTCACCGGCCGGCGGAAGCCGCTTGCTCTTGATTGGGTGGCCGTGCTCGTCGTAATCCTCCTGATATACGTCATATTTGGCTGGATTGATCATGATCTTGACCCAGCCGACCAGGAAGAAGACGAACATGATAGCCGCAGGGAATCCGCCTACGTTGCACAGCGCCTTGATGCCGTCGATGCCGGTGCCGCAGACAGCAACCAGACACAGGATACCGGCAATTCCACCCCAGAGGATTTTCAGGATCATCGGAGCTTCTGTGTCCTCAGTGGTCATGCCTTCGGAGCACAGTCCGGCCATCGCGTTGGTGTTGGAATCCGCCGCCGTGACAAAGGCGAAAAACGCAATAAGCAAGAACAATGGGATCGTGATTTGACTGAGCGGCAGATTTCGTAGGACGGTGAATACACCGGCTTCGGTTCCATTTGCGACCACGGCGTCGTAGATCCCGATGCCGTTTAGATCAAAGTGGATGGCGGTGCCGGAGAAGATGCCGATCCAGCACATGCTGAATATGGACGGGAGAACAAACAGTGCCATAGTCGCTTCCCTTACGGTGAAGCCGCGGGAGATTTTGCCCAAAAACAGCGCCGCAATTGGCATCCAGGCCAGCCAGCAGCAGATGTAGAAGGTAGGCCACCAACGGCTCCACCCATCACCCGCAGAAGCGGAGGTCCAGAGGCCGATGGTAAAGAAGTTTGTGAGATAACCGCCGATATTTTCTACCAACAGATCCAGAATGTACGAGGTCGGGCCAGCCAGTAACACAAACCCACCCAGAATAAAATATGCAGTCGAGTTGATGTTGGACAGAATGCGTATGCCATTGAGCACGCCGGATGCCGCGGAGGCGATAAATGCCACTACAATCGCGGTTCCGCAGATGATGTAAAGATAGGTTCCGTTTTTTATGCCGAACAGGTCGGATACACCGCCGGAAAGCAGCATGACACCAAATCCCATGGAGGCGGCGATACCGCACACCAGACAAAACAGACTGACACACTCGATCGCCGGGGAGATGCGGGTGATGACCCCATCCCGCAGGGTCGGGCTAAACATGGAGCCAAGGGAATAGCTCTTTTTCATATTGAAGAACACAAAAGCAAACAGCAGTCCCGGAAGGCCATAGATGGCGGCGGGAGAAAAGCTCCATTCCAAGAACATGGTCTGCATCGCCCAACGGATCGCTGCCCCCGAACCAGCCCCTTCGGTGATATTGGCCGGAGGATTATAGATATGGATGAGCGGCTCCGCGCATGCCCACAACAGGATTCCCGCGGCCAGATAGGTGCACAGGACAATCCAGACATAGGTACTGTATTTCATCATTGGGCGGCAGTTGCGGCCGCCAAAGCGGACATTCTTGATGGGAAGAAACAGACAGCATGCCATCAAAATCGTAGCGATCAGTGCCGTGCTGCTGAACAGCCACTGGAAATTCATAACAACATAGTTCTGTGCGGATGTCATCAGCGCAGTGAATGTGTCATAGCTCACAGAACTGACAATTAGAATTGCAACGAGAATGAGCCAGGGCGGTAAGAAAATCTTCCATTTGATTCGTTTGTTTGACTTATTTTCATTCATGATTTCCCCTCCGTCGTATGAAAAATAACAGATATAATGATTCAACAGAACAACAGCAAAAAATTGGAAATTGTTTGCAACGATTGTTCTATAGTTGAACAACTTCTATAATATATTTTATACTAAAATGAGAGGCGAATTGTAAATATTGTGTAAAATACACAGAAAAAACGAAGAAAATTTAGATAATTCAGCATATAATCGCCAATTTTACGATGCTTTGTGTAACAAAAACCGCAGACATTGCTTAAGCAGTGCCTGCGGTTTAAACGATAGGAAAAAATATCAGCCTAACCATATTCTATGTTTAAATCGAAAGTAAAGTAGAGATACTTTGATAATAACAATCGGGTGAAAGGTGAGGATAAAATGGAACATCGAATCAATTCCAAGATGTTAGAGGCGTTTTCGGCAGTCCTTCAAGAAGATGAAAAGAGTAAAGCAACCATTGACAAATATCTTCGAGATGTAAAAACATTTCTTACCTTTATCGGTGAGAATGCAGTTGTGACAAAATTAGAAGTGATTCGCTACAAACAATCGTTGGAAAACAGCTATACGGCTGTCAGTATCAATTCGATGCTCGTCGCGTTAAATCGCTTTTTTAAGGCGAATAACTGGTACGATTGCATTGTACGGCTGCTGAAGGTACAAAGGGATGCATTCCGGGCACAGGAACGGGAGCTGAGCCGGGAAGAATATTTTCGCTTGCTGAAAACGGCAAAAAGAAAGGGAAACCAAAGATTATATTTGCTGATGGAAACAATTTGCGCAACGGGAATTCTACGGTATGTCACAACAGAGACGCTTCGGACCGGCTATGCAAGAGTTCACTTAAAGGGAAAGATAAGAACGATTCTTTTGCCTTCCGGATTGTGTCAAAAGCTCAGACAATATTGCAGGGCAAAGGGAATTCGGAAGGGAAGTGTCTTCGTAACGAAAAATGGTCGTCCGCTTGACCGGAGCAACATTTTTCATGCGATGAAAGCGCTCTGTAGGGAGGCTTTGGTTGATCGAGCCAAGGTATTCCCTCATAATCTTAGGCATTTATTTGCTGTCACATATTATCGGAAAGAAAGGGATTTGGGACATCTTGCAGACCTGTTGGGACACAGTAATATCAATACGACGCGAATTTATACGCGGATCAGCTATGAGCAGCAGCACAAACGTGTTGAAGAAATGCGTCTGCTTTTATAAAAAACCACATAATATTCATTATGCGGTAAAAGAAAGACTTACATATTTGATTTTCTAAGTGAGATTATTTAAATCAAATAAAGTATAAACGATTGATTTGACAATTGCAATACCTTTCCAACAGAAAAATGCAAGATTTGTAATTTACCCTCAAAATCTGCATACTATATAGTAGGCCGAAGAAAATAATTTTTTTCAGCCTCGCGAATTATAGAATATTTAGAAAAAAAGGAAGAGTTTTTCGGTTATTTTTACATACCCGATATTGCAGTTAAAGTTGAAACATAGTATAATCAATGTGATAATTTGGTAAATGCGCAATAATTCGAAGTAAAAACAACATAATGAATATTATGTTGTAATTTAATTTCGAATTAAAAAAATTTTTTAAAAGATATGTAAAGGGAAATAAAACGAAATGATAACAGTACGAAAAGAGAATAGCACGGCACCCAAGCAGCGTGCAGATGCCATTGATCTGCTGGAAATACTGCAAATGCTGCTGAAAAATGTACATATTGTAGTATTTGGTACATTTTTATTTGGATTTTTGGCATTGGCTGCCACATTCTTTCTGATAACACCGCAATATCAGGCGCAGATCACGCTCTACATGAACAATATGACATCGAGTCAGGGGACGTCTACCATTACACAAAACGATATTAATGCGTCGGTACAGCTGGTCAATACCTACTCTGCGATTTTGAAAAGCGAAAGTCTGTTAGAGGAAGTCATCGAGCAGGCGGGGGTTGATATGACACCGGAGGAACTGCAAAGGAAGATAGACATTAAATCTGTCAATAGCTCCGAAGTATTTCAGGTCACGGTTACCGATACGGACCCAAAGGCGGCAGCCCGGATTGATAATGCGATTGCAGATATTGCACCGGATCAGATTGCAGACATCGTGGATGGCAGTTCGGTCAAGGTGATTAATCGGGCCAAGATACCGGAAAAGATTTGTTCCCCCAGCTATGGGAAAAACACCGAGAAGGGACTGCTGCTGGGCTTTGTCCTGAGTGCGGGATTACTTATTTTCCTTAGCATGATGGATACCAGCATTCAGGTGGAAAGCGACCTTACCAAATGGGGATTCCCGGTTCTGGGTACCATTCCAGATTTGGACGATGCAGAGATTAGAAGTGGATACGATTATGGATATGGGTATCAAAAGCAAATGGAGGAATCGGAAGGATGAGTTTATTCACAAAGCGGACGAAGAGAGGTTTGTCGTTTGAGCAGGGAAAAAATCATCTGTTATCGGAAGAGTCTCCATTTGCTATACAGGAAGCCTATAAGGCAATTCGTACAAACGTAATGTTCTCGATTCCGGAAGAGAAGTGTAAGAAGATTGTCATTACCAGTTCGGTACAAGCAGAGGCAAAAAGCACGACTGCTGTAAATTTGGGAATTGCGTTTGCGCAGAATAACACAAAGGTTTTGGTGATCGATTGTGATCTGCGCCGGCCGGTGATCGCTTCCCAGCTTCATATTGTACAGGCGCCGGGACTCACCAATTTGCTGGTAGGGATGTGCAGTGCAAAGGAAGCCATTCGACATATGTCCAATGGGCTGGATGTCATTCCGGCGGGAGATATTCCCCCGAATCCATCCGAGCTGCTCGGTTCGGCAAAGATGCAGAAGCTGTTGGAATCGTTGGAAGATTATTATGAATATATTTTGATCGATACGCCGCCGGTCACTGCGGTTTCGGATGCAGTGATTTTGGCCAAGCAGACCTCGGGTGTCGTCGTTGTCGCAAGACAAGGCCTTGCAACACAGGAGACGATCGGCGAGACGTTGAATAAACTCAAGTTCTCAGAGGCGAATATTCTGGGATTTGTACTCACCGATGTGAAAAATGAAAAGCTTCGCCGGTATCGTAAGGGATATTATGGCTATAGTTATGCCGCAGCGAGTGTATCATCCCAACAGAGCAAATAAGGCATGGCAGTCATAGATTTTCATGCGCATATTTTACCGGGGATTGATGATGGAAGCCGGAGCTATGAGATGACGGCACAGATGCTGCGGGCGGCGAAAAAACAGGGAATTGATACCATTGTAGCAACGCCACACTTTTATGCAGAGAGTATGCGGATAAGGCGTTTTCTTGATGAGCGTCAGAGCATCGTTTCAAAGGTTGAGGAACAAGCACGGCAGGAAGGTATTCATGTTGTCTGCGGAGCAGAGGTTGCATTCTTTTCGGGGATGGCGAAAGCGGAAGGGCTTGAGCGGCTTCAGATTGAGGACACAAATCTTCTCTTGTTGGAGTTGCCGTTTCGATCTTGGTCTGCTCATGAATTAAAGGAAATCGATGCACTCCTACGGCGTGGATTTCACCCGATTATCGCGCATTTGGAACGGTTTTATCCGTTCCAAACGGATCGGAAAGTTCTTTCTGCTCTGTTAGACATGCCGGTTGTCGTTCAGTTGAATGCGGAATGTCTGTTGCATTGGAAGACACGGCGAAGGGCGCTACGACTTTTCCAAAATGGACAGGCCCAGCTGCTCGGTTCCGATTGTCATAATGTGAGCCGTCGGCCGGAAAATTTGGGAGAGGCAAGAGCAGTCCTGGAACAAAAAATGGGAAAACGGTTTTTAAACGATATGGATGCGTTTGGAACATCTTTATTAGGTATGGAGTGAACAGCATTGAAAAGAAAATTGACAATTGCATTGACGGTAGTTTTATTTCTTGGATTGGTTGTTTTGTATGTGGCGGAGAAAACTGTCAGAAGGCAGAATACAGAGGAGCTAGTGGCAACAAACAACACCATTCAGGAGTTAGAAAATGAACGGGCAGAGCTGGAACAACAAATGGATATTGTAGCCGGAAAGCAGTATGCGACACTCTGTTTCAATGTTGCGGATGAACAGTTGTATTCGTCTATTTATCCACTGCTGAAAAAGCAAGGGATCAAAGGGACGATTATTTTGCGCAATAATCAGCTCCCGGGGAATAAGTATGCGATTCCCGTGCAGGATTTTCTGAATCTGATGGATGCCGGATGGTATTCTGCGATTTCTCTTTCACGGTCGGATGGAGAAACCGACGACGAATGGAAGAGTCATGTGGAAGCATATATGCAGCAGCTTCAGGAGCGGACTGGAATTACACCGATTATATATTGTTTTCCAGAGGGTTCCTGTAGTGCAGCGGAAGCGGAAATCTTAGAAGAGCTGGGGTTTGAAACCGTTTTGTGTCATAAATTTAATGATTCCCTGGAATCAAGCGGATTGCAGTTCGTTAAATTATATCCATACAATGCAAAGACATTGAACGAGCTGTTGGCAAAGACAGATGGTTATTGCGGATTGGAAGTATGGGTTGACTGGGTTGACAGCACACAGGAAAATCTGCGCTATTCCAAAAAGAATCTGAAAACTTTGTTGGAAAGTGATACCATTCAAATTCAGAATTTGGATTCGCTAAGGCGTCAGAATTCTTTGGATGCAGAAGCGGCGGCTGGAATTAACGCTGCAGATGTAGAAACACGGCTTGCGGAGATTGAAGCGGAGCTGGAGGATCTGTATCAATAAATATGGAAAGATATATGCAAATGATGATCGAGGGTCAGTATCACCTCGGTGTGGTAAATATTGCATATCTTGTTAAAATATTTATTATGAGAGATGAATGGAATGAAATAATGGATTTTCATTTTACAACTTAGAAAATCGCAAATATTGAAATTGTAAGGGGATAAGTGAACGATAGTGCGTAAGTATTCAAAGACAACATATTCTAAAACATCGAATAGACGAGCAAGCCGTTTGGGATTTGCACATTGGCAAGTGATTGCCGGATATTTGATGGTTTACGATGGAATTGCAATCAATTTAGCTTACTTTCTGGCATTGTGGCTTCGTTTTGACTGTCGAATGTCTTTGATTCCGGAAGAGTATTTATTTTCCTGGATCAAGTTCGCGCCTATTTATACGATTGTTTGCTTGAGTGTATTTTGGATTTTGCGGTTATATCAGAGTTTATGGCGTTTTGCAAGCTATAGTGAACTTTCAAGAATTTGTGTTTCCTCTGGCATTACAGCTATCTTCCATATGGTTGGAATTACAATTGTTTTCCAGAGAATGCCGGTTTCTTATTATATTTTCGGTGCGTTAATACAGGGGTTTTTTGTATTAGGTGTCCGCTTCTCTTACCGATTTATTCTTTTGGAGAGAAGTAAAATGAATCGGAACCAGACAAGCGATGTGATGCTGATCGGTGCTGGAGCAGCGGGGCGGACGATTTTACGTGATATTCAAAAATCGGAGCAGATTGAAGAAAGAGTTTGCTGCTTTATTGATGACAATCCGAATAAATGGAATCGCTTTATTGATGGCGTTCCCGTTGTGGGTGGCAGAGATGATATTCTTCTGAATGTTGAGAAATATAAGATTAAAAAGATTTATTTGGCAATTCCGAGTGCAAGTGTTCAGGATCGACGCGATATTTTGAACATCTGTAAGGAATCGGGTTGTGAGCTCAAAAGTCTTCCAGGAATCTATCAGCTAGTCAATGGCGAAGTAAGTGTCGGGGTTATGAGGGATGTCGATGTAGAGGATCTGCTTGGACGGGAGCCGATTCAGGTAAATATGGATGAAATCTTTCAATCTCTTCGCGGAAAAAATATCCTTGTCACTGGCGGCGGAGGCTCGATTGGAAGTGAACTTTGCAGACAAATCGCGAAGCATGAACCAAAACAGCTGATTATTTTTGATATTTACGAGAACAATGCATATGAAATTCAGCAGGAACTCAAAGAGAAACATCCGGATTTGAATTTAGTAGTACTGATTGGCTCGGTACGTGACAGCCGAAAGCTGAATCAGGTATTTGGCACTTATCGTCCGGATATCGTTTATCACGCTGCAGCACATAAGCATGTTCCGTTGATGGAAGACAGTCCATGTGAGTCGATCAAGAACAATGCACTTGGTACTTATAAAACAGCGTATGCTGCTATGATGAATGGCTGTCAGAAGTTTGTGTTGATCTCTACTGATAAGGCGGTCAATCCGACCAATATCATGGGTGCATCCAAGCGCTTGTGTGAGATGATTATCCAGTCTTTTGATAAAAAGATTCGAGAGGGGAATGTGGATAAACTTTTGGATCTCCATACGCATGATGAAAATGGACAGCATGACTTAGCAAAGCGAAGAATGCTTTTGACAAATATACAAACTGAGTTCGTTGCTGTCCGTTTTGGCAATGTGCTCGGCAGCAACGGTTCGGTCATTCCGCTCTTTAAGAAACAGATTGCAAAGGGCGGGCCGGTTACGGTAACGCATCCGGATATTATCCGTTACTTTATGACGATTCCGGAAGCGGTGTCTCTTGTTCTTCAGGCTGGGACCTACGCAAAAGGCGGAGAGATTTTTGTGTTGGACATGGGTGAACCAGTCAAAATTGACACACTTGCGAGAAATTTGATCAAGTTGTCCGGATTTAAGCCGGATGTGGATATCAAGGTGGAATACACAGGGCTTCGTCCGGGCGAGAAGCTTTATGAAGAAAAGTTGATGGCCGAAGAAGGTATGAAAACGACGCCGAATCATTTGATCCATATTGGCAGCCCGATTCCATTTGATGTAGATGAATTTTGTGATCAACTGCGCGATTTGATGGAAGCGGCCTATGATAACAATCCTGATATTGAGAATATGGTTTCGGAGATTGTCACGACATATCATCCAAAGGAGGAGAAAAAGGTGTTGTCAATTCTTGAGTTTGAGAAGCCGCAGGCTGTGAGTTTCATGGTTTCGAGTTTTTCCGAGTAGTTTAAAAGAGACATAACAGTTGGCTTTGCCAACTGTTATGTCTGTGTGGGATTAACATAGAGGAATTTAGAAAGATTTGCTGTGTTTTAGTGCAGACAATAGAAGAGATATTTAGGTGAAAGTTTCTGTAAAATAATAGAAATAAAGAAAAAGAGACAGGATTCGAGAATGGAAATTTGTTCCTAATGGACATGATTCACATGAGCTAAGATACCCCTTTTCAATGCTCACAATGCATGGGAAGATAAGTGACTAAAAATAAGAGTAGCGTGGACAGACACGCGGATAATGATAGATACACGATAACCACGGGAGAGAAGAAATATGTTTATACCTGAGAATCATAATTTAGAGCCGTCAGTTCAGAAGGTTTGGCTCGCCAGCCCGACCATGCATGGCCCTGAGTTGGAATACATGAAAGAGACCTATGAGACGAACTGGATGTCCACAGTGGGCAAAAATATTAATGAGGTTGAGCGCATCGCCGCCGAAAAGGCCGGTGTGAAATATGCGGTGGGATTATCCTGCTGCACAGCGGCGCTCCATCTCTGCGTGAAGCTGGCCGGGGAGAGACTATACGGAAAACCAGATATATCACACGGAGCAGTGGAAGGCAAGCGAGTGTTTTGCTCCGACATGACATTTGACGCAACGCTTAATCCTGTGGTCTATGAGGGCGGAATCCCGGTGTTTATCGACACAGACCCAAAGACGTGGAACATGGATCCGGCAGCACTCGAGAGGGCTTTTGAAATCTACCCGGACGTGAAGCTTGTGGTGATGGCGCACCTCTACGGCTTTCCAGGCGATATCGTGAAGATACGGGAGATTTGTAATAGACACGGCGCATTGATTATAGAGGACGCTGCGGAGTCCATGGGTGCAACTATCGATGTAGTTGGAGATGGAGCTACCGTGGCGAAGCAGACCGGATCTTTCGGTGATTATGCAGCTATCAGCTATAATGGCAACAAAATCATCACAGGCTCCGCTGGCGGCTGCCTATTAACAAACTCTTTGGAAGAAGCAAATAAAGCCAGGAAATGGTCAACCCAGAGCCGTGAGAACGCTGCCTGGTATCAGCACGAAGAGGTCGGCTACAACTACCGCATGAGCAATGTGATCGCTGGAGTCATCCGTGGACAGTATGAATATCTGGAAGAGCATATTGCAGATAAGAAGCGAATCTATGAACGCTACAAAGAGGGATTCAAAGATCTGCCCGTGACCATGAATCCGATCATGGAAGGGAGTGCGCCGAACTATTGGCTCAGTTGTTTGCTGATCGATGAAGACGCTATGTGCAGGCAAGTTAGGTCTGATAGTAAAGCATTGTATCAGCCTGAGCATGGGAAGTCCTGTCCGACAGAGATTCTGGAAAGAATAGCGAAATATAACGCCGAAGGTCGTCCGATTTGGAAACCGATGCATATGCAGCCGATGTATCGGAATCATGCGTTTATTACGGTTGAGGGTAGCGGAAGATGCCGGACGAATGCGTACATGGCTGGCGGCTGCGTGGATGTCGGGGCTGATGTGTTTAATAGAGGTTTGTGCCTGCCAAGCGATAATAAGATGAGCGATGAGCAGATTGGTATGGTGATTGAGATTGTCAGAGGGTGTTTTGAGTAAGAGCGGAGCGTAAGCTAGTCTGGCGGATTCTGTTCGTTGGGTACTGTAGGTTTATTGTTTGGATGATGTTGTTTGGAAAGTAACGGATCACGAACTGTTGTGACCTGCAGTTGTTTTTGGCATTTCGTGAGCCGATATCTGTCCATCCGGAAGGCTGGAAGGATACAGTTCAGTACTTAAACAACATTCTATTATTCATTCCTTTTGGTTCGCTGATGGGTGTGATAGTTGAAGGTGAATGGAAAAAAGTTATCTTACTTGGTACGGCTGTATCTATGTGTATCGAACTTATTCAGTACGTAACCGCTATTGGATTGGCACAAATTGATGATGTGATTAGCAATACACTAGGAGCTGCAGTAGGTTTCGCGGCGTGGAAAGTATGGGGAGTCCAATTTATGAAAAAGCAAGGTGTCTATGAAAAGTACATAAAACGCATTATTGATGTATGCTGCGCTCTTGTAGCCATCCTTGTTTTCTGGTGGTTGTATGCGATTATTGCAATTCTAGTGCGAGTGAAACTGGGCAGCCCCGTGATTTTCAAGCAGTCCCGCCCTGGAAAGGACGAAAAGATTTTTTATCTCTATAAGTTCCGTTCCATGACTGACGAACGAGATGAAAACGGTAACCTACTGCCGGATGAGATTCGCCTGACAAAGTTTGGAAAAGCATTGAGAGCGACTAGCATGGATGAACTACCCGAGGCGTTCAACATCTTGAAGGGTGACATGAGTGTTATTGGCCCGCGTCCCCAGCTTGTTAGAGATATGACTTTCATGACTTGTGAGCAGAGACAAAGACATACTGTAAGACCAGGTCTTAGTGGACTCGCACAGACCCGAGGAAGAAACGCTCTGGCATGGGATGATAAGTTGACTTCCGACCTAGAATATATCCAGAATATAACCTTCTTGGGTGATGTAAAAATTGTATTTGATACGGTCAAGCAGGTATTCTTCAAACAAAAAGGACAAGAAGATAAAGATATTGACGAAGTGGATATTACAGATGACTTTGGTGATTACCTGCTGAAAAAGGGAAGAGTGACGTTGGAAGAATATGAGAAAAAGCAGGCTGAGGCCAGAGAATTGTTAGGAGTATAAACATGGAAAAAAACAATAGTTTTTCTGTTTCCATGTGCGTGTATGGTGGAGACAATCCGCATGATTTCAAAACAGCTGTAGATAGCATTTTGAATCAAACTGTTTCACCAACAGAGGTTGTTCTTGTAGTTGATGGTCCGGTACCAGAAACTCTTGATGTAATCATAAAGGCATATGAACAGAATCCGATTTTCAATATTATTCGATTGAAAACGAATCGGGGACATGGAAATGCACGTCGAGTGGGTTTGGAAGCATGCAAATATGAACTTGTTGCTCTAATGGACGCTGATGATATCAGTGTTACAGACAGGTTTGAGAAACAGATAAAAGTATTTAAATCAGATCATTCTCTTTCGGCGGTGGGTGGCAATATCCATGAATTTATCAATACGACAGATAATATTGTAGGTAAGCGTATTGTACCGGAGAAGGATGCAGACATAAAAGAATACATGAAAAAACGCTGTCCGATGAATCAAGTTACAGTGATGTTCAATAAAACTGATGTTGATTCTGTTGGCGGTTACATAGATTGGTATTGTGAAGAAGACTATTATCTTTGGCTCAGATTGTACCTTGCCGGAAAGTCTTTCTACAATATTCAGGATAATTTGGTTGATGTTCGTGTCGGCGATGAGATGTATCAGCGCAGAGGTGGATGGAAGTATTTCAAGAGTGAGGCAAAGCTCCAGCGGTTTATGAGAAAGAACAAAGTAATTGGATTTAGAACTTACATAGTGAACGTTATTAAAAGATTGGTTGTTCAGGTATTGTTGCCGAACAAAATTAGAGGCTGGGTATTTCAGACGTTTGCCAGGGAGAATTAAGATGAATGCTTTTTTTAGTCGATTGAAATTCGTGAAGGGGAAAGATTTGCTTACCGTTTTTCCAATGATCTTAGGAGTTATTCTTGCTCAATTTCTGAAGATTAGGCATCCACATATGTGGTTAGTATGTGAAAGAAAAACTGACGCAAGAGATAATGGTTATTGGTTTTTTAAGTATATGGTTCAGAACCATCCTGAACAAGAAACAATCTATGCAATCAGTTCAGAATCAGTTGATTATCCTAAAGTTGCAAAATTAGGAAAAGTAATTGAGTTTGGGACACTTAAGCATTGGATGTATTATTTTGCGGCGGAAAAGAATATTAGCTCACAAAAAGAAGGTAAACCAAATGCCGCGTTATGTTTCTTGTTAGAAGTGTATCTAAACTTTAGAAAAAATAGAGTGTACTTGAAGCACGGCATAATAAAGGATGATATGAAGTGGATATATTATAACGTGTCTAAGATAAATCTAGTATGTTGTGCGGCAAAAAGGGAATGCGAGTATATTCGAGAAAAATTCGGATATCCGAATGACTACATACAGTTGGTTGGTTTGTGTAGGTTTGATAATTTGTTGACTGAGCATGAGGTCAAAAAACAGATTTTAGTATTACCAACTTGGAGAGAATGGTTGGGAAGAGTGTCAAGTGACACTAAAAAGTATGAAACCGCAGAGAGAATGGAAGATACCGAATACTTCAGAACGTGGATTGGATTCTTACAGAACGATGAACTTCATCAAACGTTGAAAAAGGCGGGATATTCGTTGCTATTCTATCCGCATCCAAGTATGCAACAGTATTTGAAACTTTTCGATATCGGAGCAAATGATTTGATTACAATAGCAAGCAAAGATAAATATGATATTCAGCAGTTGTTGATGGAGTCCGCTTTATTGATTACTGACTATTCTAGTATTTATTTTGATTTTGCGTACATGAAGAAACCTTTGCTGTATTATCAGTTTGATTATAATAAATATCGTGAAGGTCAATATCAAGAAGGATACTATTCTTATGATACGGATGCTTTTGGCCCAGTGGTAGCAAATCAGGATGATGTATTGGAATGGCTAAAGAAACAGCTGGAGAATGATTGCATAATGGAAACAGAATATGAGAATAAAGTCGATAGTTTTTTTGCATTTAGGGATAAGAATAATTGCGAAAGAACGTATTATGCAATAAAGAGTATGAATAATTAGAGATAGTATTATGAATGAAAGAATTAAAGTACTTGTATTAGGCAATGAGTGTTTTTCAAATAGTAATTCTAATGGTAGAACCCTAAAAAATTTCTTTCTTGGTTGGCCTAAAAGTGACATAGCTCAATTTTATATTCATGAGGCCAATCCAGATAATGAAGTTTGTGAGAACTATTTTCAAGTGTCGGATCAACAGGCTTTATATGCTTTTTTGAATAAGAATTACTCTCCAAAAGCCTCTGATACCACTGATAAATTGCCAAATGCCCGGACTCCAAAAGGTCGTAATGCATTAACTATGTTAGCGAGAACGATAATTTGGGATAGTGGTAAATGGAAAAAAAGTGGCTTTAACAATTGGATTGATTCTTTTTCACCTAATGTGATAGTTGTGCAAGCTGGTGATTCGCCATTTATTTTTAAATTAGCAAGACTAATCTCAACTAAGAAGTCCATACCTATTGTAATATACAATAGTGAGAATTTCTACTTTAAAGATTATGACTATTTTAGGAGTGATGGTGTTGCTCATTTGATGTATCCGCTGTTTAAGGTGATTTTTCGTAGACAGTTAAGACTTCTAATTCGGAAAGCTTATATGTCAATATACATTTGCGAAAAGCTGGAAGAAGATTACAAAATAGCATTCAATAAGCCCTCAAGGACAATTTACACTGCAACAGAAATGTCTGAATTGAGAAATGTTGATCATGAGGGGTTTGTTGTTTCATATTTGGGCAACATGGGCGTTGGAAGGCATAGACCACTAATTGAAATTGGTGAAACTCTTCAAATGATTTCAAAGGACTATCATCTGGATGTCTATGGATCTGTTCCAAGTAAAGAGATTGAAGAACAATTGAAAGCTTGTAATGGAATACGTCTTAAAGGATTCGTCTCTTATGAAAAAGTGATTGAAGTAATGGAAAAAAGCGATGTATTGGTGCATGCAGAAGATTTTGAGCCTTTTTACCGAAAAGGGCTAAAGCGTGCTTTTTCTACTAAGATTGCTGATACACTTGCAAGTGGGAAATGCTTCCTACTGTATGCTCCAGAAGAGGTGGCATGTGCTGATTATCTAAAAAACAACCAAGCTGCTTATGTTGTGAATGACAGATCAAGACTGTATGATGTACTTGCAGAGCTTTCCTCCAATAATGCTACTCGTGAGCGCTATAAAGAAAATGCACTTCGGGTAGTTAAGGAGAATCATAATGCGAAGAAAAATGCCGAACTGTTCCAAGAAATCATTAGGGATGCAGTGAGGTTATATCGAAGCAAGTAGAGGAGATTTGCATGGGAAAGCTACATAAAATTATCTCTCGGATAAAGAAGAATCCAAGAAGTATTTTGCTTTATATTAATGCTACCGGATGCTTGAACTTCTTATCAGATAAATCTGTTTTAAAGATGATCTGGTGGGCGAAAACGGGTGAAAAATTAAATCTGGAAAACCCTGGTACTTTCAATGAAAAGCTTCAATGGTTAAAAATATATAATCATAATCCATTATTAGCCGAGTTAGTAGATAAATATAAAGTTAGAGGATATATAAAAGAAACTTTAGACGAATCATATTTAATTCCTTTAATCGATAGTTGGGAAAAACCAGAAGAAATAGACTTTTCTAAGCTGCCAGATCAGTTTGTATTAAAATGCAATCATAATGCTGCCATTGGTTTGTGTATATGCCGAGATAAAGCTACATTGAACGCTGAAAGTGTTCGTAGAGAGTTAAAGAAAGGACTTGGTAATAATTTTTATTTTTCAAGTAGAGAATGGGCGTATAAGAATGTTAAGCGAAGAATAATTTGTGAAAAATATATGGAAGATGGAACCGGAAAAGGACTACGTGATTATAAGTTTTTCTGTTTTGGTGGTGTTGCTAAGTTTGTCTATATTTCTGAGGGATTGGAAAATCATGATACAGCTAGTATATCATTCTATGATTTGGAAGGTGAAGAAATGCCATTCCATAGAAGTGATTACAAACAATTTGCTAAGAAACCAGAGTTGCCAGTTAATTTTACTGAAATGATTGATGCTGCAAATACTCTTGCTAGATCATTGGTCAATAGAATATCTTTACCATTTGTTAGAATTGACCTTTATTCAATCGATGGTAAAACGTATTTTTCTGAAATTACTTGTTATCCAAACTCTGGGTATATTCCATTTACTCCAGAAGAATGGGATAGAAAAATTGGTGAGTGGATTGACCTGTCTTTATTAAAAGGAAAACAATAATTGGAGGTGTTTATTAACACATGGTGCAACTAAATGTACAAAAAACAAATATTGCTGTTGCACTTTTAGGCTTTATCACTTCGATAATTCTGATAAGTGAGGACTGCCCTAGTTATTATGTGTTATTGCCACTAATACCTTTTGTGTATGGGGGATTGAACCTTGTGTGTGGAGTAGTTTGGAAGAAAGCTGCGGTTGCTAGTATTTTCGGAATCATGTTCAATGGAATGATGTTTCTGAGGGCAGTCGTTATGCCGCTACTTTTAATGCTAGGTGATTATGAAACTGTATTACGAGTGAACATTGACAGTAATATGCCGAAAGCTATCCTTTTGTTTTCGTACGAAATGATTTGTGAGTACTTACTTTACGAATATATTTATAAGGATATAAGAGACGAATTTTACGACAAATACTCTGTGGATGTGTCGAATGAGTATAGATACGGGTTCATGGTTGTTTTTTTGATTGCTGGGTTAATTGGTTGCTTAATACTCGCTCCATCGGCGGTCACATTTTATAGAACTATATTTGGCATTACTGATTATGAATATACAGGATTTGATAGTCACAGCGTTTTCACCCAATATGCGACAAGCTTAATTGCAAAATTTGGATTAGTAACATTCAGATATTTTGCTGGTGTGTGCAGATTAGTGTTTCCAGCATTGATTCTATATAGAATGAAAAAAAGGAATGCTAATAGAATAGTAGCGTTTGTTGTCACAATAATATTGATTTTTGTGTTTGATTTGTTGTTAGTAGATGACACAATTGCAACAAGCATTGTAAATGCTCTTATAACTTTAGTTTATTATAATAGGTTATTTAGTAGCCCAAAACAGCTAAATAGGTATTTCGTGTATGCAGCGTTAGGGGTGGCCTCATATTTCGAACTCCGACTGTCGCTTACTGCAAGTATGTCTCATTACACCAATATGTTTACTAGAATATCAAATATTACTCAGGCTTATTTTTTAGGAACTAGAAACATTGCTGCTGGTTTCAATTTATACGCTGATTCGATATTTGGTGCGATGAAATATATGATATATGAGCTACTGCGAGGCATACCATATGCAAGCACTATATTTGGATTAGATAACACTAGTGTTTCAACTCTGTTTAATAGTGTTAACAACTGTACAGGGCAGATTGTGCCAGTGATATCTAGCGGAAATCTATATTTCTCATTTCTTTTTGCTCCGTTATATCCGATGCTATTTTTGTTAATAAGCTATAAGAACAGTGTGAAGGTGGACGTGATTGAAAAGCCATTAAGCGTATTAGGATCAATAACTATTTGCGTGTACACATTGATGGGAATATCGATGTATTCTGCAGAAGCCACATGGGCTTTCACAATTACAGTTGGTTTAGCAATCAAGTTACTTTCGTTCCTGTTTGAAAGAAAAAGTTCATAAGGAGAGTTAAAATGAGAGTTTTATGGGTGTCGGGAAGACTTATAGGGCCCGCAGCATCAATAATCAATTCAGATTATCAAGGGACAAGTGGTGGATGGATTCAAACTGAGTATGATGATTTGAATAAAACGGATATAGAAATGTTCTATTTAGCGGGAGTCAAATCGGCTCATTCAGTCAAAAAAAAGGATAACGTATATTGTGTCCAATTACCGAAGGTTTCTAATGGAATCAACGCTCCTCGGAGTCTGGTGTCTGAGATAGACCGTATAGTCAATGAGATTGCTCCTGATGTTATTCAGTTATGGGGAACAGAGACTTGCCTACAAGAAGCAGTTTCAAAAGTAGCACCTACTATACCCAAAGTGGTTTTCATTCAAGGCTTGATTGGAATGCACGACAGGTATCGTGGTGGATATATGGATCGAACTGATAAATCGTATGGACGTTCAATTTCAATTCCTAAGAAAATTGAAATTGAAATACGAAGAATAGCATTTAAAAGACAAATTGTTATTGAACAAAGTATATTAAAACGTTGTAAAAACGTGATTGTAGATAATGATTATTCAAGAGCATATTGTTACTCTGTAAGTAAGAATATCCGATTTTTCAATAGACAGTTAAATGCCAATGGATGTTTTAAAAGTAAATCTTGGGACATTACTTCTGCAGTAAAGTATTCATTGTTTACAGTGTATGGAGGTTCTCCAGATAAGGGACTTCATCAATTACTTAAAGCATTAGTATTAGTAAAACGAGAAATCCATGATATTAAATTGAGAGTTCCGGGACCATTTAAACTGGATAAAAATGGTGTGATGATTAGGGAAAATGCATCTTCCTACGAAAAATGGATTAGCAGCTTTATTCAAAAAAATGATTTGGTTGGAAATGTAGAGTTTATCGGATCAAAAACGCAATCAGAAATGGCTGAAGAGGCTATGAAAGCGAATGTATTTGTAAATCCTTCGTGTATGGAGGTACACGCGCTTTCGTTGAGAGAAGCAATGACGGTTGGAGTCCCATGTATTTCATCGCTTTGTGGCAGTGTTTCAGAGTATTTACATAGTGGCGAGAATGGTATTTTGTATCGCTACGAAGAGCATGAAGTGCTAGCTTATAATATTATAAAGTTATTTAAAGACGATAATCTGGCAATTAGACTTGGACGAAATGCAAGAAATGATATGCTGAGTGCAACTGAAAGCAACGTGTCGATTCCTTTGGAGGAAATATATAAGGAAATTGTGAAGTGATATGGGAGAACGGAGAGGTAAGTCAAAATTTAAAAAAAATGTTACTTGGGTGTTCATTGGAAATGCATTTCATGCTGTACTTCAATTCCTTTTGAATGTTTTGGCAGCGAGAGTTCTAAGTAAGCATGATTATGGATTAATCAATTATTCAATTTCACTCGTTGCTCTTTTTAACTCAGTGAGTACCTTAGGATTTAGTGGAGTCATATCGAAAAAATTTGCGGAGAGCGAAGATCTAGGTGGTGCATTTTTATTATCTGCTTTTCTCTCAAGAATAGTAATTTCTATTCCATTTACAATAACAATAATGATAATTGGATTTGCACATTCACCAGATGATAGTAATTTTCACTGTATTCTATTATGTCAGTCGCTTTCATTAATCTTTTCTGCTGGCGATATTTTTGTATATTGGTTTAGGTATAAGTATAAAGCATCAACGGTTGCTATTACCAGATTAATTGCTTTTGGAATTATGTCAATATGGAGACTTATTGCTTTATACTTGTTTGAGAGTACTATTTTATATACATTCTGTACGGTCTTTGAAACTGCTTTATTATCTTGTTTTTTAATATTTATTTATATTAAACAGAAACAGCCTAAGTTAAGATTTGATTTTAATTTGCTTAAGAGCATGCTAGGAGTGTCCTATCCATTTATCTTTTCGGCAATTCTTGCAACGGTTTATGGACAAACGGATAAGCTAATGCTTGAGTCTATGGTTAGCACAGAAGCGGTGGCATATTATTCTGTATCTTTAACGCTCGCAAGCGCAATTTCAATTTTGCCATCAGCGTTGATTGAAGGATTTCGACCAGAGATATTTGTTCAGAAAGAAAACAGTGAAGAAAATTATCGAAGGCGTTTAGCACAGCTTTATGGAATAGTCTTTTGGGTTTGCGTAATGTACTGCCTATTTATTACCGTATTTGCAAAAAATATAATATTGTTATTGTACGGCGAAAAGTATTTACCAGCGGTAGGTTCATTATCACTTATTGTCTGGTATACTTCCTTCTCGTATTTTGGGGCGATTAACAATATTTATATGATTGCTGAAAAAAAGACAAAATGGGTTCAGATAACTACACTAATTGGAGCTCTATTAAATATTAGTCTTAATACTTTGTTAATTCCTCATTTGGGAATATATGGAGCAGCGTTGGCATCGCTAATAACACAGATTGTTACTAATTTCTTCGTGCTGTATCTAATTAAGCCGTTACGAGATAACTTTTTTATTGCAATAAAAGGAATTAGTTTTTTTTATTGGATAAGAAAACAGTAATAAGTGGATGAATAAGGAGATAAAAACAATGGGCGCAACAAATACTACAACAATTAATCTTTATAACGAAATTCCAGAAGCCATGAAAGGATCCACTCTTTTAATTACTGGAGGAACTGGATCTTTTGGTAATGCTGTTCTGAATAGATTCCTTACAAGTGACATTGGGAAAATTCGTATTTTTAGCCGTGATGAGAAAAAACAGGATGATATGCGACATGAGTACCAAGCGAAATATCCGCAATATTCTGAGAAGCTTCAGTTTTATATCGGTGACATAAGAGATATTAATTCAATTCGTCCTGCAGTGGTAGATGTAGATTACATTTTCCATGCAGCAGCTCTTAAACAGGTTCCTTCCTGTGAGTTTTTCCCGATTGAGGCAGTAAAGACTAATGTCCTTGGAACAGATAATGTGTTGACAGCGGCTGTTGAAACTGGTGTAAAATGTGTTGTTTGTCTTTCGACAGACAAAGCTGCGTATCCAGTAAATGCAATGGGCATTACAAAAGCACTTGAGGAAAGAGTTGCTGTTGCAAAAGCTAGAACTGCAAAGAACACCAAGATTTGTTGTACTCGTTATGGGAATGTAATGTGTTCTAGAGGATCGGTTATCCCTCTTTGGATTGATCAGATCAAAGAAGGAAACCCGATTACAATAACAGAGCCTACGATGACCCGGTTTATCATGTCATTGGACGAAGCGGTTGATCTTGTCCTTTTTGCATTTGAACATGGAATGTCCGGCGACATTTTAGTCCAGAAGGCACCTGCATGTACTATTGAAACTCAGGCAAAAGCTGTCATGGAGTTATTTGGTGGTAAGGAAGAAGATATAAAGGTTATTGGTATTCGTCATGGTGAGAAGATGTACGAAACTCTTCTTACGAATGAAGAGTGTGCAAACGCCATCGATATGGGAAATTTCTATCGTGTACCTGCAGACAACCGGGATTTGAATTACGATAACTTTTTCACCAATGGAGATACTAAAAGAAACCTGTTGCACGAGTTTGATTCAAATAATACGACATTGCTTACAGTGGAGCAGGTGAAAGAAAAACTATTAATTCTACAGTATATTCGAGAGGAATTGGATAAAGCAGGAATAGGCTCTTAAACATGGTAAGAAATTTGGTTTATTAAGGTCATTTTATTGCTTTATTGAAAGGGATAATATATTATTATGAATTCACATGATAAAATAAAAATAGCAGTAGCTGGAACTGGATATGTCGGTTTATCTCTGGCTGTTCTTTTGGCACAACACAATCAGGTAATAGCTGTGGATATTATCCCGGAGAAGGTAGAAAAGATTAACAAGCGTATCTCTCCAATTCAGGACGAGTACATAGAGAAATTTTTGAATAAGGATAAGACCGAAACCCAGAAACTAAATCTTACGGCCACGCTGGACGCAGAGCAAGCCTACTCCACAGCAGATTTCGTGATTATAGCTGCACCAACGAACTATGACAGCAAGAAGAATTTTTTCGACACATCCGCCGTTGAGGCTGTGATCAAGCTGGTTATCAAGTATAATCCGGAAGCTATTATTGTCATTAAAAGCACGATTCCAGTGGGTTATACGGCAAGTGTCCGGGAAAAGTTCCATTGTGATAATATCATCTTCAGTCCGGAGTTTCTGCGTGAGTCCAAGGCACTGTACGACAACCTGTATCCAAGCCGCATCATCGTGGGAACGGATATTGAGAACGTCAGACTTGTGAAAGCGGCGCATCTCTTTGCAGAACTGCTCCAGAAAGGTGCTATCAAGGAAGATATCGACACGTTGTTCATGGGCTTTACTGAAGCAGAAGCAGTCAAACTGTTTGCCAATACATATCTGGCACTGCGTGTGTCCTACTTCAATGAGCTGGATACTTATGCAGAGATGAAGGGGCTGGATACCCAGGCAATTATCAATGGCGTTTGTCTGGATCCTCGTATTGGTTCACATTATAATAATCCTAGCTTTGGCTATGGCGGTTATTGCCTGCCGAAGGATACTAAGCAGCTTCTTGCTAACTATAAAGATGTGCCGCAGAATATGATGTCTGCCATCGTAGAGAGTAACAGAACGAGAAAAGACTTTATTGCCGATCGTGTACTTAACATGGCGGGCTATTATGATTATTATAATCGTGGAGATTATTCCGCAGTAGATGAGAAATCTTGTGTGATTGGAGTCTATCGCTTGACGATGAAGTCTAATTCAGACAACTTTCGCCAGAGTTCCATTCAGGGCGTCATGAAGCGTATTAAGGCAAAAGGTTCTACTGTGATTATCTATGAGCCGACGTTGGAGGACGGCTCCACGTTCTTTGGTAGTAAGGTCGTAAATAATTTGGAAGCGTTTAAGCAACAGAGCCAGGCCATCATTGCAAATCGGTACGACATCTGTCTGGATGATGTAAAAGATAAAGTATATACTCGTGATTTGTTTAGACGCGATTGAGAAGGAAAGGGAAAAGAGTAATGGCATCATTTCAAAACAACGGAAAACTAAAACTCCTTATCATCGTAGGTACTCGTCCGGAAATTATCCGTCTGGCAGCAGTCATCAAGAAGTGCCGAACCTATTTTGATACAATTCTCGCTCACACAGGGCAGAATTATGACTACAATCTGAATGGCGTGTTCTTTCACGACCTTGAATTGGACGATCCAGAGGTATACTTAAACGCTGTCGGTGCTGATCTCGGTGAGACGATGGGCAATATCATTGCAAAGTCTTATCAGCTCATGGCGGAAATCAAGCCGGATGCTGTGCTTGTATTGGGCGATACCAATTCCTGCTTGTCCGTCATCGGTGCAAAACGCTTGCATATTCCAATCTTTCACATGGAAGCAGGGAATCGCTGCAAGGATGAGTGTCTGCCGGAGGAAACCAACCGCCGGATTGTGGACATCATCTCCGATGTGAACATGGCTTATTCCGAGCACGCACGCCGTTATCTGGCGGATTGTGGTTTGCCGAAGGAGCGTACCTATGTAACTGGTTCTCCAATGGCGGAGGTGCTGTATAATAATCTGAAAAAAATCGAAGCATCGGATATCCATGAAAGGCTTGGTTTGGAGAAGGGAAAATACATCCTGCTTTCGGCGCATCGTGAAGAAAATATAGACACTGAGAAAAATTTTCTTAGTCTCTTCAATGCCATCAATGCGATGGCTGAGAAGTACGATATGCCGATTCTTTACTCTTGCCATCCAAGATCAAGAAAGCGTATCGAAGCTACAGGTTTCAAACTGGACAAGCGTGTGATTCAGCATGAGCCGCTGGGATTTCATGATTATAACTGTTTACAGATGAACGCTTTTGCTGTGGTTTCCGATTCCGGAACTCTACCAGAGGAGAGCAGCTTCTTCACCTCCGTGGGACATCCATTTCCTGCTGTGTGCATCCGAACAAGTACGGAGAGGCCGGAAGCACTGGACAAAGCTTGTTTTATCCTTGCAGGCATTGACGGGAACAGTTTGCTTCAGGCTGTAGATGTAGCTGTAGAAATGAATAAGAACCGTGACCTGGGGATTCCAGTGCCGGATTATATGGATGAGAACGTATCCGATAAAGTGGTGAAGATCATCCAGAGTTATACGGGTGTGGTAAATAAAATGGTGTGGCGGAAAGAAATCTAAAGAAGGGACGAAGGCTGTGTGAAAATGAATATACTGATAACCGGCGCCAAGGGCATGGTTGGAACCGCTCTTGTGCACAACCTGAAAAATATCCGTGATAACAAAAACAGAACTAGACCAAACCTTCAGATTGATGAAATCTATGAATATGATTTGAATTCCACACCGGAAGAACTGGATGAATACTGCCGGAAAGCTGATTTTGTATTCAATCTGGCTGGTGTGAATCGTCCTCAGAATAATGAGGAGTTTATGAGTGGAAACTTTGGTTTCGCATCCATATTGCTGGATACGCTCAAAAAATACAACAACAAGGCAACCGTGATGCTGTCTTCTTCCATCCAGGCAACCTTAATCGGACGATATGGTATTTCTGATTATGGTAAGTCTAAGTTGGCAGGAGAGGAACTGTTCTTCCAGTATGGAGAGGAAACGGGAGCGAAGATTACGGTCTATCGTTTTCCGAACCTGATGGGGCACAGCCGACCGAACTATAATTCTGCCGTATCTACTTTTTGTAATGCTGTGGCAAACGACTTGCCGTTTACAGTCAATGACAGAAGCACTGAGCTGGAACTGCTCTATATCGATGATCTGGTAGAAGGCATGTTTGATCTGCTCGAAAGTAAGGAGAGACACTGCGAGTATGACGGACTGGATGCCGTGCCGACCGAGGACGGTCGTTACTGCTATGTACCGATAACGCATAAGGTTACATTGGGAGAGATCGTAGATCTGCTGGAATCCTTCAAGAAGCAGCCTCAAACGCTGATGATGCCGAGTATTCCAGAAGGCAGCTTTGCAAAGAAGCTGTACAGCCTGTATCTGACGTATCTGCCGAAAGAGAAAATTGCCTTCGATCTTAAGATGAACTGTGATGAAAGGGGCTCTTTTACTGAGCTTTTGAAAACCGCAGATCATGGACAAATCTCCGTGAATATAAGCAAGCCAGGCATTACCAAGGGTCAGCACTGGCACAACAGTAAGTGGGAGTTCTTTATTGTAGTTTCCGGTCACGGCTTGATCCAGGAACGGAAGATCGGCACGGATGAAATCATTGAATTTGAAGTCAGCGGTGATAAGATCCAGGCCATCCATATGATCCCTGGCTGGACACATAACATCATCAACCTCAGCGATACCGAGAACTTAGTGACGGTCATGTGGGCGAACGAAGCTTTTGATCTGGAGCATCCCGATACGTTCGGAGAAGTAGTGTGAAATTTCAAGCCGATATGAGCTAACATTAGAGAATAACAGTACATTTTTCGGAAGCCGTGAGGTTAGCGATTTGAGGAATTTTAACGATCAGAGTCAGGCTATTATTGCAAACCGCTACGATAGCTGTTTGGATGATGTTGTAGGAAAGGTCTATACAAGGGATATCTTTAAGCGGAATTAAAAATGCATTTAAGATGGATATTTATCAGATATTATTGACACATAACCGGCAGTGGTCTACAGCAGAACGGCTCTGCTTTGGAATAGTTGTAATGCTAACCGGGATATTTCTTTTAAGATGTGTTCGGCGTCATAAGATAAAAGAGGCTCAGGCGGCTGCAGCATTTGTACTATTGCTTTATCTAGGTATTGTTTTTGGCTCTACCGTGTTTACCAGAACAGCAACAATAAGACGATATGAACTGATTCCATTTTGGTCATGGAAAGAAGTAGTGGTTTCACATGATTGGGCACTGCTACAGGAAAATCTTTTGAATTGTATATTGCTTTTCCCAATGGGTATTTTACTTCCAATGATGTTTAACCGCAGAATTAGGACAAGGACATCTTTTTTCATGGGAGTACTGATATCAGCAGCGATCGAATTATGCCAGTTGATTTTCATGCGTGGTCTGTTTGAGTGGGATGATATGATTCATAATGGATTGGGCTGTATGTTGGGGAGTGTAATAGGAAATATAATATTGAAAAAGTTAAGTAAATTATTCAAATAAAGGATGAAAACAGGATGTTAATTTTAGTTGCGGAAAGAACCGGTTTTGTTTTTTCATACGGCCGGAGAGATACTATGTGCTTATAATGATGTGACTATCATGGACAATCCAATAATTAGTAAAGGAAGAATAGTATGTGTGGAATTGTAGGCTTTACCGGCCATCGTCAGGCAGCACCGATCCTTCTGGATGGTCTGTCAAAATTGGAATATCGCGGGTATGATTCAGCAGGTCTTGCTGTCCGTGATGGAGAGAACCTTGCGGAAGTGGTAAAGGCAACGGGAAAGTTGAAAAACTTAGCCGAAAAAACGGACAATGGAGATGCACTACTTGGTTCTTGTGGTATTGGACATACCCGTTGGGCGACGCACGGTGCTCCCAGCAAGACCAATGCCCATCCCCATGTCAGTGGAAATTGTACGGGTTCTGGCTCCGGTTCTGTAGAATCAGATGTCGTCGGCGTACACAACGGAATTATTGAGAATTATCAGGAATTGACGGATAAGTTGGTTCGAAATGGCTATATCTTTTACAGTGAGACAGATACCGAAGTGCTCATTAAGCTGGTCGATTATTATTATAAGAAGTATCAGGCAGGTCCAATTGATGCGATTGCCAAGACGATGGTTCGCGTGCGCGGCAGCTATGCAATGGAGGTCATGTTTAAGGACTATCCGGGCGAGATTTTTGTTGCGCGTAAGGATTCGCCAATGATTATCGGCATAAAGGACGAAGAAACCTATGTGGCGTCGGATGTACCGGCCATTTTGAAATACACAAGAAATGTGTATTACATTGGGAATAACGAAATGGCGCAGCTCTCGGCAGGGAATGCAGTTTTTTATAATTTAAACGGTGACGAAATTCAGAAGGAATTGACCGAGATTACCTTTTCTGCGGAAGCGGCGGAAAAGGGAGGCTACGAGCATTTCATGATGAAGGAAATCCATGAGCAGCCAAAGGCGGTAAAGGATACCATTTGCTCTGTTATGAGGGATGGAAGAGTAGATTTGACTGCTATAGGTCTAACCGAAGAAGAGATCAAAAATATTTCCCAGATCTATATTGTTGCCTGTGGATCAGCGTATCACGTTGGCATTGCGGCACAATATATTTTAGAGGATCTGGCGAAGATACCGGTCCGTGTGGAATTGGGCAGTGAATTTCGCTACCGCAGCCCGCTGCTCGATAGAAATGGTCTTGTCGTTGTCATTTCCCAGTCGGGGGAGACGGCGGACAGCCTTGCCGCGTTGCGGGAAGCAAAAGAACAGGGCGTAAAAACACTGGCGATTGTCAATGTAGTGGGAAGCTCGATTGCCAGAGAAGCTGATAATGTGTTTTACACGCTTGCGGGTCCGGAGATTGCTGTGGCAACGACGAAGGCATACTCGACTCAGTTGATCGCATCTTATTTGCTTGCCATCCAATTTGGATATGTACGGGAGACGTTGGATGAAAAACAGTACGAACATCTGCTTGCTGAATTGAAAACGATTCCGGAAAAAATCGAACGCATTATTGAAGACAAAGAACGGATCCAGTGGTTTGCGGCGAAATATGCCAATGCACATGATGTGTTCTTTGTTGGACGCAGTATCGACTATGCAATTTGCCTGGAGGGCAGCCTGAAGATGAAGGAAATTTCCTATATCCACAGCGAAGCATACGCTGCTGGGGAGCTGAAACATGGCACGATCAGTCTGATCGAAGATGGCACACTGGTCATCGGCGTCCTGACCCAGAGCGAGCTGTTTGAGAAGACGATCTCCAATATGGTGGAGTGCAAAGCGCGCGGGGCATATCTGATGGGCCTGACGTCCTATGGCAATTACTCTTTGGAGGATACAGCGAATTTTACGGTTTATATTCCAAAAACGGATGAACATTTTGCGGCCTCTCTGGCGGTGATTCCGTTACAGCTTCTGGGATACTATCTGAGTGTTGCCCGAGGTTTAGATGTGGATAAGCCGAGAAATCTGGCGAAGAGTGTGACGGTGGAATAAAATGCATCCCAAAACAACAAGAGAGACATTAGCAAATATTTGTGAACAGTTTCGCATCCCCGGAGAACTGTTGTGGTACAAATCTATCCAATCCGGTAATATCAATACGACCTATGTGGTCATGATGCAGGATGTTGATGGCAAGGGGAAAACGATTCAAACCAGCTATGTTGTCCAAAAAATCAACAGTTATGTCTTCCATGACCCGGAAGGTATGATGAACAACATCGATCTGGTAACCGAACATATCATGAAGAAAAAGCGGCAGCGTTTTGGCATCATTGGCCGGCGCTATCGTCTGCACTTCCACCATACGCACGAGGGGAAGAATTACTTATATGATTTGTCCAGTGGGACAGCAGAATTTTGGCGCGTGATGAATTGCATTGAGGATTCGGTCGGATTTGATGAGAGCAATGATCCCAAGGTGCTTTATACGGCGGGAAAAGCATTTGGCCAATTTCAGGTCAATCTATCTGATTTCGATGCCGAGCAGCTCGTTGAGACGATACCAAATTTCCATAATACACGCCTGCGTCTGGAAGCTTTCTTTGCGGATGTAGAGAGGGATGAATGCAATCGGTGCTGTGAAGTCAGGGACGAAATTGCAGCGATCAAAGAACTGTTTCCGACAGCCTGCAAGCTAACCGATATGCTGGCGTCAGGGGAGCTGCCGCTGCGCGTGACGCACAACGATACAAAGAGCAATAACGTGCTGTTGGATAAATCGACTTTGGAACCGTTGGTTGTCATTGATCTGGACACCGTCATGCCGGGTCTTGCGATGCATGATTTCGGCGATGCCGTACGCTTTGCGGCGAACAGCGCAGCGGAAGATGAGGCGGATCTCAGCAAGGTTTCACTGGATCTGGACTTGTATCGGGCCTTTGCCGAGGGTTTTATCGGTGCGACAGCCAAGCACCTGACACAGGTTGAAATTGATACGATGGCACTGGGAGCGGTGACCATTACCATAGAATTGGCAACGCGGTTCCTCAATGATTACATCACGGGGGACAAGTATTTTAAAATTAGCTATCCAAAGCATAATTTGATCCGTGCACGATGCCAATTGGCGCTGGTAAAGGATATGCTGAGTAAATTCGAGGACATGGATCGTATCGTGAAGGAAACAGCCGCCGGATAACAAGCAGCCGTTATAAGACAAAGAAAAAGACCCGTAGTTCATATAGACTACGGGTTTCTTCCACTGGTTCTTTTTACGAGAAATTATCGTTTGGCTGAGTACACAGATTGGAATGGATCTTTTCCAAAAACTGCATCAGCACATCCTGTTCGTCCGGACGAAAACCAGAAAGCGCTCTGGATTCAATTTCATGCATTGCATGACGCACGCGCTCTGCCATTTCCTTTCCATAAGGGGTCAGGAAAACATACAGGGAACGGCGATCACCGTCCTTTGCTGTGCGCCGGATCAATTCTTCACGCTCCATACGGGAGAGGAGGCTTGTGACGGAGGCAGGCTCTAACAAGCAGCCCTCTGCGATTTCTTTTTGCATACAGCCGTCATGTTCATACAAAAAGTCCAACACCTTTGGCTGTCCGATGGAGAGCGGCGTATCCGCAAGTTGTTCAAAGGCCTGCTTTTGAAACAGGGTATGATTCATCAGCATAAAATAATGATAGGATTTCTGCATAAGGAACCTCTCTTAACTGCGGCATGGTCAAATACGTGCCAATGCCTTGTGGATGATCTCTTCGGCGTAATCTTCTCCCAGAGACATATCGATGCTCAAAGTATAATCGGAGGAATTTCCCCACGTGCGGTGGGTGTAATATTGGTAAATATCCGAACGGCTTTGATCGGTCTGGGTAATATGATGTGCTGCAATCTCCTCGCTGACAGACTCTTCCTGCGCAATGCGCGGGATACGATAGGACAGCGGGGCATGACAGAAAATGCGCAGACAATGCAGCTGATTTCGGAGCGCATAGTTCGCAAAGCGGCCGACAATGACGCAGTTTTCTTTTGCAGCAAGTGTGCGGACAACCTCGGATTCTGCCTCGAAAATAGTGTCTCTGGTTGACTTCTGTCCAGAATAATTGTACACCTGATTGACCAGATCGTACAATAGGCTGTTTGTCATATGTGTCTCGCGATTTTCGATGTATTCCGGCGTATAGCTGGTCGAGGCGGCTGTCATCTGAATGAGCTGGTTGTCATAAAACGAATAGCCAAGCTCATTCGCCAGACGTTCCCCCAGTGCATGACCGCCGCTGCCATACTGGCGGGCGATCACAATGCAGACCGGCTCTTCCGGCGGCTCGTGTGGAGCAGAAGAAGCCGCACTCTGTTCGGCGGTGTGATAAATCTTATCCGGAAGAAAGGCAAGCAGTTTGCCAAATTGACGGGCGATAAATCCGACGAGCAGAGCGGCAATGATCGTACCCTCGCGCACGCCGTCCAGCCGGTGTGCCAGAATCAGGGAGATCGCTGCTGCGATGACAGACATTGAGACATCAAAGCAGATCTTGGTTATTCCGAAATCTGTATTCCAGCGGAACACGACGGCGCGGACAAAGGACTCTCCGGGCAGCATGACGACATTGGCCAGTACTTCCATATAAACACCAAAGCCGAGAATCAGACAGCCGATCAGAAGATAGAGGATCTGGACGGGATAAGAATCGCTCTGGACGAAAAAAAGGAGCTGCATACTGAAATCAATGAAATATCCAAATAGAATGGAAACCGGGATTTGCAGGACGTGCTCCAGACGGAAATTTTTGCCGAGGATCAAAAGCTGCAAGGCAATCAGCAGCAGGCTGAAAACGATGGTAAACTGTCCCAGAGTAAAGGGGAAATTCATGCTCAGGACATAAGGGATAGAGGAAATGGGGGAAGTACCAAGGCTGGCTTTGGTGACCACACTGACCCCCAGCGAGCTGAGATATAGGCCAAGGATAAAGATAATGTAGCGTTTCAGCTTTTCCATGTTGCGATAGGTTCTCCTTCCATGTGCAGCGCAAAGGCGCTGTATGTCTATTATTTAGAATTCGAATTATTTGAATTCTAAATAAAGAGTATAAATCAACATGGCATTCTGTGCAATGGAGAAAGTAGACGAAAAGGTGGAACGATTTCGAAGGAATCTCAGCAAAATAGTTGGAACAGCCTGTTTTCCTCAAAAAATTCTCGTATTTTATCGTGGGAAAACTCATGGAACGGACAATAACAGGATTTTTCGGATATATTCCAACAATATTTCAGGATATATTTGATTCTAGGAGCAAAAACGGATATAATAGAAAACAGCACCTGTAGGATTTTTCAATTCTCCTGCATGTGCACAAATACAACGACGACAAAATACGTTTAAGATAGGAGGAATCTTATGAGCGTAAAAACGCAGACGGGATCGAATGCTGTATCGGAAGAGACAGCGAAGAACCAGAAACCGGAGGGGGCGCCACAGGCTGAGGAACAGGCGAAACCGGATCTGCCGATAACGTCGGAAGAACAGCCGGAGCCAGAGGCACCGGAGAAAGAAGCAGAACTGGAGACAGCGGAGCAATCCGAAGAACAGGACGAGCCGGAGGTGACGGAGTCATCCGAAGAACAGCCGGAGGAATTGTCGGAATCTCCAGCGGCAGAACAGGCTGTGGCTACGAAGCCGGTGGAGACGAAACCGCCGAAGAAGGCGAACCGGAAGCTGCGGATTGTTGTCCTGGTTGCAGTGATTGCAGTTTTGGCTATTGCGTACTTAAGCGGCGCCTACTTTTTCTCACAGCGGTTCATCCCGGGCACTTCTGTTAACGGAGTTTCGGTCAGTGGCAAAACCGTGGATGAGGCCAAAGAGACGCTGCGCGAGGAAGCGGCAAACTATTCTCTGACGCTGAAAGAGCGTGGAGAGCAGGAAGAGGTCATCACGAGCGAGAGCATTCAACTGGATCTGGACTTCACTTCGGATGATACGCTGGATCAGGCTATGGCGGCGCAGTCGTATCGGCTGTGGTTTGTAGGACTCTTTTCCAAAACGGATGTCGAGATGCATCCCACGGTTACATATGATGATACCAAGCTGGCAGAACAGATTGAAGCGCTGCACGCGATGCAGAGTGAAAATATAACCAAAGTGGAAGATGCCACGGTGTCGGAATATCAGAGCGGACAGCCGTATGAGGTAGTTCCGGAGGTGGATGGCAACCAGCCGCGTGTCAAGAAAACCAATCGGCTCATTCGCGAATATCTTGCGGTAATGGCAACCGAGCTGGACATGGAGGAAGAGGAATGCTATCGTGAGCCGGATATCCGCTCCGACAACGAGGACTTAGTCAAGCTGGTTGAAACTATGAATCAGTATATTAACACGACAGTTACGGTCAAGTTCAGCAAAAAGAAGACTGAGACGGTGGATGCAGAGCTGGTTCATGACTGGCTGAAGGTCGATGAGAAAAAGCTCACCGTAGAGCTGGACGAGGAGAAGGTATCGGATTACGTCTCCGAGCTTGCCTCGAAGTATAATACGATTTATCAGCCGCACAAGTTTACCACAACAGATGGTGAGAAGATCACGATTGAACAAGGTGACTACGGCTGGTGGCTCAACCAGAATAAGACAAGGGATAAGATCATCAAGGCACTGGATCAGTTTAAGACCAAGACAGTTAAGCCAGTCTGGCTGCAGGAGGCGGTTTCGCATGGCAAAAAGGACTATGGCAATACCTATGTCGAGGTAGATTTGGGGAACCAGATCCTGTACTTCTATAAGAATGGCGAGTGCTTGCTGTCAAGTTATTTTGTATCGGGCAACGTATCTACGGGACACACCACACCGGGCGGCATCTACAGTATTACCTACAAGACGACCTACCAGCGGATGGTCGGTGCAGATTATGATGTATTGGCGTATTACTGGATGCCATTCAACGGTGACATCGGATTCCACGATGCAACCTGGCGCAGCAGCTTTGGCGGAAGCATTTATCAGACGAATGGTTCCCACGGCTGTGTCAATATGCCGTATTCCAAGGCACAGACGCTCTACAGTTATGTTGAGGCGGGTATGCCGGTTATCTGCTATTATTGATGAGAAAATGAAACAATAAGAAAAGAGCTTGTTCTACTGTTTTTACGGACATTTGGAACAAGCTCTTTCTTTTTTCGATGGATAAAAAACAGGAAGGGATTTGAAAAGAAGTCATAAATTTCGTCTGAATAAAGACATGATATTATAATTGTACTGCCTTCATTTTATGTTTTCGATCATAAATGTAATAAATTTTTTTGCTGCAAGATTCAACTTCTCATAATCCTGATGGATAAAAGCAATAGACCATGTGATCGTTTTGTCATCAAAAGGAACCATTACTACATTCTCGTAGACAGAATCATCCAGCATAGGGGACAGGCTTAACGCAATCCCTCTGCCTTTATTGACCAGACTAATAAGCTGATTGGCGTCAGAAGATTCAAACGCTGTTTTAGGTTCAAATTGATATTTGCGGGCGTAATGCCGAACCAATTTACGATAATAGGATTTCTTATCCAACATCAGGAATGGTTCGGTCTTGAGCTGCGAAAAATTGACAACTTTTAATGATGCTAAAGGATTGTCTTTATGTACAAACAGATAGAGGGGGAATGTTTTGACCGGGGTGTATGGGAGCCGTTCACCATGTCGGTTTTCGGGAATCGCGAGAAGGCCAAAATGAGAGGAATCTGTCTCCACATAGGCATCGCACTCTGTGTCGGATAGTTCAAGAAGTTCTAGCGTGATATTAGGATGCTGCTCCTGAAATGAAAATAACAAATCCGGATCGAGACAACGGAAAATCAGCGGCGCACAGCAGAAAGGCAATCGTATCGGCCGATTTTCAAAATGTGCGATAGCATCTGCCAATGACTTTTGAAATTGTTCTACCTGGGGCGCAAAAATACGGTAAAAGTAGGTTCCGTCCTCTGTGAGTGTGATGCCCTTGACTGTCCGCTTGAATAATGTGCAGCCCAATTCGGTTTCCATATTGGCAATACAGCGGCTAAGTGCTTGCTGTGAAATATACAAAGCCTCTGCCGCTTTCGACATGGATTTATAATGGCAGGTTTCAATAAAGTATTCGATATGCTTAAATTCCATAAAACGCGCCCCTTTCTCCATTCCATTGTACCACAATTTCAAGTTGTAGCAAGTACAAATTATCGGCCATTTTTTATCCGGGAAGTCTGCGCTATACTGTAGTCACAGCAAGGGAAACGGAAGCCAAAGAGCTCAGCGACCAACCCCCAAGCAAGTATCATCAAGGAGAGGCAATCGTATATGAGTATCTTCAAAAACTTTTTCAACCATCAAAATAACAATACGGCTAAGGAGGAAACTAAAATGACAAACAAGGACAAGGCAATCGCACTCATCAATACGTTCGCTACTGGCGACACCGAAGCAGCTAAGAACCTGCTGGCGGAGGGCTACATTCAGCACAATCTGGCCTATGGAACCGGACGGGACGCCTTCGTTGGCTCTGTAGCTTATTTGGCTGATGCACCGGTCAAGACAACTGTTCAGAACATCCGGGCCTTTGAGGACGGCGATAAGGTATTCCTGCAGACCGTTTACAACTTTGCTGGTGCCGGCGAGCAGGTGGCGTTTGACATCTTCCGCTTTGACGCCGACGGCAAGATCGCCGAGCACTGGGACAATCTGGCGACCAAGGCTGCGCCGAACCCCTCTGGGCGTACCCAGATCGACGGCACATTGGAAAAGCAGCTTGTAGACGGTGAGGAGACCCGCAAGGTTGTTTCGGATTTTGTGGGCGATGTGCTTCGGGGAGAGAACCCCGACAAGCTGACCAGCTATTTTGACGGTGACTCTTATATCCAGCATAACACCGGCATTGCAGACGGGCTTTCCGGGCTGGGGGCAGCGCTGGCAGCGCTTGCCGAACAGGGTATACAGATGATTTACAATAAGACTTACATGGTGCTGGCAGACGGAAATTATGGCCTGGCAGTCAGCGAGGGCACCTTTGGCGGCGCACACACCAGCTACTATGACCTGTTCCGTGTGGAGAACGGCAAGATCGCTGAACATTGGGATGTGATGGAAACCATCGCTGAAGAATCCACCTGGCAGAATCAGAACGGTAAGTTCTAAGCGACTATGAAGATCAAAGTGCGTACCAGAAAAACGGTACGCAATTTATTAAAAATATAGTCAATGAGGGAAAAGTGGATAAGAGATCCGACAAACGTATGGAGGGAGCATCGGAAAGGATGCTCCCTCTTTTTATCGACGGAAGGGATCAGTTAAACAGTTTGAAGACACAGAAACAATTTTTTGAGGAGTATTCACACCATCATTTAGATATAGTAAAGGGAAAAATTACAAAGAAGTCATAAATTTCGTCTGAAAGAAAAGATTTCCGCATAGACATGAAGTACCAAGCCATGTCAGGAGGTATTTCATGAAGGGACAGCCGGAGGAACGCGCGATCGCGCTGGCAGAATATATTGTAGAAACAGGTGCAACCGTTCGGCAGGCTGCGGCGAAATTTGGTGTGAGCAAGTCTACCGTGCATAAAGATATTACCGACCGCATGAAGAAAATGAATCACCCGCTGTACGGAAAAGTACAGGAGGTCTTGATGAAGAATAAAGAAGAACGGCACATCCGGGGAGGGATGGCGACACGACGAAAATACTGTGGGAAATAAAACAAAAAAATGGGAGCAAAAGCTCCCATTTTTCCATCTTACGGAGTGGCAAACCTCCATTTTTGATTATCATCCCCGGTATATTGCGCAAGCGTCACGGTTCCGGACACCGTATCATAGGTCAGGGCGGAGTCCTCACCGATCAGGATATAGGAACAATTTGCTTCGCCGGCGGATAGAAAACGCCATTCCTGTATCCCGGTGTTTTCGCGGTCTCCGGACTGTACGGAGCCATATTTCGTACCATCGTACAACGGAGGAAACTCCAGGTAGCAAAGCGACTGCGGAAAACGGATGCGGTAGATATCCATATAGGAAACCAGAAGTATACTCTGCGATTCTCTGGAAAGGACAATTTCTGAGTCCCCCTGATCCGCAAGGCACCAGCTGGAATCGGCATAGGGCTGAACGATATATTCTCCCTCTGCAATGCTGGTATCTGCGGTATGGGCTTCCACATATTGTTGAAATGCATCCGTATCCCAGTCGGGTTGGAGCAGCGTATGGAGCGGGGAAAAGACTGTGCTGAGCGCACCAATCCCTACCAGCACGACACAGCATACGGACAACCGCCGGACCGGAAGCAGACGGCGCAGATTGGCGGCAGAATCGTCCGCAGAGGCGCATAATTTGTCCAGAAGGGAAGAATATCCGGCGACAGCACAAGGCAGCAGCAGGACGAAATAGGACAGCGTATACTGGGCTTTTGCTTCCCAGAACAGATGGAACAGGAAACCGCCGATCACAATCATTTCCAAGAGAAATGCACCGCGCCGCCATGTGGAATTGCAGAGGAGCAGGCTGAGCAGGGAGCCAAACAGAATGAAGAACTGCAACAGATTCAAATAACCGGCGAGCATGGTGCTCACAGGGGTGCTGAGCACCCATCGCAGCCATGCGCTGCGTGAGACGGCGGACGGACGCACTTGAGCAATCCAGAAGCATTGGAAGGTTGGATTGTTCCACTGTGAGGCGGTTTTTGTGGCGAAAAAGCGAACCGCATTGCGCTTCCCGCTCAGCAGATTCTGAATGGATTTGGAAATATCATTCTTCACCATTTCGGCCTGCGTGTCGGCGTCAAACTCAGAGCGATTGAACGAACGGTCATTGTATTGGTTATACCAGCCGCTGGCGCGCTGATGATTTTCCTGTAAGCCCATGGCGATATAGGAAAGGGAGGACATGCCCAGATTCATATCGTAGCCGGTTTTCAGTTGAATAAAGGTACGCGGCACAACGGACTGTCCGACATAGAAAAGAGCGAGGAGGACGGCAAGCAAAAGAATCCGCAGCTTTTTTTGCCGCAGGCATTCTAACAGCGCGAGCAAAAGCATACCGATAAAAAAGATCAGGTAATTGCTTTTCAAGAAGACGGCGAGCGCAATGGCGACCGCAGAAAACAGCATATGATGCCAGCGGAAATCACGGAAGTAAAACAACTCCTGCTGGATGGCGATGAGAGAAAACGTCAGCCCCAGTACATTGCCGTACACAAAAGAGGCATATAAGGTGAGTGGGAAGAAGCAAAGTCCCAGCACCAGAACCATGAGCTGACCGCCTTTTTTCAGGCCGAACATACCCGCCAGCTCAGAGAGTATCTTGTAAATCACAACGATGCCGCAGACATTGCACAACTGAAAAACCAGATAATTGGCGTCTCCGAACAGGAAACCGAGGGCATACAGCACGGTGACCATGCCGATCTGATGTGGAAAACGCGAGATATATTCTCCGGGGGCAAACAGCGCATAGCTTTTGGTGTGCAGCCCAGCGGCGGCCTCCAGGACCGCAGATTGATCGGCGCCGGGAACGATTTGTGTGGCCAATACCCAAAATACGCCGAGCAGAAGGGTTATGCCCAAGAGCAGTCGCTTGGCACGGACAAAGGTCAGAGAAGAGAGAAACGGCGACGTTCGCCGGATCGCTGCCCACTGTTTTCGAAGAAAAACACAAAACAGCAAAACCAAAACAGTGGAGATCAGATTGCACAACATACTGTCTTGGACAAAAAAGGTTTTCTCACTGCTTCCGGTGGAGATATAGCTGGTAGAAAAGCCGCTGAGCAGCAGCAGCCAGACATTGATGATACAAAAAAGGATACCGACCACTGCCAGAGAAAGACGGTCCATTCCATGGCGGAACCGGTCAAAGCGGGTAGAATTCCATTGCATTCGGCAAAACTCCAATTCGACAGAAATCAAGAAAAGAATCGTACAGGCCGACGACCAGACGACATACTGCGATTATTATAGCACAAATTGCCGGCGGACGGAAACGGACAAACAAAAAAGTACGGGAACTTTTGTCCCCGTACTTCCGGTTATTTGGTTAACAATTAGTTCTGGTTCAGATCGGAGATCTCCGAGAGGCAGGACTTGCAGATGTTCTTGCCCTTGATGTTGACAACATCCAGTGCATTTCCGCAGAAGATGCAGGCCGGCTCATATTTCTTCAGAATGATCTGTGAACCATCTACGTAGATTTCCAGAGAATCCTTTACTTCAATACCCAGCGTGCGGCGCAGCTCGATTGGAAGAACGACGCGGCCGAGTTCGTCGACTTTTCTAACAATACCAGTTGATTTCATAATAACACTTCCTAATACACAAATTTTCTCTTTCAAGAGGTGGGAATACAATGATTTCCTATGTTTGGACAGGACTCATACTGATTGCATGTGTCACAGCCGTTTGCTTGGGGCGAACCGAAGAGTTGTCCGTTGCAGTGACTGACGGAGCAGCAAATGCGGTAACACTCTGTCTTACAATGATTGGCTTACTTGGACTGTGGTCAGGAGTCATGGAGCTCATGGAACAAGCTGGAATCACACAAAAAATTGCTCGGCTTTTGCTGCCGGTGTTATCCAAGCTGTTTCCATCCGCAAACCACAGAGCGAAGAACGATATTGCCTCGAATATCACGGCAAATCTGTTGGGACTAAGCAATGCAGCGACTCCATTTGGACTAAAAGCAGCAGAAGAAATGTACCAGACAATGGGTGATTCTGATGAATTGTTGCGCTTTTTGGTTTTGAATACGACGTCGATACAGCTTATTCCAACAACGGTTGCAGCAGTCCGCGCTATGCTGGGAGCACAAAATCCATTTGATATCATGCCGGCGATATGGGGAGCTTCCGCACTGTCGGTTGCAACGGGATTGCTTGCAGCAGCGATATTGGCAAAAATTAGCCGTTGGGGGAAACAAAAATGACGGCGATCTTAATTCCTATCATCATTGTGCTGACGGCCATCGCCGCCCTGATTCAGGGCATTGATGTGTTTGGGACATTTCTCATAGGGGCACAAAAGGGTATCCAAACGGCACTGCATTTACTGCCGACGCTGTTGGCATTGCTCGTTGCCGTGAGCATGCTGCGGGCATCGGGAGCCATTGATCTGGCAGGGAACACATTACAGCCGTTTTTTTCCGCCCTCGGAATACCGCAGGAATGTGCGGCATTGGTTCTGTTAAAACCGCTCAGCGGAAGCGGGGGCCTCGCTCTGGGGAGCGAAATCATGCAGGCCTGTGGGGCAGACAGCTATGTCGGACGCGTTGCAGCCGTTATGCTGGGCGCATCGGAAACGAGCTTTTACACCATAGGGATCTACACGGGCCAACTTTCACTGAAGCATACGAGGTGGTTGATCCCGGCGGCAATGTGTGCAGACCTGGCTGCATTTGTCGCTGCTGGATTTTTTGTACGCCTCTTGGGGTGACCTTGAGACAAATTATAATTCATAGGAAATTATCTATCATTGAATTCTATTATGAGGCAAAATGAGGATAATTTCAATAGTTTTTCGACAGAAATCAACCGGATTTTTGTAAGATTGGAGAAACCTACAAAAGATTTCAATATCTTGCCAAAAGTTTATGGATAATATAACCAGATTTTAGAAGAAGAATGCGTCATTCCAAAAAGGAAGTTGACTGAATGCGTTGTGAGCGGAAACAACCGGGGAATTAAAATCGGAAGAAAATGAGTGAAAATTCGATCAAAATAAGAAAATATTGCATAGTTTTGGCGAAAAATATGAATTATTTGCACTGGGGAAATTTGGGTAAAAGTACACAAAAGAGAAAACCCGCTGACAGAAAATAGTCAGCGGGTTTCCGGATGAATGATTACTTTTCGTTAAGATTCAGCGGGTTCTTCAGTTCGCCGCCCGGGATCTCCTTGCCGAACGGACCATCATAGGTGAAAAATCCTCTGCCGGACTTTACACCGAGCAGTCCCGCACGAACCATCTTGCGGAGCAGCGGATGCGGACGGTACTTCTGGTCACCAGTCTCATGGCAGATCGTCTCCATGATTGCCAGATTGACGTCATGACCAACCAGGTCAGCGGTGTGAAGCGGGCCGGACTTCATGCCAGCACCGAGCTGCATGGCGCGGTCAACAGCCTCCGGAGAAGCGATGCCGTCTGCGACGATACCCATGGCCTCGTTCATCATCGGGATGAGCATACGGTTTACAACAAAGCCCGGACCCTCATTGACGGCAACCGGGGTCTTGCCGAGGCTCTTCATCAGCTCAAACGCGGTGATGAAAGTCTCTTCCGAGGTCTGCATCGCATGGATAACCTCAACTAGCTTCATGATCTGCGGCGGGTTGAAGAAGTGGCAGCCAACGAACTTGGATGCACGATGCGGAACAGCGGCAGCCATTTCCGTGATCGACATAGCCGAGGTGTTGGATGCAAAGATCGTGTGGGATGGGCAAATATAGTCCAGCTCACGGAGCAGATCTTTCTTCAGATCCATGCGCTCCAGGATAACTTCCATAACAAAATCAGCGTTGGAAGCGGACTTGCGATCCGTCGTAAGCTTCAGCTTGGAAAGCAGCTCATTCTTACGGCTCTCCTCCATTTTCCCCTTCTTAATCAGAAAGTCGAAGTCTCCTGCGATACGCGAAACACCGCCCTGGAGGAACTTATCCTGTACGTCGATCAGGGTTACGTCGTGATCGTGAGTCAGAAAAACCTCAGCGATGCGCGCGCCCATGTTACCGGCGCCGAATACACAAACATTCATGTTACAATCTCCCTATTTCTAATTCTCAGATGTCAAACCAATTTCTTACTTGCCGATGAACGGATCCTTCGGAGTCGGATTCTTGCGGGTACCACGCTTCTCAAGGAAGTTTCTCATACCGATGGTCTGATCCTCGGTAGCGAATACCTGAGCGAAGCAGTTGGACTCGAAACGGATGGCGTTGCCGATATCGATCTGCATACCAACGTTGATGGAATCCTTTGCGTGCTTGACGCCAAGCGGTGCATTCTTAGCGATCTTACGTGCCAGATCGAAAGCACCTTCCATCATGGATTCCTGATCCTCATAGACATGGTTGAGCAGGCCATGCTTCTCCATGTAGTCGGTATCAACCTGCATACCGGTGTAGATCATTTCCTTAGCCAGGTTAACACCGATGGTACGCGGCAGACGCTGCGTGCCGCCGCAGCCCGGCATGATGCCCAGCGTAACTTCCGGCTTTGCAAAGACAGACTGCTTGGATGCAACGCGCAGCTCGCATGCCAGAGCCAGCTCCAGGCCGCCGCCGAGGCAGAAGCCATGGATTGCTGCGATAACCGGGCAATGGAACTGATCCAGCTTACGAACGACACGGTTGCCATAGAAACCAAAGTAGTTTGCCTGCTCTGGGGTCATGGTGGACATCTCTGCGATGTCAGCGCCTGCAACGAAAGCACGGTTGCCGCCGCCGGTAACGATCACGCAACGGATGTCAGGCTGCTCATCGATAAAGTTGATGGCCTTGTCCATCTGGCGATATACTTCTGTGCTCAGTGCGTTCAGTGCCTTCGGACGGTCAACGGTCAAAACGGCAATGTACTGCTCCGGAATATCTACATATACGGACTCAGTCTGAAATACATGCTCACTCATGTTAAACAACTCCTTATAAAGAAAATAATACAAATATGAATGCTGAAGAAATACAATGGATGCGTCTGTCAGGCGCAAAAGGGGGATGTTTTGTTACTTTCCGATAAATGGATCTTTTGGAGTCGGGTTCTTGCGGGATCCCCGCTTTTCCAAGAAGTTTCTCATGCCGATAGTTTGATCCTCCGTGGCAAAGGCACGGGAGAAACAATTGGATTCCAGCTGAACGCCGGAATCGATATCCATCTGCATACCAACGTTGATAGCCTGTTTTGCCAGAGCGACACCGATCGGCGCGTTTTTCGCGACCGAACGGGCGAGAGCAAATGCGCCTTCCATCGTTGATGCATGATCCGGATAAACCGCATTGAGCATACCTTTGTCCAGCATGTACTGGGCATCGACCTGCCGGCCGGTAAAGATTAGCTCATTGGCCAGTGTAATGCCGATGATACGGGCAAGACGCTGTGTTCCGCCATATCCGGGCAGAATGCCAAGCGTAACCTCAGGCGCTGCAAAACGCGCCGATTCCGACGCTACGCGCAGGCCGCAGGACAACGCAAGCTCCAAACCGCCGCCGAGGCAGAAACCGTTGACCGCAGCAATGACCGGGCAGCGAAGGTTTTCCAGACGACGGAAAACACGGTTGCCCAACGTACCGAAGGCAAACGCTTCCTCCGAAGTCATGGTAGACATCTCTGCAATGTCAGCACCGGCGACAAAGGCGCGGTCTCCTCCGCCTGTGACAATCACGCAGCGCACGGCAGTGCCGAGCGTTTCAATGGCGGTGATCGCCTGATCAAGTTCATGCAGAGTCTGCGCATTCAGTGCGTTCAGTGCTTTGGGACGGTCAATGGTAAGTACCGCCAGAAATTCTTCCGGCAGGGTCACAAAAACGGATTCGGATTGGAATACAGCTTCGGACATAATAAATCCACTCCCTATGTTTTCTATGGAAGCATTCCGGGGGAGAGATCCCCCGGAATCATTCCCATAAGACTTACTTGCAGAGCTCGTCGCGCTCAACGATGATGGCTTCGCCCATACCGCCGCCGATGCACATGGTAGCCAGACCGATGGTCAGGTCACGCTTGATCATTTCGTGGATCAGGGTGGTGGTGATACGGCAGCCAGCTGCGCCGATCGGATGGCCCAGAGCGATTGCGCCGCCATTTACGTTAACCTTGTCCATATCAAAGCCAAGGGTGCCGTTTACAGCACAAGCCTGTGCAGCAAATGCCTCGTTGGACTCGATCAGGTCGAGGTCAGCAACGGTCAGGCCGGCACGCTTCAGTGCCTGACGGGTGGACTCAATCGGTCCAATGCCCATGATGGACGGATCACAGCCAACCGAACCAAACGCACGGATCTTAGCCATCGGCTTCAGGCCGTTTGCCTTTACGAAATCCTCCGAAGCGACGATCATGAACGCTGCGGCGTCGTTGATGCCGGAAGCGTTGCCTGCGGTTACGGTGCCGTCCTTCTTGAAGGCCGGACGCAGACCAGCCAGGGTCTCCAGCGTGGTGCCCTTGCGGTAATGCTCGTCGGTATCAACTACAACGGTCTTCTTGCGGGACTTAACTTCAACTGGAACGATCTCGTCCTTGAAGCGGCCGGACTCAACGGCAGCAGCAGCCTTGGTCTGGGAAGCCAGAGCCAGCTCATCCTGCATCTCACGGGTGATGCCGTACTGTGCTGCAACGTTCTCAGCGGTGATACCCATGTGATAATCATTGAATACATCCCAAACGCCGTCATGTACCATCATATCGGACATTACGATGTCGTTCATGCGGGCACCCCAACGAGCCTTAGCTACGGTGTACGGTGCATTGGACATGGACTCCGCGCCGCCGGCCAGGATGCACTGGTCGTCGCCGGAACGGATGATCTGCGAGGACAGGTTCAGTGCACGCATGGAGGAAGCGCAGACCTTGTTGATGGTCATTGCCGGGGTCTCCAGCGGCATGCCGATGCCCAGAGCGATCTGGCGTGCGATGTTCTGACCAATGCCACCCTGCAGGACACAGCCAGCGATGGTCTCATCAATTACGGACATGTCAATGCCAGCCTGCTCAACGGCAGCCTTTGCCGCTACCTTACCGAGGTCCGCTGCAATGACATCCTTAAACGACTTGCCATAAGAACCGATTGGGGTTCTCTTTGCAGAACAAATGTAAACATTCATTGGATTTTTCTCCTTTTTCTACTCAAATTCTATTGTAATCCGACGGGAGATTTCTACGTCTCCCGCCGGAAAACAGACGAAAGAATGGGGTGGAATTTACTCCAGACCCATCGGCTCATCGCGGAAAATGCGCTCATCCATCAGCTTGATGGTGCCATCCTCCTGATAAGCGATTGCCGGCTCGAACTCCATCTGATCCAGAATCTCGGTCTTCAGATCGATACCCGGTGCAATCTCAATCAGCGTTACGCCTTCCGGACGCAGCTCGAATACAGCGCGCTCCGTGATGTACAGAACCGGCTGCTTTACCTTGTTTGCATAAACGCCGGAGAAGGTGATGTGCTCGACTTCCTTGACGAACTTCTTCTTGGTGCCTTCCTGAAGGACCTTGATCTGACCATCGCCGATCTTGAACTTCGGCTTGGTACGATCCGGAACCTTGGCAGTGAAGGTGCCGCAGTAGCAAACCTTCTTTGCATTCTGAGTGATGTCAACGAATCCGCCGGAACCAGCCAGACGGGTGCCGAACTTGGAAACGTTCAGGTCGCCATTCGGAGCAGTCTCAGCCAGACCGAGGAATGCTACGTCAAGGCCGCCGCCCTGATAGAAGTCGAACTGTACGTTGTGCTCCAGAATTGCCTCTGCGTTTGCCGCTGCGCCGAACTGCGGGCCAGCAAGCGGGATGCCGCCGATCGGGCCAGCCTCTACGGTCAGGGTCATCTTATCCGAGATGCCTTCCTCTGCAGCGACGTTGGCGATCATCTCCGGCATACCGGTGCCGAGGTTAACAATGGCATCGTTCGGAAGCTCCATAGCAGCACGACGGGCAATAACCTTGCGCTCGTTCAGCGGGATGGACGGGATTGCATCCAGCGGGATGGTGTACTCGCCGGCAGCAGCACCGTCATACGGTACGCCGATGCACTGCATGTTGTCCTCATCGGTGCCGACAACGACTGCGTCAACATAGATGCCCGGAATCTTAACCAGCTTCGGATCGAGAGAGCCAGCAGCGACGATTTTCTCAACCTGAACGATAACCTTACCACCGGAGTTCTTGCAGGCCTGAGCCATTGCGGTGACGTCCATCGGACCTACTTCGCGATGTACGGTGCAGTTGCCGCGCTCGTCGCAGTAGGAACCACGCAGGAATACAACGTTGATCGGGAAGCCCTTGTACAGCAGGCGCTCCTCACCTTCGATCTCGATCAGCTTAACCAGATCTTCCTTGGTTACTTCGTTCAGCTTGCCGCCGCCGTTGCGCGGGTCAGCGAAGGTGTACAGGCCAACATGGGTGATGGTGCCGATGTTGTGCGCTGCGATATCGCGGTACATGTGGGTGATAACGCCCTGTGGCAGGTTGTATGCCTCGATTTTATTCTCAAGAGCCAGCTTGCCCAGTCCCGGAGCACGGTCCCAGTGGCCGCCGACAACGCGCTTTACCATGCCTTCGTGTGCAAAGTGGTCGCCGCCGGAACCCGGTGTGCCGCGGTAGCCCTGACCTGCTGCGTAGAACAGGGTCATGTCCTTCGGATGACCGGTTTCAACGTAACGCTTCTCCAGAGCCTTGGACAGGGTCTCCGGGCAAGCACAGCTTACGAAGCCGCCAGTTGCGATGGTATCACCATCGTTGACCAGCAGGGCAGCCTCTTCAGGAGTCAGAATCTTGACTTTCTTCATTGGAATCTTCCTTTCAATTGATGCTCTATCAAACAAGAAACCGCAAAACTACAGCTTCTTAGTTGTCGAAATGTATCATGGTTTACTATACCAGCGCACGGATGGAATCTGCAGCCTGTTTGATTTGATCTTCCGCTACGCAGAGGATGCGGTGATCCGCATCGATCTCCTCATAAAGATAGGGACAGGCAGTACAGCCCCGGATAATCAGCAGGACATCATAATGCCTGCCGTCCTGTGGGAGGGAAAAGGAAGCGATGTCGCTTACCGCAGAGACAATCGTCCGGTATGCCTCGCCACGGTCGTAGCGGGGATTGCATCCGCCGCAAAATTTAACAGTACACGTCAGCATAGGTGTTTTCCTTTGGGAAGAACAAAAACGGACAGATAGGCACCCACAGAGAACAATCTATGAGTGCCTATCGCCATAATTTGTTACAGAAATTTCAGCACCGTTTTATTTTATCGTAAAATTTAGTCGATGCGTGCGATCGCCTTCGCCAGCTTCTTCTTCATTTCCATGTTGGACTGGCGGGAGATCATGATTCTCTGAGCCTGCGGGGAACCAGCGCCATGCATGGACTCCGGCAGATAGCCGACAGCAGCCGTACCCATGGTGATGTTCTCGATCAGGCGGAGAACTCTCATACGGTCCTCAACCGGAACCGTGGAAACACCAGCCAGATACTTCACAATGTAATCATGGGTAACCGGGTTGCGGTAATCAGCCTCAGACGGCTGGGTAACCATCAGGCCGCCGGCCAGATCCTGTGCGAGACGAGCGATCTCGTACGGGAAACGGGTAACGTTCTGCTTGCAGACGTTTGCCAGCAGCAGGTCGATCAGATAACCACCGGACTTGGTAGCCGAACCCTGCGAAGAGCAAGCGATACCGCAAGCGTACAGGGTCTCGTTCAGGTGGGTCATTTCGATGATCTTGTCCTTGACGTGGGAAGCCTTTGCAGCGCCTGCCATTTCGACAGCCAGCTGGGTAGCTCCGATCAGGACGTCGCCGACACCAACCTTACATCCGCCATAGGACTGACGATGGAAGCCAGCGAAACGCTCAACGATCATGCCAGCGAATGCAACTTCGCCGTTCAGGAAGATGCGATCGTTCGGAACGAATACGTGGTCAAAGATAACCAGTACTTCGTGTCCGCCGTACATCTTGTTGCCGACATCGATGTCGTTGTACTCTTCGATCTTGCGGGTGTCGCAGGACTGACGACCGTAGATCAGGGTAATGCCTTCGGAATCGGTCGGGATCGCGAAGGAAATCGCGTAATCCTCATCGCCCGGACGCATGGAAATGGTCGGCATAACGAGAACTTCGTGGGAATTGATGTAGCCGGTCTGATGCGCCTTGGCACCGGTTACGTAAACGCCGTCCGGCGTTCTCTCAACAACGTGAAGGTACAGATCCGGATCAGCCTGCTTGGACGGAGCCAGGCCGCGGTCGCCCTTGACGTCGGTCATAGCGCCGTCAACTGCCAGGTCCTCGTTCTGCACGCGGGTCAGGAATTTTACGAAGTTCTCATGATATTTGGTACCGCAAGCCTCGTCGATCTCATACGTAGAGGAATAAACCGCGTTCATTGCGTCCATACCAACACAGCGCTGGAAGCATGCTGCGGTCTTCTGACCCAGCAGTCTCTGCATCTTGACCTTCTTGATCAGGTCGTCGGTGCTCTGGTGGATGTTGGTGAAACGGTTGATCTTGTTGCCGGTGAGATGGGAGGTAGCGGTCATCAGATCCTCGTACTGCGGATCCTCAGCAACTTCATATGTAGCCGCGAAGGAGTTCAGGGACGGACGGATTACCGGATCATCTACCGGATTCTCTACTTTCTTGCCGAACATCCAGAGATTGAGGTTCAGCTTGCGCAGGGATTCAATATACTGGTCCTTGGTCATCATAATGATTTTTTTCCTTTCTTCAATATCTCAATACGTATCTTGTAATAAAAACAGCGGGTACCGCGGACAACACAGTACCCGCTGCAGTTTACAGGCTAACGGTGAAGTAAGATGTAATTGTTGCGCTTAGAAGCACTCTCTGTAAACGCGCTCAGACAGCTCCAGAGTCCACGGCTGAACGTAGGAGTTGGTGATCAGGCGCTGCTGATTTGCCTCTACGGACAGAGCGAATGCCTTGATGTCCTCTTCCTTGAAGCCATACTCATGCAGCGGCTTGAGCGGCAGAACCTTCTCGAGCAGCTCATTCAGATACGGGATTGCGTTCTCAACCTCGCAGCCGGTGATGCGGGCGATCATTTCCTTGAACTTCATGATCTCGCCGTTCGGATCATACTCGTCGTAGATCTCGAGGATCTTGCCGAACAGAGCATAGTTGGACTCGCCGTGCGGTACATGATAGGTGCCGCCAAGCGGGAAGGACATGCCATGTACGGTAGCGCAGCCAGCCTTCAGGAATGCGATGCCTGCGAACAGGGAAGCGGTTACGAACTCATCCAGGTAGCCCAGGCGAGCGTCCGGACCCTCTTCGCCGATGCGGCGGAAGCCCTCGAGGATCATCTCCATCGCCTTGACGGAGTACATCTCAGACGTGGTGGTCTTACGGGACGGGGACAGGAAGGACTCGGTTGCATGGATCAGAGCGTCGATTGCAGAAGAAGCAAACGGCTTGTACGGCAGAGTCTTCAGCATATCCGGGATCAGGCATACCTTGTTCGGGATGATGTCGTCGGATACCAGGCCGAGCTTGGTCTCGCCGCCGGTCAGAACGCCGTCCTTCTCATCCTTAACGATAGCAACCGAAATGTTGGTAACCTCAGAACCAGTGCCGCAGGTGGTCGGGATTGCGATAACTTCCTTCTCATGGATAACCGGCTCACGCTTGAAGTACAGCTCATGTACCGAAGACGGACGCTTGCAGCCCAGCAGCTTGCAGAGGTCCATGATAGCGCCGCCGCCGATTGCGATAACGCGGTCATAAGAATCATACGGAATGGTCTCGTACATGATTTCGATCATCTTTTCCGACGGCTCGCCTGCACCGACGAACTTCTCCTGGAATACGAAGTTGCACGGCAGGTTGTACTGCTCCATGAACGGCTTGTAGATGAACTCGTTCGTGAGAACGCAGTCACGCTCGTTCAGCTGGAACTCCTCTGCGAACATTCCGAAATCTGCACACTTGTAAATAGTTGGAGCGATAATAATCTCTCTCTTGTCTGCCTGTAAGGCCTTGCTAAAAGCATCCATGTTAGACATCTCCTTAAATAAAAATTTCTTAGCTTGTATAAGAAGCCCCTAACGGGACTGGTTACCTCGCACATATTGATTGTACCAAAACTTTTGCAAAACTTCAACAAGATATGCCAATGTTACACGAAAAAATCTGATAAAATTTATGTTGCGGATAAAATGCTTGAATACAAGTTCCGATTTCATATCTATTTTATACTAAACAGATAATTTTGTAAATTGATTTGGAGAAAATTTTTGGCAAAATTGTTGACTTTCCAGGAAAAGATAGGACTGTTTTGATTGATAATGACCAGTAATGACTACTTTTCGCTGGATTTTGCCTTGTGCAGAGCAAAGAAGGCGGAGTCGGTAAAATATGACCGTGATCCCGTATGGAGATCCAATCAAAGGGACTGTATGAATTAAGGATATATTTTTTCCTGCGGGGATGCTATAATAAAAAAAGCAACGACAGATACAGGAGAACATATCATGAGGATTCTGCGTGCACAGGGGCATTTCGGCATTCTGAACGGAAAAGAGATTGCGTTTGATCGCGGTCTGGATGTCCGATATCTGCCGAATGAGGGTGGAAAAACGACACTGTGCGATTTTATTCGCGTCATGCTGTACGGATTGAACACGGCAAAGCGCGACACCCGGCAGCAATTGTCGGACAAAACAAAATATCATCCGGCGGACGGCAAGCCGATGAGCGGGCTGCTCGAGGTGGAGTTCCAGGGACGGCGGATCGTCATCAGCCGCCAGACCGGGAAGGGCGGACCAATGCAGGAATTTTCCGCACGCTATGCGGACACCGGAGAGGAATGCCGGATGCTGACCAGCAAGAACTGTGGGGAACGGCTGACCGGTGTGGGGGAAGAGGCCTTTCGGTCGTCTGCGATGCTGGATGGTCTGAACGCGGCGGTATCGGCTGCGGAGCTGAGCGACCGCATTTTGGCGCTGTCGACGACGGGGGATAACGCCATGCAATATGCACAGGCGGTGCAGCAGCTTGATAAATGGCGCAGCCAGCTCAAGGGCGGCGTGCATGGAAAGCTTGCGAAAAACGATGCGGAACTGGAACAGGTGCAGGAACGGCTGACACATCTGGACAAGCTGGAGGCGGAAATACGGGAACTGGAACAACAGCTTCCGGCCGCACAGCAGCGCGTACAGAAAAAAGAGGAGGCTTATCGCGCCATCCAGACAAAGCAGTTTGTGCAGTCGGCAGGCAAGCGGGAACGGGCACAGCAGCGGGAGCAGGAGGCGAAGGAAGCGGCGGAGAAATTGCGCAGCCGGCTTCCAGATCTGCGAAAGTTGAAAACGGTGGAAAATGCGCTGGGGGCGTACGATGCAGCACATCCGAACCAATATGGAACCTATGAACCGGAGGGGAAGCAGCGAAAGCGGAAACCCCGGTTGTGGGCGATGCTTCTGGCGATCGTCTGTGTGGTGGCTGCGATTGGTTGTATGGAGCTCTCTGGGGGGATGGCTGGTTTGCTTGCCGGACTTGCGATTGTTCTGTTTCTGCTCGGATGGCGCGGCACAAAGCCGCGCGAAAAGGCAAAACAGCCGGAAGAGATCGATGAGACGAGGGAGACGCTGCTGGAAGCGGCGGCAGACCTAGGCATAGCGGAACAGAACATCCATGAAATCCGGGCGCAGGTTGCAGCGCTGGCCCAATTGCGCGAACAGTATTTGGAGGCGCGCCAGCACCAGGAGCAGATGGCAGAAGAATATCTGGATCTCCTGGAGCAGGAAGAAAGTGCGGGATTACAGCAGCTTTTGGATCTGGCGGATGGCGAGCTTGCCGCGGCGCGCGAAGCGATGGAGGAGCTTCAGCAGGAAATCGCAGTATGCCGTGGACGATGTGCAGAGATCGGGGATGCAGCGGTTTTGCGTCAGCGCCAGAAGGAACTGCGCGAAGCGCATGAGGACATCCTGTGGAATTTGGATGCCATTGCGCTGGCAAAAAAGTCGCTGGTGCGTGTCAATGCGGAGCTGACGGCGCGGATGTCCCCGCAGATCAACCGCCTCGCGCAGCATTATTTGCAGATTCTGACGAACAACAAATATACAGCACTGCAGCTCTATACCAATTTCGAGGCGGTGTGCCGTGCGGAAAACAGTGCGGTGGAGCTGGACCGTCTGCGGCTGTCGAGCGGGACACGCGATCAATTGTATTTGGCGCTGCGTCTGGCGGCTTGTACGGTTTTGCTCGACAATGGGACGGAAACCGTACCGCTGATTTTGGACGATCCGTTTTTGACCTATGACGAGGAGCGAACCGCCTGCGCCATGCAGCTGCTGCGGCATCTTTCCAATGAGCGGCAGATCCTCTTGCTGACCTGCCATCGGTTGGGATAACGGTGGCAGATCGTGCCCAAAAAGAAATGGGAAAAGCCCGTCGACCGGAGTCGACGGGCTTTGTGTATCCACTGTTCGTTTACTTTGCGTATTCGATTGCGCGGGTTTCGCGGATCATGTTGATCTTGATCTGACCCGGATATTCCAACTCGCTCTCGATCTTCTTTGCGATCTCGCGGGAAAGAAGAACCATACGGTCATCGGAAACCTGCTCCGGATTGACGATGATGCGGATCTCGCGTCCTGCCTGAATGGCATAGGAACTGGAGACACCGGGCGTCGTATTTGCGATCTCCTCGAGCTTTTCCAGACGCTTGATGTATGCTTCCAGATTCTCACGGCGTGCACCCGGACGGGCAGCCGAGATGGCGTCAGCCGTCTGTACCAGACAGGCAACCAGTGTACGCGGTTCGATATCGCCATGATGTGCATGCACTGCATGGATGATATCCTGATTTTCGCGATACTTCTTACACAGATCAACGCCAATGTCGACGTGAGAGCCTTCCATCTCGCGGTCAATGGATTTGCCGATATCGTGCAGCAGTCCGGCGCGCTTTGCCTGAGCGACATCAATGCCCAGTTCTGCGGCGAGGCTTCCGGCGATGTGGGAAACTTCGATGGAATGCTGCAGCACATTCTGACCATAGCTGGTGCGGTAACGCATGCGACCGAGCAGCTTGACCAGCTCCGGATGGAGATTGTGGATGCCGGTTTCAAATACGGCGCGTTCGCCTTCCTGCTTGATGATTTGGTCGACCTCGCGGCGGCTCTTCTCCACGGTTTCCTCGATGCGGGCCGGATGGATGCGGCCGTCAATAATCAGCTTTTCCAGCGTCAGACGGGCGATTTCACGGCGTACCGGATCAAAGCAGGAGAGGGTAATGGCCTCTGGCGTGTCGTCGATGATCAGATCGACACCGGTCATGGTTTCCAGGGTACGGATGTTGCGGCCCTCGCGGCCAATGATGCGGCCCTTCATCTCATCATTTGGCAGCGGGACAACCGATACGGTTGCTTCTGCCACATGATCTGCGGCGCAGCGCTGAATGGCTGCGGTAATGATTTTACGAGCCTGCATGTCCGCTTCGTCCTTGAGGGTTTGGTTGATTTCACGCAGCTTCACCGCAGCGTCATGCTGTGCTTCCGATTCAATCGAGCTGACCAGATAGTCCTTTGCTTCCTCGCGGGACAGGCCGGAAATTTCCTCCAGACGAGCAATCTGCTCTGCCTTGATCTTTTCTGCCTCATCGTGCGACTTCTGAACGCGGGCCAGACGACGGGAAAGCTCCTCATTCTTCTGGTCATTGGCGTCAATCTTGCGGTCCAGAGTTTCCTCCTTCTGCTGCAAGCGGCGCTCGGACTTCTGAATCTCACTGCGGCGCTCCTTGATCTCACGGTCAAGATCGGCGCGGCTTTTGTGAATTTCCTCCTTCGCTTCCAAAACAGCTTCCCGCTTTTTGCTTTCTGCTGTTTTAATGGATTCGTTGATGATTCTCTTGGCTTCTTCTTCTGCACCGCCGATTTCCTTTTCGGCGATACGCTTTCTATAAGTAAAGCCCAGCAGACAACCTACCAGGATACCAACGACAGCGGCGATAAGAATGCCGATTTGCATATGATTGTAAAACACCTCCTAAATTTGTAAATTTTTTTAAAGAATGATATCGAATCTTATGAATTTCTGCACATATAGACGAGAGATCGCATCGTCCCTGCACAAGAGTATTCACTTTATTTTAATCGTTCGCAGGACTTCTGTCAAGCCGAATCCTGCGCCGGACAAAGGGAAACAGTGACAAGAAATGAGCATTTTTACAACTTAATTTACTCTAAAATTACCCATTGTGGAGGAAATAAGGAACAGATGAGAATTTTACATTCTACACTATATTTTTTTCTCCGTTCATAGTATAATGAGCTTTGTGAATCAAATGTTGCAATTCCTGTTGCAGGAGGTTATGCGAATGAACGCAAATATGGAACGAAAGACCGCAGGAGAGCTGGTCTATTATACGAGTCGGACAATCGAGATACCCCATCTGTTCACGACAAAATTTGGCGGTGTGAGCACCGGCCATGTGGCGTCGCTGAATTTGGGCTTCAACCGCGGCGACGAGCCGGAGAATGTCCGGAAGAATTATGATATTCTCGCCGGATTTTTCGGTGTACCAAAGGAGCGTCTGACCTGCACCAGACAGGTGCACAACGACGAGGTCGGTATCGTCACGGAAAAGGAAATCGGCATGGGACTGGGACAACCGAACCGTTGGAGTGTAGATGCGGTTGTGACCAATCTGCCGGGGGTTCCGCTGTGCGGATTTTATGCGGACTGTGTCGTCACCTTATTGTATGATCCGGTGAGCCGCTGCATTGCGGCCTGCCATTCGGGGTGGCGCGGCACGGCGAAGGGCATCCTGAAAAAGACCGTCCGCACAATGGGAGAGCAGTACGGTGCAAAGCCGGAGGACATCCGTGCGGTGATCGGTCCATCCATCCGGGAGTGCTGCTTTGAAACCGACCGGGATGTACCGGATGCCATGCTGGAGGAGATGGGGGACAAAGTCCGTCCATATATTGCAGCGCGCGGAGCAAAGTATTTTCCGGACTTGCAGGGGATCAATACCATGCTGCTGCAGGAGGCAGGCGTCGTAAATATTGTAGACAGTGGCATCTGTACAAAATGCCATTGCGATGTGTTTTGGTCGCACCGTGCGACACAGGGGCGACGCGGCGTGCATGCCGGTGTGATTATGCTGCCAATGGAATAAGAAAAACAGCAGGAGGCCTTCCTGCTGTTTTTTCTCCGGCAAGCTCGACTGGAAGACGGATGAAAAAAGTGCCGTCTTGTATCGTCAAACAAAATGTCGTATACTGAAAGTAACACAGACAGAGAGGGAGCGATGAAATGGAGAATTTCACCTTTTATGCACCGACTTATTTTGCCTTTGGCAAGGGGAGCGAGAAGCAGCTTGGCACCTTAATTCGCCGGTTTGGCGGCAGCAAGGTGCTGATGGTATACGGCGGCGGTTCGATCAAACGGAACGGTGTCTACGATGCGGTAACCGATGCGATGAACGAGAACCAGATCCCATTTGTGGAGCTGGGCGGCGTTCAGCCAAATCCGCGCAGCGGGCCGGTTTATCAGGGGATTGCACGCTGCAAGCAGGAGAACATTGATTTTATTCTGGCGGTCGGCGGCGGCAGCGCGATTGACACTGCGAAGGCGATCGCGGCGGGATGCCTGTATGACGGCGATTTCTGGGATTATTATTCCAAGGATATGCGTATCGATCAGGCGCTTCCGGTCGGCACGGTGCTGACCATTGCGGCCGCAGGCAGCGAGGGTTCGCCGGATTCGGTCATCACCTTGGAGGACGGAATGCAGAAGCGCGGCGCCTCCGGCGAAGCGATTCGTCCGCGGTTCTCGATTTTGAATCCGGAATTCACGACCACTCTGTCGGCCTATCAGACAGCATGTGGGATCACGGATATCATGATCCATGTCTGTGAGCGGTACTTTACCAACACGACGGAGGTTGAGATCACGGACCGGCTGTGTGAAGGTGTGCTCCAGTCTATGATTGCGGAAGCGCCGAAGGTTATGGCGAACCGGACCGATTATCAGGCGCGCGCGAACATCATGTGGGGCGGCATGGTTGCCCACAACGATATCTGTGGTGTCGGACGCGAGCAGGACTGGGCGAGCCACAACATTGAGCATGAGCTGTCCGCCCTGTATGACTGTGCGCATGGTGCGGGACTGGCTGTTATCGCGCCAAACTGGATGAAGTATGTTTTGCATCATAATGTCAGCCGCATGGCGCAGTTTGCTGTCCGTGTCTGGGGCTGTGATATGGATTTTGCGCATCCGGAGCGCACCGCTCTCGAGGGCATCGAACGGTTCCGCGCGTTCCTCACCTCGATTGGCATGCCGGCGACCATTGCGGAGCTGGGTGGAAAGGAAGAAGATATTCCAACATTGGTGCGGATGCTCGGTGTTGCAGACGGACGCCAGGTGGGATCTTACATCGACATTACACCGGAGGCTGCGGAAGCGATTTATCGCATGGCGATGTAACCTATGAAGACAATCTTAGATATCTTAAATACGATTTTACCGATTTTAATCGCAATCGGGATGGGAATCGCCTGCCGGAAATTGCAGATCGTCAGCCAGAAAACAATCGATGAGCTGCGCAGTATGATTTCTACGATCATCATTCCGGTCGTCATCTTTAAGGCATTTTATCTGATCCAGTTTGATCGTCCGACTATGACGATTATTCTGGCTGTACTGGTGATTCTTGTCGGCACGATGCTGCTGGGCTATCCGCTCCGCCGGTTCTTTGGGGAGAGTGGGGATATTGTTCCGTTCCTCTGCACCAGCTATGAGGGCGGCATGTTGGGTTATGCGATGTTTGCCATGGTCATGGGACAGGATAACACACATTATTATGCCTGTGCCGACCTGGGAACTACGCTGTTTACCTTTACCATTCTGCTGATGCTCATGCTGTCGCACAATTCGGGGTCCGCATCGCTGAAGACCTGCTGGGATATTGCGCGGAAGAATCCGGCGGTATGGGCAGTTGTCCTCGGATTGATTCTGGGTATCTCCGGCGCAGGCAATTGGATTGCCGCCTCGCAGGTCGGCACGTTGTTCGATACGACGCTGAATTTCCTGACCCAGCCGGTCGGTATGCTGGTGCTGATTATCATCGGCTATAACTTCCAGCTTGATCCGGCGGTTAATCGCCTGGCACTGCGCATGCTGGTGTGCCGGTATGGCATACAGGGCTTGCTGGCCCTGATTGCGTTCCCGGTGCTGCACGCACTGCATGCACTCAATCCGTTTACAACGGCAGCGCTGGCGCTTCAGTTCTTGCTTCCGCCGTCGTTTATGGTATCCATCTATTTGGACACCAAGGGGAGAACCACCTCCTTTTTGTCCATTTTTCTTTCCATCAATACCATCGTTGGCATCTTACTGTTTCTGCTGGTCAAAGTATTTGTGCTGGCATAAGAGAAGAAAAACGCTGTCGTTTCCGAAAAGGATTCGACAGCGTTTTGTTCGGTATGTGGTTATTCGCTGAGTACAGTTCCGTCGGCCAGGGTGATCGTGTGGCCGTTGAAATCAATCGTACCATTGTTGGTCAGGCTGGAGATTGTGCAGTCGTCGGTCAGTGTCCAGGTACAGCCCTCTTCGATGGTGAGAACGACGTTGTCGTCCACCGCAGTGCCGTCCTGCTCGTTGTCTACGATTTGGATGCTTCCGTTCAGGGTGCTTTCGTCGCTGAGAGTCAGATTCAGGGTGGAAATCGAGTCAACCACGATGTCGCCTTCCAACGTCTGCTGGCTGACGGATACCTCAGCCTGAGCGCCATTGGAGCCGGCGCTGCCCCAGCCGCGGCTGGCGCTGTTGCCCGAAATGCGCATCAGATATCCATCGGCGTCCTGATTGTCAATGGAGACATTGGTCAGAGAAAGCTGGCATGCTGTGTTTGTGATATAGAACAGATCTCCGTTTTGCGACGTCAGGGAACCGCCATTCATGGAGAAGGAAGCCGTACCGACTTCCGCATCGCCGGACATGGACTGATAGATCATGACGTTGTGAACATTTTCATCCGAGCTGGTGCCCTCGGTGTCACTCATGTTGCCGGTGACATCACAGTCTTCCAGCGCGATGGAATTTTGTCCCTCGATGACCAGAGCCTCGGAATTGTTGGCAGTCAATACCGCGTTTTTGACCGTAATATCCGCGGTGGAATAGACCGCCGGGGAGTTATAGCCATTGCTCGTATAGGAACCGCCGTCGACGGAAACGGTCCCGCCGCCGCGATCCGAGCGGATCGCCGCCGAAGAACTGCCGGAGGTGGTGACGGTCAGATTGGATGCGTTGGTGGTACCGCCGCCAGTGGTTTGGATGCCGCCGGAATTATCCGCCTCGGTCGTAATGGTGGAGTCGGAGATGTTCACCGTGGTACCTTCCCCATAGCTGAACACACCGTTTCCGTTCTGGGCAGAGGAGCTGACGGTTGCATTTTGGATCGTGACTTCCGCACCGTTTGTGGCGAGGAGGGCGGCATTCTGTCCATAGAAATCACCGTCTTCGGTGTTCGAGGACGAACCGCCGGATTTTTCTACCGTGATGCCGCCCAGCTCTGCTACAGCACCATCTACGCGCAGTGCGTTTTCGTCATCCCCGTCCGAGGAGTAGGTTTCGCCGCTGACAGAGGTATCGGTGTCGAGCGTGTTGGCCGAGGTGCCCTGCGTCACCTCACCCGAGCCGCCGCTGAAGCCGCCGGGCTGTCCGCCGCCAGTCTGGATGGTTACGGTCTCTGCCTTGCCATTGTCATCGAATTCGACTACCAGCATATCATCCACCGCGATGTCATCCAGCGTGGCTGCCGTGCTCTCGCCGTCCGCTTCCGTTGTGATTTCTGCATCGGAGAGGTCAATCGTCACCGTCTCCGCGACCTGTGCGGAGCTGCTTGTGTCGTCGCTCATGCCGCTGCCCTGGAGTTGTTCCGGCGGATCACCGCTGGGAGCCTCGCCGTCTGAATCGCCGCTGGGAGCTTCGCCGTTCGAATCGCCGTCAGGCTTTTCCGGCGGGGTGTTTTCGTCCGAATTCGTGGGGGGATCTTCCGGGGCTTCTCCGCTGCCGTCTGCTTCGGAGGAGGCCATGTTGCCCGGCTGCTCCGGTGGCTGCTCTCCGTCGGAGGGAGCGCCCTCTTGTCCGCCCTGTCCCAGCTCGCCGAGCTGTAGGGTCACGGTTTCGCCGTCGATTTCCGTCACTCTGCCGGTCACAGTTTCACCGCTGTAATCGTTGTTTTGTGTCGATGCACCGCAGGCAGTCAGGGACAGCAGCAGGGCGGAAGCACAGAGCGACGAGGTAATACGTTGTTTTCGCATGGTTTCCGTATCCTTTCAGTCAATATGGTTTGTTGAATCTTCCCTGAAAGTATAACAACACAATACCGAGGAAATCATGGTGAAATGGTGAAGATATTGTGGAAGTATCCGCACGGTTGTACAAAAAATCGACACATTGAAAATCCCATCGGCGGGCTGGCCGATGGGATTGTGTCGTTATTTCTGTGAAATTTTTGTTCCGTTGAATTTCTGGGTCGCGGAAGGGACACCGTGCTGAATCAGCTCGGAAACGGCGAGCACCGCACGATGGACTGCATCCTCCATGTCCTCCAGCTCGTCCGGACGGATCGTGGAGAGAACCCAGTCGGCCAGATCGTAATCCGGATGCGGCTTGCCGCCGATCCCGACCTTGATGCGCGGGAAATCCTGCGAACCGAGCTGGGCGATGATATCCTTCACGCCGTTCTGACCGCCCGCCGAACCCTTGGGCCGGATGCGGAGGGTTCCAACCGGAAGGGAAATGTCGTCAAAGATGACGAGAATGCGCTCCGGCGGGATCTTATAAAAGGAAGCTGCCTCGTGCACCGCGGCGCCGGACAGATTCATAAAGGTCTGTGGCTTTACGAGAAGGACACGCTTGCCGCCGAGTACCGCTTCTCCGGTCAGTGCCTGAAAGCGGGAGCGGTCACAGGTGACATGGTGCTCCCGGCACAGAGCATCCATCACACGGAAGCCGGTGTTGTGACGGGTGTTGACGTATTTCAGTCCCGGATTGCCCAGACCGACCACAAGCCATTCGATGGGCTGAGCGGCTTTGGCCTGCTTTTCCGCGTCCAGCTTGGCAAAGAGATCAAAAATGGACATGCAGCAATCAGGCCTCCGCGGACAAAATAAAGTAGTAGACCGGCTGTCCACCTGGAATGATGGTGATTTCTGCCTCTGGCGCTTCCTTCTGGAACATCTTCTCCACGCGGGAAGCGTCCTCTTCGGTCATATCCTCGCCATAGATGATGTTGATGAACGAGCATTCCGTGCGGCACATCTCGCGAACCAACTTCTTGGTGGCGTCGTCCAGCTTCTTGCTGTTGGAGCAGAGCTTGGATTCATACAGGGAAAGGTATTCTCCCTGCTTGATCTTCTTGCCGCCGAAGTCGGAGTTGCGCGCGGCGTAGGTGACCTGACCGGTGCGGACATTCGCAGCAGCATCGATCATGCATGCGCGGTTGGTCTCGATATCGCTGCTTTCGTCGAACGAAAGCATGGCGGAAATGCCCTGTGGAACCGTCTTGGTCGGAATGATGACAACCGTCTTGCCCTCGCAGAGCGGAACGGCCTGTTCGGCTGCCATGACGATGTTCTTGTTGTTTGGCAGAACGAAGACGGTCTCTGCCGGGACCGCATCGATGGCATGCAGGATGTCATCGGTGGATGGGTTCATCGTCTGGCCGCCCTGAACCATCTCGTCCACACCGAGATCTCGGAAAATGTTGACCAGTCCATCGCCGGCGGCGACGGAGACAAAGCCATACGGCTTTTCCGGAGCAGCGATCACGCGCTTGCTCTCCATCCCAGCGGCCTCTTCCACGATCTTGGCGGAGTGCTGCTGACGCATGTTCTCGATCTTGACCGTGAGCAGGGCGCCGAACTTGAGTCCGGCCGCCAGTGCCTCATTCGGCTGGTCGGTGTGGACATGGACCTTGATGATCTCGTCGTCCTCCACCACGACAAGGCTGTCGCCGATGGAGCCGAGGAACGAACGCAGGCGCTGCACGTTGCGGGCCTTATCCTTGCGCTCGGCAATGAATTCTGTGCAGTAGGTAAACGTGATGTCCTCATCGCGGATGGAGGAGAACGTACCGGCAGAAGCCGCCGGAGCAGATTCCGCTGCTTCCGAAACCGTGCGTTCACGCTTTACCCCGTTGTAGGCATCGCGCATGCCGCCAAATACCGTCAGGAAACCAAAGCCGCCGGCATCCACGACACCGGCCTTTTCCAGAACCGGATTCTGATGCTGTGTTTCCGCAAGGGCTTCCTGTCCCTTTTCCAAAATCGCATCCAGAACCGCATCACAGCCGATATCCGGATTGGACTGGCAAAGCTCCAGCGCATACTGGGTAGCGACACGGGAAACCGTGAGGATCGTGCCCTCTGCCGGTTTCATAACCGCTTTATAGGCAGCCTGTACACCCTCGTTGAGGGCGAGCGCCAGATCCGAACCGTTTGCCTCGGTGCAGGTTTTCAGATGCTTGGACATGCCGCGGAACAGGAGCGACAGGATGACACCGGAATTGCCGCGTGCGCCGCGCAGAAGGGCGGATGCCGTTGCCTTGCTTGCCTTGGCGAGATCGGGGGTCTGCAGCTTGGACATTTCGGTTTTTGCCGCCGACATCGTCAGCGACATATTGGTTCCCGTATCGCCGTCCGGCACAGGGAACACGTTCAGCTCGTTGGCTTGCTCCTTTTTCTCTTCTATGGCCAAAGCGCCTTCGATAATCATCGCGGCGAATAACTGGCCGTCAATCATTTTTGACAATGGTGTTGCCTCCTTATTTCGGTATCGCGGTGCACCTCCGTGTTGGGGATGCACGCATGCTGTCAGTCTGCGCGGACAGCTTCAACGTAGACATCGACATTCTTGACGTCGATTCCCGTCATCTTTTCCACATTGTAGCGAACCTCGCTGATAATCGAGTGACAAATGGTCGCGATATTGACACCATGCTCTACCGCAAGGTGCAGATCAATGTTGACACCGCCGTCCTCTGCCTCGACGATGCGTACACCGCGGGACATGTTTTCCCGGCGCAGCAGATGCGCAATGCCGTCGGAAACAGAACGGATGGTCATACCCTTTACACCAAAGCAGCCCATCGCGGCACAGCCGGCGATGTCGGCGATGACATTCGGGGAAATATTGATAAATCCGAGATCGGCTTTAATCGTCATGAAAATTCCTCCTCCAGATCCAATGAACGAATCATTATGTGTATGTAAATCTATTGTATAATATTTTCCACCATTGGACAAGAGAATTCTTTCCGTTTGAAAAAATCTTGTTGGAATTGTAGCATAGCAGCCCTTGGTTTGGCGGGAAAATGCCCGCTTTTTCCGGTCGATGGGAGGGAGAAAACCAGATGGAACGCACCGGCGGGGGATTTTCTGCGAAAAGATACAAACATTTGTTTGATTTTTTCGCGCAGATGCGGTATCATAAGGACAGATGTCAATGGAAAGCGAGGGAATGTGATGAAGGGACCGTCGGAGAAGCAGAAGCGGATTCTGGAATTTATTGCGGATTTTACGACGGAGAAAGGCTATCCGCCGTCTGTTCGCGAGATTGGTGCTGCAGTTGGCCTGCGGTCGCCGTCCACTGTCCATGCCCATTTAAATAAACTGCGTGCGATGGGGTATCTGCAGAAGGAAGAGCACTGCACCCGCTCCCTGACCCTTGTGGGGGCAGGAAAGGAAACCGCCGAGCCGGAAGGGAATAAGGTGCCGATTTTGGGACGTGTCACAGCGGGCATGCCGATTCTGGCGGTGGAGGAGAATGAGGGCTATCTGACCGTCGATCTGGGAGGACGCCAGGGGAACTATTTTGCCCTGCGCATCCAGGGCGACTCCATGGTCGATGCCGGCATTCTGGACGGGGATTATATTATCGTCCGTCAGCAGAATTTTGCGCAGAACCGCCAGATCGTCGTGGCGATGATCGACGATGAGGCAACCTGCAAGCGCCTGGTCAGCAAGGATGGACACCTCTGGCTGATGCCGGAGAACGAGGCCTATCCGCCGATTCCGGGCGATCAAAGCATTATTCTGGGCGTTGTCGTCCGCGTGATCCGCGAGTACCACGTATGACACTGGACGATGAGATCCGGTTCGTCCGGGGGATCGGGCCGAAAAAAGCACAGGCGATGGAACGCCTGGGGATCCGCACGCTGCGCGATGCGGTGGAATTCTATCCGCGCGGTTATGAAGACCGCACGGCAGTCACGCGCGTTTGTGATTTGACCGAGGGGGAGGCTGCTTGCATCCATGCGGTGCTGGGCACGGCGCTGAAAACCGCACACATCCGCCGCGGCATGGACGTGTCAAATGGCATGGCCTACGATACGAGCGGAGCGGTATCGCTGCGCTTTTTTAACAATCGGTTTGCCGCGTCGGCGCTGGAGGTCGGCGGGGAGTATGCCTTTTATGGAAAGGTACAGCGGGAAGGCCGCCGTTTTGTCATGATCAATCCGGAGTTCGAACCGGTTGGAATGGACCGGAAGACCGGACGCATCCTGCCGGTGTATTCGTTGACTGCTGGGATTCATCAGAAGGATATCCAGACGGTTACCGATGCGGCGCTGTGTGTCCTTCCGCCGCAGATGGCGGATTTTTTGCCGGAGGATGTGCGTGACCGGTTTGCACTGCCGGAGCTGCGGGAGGCTATGACGCTGATCCATCGGCCGCAGACGTTGGAGCAGGCGGAGACCGCGCGCCGTCGTCTGGTTTTTGAGGAATTGTTTTTGCTGTCCTGCGGCCTGGGGCATCTGCGCGAACGGCGTGCCGGGATCGGCGGTGTGCCGCTGCGCGATCTGGGCCTGAGGGATTTTTATCATACCCTCCCGTTTTCACTGACACGGGCGCAGGTGCGGGCAATTGAGGAATGCTGTCTCGATATTGCCTCTGGACGGCCGCTCAGCCGGCTGGTACAGGGCGATGTCGGATCGGGCAAGACCATGGTGGCAGCCGCACTCTGCTGGGTGGCGGCACACAATGGGAAACAGGCGGCGCTGATGGCGCCGACGGAACTGCTTGCACAGCAGCATATGCAGACATTGCAGCCGCTGTTCGCCCGTTTGGGGGTGTCGTGCGGACTTTTGACCGGTTCCATGACGCCCAAACAGAAAAAGGAGATGCAGGAGCGTCTTGCGGCGGGGGAGATCTCCGTCGCCATCGGCACCCATGCTCTGCTCAGCGAGAAGGTGCGCTTTTCCCAGCTGGCATTGGCTGTTGTGGATGAACAGCATCGCTTTGGAGTCAATCAGCGTGCCATGCTGACGCAGAAGGGAAAGCATGTGCATTTGCTTGTCATGTCGGCCACACCGATCCCGCGTACGCTTGCCCTGTTGATTTATGGCGATCTGGATGTTTCGATTATCGATGAACTCCCGCCGGGACGGCAGAAGATCGAGAGCTATGCGGTCGGAAAGAATATGCGCCGCCGGATCGATGCGTTTATTGACAAGCAATGTCAGCTCGGCGGCCAGGTGTATGTCGTCTGTCCGCTGGTCGAGGATGGGGAAGGCGACACCGGGCGCGTCAGTGCGGAGAGCTGTGCGGCGCGGCTGCAGCAGGTTTTGCCCCACCGGCGGGTTGGATTGGTGCATGGGCGGACAAAAGCGAAGGAAAAAGATGCGATTATGCAGGCGTTTGCCGATGGGGAGATTGATATCCTCGTCTCAACGACAGTCATTGAGGTCGGCGTCGACGTGCCGAATGCCACATTAATGGTCGTGGAAAATGCGGACTGCTTTGGCCTCTCCCAGCTCCATCAGCTTCGCGGACGGGTCGGACGCGGGACGCGGCAATCGTATTGTATTTTCTTTGGTGCCGACCAGGGGGAGAGCGCCAGACAGCGTCTGACCACCCTGTGCAGCACAACGGACGGCTTTGCCATCGCGCAGGCGGATTTGGAACAGCGCGGCGCCGGGGATTTCTTCGGGACACGGCAGCACGGCCTGCCTCCGCTCAAGCTGGCCAATCTGGCGGGAGATACCCGTCTGATGGCGGGGGCGAAGCAGGCGGCGGATGCGATTCTCCGGCTGGACCCGGAGCTGTCCGAGCATCCGGAGCTTCGCGGACGGATCCACCGTATGTTCGAGCGCTGCGGGGAAGGGATGTTTAACTGAAACAAAAGAACCGGGACGGTGTGACGCCCCGGTTTTTTCATCGGAGCGAAAAAATTTTTTATGAAGCATGTGCTAACAATTTTGAGGAATACTCCAAAAAGTTTCGAAAAAATGTGGAAAGAAAGGAATGTCTCTTTGGATTTTCGTATAAAATAACACGGCAAAGAAATTTTGCTTTTTACAGGTTTTGAACGGATTGGATTATTTTTGGGGAAATGGAGCAGACAGACGGAAAGAAATACGATATACTAAAACTCGAATTGAGACACAGTGCCGTAGGGCACTTTTCAAATAACAAGTGGTTAGCAAAAGCTAACTAGAAAGGAGAAATCATGAGCGTAGTTATCATCGGAGGAAACGATTGCATGGTATGCCGTTACAAGTCTCTGTGCAAAAAATACAAATGCCGGTCCAAGGTATTCACGCAGATGACCAGCTCGATGAAGGACATGATTGGCAGTCCGGATTTGTTGATTCTGTTTACCAATACCGTATCGCATAAAATGGTACGTTGTGCGCTGAGCAATGTCAAGGGGGATGAAACGATTGTCGAGCGTTCCCATTCCAGCTCGATGGCAGCGCTGAAGAATATTCTGGATACCCACGCGGCAGCGGTATAAAAGAAGCCGGACGCGGGGAATGCTGATTGGCAGAAGCGAGAAATTGGCAGGCGGTTAGGAGGATCTTTTATGCTGGAACAGTCGATGGTGGCTTATTGTGCGCCGACTCTGGCGGCAATGGCGACAGGAAATCTGTTTACGTATGCTTATGAGGATTTGGAAGAACTGCAGGAGCAGATCGATCGCTGCAATCGTTGTGTCAACCAAAAGGGCGTGCTGCTCCGTCTGCTTCGGGCGAAGGATCATACGGCATTGGTCTATGTATTCCGTCCGAAAAAGCTCTGGGAGGATTTGCGCGCTCCGGGGGTCATGGAATTTCTGGTGTCGATTGGATATCAGCCGTCCAGCCTGTGCTCGATGATTCGTCAGCTGGCGCATCGTGTGGACGAAAACGGCGAATTCCCACATGAGATCGGGGTTTTTCTCGGCTATCCGCTTGGGGATGTCAAAGGATTCATTGAAAACAAAGGAAATAATTATAAGATAGTAGGGTATTGGAAAGTGTATAACGACGAAATTTCAGCAAAAAAGCTCTTTGAAAAGTTCCGCCTATGTACTCGGCTGTATGGTCAGCGTTTTTTGCAGGGCATTACGCTCCAGCAGCTGACAGTGGCAGCTTGAGGACAAAATTTAACTTTCAAAGAGGTGCATTTAAAATGAGTAAGGTTGCAGTTGTATTTTGGAGTGGAACTGGTAACACGCAGGCAATGGCAGAGGCTGTTCTGGCTGGCGCGAAGGAAGCTGGCGCACAGGCAGATCTGCTGAACTCCGATGAGTTCTCCGCAGCAAAGGTTGCCGAGTATGACGCAATTGGTTTTGGTTGCCCGTCTATGGGTGCAGAGCAGCTCGAGGAATCTTCCTTTGAGCCGATGTTCGCTGCGTGCGAGTCTGCGCTGAGCGGCAAGAGCATTGCTCTGTTTGGCTCGTTCGGATGGGGCGATGGCCAGTGGATGAGAGATTGGGAGAGCCGTTGCGATGATGCTGGTGCAAGAATGGTTTGTGACAGCGTAATCTGTAATGAGACGCCGAATGATGACGGCATCAACTCCTGCCGTGAGCTGGGTGCAAGTCTGGCAAAGGCATAAGAAAACATAGTTTCATAGGAAGCATCCACCTATAATAATCATACTACACGAAACAAGCTCCTGACAGGGAATCCTGTCGGGAGCTTGTTTTTTCTGTTTTTTGATGAAACCAACTTAGTCTTAAGCGGATTCCTGTTTGGAAGCGATATACCCGACGGATTCCCCCTCAACCAGCTTGACGGGCAAACGATGACACTCGATCGAATAGCTGTTGGTGCGGATGAATTCGGTCAGTTTTTTGAGGCAGGCGCTTGTCTGCTGGTCGCACTGAACATCGATCGAGGTGATGGACGGATTGACCATTTTTCCCATCACGCTGCTGTCAAAACCAATGAGGGAAACATCGTCCGGGACGGAAAGCCCGATGGTAACCAGGGCTTTCAGGGCGATAATGGCGATGTTGTCGTTTGCACACACAAAGGCCTGCGGCATCTTCGGCATGGCGGCCAGCTGATCGGCCAGGTTGGTCATCACATATTCGTCCCCTTCGTTCAGATCGAACAAGAGGTATTCGTCGTGGATGATAAGATCATTTTTGTGCATTGCGGCGATAAAGCCGGCATAGCGGTCGAGGAAGCCGGTGCTGTGCGAGGGATTGCCGATGAATCCGATTTCGGTGAAACCGCGCTCCTTCAGATGACTGACGGCCAGATTGATGCCGGAGAGATTGTCCTCCACGAAGGAACAGACCGGTGCGTCAAAATACCGTGTGCTCAAACCGATGACCGGAATGCCGCATTGCAGGATCTTTTTGACAATCCGTTCCTCGGAATCGCCGAGGATAATGGCGCCGCCGATGGAATTCATCTCAAAGTTATGCCGCAATTCGGCCGGATCGATGTCACAGCTCGAGATCTGATAGATGATGGTAGTGTAATGATACTGCGAGGCTACGCTCAGGACTTTCTGATAGAAATTCATATAGAAATAGGAATCCTGAAGGCGTTCTCCGGTGGAGATCAGGCAGATGTTCTGCGGCTCGTTCCGACTGCTCCGGTTGAAATATCCGAGCTCAGTCGCGATTTGGAAGATTTCCTCACGCGTTTCTTTTTTTACGTTTGGCATGTTGCGCAGTGCCAAAGAGACGGTGTTGATAGAAACGCCGGCCTGCTCTGCGATGCTTTTTAATGTAACCCTCATAACACCCTCCGAAAATGCTGCAAAATTTCGAAATCAATTGCGGGATTATTATATCATATTTTTTTCATAATTTCATGGAAAAAATGAAAAAACAGAAAAATAGTAATAATAATATTAAAACAAGAAGGGGAGAACAGGGAAAAGTGAATCAAAAAAGACAAAAAATGGGAAGAAGCAAAACCGGATTAGCGAATATGCCTAAAATAAGAGAAAAAAGATTGATAAAATCTACAAAGTTTCGAAAAGCAAGAAAAAAGGCCTTGCAATTTTTTAAAAAGATGATAATATGAAAGTACAAAATAAATCACAGGAAATTATCTTGAATTTAATATTAAAAGGAAATGAGGTTTCACAATGAAAAAGTGCAATATTGGTGTAATTGGTCTTGGACGTCTGGGCTACCAGCATGCGTTGAACGTGACAAAGACAACGGGCGCGGTTCTCGCCGCAGTTTCCGATGGATTTCCGGCAGCGCTGGAGCGTGCGGTAAATGATTTTGATGTCAAGGGATATGCTGATTATAAGGAAATGATCGCGAGCCCGGATGTCGACGCCATTGTCGTCGCGACGCCGACCCAGACACACTTCCCGATCCTGATGGACTGCATCGCAACCGGCAAGCCGATTTTCTGCGAGAAGCCGATCACCTTCACGACGGAAGAGGCAGAGAAGATCGAAGAGGCGGTTGCCAAGACCGGTGTATATCTCCAGGTCGGCTTCATGAGACGGTATGATCCGGGCCATGTTGCTGCGAAGAAGATGATTTCGGACGGCAAGTGCGGCAAGCCGATTTATTTCCACGACTGCCAGCGCGACCCGAACGGTCCGCCTCCGGCATACGTTCCGCAGTCCGGCGGCCTGTTTGTCGACATGGCGATCCACGATCTTGATGTTGCCCGCTGGATGATGGGCAGTGAGATCAAGGAGCTTTATGCAACCGGCGCGGTACTGAAGCATGAGTACCTGAAGGAGCTGAATGACATCGACGATGGCCAGATCCTTCTGCGGTTTGAGAACGGTGCGATCGGCATGATCGAGATCAGCCGGAACGCAAACAATGTATATGACACGCGTACCGAGGTCATTGGTTTGGAGAAGTCGGTATTCACCGGACAGGAGCAGATGACACCGTATAAGGTGATTGGCGACGAAGAGATTACGTATGATATGTCGAACTGGTGCCTGGGCCGCTTCAAGGATGCCTATCTGGATGAAATGGAAGCCTTTGTAAGCAACGTGCTGAACGGCAAGCCGTCGGAGGTTACGGCATACGATGGCAAGATGGGTATTAAGCTGGCGCTGGCGGCAACCGAATCTTACCGCACCGGCAAGTGGGTTGCAATCAAGTAATTTTTGTACAGAGAGAGATCCGGTTGGAGAGAGAGCCGGAAGGAAAGGATTGATGTGAGGTGATGTCGTTGGACGAGATTCGGATTGGTGTTGTTGGAACAGGGCAGATCGGTGTGGATCATATCCGGCGTATCACCGAGCATTGCCGCGGGGCACGGGTCACTGCCGTTTCTTCCCGCAGACGGGCACCGGCTGAGGCGGCCGCAGCGATCTGCGGGGCGCGGGTTGAGGATGGTTTTGAAGCGCTGCTGCAGGCGCCGGACGTGGATGCGGTTGTCATCACCTCACCGAGCCAGTTCCATGAGGAACAGGTCCTTGCAGCGATCGCGTGCGGGAAATATGTTTTCTGTGAAAAGCCATTGGCGATCACGGCGGAAGGATGCCGGAGAGTGGTGGATGCAGAGGTCCGGGCGGGGAAGCGTCTGGTACAGGTTGGCTTTATGCGCCGCTATGACAAGGGGTATGGCCAGCTCAAAGAGGCCGTGGACAGCGGCGAATACGGCAAGCCGCTGATGGTTCACTGTGCACACCGCAACATTGCACCGCATGGAGAATTCACCACGGAGATGTCAATTACACAGACGGCAATCCATGAAATTGATATCACACGCTGGCTTCTGGATGACGACTATGTGAGTGCACAGGTGATGTTTCCGACACAATCCGCCAATGCAGCGGAGGGACTGCGGGATCCACAGCTGATCCTTTTGCAGACGGCGCGCGGGACGGTAATCAATCTGGAGGTATATGTCAACTGTCAGTTTGGCTATGATATCCAGTGCGAGGTTGTGTGTGAAAATGGCGTCCTCCGCATGGCGGAGCCGAGCAATCTGACCATCCGAAGCAACGCGATGCGTTCGGTTGCGCTGGAGACCGATTGGGTACTGCGGTTCCTGGATTCCTATGATGTGGAATTGAACGCATGGTTGGACGGTATCCGCCGCGGACACCTCGAAGGCGCATCCGCGTGGGATGGCTATGTGGCGGCGGTCACGGCCGACGCGCTCATCCGGTCACAGAAGAGCGGAACGATCGAACAGATTGAGCTGGATCACCATCCATTGCTTTATTTGTCATAATTGATTCCCTGGTTGTTCTCTCCTCCTGTGGGGTTGCAGACCCATAGGAGGGAGGACACCACGAAACAAATCTTATTTTCGTATCCGGCATGGATACGGGAGAAGGTATAATGTTGTAAAAAACAACTAAATTCGATTGCTTTCTGCATAGGGGCGCAGATCCTTGCACAGCTTTGCCTGCGGTGCACTTACTCTCCTCAGGATGTGCGCCGATATGCAGAGGTAAAATAAAAAACTTGGAGGAAGACAAAAGATGAAACATAGTAAGAGATTTTTCGCAATGGCACTGGCAGGTGCTCTGACCGTGGGAAGCCTCGCCGGATGTGGCGGCTCGAGCAATGAAGCAGCGGCGCCGGCAGGTTCTGCATCGGCAGGTTCCGCAGCAGCCGCTTCGGACGCAGGCAGCAAGGGAACCATTACCGTTATCACAATGGCACTGAATTCCGACTACTGGCATGCAGTACAGGCCGGCGGTATTCTGGCTGGTAAGGACTATGGTTACACCGTAAATGTTATCGGACCGAACGACGAGTCCAATGCACAGGAGCAGTGCAACCAGATTCTGGACGCTGTTTCGGCTGGTACGGATGCCATCGTACTGTCCGCAAACAATCCGGATACTGTTGTTTCCACCGCAGCGGATGTTCATGCAGATGGCATGCCGCTGGTAGAAATCGACTCCTCGCTGCCGGACGAAGATGCGTATGATGCATTCCTCGGCACCAACAACTACGATGCCGGCAAGGCACTGGGCGATTATATCGGCCAGCAGGACAGCAGTGCAAAGGTTGCCCTGATCCGCGGACTGGTTGGCACCACCGTACATGACGACCGCTGCAACGGCATTGCAGACGGCGTTGAGGCTGCAGGTGCAGAGGTTCTCGGCATTCAGCCGGCGGACTCCGACCGTGCAAAGGGCGTTACCGTAGCGGAGAACTTCATTCAGGCCAATCCGGATCTGACAGCGATCGCGGCAACGAACGACGAGATGGCACTGGGCGCTTATGAGGCAGTGAAGTCCGCTGGTAAGGAAGATCAGATCACGGTATATGGCTTCGATGGCTCCATCGGTGGTCTGGAATCCATTCTGGCTGGCGAGATGACCGGTACAGCAGCGCAGGATCCGGTACAGGAAGGCTACGGCGGCGTAGAGCTGGCGGTTAAGATTCTGGAAGGTGAGAGCGTTGAGAAGGAAAATGACAACCCGTTCCAGGTAGTTACGGCGGATAACGCACAGGAAGTTTACGACGAACTGATGGCAGATCTTGAGGCAGCAGGCTTCTAAGAAAAGGAATAGGAAACACTTTCTTGTTATTTCTTGTTAATGCAACAGCCACCGGCTTTGGCCGGTGGCTGTTGTGCGTTATCTTTATTTTTTTGGCCGGAAATTTGCATCCCGTTTTTGGAGCATTTTCCCGTCGGGATCTTCGGGAAGGGGATTTCCAAAGCTGTCCAGATGATCGCCGCGGAAGACGGTTGGAATAAAGCGGCGGGCAAATGTGGTCTGCCCACGGCGCTTGACGTAAACGTATCCGATCACGGAGAACACAACGGCTCCAATGAAATTGACAAACAGATCCTTCATGGTATCGAGCAGGCCGATGTCCAGATAGCCGCCGTATTTTTCCATCCAGTCCTCTCCGTTGACCAGCAGGGATTGGATTTCCACATGGGCCGGGACGTTGACCCCATCCGGATTGAGTGCGACGGAGTGGATGGAGGTGACAAAAAAATCCTTCTGTGCATCCGTATGTAAGAACAGATCCGAAGCACACTCGCAGAATTCCCACAGGACACCGATCGTCATGGAAAAGCAAAACGCCATGATCGCGATGAACAGTGGGGAGAGCTGGACGAGGAACCGGTCGCTGCGGTTGAACAGATCGACGAGGGAAAAGCCGATGGCTGCCATCAAGAACCCGTTCGTGGTGTGCAGGAGCGTATCCCAGAGCGGGAATTTCAGATAAAAGGCGTTGATCTCCCCGAGAATCTCGGCACAGAACACAAACAGCATGATAATGATGGCGAGCGTGTTGGGGATAGAGATTTCCAGCTTGCGTTCGAAGAAAGCCGGGATACCCAACAGAAGGAACGAAAGCACACACAGGAAAACATTTTCATAGTTGTGGTTGATGAACTGGCGCGCTCCGCAGGTCACAATCAGAAAAGAAAGGAGGATGCGGAACGCAAGACGGCGGGATGGAAAGCTCATGAATCTCCTCCTTCTACCAATGTGCGCCCCTCCAGGGCGGCGAGTGCAAATTCCAGGGCGAGTGTCAGCTTCGCGTGCTGCTCTTCGGTGGCGGCATGGTCGATCTGCTGCTTGAGATCGCGCGTGACATAGCCGCACAGGCTGTCGTCCCTCTCGTAGCGGTATAAATCGTCCAGAGCAACCGCGTGGTCGCGCAGACGGACATGGAAAAAGACCGGGCGGAGGGACTGCTCCAAAGCGGCGAGGTTGGGCGCAAAGGAGCGGGAGCCGGTCAGCTGGATGGTACAGCAGACGGACGCGGGGTCCTCCGGCATGTGCGGGAGGAGCTGCTCGGCGAGCATGCGGTCGGACAGGATGCGGTCCATCGGAAGGCTGATCTCTTCCATGCGGATGGCCGTGGATGGAAAGAAGTCCATGGCCGCGGCGTGTTTGGAGACGGTTCCGGCGAGATAGCCCTTTTTCCCGGTTTCTGCGGTGGAAGTCGGTGTCAGGCAGCCGGGACAGCTCACCGTGGTGTCTCCCCAGCGGAAGACGCCGGGAAACCGATGGTTGTGCCCCAGGGCGAGGTAGTCAAAGCCGCTGTTTCGCACGTCTTCCTCGCGAATGGGGTTGTATCCGCCGTCGCTGCCGATTTCCCCGTGCACCAGACCGAGGTTGATCCGGTGCGGGTCGAGCGGGGCATGGAGCGGAATGCTGGCCTTAGTGTCCTGAAAGGCCGCGCCCCAGATGACCGTCTGTCCGTCAGGCAGGGCGACCGGCGTGAGTGTGCGCTCGGTAAACACCGTGACGTTGGACGGTAGGGGATGTGCATAGGGGCTGCGCGGAAAATAATAATCGTGATTGCCCGGAGAAAGAAAGACCGGGGCGGTGCAGGCCTCCAGCAGCGAAAAGACGGCGGAGGCAAGCGGCGCCGGGACCTCCGGGGTATCGAACAGGTCGCCGGCGAGCAAAACCGCATCCGCGTGGTGTTCTGCGGCATCCGCCAGAAAATCCCGCAGTGCGGCGAGCTGGCGGACAATCGCTTTGCGCGCCAGATCGGTCGGAAGAAAATCAAAACGTGCGCCGATGTGCAGATCGGCAGCATGGAAAATGACGGCCATTGCGGGCCTCCTCAGAAAAAAATCTAGGCAGTATCCGAAGACAAAGAATATGACGAAAATTTCGCAAAGGCGAGGTGGATTCGAAAGGAAAATGCAGCCCGCCTTTGTAGAAATCGTCAAAATATTCGGACACCCCAATGCCAGTATACCATGTTCCTCCGGAATTGCAAAGATTCCGGAGACAGCAAAACAGCCGCCCGGACAGGGCGACCGTTTTACTTACATACGTTTCACAAATAAAAGGGGGTAAGAGAAAAAAAGATACCGGCATATCTTTTATACAGAGTGTGTTTTCTCTGTACGAATAGTATATCGCATCTCAGCGGGAGAATTGTAAACGAAACATGAAGGAAGTGTAACAAATATTAAACGATTTTGCGGCAAACGCAGAGACGCCGCCCATTGCTGGGCGGCGTCCCTGTTCGCATACATTTCACAAATAAAAGGGGTAAGAAAAAATTCAAACGATTCGTGTACTCTTATAAAAGAGGAGGAAGAAATGCTTTTGTTCTTCCATGGCTATACTATACACGAAAGGAAGCGGGAAGTTGTTAACGAACCGTGAAAGAGTTGTAACAATTCTTTGGATTTATCGATTTTCCCGCTGGCGGACCCGGCGGATATCCTCTCCGAGGAAGCGCAGCAGGGTAAATTCGCCGAGGATGCGGGAGGCAACCGCCGGAGAATAGCGCTTTTCCAGCTCATTTGGCATGAGGTTGGTATTGATGATGACCGGCTGACGCTTCATCAGGCGGGTGTTGAGCAGATCATACAGACAGGAGGTCGTGAAGGCGGTTCCCATTTCCGTCCCCAGATCGTCCAGAATCAGCAGATCGGCCGAACGGTATTTTTCCAGGGAAAGGGCCGCCTGTTCGCTGTTGGGGCCGTTGAACTTGACTTCCTCGAAATGGGAGAACACATGGATCGAGGTGTCATAAGCAACGGAAAAGCCGTGCTCGGATACGGTCCGCGCGATGCACGAGGACAGGAAGGTCTTGCCCAGGCCGGATGAGCCGAAAAGCAGCAGATTGGCATATTTCTCCCCGAAGGAATCGGCAAATTCACGGCAGAGATTAAAGTTGCTGTGCATCACATAGCGTGGGGAGGAACCGAGGCGCTGATCCACGGTGTTGCTGTAATAGTCAAACCGGAATGAATCAAAGGTATCGGTCTGGATAGGCAGGATGGTAGACAGCCGACGGGTCTGCTCCGCGGCGTATTTACTGCGCACACAGGAGCACAGGCGGCCGTCCCGATAACCGGTGTCCGAACAGAGCGGGCAGTCCACCGCGGGCGACAGATAGTCCGGGGTCAGCCCATGCCGCAGCAGCAGGGAACGCTTTTCCTCCTGCAGCGCCAGATTGCGGTCACGCAGCCGGTGGATGGCGTCTTCCGGGTCCCCGCCGGAGTCCAGCGCGATACGGATGGCGCGGGCAGAGGTCCCCTGCAGCTCCTGATCGATGGCGCGCAGACGGGGGATACGGTCATAAAGCCGCCAGCGGCGGGACTCCGCATCCGCCTGATGCTCGGAACGGGTGATTTCCAACTGCCGCAGGACGGCAGAGAGGATGGTTTTATCGTATGCCATGGATGGCCTCCTTTGTCTGTGGTGGAATGCAGGTCACGGCGGTCAGGTGCAGCCGTTCGGTGCGGTGGCGTGAAGCTGGTCGAGCCAGTCCTTTTCCCAATCCTGCAGCTTGTCCGTCTGTGTGGCGGGAGCGGATGCGGAAGCGTTTTTCGGTGCCGAATCCGGCTCCAGAGCGGTGATTTCTTCTACCGTATGCACGCCCTTGTCATGCCAGCTGTCCAGAATCCCTTTGAGGTATTTCCAGCTGAACCGCCCGATGCGCTGATACAGCCGCTCCTTGGCGAGTGCAACTGCGTCGGGACCAAAGCCCTGCCGGATAAATTCGGACAGGTAACGGTATTCGCTGGGGGAGGGGGAACGTCCGGCCATATCGAGCGCGCGCAGCATGGCGGCGATCACCGGCTTTTCCTGCTCCAGACGGGAGAGGAAGGCGGAGGAGGCCTGCGCCGTGAAGATTCCCATATCCGCCCAGAGATACGCCTGTTCCTCGATATCGCGCCGTGTGACGGACTTTTTTTCCTGTTTCAGATAGGTCAGCAGGTCGATCAGGACATCGGCCGGGAGGCCAAGGTGGTCATAGGCCATGTACAGGGTGCGAAGCTGGCTTTCGGTCAGCATACGTCCAAGGACCGCTTCGGCGGTCTGACAGACGGCCTCAAAGCGGCGGTCGCCCGTGCGGCGGGAGCGCAGCTCGGAGACCGTATAGCGCGGGGCAGGGGAATCGGTGGATTTGGACGGGCGAAGCGCACGCGGTTCGGAGGCAATTTGCAGGTTTTTCAAGGTAAACACCGCGCGCGCCAGCCGTTCGGGACTGAAATGCAGCTCCCGCATGGCCTCCTCCTCGCAGAAAGAGGCGCCGCGGCGGATCAGATAGAGGTACAAAAGTGCCCCGTCGCTGTCGCCGCAGGAGAGCAGCCGGTCGACGGCATCGGCACGCAAAACGCAATATTCGCTGCCCGCCGGGATCAGAGAAGTTAAAGACATACCGTCCTCCTACCAAAAAAGATCGAAAAATGGAAAAACAAATCAAAATTTGCGGGGAAACAGGACAAAAAGAGTAGAAAGGATGTCCTGTGCTTTCCCGTGTGCTTCTATTATAGCGTGACAAATGTGATAGTGCAAGTCTATCAAAAAGAAGAAAATTTAATGGTTTTACTGATGATTTTTACGAAAAAAGAGAGTATAATAAACATGTATCTTCGTTTGCGTGGAGAAAGGACTTCCAATTATGTCACAGACCCATTGGAATGCCGTACTGCTCGGCGGCTGCCGGGGAACAGACGGATTGTTTGATTTTTCGCGTCCGGTTCTGCTGGAGCCTGCCGTACAGCACATACTGCGCGGCCTTCCGACGGAATGGAACCGTGTTTACCTCCATGCGGAGGCGGAACAGGAACCGATGCCGGAGTCGCGGCTTTGTCCGGAAGAGGCCGGATTGACCCAGCGGCTTGCGTCGGCCGATCTGCCGGATGGCCAGGGTGTGATGCTGTTGGCACGTCCGGTTCCGACCTGGACCCGGGAGGACTATTGCCGGATGGCCGGAGAGGCGCAGCGCGCACGACACGGTGCGATGCTCATCCGCGACAGTCATGGAATCACGATTGGCGCCGTCTTTGCGGCGGGGCTTCTGCCTGAATGGCTGGGACAGGACGATTGCTCCCTGGAACAGCTGGCGAAGGCGGCAAAGGCGGAGGAGATCACCGATGCCGATCGGGCGGTGACGTCTGCAAAACTGGCGCATCGGGCACAGAGTGTTCTGCGGGATCGTGTCACCGACCGGCTGATGGAGCAGGGAGTTACGATTTTGGATCCGGCCGGCACATGGATTGCGGCCGATGTCTCCATTGGTGCGGGAAGCTGCATCCTGCCCGGTTCGATGCTGTATCCCGGCTGTACGGTCGGAGAGCACAGCACGATCGGCCCGAACACGGTGCTCAAGCGGGCCTGCATCGGAGACCACACGGAGGTCAATGCATCCCAGGTGCTGGAGAGCACGATTGGCGCGGAAGCCACGGTCGGCCCGTTTGCCTATATCCGTCCCGGCTGTACGGTCGGTGACCGGACGAAAATCGGTGATTTCGTGGAGCTGAAAAATGCGACGATCGGCGATGACACAAAGGCTTCCCATCTGACGTATATCGGCGATGCCGCAGTGGGACAGCGCGTCAACTTTGGCTGTGGTACCGTGGTGGTCAATTACGACGGCTATGCCAAATACCGCACGGAGATTGGCGACGACTGCTTTCTCGGCTGCAATACCAATTTGGTTGCACCGGTGCAGCTGGGAGACCGCGTGCTGACGGCGGCCGGCTCCACGGTGACGGAGGATGTGCCGGACGGGGCGATGGCGATTGCCCGGGCACGGCAGCAGATAAAACGGAATTGGAACGAGGAGCGCATTGCGGCTCATCGTCCTGATAAAAAAACAGAATAAGCAAAAAAAACAAAGGCCCTGGAAGAAATTTTTCCCACTTCCAGGAGTATATCCAAAGAAATACAGGGGGTATTACCGAATGATTTCTCATGGTAAAAACATCAAGATTCTGGCCGGCAATTCACATCCGGCACTGGCGGAGCAGATTGGCAAGGCGCTGGGACTGCCGCTCGGAAAGTGTACAGTGAGCCACTTTGCCGATGGCGAGGTTTCGGTTGCAATCGGAGAGACCGTCCGCGGCTCGGATGTGTTCCTCGTCCAGTCGACCTGCAAGCCGGTCAATGACAATCTGATGGAGCTTTTGATTATGATCGATGCCTGTAAGCGTGCGTCGGCTGGCCGTATCACGGCGGTAATTCCGTATTTCGGCTATGCGCGGCAGGACCGCAAATCCAAGGCACGCGATCCGATCTCGGCAAAGCTGGTTGCGGATATTCTGACGGCTTCCGGTGCCGACCGTGTTCTGACGATGGACCTACATGCACAGCAGCTCCAGGGCTTCTTTGACATTCCGGTGGACAACCTGATGGGTGCGTCGATCTTGATTCCGCATATTGCGGAGCGGTTCGGACGCAGCCGTGACGATGTCATGATCGTGTCTCCGGATCTGGGTTCGGTTACCCGCTGCCGCAAATTCTGTGAGAAGCTGGATTACCGCCTTGCGATTATCGATAAGCGCCGTCCGCGTGCCAATGTCTCCGAGGTAATGAATATCATCGGTGATGTCCGTGGCAAGAAGTGCATTTTGTGCGATGACCTTGTTGATACGGCGGGCACGCTGTGTCATGCAGCGGAGGCGCTGATTAAGATCGGCGGTGCAACGGAGGTTTACGCCTGTGCAAGTCACGGTGTTCTTTCCGGTCCGGCGATCGACCGCATCATGGAAAGTCCGATCAAGGAGCTTTGGCTGCTGGATACCATTCCGCTGTCCGAAGACCACAAATGTGAGAAGATCCGGACGCTGCCGATTGCACCGGTATTCACGGAGGCAATTGCGCGTATTTACGAGGAGACGTCGGTTTCCCCGCTCTTTGAATAAAATAGAAAGGGTTACATACGGGCGGCGCGGCGTTGGCAGTGCCGCCTGTTTTCCATCGAGAGAAAGTCGGGGTTCGGAGGGAGCAAAGAGATGAAAATTCTTGCAATCGGTGATGTGGTATCCCGGCCGGGGCTGGATACCCTGGGACGGCTGCTGCGAAAGGTGAAGAAGCAGACCGGTGCGGATCTGACGATCGTCAATGGGGAGAACGCGAGCGGCACCGGTATCACTCCGCGGCAGGCGGATGAGATTTTTGCGGCGGGGGCAGAGGTCATTACGCTGGGCAATCACGCCCTGCGCAAGCAGAACATCGCGCCATTTCTGGAGGAAAACCGGTATATCCTGCGCCCGGCTAACCTGGCGCCGCAGACACCGGGGAAAGGCTACGGCATTTATGATGCCGCGGGCTGGCGGGTGCTGGTCATGGATCTGATCGGCCGGTGCGATATGCCGTATGGACCGGACAATCCATTCCTGTGTGCGGATCGCATTCTGCGTCAGGAGAAGGGCCAGTATGATGTTGCGGTGTGTGAGATTCACGCCAATGCGACATCGGAGAAGCTGGCGATGGGATTTTATCTGGACGGCCGCGCTGCGGCAGTGTATGGGACACATACCCATGTGCCGACCGCGGATACACGCATCAATCCCAAGGGGACCGGCTACCAGACGGATATCGGCATGACCGGACCAAAGTGGTCGGTACTCGGCGTGCGGGCAGAGCAGTCCATCGCCATGTTCCGTGGGGACATGACCAGCCGGTTTGAACCCGCAGAAGGGCCATGCTGCATGGATGGCGTCCTGTTTACGATTGACCCGTCCGGCGGTGTGTGCACAGACATAGAGAGAATAACCGAAGAATACAACGGATAAAAACGGAGGAGGAGAACGATGGCAGTACAGGAACAGTGTACCGTAATCAAACACGAGCAGCTCACCGGCAATATTTTTGCGCTGACGCTGTCCGCGCCCAAGATCAGCCGGTTGGCAAAGGCTGGTCAGTTTGTCCATATTTCCTGTGGGGATGCGCAGTTGCTGCGCCGCCCGATTTCCATTTGTGATACGACGGAGGATACGCTCCGCATTGTCTTTGTGGTCAAGGGAGAGGGAACCAAGTGGCTCTCCCAGCGGAAGACCGGCGATGGGCTGGACATCCTCGGCCCGGCCGGGCACGGCTTTGACCTGGATAGATTGGGCGCGAAGCCGGTCTTCATCGGCGGCGGCATCGGGGTACCTCCCATGCTCAAGAGCATGAAGGACGCCAAGGCACTGGGCGCACAGCCCACCGCAATCCTCGGCTTCCGCGACAAGGACGCGGTCATTCTGGAGGAGGAATTCCAGGCGGTCGGCACGGTATATACCGCGACGGACGATGGTTCCTATGGCATTTCCGGCTTTGTGTCGGACGTGTTGGAGGGACACATTGCGGAATTTACCTCCGTCTGCTGCTGCGGTCCGAAGGGGATGCTGCGGGCGCTGGCGATGATTGCGGAAAAGGCAGGGATTCCCTGCCAGGTTTCGATGGAGGAGCGCATGGGATGCGGCATCGGCGCCTGTCTGGTCTGCGCCTGCTCGCTCAAGGGCGAGGACGGAGAGACGAAATATGGACATGTCTGTAAGGACGGTCCGGTATTTGATTCCAAGGAGGTCGCGTGGTAATGGCAGATATGCGAGTAAATTTCTGCGGTGTTGAACTGAAAAATCCGATCACGACCGCATCCGGCACCTTTGGCTTTGGCCATGAGTACGCGGAATTTTATGATCTGGGCGAGCTGGGCGGTATCGGCGTCAAGGGCCTGACCCCGACCGAGCGGCTGGGTAATCCGGCGCCGCGCATTGCGGAGACCCCCATGGGTATCCTAAACTGTGTCGGATTGCAGAATCCGGGTATTGACCGGTTTATTACCGAGCAGATCCCCTATCTGCGCCAGTTTGATACCAAAATTATTGCGAATGTTTCGGGCAGTACGGTCGAGGAATATGCCGGAATGATCGAAAAGATTTCGGATGCCGATGTGGATCTGATTGAGATGAACATCTCCTGTCCGAACGTCAAGTGCGGCGGCATGACCTTTGGCACACAGCCCGCGATGGTCGAGGAGGTCGTTTCCGAGGCGAAGCGCTATGCAAAAAAGCCGTTGATCGTCAAGCTGTCGCCGAATGTCACGGATATCACCGAGATCGCCCGCGCCGCCGTTGGCGCCGGTGCGGATGCCCTCTCGCTTATCAATACACTGTTGGGAATGCGAATTGATGTTGAAACACGCCGTCCGATTTTGTCGAATGTGGTCGGTGGACTGTCCGGCCCGGCGGTGTTCCCGGTGGCCGTCCGCATGGTGTATCAGGTGCACAATGCGGTCGATGTGCCGATTCTCGGCATGGGAGGCATCCGTACGGGACGCGATGCGGCGGAGATGATGATGGCGGGCGCTTCGGCGGTTGCGATCGGAACTGCCTGCTTTGCCGATCCGATGACACCGGTCCGCTGCGCCGGAGAGCTGGAGGAGTTCTGTGACAGCCATGGCGTCGGCCGTGTGACCGAACTGACAGGAGCGGTGCAGGTATGAGTACAACCGTTTATCTGGTGCGGCACGCCGAGGCGGAAGGAAACATCGGCCGCCGCTGCCATGGAATTTATAACAGTCTTTTGACCCGCCGCGGACGCCGGCAGGCGAAAACCGTCGGTGACCGGTTCCGCACGATTCCTCTGGATGGGGTGTATTCCAGTGATCTGGCGCGTGCGCGCGACACGGCGAGAGCCATCGCACAGCCGCACGGCCTGGAGGTCATACAGCGTCCGCTGCTGCGGGAGATCGACATGGGCGATTGGGAAGACCGCCCGTGGGCGGAGCTGGCGATGTTTGAGAAGGAACCGTATGATATCTGGTGCAACGAACCGTGGAACAGCCAGACACCGGGCGGCGAGACGATCATGCAGGCCGGACAGCGGGTGTTTGACGAGATTCGCCGCATTGCGGAGGAAAACGATGGGAAGTACATCGCGATTGTCAGTCATGGCACGGTGATTCGCGGGGTCCTGACCTTGGCCTGCGGTCTGGCGCCGGAGCAGATGATGGCGGTCGGCTGGGGAGACAACACCTGTGTGGCCCGTCTGGTCTATCGGGATGACGGCACGATCCGTGTGGATTACCGGAACGACAACCGCCATCTGCCGCAGGAGCTGTCCACGTTCCATTCGCTCAAGTGGAGTGATTCAGTGGATGTCCCGATTTCGCCGCAGCTCTGGTTCCGTCCGGTGGACTTTGACAAGGCAGAGGATCGGAATGTAGCGATCGAGCTGTTTCATTCGATCTACTGGCCTGCCTATGGAAAAGAGGCCTTTACGGATGAACAGATCGAGCAGCGTCTGCGCGGTTATCAGACGGTTTGTCCGGATGCCGTCAGCTTCGGCATGTATCAGAGTGACATTGCGGGCATCATTGCGATGGACACCACGGCGGAGGAAGAGGACACGATCGGTGAAATGGGCGGAACAGGGATTCTGCCCCAATACCGCGGCTGGGGCTTTGGTCCACAGCTGATGAATCACGCGGTCAGCGTCTATCGCCGCCTTGGAAAGAGGTACTTACAGTCGCAGCCGTCGGCCGAAGGCAAATTTGGTCCCCGATTCTATCATCAGAATGATTTTGAGGAGATCGGGACGACAGAGGATGGAAAATTTCTGATTATGCGTAGAAAAATTGCGGCGGACTGAGCTTGGATTTGGAACATATTCCGGTTGTGAAAAAGATGCGGGAATGCTATAATGACGGCAGAAACAACATTTTTTTACAAAAGGAGAAGCAATACGATGAAACAAATCAAGCGAGTTGTCATGGCGGCTGCGCTGGCATTGACCGCAACTCTGGCTTTCCCGCTGTTCTCTGCGGGAGCGCAGGCAGCGGATACCGCGAAGTGCGGTACCTATTACAGCTATGTCCAGCAGGGCGGCCTGTATGTCCAGAGCTCGTCTGGATCGTCTGGAAAGCAGCTTGTTGCACCGAAGACAGGACATAAAGTGAGCAGCTGTGTGGCGGATTCTACGTATATCTACTACACTGCGGCGAGCACGAAGGGAACTTCCAGCAGTCTGTACCGGGTTAAGCCGGATGGAACGGGCAAGAAGCGCATTGCCAAGATCTCGGCAAAAAATGTGACTCTTCTGGATGCCGGAAACGATACGGTCTACTACTCCATCACGACCAAGTCAGGGAAGGTAAATACCAGACGGTATGGCATTTCCAAGGGCAGAAGCTACTCGGTCAAGACGGATTTTGTCGGAGATCAGTACTGCAACGGCTATCTGGTCGGCACACCGAAGACGACCGCCGGCAAGGCAGCCAGCCTGTATACGGTCCGTGGATTGACCAACGATTATGTGCGTGTTTCGCGCAATTGTGTCGCTTACCGGATTCTCAACAACAAGATTTATTTTGTGGAATCGTCGGCGGCGAACACAGTCCGTGCGGTGAAGTACTGTGATCTGAACGGCGGAAACATCCGGACCCTGGCGACCAACATCAAAAACGTCAATCTGAAGAAGGTTGTTCCGGACAAGACCTCGCTGTATTACATCAGCAGCAAGACGGCGGGAACGGTATATGGCTACAACTTCTCGACAAAGAAAAAGACCAAACTGCTGAGCGGCCTGTCTTCCAAAGCCACTGTAACGCCTCTGGGAAGCACGGTTGTTGTGCAGAACCCGAAGAAAAAGTTCTATACCATTCCGGAGAGCGCCGGCAAGGCAGTCCAGCAGGGAAGCCTTGGAAGCGGCACCGTTACTAATATCATTGGAAAAACCTATTTTAAAAAGACCGGCAGCCGGTATTCGCTGGGAACCCTGACCGAGTGACGATCTGTTTGAATGAAAACAAAGCTCCTTTTCCGTATTTTCGGAAGGGGAGCTTTTCTGTGCTTGTAAGAAGATGTGTTTCCATGGTACAATAAAATTAGAAAAATCGGGAACAAGGAGGGGATACCGATGAAAGCAGGACGAAAAGTGGGCTGGATGGCGGCAGTCGGCTGTATCTTGGCCGCATCCATACTGGCCGGATGCAGGCAGACGGCAGCCGGAGCAGAGGAACCGAAGGCTACGCTGTACACGATCCATGCGTCGTTTGTGCAGATGGAAGAAGAGCAGACCGTGTTGACCTCGAAGGAGGCATTGGGGCAGTTCAGCGAGACACACGATGGAATCGCCGAGTCAGAGGAATTCCAGAACGAGGTGGGGAAGCTGGGAGAGGAGTTCTTTGAAGAGAACATCCTCCTCTGTGCCGTTGTACCGGGCGGATCGGGCGCGGAGCGCTATCAGACCGAGGGACTCTCCTATGCAGCGGACGGTACCTTGCAGATGAATGTGACGAAAACAACCGAAGGCACAGGGATTGCGGAGATGTCACAATGGTATCTGCTTGCGGTAGTCCCGCGCGATGGGCTGAAGAGCATACCGGATACCTTTTCTGTTGTGGTCGGGGAATAGCGGGGGAAAAATAACCGCGGGATACGACAGATTTCGTCACGGAATTGCTTTTTTTGATACCATTTGCTATAATGGATCTATTCAGACAGAGGGAAAGGGAGAGAGAACGATGGAGGAGACGAAAAAGATTGTCCGCGTGGACTACAACGAGAAGATGATTTTACAGGACCGGCTGGGTCGGGAAGGAAAGATGGATGCCGCAGAGCAGTATCGTGTGAAGATGGAAGCACTGAAGGAGATTCAGGACAGCGGCATAGATTATTGTTCCTGTCCGGAGGCATGTCCGCACCACGGCAAGTGCTGGGAATGCGTTCTGATTCACCGCGGTCATCGGGATCATCTGCCCTATTGCTTTTGGGATATGGTGAATGAGCGGATCTATTCGCTGCAGCGCCTGACAGAGGGTTCCCTGATGCGCTATGAGCCGCATGACGGCCCGTGTGCGGCTTGCGGCGGATGTCCGGACACGGTATAGGAAGAATAAATGAGCGGAAAAATCTCCACCAGATGCAGCATACGCCGGTGGAGATTTTGTGCTCTCTTGACAAATCGTGCCGTTTTGTGTAGAATAATTACAAAATGATTACAAATAAATTTCATAATGGAAACAAAATGAGCGATGCTTTTGGCGTTCCAAAAGAAACAGCACGATGGGGCTGAGACAAAAATTTTCGATGTTTTCGCCACAATGCGGCGGGAAATCGTTGCAAAACAGCCGGATTTTGTGCTATCGTTACAGTAAGATGCGAATGAGAATGGAGGGGATCGCGATGGGCAAGCGATTGTGCAGCTTGTTGTTGGCAGCGGTGCTGGTCGGGGGAATGGTTCCGGCATGGGCTGTCGAGGAAGATGGATCGATTACCGCTATCGATTCGGAGATTTCGATCACAGATATCGGAGAAGAGGATGAGCCGGAAGGGATCACCGTCGATACGGATGAGGACGAGCCGGCGGAGCTTCCGGAGGAAGAAACCGAGGAAGCAGAGGAACAGATCCTGACACTGGATGAGGCTGGAGAAGCGGCGCCGGTGGAAGTGGTATCTGATCTGGACGAGGTCTCTGCGCTGATCCAGGACAACTGGGAAGACTCCTATTATGGAGAGATTACGGTTGATCCGCAGGAAAACCAAGTAGAAAAAGACGGGGAAGAGATTTCTCTGCGGTCGGAGCTGGATTTGACCAAAACGGAGGAAAACACCGTATTGTCTTCGGCAGCCAAGGCGGAAGACTACTTTGATGACCAGACGGAATACGATGCGTATACCGACAACGACGGGGTAGTTCATGTCTCCAATCCCTATCAGACCTGCCGCATTGTCATCTATGCGAATCAGATCGAGGAAAGCTATGGCGCATCCCGGGTCATGTATCTGGAGAACTACGGAGAGTACATTTTACAGTATGACACGGAAGAGCAGACACAGCTTGCCTATGAGGCGCTTTTGCCGCAGTATGGCAGTGAAAACTGCTTTTTGGATGAGGTGCTCTCCTCCAATATGCTTTTGGATACCAGTAGTACCACAAAGACCAGTGCGGCGGCCACCAAGGCGGTCTGTTACAGCTGGGGCGCAGAATACATGGGATTGGACGTCCTGCAGAGTCAGGTGGAAAGCTATGGCCTGAGCAAAAAATCCGTTACGGTTGCCATCATTGACACCGGTATCGATAAAAGCCACAGCTTTTTCACGGGGCGTACGATCAGCGGCTATAATTTCCTGATCAGCAAAAACCGTTCCGCCACCAATTATACGGATGACAATGGACATGGCACACATGTGGCGGGTATTATTGCGGACTGTACGTCGAGCAATGTCAATATCATGGCACTGCGTGTGTTCAATGCATCCGGCTCCACAACGAGTATGACCGTCATTGACAATGCGTTAAAGTATGCCTATGAACACAACGCGAACGTCATCAATATGAGCCTTGGCAATGAGGATCAGGTGGGCGTATGGGATAAAACCTTACAGACCATCCATAATGCAGGGATTCCGGTTGTCGCTGCGGCGGGCAATTACACGGAGACCAATAAGGGACTCAAGGTCAATTATCCGGCCTCGCTGAGTACGACCTATGCTGTTTCTGCGGTGGATGAGAATGGAACGATCGCAAGCTATTCCTGCCGGGGCAGTACGATTGATTTTGCCGCGCCAGGTACAAGCATTTTGAGCGCTGGCGCCGGTGGGGATATGGAATACCGCAGTGGTACATCGATGGCAGCACCGCATGTCACGGCGGCAATTGCGATGATCTATCTGAAGCATCCGGGCTACAGCCTGACCAGTTTGGAACAGGTGCTGAAAACCTATGCGATTGACCGCGGAACAGCCGGGAAGGATTCGAAATACGGCTACGGTGTTTTGTACGGCCTGGAGAACTATTATAAAGAGGACAGCGCCAATCTGGTGTTAAAGACTGCAACGCTGAAATACAAGAAGATGCAGTATACCGGAGCAAAGCGAAAGGATCCGGTCGTTCAGGTCAAGGCATCCAGCGGGAAAGTATTGCCGACGTCGGCCTATAAAGTAACCTATTCCAACAACAAATCGGTTGGAACGGCAACGGTGACAATTACCGGGGTGAATGGCTACAAGGGAACGATTACCAAAACCTTTACGATCAAGCCAAAGAACATCAAGATCAAAACCCTGACCAACAAAGCGACACGGAAAATGTATGTCAAGTGGTCCGCATCGCTGGGATACACGGGATATCAGATCCAATATGCGACCAATTCCTCCTTTACCAAGGGAAAACACAGCGTGAAGCAAAAGGGGAAGACTGTCACACGGACATATACCAAGCTCACCAAGGGAAAACGGTATTATGTCCGGGTCAGAGCGTATAAGACGGTGGGCAGCACGACCTATTATGGGACCTGGAGTGCAGTCAAGTCGGTTAAGATCAGCAAATAAAAAAGAAAGCCTGAGGCACATTGGCCTCGGGCTTTCGTTATGTTTTGGATTAATCGGTGAATTACTTCAGCTCGACAGTAGCGCCAGCCTCTTCCAGCTGAGCCTTGATGGACTCTGCATCTTCCTTCGAAGCAGCTTCCTTGATGGTGGACGGAACCTCGTCAACCTTAGCCTTAGCTTCCTTCAGGCCCAGGCCGGTGATGGCACGAACAACCTTGATAACGCCGATCTTCTTGTCGCCTGCAGAAGTCAGAACTACGTCGAACTCAGACTTCTCCTCAGCAGCCGGAGCATCAGCAGCAGCAGCGCCGCCAGCAACAGCTACCGGAGTAGCAGATACGCCAAATTCTTCTTCCAGAGCCTTAACCAGCTCAGCCAGCTCAAGAACCTTCAGTTCCTTGACGGCATCCATAATCTCATTGATAGTCATGGTGAGTTACCTCCAAATTTCAAAATTTAAATTAAATGTGGGTGTGGGACACGGTCCCAGTGTACAGAATAAAATCTCTTATTCTGCTGCTTCCTCAGCAGCCTTCTCAGCGACCAGAGTGGAAACCAGGGCTTCCTGATCTGCCTCGCCCTTCTCAGCGATTGCATTAAGCGCAATAGCGAGCTGCATAATCGGATAGTTGAAGCTGTAAAGAACCTGTGCGATAAGAGTCTCGCGGCTCGGCAGCTTCGCCAGGGAGTCAACCTCGGCTGCCGGGATAACGGCGCCTTCCAGGAAGCCTACCTTGATCGAGAAGTTATCATGGCCCTTGGCGAACTTCGCCAGGATCTTAGCCGGAGCAACAACATCATCGGTCGTGCTGATAGCAATTGCGGTGGTGCCGTTCAGGTGCTCAATGAAACCATCAAAGCCCAGCTCCTGTGCAGCGAACTTGAGGATGGTGTTCTTGACAACCTTGTACTCCACGCCGGCCTCACGAAGCTCCTTACGAAGTGCGGTATCATCGGCAACGTTAATGCCCTTGTAATCAACCAGGACACCGGCCGGGGAATTCTTGATCTTTTCAACCAGAGAGGCAACAAGTACCTTCTTTTCTTCCAGAACCTTTGCGTTTGGCATAGTCTGTTTCACCTCCAAAACAATGATAGGGACATAAGAAATGCCCTTCTGCTCAAAGACAGAAGGGCATGAATCAACAAAACAGGATGAAATCCATAGTGATTGGGATGCTGCCTCGGCAGGAAGGTTAAACCAGTTAGGGCGGAGACCGCCTCCTGCTGTCTTTGAACGAGCTATTAAATTATAGCAGGCAACAGCCTGTCTGTCAAGAGTTTTTCGACAGAAATTTAGTTGCCGATCTTAGCAGCGTTGACCTTTACGCCCGGGCCCATGGTCGAAGCAACGACACAGGAGCGAACATACTGGCCCTTTGCAGCAGCCGGCTTTGCCTTGATGATGGCACCCATCAGCGCGTTGAAGTTCTCCTCGAGCTTCTCAACACCGAAGGAAACCTTGCCGAGCGGGCAGTGGATGATGTTGGTCTTGTCCAGACGGTACTCAATCTTACCAGCCTTAGCGTCCTGAACAGCCTTTGCAACATCCATCGTAACGGTGCCAGCCTTCGGGTTCGGCATCAGGCCCTTCGGACCCAGGACACGGCCCAGACGGCCAACCAGACCCATCATGTTCGGGGCAGCGATGACAACGTCATAATCGAAGAAGTTTTCCTTCTGGATACGGGTGACCAGATCTTCTGCACCAACGAACTCAGCGCCTGCTGCTTCTGCGGCAGCCGCCTGATCGCCCTTGGCGAATACCAGGACACGGACCGACTTACCGGTACCGTTCGGCAGAACGATTGCACCACGAACCTGCTGGTCAGCGTGACGGGAATCGACACCCAGTCTTACGTGAATTTCGACGGTTTCGTCGAACTTAGCCTTGGACGTCTTGATAACGGTATCAAGTGCCTCAGCCGGATCATACAGCTTGCTGCGATCTACGAGCTTTGCGCTCTCAATATATTTTTTACCTTTGCGCACGATAAAATCCTCCTTTAGTGGTTATTCGGAAACTTCGTTCCTCCCACCAGACGGCCTTCTGCCGTCAGTTATGAATGATGAAATAGTTACTGATTACTCCTCGACCGTAACGCCCATGGAGCGAGCGGTACCGGCGATCATGCTCATTGCAGCTTCCAGGGAAGCGGCGTTCAGGTCAGGCATCTTGGTCTCAGCGATCTTCTGGATGTCTGCCTTGCTGATGGTAGCAACCTTCGTTCTGTTCGGAACAGCGGAACCGCTCTGGATGTTGCAGGCCTTCTTGATGAGAACTGCTGCCGGCGGAGTCTTGGTTACGAACGAGAAGGAGCGGTCTGCATAGACGGTAATGATTACCGGGATGATCATACCTGCATCATTCTTGGTGCGCTCATTGAATTCCTTCGTGAACGCCATAATGTTTACACCGTGCTGGCCAAGAGCCGGACCTACCGGGGGAGCCGGGGTTGCCTTGCCTGCCGGGATCTGAAGCTTAATAAATCCTACTACTTTCTGTGCCATTTCAGATAGCACCTCCTTGAAGAATGTGGTAATGGCGAGACGCCGTCTTATGCGACGCTCTCCCACCTGCCAGGGGATGAGGAACTTAATCCTCTACGACTTCGACCTGATTGAGCTCCAGCTCAACCGGGGTCTCGCGTCCGAACATCGATACAATAACATGTACCTTGTTCTGCTGCTGCTCGATTTCATCGACAATGCCGACAAATCCGGACAGCGGTCCGTCGCAGACGCGAACCGAATCACCGACCTTATAGCTGATCTCGACGGTTTCTGTATGCTTTTCAGCACCCCACTGTGCAGCCTCTTCGTCGGTGAGGGGGAGAGGCTTGTTCGAGTTTGGGCTGACAAAGCCGGTGCATCCGCGCGTATTGCGCACAAGATACCAGCTCTCGTCGGTCAGAATCATCTTGACAAGGACATAGCCCGGAAACAGCTTGCGCTCGATCTCACGAGTTTTGCCGTCCTTGACTTCACGAACGGTTTCCACCGGGATGGTGACGTCCGTAATCAGATCATGCATTCCACGATTTTCCACCGCTTTTTCGATGGAAGAGGCCACTTTGTTTTCGTAGCCCGAGTATGTGTGAATCACATACCACTTCGGTGTTTCAGACATTACAAACCAGCCCTTTCCGGCTTACACCGCACTGATGGTAATCAGCGTTGTGATGCCCAGATTGAAGATTGCATCCAGAATCCAGATGAACGCGCCAATAATCAGGATCGCGGCGATGACAATAGCGGAATTGTTGATTGTCTGCTTACGTGTTGGCCAGACGATCTTCTTTGCTTCGCTCTTAAGATCGCGGACCCATTTGCCAATGCGGGCAAAGAAACCAGGCTTTTTTTCCTTGGTTTTTGCCTTGCTCTGCTTCTTTTCCGAAGCAGTGGAAACGTCTTTTTCCTTTTTTGCCATGAACTGTTCCTTTCTCTGAACGTTACTTGCCTTCGCGATGTAACGTATGCTTGCGGCAGAACGGGCAATACTTGTTCATCTCAAGACGCTCCGGATTGTTCTTCTTGTTCTTCATTGTGTCATAGTTTCTCTGCTTGCACTCGGTGCAGGCCAGGGTTACCTTAACGCGCATAACGGCACCTCCTTAAATAATTGCCTCCCTATTGCAGCCGTGAAAATTACTCTGTGTTTCAGAGCAAAAAAAAGAACCCTGCATAGGTGCTACTATTATAGCACGGGGGGTTCTTTTTCGTCAATATGAAATTATAGAAATTCTTTCGTCAATGTTACTGAAAGAGAATGCGAAAGTCAGGCGACAAGCATGCAGACCCACAGGAACAGAACCATCAGACAATAAATCAGGTAGCCGGCGATGGTGATCTTCCGGTGCTTCATGTCCGGCGGTGTAGAGACCATACTGATGACTGCGCCGGCAAAGGTAATGGGATAGCCGATCAGCGCATAATTCATTACCACTAAGACGAAACCGACGATCATAACGATCATGCCGATCAGGGAAACGGTGCGAATCCGGCTGAGGGATTTCAGTTCCTCTTCCTGCTGCTCCTGCTGTGCCTTTGCCACATGATCCGGAACCGGCCTCTGGTGCATTGGCTGCCGTTTGCGGCCCTTTTTGCGATTGTTTTTTGATGTTGCCATAGTTACTGTAAACTCCTTTTTATGAAACGCCGCCGGATACCCAGATGAATACGATCATCGCGATATAAATTCCATAGCAGGCCATAGAGAGGCGGGCATAGCGTGCGCCTTTGCGCACGGTAAAAAAGCCGATCAGGGCACCGATGATTGTAATGACATAGCCGATGCTGTACTGGGTCTCATAGGCGAGCCAGAAGCCGATCAGCATGATAAACAATCCGGTCCATTTAATCAGGGAATCGCGGCGGGAGGCACGGTAATTCGCCTCTTCCTGTTGTGTGATCTGCTCCTGCTTCTTGCCAACATAACCGGGAGGGGCAGCGTGAGAAGCAGACCGCTTGCGCCCCTTTTTGCGGTTGTTCTTCGAAGTTGCCATACGCGCGTCCTTTCCTTTATAAATTACACTTTATTATATCAACTCGCAGCGGAAAGTGCAATGGGTAATATCGGACATCTCCGAAAAGTGTCGAAACAGCGCAGAAAAACCAACGGTTGCGGAAGCAGCTCCGGGTATGCTACAATGCAGACAGAAAACCATGGGAAAGATCAGGAGGAACGGGCATGAAGATTATGGGGATTGATTATGGAGATGCGCGCACCGGCGTTTCGATTTCCGACCCGACGGGGTTTCTTGCAGGTTCCCCGCAGGTCATTCCGTCATGGAATACCGAAAAGCTGCTGGAGGAGCTGACGGCGCTGTGCAAACGCGAGCGCATTGAGGAGATTGTACTCGGCCTGCCGAAGAACATGAACGCCAGCGAGGGCGAGCGTGCCGAAAAATGCAAGGCGATCGGCGCCGAGCTGGAGCAGCGCACCGGTCTGCCGGTCGTCCTGTGGGACGAGCGCCGGACCACAGTGGAGGCCCATGCGATCCTGCACGCGACGGGGAAAAAGCAGAAGAAGCACAAGAAGAATGTGGATGCGGTTGCCGCGTCGCTGATTCTACAGGGATATTTGGATTACAAGCGGATGCATCCGTGAGAAATGAAAAAGGAAGCGGTTCTACTGGCTTCCTTTTAAAATTCACTTTTTTCGGTTCATAACAGCGGGAATAGGCTGATAATCCGTCAAACCAAGAATATAATCCGTTGTTGTTCGATAAAGCTGGGCAAGCCGGATCAGGATATCGGAAGGGATATCGCGTTGCCCTAATTCGTAATTGCTGTATGCCTGCTGTGTACAATGCAGCTGTCTCGCAACCTGCGCTTGCGTTAAGTCCGCATCCTCGCGTAAATCGCGGATTCTTGTATACATCATTGTCATCACCGATCTTTATGATATCGTATTGTATTTTGCAACAAAATGTTGTATTATACAGTTATAGTAATACATAGCAAGGTATTCTATAATAAGGATGATTATCCAAATAACCCCATTTAAGTACAAGAGGTGGAAAAAGATGAAAAGAAAACGATTCTTGGCTTTGCTGCTGGCGGCGGCATTGGCAACACAATCCGGCATGGCATTGGCGGCGGAAGTTGATGTCGGAAACGACGAAGATGTTACAGAAGAAATCGTATTGAATGACACAGAGGACGCGGAAGAGGTCTCCGAACCGGCTGAGGAGCCGCAGGAGGAGGAAATCGCGGAGGAGGATTCCGTACAGGCGATTACGGTTCAGGATGATGTGGATGTGAGCGAGAGCGAAGTCACGATCGTATCCAGAGGCACCTGCGGCGACAATCTGACATGGGAGCTGGACAGCGAAGGCACCCTGACCATCCGTGGCGAGGGCGCGATGACGAATTGGAAGTCTACCGGCAATGTGCCGTGGTACAGCAAAAAGGACAGCATTACAAGCGTTGTCATCGAAAATGGCGTGACAAACATTGGGGAAAGGGCGTTTGATTCGTGCAGCAGGCTGGCGAACATTACGATTTCAAATGGTGTGGAAAGCATTGGAGATGTTGCATTTTATTACTGCAGCAGCCTGACAAGCATCACGATTCCGAACAGTGTGACGAGTATTGGCAAGATGGCGTTTGATTCGTGCAGCAGGCTGGCGAACATCACGATTTCAGATGGTGTGACAAACATTGGGGAAGCTGCGTTTGAGGTGTGTACCTCCCTGACAAGCGTCACGATTCCGAGAAGCGTGACGAGCCTTGCGGATGATGCATTTTGGGGTTGCAGCGCTCTGACAGAGATTGCTGTCGCGGAAGAAAATACACAGTACAGCTCTCAGGATGGCGTATTATATAACAAGAATAAAACAAGATTGATTCGGTACCCAGGCGGCAAGAGTGGTGCATTTGAAATCCCAGATAGCGTAACGAGCATGGGCGCGTATGCGTTCGAAAGGTGTGTATCTCTGACGGCAGTAACAATTCCGAGAAGTTTAACCAGCATTGATGAGAGACTGTTTTCTAATTGCAGCAGCCTGGAGAATATCACGATTCCGGACAGTGTGACGAGTATTGGCGAGTCTGCATTTTCTTATTGCAGCAGCTTGAAGAACATCACGATTCCCGAAGGCGTGACAAGCATTGGCACTTCTACATTTGAGCAGTGTATCAGCTTGACGAGCGTCACGATTCCGGACAGCGTGACGAGCATTGGCGATTCTACGTTTAGGGGATGCAGTAGGCTGACGGACGTGACGATTCCAGACAGCGTGACGAGCATCGGCATGTCTGCATTTCATTCATGCACCAGCCTGACGAGCATCGAGATTCCGAGCAGTGTGACGAGCATTGGCAACTATGCATTTATTCATGCACCAGCCTGACAAACCTCACGATTTCGGAAGGCGTGAAGAGTATTGGCAGCTATGCGTTTAATGGGTGCACCGGCCTGACGAGCATCACGATTCCGGATGGCGTGACGAGTATTGGCACGTATGCATTTTCCGGTTGTACTTCTCTGACAAACGTAGCGACTTCGGAAAACGTAACGGAGGAAGAGAATACTGCTTCGGGGAATACGGTTTCCAGCATTACCGTACTGAGTAATGGTTCCTATGGTGTGTTGGGGTCGAGTGCGTTTGCCAGTTGCACCGCACTGGAGAGCGTTGTGATTCCGTCTGGCATCACGAGCATCGGCGCGAAAGCATTTTCCGGCTGTACTGCTCTGACGAGCGTCACAATTCCAAAGAGCGTAACAACTATCGCATCGACCGCGTTTACAGGCTGTGATTCCGTTACGATTTACGGCAGTGTCGGCTCCGCTGCGGAAACGTTCGCAAAAGAGAATAACCTGAAATTTACCGCCCCGTCGCATGAACACACATGGAACGATGGTGAGGTAACCAAACCGGCGACCTGCAAGGACGCAGGCGTTAAGACCTATACTTGCGCTTGCGGCGAAACCAAGACCGAAGAAATCCCGAAGCTGACGACTCACACATGGGATTCCGGCAAGGTGACCACAGCGGCGACCTGTAAGGCGGCTGGCGTCAAAACCTATACCTGCACCGTCTGCGGAACAACCAAGACCGAGTCCATCGCCAAGCTCACCACCGATACGTGGGACGCGGGCAAGGTGACAAAAGCCGCAACCTGCACTGCGACCGGCGTCAAAACCTATACCTGCACCGTCTGCGGAACAACCAAGACCGAAACTATCGCGAAAACCGCGCATACTTCGGACGCTGGTACTGTCACCAAGGCGGCCACCTGTGGTACAACCGGCACGAAAGTCTACAAGTGCAAGACCTGCGGCGCAACGCTCAAGACCGAGACCATCCCGGCCACCGGCAAGCACACCTACAAGACGACCACCACGAAGGCTAAGCCGAATGCGAACGGAAAAACCGTTACCAAGTGCACGGTCTGCGGCAATGTCAAGAGCAGTACTGCGATTTCCGCACCCAAGACCGTCAAGCTGTCCAAGACCGCGTATACCTATAACGGCAAGGCACAGAAACCGACCGTAACCGTAAAGGACGCGGCGGGCAAGACGATTGCAGCGAGCAATTACTCGGTGACCTACGCATCCGGCCGCAAGAACGTCGGATCGTACAAGGTAACCGTCAAGTTCAAGAGTACCAGCAGCAAATATACCGGTTCGCTGAGCACAACCTTTAAGATTAACCCGAAGGCGACGACCCTCAAGAGCGTGACGGCGTCGTCCAAGGGCTTCACGGCGAAGTGGAACAAGCAGGCGACGCAGACAACGGGCTATCAGATCCAGTATGCGACCAACAGCAAGTTCACCAGCGGCGCCAAGACTGTGACGATCACGAAAAACAAGACGACCTCGAAGAAGGTCACTAAGCTCAAGGCAAAGAAAAAATATTATGTCCGCGTCCGTACCTATAAGACGGTAAGCGGTACGAAGTATGTCTCGGCATGGTCGAAGGCAAAAACAGTGACAACGAAAAAGTAAGAAAAGCATAGTGACAATCCCGCCGAAGTAATCTGGCGGGATTGTTATTTTTCTTCCTTTTTCTTCTTTTTATGAAACAGTTCGCGAATTCCCAGTACGAGTAGTAAGACACCGAACGCCCGTCGGAGCAAATCGGAGGAAACACTCGATGCCAGCAGCGATGCCAGCGGAGAGATGGCGCAGCCGGACAGGGAGCACCACAGCAGCGCGCGCCAGACAATCAGATGGTTGCGCGCATGGGAGACCAGGGCAGGCGGTGCACAGCAAAGAAAATAAAACAGATTGATACCGGATGCGGTGAGCTGCTCCATCCCCTGTACCATTGTGAGCCAGAGGATCAGCAGCGACCCGCCGCCGATGCCGAAGCCGGACAGGATGCCGGTGATGGCACCGACCAGAATGCCGCCTACCATAGCAGTACCGAGCGGATGCCGCCCCAGACAAGCAGAAGGCCGAACAGGCGCCGAAGCAGGGAGGAGGACATCCGACGAAAGACCAGGCCGGAGACAATGCCGCCGAAAAACCCGCCGATCAGATAGGGCGCGGCCAGAGAGAGGGATACCGTCCCGCGATACAGATAAAAGGCGGTACTGACGGCAGAGAGCAGAAAGACAACGGCGACCGAAGTCGCAAAGGCCTGTTTCTGGGTAGTTTTTATCCAGCCGGCCAGAAGCGGGACCAAAAATAGCCCGCCGCCAGAGCCGAAAAACCCGTTGGCGGCGCCGGCGAGTGCGCCGATGGTCAAGTATTGCAAACGCTGTTTCATAGAGCATCCTCGCAGATTTCGCAAAAAAGTAAAGGCATCCCGATGGTGGTTGGGATGCCTTTACTATGTGTAAAAAGGAAGTGGATTATGCGTGATGGATCAGCCGGCGCAGGTCAGAACCGTGGTCTCGCCGCGAACCGCGTCGCCATAGGACATATTCATGCCGTTGGTCGAGGTGAAGCCCGCAAATACGCACGGAACCGAAACCGAACCGACACCGAGATCAATCTTTTCGAGATCCATGGTGAACAGAACGTCGCCCTTGGAAAGCTTCTGTCCCGGTGCAACCGCCAGATGGAAGGCATCGGAATAGAAGGAGAAATCAGCGGCGATCAAAACCTCGTAGTTGGTTTCCGTGTCGCTGACTACCACGCAGTGGCGGGATTCGGAAACACGGGTGACAACGCAGTCAAACGGAGCGGAGACCGTGCCTTCGGTCGGGAGGATCGCAATGCCCTGACCCAGATCACCGGAGCTGTAGGTCGAGTTGTAAATTGCCTGGAGCGGAACGCACTTGCCGGAAACCGGCGCAGTCATAGTAGTAGAGCGCATAATAAAATACCTTCTTCTTTTAAATATAAGTGATGTATGCTGGGAACAATCTTCTGTTTTTTCAGCAAATGAAGTTTCGCATATTTTTCGGGAAAATACAATCCATAATTTTGCTAATAATTTGGGTGTGTGCAAAGTGCACATAGTCAAAATGCTGTTTTCGTAATAAGTGCACAGGTGATAGGAAAAAACATATTGAAAATAGACAAAAACAAGCGATTTCATATCAACAAAATGACGAAAGAAAAAGAGGGAGGGGAACGCGCTTATCGTTCGGGTGTATTCCTGCGGAACGAGAGGCTTTGCAGCATTTCAAATTCTTGCTGTGGCAGCGTGAGGCGGGCGGTTTCCGCCGCATCCGGACAGAAAAAACAGGCCCTGTCTTGGGAAGACAGAGCCTGTGGATCGTGCAGCTTGGGAAGGTTATTTGCTTTGCAGGGTTCCGGTTGCCTGCGCCGTCAGATAGGCATTGATAAAGCCGTCAATGTCGCCATCCATTACCGCGTCGATGTTCGAGTTTTCGAATGCCGTGCGGGTGTCCTTTGCCAGTGTGTACGGCATGAAGACATAGGAGCGGATCTGGCTGCCCCATTCGATCTTCTTCTGATCGCCCTTGATGTCCTCGATCTTGTCCAAATGTTCGCGCTCCTTGATTTCCATCAGCTTGGAACGCAGCATTTTCATACAGGTGTCGCGGTTTTGGAACTGGCTTCGCTCGGTCTGGCAGGCGACGACGATTCCGGTCGGCTTGTGGATCAGACGGACGGCGGACGAAGTCTTGTTGATGTGCTGGCCGCCGGCACCGGACGAGCGGAATACCTGCATCTCGACATCCTCCGGACGGATCTCGACAGAATTGTCATCGTCGATTTCCGGCATGACCTCAACCGCCGAGAACGACGTGTGACGGCGGCCGGAGGAATCAAACGGGGAGACACGGACCAGACGATGGACGCCGGATTCGCTTTTCAGGAAGCCATAGGCGTTTTCGCCCTGAATCAGGATGGAGGCGGATTTCAGACCGGCATCGTCTCCTTCCAGATAGTCAAGGATCTGATAGGTGAAGCCATGGCGCTCCGCCCAGCGGGTATACATGCGGTAAAGCATTTCGCACCAGTCCTGCGCCTCGGTTCCGCCGGCTCCGGCGTGGAAGGACAGAATGGCGTTGTTGCTGTCATAATCGCCTAGAAGCAGGGTGGCCAGCTTGCGGCGGTCCAGATCGTCCGTCAGTTCGGCAAAGCCGGATTCCAGCTCCTCCAGCATGGACTCGTCCTCCGCCTCGATTGCCAGATCACAGAGGGTCAGCAGATCCTCCCACTGGGTTTTCAGGTTGTGGAAGCCTTCGATCTTGTCCTTGAGCGCCTTGGTGCGCTGAAGGATTTTCTGTGATTTCTCCATATCATCCCAGAAGCCCGGTTCGCTGGCGCGGTTTTCCAGTTCCTCCACCTCTTCGGCGGAGCGTTCCAGATCATAGGCGCGCTCCAGCTCGTCAATGTCCGGCTCCAGGTTGTTTAATTTCTGTTTATAATCTTCAAATTCGATCAGTGCCAAAGCAGATTCTCCTCACAAATTCGGTATAGTATGATTTCTCAATATAATATTATAGTGAAATTCCGGGAGGAAGTAAAGATTTTGAGGAAAAGTTTTTTTGATTTTGGAAAAGAAGAAAAACCTGTCGCCCGAAAGCGACAGGTCCGTGGATTACCGTTTTTTGAACAATTGAGAAACAGGTCGCGATCCGAACCATCCCAAAAGAAAACACACCAACCCCAATAGAAACAGGATTCCATTGGTTGTCAGAACGTACACTGGAGAATCTGAAGTACACCACCAGGGTGTGAATCCGAGTTGTGCATCCGGATCCGGAAACAAGCCACCGCGGAGGAATACTTCGGCTTGAAGCAGTACGACAAATAGAGCGAGAGCCAGAGCAAGAATGCGCGTACCTAGAAAGAACAACGTTTCGTACTGTATGACGAGACGGGAAGAAGTAGAATAGCGCCATCCCAAGATCATCAGAATCAGTCCGAACAACAGCAAAATTATATTACTGAGCAGTGCGCCGTGACTGAGAAATGGTGAGTCAAACAGACCGTCATTTCCAGAAAACGAACGTACGGTAGAACTTGCAATCGGCCAGCTAAACCAAAGGGCTATCATTAAAACAAGGGATGCGGCAGCAATTTTGGTGCCGGTTTGAAAAAGTTTTTCGTGGTTAATCATTATAATATGCACCTCGATGTATTATTCGGCAGTTCCGTATGGTAAAATTTTATGCTGAATGGAAGATGGTTTATAGATGTAAAATGATTTTGTTTTTCCTGTATAGCTTGATTTACCATCAATACGGTTAGAATAGAACCAATTTGATTAAATTTGGATATAATTACTAAATCCATTATGAGTATACAATAAAAATTACAATAAGTCAATAATTTCTTTCTATAAATAAAAATATATTATTAAAAATTCTAAATAGTCCTTTAAAATTCTAAAATAATAAAATATATTTTCGATTTGAGCTGATTTGATATATCTGGCGTCATTTTTTCTACCACACAGCATTTTTTGTAAATTTACAAAAAGTTATTTTTCTTCTGGGAAGAACTGTGCTATAATGCAAAGTAGAATGCAAAAATGTGGGTGGATCGGGAGACAGAACCGCCCGCTTGAAAGGAATAGACAGAATGGCTCGATTATTGGAAAAAATATTCGGAACGCACAGCCAGCATGAGCTGAAGAAAATCCGTCCGATTGCAGATAAGGTAGATGCATTGGAGGACGAGTACCGGAAGCTCTCTGACAAGGAGCTGCGCGGAAAAACTGCGGAGTTCAAGCAGCGCTATGCGGATGGCGAAACGCTCGATTCGCTCCTGCCGGAGGCGTTTGCCACCATGCGTGAGGCAGCGGACCGTGTGCTTGGCATGCGGCACTACCGTGTACAGGTGATCGGCGGCATAGTCCTGCATCAGGGACGGATAGCCGAGATGAAGACCGGTGAAGGTAAGACCCTTGTGGCGACACTGCCGGTTTATCTGAATGCACTGACTGGCAAGGGCGTTCATATTGTAACGGTAAACGATTATCTGGCAAAACGCGACAGCGAGTGGATGGGTAAGGTTTACCGCTTTTTGGGACTGAAAGTTGGTCTGATTATCCATGAGGTTCCGGCGGAGCAGCGCAAGTCGATGTATGAGGCGGATATCACCTATGGTACGAACAATGAGTTCGGCTTTGACTATCTGCGCGATAACATGGCGATTTACAAAAAGGACAAGGTACAGCGCGGCCATGCGTTTGCCGTGGTCGATGAGGTGGACTCCATCCTGATCGACGAGGCGCGTACCCCGCTGATTATCTCCGGTCAGGGCGACAAGTCCACCGACCTGTATGCACAGGCGGATGTCTTTGTCTCCCGCCTGAAGTGCTACCGGATTAAGGAAGCAGATGCTAAGATTGACGTTGAATCGGAGGGCGAACGCGTTCTGCAGGAAATGGAACTGCGCAAGCAAGACCCGAAGAAGTATGGCCCGATGTCCGAAGAGGACCAGCAGATTCTCGCGCAGATCCGTGCGGATTATGTTGTCGATGAGAAGGCAAACACCGCGATGCTCAGCCCGGTCGGTCAGAAAAAGGCGGAGGAATACTTCCATGTGGACAACCTGTCCGATCCGGAAAACACCACGCTGGCGCACCACATCAATCAGGCGATCCGCGCCCATGGCGTCATGAAGAAGGATGTCGATTACGTCATCCGCGACAACGAAATCATTATTGTCGATGAATTTACCGGTCGTCTGATGTTCGGCCGCCGCTATTCGGATGGACTGCATCAGGCCATTGAGGCGAAGGAGCACGTCAAGGTGCAGCACGAGAACAAGACGCTGGCGACGATTACCTTCCAGAACTACTTCCGTCTGTACGGAAAGCTGTCCGGCATGACCGGCACGGCGCTGACGGAAGAGGATGAGTTCCGCGAGATTTACAGCCTGGATGTAGTCGAGATTCCGACCAACCGTCCGATTGCCCGTATTGACAATCCGGATGCGGTTTACCGCACGGAGATGGGCAAGTTCCGCGCCGCGGTCAACAAGATCAAGGAGTGCAACGCACGGCAGCAGCCGATTCTGGTCGGCACGGTTTCGATCGAAAAGAGTGAGCTGCTGAGTAAGATGCTCAAGCGCGAGGGCATTCCGCACAATGTCCTGAACGCGAAATATCACGAAAAGGAAGCGGAGATCGTCGCACAGGCGGGCAAGCTGGGCGCCGTGACGATTGCGACCAACATGGCCGGCCGTGGTACGGATATCGTCCTCGGCGGCAATGCGGAGCAGCTGGCGATGGAAGCGCTGCGCAAGCAGGGCCATGAGGAGGAGCTGATTCAGGAGGCGAACGGTTTTGCCGAGACGGACGACGAGGAGATCCTCGCCATCCGCCGCGAATACCAGAAGCTGCTTGCGGGCTTTAAGGAGAAGATTGCGCACGATGCCGAGTTGGTGCGTCAGGCCGGCGGCCTGTGCATTCTGGGCACCGAGCGCCACGAATCCCGCCGCATTGACAACCAGCTGCGCGGCCGTGCCGGACGTCAGGGCGATCCGGGTGAGTCGAACTTCTTCATTTCGATGGAGGATGACCTGATGCGTCTGTTTGGCTCCGAGCGCGTCATGGGAATGCTGGACCGCTTCGGCATGGATGACGAGACGCCGATCGACCAGAAGATGCTGTCCGGTGCGATTGAGAGCGCACAGAAGAAGGTCGAATCCCGCAACTTTGGCATCCGTAAGAGCGTCGTCGAATACGATGATGTGCTGAACAAGCAGCGCGGCGTTATCTATGAGCAGCGTGATAAGGTTCTGAATGGCGAAGATCTGAAGGAATCCATTCTGCACATGGTGGATGAGACGATTGAAAGTACGCTGCATGGCGTATTGGGTGAAAAGCCGTACATTGAGCAGGAGGACATCGAGCAGATCCGCAAGAAGTTTGTCGGTTTGTTCCTTCTGCCGAACGAGATGCAGTTTACCAACGAGGAGCTGGACGATCTGGAGCCGGATGCACTGCGCAACCAGCTGTGCGACCGCGCCCATGCGGTGTACGAAGCCAAGGAAAAGCAGGTCACACCGGAGATCATGCGAGAGCTGGAGCGTGTGATCCTGCTGCGCAACGTGGATCAGAAATGGATGGATCATATCGATGCGATGACCGAGCTGCGCAACGGCATCGGTCTGCGCGCCTATGGTCAGCACGATCCGGTCATCGAGTACAAGCGTGAAGGCTCGGATATGTACGACTCGATGGTTACCTCGATCCGTGAGGACACCGTCCGCATGATGTATCTGGCCCGTGTACAGACACGGCAGGAGCCGAAGCGTGAGAAGGTGGCCAAGGAGAGCGGTACCTCCGGAGCAGACGACGGCAGTCTGAAAAAGACCCCGCAGAAGGCGATGAAGAAGCCGGGCAGAAACGATCCGTGCCCGTGCGGAAGCGGTAAGAAGTACAAGAAGTGCTGTGGCCGCAACGCCTGAACAGCGCGGAAACGATTGTGATGCAAACGGGCGGCGGTGCGGCTTTCGCATGGCCGCTCGGAATGTTTGGGAAAGGAACGAGGACATGAAACGGAGCGTTTATATCCTGTTTGTCATTGCGATGGGACTGGCTGGTGCGGTTCTGCGCGGTTTGAGCATTGTGAATGGAATGGAGCCGGCGAACGGACTCCCGATCGCAGGGGATGTCCCTGCGATGGCGTTGAAGCTGGCCTGCGCTGCCGGGATCATCCTGTCCATTGTGCTGAGCCGGAGCAGCTATCGGATGCCGAAGGGGACGTCCTATGAGCAGCTCATGGGAAAGATGGGACACGCCGCGCGTGTGGTGTGTATGGTCTGCGGTGCGGCGATGGCGGTCATCGGTGTAGCGGCGCTGGTGAATCTCGGCGGTATGGTGGCGGAGGAAACCAGCGAGTACCATCCGTTTGGCGTGGCGGCGCTGGTGGCGCTGGCGGCACAGTGGATTTTGTGCGTGGTATCCGGTGTGACCCTGCTGCTGTTTGCCCGCAGGCAGGATGGCTATGCCGCGACCAAACGGCAGGGTGTGTTTGTCTGCCTGCCGATGTTCTGGGCGTGCCTGAGCCTGATTATGACCTATCATGAAAACAGCAGCAATCCGGTCATGCAGGATTATGCATATGACCTTCTGCTGATTATCGCGGTCATGGCGGCGTTTTATTACATTGCCGGTCTGTTCTTTGCCGAGCCGCATCCGGTGTGCATCGCGCTGTTCTCCGGCTTGAGCGTCTTTCTGATGCTGACCTGTGACGGCGGGATGCTGCTCGCTGCATGCATGAACCGAACGATGGCGGAATGGGTGTTGACGGCGCCGCTGGCGGATTTGTTCCGTATGGCGGCCTGCCTGTTTGCCACTGTGTATCTGCTGGTGCAGCTGACACAGTTCGGGCAAACTACGGAAACAGCATAAAGTGCCGAAAAAGGCATCGGACGTCGGTCCGATGCCTTTTTTTGATGTCCTTGGTTTACCGCCACTCGGTCAGACCGAGGTAGTTGAGCGAGAACAGTTCCGGTGGAAGCCGGGTGCCATGCTGCACAGCTTGGCAGGAACAGTCCATCAGCCGCAGTGCGGTTTGCTCCGCGCGTTTCATCAGGTCGGGGAAGCTTTCGTACCGGCGCAGATGTGGGGTGGCGGCATCCGTCCAGGCCGCATGGTTCCGGTTGGTGCAGTCCACCGGAAGCGGGGCATAGGGCCGCATGAGAGAGGAGAACATCCCTTCGCTGTGGAACAGCTTTTCGAGAGCGGCAACCCGGCTGGCGCGTCGCCCGGTCGGGTTCTGAAGCGCATGGGTAATTTGCAGCATACTGCGCATGGAGCGGGTGACCTGGCGGGAGGACAGGCGCACGCCGTAGGTTTCCCGTGCGGCGGCGGAAAGAAGCTGGGCAGCGGCATCGCGTACCTGCGGCGAATAGGTGAGCAGACGGTGTGCCGGGAGGGCAGCGCCGTGCTTCCGGCTGTTCGGGACGCGCAGGCCGCGGTCAACGATCAGAATTCGGTCCATCTCGGATTCACAGAGATGGTGCAGGGAGGAATAGGAAAGCGTCGGATACTGTGGGTCCAGACGGTATTGGACGAGATAGGTGACGAAGGGATGTACGGTGCGGTCAAGGGCATAGTGGCAGCAGAATCCGAGCAGATAAGCGGCTGCAGACGGATTGTTGTGCCGGGCACATTCCTGAGCCAATACGGAGAAAGTATGGGCAATGTACCGGTCATGCATGGCGTGACCGAGACGGGAGACGGTATTTTTCCGGAGTGGATGGTGGAAAAAGAGAATATCCGGTCCCTGTGCCCCCCAGAGAAAGGCATCGTTATCGGCGGAAATGATCTCGGCCAGGGGAGATGCCGCATGCGCTGCGGTTTCGGTGGCAAAGATATAATGTGTGACGAGCGCGGGCATGGCTCAAGTCCTCCCAATTCAAGTAAGAATGAATCCAAAGGAACAAAATTGGAAATGTTCCTTTTGATAGCATGGATTCCTGTCTCTATTATAAAGCGGGAGAAAACGATTGTATACGATTGAAGCGACAAAAAACAAACGGAAAATAAGTTCTTTTCCGTTACCCTGCACAGCACAACACATCTTGCACCGGAGGGGGGAGAGGGTGTATACTAATAAGGATTTGAATCATTGGAAATTCGCAAAAATTTTACAGAAATTCATCCCAATAAAGGAGTTAACAATACTATGAAATTAGGCATTGTCGGACTGCCGAACGTCGGCAAAAGCACATTGTTCAACGCCATTACAGACGCCGGCGCCGAGTCGGCAAATTATCCGTTCTGCACGATCGAGCCGAATGTCGGCATGGTCAGCGTGCCGGACAAGCGTCTGGACCGTCTGACTGAGCTGTACCATCCGCCGAAGACCATCCCGGCGGTGGTCGAGTTTGTGGACATTGCCGGACTGGTGCGCGGCGCCTCCAAGGGCGAGGGATTGGGAAATAAGTTCCTGTCGCACATCCGTGAGGTGGATGCCATTGTCCATGTCGTCCGCTGCTTTGACAACCCGAATATTGTCCATGTTGAGGGCAGCATTGACCCGCAGCGCGACATTGAAACCATCAATCTGGAGCTGATCCTGTCGGATATGGAGCTGGTGGAGCGCCGCATCGATCGTTCGCGCAAGCTCGCAAAGGGTGACAAAAAGTACAACGAGGAAATTGCGGTACTCGAGCGCCTGTACGCTCATTTGGAAGACGGAAAGTCCGCCCGTTCCTTCCCGGAGTGGGAGGAATACGCCGAGCTGCTCAGCACGGTGGATCTGCTGTCCTCCAAACCCGTCATCTATGCGGCCAACGTCGATGAAGAGGGTTTCATTGGCGACGAGATGGAAAACGCCCGTCTGGAGGCGGTACAGAAGATCGCCGATGAGGAAGGCGCACAGGTACTCAAGATCTGCGCCCAGATGGAGCAGGACATTGCCGGGCTGGAGGACGAGGAAAAGGAACTGTTCCTGTCTGAGTTGGGGCTGGAGGAGTCCGGTCTGGACCGCCTGATCCGCGTCTGCTATGACCTGCTCGGCCTGATGAGCTTCCTGACCGCCGGTGCACCGGAGGTCCGTGCATGGACGATCAAGAAGGGCACTAAGGCGCCGCAGGCAGCTGGAAAGATCCATACGGATTTTGAGCGCGGCTTTATCCGTGCAGAGGTGGTGTCGTATGATGACCTGATCGCCTGCGGCTCGATGGCGGCGGCCAAAGAGAAGGGATTGGTCCGTTCCGAGGGCAAGGAATACGTCATGCGCGACGGGGACGTTGTTCTGTTCCGCTTCAATGTGTAAGAAAGCGGTAGAAAACGTGTAAATTTGTTGAAAAAATGGGGAAGATATACCGTAGGGAGATTTTTTTTCGGGAATTTGGTTGCAATTCCTAGTGAGATACCATACAATACAGGAATACAAAGAACACACACAAGCGATTATCTCCAACGGAGGAAAATAATATGAAGGAAAGAAACGATCCCGCAAAGCTTCCGGAAGAAGAGCGGGGAATGGTTTCGGAGGAAACACACGCGCCGGCTGCGGATGGGCAGACGGCCGGAGAACAGACCGCTTCGGCGGAGGAGGCGACGGAAAAGCTCCCTTCGGTGTTTCAGATCAGCAAACGGCAGGAGGACGGTACATGGAAGCCGCAGCCGGTTGCGATTACGGAGGCAGGCGAGAAGGAAGCGGATTCTAAGCCGATGGATTCCATCGAATCCCCAGCGGAGGAGGAACCGGCGCACAGGGAAAAAGTACCGATGCGAGCCAAGACACTGCGCGTCAGCCGCATTGTGGTCGGCACCGTGGTATCGGTTGCGATCCTTGCGCTTTCCGGACTCAGCATTTATACCTACAAATATCCGGGCATTTTCCATGGCGTGAAGCTGGATTCTACCTATTCTCTGTCCGGTATGACACAGGAGCAGGCGGCGCAGTTTATCGCGTCGGATTGCCAGGATACGATTCTGGACAAGAACATCACCGTAATCGGCGACGACAAGGAGTTTGCGCTCCATGTGGCAGATGTTGCCGAACAGGTGGACAGCGAAGCGACGGCGGAAGCGGCGTATCAGATCGGCCGTGAGGGCGGTTACTTCCGGCGTATGGGCGATGTCGTCCTCGCGCTGGTGGGACAGAAGGACGTTTCGGCGTCGGTCACCGTGAAGGAGACCGAACTGGAGGAATTTGTCGAGACCGTCCATGAGGAGGTCGAATACGATCCGGTTCAGCCGAGCTTTGAAGTGGATAAGAGTGCGGCTGTCATGACCATCGATACCGGAAAACCCGGCCTTGATTTTGAACAGAGTGCGGTGCTGGACGCGCTGAAACAGCGCATCCGCACGATGGATTGTGAGCCGTATACCGTTGAGACCTTTGTGGTCGAGCAGGAGAAGCCGGATGCGAAGCAGATGGCGGAGGATGCCTCGTGCGAGGCGGAAGATGCGAAGGTGGATACCGAGACCGGAGAGGTTATCAATTCGGTCAAGGGCGTTGCGGTGACGGCGGAGGCAATTTCCGAAGCGATCGGCGATGCCAGTGAACAGACCTATACGGTACCGGTGGAGATCACCAGTGCGGATCTTTCCGCCAAGAAGCTGAAGAAGGTTCTGTTCCGCGATGTGCTGGCACAGACCACAACCTATTACAGCAGCGATCCGGGACGGACGACCAATGTCCGTCTGACGGCAGAGTCCTGTGACGGGGTGATCCTGAATCCGGGCGATGAGTTCTCCTACAACGACATTGTCGGAGAGAGGACGCCGGAGCGCGGCTATCAGAAGGCAACGATTTTCGTCAGCGGAGAGTCGGTGGAGGACTACGGCGGCGGCGCCTGCCAGAGTTCGTCGACGATCTATATGGCGGTTCTGCGGGCGGATCTGGAGGTTACGGAGCGGCGCAGCCATCAGTTCCAGATAACCTACACACCGATTTCGCAGGATGCAACGGTTGCCTGGGGAAGTCAGGATTTTAAGTTCGTAAACGATACGGATTATCCGATTAAGATATCCATGGATATGGGAGGCGGTGCGCTGACCTGTACAATCTACGGAACGAAGACAGTCGATAAGACGGTTGAGTTCAGTTCGACCTCTTATGTGAGCGGAAATTATCGTCATGCGACGTTGTACAAGACCGTCACGGTGAATGGCGAGTCCGAGACGACGCAGGAGAATACCAGTACGTACCGTCTCGGCGGACATTAAGTGGAAACCGAGGGGCAAACAGAAAGGGGAAGCGTATGGCATACGATGCACAGCTAAGAAAACAGTTCAAATGGTCGGCGAAGGGCAATCTTGCACAGGCGTTTTGGCCGGCGATGGGGGCCTCCATCCTGGCGATGCTCCCGGGAGCGCTGATCTCCATTATTTATAACCAGGAGATTTCCCGGTTGGATGCGGGACGTATGATGTTGTTCCTGCTGGTGTATGTTGCAGCATTGATTTTTATCGTCGTTCCGCTTCAGTTCGGCGCGATGCATTATTTTACCGCGCGGGCGCGCGGACAGCTTGTGCCGGTGACCACAATCTTCACCTGCTTCGGCGAAGGACAGCAGTACAAAAACGCCCTGAAGCTCTGTTTCTCGATCTTCTTCCGTTCGATCGGATGGATTGTGCTGGAGATCGCAGCGGCGGTGCCGTGGTGCTGGGTGCTGGTGGATGAGATGATATATGTGGCCACGACGGGCAACGATCCGCGGCCGGGGACGTTTACGAAACTTCTGGTGCTGTCTCTCGTCTTTATAGTGGTTACGCTCCTTGTCAATGTCAAGATCCGCCGGTTTGACGGAGCATATATCCGTCTGATCGATGACCCGGATATGAGCGCATGGCAGGCGACAAAGGAATGTGCGGTCACGTTCCGCAGACACAACTGGGAGCTGTTTGTCTTTGACCTCAGCTTTTTCCCCTGGGTGCTGCTGACATTGATCACACTCGGGATCGTCGGTATTTATTTGCAGGCCTATATGAATATGGCGTTTGTCAATTACTTTGATGCGCTGCGTCAGCATGAGCTGGGAGTACCGCCGGTCTCCTTTGAATAACCCAAACCAAGATACCGAAGATGCAGAGCCTGCGCTCTGCATCTTCTTTTGGTAAAGTTGAGACAAAAAGACCGTAAATTTGAAGAAATCGCTTGAGTTGCCTGCGTTTTTGGTATATGATAGATAGGATAAATCATAAAGGAGAGATGATTCTTGGATAAGAAGCCGTTTTATATAACCACACCGATTTATTATCCGTCGGCCAATCTTCACATTGGCCACAGCTACTGTACCGTTGCGACCGATGTGATGGCCCGCTTTAAGCGCCTGCAGGGCTATGACGTCATGTTCCTGACGGGTACGGACGAGCATGGACAGAAGATTCAGGACAAGGCTGCGGAGGCCGGTGTCACCCCGCAGGAATTTGTCGACAACATTGTTGCCGGCATCAAGGACCTGTGGAAGCTGATGAATATTTCTTACGACCGCTTCATCCGCACGACGGATGAGTACCATGTCGAGGCCGTACAGAAGATGTTCGAAAAGATGAAGGCCAAGGGCGATATCTATAAGTCGGTTTACAAGGGCAAGTACTGCAAACCGTGTGAATCGTTCTGGACCGAGACGCAGCTCGTAGACGGCAAGTGTCCGGACTGCGGACGTCCGGTCGTCGATGCGGAAGAGGAGGCGTACTTCTTCAAGCAGAGCAAGTATGTCGATCAGATCATCAAGCTGTATGAGGAGAATCCGGACTGGCTGCAGCCGGCTTCCCGCGCCAAGGAGATGATGAACAACTTCATCAAGCCGGGTCTGGAGGATACCTGTGTATCCCGCACCACATTTGACTGGGGTGTTCCGGTCACATCCGACCCGAAGCACGTGGTTTATGTCTGGCTGGATGCGCTGACCAACTATATCACCGCCCTCGGCTATGGCAATGAGAAGTACGATGATTTTGAGCGGTTCTGGCCGGCGGATGTCCATTTTGTCGGCAAGGAAATTGTCCGGTTCCATTCGATCCTGTGGCCGGCTATGCTGATGAGCCTGGAGCTTCCGCTGCCGAAGAAGGTATACGGTCATGGCTGGCTGCTGCTGGAGGGCGGCAAGATGTCCAAGTCCAAGGGCAATGTCGTCGATCCGGTGTTCCTGTGTGAGCGCTATGGTGTGGATACCCTGCGCTATTTCCTGCTCCGTGAGTTCCCGTTCGGTTCGGACGGTGTGTTCTCCAACGAAGCGCTGATTAACCGCATCAATGCGGATCTGGCAAACGATCTGGGCAACCTGGTTTCCCGCACGGTCTCCATGGTCGAGAAGTACTTTGACGGCACGCTTCCGGCCGAGCAGACCGCCGATCCGATGGATGAGGAACTGATCCAGATGGCATCCGGCCTGCGTGCGGTCTATGAGGAGCAGATGGAGTCCTATGCGTTCCAGAATGCCCTGATCGAAGTATTTAAGGTCATCTCCCGTGCAAACAAATACATCGATGAGACGGCGCCGTGGATCCTCGCCAAGGATGAGGCCAACAAGCCGCGTCTGGCGCGCGTCATGTATAACCTGCTGGAGACCATCCGCATCGGTGCAACCCTGCTGACCCCGTTCATTCCGGATTCGGCGGAGAAGATCCGTGCACAGATCGGCGCGGCGTCGGAGCTGTTTACGTGGGAGTCGGTGGCGGAATATGGCCAGCTTCCGGCGAATGTCACGGTCTGCAAGGGGGCGGCCCTGTTCCCGCGCATTGACATGAAGAAGGAGCTGGACTTCCTCGACAAGCATCAGGAGAAGCAGAAGAAGGAAGCGGAAAAGGCGGCAAAGAAGGCCGAGAAAAAGGCGAAGGAAGAGGAACTGGCCAATGTCGTGATCGCAATCGACGATTTTGCCAAGGTATCTCTCAAGACCGCCGAGGTAGTCGCCTGTGAACCGGTCAAGAAATCGGACAAGCTGCTGTGCCTCCAGCTCAAGCTCGGAGAGGAAAAGCGTCAGGTGGTATCCGGCATTGCGGAATACTACAAGCCGGAGGATCTGATCGGAAAGACGGTCATTCTGGTGGCCAACCTCAAGCCGGCGAAGCTGCGCGGCGTGGAGAGCCAGGGCATGATTCTGGCGGCCGATGCACCGGACGGCGTCAAGGTCATCTTTGTGGATGGCGTTCCGTCGGGCTGCAAGATTCGATAACACAGAGAGACAAACAACCGGTGGTGCGGAAGGACTGCCGGTTGTTTTTGCAGAAGAGAGGGGAAGATCGGATGTTATTTGATACCCATGCGCATTACGATGACGAGTGGTTCGATGCGGACCGCGATGCCCTGCTGCGCTCCATGCCGGAGTACGGCGTTGGCCTGATTGTCAATCCGGGCTGTGACGTGGAAAGCTCCCGAACGGCGGTTGCACTGGCGCATACCTATCCGCATGTCTATGCCGCAGTCGGCATCCATCCGGAAAACGCACTCGGCTGGTCGATGGAGGATGTGGAGGCCATAGAGCGTCTGGCGCGGGAGGACAAGGTACAGGCGATCGGGGAGATCGGACTGGATTACTATTGGATCAAGCGTTCGCCGGAGACGACCCCATCCAGGGAGGAACAGCAGGCGGTATTCCGCGCCCAGATGGCGCTGGCGGAGCGTCTGGCTCTGCCGGTCATTGTCCATGACCGCGATGCCCATGCCGACTGCCTCGCGATCGTGAAGGAATTCCCGGAGGTACACGGCGTGTACCACTGCTATTCGGGAAGCTACGAGATGGCACAGGAGCTGATCGGGATGGGATGGATGATCTCGTTCACCGGGGTGATCACGCACGACAATTCCAAGAAGGTGCGACGCATCCTGCAAAACATCCCGCTCCAGCATATCATGATTGAGACGGACAGCCCCTATATGACGCCGGCGCCCTATAAGATCAAAGGGCAGCGCGTGCGCAATTGCTCCCGGTATGTCCACTGCGTGGCGGATACGATCGCGTCGATTTGCGGCATGAGCCGCGAGGAGGTCGAGCGCATCACGACGGAAAATGGAAAGCGGTTTTTTGGAATAGAATAAGAAAACAGCCGGTCACAGAGGATTGCAGAAATCCGTGACTGGCTGCTTTGTTTTTGGGGTATGGTTTTTCAAAATCCAAACGCGCGGTAATCCCACTCGGTAAACCGATGGTAGACCGCATGGCCGTGCTCCAACTGGATGCAGTACCAGAAGCGGTCCGGAATGCCATCGGTGAAATAGATCAGATACTCGAATTCCTCATTGCCCTCTATTTTTTCCACGGCCACGCGGTCAGAATACCGGTGGAACACGGCGAGGATATCGTCGATCGTGCAGGAGGTGCTGCGGATGAGGGAAATAAATTCCTCGAGAAACGGGTTTTGCCGCGTGTGATGGACATGGGAAACCCCGGATTCCGGGATGCGGAAGCAAAACCGGGTGTCGTCGACGGAGACCGTAACCGCGCCGAGCGGCTGGTTGTCGGAGGAAAAGGCATCCTGCAGGGTATGCAGCATTTCCTCTGCGGCGAGATTGGTTTCCAGCAGATGATTCAAGGAATCCAGCGGATAATACAGGGAGAGCGGCTGTTCGGAATAGCCGATTTTGATTTCTGCTTCCTTTAGGATGTCCATAAGGTTTTCGATGAGTGCGTTGGTGTTCATAGGTCTTTCTCTGGCTCCTTTCCAGTCGTCCGTGTGGTAATTGGATGATGCATCGTCAAGGGTTGAAAATCAGTAATCATTCAAAGAAATAATAAAACTTGGAGAGCTTTATTTGTTGTCAATATGGATTAAAACCTCGCGAAAAATTGCTTTTACATGTTCATCTGCAAGAGAATAATAGATTACACGCCCCACTTTACGATAGCGGACGAGATTTGCATGTCTGAGAATTCGGAGTTGATGGGAAACCGCTGATTTTGTCATTCCAAGCAGAACAGAAATGTCACAGACACACATATCATCGCAGATTAATGCAGATAGGATTTTTACACGAGTGGAATCGCTAAACAACTGAAAAACAGTTGCCATTTCGAACAGTATATCTTCCGGCAACATTTCTTTGCGGACCTTATTGACAACATCTTCGTGAATACAGTTGCAGTCGCAGCGATCTGGTGCTGCGGAATAAGAAGATTGCATGGGTTACCTCCTTTTAAAATTGAAATGTTGAACAATCATTCAATTGTATTATAAGAACCGCCGTGTATTGTGTCAAGAGCCAAAAAGAAAAGGCAGAAGGGAAACCGGGTGGAATCCCTTCTGCACAGAATATCGTTGGATTATTCGGAAATCGCAGCGAATGCCTGCTTGAGATCGTCCAGAATGTCCTTGACATGTTCCAGTCCGACCGAGAGACGGATCATGCCGCCATCGATGCCGGCGGCGACCAACTGCTCATCGGTGAGCTGGCGATGGGTCTCACTGGCCGGATGCAGGACGCAGGTGCGGATATCGGCCACGTGTACTTCGTTGGAGGCCAGATGGAGCGCGTCCATGAATTTGGCCGCTGCCGGACGGCCGCCCTTGATGATGAACGAGATGACACCACAGGATTTGCCCTCCAGATATTTCTCTGCAAGCGGATAGTTCGGGTCGGATTTCAGGCCCGGGAAGCGGACGCTTTCCACCGCCGGGGTGGCTTCCAGGAACTCCGCAACCGTCATAGCATTTTTGTAATACTGCTCCATGCGGACCGGAAGGGTTTCCAGACCGAGGTTCAGCAGGAAGGCGGAATGGGCGGCCGGATAGACGCCGAAATCACGCATGAGCTGCATTCTCGCCTTGATGATGTAGGCCATGTTGCCATAGGTCTCGGTATAGGAGATGCCGTGATAGGATTCGTCCGGCTCGACCAGTTCGGGGAACTTGCCGTTGGTCCAGTCAAATTTACCGCTGTCGACGATGACACCGCCGACCTGGAGCGCATGACCGTCCATGTATTTGCTGGTGGAGTGGATGACGATGTCCGCACCGTACTCGAACGGACGGCACAGGATCGGCGTGGCAAAGGTGTTGTCCACGATGAGCGGAACGCCCATGTCATGCGCGATGTGCGCGAAGCGCTCGATGTCAAACACGGTCAGCGCCGGATTGGCGATGGTCTCGCCGAATACCAGCTTGGTGTTCGGCTTGAATGCCGCCTTGATCTCCTCGTCCGAGGCGTTCTTGTCGACATAGATGCACTCGATGCCGAGTTTTTTGAACGTGTAGGAGAACAGGTTGATGGTGCCGCCGTAGATCTCCGGCGTGCTGATGATGGAGTCGCCCGCCTGGCAGATGTTCAGGATGGACAGCAGCGTTGCCGCCTGGCCAGATGCGGTGCACATCGCGCCGACGCCGCCCTCCAGGTCGGCGATCTTTTCCTCGACCGCCATCACCGTCGGGTTGCCAAAGCGGGAATAGCACAGCCCCTTGGTCGGGTCGTCGAAAATAGCGGCGACTTCTGCCGCAGAATCATAGACATATGTGGTGCTCTGGACGATTGGGAGCACGCGCGGCTCTCCGTTTTTCGGTGTATAGCCGGAATGCAGGCATTTGGTTTCGGATCTCATGATATCACAGTCCTTTCCTATCAAATTACTAGGAAATTGTTAAGAAATTAACAATTTAATCAACTTAACCGTAGCACACAAAGAGACAGGCTGTCAAGGGCGTTTCGCAAGAATTGCACGCATATCCGGCGGAATAGGAGCGGTAAAGGTGAGAGGGGCTCCGGTCATCGGATGGGGAAAGGACAGGCGGTAGCTGTGCAGCGCCTGCCGGGAGATCACGGAGGTATCCGGATGGTACAGGAAATCGCCGGGGAGCGGATGGCCGATGTGCTTCATATGGACGCGGATCTGGTGGGTGCGTCCGGTTTCCAGCCGCACGGCGGCGAGCGAATAACCGTTCGCGTCCTCCAGACGGCGGTAATGTGTGACCGCCGGTTCCCCGGAAGCCGAGACGACGCGTTCGATGGTGCTGCCGTGGGCGCGGGCGATGGGGGCATCGATGGTACCGCTGGCGGGGAGCATTCCGGTGCAGACCGCGCGGTATTCCCGATGGATGCGCCGATCGCGCATGGCGGCGGACAGGATACAGGCGGACAGCTCGTGCCGTGCAAGCAGCACCAGACCGGAGGTGTCCCGGTCGAGCCGTCCGACCGCGTGGGCGGCGAACGGATCGCCATTCTGTTCGAGGTGATACGCCAGTGCGTTGCACAGCGTGTCCGTATAATGCCCCTGCGACGGATGCACCGGCATTCCGGCGGGCTTGTTCAGGACGAACAGGTCGGCATCCTCATAGACGATCTCCAGCGGGAGAGGGGTCGGCACGATGTGCTCGGAGCCGGACAAGCCCGTCAGATCGACGGTGAGCTGCTGACCACTTCGGACGGGGACGATCAGGTAGACCGGCTCGCCGTCCAGACGGACGCTTCCGGGGATCTTTTTTAATGCGATGAGCAGACGGCGGGAAAAGCCGTGTGACCGCAAAATGTCCTGAACCGGACATCCATCCCGCGCAGGCGGGATGCAAAGGCAAAAAGAAGTTCGTGTTTTCATAGCGCTAGTCTATCACAAAAACGTGGGAAATGTAAACATTTGCATTGTGAAATGCGGCGACGGCGGGTATAATAAGAAATTGAAAAAGGGATTTTCCAAAAAAATATGTTGCTTTGGGAGATGAAGCTGTGAATGAAGAATTGTACCGGTTGTGCTGTGCAGATGGCGTGACTGGATTTGAGGGCAATGCGGCGGCGGTGGCACAGGAGCTGCTCGCACCCTATTGTGACCGGACCGAAATCGATGCGAACGGCTCGGTTCTGGGTTGGCTGTCCTGTAGGAAGCCGGGGGCAAAGACTGTTTTGCTGGATGCCCATCTGGATCAGATCGGTTTTATGGTCACCGATGTTCTGGACGGCGGTTTCCTGCGTTTTACGCAGGTCGGCGGGGTTGACCCGCGGATGCTGCTCGGCGCGGAGGTGACGGTTTTGTCCGACCCGCCGCGGTATGGCGTGGTGTCCTGTATGCCGCCGCATCTGCTGAAGGCGGGGGAAGAGGACAAGGCGGTCCCGATGCAGGAAATGCTGATCGACACCGGCCTGTGCGACGCGCGTTCGGTGATCCGGATTGGCACGCCGGTTGTCTTTCGGGAGACGCCGTGCGATCTGGAGAGTGGACAGATTTGCAGCAAGTGCCTGGATGACCGCGCGGGATTTTTTGCGCTCGTGCAGGCGATGAAGAAGCTGTCGCAATGTGACCGGAAGGTGGATCTTGTCGTGTGCGGTTCGGTGCACGAGGAGACCGATTCGCTGGGGGCGCTCGCGGCGGCGTTTCAAGTCCGTCCGGACTACGGCATTGCGGTGGATGTCACCCATGCTAAGACACCGGATGCACCGTCGGAGGAGACGTTTGCCCTTGGCAATGTGGTGATCGGCATGGGACCGAATCTGCATCGCGGACTGACCCAGCGCCTCATCAAAACCGCGCGGGCCAACGAGATCCCGTATCAATTGGAGATCATGGAGGGCAACACCGGAACCAATGCCTGGGATATGCAGGTGGTGCGCAGCGGCATTGCGATGGGGCTGTTGTCCATCCCGCTGAAATACATGCATACGCCGATTGAGGTCATACAGGAATCGGATGTGGAGCTGACCGCAAAGCTGCTGGCAGAATTTCTGTGCGAGTTTGACGGGGAGGTGGCAGGACGATGATCGAGCTGCTCAAGGAGCTGTGCGCGCTCCCCGGCCCGTCGGGCTGTGAGGATGCGGTGCGCGACTACATCCGCCGGGAGGCGGAGCCGTATGCGGATGAAATCCGCGAGGACAGCATCGGAAACCTGATGATCTTCCGCAAGGGAGCCAAATCGTGCGGCAAGACCGTCATGCTGGCGGCGCATATGGACGAGGTCGGCATCCTGTGCAAGGGCTATACGGAGGACGGCTGCGTCAAGTTTGGCTTTGTGGGCGGTGTGGACCCGCGCGTTGTGATCGGACGGCGTGTTGTCTTTTTTGAACAGGGCGTACGCGGTGTGGTCGGCATCAAGGCGGTGCATCTGACGACCCGGCAGGAGCGCAGGAACATGCCGAAGGCGAAAGACCTGTATATTGACATCGGCTGCACGGACAAAAAGGCGGCGCAGCGCAAGGTCCCGCTCGGAAGCTATGGCGTGTTTGATTCGCCGTCCGTGGCGTTCGGGGACGGGCTGCTCAAGGCGAAGGCGATCGACGACCGCATTGGCTGTGCGGCGATGCTGACGATCTTAAAGGAACGCCCGGCGGTGGACACCTGGTTCGCTTTCACGACCCAGGAGGAAGTTGGTCTGCGCGGGGCGCGCTGTGCGGCGTATACGATCGGGTCGGACGTGTGCCTGGTATTGGAGGGTACGACGGCGGCGGATCTGGCGGAGGTCGAAGGGCACCGGCAGGTCTGCGGCCTGCGAAAGGGACCGGTGATTGCGTTTATGGACCGTGCGACGATCTATCACGAGGACGTGTGCGAAGCCCTGCGGCGCTGTGCGGAGCAGGCCGGAATTGCATGGCAGACCAAGCACCGGATCGCGGGCGGAACGGATGCCGGACGCATCCATCTGACGCGCAGCGGTATTCGCACGGGCGTGGTCGCGGCGCCGGTACGCTATATTCATTCGCCGGTGAGTGTGGCGGCGATCGAGGATTTATACGGGGTGCTGGAGATCAGCCGCCGTTTTCTGAAGGAGATGGGGGAGCAGTATGAAATTTGATTTGGTCAAAGAATTTTGCGCATTGTCCGGGGCATTTGGCCCGTCCGGACGGGAAAGCGGCGTGATCGCGTGTCTCGACCGCATCATTGCGGAGCATGTGCCGGATGCCGAACGCTGGGAGCGGCGGACGGATGCGATGAACAATCTGTTGTACCATCGCGCGGGAAGCGGAAAAAAGGTGGTGCTTGCGGCCCATATGGATTCCATCGGCGTTGTGGTCACACACATTGACGACAACGGCTTTGCCCGGTTTGCCTCGGTCGGCGGCCTAATGCTGGGCGATTTGATCGATCGGCGGGTGCGCTTTCAGAGCGGCGTGCGCGGTGTGATCTCGTTCGAGGAAAAGACCCCGTTCAAGCAGCTCGGGATGGACAATCTGTTTTTGGATATCGGGGCTTCCAGCCGCGAGGAGGCAGAGACGCGCATTCGGGTCGGGGATTTTGCGGTGTTTGACGGGGAGCCGTTTGCACAGGGAAATATCCTCTGCGGTCCGTATTTGGACAACCGCATCGGCTGTCTGACCCTGATCGGCGCGATGTGTGCACTGGAGGAGACCGACAACGATATCACGGTGGCGTTTACGGCACAGGAGGAGGTCGGACTGCGGGGCGCACAGACGATGGCGTTCGACACCGCGCCTGAGGTCGCGATTGCCGTCGATGTGACCGACACGGGCGATATGCCTGAGCGCAAGTACCCGATGGCGGTCAAGCTGGGGGCCGGTCCGGCGGTCAAGGTGATGGACCGTTCGGTCATCTGTGATGTGTCCGTGCGCGATGCGCTGTATCGTGCGGCGGAGAGCCTTGGGATGACGGTACAGCAGGAGATCATGGAATTTGGCGGGACGGATACCGGTGTGATCCAGCGCTCGCGCGGCGGTGTGCGCGCCGGTGCGGTCAGCATTCCGACACGTTATATCCATTCGCCCAATGAGATGGCGGCGGTCTCAGATATCGAGCAGGCCGCACGGCTGATCGCCCGAACGGTTTCGCATGAGCTGTCTGACTGAGTGCGGGACGGTTTGCTGTGTAATAAAGTTAGAAGAATTCTTGTTTTCTGCATAGAGATGTGCTATGATAATCACGAAAAAAGAAATTTGATATAAATTTTAATAGTATATGATGGAGGATTGCATATGAGCAAGGTAACAATTTCCGATTCCGTGTTGTATGTGGGCGTCGATGACAAGACGCTTGACCTGTTTGAGAGCCAGTATATTGTTCCAAACGGTGTCTCGTACAACTCGTATGTTATTCTGGATGAGAAAATTACGATTATGGACACAGTAGATGCCCGTGCAACCGAGCCGTGGCTGGAAAATCTGGCCGCCGTTCTGGGGGACAACAAGCCGGCGTATCTGGTCGTATCCCATATGGAGCCGGATCATGCGGCCAATATTCAGAAGCTGGCAGAGATGTATCCGGAGATGCAGATTGTCGTCAACGCCAAGACACTGGCAATGCTGCCGCAGTTCTTCGCAATTGACAACCTGAAGGACCGTGCGGTTGTTGTTGCGGAGGGCGATACCCTGTCGCTCGGCAGCCATACCCTGCAGTTCTTTATGGCGCCGATGGTACACTGGCCGGAGGTTATGGTTACTTATGAACAGGCGGAGAAGATCCTCTTCTCGGCGGATGGTTTCGGCAAGTTCGGCGCACTCGATGCGGATGAGGACTGGGCATGCGAGGCCCGCCGCTATTACATGAACATTGTGGGCAAGTATGGTGCACAGGTGCAGGCTCTGCTCAAGAAGGCGGCGACGCTGGATATCCAGACCATCTGCCCGCTGCACGGCCCGATCCTCAAGGAGGATCTCGGCTACTACATCGGCAAGTATCAGGTATGGAGCAGCTATGAGCCGGAGGACGAGGGCGTTGTGATCGCCTATGCATCTATCCATGGCAACACCGGCAAGGCAGCCAAGCAGCTGGCAGAGATGCTGCAGCAGAAGGGCGCCAAGAAGGTCAAGGTATTTGATCTGAGCCGCTCGGATATGGCGGAGGTCATTGAGGACATCTATCGCTATGACAAGCTGGTTCTGGCGTGCGCGACCTATGACGGCGGCATGTTCCCGGTCATGGAGGATCTGCTGTATCATCTCAAGCTCAAGAACTTCCAGAACCGCAAGGTCGGTCTGGTACAGAACGGCTCGTGGGGCCCGATCGCCGGAAAGCAGATGGCAGCTCAGCTGGAGGCCATGAAGAAGATCGAGATCGTCGGCCCGCTGGTTACCATCAAGTCCACCGTCAAGCCGGAAACGGTTGCGGCGCTGGAGCAGCTGGCGGATGCTATGATCCAGGCATAAAACAAAACCAGGACAGGGTGGGAGCGAACAGCTCCTGCCCTTTTGTTTTATGTGATACGAAAATATTTATCGAAAAACGATAAATAATAATTGACAAACGATAATAGAGGTGGTATGCTATTTCTATCAAAAGCCGGCGATGATACAAACTGATTTGGATAGGAGTTGTACGTGATGAAACGACTGAATACGATTGTGATTGTTGGTGCAAAGATTTTTGAGGTTGCGTACTGGCTGATGGGGGCAGTGATGCTGTTGTCTTTGATTGTGTCGGTGGCAATGCCGGGGGCGGTGTCCTCATGGGCAATCGAAGACACAGCGGGACTGAATATACGGGGCTTTATGGTGGAGATGGCGGACGGCACAGAGACAGTCCTTCCGAGAGCGCTGGCGATGGCCTCTCTGACGGGGGTGCTGAGCTGTGGTCTGATGGCGATGGTGTTCCGCAATATCTACCTGATTTTCCGCACGGCGCGCGGGACGACATGGTTTTCCAAGGGGCAGACGCCGTTCCAGCCGGATATCATCCGCATGGTGCGCGAGATCGGCATTTTCTGTATTTCTCTCCCGCTGGTGCAGCTGGCGATGAGCGTCATCGGCAGGCTGGTGATTGGAACTGCGACGGCGGAGATCAGCGTGTCGCTGGATGGCATCGTGATGGGAATTATCGTCCTGTGCCTGTCGCAGTTTTTTGCCTACGGCATGCAGCTGCAGGAAGATGTCGATGGTCTGATTTAAACAGGAGGGAGTCATGGGAAAAATTGTGTTAAAGCTGGATGTCGTCATGGCGGACCGGCAGATGTCGCTGGGGGAGCTGGCGGAACGGGTTGGCATCACGAATGTCAACCTGTCCAAGCTGAAAAACAACAAGGTGAACGCGATCCGGTTTTCCACGCTGAGCGCGATCTGTGAGGCGCTGCACTGTCAGCCCGGGGACATCCTCAAATACGTGCCGGAAGAGATAGACGGATGAAACGCGAGAAGTTCTGTACTTTTTCTGCGATAGGTGGTGCTTTTTCTGCTGTTTTGGTGTATACTGGTTGGGAAGATCGTGTGATACAGCGATTCGGCTGAAAAACTGAGGTTAGGAGGAAGTACGCGCCGCGCGCCGCGGCGGTACTATGATACAATGAAGCATCAGACATTATGTGAGCTGTTTCAAAACAAGGATGCCTTTCTGGACCAGCCGGTTCAGGTAAAGGGCTGGGTGCGCAACCACCGCAAGCAGAAGACCTTTGGCTTTATCAATTTCTACGACGGGACCTGTGTGGACCCGCTGCAGATCGTGTATGACAACAAGCTGGAAAATTTCGATGCGATCCGCTCGCTGGGCAATGGCTCGGCCATCGTCGTGGAGGGTACGTTTGTTGCGGGAAACAAGCCGGGAACGGTCGAGCTGCAGGCGGCTTCGATCCAGGTAGAGGGCGACTGTCCGGAGGATTATCCGCTCCAGCCAAAGAAGCACTCGTTGGAGTTCCTGCGCGAGATTTCCTATCTGCGTCCGCGCACCCGTCTGTTCCAGGCGGTCTTTAAGGTCCGTTCGGTTGCCTCGATGGCGATCCATGAGTATTTCCAGTCGCATGGGTATGTCTATGTCCACACCCCGCTGATTACCGGAAACGACGCGGAGGGCGCCGGAAACACCTTCCAGGTAACCACGCTGCCGCTGGGGGAGAAGCCGGATTATGCGGAGGATTTTTTTGGAAAGCCGACCCAGCTCGCCGTAACCGGCCAGCTTGAGGCGGAGACCTTTGCGATGGGCTTCAGCCGGGTGTATACATTCGGCCCGACCTTCCGGGCGGAAAATTCCAATACCAAGACGCATATGGCGGAGTTCTGGATGATCGAGCCGGAGATCGCGTTCTGTGATCTGGACGAGCTGATGGACATCGAGGAGGACTTCCTCAAGTCGGTTGTCCGCGCAATTTTGGAGCGCTGCCCGGCCGAGCTGGACGTTCTGGCAAATTACAACAAGACCGATCTCAAGGGCAAGCTGAACGCGCTGCTGGATTCCACCGTCGCCCGTGTGACCCACAAGGAAGCGATTACCATTCTCAAGAATGCGGACGTCAAGTTCGATTTCCAGCCGGAATACGGACAGGATCTCGCTAAGGAGCATGAGAAGTACCTCACCGAGACCCACTTCCAGTCCCCGGTCTTTGTCTACGACTGGCCGAAGGACATCAAGGCGTTCTATATGTACCAGAACGAGGACGGCGAGACGGTCGGCGCGGTAGACCTGCTGGTTCCGGGCGCCGGGGAGCTGATGGGCGGCAGCCAGAGAGAGGCGCGCTATGACCGCCTGTTGGACCGGATGAACGAGCTGCATATTTCGCCCGAGCAGATGTACTGGTATCTCAACCTGCGCCGGTTCGGAAGCTGCACGCATTCCGGCTTCGGCATGGGCTTCGAGCGCCTGATTATGTACGTGACCGGAATGGAGAACATCCGTGACGTCATCCCATATTACCGTACGCCGAACAACTGCGAGTTCTAAAACGGAGATGCAAGACAGAGGCCAAAGCATACCATCGACGGTGTGCTTTGGCTTTTGCGGCTTCCGGACGGCGGAGGATTTTCCGGCTGTCCCATCCGTACGGCCTGCGGAATACGACGGTGGAAAAGCATCGAATTGTTCATGGGAAGGAGAAAAATGCAGGAAATCATGCTAGAATGAGAAAAAAGTTGCGGAAAAACGCACGATCCTGTAAAAAAATCCATGAGAGGGCTTGAAAACAGCTCGTAAGTTTTATAAAATAAATTTGTATAGTTTATATCGCATTGCGCGGGAAAAGAGTGAAAGTAAATGCTTAACATCAAGATGTCTCCGGCAACGGAGAAGAAGCAGAAGCCGGACGAGTCGAAGCTCGGATTCGGCATCTACTATACCGATAATATGTTCATTGTGGATCATACGGAGGGAATCGGCTGGCATGATGCCCGCATCGTCCCGTATGAGCCGATTTCGATCGATCCGGCGGCCATGGTTCTGCATTATGCGATGGAGTCCTTTGAGGGCCTCAAGGCATACCGCACACCGGAGGGAAAGATTCAGCTGTTCCGTCCGGACTGCAACGCCGAGCGTATGCAGAATACCAACGCACGTATGTGCCTGCCGTCCCTTCCGACGGAGGATTTTGTTCAGGCAGTCAAGGCGCTCGTCAAGTGTGAGGAGGACTGGGTTCCGCATGCAGAGGGTACCTCCCTGTATATCCGCCCGTTTGTCATCGCGACCGAGCCGCATCTGGGCGTTCGTCCGTCCAAGACCCATCAGTTTATCATCATCTGCTCGCCGGTTGGCGCATATTACTCCACCGGCATCAACCCGGTAAAGATCTTCGTCGAGGACGAGTACACCCGTGCTTGCCCGGGCGGCACTGGCTTTACCAAGTGCGGCGGCAACTATGCGGCATCCCTGATCTCGCAGGTCAAGGCGCATGATCTGGGCTATGAGCAGACCCTGTGGCTCGATGGCGTCGAGCATAAGTATGTCGAAGAGGTCGGTTCGATGAACTGCTTCTTTAAGATCGACGGTACGGTTTACACCGCTCCGTGTGTCGGCACGGTTCTGCCGGGTGTCACCCGCCGTTCGTGCATCGACCTGCTCAAGCATTGGGGTATCCCGGTATCCGAGGAGCGCCTGCCGATCGCCGATGTCATGAAGGCATCCAAGGAAGGTAAGCTGGAAGAGGTCTTCGGCACCGGTACTGCTGCGGTTATTTCCCCAGTCGGTGAGCTGCGCTATGAGGGCGACGTTGCCTATATCAACAACGGCGAGATCGGTGAGGTCACCCATAAGCTGTATGATACCCTGACCGGTATCCAGTGGGGCAAGCTCAAGGACGAGCTGGGCTGGACCGTTCCGGTCGAATAAATTTCAAACAGATAAGAAGATCGAATGCCTTGCGGGAAGACTGCATCGCATTCGGTCTTTTTTTCGATGTGGGAAATTTCTGACATTCGCGTGATTTCCCAGTTGCGCTTTTCGACCCGGTATGCTATAATAAGTGAAATTCTTCGTTTGGTACACATCCAGACGGGAAAAGAAAGACAATTGAATCAAAATAACCGGTGCCTCTGCTTACGGTTTGCGGTAAGGCCAGAGGGTAAAAGGGAAACAGGTGAAAATCCTGTGCGATCTCGTCACTGTGATGGGGGAGTGCGGAGCAATGGTGCGATGGTACCGCCACTGACATGCGTTGGGAAGGCTGCTTCGGATGAAGATCCCTGAGTCAGGAAACCTGCCGGCTATTGGTACAGGAATGCGATGTTCCAGATCACGAGTCATTGGTCGTACCGTTTGAGACCCTGTTTGCGGACCGGGTCCCGATTGGATGCCCCTTTTGCTCGATTTCCGGGAAAAAGGGCTTTTTCTTTTGGCGGGAATCGGACAACATGCGAGATGGGGCGGATTTCTGCGCCTCCGACCGATTCAATTGAAAAAACACAATAGGAGGAACACAAAAATGAAAAAACTGACTGCTTTGCTGCTCGCGCTGGCGATGGCGATGACCATGCTGCTTGCCGGCTGCTCGTCGACCACGGAGAGCACGGCTCCGGCGGGTTCCGCTGCGGCAACCGATACCGGTTCGGCGGAGACGGCGGCGCCGGTGGAAGAGGAAGAGGCGGACGACGAGGAGAACTATGACACCGGCGACGCTTCGCTGGATGACATCCGCAATCAGGATGACATCGGGGAGCAGGAGCTGCTGGTACTCAGCTTCGGCACGAGCTACAACGACAGCCGCCGTCTGACGATCGGTGCAATCGAGAGCGATCTGGCGGATGCTTTCCCGGATTTCTCGGTGCGCAGAGGCTTTACCGCAAACATCATCATCGACCATGTCAATGACCGCGACGGTATTCTGATCGATGACGTGGATGCGGCGCTCAATCGTGCGATCGACAACGGGGTTAAGACGCTGGTGGTTCAGCCGACCCATCTGATGAACGGTCTGGAATACGACGAGCTGAGCGAGCAGGTGGCACAGTATGCCGATGCGTTTGACAAGGTGGTCTTCGGTGATCCGCTGCTGACCAGCGACGACGACTTTGCCCGTGTGGAAAAGGCCATCACCGAGTGGACGGCGGATTACGACGACGGCGAGACGGCGATCTGCTTCATGGGCCATGGCACCGAGGCGGAGTCCAACGAGGTATATCAGAAGATGCAGGATCTGCTGACCGAGGACGGTTATGAGAACTATTTTGTCGGCACGGTCGAGGCAGAGCCGTCGCTGGAGGATGTTCTGGCGAAGGTCAAGGAAGGCGACTACAAGCGCGTCATCCTGGAGCCGCTGATGGTGGTTGCCGGCGACCATGCGAACAACGACATGGCGGGCGACGAGGAAGGCACCTGGAAGAAGACCTTTGAGGACGAGGGCTATGAGGTTGAGTGCCTGCTCCGCGGTCTGGGCGAGAATGAGGACATTCGTCAGATCTACATCGATCACGCACAGGCAGCGATTGATTCCCTCGATCAGTAATTCGAACAAACATACTTCCTGGGCGGTTTGGGGATATCCCGAGCCGCCCATTTTGAAAGGTGGAAGCGAACGATGAAAACGAAAGTAATTTCCTTTGTGCTGGCGGCGCTGCTGTTGTCCGGCTGTGGCAGTGCGGCTCCGGCGGACTCCGGCTCGGCGGCGGCAGACACCAAGGGAAAGGTGGCGACGGCGGATGACATGACGGAGATAGTGGATGTCGTCGAGGACGGCATGGAGGCGATTCCGGCCGGCGACCTCAAGGACGGTGTCTATGACGTCACGGTGGATTCCAGTTCCACGATGTTCCGTGTTGTGGAATGTGAGCTGACGGTGGAAAACGGCACAATGACGGCGGTCATGACGATGGGCGGCACCGGGTACTTGTACGTCTATATGGGCACCGGAGCGGAAGCGGTGCAGGCGGAGGAGAGCAGCTACATCCCGTTCGAGGAGACGGAGGACGGAACACACACGTTTACCGTTCCGGTCGAGGCGCTGGATACGGGCATTTCTTGTGCGGCGTTCAGCAAGAACAAGGAGATGTGGTATGATCGGACACTGGTGTTCCGGGCGGATTCGCTTCCGGTGGAGGCCTTTGCCGACGGTGTGGTTGCGACACCGGAGAGCCTGGGGCTGGCGGACGGCAGCTATACGGTGGAGGTCGCGCTCGAAGGCGGCTCGGGCCGTGCGAGTGTGGAGTCCCCGGCGGAGCTGACGATTGCGGACGGAAAGGCGACTGCGACGATCGTATGGAGCAGCTCGAATTATGATTACATGAAGGTGGACGGAGAGCAATACGATCCGGTCAACACCGAGGGCAATTCGACGTTCGAGATTCCGGTCAGCGGCTTTGACTACAAGATGGCGGTGTCGGCGGACACCACCGCGATGAGCACACCGCATGAGATCGAATACACGTTGTACTTCGACTCCGCGTCGATTCAGGCGAAGTGATGCGGCGGAGAAGAGGGCTGTTTGCCGCCGCGTGTGCGGGTCTGTGCCTGCTGCTGACCGGCTGCGGCGGGGGTGCGGATACCGAGGCGGATTGGACGGAGATGCAGCCGACGGACAGCATGGAGCTGACGTATGCGGATCAGTTCCAGGTGGACTATTACGAGGACGGTCTGGCGTATATCACCATCGGGGAGACCGGGGAATATCTGCTGGTGCCCGAGGGAAAGACCGCGCCGGACGGCCTGGACGAGGATATTGTGGTGCTGCAGCAGCCTATAGACCGGGTGTATCTGGCGGCGTCCTCCGCGATGGATCTGTTCCGCGGACTGGATGCGCTGGAGGCGGTCCGTCTGACCAGCACCACACAGGCGGACTGGAGCATTCCGGAGGTACAGGACGCGCTGGAGACGGGGGAGATGCTTTATGCAGGCAAGTACAGCACGCCGGATTATGAGCTGGTACTGAATGAGGGCTGTGAGATTGCGATCGAGTCCACAATGATTACCCACAGCCCGGAGACCAAAGAACAGCTCGAAACGCTAGGGATTCCGGTGCTGGTGGAGTATTCCAGCTACGAATCCCATCCGCTGGGACGGCTGGAGTGGATCAAGCTGTATGGCCTGCTGCTCGGCAGGACCGACGCGGCGGAGGACTATTTCAATCAGAAAGTCGCACAGCTCGATGACATCGCGACCGGAGACAGCACGGGAAAGACCGTTGCATTTTTTTCCATCAGCACGAACGGCTATGCGACGGTGCACAAGCCGGGGGATTACATCTCCAAGATGATCGAGATGGCGGGCGGCGAGTATATCTTCCGTGCGGAGGATCTCAACGTCGAAGAGAACGCGCTGTCCACGATGAATGTCCAGATGGAAGCGTTTTATGCGACGGCAAAGGATGCCGATTATCTGATTTACAACAGCACGATTGACGGGGAGCTGGAGACGATCGATCAGCTCCTGAGCAAAAGTGAGCTGCTGGCGGATTTCCGGGCGGTGAAAAACCACAACGTCTGGTGTACGGGAAAGAACATGTTCCAGCAAACAACCGGTGCGGCGGATATGATCGCGGATCTGCATGCGGTCGTGACCGGTGCGGCGGACGGCGAGACCCAGCTCACCTTTTTGCATCGATTGACCTGACGGGAGGAGTTCTATGAGACAAAGGCGGCTTGCGCGGTATCTGGCGGGCTATGCGCTGCTGGCGGCGCTTCTTGTCGTGCTGCTGGTGTGCAACCTCAATGCGGGCAGTGTGAAGCTGGACGCCGGACAGGTGCTGCGCATTCTGGCCGGACAGCAGATCGAAAATACCGCGATCATCTGGGAGATCCGTCTGCCGCGGATGCTGGCGGCCCTGATCCTCGGCGGCGCGTTGTCGGTGTCCGGCTTTCTGCTTCAGACCTTCTTCGCCAACCCGATTGCCGGGCCATATGTGCTCGGCATTTCCTCCGGCGCAAAGCTGGTGGTGGCGCTGGTGATGATCGGCTTTTTGCAGTACGGTATCGTGCTGAATTCGGCGGCGCTCATTCTCGCTGCCTTTGCCGGTTCACTGCTGTCGATGGGCTTTATCCTGCTGATTTCCGGTCAGGTGAAGCGCATGTCCCTGCTGGTCATCAGCGGCGTGATGATCGGCTATATCTGCTCGGCGATCACGGATTTTGTCGTGACCTTTGCGGACGATTCCAACATCGTGAACCTGCACAACTGGTCGATGGGCAGTTTTTCCGGCACGAGCTGGGGGAATGTGCGCACGATGGCGATTGTGGTGCTGGCGGCTTTCGTGCTGACGATCCTGCTTTCGAAACCGATGGCGGCCTATCAGCTCGGAGAAGGATATGCACAGAGCCTCGGCGTCAACGTCCGGCGCTTTCGTGTGGAACTGATTTTGCTGTCCAGCATCCTGTCCGCCTGTGTGACGGCGTTCGCCGGGCCGATTTCGTTTGTCGGTATCGCGGTACCGCACCTGATTAAGAGCCTGTTTCGCACGGCAAAGCCGATCCGGATCATTCCGGCGTGCTTTCTCGGCGGGGCGGTGTTCTGTCTGTTCTGCGATTTGATTGCACGGACAGTGTTCGCCCCGACCGAACTGAGCATCAGCTCGGTGACGGCGATTTTCGGCGCACCGATTGTCATTTGGATGATGCTGCACCGCAGCGATGGACGAAGGGGGTGAACAGGGGATGCTTCACACGGAGGGGTTATCCGTCGGATACAACAAACGGGTGCTGCTGCATGACATCCAGCTTTTCGTCCGGCCCGGAGAGATATTGACCCTCATCGGTCCGAACGGGGCGGGAAAATCCACGATTTTAAAGAGCATCACACGGCAGCTTGCGCCGATCGCCGGGACGGTATGGATCGGGGAAACGGCCATCCAGACGATGAACGAACAGCAGCTTGCCCGGACGATGTCTGTGATGATGACCGGATGGGTCGAACCGGAGCGGATGCGCTGTGAGGAGGTCGTTGAGACCGGCCGGTTTCCGTACACCGGGCGGCTGGGCATCCTGTCCGAGAAGGATCACGAACGGGTTGCAGAGGCGATGGAGCGGGTGCATGTGACCGAGCTGGCGGACTGCGATTTCAACTGCATCAGCGATGGACAGCGGCAGCGCGTGATGCTCGCGCGGGCGATCTGCCAGGAGCCGGAGGTGCTGGTGCTCGACGAGCCGACGTCGTTCCTCGACATCCGGCACAAGCTGGAGCTGCTGTCCATCCTCAAGGATCTGGTGCGGCAGAAACAGATTGCGGTCATTTTGTCGCTGCACGAGCTGGATCTCGCGCAGAAGCTCTCCGACCGGGTGCTGTGCATCAAGGGCGACCGGGTGGATCGCTGCGGGACGCCGGAGGAAATCTTTACGGACGACTACATCCGGTCGCTGTACGGCGTGACGCGCGGCAGCTACAACGGCTGGTATGGCTCGCTTGAGCTGGAGGCGCCGCAAGGGGAACCGGAAGTGTTTGTGATCGGCGGCGGCGGAACCGGAATCCCGGTGTACCGCGACTTGCAGCGGCGGGGAATTCCGTTTGCGGCGGGCGTCCTGCATCCGAACGATCTGGAGTATCCGGTGGCGAAGGCGCTGGCGGTCCGGGTCATCACGGAGACGTCGTTTGAGCCAATCGGTGCGGCGGCAGTCCGCGAGGCGGCGGAGGTACTGCACCGCTGCCGGACAGTGATCTGCTGTCCCGAACGGTTCGGCACGATGAACCGGGGCAACCAGAGACTCCGGGAGCTGGCGGCGCGCGACGGGAAACTGACAACGCAAAACGGATAAAAACAACCCTCTCCCGATGGGAGAGGGTTTTCTGGTGTGTGCAGAGATTGCGTTTCGGATTTATTCGGCGGCGATCAATTCCTGTGCCATGGCGAACAGGGTATCCGCGGGGACTTCGCCGGAAATGCTGGTGAAGGAGTACTTGACCCCGTCCTGTGTCCAGTAGGCGGAAGACATGACCCGTTCCTCGACCTCGTCCGAGCCGTAGGAGATGAAGTAATTGTCCTTCTTCTCATTGGCGCGGTCCTCGTCGGTCAGTTCATAATCCGGCGGTACAAATTTATAGGTGTCGTTGTAGTACGAGACGGTGATGCCGTCGAACACTGCGGTGTCAACCGGCTTGCGGTCGTCGGCATAGACGACATTCTTGCTGACCGGGTCCGTGGATAGGAAGATCGAGTGGTCGCCCTTCGTATATTCGATGTCGATGCCCTTGTACTTGCGGATGACGTTGCCGTCGGCGTCCTTGTCCTTCGAATGGCTGATGCTCATCTGCTGGAACGTATAGCCATTCGAGAACGATTCGATGGCGTTGATCTCCAGATTGGCCTTTTTCTCGGCCTGCTCCAGCTGGCTGTAGCTCGTAAATTCGCCATATTGGGATGAGCTGCCCGAGCTGCTGGCGACCAGCGTGGTGTAGGCCGTAGCTGCGACGGCAAAGGCGGCGCACAGCGCTGCGGCGAGCACCAACGTTTTCTTCATGCGACGATGTTTCATCGGAATACCTGCCTTTCCGGAAGCCTGCGCGGCTTCCATACGTGCGTGTAAGGTTTGATTGCATTCTGGCCTCGGTTGTTCCGAGGCAAGGGATTCTCTCAAAAGCTGATCCAAGCGGTTGTCATTCATATCCCATGCCCTCCAGTTCCTGTTTGATTTGTTTGCGTGCATGATGCAGGCGGCGCTTGACCGTGCCCTCCGGCAGCTTGAGAATCGCTGCAATTTCCCGGATGGGAAGCTCTGCGGCATAATACAGGCAGATGGGGAGGCGATAGGACGGCGGGAGCGCCTTCACACAGCGGGCGACGGCCGCTTTGTATTCGCGGTCGAGGAGGGCCTCCTCCGGCGACAGGGTGTTTGGATCACCGAGCGGCTGGCCGTGTTCCTCTTCCGCGTCTGCACTCTGCATCGCCGCAATGCGCGTCCGCCATGCAAATTTTCGTTTTTTGTTCTTCCAAAGCCGGACTGCAATGGAAAGCAAGTAGCTCTTTGGATTATTCGCTGCGTCGATCTGTTCCGAAAGCTCCATCGCTTTCAAAAACGTGTCCTGATACAGCTCTTCCCCCTCCGCCGTGCTACCGGTGAGATGTTTGCAAAAGCCATAAATCTCCGCTCCATAGCGATCCGCACATTGCGATAGTTGTGCAGCAGTCATACGATGATTAAGCTCCTTTGAGATGATTTTTAGACGTCTAAGATCCCTTTCACTGGTATATTGTCATGAGGACGCGGATGGTTCGGATTTTCTTGCCGGATTGTGAAATTTTCCTTCCGGCGGGACAGGGGATCTCTATGGAAAAGCAAATCCCTCTCCGGAGGGCGGAGAGGGATGGGGTTTTTTCCTTACATGAGCGGCGCGAACAGGCGCAGAAGCGAGGCGTAGATGGATTTGATCCACGACTGCGAGGCGAGCCATGCGCTGGTAATCGGATGGGATTTGTCAATGGTGTCCAGAATGTCCATCTTGACCTTCTCCACGACCGAGGAGCGGTAAAATACCGTGCCGCATTCAAAATGCAGATAAAAGCTGCGGAAGTCCATATTGATCGTGCCGACAACGGCGATGTGATCGTCGGACACGATCATTTTGGCATGCAGGAAGCCGGGGGTATATTCGTAGATTTTTACCCCGGCGCTCATGAGCTGGGCGTAGTACGACCGCGTGACGGCATAGACGGTTTTTTTATCCGGGATACCCGGCGTGACAATGCGGACATCAATGCCGGATTGCGCCGCCGTGCAGAGGGCGGTGATCATCTCATTGTCCAGCGTCAGATAGGGGCTGGTGATATAGACATATTTGGATGCGGTGTTGATGATATGCATAAATACCGTCTCGCTGACGTTGCAGTCATCCAACGGCGAGTCGGAGAACGACTGGACATAGCCGTCCGAGGAGGCGGACTCCGTCGGGAGATAGGAATCCAGCGCGGTCGGCGCCTGCTGGGAGGCAAAGTCCCAGAGCTGCAAAAACTGGGCGGTCAGGTTGCTGACGCCGTCACCATACAGCCGGATGCCGGTGTCCTTCCAATGGCCAAAGCGCTCTTTCTGGTTGATATATTCATCCGCCAGATTGATGCCGCCGGTGAAGGCAACGTTGCCGTCGATGATGCATACCTTGCGGTGATCACGGTAATTCAAATAGGTGTTGAGTGTGGGTACAAACTGATTGAACCGGACGACCTGAATGCCGCGGGCTTCCAGTGTCTTGTGATATCCCAGCGGCAGTGTTGCGATGCAGCCCGCATCGTCATACATAACGCGGACCTCGACGCCCTGTTCGGCCTTGGCCGTCAGGATGGCGAGGATGGAATCCCAGACAATACCCGGCTCAATGATGAAATATTCCAGAAAAATGAATCGCTTTGCCTTTTGCAGATCGGTCAGCATGGCGTCAAACAGGTATTCTCCCAATGGATAGAATTCCGTCGCGGTATTTTCCCAGACCGGCATTTCGGATATGCCATGCAGGTACTGCACCAGACGGCGGTACTGCGGATGCCGTGTAAACAGCGGACGGGTTGCCGTCGGTTTAAACGCAAGCCGGTCGCGTGGAATGGGAGGGATTTTGTGCAGACGGGACTGGTTGAGCGGTGTATTTCCCCACAACAGGTAAAACGCACTGCCCAGCACCGGAAGCAACAAAATTACAATAATCCAGGCGATTTTATAGGAAGGATTGTCATGCTTTCGCACCAGCCAGATGACAATACAGATGCTCAGCAATTGGGAGAGCGAAAAGACATAGGCTGACAGGCCGCGCAGCCGGATCAAAGAGATTACCAGAACAATCAATTGCAATAACAAAAGCAGCAGCGTTACCGTCAGACGATTGATTAAAAAATTCCAGAAGCTTTTTTTTACCCTCTTTACCGAGGGGGAGGGGACAGGTTTTTTCATAATACCTCCTTTCACTCGTATCCTCATCATATCCGCAACCGGCGGGAAAGTCAACTGCGGAGGAGAGGGAATTGGAAGAGAATACAGGTATTTTGCCGGAAGTCCCCCAAAAGGATTCGTCAAAATGACGAAAAATGAGTAGCAAGATGGGAACAAACGGGGAATCGGGAGAGAAATACTTCAAAATAAGTAGAAAAAAGTGAATTATCGTGGTCAAATTGCAGGAATACAGCAGAATGACTTGCAAAATAGACAGAAAATGGGAGATAAACAGAGAAAGATCCGCCGAATGGACAGGGTTTCTGGTCAACAGATGTGTAAAATGAAAGAAAAAATCTGGATAACATCATTTTTGTGCAGAATTTGCCTTTTCAAACCGGGAAATTTATGATAAAATGCAGATCGAAGATGTCGAAAAAACCATTTTGTATATGGAGGAAACAAAATCATGGCAATTACCAACAGCTATCTGAAGGGTATCTATGATACCGTTGTAAAGCGCAATCCGAATGAGCCGGAGTTCCAGCAGGCCGTATTTGAGGTACTGGAGTCCCTGCAGCCGGTTGCTGAGCGCCGTCCGGACCTTGTTGAGGCCGGTGTATTTGAGCGCATCGTTGAGCCGGAGCGCGGCGTACAGTTCCGCGTTGCTTGGGTTGATGATAATGGCAAGGTTCAGGTAAACCGCGGCTTCCGCTTCCAGTTCAATTCTGCAATTGGACCGTACAAGGGCGGTATCCGTCTGCATCCGTCGGTTTGCGCATCCATCATCAAGTTCCTTGGCTTTGAGCAGATCTTTAAGAACAGCCTGACTGGCCTGCCGATCGGCGGCGGCAAGGGCGGTTCCGACTTCGATCCGAAGGGCAAGTCCGACGCCGAAGTTATGCGTTTCTGCCAGGCCTTCATGACCGAGCTGAGCAGACACATCGGCGCAGACACCGACGTACCGGCCGGCGATATCGGAACGGGTGCCCGTGAGATCGGCTACATGTTCGGCCAGTATAAGAGAATCCGCAACGAGTATGTTGGCGTCCTGACCGGCAAGGGTCTGGAGTGGGGCGGCTCTCTGGCTCGTACCGAGGCTACCGGCTATGGCCTGTGCTACCTCGTTGACGAGATGCTGAAGGATCATGGTTCTTCTTTCGAGGGCAAGACGGTTTCCATCAGCGGTTCCGGCAACGTAGCAATTTATGCTTGCCAGAAGGCTACCCAGCTCGGTGCAAAGGTCATCACGATGTCGGATTCCAACGGTTATATTGTTGATGAGAACGGCATCAATCTGGATGTTGTTCAGGAGATCAAGGAAGTTCGTCGTGGCCGCATCAAGGAATATGTGGATGCTGTTCCGTCGGCAAAGTACTACGAAGGCCGTGGCGTTTGGAATGTCAAGGCAGACATCGCTCTGCCGAGCGCAACTCAGAACGACATTCAGGAAGCCGATGCAAAGGCACTGGTTGCCAATGGCGTTCAGGCTGTCGGCGAAGGTGCAAACATGCCGTGCACCCCGGAGGCAATTGCTGTATTCCAGGAGGCTGGCGTTCTGTTCGCACCGGCAAAGGCTGCCAATGCAGGCGGTGTTGCTACCTCTGCTCTTGAGATGTGCCAGAACTCCATGCGTCTGTCCTGGACCTTCGATGAGGTGGATGCTCGTCTGAAGGATATCATGGTTAACATTTACCACAACATCGCTGGTGCCGCAAAGGAATACGGCCTGGAAGGCAACTACGTTGCTGGTGCAAATATCGCCGGCTTCCTCAAGGTTGCTGAGGCAATGAAGGCACAGGGCGTCATGTAATCGCTTGTTGACTCCATAACATTTTAAGGATAGAAATCCCCGTTTCCGGTTGGAAACGGGGATTTTTTGTATTTATTTTGCTGCTTTGAATGGAATAATCGTTTCTTTGAGGAACGCACGGGCTGCGAAACCGCCTGTCCCTGTAGGTCAAGGGATTTCCACATGGTTGGGATTTCTTGCAGGTGACAACGGTGAAAAAACCGGTATTCTAAAGGGAGGAGAAGACAAATGGCGTTGGAAAAAGCCACAAGACAAAGAGTAAACCTGCGGATGGCACTGACCGGTGTATCCGGCATTTCGGTGGCGGCATTGATCGAGGCAAAGAACCAGGGGTGTAACGACGAAAAACGGCATCGTGCTGCTGGTCAATCGGTATCAGGGCTTGCCCAATCAAAGAAAAGACGAGAAGGCGTTATTTGATAAGAAGGTGAGAAATGTGTTATACAGTGTAAAATTTCAGACAGTCGATTCCTACAAGAATATCAAGTATGGACAGGGAACCGTGTATAGTTCCGGTTGCGGTCCGGCCAGCCTGTGCAACTGTTTGAAGGCACTGGGCATTGCGGATGTCAGTGTATCGGATATGTGTGCCTATGCGGTAAAGGTCGGGGCACGGGTGACTGGTGGCACGGATGAAGCGGTACTGCTCAAACACGCGGCGGACGAGTATGGATTTACATGGAAATCGACCTCGAAGAACGCCGAATTGCTCGCACACCTCAAGGAGGGCGGTGTGGCGATCATGAATCAGGGCAGTACATATCAGGTATTCTCCAATGGCGGTCATTTTGTCGCCGCAGTTGCTGCATCCGGCGAAACGATTACCGTGCTGGATTCCTATTGGAACGATTCAAAATATCTCACATGGCCGGCGCATCACGCAAAACGTACCGGGCAGAAAGGCGTCGTCACGGCAACACTGACGCAGTGCGGCAAGGCGACGATCGACCGTGCGCCGTCGTATTATCTCATCAGTAAGAAACCGAAGACGGTTACGACTACGGCATCTGTCAACGCCAGAGCTGGCGCGGGCGTGACAAAGAAAAAGCTCGGCACGATCAACAAAGGCGCCAAGCTGGTCAAGCTGTCTGAGACAGACAATTGGATGAAATCCTATGTGTGGTTTTTTCGGAAGTATTGTACGATTAAGGGCAATACGGCAAAACTCAAAGCGCGTTTGAACGCCCGTGCGTCGAACAGTATCGAAAGCAAGAAGCTGGGCGTGTTGTCTAAGGGCACGACGTTGGCTGTGTTGGATAAGACTGAGAATTGGGTCAAGGTTGCAATCTGGGTGGCCAAGAAATATATAAAGTGAAATGATGTGGGCAAGACAAAACGTCTTGCCCATATTTTTGTGTCTAAAAATTATAAGAAAAACGTTTCAATATGAATTTGACATTTTAATGCAGAAAGTGTATGATTGCTTTGCGCCCTAGAGACTCTTGAGGAGAGAAGCCTGCAGAGAATTTGATAACGACCATATGGGGCCGTATGTTATCATTTTTGATGGAGGTGTTGCCAATGGCAACTGACATTTTTACCGTTTTATCATTCATTATTTTGATTGTTTTAAAGTGCGTGATATGGCTTTCTACTCTAAAGGGGTCTTTCTAAATAAAGAATATGAAAAGGCTGTAACAAATGATGTTTCAGCCTTTTATTGTTAGTGTGATTAAATTGTGGTACAATGTGGTAAATAAACGACTGCGTACTACTCAAGATTAAAGGGGAGAAAAATATGAGAAAGAAAAGATTGGTTGCCGCACTTCTAATAGCGGTACTATCCCTGCAAAACAGCGCGGCACTTGCGGCAAGCATTTCAGTGTGTAGTAACAATGCGCAGACGGCGGAAACAATAAGTTTGAATGAGCGTAAAACCTATGCTTTTCGCTACTATAGTTATGAAACAGATGATGGTTACGAACATATTGATGAATCAGAGCATTACTATAAGTTCGTCCCATCGGTTACGGATTACTATGATGTGAATGTTGAAAATTTCATAGAGGGCAATACATCAATTGAAGTATATGACAGTTCAGGAAAAGAATTAGACTACGGAAATTGGAACCAATTCACAAATGTTTGCAAAACAAATGGCACCAAACTGATAGCCGGAAATACATATTATGTTCGTATCTACACCTATATTGAAACCGACGAGATACGACCCATGTATACAACTGTCGTTAAGCATACGCATTCCTATGTTTTAGAGGATTCCGAAGCAGCCAGCTGCGTGAGGGAAGGTTATCAATATTATTACTGCACGAAATGTGGATATAGTTATACAGCTACTATTCCAAAGACTGCGCATGTTTGGAATACAAAATATACGGTTGATAAAGAAGCAACCTGTACAACAGCCGGAAAAAAATCAATCTATTGTTCCAACGAGGATAACGGTTGTGAGGCAGTAAAGACGACGGTTACCATCCCTGCAACAGGACATAATTATAAATTGGATGTCATTTGGAAAGCAGATCAATATGAAAATGGTGGCGAATTATATTTTTGTAATCGTTGCGGAAAAGAAAAAACAGTAACGATTTCGCGACCCAAAACAATAATATTTTCAAAATCATCCTTTGTTTATAACAATAAGGTGCGGAAACCGACCGTTACGGTTAAGGATGCGAAGGGAAATAAAATTGCGTCAAGTAATTATACAGTTTCCTATGCCAAGGGGTGCAAAAACGTCGGTGCCTATAAGGTAACCGTTAAGTTCAAAGGGAAGAAATATACCGGTTCCTTATCAAAGACCTTCACTATTGTTCCAAAAGCTACAACCCTCAAGAGTGTGACTGCGGCAAAGAAGGGCTTCACAGCCAAGTGGGTCAAGCAGACGACGCAAACGACGGGCTATCAGATTCAGTATGCGACCAACAGCAAGTTTACCAGCGGTGCCAAGATCGTGACGGTGTCCAAGAATAAAACCGTATCCGTTAGGGTTTCTAAGCTGGCTGCAAAGAAAAAGTACTATGTCCGCGTCCGCGCCTATAAGACGGTGAGCGGCAAGAAGTACTATTCCGCATGGTCAAAGACAAAGACTATCACGACGAAAAAATAAGTTCAGCGCAGGAGAATTGCCCGTACAACGATTCATCAAGGGTCTAGTCGATCTCAAATCCGCAGGACTGCTGGAATGGTTTGACAATTTTGATAGGATAGTCAATGGAAGGCAGGCTTGTCCAGTACGGCGCTGCAGCGTAAGAAAAGATGAACGCAGCCCGCAACGAACCAAGCGATCCATTCGTCGGATCGGGAACAACACTGCTTGCAGCGGAGCAAGAGGGCTACGACATAGTTGGTATTGAGATGAATGAATACGATGCGGACTGCATCATGTTAAAAAAGTGGTGTTTATTTGGCGTTTGATTCTAAAAATTCCAGATTAATGATAGAAATCCCCGTTTCCGGTTGGAAACGGGGATTTTTTGGCCGAATAGTCGGAGTGACAAAACCTGCATTCTCAAGCAAGATCAAATGGCTTGACTTGAGTCGTTCCGTTTATGCATTTCTTTCCTTTTTCTCTATGTAACGGAGCAGCATGGAAAGAAAGTCGGAATTTTTCGGCCGGTTGAATATCGGGTACCCCATCTCCTGTTCCAGGAGCTTGGGATTGGTCTGCCATGCTTTTTGGCAGATCGTCTGGATATTCTTTTCGATTGCCTTTTCCGTGGAATCAAACTGGTCTCCCACATCGGCATACAAGTGCATCATGCAGCGAAGCCAATCTTCTTCCTGCCTGACCCGTTCCAATGCAGCGAGTGCCTGGCGATAACCCTGATAGCTTGGAGAAATTCCGAGCCGATGCATCAATTCAATTGCGTGTTCCATATGATTTTCCTCACAATCTTTTAAAATTCGTGAGGATTTTAGCATCGGAAAATGTATGAGTTGAAATAAATGGCATAAATAGAAAATATTCGTACATATTTATGCGCGCAACAGAATTTGGATTTTTGGCATGGATTTGACCGCTGAAAAAAGACAGAATTGCCTTGAAAACGGCATGATCGAAGGTACAATTTACAGACCAATCCGCAGTCCCGCTGGTGTCCGGCGGGGATTTTTTTTGCCGGATTGTGTGTTGGAAAGCGGTTTCCACAGGCAGGGGATTTCTTGCAGTGGACAACCGCGAAAAATCCGTTAGTATGAAAACAATCGGAGGGAAAACCGTGCCATATTTAGGTAATGCCGCCATATGGCGGCAGGGGCTACATGATGTGTTCTTCGGCGCAGTTGTCCAGAACGCGGATGCCCATTTTTTCCCGCGGCGCCACAGGGAATTCCGCAATGCTTGTGCTGTCAAATTTTGCACAGAGACGGAGCTGCGGATTGAGACGCAGATCTTCCATAGAATTGGTTTGTTTGTTTTTTGACACAAAATCACCCCCGAAGGATAGTATGCCACGGAGGGGATGGAATATCCGGAACAGGAGGATTACGTAAGCCCCGGAATCGGGGCGGAGGGTCAGGGAAGGTCTGGCGCAGGGATATCGTTTTCCAGATTATCTCTGGCCAAATCGTTGTCGATCTCTGCGTATGCACGGGAGATCGGTTTCTCTTCCGTGTGTGGGATAGAATGAAATACCTTTTGTGACGGAGACGTGGTTCCCGCAATGATCGGGTTTGCCTTCTTCTTTCCGGTTTTTGACTTGCCCTGTAGTTCGGGTACAGGGGCAGCTTGATTTTTTGGCTGGGTATGCGTCCAGTCCGGACGGCTCATTCCCTGCTTGGACATAACAATCACCTCATATACAGTATGTGTTTTTACAAACATATTATGAAAAGTACAGCGGCTTGCAATCCCAGCAGGCAGAAATAGATCAACACCGTAACGTATCGTATCGAGAGGAGAATCACACTATGGCAAAAATTTATCCCGACATCAGTCATTATGCACCGGTTACGAACTGGGCGGCGGTACAGCAAAGCTGTCCATTTCTGATTTCCAAGGCGACCGAGGGGACATCCTTTGTGGACAGTACCCTGAACAGCTTTATCGCGGGCTGCGAGAACAAAAAAATCCCGTACTGGCTGTATGCCTATCTCCGCAAGGGGAATGAGCTGGCACAGGCTAAGTTTTTGGTCAATACCTGCAAGGGGAAGATCGGCAGCTATTTTCGCGGGTATATTTTGGATGTTGAGGCGGGAAACACTGCCGCGAATGTCAAAACTGCGATCAACTGGCTGGCGGGGCAGAGTGCGAAAACCATGCTGTATACCATGTATGCGGAGTATACGAACTATAAATCCGTCCTCAGCGGACGGCCGTCCACCTGTGCGTGGTGGGAGGCGCGGTACGGACGCAACGACGGATCGTACAGCTCCCAGTATCCACCGCATTCTGGCGTCGATCTGCACCAGTATACCGATCAGGGGAAAGTCAACGGCATTCGCGGGGATGTGGATTTGAATCGTCTGACCGGCGCAAAACCAGAGAGCTGGTTCACTGAGGCGCAGCCGACCGTGTACACGACGAAGGAGGTCACGGCCCGCATTGCGGCGGGAAGTGAGAAAACCGCTGTGGGCACACTGCGCAAGGGGGTTGCGCTGACACGGATTACCGAGACAGAGCATTGGATGCAGACCGCCGTTTGGGTGGCAAAACGACATTGCGACATCAAAAACGGCACGGCGACGCTGAAAAATGCAGCGCCGGTGCGTGCGTCCAACGGCACGAGCAGCACGAAACTGGGTACCCTGGAGGAGGGAGCGGCCCTCAAGGTGCTGGAGCGCACGCCCCACTGGATTCAGGTGCCGGTTTGGATTGCCAAGAAGTACACGAAATAAGAGCGGTACAAGAAAAGACAAAAAAGCTCCCAGCCGTTTTCGGCTGGGAGTTCTTGTTTTTATTGCAGGATGTAGGAGTCGAATGTGCCCTCGGCGCCATAGTCGCCGCGGCGGTAAGCGATCAGCTCCGCACCGGAATCCGGCGGGGTTTCGCTGTCATACCATTCGCGCGGGAGATAGAACAGAAGGGAGAGACACTGGTCATAGATCATCGTCCCGTCCTTTTCCCGGGGATAACAGTCAAACGAACAATAGTAGTAATCCTCCGGCGGATAGTCCAGTGTGAGATCCGTATCATTTTCAAACAGAGCACTCTCGTAGTCCTTCGTGCTGGCGGATTCGAGGTTCAATACCTGGAAGAAGGAATCCGACGAGTCCGCTGTACAGGAGACATCCCCGGAGGTGAGGGTGACCGAACCGTCCTCCTCGACCGTCAGTTGATCGCCGGTCTCTGTACTTTCCCAGGTGCCGATCATGCAGGCGACTGGGTAGTCATATGTTTCCACCCAATCCACATCGTCCTCGTAGCCGAATTCGTCCATTTCATCCGACCAGGGCAGCCTGTCGGGAAGATCGACGGCGGAGAAAAAGGTAAACAGAAGATAGATCACAAGCAGGATCAGGAACGGCGTGGTACAGCCGCGCTTTTTCTTTGTCTGTTGGGCGGACTTTTTCGGTCGTTTCGGCGTTTCGCGCCAGGCGGTCGACGGTGCGGCGGCCTGTGGTTTGGAGGACCGTTTGGCGGTCGTTCGATTTGCGCTGGGTTTGGTCTTGGACTGGCTGGGCTGGGCAGAGCGAACCGGCTTGGTGTTTGTGCGCCGCGCTGCCGCGATACCAGCGCGCTTCCCGCAGATGGGGCAGACCTTTTCCCCATCCATATAATGAATGCCACAGTGCGGACAACGCATCGGCCTCTCCTCCTTTTTGTCGAAAGCAATCGTATAAATTAACTATACCATATCGACACAGAAGAACACAAGGGGAATCGGTCTGGAGGAAAAAATAACCGGCCGAATGCGTCTGCCGGTCAATATTTTTTGAGCAGATAACGAAAGATTGCAATGCCGGATACATACTGAAATACAAGATATCCGCCTAAAAATAAGACGATCGGGCGTGCATAGTGGATGATGTCCAATTTCCCCAGGATGGAAAATACCACGATGGAGATCGAGACGACAAGCAGACCAAGGAGATAGGCATACCGTCCGGATCTCTCGCGCAGGGTTATGTTTAATTCGTCATGCAGTTCGATGTCTTCTTCGGCAAGCTTTTCTTCGTACCGTTCCCTGTTTTGTGGGGCGTTCCAATAGAAATATTTGCAGATCATCACAAGGCCGGTCCCAATCCCTGCGCCGGAAAAACTGCACAGCAGATTGTCCAATTTGCTGTGCAGCAGCAGGACAAGAATGGCGAGGGCAAGGCCGCCCAAAAGGAACAGGATGCCGATGACAAGATTATTTTTTTTCATTTCGATGACTCCTTTCGTGGAGGAAGATTTCTTCGATCCGTCTCTCAAAAAAATCCGAGATCGTAAACGCCAATTCCAAAGACGGGTTGTATTTTCCGGTTTCAATCGAACTGACGGTTTGTCTGGAAACTTTGATTGCCTTTGCGAATTCCTCCTGGCTCATGCCAAGGCTTTTTCTCAATTCTTCTACGCGGTTCTTCATGGTATCCTCTCTTTTTTGACAAGTTTCCTTTACAAGAATTATAGGACATTGCCGGCGGACTGTCAAGGTTCCTTGTCAAAAAAACAGGAGATTCTCCACAGGCGTGGGAGAAATTGCAGTGGACAAGATGGGAAAACCGCGTAGTATAGCAAATCGTAAGCTGATTCCAACGACAGACGAAAAAGGAGGAATGCCGATGGCGAGACGAAAACAGGCGGGAAAAACCGATGAGGTACGGGGAATCCTACAGGACCACTCCCCGGAGGCGGCACAGGTGCTGTGCGATATGCTTGCGGACGATTCGCTGAACGGGACGACCCGCGTGAGTGTGGCGAAGGAGATTCTGGAGCGTGCGGTCGGGAAGGGGCAGCTGCAGGAGCCGGAGCGTGCGGCGGCGGCAAAATTCCAGCTGGTGCTCAAGGTTGTGGAATGATGGAACTGTCCGTAACGCGCAAGCAGATGGAATTCATCCGTTCGACGGCATTTGAGACGCTGTTTGGCGGCGCGGCGGGCGGCGGAAAGAGCTATGCTCAGCTCATTGATGCGTTGGTGTTTGCGCTGACCTATCCGCGGTCCCGGCAGCTCATGTTGCGCCGGACCTTTCCGGAGCTGCGGCGCTCTCTCATCCAGGTTTCGCTCGACCTGTATCCGTCGGACTGTGCGGTCTACAAGGAGAGTGTCCACCGCTGGATCTTCGCCAACCAATCCATCCTGGAATTTGGCTTCTGTGACAGCGAAAACGACGTCACCAAGTATCAATCGGCGGAATACGATGTCATCCGGTTTGATGAGCTGACGCATTTTACAGAATTTCAGTTTACCTATCTGCTGTCGCGCATCCGCGGAGTGAACGGCTATCCCAAGCAGGTCAAGTCTTCGACCAATCCGGGCGGTGTGGGACATCACTGGGTCAAGGAGCGCTACATCGACCGGCTGGTGCCCGGAGAGGAATCCGGCGGACGGCTGTTCCTTCCGGCGAAGGTGACGGACAATTCTTTCCTGATGGCGAGCGATCCGGAGTACCTTCAGAGACTGCATTTGCTGGACGAGCAGAGCCGCCGGGCGCTGCTGCATGGCGAGTGGGACCTGTTTGAGGGGCAGTATTTTCCGGAATTTTCGCGGGAGATCCATGTGCAGGAGGTGCCGGACATCCCGACCGGCTGGCGGCGGTATCTGGCGATCGATTACGGACTGGATATGCTGGCGGCGCTCTGGATCGCGCTCGACGGAGAGGGCACCGCCTGGGTATACCGTGAGGTGTATCAGTCCGGCCTGGTGATTTCCGAGGCGGCACAGCGGATTTTGGAGGCGGAGCGGCCGGGAGAGGTCATCGACCAGCGGCTTGCCCCACCCGATCTGTTCGCCCGACGGCAGGAAACCGGACGGTCGGCGGTGGAGATTTTCGCCGAACACGGACTGTATTTTGAGAAGGCGGCGGGCGACCGCATCCAGGGCTGGTACGCGCTCAAGGAGTACCTGCATCCGTTTCGGGGGACGCAGGGAGAACGGACGGCACGGCTGAAAATCAGTCCGCGGTGCCGCAATCTGATCCGGACGCTGCCCGCGCTGCAGTACGACCCGAACCGTCCGAACGATGCGGCCACTCAGCCGCATGAGCTGACCCATGCGCCGGATGCGCTGCGGTATTTTACCGCGACGGTGCGTGTGGCGGGCGGTGCTCCGTCCCATGGGCTGCTCGAACGGGAGGTAGATGCATTTTTGGCGTATGGGGTGGGAGACGGCGCCCTGTGAGCCATGGAAGGAGAACACGAAAGGAGCTTCAACAAAAATGGAACCAATACTTTGCTGCCTGAGCTGTGTGGTGTGCTTTTGGAGCGGTGTTTGGGCCGCAGGTGGGATGCGGCTGCCGCACCGGCACAGCAGGCGATCGGAGCAGATCACGGAGACGGATGGAGAGGATGCACTCAGCCGCGACATCGCCGCGCTGATGGCATACACCATTCCGGGAAGGGAGAAGACAGATGAAACGGAGTAAGCCGACGGCGGAATCCGTCTGGAAAGAATACCGCCGTGGGGTGGATTACAACAGCCGGATTGCGCTGTACGATCAGGTTCGCACCAACGAGAATTTCTTCCTCGGGAGGCAATGGGAAGGGTTATCGGTCTCCAGCCTCGACCCGTTGATTTTCAACGTGCTGCGCCGCGTCGTCAATCTGTTTATCTCGATGATCGTCTCGGATGACATTGCGGTGACGGCGGAGCCATTCCGCGGGGATGAGAATGAGACGACCCAGATGGCGCTCGATCAGGCGCTGGCCAGTGTGATTGAACGCACCGGCATGAAGTCCAAAAACCGCTATATGCTGCGCAATGCGTGCGTCGACGGCGACAGCTGCTTTTATCTTCGCTTCGATCCCGAACGGGAGAGCGGGCAGAGCGTCGCGGGAGATATCTGCATCGACCTGATTGAGAACACGGATATCTTTTTCGGCAATCCGGCTGTGGATGACGTCCAGCGTCAGCCATACATCATCCTTGCCATGCGCCGGTCGGTGGATGAGGTGCGCCGGGAGGCGATCCACCGCGGGATGAGCGAGAGTGAGGCGGGGAGCATCGCGCCGGACAGCGGGGAGGAGCCGCGCTTCTCCGACATCCAGACCGAGGAGGACAATATGGTGACCGTACTGCTTCGGATGGAGCGTGTCGAGGGCGGTATCGCCTTCCTCAAGAGCACCCAGACTCACGTCGTCATGCCGGAGACGATCGTACCGTACCGCCGCTATCCGGTTTCGTATATGAGCTGGGAGCGGGTGAAGAACTGCTATCACGGTTCGTCTCCGCTCACCGAGGCGATCCCCAACCAGATCGCGATCAATAAGCTGTATTCGATGTATGTCCAGTGCATCAAGCACGTTGCGTTCCCGAAGATCATTTACGACATGACGCGGTTCCCGAACGGGTATACCTCCGATGTCGGAAAGGCGATCGGAATGCGCGGAAACCCATCGGAGGCCATCATTACCGCATTCCAGGCGCCGGATGTGTCGGCGCAGGTCATGGCGCTCATCCAGCAGATGATTGAGGACACGATGGAGCTGATGGGCGCTTCGGATGCGGCGCTCGGCAACGTCAAGCCGGACAACACCTCGGCGATCGTCACGGTACAGCAGGCAACCATCGCCCCGCTGGAGCTGGTCAAGATGGAGTTTTATCGCTTTGTCGAGGACACGGTGCGCAGCTGTGTCGATCTGATGCGCGTCCACTATGGCTCCCGCATCGTCCGCATCACGGACGAGGACGGCATGGAGCACGACATCCGCTTTGATTTCCGCACCCTGGACGACATTGCACTCGAGCTGAACGTCGAGGTCGGCTCGGCGGCGTACTGGGCGGAGACCATGCAGACGACGACCAACGACAACCTGCTCGAGCGCGGGATCATCACCGATCCGGTCCTGTACGTCGAAAATATCCCGGACAGCCAGATTCGCGGGAAATCGCGTCTGATCCGTGCCCTGCGGCGACAGAAGGAGCTGGGGGAACAGGTGACGGTCGGACAGGAGCAGACATCCAACACAAACGAAGGAGGAGCATGACATGCAGAACAACAAACCAAACACCGGACTTCCGGAGGGACAGGACAATCTGCCGATGGATTCGGATGAGCCGCTGTACACTGTCAATGTGGACGGACAGCCGATGGAGCTGACGCTCGAACAGCTCATCGCGGCGGCAGAGCAGGGGCTGTCCCGTGCGAATGAGGCCGCCCGTCAGGACGGTATGGCGGCGCCGGAGGGCGCAGCGGGAGGAGCGCCGGATAACGCGGTGTACAACCGCTTTTTGCAGGCGTATCCAGAGGTACATCCGACGGACATCCCGGAATCTGTCTGGGAGCAGGCCAACCGCACGGGCGACCTGCTGGAGGCATATCGTATTTTTGAGATTGCACAGCTTCGTCAGCAGCTCGAGGATCTCAAGATCAATCAGACAAACCGGGAGCGCGACGTGGGCAGCGCGCGCTCGGATGGAGAGAGCCGCATCACCGACCCGATCATTCTGGCGCTGATGGGCAAAGGTTAATCGAACAGGAGGAAAGAAAGTATGGCAGTAAATTTAGCGACAAAGTATTCCAGTCAAATCGCCGAGGTGTTCACCGCCGGATCGTTCGTCAAGGGAAAGACATCCACATCGTTTGACCTGACCGGCGTCAAGACGCTCAAGGTCTACACCCCGATCACCGTGCCGGAGGTGGATTACACCCGTGAGGGTATGGGACGCTATGGCACCGTGACCGAGATGCAGGATGTTGTACAAGAACTCAAGATGACGCAGGACAAGGCGTTTACACTAATAATCATATCTATCTTACTAATAATAAATTTAAAACCGCCATTTAATTTCCAAACTCTGTCCATCGATGTAAATTGTGTCGATAAGACCCTCAATAACCGATCTAATTGCGTTAAAATCCCCGGTTTCCAGTATACTTTCAAATGATTCAATCAACTCTTGAGCGGTTGAAGAGCTGCTCTCCTGTTGAATGACTCTTCTTAATTCAGTTTCCAATCTCTCCTTTCGTGTGTTCAAAGATTTCTTTTTTTGCGTGATTTCCTCATCGGAAAATAGACCAAGCGTATAGGAATGCAAGAGACGGGCGGATTGTGCGTCAATGGTTTTGATTTCTTTCTGAAGCGCAGCAATCCGGCCGGTTAGGCTTTCTGTAGGCTTGTTTTTTTGTTTTAGAATACTAGAACGCATCCTGCGGATTTCGTCAAATACAGCGTTGTTTAGAATATCCTCGCGCCAGGAATCATTATCGCAATGGTCCCGCGTTGCAGAGGAGCGAACCTGCTGACTGCGGCTGTAGCAGTTGAAATAAATCCGTTTGGTTACATTCCCCTTGTATTTGCTGTCCACGCGCTTTGCGCCGTAACGGGCGCCACAGCGGGCGCAAACGAGCAATCCGGAGAGGTAATGCGTGTAACGACCTCGGCGGATCGGCGTGCAGCGTGAGGCGTTCTGATCCATGATGGATTGCGCTTTCTCAAATACCTCGGTGGATACAATGGCTTTGTGATTTCCAGGGAGCCACTCGTTATGCCAGCGGATTTCTCCAATGTTGACGCGGCTTTTCAGAACGCGTCCTAATGTACTGGTGGTCCATGGGCCGTTTCGCTGCTGATATCCTTTTTCGAGGAAAATTTTTTCGATGGTTCGTAGCGGCGCGCCGTTAATCAGGAGGTCGTAGGCTTCCCGAATTTGTTTTGCCTCCGGCAGATAGACATGTAATTCGCCGTCGAGATATTCATAACCGCGGGGCACGTGGGCGCTGCCCATCCATGCGCCGGTCTTGGCGCGGGCAGACTTGCCCAGCTGCATGCGCTCACGGATCTGCTCACGTTCGAACTGGGCAAACATAGCCAGCAAGCCGACGATTGCGCGTCCGATCGGCGTGGAGGTGTCGAAGGATTCGGACATCGACAGGAATTCTACATTGTTGGCAAGGAATACCTTTTCGATCAACCAGAGGGTGTCGTATTGGGAACGGCTCAGACGATCCAGCTTATACACCGCGACCTTATTGATATGGCCGGCTTCGATATCCCGGATCATTTCTTGCAATGCTGGCCGTTCGGTATTGGAACCGGACCATCCGGCGTCGGTATAGGTTTGATAAACGTTCCAGCCCATTGCATCCGCATATTTTTGCAGGCGTTCAGTCTGCTCGCCCACAGAAAATCCTTCTTCCGCCTGTTCCTGCGTGGAGACGCGGATATACAGACCGACGTTGATGGGGTCGGACATTGGGATCACCTCCTGAAAGATTTTGTAATTTATTATTGGAAAAACGGTATAGGATGAATATATATTGAGATAAAATAGCTGTATGATGAGAAAAATAATAGTATTATATCATCAAAAAAAGATTTGTTGATTTACGATGGGAAAAATGATATAATTTTACCATTGAAAGAGTGAGATATATCTGTTTTATGATAATTTTTGAGGTGAATGCTATGGAATATGAATCGCTTAATAAACTCTTTTATAAAAATCCAGATTGTTATGAGGATATTTACAGAAAACGTTTCCAGAGTGAAGACACCATTCATCTCGATTTCGAAGTGCATGGTAACCCTGCCTTTCTTTGTCCGAATGCAGAAATGTGGCAAATTATTTTCCGGATTCAAAGGGTGAATAATCAAATCTGTAAGGTCAGATGGTCGCAGACACTTCCGCAAAGTGCACTGGATCAATTTACGGCTCGGTGTTTAGTTGATGAAATTGTACTAACGAATGATATCGAAGGAGTAAACAGTACACGAAAGGAAATTCGCGAAGTGCTGGACAAAATGAGCTGTTCGGACACTCGGGTACGTAAACGGTTTCAAGGATTGATTTCCAAGTATGTTAGACTTCAGTCGGATGATCGTGTACCGTTAAGCAATTGCCAGAATGTCCGTGACCTGTATGATGAATTGGTTCTGCCGGAAGTGCTGGATGAAAACCCGGAAAATGAACCGGATGGAGTGCTGTTTCGGAAAGGTCCGGTTTCCGTTTTAAATACAGTACAGAAAGAAATTCATCGGGGAATTTTACCAGAGGCTCGAATCATTGATGCGATGGAACGGGCACTTCGTTTTTTAAATAAAGAAGATATCAATCCATTTATCCGTATCAGTGCATTTCATTATTTATTTGGATATATTCATCCGTTTTATGATGGCAACGGACGTACTTCACGGTTTATCAGTAGCTATCTGCTTTCCAGGGAAGTTGATCCGCTGATCGGGTATCGGCTTTCTTACACAATTAAGGAGAATCTCAAGAAGTATTATGATTCTTTTAAGATATGCAACGATACACGGAGCAAAGGCGATATTACACCGTTTATTCTGATGTTTCTGGAAATTATCGAAGAAACAATGAGTCAACTGGCAGAAGCGCTGGAAGAACGATGCCATGATTTCCGTTTTTACACGAATTGTATGAGTCAGGATGAATTGTTGAGCAATGAAAAATATATTAAAGTTGCGTTCCTCTTGATACAGGCGGCGCTGTTTTCAGCTGATGGCATTTCCAATCGGGAATTACAACAATATGCAGAAATATCCTATAAAACGCTTCGCAACCGGTTGGATAAAATTGCAGAGAAGGGATTGTTGCGTTCCAATAAAGTAGGAAAAGAAAAGTTCTATCAATTAGATTTAGATGTACTGGCTGCCATGTGTTCTGACACCTGAAAATTGTATAGGTACTGTGATATTATCAACGAAGCAGTTTACGGTTCATCCCCACATTTGTCAATTCCTATTTCGGTAAGCGCCGGAGCGGGGGTTTAGATTCCAAGCATTTTATTTTTTGCCAAATCAAAATCCTCCTGCGTGATAACGCCGGTATCCAACAGGATTTTTAGATTGGTCAATTGCTCAACATCAATATTAATAGAAGCGGAAGCCGCTGCCTGTGGACGGGAATTCTGCTGCTTTGCAGAGATCACCTTATCGTGAAGCTGGGCGCTGATGCTACGAATAGTGTCTTTATCGACGCATACGTTTAACGTTTCGGACTGGGAATCGATCACAATAGCTCCGTATATTATACCAGTTTGTGTAGTAATATCATTGATTTTTTCGAGGGCGATTGTTTGAAACGCCTCTCCAATCATTCTTTTCTGCGCGCAGATCAAACGCTTGTTTGTTAGAGCATACGCAAAATTCCCGTCGTGCTTCGTTGCGCTGATGTAGTTATGCAATCCGATGAAGCATATTAAAACGTCCTCATCTGCAGCAAGATTGTCGGCAATAAGCTGAAAATGCTTTTCGCCCCACTTTTTTGTCATACCAGAACCAAAATTGTTATCGAGGCAATACTGGTACATTTCCTCTGCTGTTCGTAAACTCATAATTTACCTCCCTGTGTTGACAATATGTGACAAATTGTTATAATGTATTTGGAGGTAACCTTTCTCAATACTTCCGTTTTATCCCTCGCCGGTGTTGCAGCACGGGCGGGGGGTTTTTATTTAGAGTTCCGCAAGATTCCCATTTTCATATAGGCATATGGCGGTTCATCCCCACATACGTGGGAGAGGACTTCAATTATTATCCACAGAGCTATACACAGGATTCGAAAACTATCCACAGGGCTGGGAAAAATTGCAGTTGACAATTCGAACATACGTTCTATTATTGAAATTAAACTAATAGTCGACGGCATACGACAGAAAATAAAAAACGAAACGATTAGAATTATGGTAACGAGTGTCGATGAACGTCGAATGTGTCGAAAAATGGTGACGATGAGGAGGACATCTGAATGGACAACATTGATAGATTGTTAGATATTATCAACGCGACAAAGTATCCGCAGCATACGTTAAAATGGATGATTTATTTGCTTGAGAACCATCCATCAATTGCTACCGAGATTGCAGATAAAAATCGAAAATCCTCATCGGATAAGTCGTCTGTGCTCTCAAGCACACCGAGTGAATGAAGCGCGTCGATCAACTGATTGCGCGAAACGTCCCCGTTTGTTTCAGAATTCTCATCTGGAACAGACGGGATTTCTTTTTCGGTAAAGGTGGAGCTTTGTGCTGCATGAATCAAATCAACAACATAAGCGTTCAGGCTCTTACCCGCAGACTTCGCCTGAGCTTGAATCTCTGCCTTTTCGCCTTTCGGCACGCGGACTTTGAATTCCTCCACTTTCTCTTTTAAATATTTATCTTTTGTGTCTTGATATTTTGCAGACATGACGACCATTCCTTTCTGGGCACAGAAATAAACAAAATTCTGGGTTCAGAATTAGTAAAAATGTCAATGGAATTCTGGGTACAGAAGAGATATAATATAACCAGGTTAAGAAATTAACCTAATTATATCATAAAAAGGAGGCTGAACACAATGAGCAGGAAAAAGAAAAACGACCGCAAGAAAAACTCCAGCACAGAGTACATACTTCTTGCAGTCGCAATCCTAAACCTCATTGAGACATTGATGGAACTCATCAAAACACTCATTGAGTAGAGGAAGGGGCGAAAGCCCCAACCTCTCCTAAATCATAGCTTTTTTCTGATTCATTGTCAATATAAAAAATCAGTTGAAGGAGGAAACACAGATGAAATTCATTGAAATTGTGATGAACGTGATCGAGATAGCGTTCTATGTATCGGTTATTGTGTATATTGTCAGGCGGTGGGAGGGGTGAACGTCGGAGAGAACATTCGCCGGATCAGGGGAGAGAGACAGCTCACACAGGCATACGTAGCGGCGCAGGTTGGTATTTCCCAGTCGATGCTGTGTCAGATTGAGCGAGGGACAAAAAATCCATCTCTCCAGGTCGGGAAACTGATATCTATTGTTTTGGGATGTACATTGGATGATCTGACGGATGGATAGAATAATCACCAACGGGAGATTAAGGAGGTGAGGACAATGTGGGATTAGGTATAAAAATCACACCGTATAGTATTTGCCCCACGCACGTGGGGATGAACCGGAATGCAAAAAAATTCTGTTGATTCTGTGGAGATTTACCCCACGCACGTGGGGATGAACCGGAATGCAAAAAAATTCTGTTGATTCTGTGGAGATTTACCCCACGCACGTGGGGATGAACCTAGATAATTCGACAGCATATGACAGAAAACGAAATTTACCCCACGCATGTGGGGATGAACCGAATCAGAGAGGAGATATATTATGGCACGACGAATTGACGCTCACGTACACCCGTATTTTGCGAAACATGAATGCTACATCACCAACATTCGCGCGGACGGCACGCGACAGGACAGCATGGACGGCGTTCTAATTCCACCGGATAATCCGTTCTATGCCATTCGGGACGGACTGAATGCGCGCATTTTGCGCGGTGAGCTGGAATTTCCGCCGAAGAAGAGAAAGGAAGAACAGGCATGAATAGAAAGTATGAATTTACCGGAGAGACTAATCCGTTTGGCCTGCATCGAATCCGTGCGGTCCGGTCGTTCGGCGGCATAGAGGCCGGCGATTTTGGGGGCTGGATCGCGTCGGAGGACAACCTGTCGCACGATGGAAACGCGTGGGTTGCGGATAATGCCATGGTATTCGATGATGCACGAATTTCCGGCGATGCGCTCGTTATGGACAAAGCGAGAATAACGGAGCGTGCGATTGTTACAGATGCCGCGACGGTAAAGAATCATGCGGTGATTACGGATTCCGCGGTCATATCCGGACAGGCAGAACTATTTGACTGTGCTGTTTGCGGCGGCGATGCCGTTATTGACGGGCGCAGCTGCGTCGGCGGTACGGCGACCGTTCGCAAGACCAGCGACGTTTTGACGGTCTATCCGCTCGGAGATTCTGGTGAAGCGGTTAGCTTTTTCTGCACCAGCGATGGTATGTATGCGGTGTGCTTTGGTCTCTGCTGGACGATAGAGGACTTTATCAATAAAGTGCCGAAAATGACAGGAAGCGAATATGAGTGCCTTCAGGCGGTATGCATGGCATATGCCCATTTTGCTGCACTGGAGCATACAGAAATGGAGGAACAGCAAAATGACATTGACAGCAGCATGTGAAGCGGCCTGCTATGCGCTGATGTTTGGACTTGCCCTTGGCGGGCTGATTGGTATCGCAATCAGCGCACTGGCATCCGCACAGATTTACAACTACGGATATGAACGTGGTTTGAAGCACGCAGAGGAGAAATCGAAATGAGATCCCCATGCAGCAGCTGTCCGCACAGAGAGACGAATGTGCAATGCCCGAATCAAAATTATCGCAAGTGTTCCCGCTGGCGTCGCTGGTTTCGCCAGCATTGGCGTGGGATTGCTGCCGGTTCGGCGATCCGTGCGGCACAAATTGATTACGCGCGGGACATCGCACAGATGAACCGGTTGGTTTCCACAGAAGAAAAACGCGCCCAGCGGGACGGCCATCCCAACTGAGCGCAAAAGAAATATACTTGTTTTTATAATAACATGATTGGAGGAAATAGTCAATGCGGATTGATTTGCGCGATCGAAATGATCTCAGGGATCCGCAGTGCGCGCCGGTCATTGGATACTGTACGCACTGTGGCGGGGAAATCTATAACGGGGAAGCGTATTATCAGCCGACGGAGGTAAATGGTATGCTACATACCTATTGCGGCCCCCGCTGGTTTTGGGAGCACTACAAGGACTCTTATTTTGATTACGACCCCGGTGACTGCTATGCATGAAAACGGTGTTACATACTACACGCCGGCGCAGATTCAGTATTCATTTGGATTTCCGGAGGATAAAACGGTGTGTCAATGGTGTCCGTTCTGCTATGCATCGGGCGAACTGAAGCGGTATGTTTGCCGGATCACCGGGGAACTGCTGCCGTATCCGTTTACAAGCCGTGGAATGAGGTGCCCGGTGATTTTTGAAGATAAGGAGGTGGAATGATGGGGATTCCAGTTTACATATACGGCAAATCCGGGAGTGGAAAGAGCCGCTCACTGAAAAATTTTGCAGAGGATGAGATCCTGCTGGTCAATGTGGAGGCAAAGCAGCTTCCGTTTCGGTCGACGTTCCGTTACGTGCTCAAAACGGACAACATTGACACGATTATCCAGCAGATGCAGAAGATGCCGTGTAAGACAGCTGTGATCGACGATGCGGGGTATCTTATGACCCACTTTTTCATGAAGCATCATCGGAACAAATCGGGAAATGCATCGTTTGAAATGTACGATAACATTGCGGATATGATGTATAACCTGATTTCGAGAATCAAAACAGCGTTGCCAGGCGATGTGATTGTTTACATCATGCTGCACGAGGACAAGAACGACTTCGGAGAAGTCAAGCTGCTGACGCTGGGAAAGCTGCTTGATTCCAAGGTGAATCTACAGGGCATGGTCACGATTTGTCTGCGCTGTATGTCAGAAAACGGAAAACACTTTTTCCGAACTGTTACAGACGGATCGGACATTACCAAAGCACCCGAGGAAATGTTCCCGGAAACGGAAATCGAAAACGACCTGAAAGCCGTTGATACGGCGATCCGAGAGTATTGGGGGGGATGATAGATTTGAAAGTAAATATCGTATATGGCACTGAGGAAAACAAAGTGAAAGCACTTCGTGTCGTTGCGAGACTTAGAAAGCAGAAACAAGGATTTAACTGCCCGTGCATGTGTTATGATTCATCCATTATCAGGGAAGGTGGAGAAGTATGGATGAACTGGGATACACTTAAATTTAGGTTTTATGAAGAAGACGGGTACTTGCTCGGTCAAGTTAATTTCTGCAATCTGAGCGTTTGCCCCATCTGTGGCAAATATCTACCGACCAACAGCAGAGATAAACTGACAAACGGAATGAAAAAGATTTAATAAATTTGCAAAGGAGCATAAAAATGAAAGCATATTCAGGATTTAAGGCACAGAAAGCAAGCAGTGGATTTCCGGAGCTTCCGGCAGGCGGATACGTCTGCAAGATCATTTCCGCGCGCGATGAAGAAGGAACATATGGTGAACAGCTGGTCATCGCCTATGATGTCACGGAAGGAGAGTACAAGGGATTTTGGAAATCTGCTTATGATGCGGATACCAGAAATGACAAGAAGTGGGGCGGCGTTTGCTACATCCGTGTGCCGGACGAGACGGATGAGGCGTGGATGCGCAGAGCGTTCGAAAACTTCATCTATGCGGTCGAAGAATCCAACCCTGGTTATCATTGGGACTGGAATGAAGGCGGCCTCAAGGGCAGGTCTGTCGGCATTATTGTAGGAGAGAAAGAAAAGCTGTCAAAGGACGGCACGCAGGTGTTTACAAATACTGTCGCGAGAGGAACGGCGTCCGTGGATGATATTCGGAACAGTGACTTCAAAATCCCGAAGAAAAAGGAGCTGAAGAATAAACCGAAGGCATCAGCTGCGCCGACAGGATTCACAGAGATGGATGATTCGGATGATGAGCTGCCGTTCTGAGCTTCATCCGTCGGAGATCGAGGATGAGCTAAAGACGCTGACGCTGGTTTGTGATACCCGGGAGCATGATACGACAGCGTTAAGACGGAGGCTGGAGGGCACTGGCCTTCCGGTCATCCGCGAAAAGCTGGACTTTGCGGATTATTCCTGCAAAACGGAGCATTTCGATTTTACAAACTGTTTCGCGATCGAGCGCAAGATGAGTATTGATGAGGTCGCACAGAATCTGACCAGAGGCCGGAAACGGTTTGCGCATGAGTTCGAACGAGCGAAAGCCGTCAATGCACGGGTTTACTTACTCATCGAAAATGGATCGTGGGAAGCGATCTTCGGGCACAAATACAGAACGCTGGTTCATCCGAATGCACTGATTGCATCACTGTTCACATGGCAGGCGCGATACAACGCGGCGGTGCTTTTTTGCCGTCCGGAAACAACGCCGATGATTATCCGAGAGGTGCTGATGCGTGAGGTGCGGCACGAGCTGGAACAGATCGCATCGAAGGTAGGTGATTGATTGGCGAAAAAGCGAAAGCCGCATAACGGAAAGCCGGAGCTGAGCGATGGGTATGTAAAAATTGCAAACGAGCTGTGGCAGGCGTTGATTGACTATGATTTCACCGCCGCACAGATGAAGATCATCGCCGTCATAATCCGGGAAACCTATGGATATAATCGAAAGTCCAAAAACCTGTCGGTGTCGTATATTTCCAAAGCAACACACCTGAGTAAAGTTGGAACAAGGAAAGCGTTGGACAAGCTGATAGCGCAAAAAGTTGTTACCGAGTATTGCGAACCAACACCCAGAGCATCAAGAGAAATAGGATTAAACAAATACTATCTGGATTGGGGGAGAGAGATATCAGAGTATCACTCAGAGGGTAACCAGAGTAGACCTCTCCCAGAGTATCACTCAGAGGGTAACCAGAG
>JAUNSG010000013.1:18452-81572 GCA_030539335.1 Eubacteriales bacterium | reverse complement strand
GAACCGCAAAATCGAGGCTCCGAAGCCGTCTGACCGAAGCGATCGTCGTGATCGCAGCCGCGGTGTCCGTCGTGGCCGTGGTGACCGTCGTGGCGGCGCTGGTCGTCGTCCGAGACAGGAAGGAGGCAACAAGTAATGCTTCTCCCGAAGAGAGTGAAGTACCGCAGAGTACACAGAGGCCGTATGAAGGGCAAGGCTCTGCGCGGTAATTTTGTATCGCATGGCGAATTCGGCCTGCAGGCTACCGAGCCGGCTTGGATCACCTCCAACCAGATCGAGGCTGCCCGTATTGCCATGACCCGTTACACCAAGCGTGGCGGTAAGGTCTGGATCAAGATCTTCCCGGACAAGCCGGTCACTGAGAAGCCGGCTGAGACTCGAATGGGTTCCGGTAAGGGCTCCCCGGAGTACTGGGTTGCTGTTGTCAAGCCGGGCCGCGTCATGTTCGAGATCGCAGGCGTTTCCGAGGAAGTTGCTCGTGAGGCACTGCGTCTGGCAAGCTACAAGCTGCCGGTTAAGTGCAAGTTCGTGAAGCGTGAAGACGAGAACGGTGGTGAAGAATGATGAAGGCAACAGAAATCAGAGAGCTGTCCGCAGAGGAGCTCGCAGTTAAGCTGACGGACCTCAAGAAGGATCTGTTCAATCTGCGACTTCAGCATGCTACCAACCAGCTCGATAACCCGACCAGAATCGCTGAGGTTAAGCGCGACATTGCCAGAGTCAACACCATTCTCCGCGAGCGTGAGCTTTCGGAGCAGGCCTAAGGGAGGTAACTACACATGACTGATAGAGCTTTCCGCAAGACAAGAGTCGGCAAGGTTGTTTCTGACAAGATGGACAAGACGATTGTCGTTGCGATCGCAGACAGTGTTCAGCATCCGCTGTACAAGAAGATTATTAAGAGAACCTACAAGCTCAAGGCGCATGACGAGAAGAACGAGTGCCACATCGGCGATACCGTTCGCGTTATGGAGACCAGACCTCTGTCCAAGGACAAGAGATGGAGACTTGTTGAAATCATCGAGAAGGCTAAGTAAGGAGGAGCGTAAATGATCCAGCAGGAAACATTTCTCCGCGCGGCTGATAACTCCGGCGCGAAGGAGCTGAAATGCATCCGCGTTCTTGGCGGCTCCACCCGTAAGTATGGTAACATCGGTGATGTTATCGTCTGCTCGGTGCGTAAGTGCACGCCGGGTGGCGGCGTGAAGAAGGGACAGGTTGTCAAGGCCGTTATCGTTCGTTCCCGCAAGGGCGTACGCAGAGCGGACGGCAGCTACATCCGCTTCGACGAGAATGCAGCAGTCATCATCAGAGAAGACAAAAACCCGCAGGGTACCCGTATCTTTGGACCGGTTGCCCGTGAGCTTCGCGACAAGGACTTCATGAAGATCCTGTCCCTCGCTCCGGAAGTACTGTAAGGAGGTCGCTAGAATGAATTCACTGCATGTAAAGACTGGCGACACCGCAGTCGTCCTGTCCGGTAAGGAAAAGGGCAAGCGCGGTAAGGTTATCAAGGTAATGCCGAAGAAGGGCATGGTTGTCCTGGAAGGTGTTAACTTCGTAACCCGCCATCAGAAGCCGACTCGCCAGGGTGAGTCCGGTGGTATCACCAAGAAGGAAGGCGCAATCCGTGCCTGCAAGATTATGAAGGTTTGCCCGAAGTGCGACAAGCCGACCCGTCCGGCTGCAAAGTTCCTGGATGACGGCAGCAAGGTTCAGGTTTGCAAGCATTGCGGCGAGACCATTTAAGAGGAGGAAGTAAGCTATGCCAGAATTGAAAGACAAATATCAGGCAGAAATTGCTCCTGCTCTGATGAAGAAGTTTGAGTACAAGAGCCCGATGCAGATCCCGAAGCTCGACAAGATCGTTATCAACGTCGGCTGCGGTTCTGAGGCAAACGGCAACGCAAAGGTTCTGGACGCCATTGTTCGTGACATCACGGCCATCACCGGCCAGAAGGCGATCGTTACCTATGCCAGAAAGTCGGTCGCAAACTTCAAGCTTCGTGAGGGTATGCCGGTAGGCGTTAAGGTTACCCTGCGCGGCAACCGTATGTGGGAGTTCCTCGATCGTTTCTTCAACATCGCACTCCCGCGTGTCCGCGACTTCCGCGGCATCAACCCGAATTCCTTTGACGGTCGCGGCAACTACGCCTGCGGTCTGAAGGAACAGCTGATTTTCCCGGAAATTGAGTACGATAAGATCGACAAGATCCGCGGCATGGACATTGCAATCTGCACCACCGCGAAGACCGATGAAGAGGCTCGCGAGCTGCTGGCAGCTCTGGGCGCTCCGTTTGCAAAGTAAGGAGGAGTAGACAATGGCTAGAAAGGCAATGGTACTGAAGCAGCAGGCTGCTCCGAAGTATTCTACTCGTGCATACAACCGCTGCAAGATCTGCGGCCGTCCGCACGCTTACCTGCGCAACTACGGCATCTGCCGTATCTGCTTCCGCGAGCTGGCTTACAAGGGCCAGATCCCGGGCGTACGCAAGGCATCCTGGTAATTCACGTTAGATTGACAGTTGGCAGAGGTCGTATGACGGCGCTCTGCTGCCTGTTTGTCTTATAGATTCCGGAATGCGCGATGCCATTTGTGTTCCGGAACCCCGCACCGTTGTGCAAGGGGCACAGCGGTTAAGAAAAGTGGAGAGAACACTCTCTAACTTCTGTAAGGAGGAGCAAAACAATGCAGATCACCGATCCGATTGCGGATATGTTAACCCGCATCAGAAACGCGGCAAATGCTCGTCACGCTACCGTTGATGTACCGGCTTCCAGCATGAAGAAGTCGATCGCTCAGATCCTTCTGGATGAGGGCTACATCAAGGACTTCAAGGTAATTGAAGGCGGCCAGGGCATTATCCGCATCACGCTGAAATATTCGGCAAATCATGAGAAGGCAATCACTGGACTCAAGCGCGTATCCAAGCCGGGTCTCCGCGTTTATGCCGGTGCACAGGAGCTGCCGCAGGTACTGCGCGGCCTGGGTATTGCCATCGTATCTACGTCTAAGGGCGTCATGACCGACAAGAAGGCTCGTGAGCTGAACGTCGGCGGCGAAGTCCTTGCGTTTGTATGGTAAGGAGGTACTGAGCAATGTCTAGAATTGGTAGAATGCCGATCACAGTACCGGAAGGCGTTGACGTTACATTTAACGGCAATGTCATTACCGTAAAGGGCAAGAACGGCACCCTGACCCGTGAGCTCCATCCGGCAATGAACGTTGCAATGGATGGCAATGTCATCACGGTAACTCGTCCGAATGACGAGAAGCAGAACCGCTCTCTGCATGGCCTGACCCGCACCCTGATCAACAACATGATCATCGGTGTCACCGAGGGCTACAAGAAGACCCTGGAAGTCAACGGCGTTGGCTACCGTGTCCAGAAGCAGGGCAAGCAGGTTGTTATGAACCTGGGCTATTCGCATCAGGTTATTGTTGAGGAGAACGACGATATCTCTCTGGCTGTAGAAGGCACGAATAAGATCATCGTTTCGGGTCCTGACAAGCAGAAGGTTGGCCAGTTTGCAGCAGAAATCCGCGAGAAGCGTCCGCCGGAGCCGTACAAGGGCAAGGGCATCAAGTACGATTACGAGGTTATCCGCCGCAAGGAAGGCAAGACCGGCGCAAAGAAGAAGTAAAGGAAGGTGTGCCTAAATGGTTTCAAAGAAAGACTCGAATAAGCAGCGTCTCAGACGCCATAAGAGAGTACGCGGCGCAGTTTCCGGTACTGCTCAGCGTCCGCGTCTCAACGTATTCAGAAGCTCGAAGAACATTTTCGCTCAGGTTATCGACGATGTCGCCGGTGTAACGCTGGCAGCAGCATCCTCCACTGAGAAGGACTTTAGCGAGTATGGCGGCAATAAGGAAGCAGCACGCAAGGTTGGTCTGATGATCGCAGAGCGTGCCAAGGCTAAGGGTATTGAGGCAGTCGTGTTTGACCGCGGCGGCTATGTTTACCACGGCCGTGTAAAGGAACTCGCTGACGGCGCCCGTGAGGGCGGCCTGAAGTTTTAATCGGGAGGAGGTAAGCAAATGGCTGGAAAGTATGATCGCGGCGCTTCGGAGTACGAAGAAAGAGTTGTCGCTTTAAACCGAGTATCGAAGACCGTCAAGGGCGGTCGTGTCATGAAGTTCGCCGCTCTCGTTGTTATCGGTGACCAGAAGGGTACCATCGGCGTTGGCCAGGGTAAGGCTTCCGAGGTCCCGGACGCAATCCGCAAGGCAATTGAAGATGCGAAGAAGAACATGGTTACGATCAGCCTGAAGGGCAGCTCGATCCCGCACGAGACGATCGGCGAGTTTGGCGCTGGCCGTGTCCTCCTGAAGCCGGCTCCGGCTGGTACCGGTGTTATCGCAGGCGGTGCTGTTCGTGCTGTTGTCGAAGTCGCTGGTATCAAGGACATTCGTACCAAGTGCCTGCGCTCTCGCAACCCGCAGAACGTTGTTCAGGCAACGGTTGAGGGTCTGAAGAGCCTGCGCAGTGCAGAGCAGGTTGCTGCAGTTCGCGGCAAGTCTGCAGATGAACTTTAATCAGGAGGGGTAGTTCAATGGAAAACATGAAGATTACCCTTGTAAAGAGCCTGTCCGGCAGAAAGCAGAAGCATATTGCCACGGCTCATTCCTTGGGTCTCAAAACCATCAATGATGTAACCATTCAGCCCGACAATGCGCAGACTCGTGGCAAGATCCAGAAGATCAGCTACCTGCTCAAGGTCGAGGAAAACGTTTAAGGAGGTGTAGAACATGAAGTTACAGGATTTAAAGCCGGCAGAAGGTTCTACGCAGGCCGCATTCCGCAAGGGTCGCGGCGAGGGCTCCGGTAACGGCAAGACCGCAGGTCGCGGCCAGAAGGGCCAGTGGGCTCGTTCCGGCGGCGGCGTCCGTCCGGGCTTTGAAGGCGGCCAGATGCCTCTGGCTCGTCGTCTGCCGAAGCGTGGTTTCCACAATATTTTCGGCACGGTAAACGCAGTTGTCAATGTCTCCGACCTGAATAAGTTCGAAGACGGCGCAGTTGTTACGGTAGCGGATATGGTCTCCGCTGGTCTGGTCAAGAAGACGCTCGACGGTGTTAAGGTTCTTGGTAACGGTGAGCTGACCAAGAAACTGACCGTTCAGGCTGCAGCATTCTCCGCATCCGCAAAGGAGAAAATCGAAGCCGCAGGAGGAAAGGCCGAGGTGATCTAAGGTGATTGAAACCTTAAAGAACGCCTGGCACGTCCCGGATCTTCGCAAGAAGCTGACATATACACTGTGGATTCTTGTAATTTTCCGAATTGGTTCCTCTATTCCGGTTCCGTATATCGATACGGCGGCACTGGCAGAGTACTTTGACCAGGTATCGACCACGATGCTTGGCTATATGAACGTATTCTCCGGCGGCGGCCTGTCGAGAGCGACCATCTTCGCGATGTCGGTAACCCCGTACATCAACGCATCCATCATCCTCCAGCTGCTCACAGTTGCCATTCCGGCTCTGGAGCGCATGGTCCGTGAGGGAGGCGACGAGGGTCGCAAGAAGATGACTGCCATCACCCGTTATCTGGGTGTCGCACTCGGTCTTCTTCAGGGCTACGCTTACTATGTACTTCTCCGTTCGCAGGGACTGGTCAAGTACACGGATTTCTGGCATGGCCTCGTTATTGTGTTGACATTTACCGCTGGTACCGCTCTGATCATGTGGCTCGGTGAGCACATCACCCAGAACGGTGTCGGCAATGGCATCAGCATCCTGCTGTTCGCGGGCATCGTATCCCGTGGCCCGGCTCTGGCCGGCACGATGTACGAGCTGCTCAAGAACGGCGGCGCAAGCATTGTTGTCGCTGCACTGACCGTCATTATCGGTCTTGCGATTATCGTCTTCGTCGTATTTATTTCGGATGCTGAGAGAAGAATCCCGATCCAGTACGCAAAGCGCATTGTCGGCCGCAAGCAGTACGGTGGACAGTCCACCCATCTGCCGATCAAGGTAAACGCTTCCGGCGTTATGCCGATCATCTTCGCGGCATCGATTATGTCCCTCCCGGCTACCATCGAGATGATGGCAAACCCGAAGGCAGGCGGCTTGGGAGAAAAGATTTTTGCTCTTTTCCATTCCACCAATCCGTTCTACATCGTTCTTTACGTGCTGCTGATCTTTGCATTCAGCTACTTCTATGCAACGATTCAGTTTAACCCGATTGAGATTTCGAATAACCTCAAGAAGAACGGCGGATTCATTCCGGGCTTCCGTCCGGGCCGCCCGACCGCAGAGTTTATCTCGAAAGCGCTTGGAAAGGTTACCTTCATGGGTGCCATCTTCCTGTCGGTTGTCGCAGCTGTCCCGCTGATTATTGGCGCGTTCAATTCCAGCCTCGGCAATGTTGCAATCGGCGGTACCTCGGTACTCATCGTTGTCGGTGTTGCACTGGAAACCGTTCGTCAGATCGAATCCCAGCTGATGATGCACAATTACAAGGGATTTCTGGAATAAGCAATGATGTTTGGTAATCGGTGCGGATGGACGTTGGTACGACAATTGTCCATTCACACCGATTTCCGCCGTTTCTTCACAGCGAAATCTATTCAAATTTACGAAACAATTTCGAAAGAAAATGATTGAAATTCGTGAAGTTTGCAGGTATAATAGAGAGGATCGAAAAATATGAAACTCGTTCTTTTGGGCGCTCCGGGCGCTGGTAAAGGTACTCTGGCGGCAGTTCTCATCGAGAAGATGGGCATTCCGTCGATTTCTACTGGCAACATGCTCCGGGAAGCGATTAAAAACGGAACTCCGCTCGGCTTGAGCGCGAAGAAGTATATGGACGCTGGCGACCTCGTCCCGGACGAAGTTGTCATCGGCATGATTAAGGAACGTCTGGCAGAGCCGGATTGCGCAAACGGCTGCATCCTGGACGGTTTCCCGCGCAACATCCCGCAGGCGGAAGCTCTGGAGAAGGTTGTTCCGATGGACTGTGCACTCTCGATTGAGATTGCAGACGAGACGATCGTAAACCGTATGTCTGGCAGACGCGTATGCCTGAAGTGCGGTGCAACCTATAATGTCAACAGTGCGGCAATGGCTCCGAAGAAGGAGGGCACCTGTGACAAGTGCGGCGACGAGATCGTAATCCGCAAGGATGACGCTCCGGAGACCGTTCTGGCACGTCTGGCCACCTATCACGAGCAGACCGAACCGGTAAAGGGCTATTATGAGAAGCTGGGCAAGCTGAAGAGCATCGCGATCGACAACGATTTCGAGCGCACGAAGAAGCTGGCTTTCGAAGCCCTGGGCATTTAACGAGATGATTAGAATCAAATCCAGCAAAGAGCTGGAACGGATGCGGATTGCAGGACGAATCACCGCCGAAGCGCGCGCTGCGGCGGCTCGTGCTGTTAAACCAGGGGTCACAACAGGCGAAATCGATAAAATCGTTCGTAAAACGATTGAGAAGGCAGGGGCAACTCCGTCTTTTCTGGGTTACGGCGGTTTTCCGGGGAGCGCCTGCGTTTCGATCAACGATGAAGTCATTCACGGCATCCCTTCGCGATCCCGTGTCATTCACGAAGGCGATTTGGTGAAAGTGGATGTCGGCGCATATATCAATGGGTACCACGGCGATTGTGCCGCGACCATTCCATGCGGCGAGGTATCTGCGGAAGCACGTAAGCTCATCGAAGTGACCCGACAGAGTTTCTATGAGGGTATCAAGTTTGCCCGCAAGGGTAATCGTATATCAGACATTTCCCACGCCATTCAGGAATATGTAGAGGCGAACGGCTTCAGTGTCGTCCGCTCCTATGTTGGACATGGTGTTGGCGCACAGCTGCACGAAGATCCGGAGGTGCCGAATTTCGGACGTCCGGGGCACGGCGTACGGCTGATGCCTGGAATGACCCTCGCCATTGAGCCTATGGTTAATGTAGGCGTGTATGACGTCAAAACCCTGTCTGACGGGTGGACCGTCAAGACCAAGGATGGAAAACTGTCTGCACACTACGAAAACACCATCGTAATCACATCGGATGAGCCGGTGATTCTGACTTGTCTGGAAAACGGAGAAGTATTGTGATTATGACGGATGTAACCGACATTGTGGTCTCGCTCAGCGGCAGAGACCGCGGAAAGTATTTTCTCGTCGTTGCGACGGAAGGGGATTATCTGTTCCTTTCGGACGGCGCAACACGACGGGCGGAAAAACCGAAGCGAAAGAAACGGAAACATACGAAGTTTCTCGCGCACAGTTCTGCCGCAAAGCGGCTGCAGGAGGATGGAAAACGTCTTTCTAACAGCGAGATCCGCCGCGCCCTTGCGGAATGCGGGGCTATAGACTACTCTGACAGAGGGAGGAATTGAGATGCCAAAAGAGGACTTGATCGAACTGGAAGGTACCGTCATAGAGGCGCTGCCAAATGCCACCTTTAAGGTGGAACTCAACAATCCGGCCAAGCCGGTCATTCAGGCTCACATCTCCGGTAAGCTTCGAATGAATTATATCAGAATCCTGCCGGGCGATAAGGTAACCGTACAGGTTTCCCCGTACGACCTGACCAAAGGCAGAATCACCTGGAGATCCAAGTAATTGACAAGCCCACACAGGGGCTGTCCAGCCTTACATGGAGGTTAAATCAATGAAAGTAAGACCGTCGGTAAAACCGATTTGCGAGAAGTGCAAGATCATTCGCCGCAAGGGCCGCGTCATGGTCATCTGCACGAACCCGAAGCACAAGCAGAAGCAGGGCTAATTCCCAGTCAACCACACAGGAGGTGCGTTAATAAATGGCAAGAATTGCCGGTGTAGACCTTCCGAGAGAAAAGCGCGTAGAGATTGGCCTGACCTATGTCTACGGCATCGGACGGAAGCTGTCCAATGAGATTTTAAAGAAAGCTGAAATTAACCCGGATACCCGAGTTAAGGATCTGACCGAAGCAGAAGAGATCAAGCTTCGTGAGGTCATTCATGATTATACGGTTGAGGGCGACCTCCGCCGCGAAGTTGCAATGAACATCAAGAGACTGGTTGATATCGGCTCCTACCGTGGCGTCCGCCACAGACGTGGTCTGCCGGTTCGCGGTCAGCGTACCAAGACGAACGCTCGTACCCGCAAGGGCCCGAAGAAGACCATTGCAAATAAGAAGAAGTAAGGAGGGGAACTGAATCATGGCTAAGGCACAGAAGAAGGGCGCTGTATCCAGAAAGCGTCGCGTAAGCAAGAACATTGAAAAGGGTGCGGCTCATATCCGTTCCTCCTTCAACAACACGATCGTCACGATTAGCGATCTCAACGGCAATGCCATTTCTTGGGCATCCGCTGGAGAGATGGGCTTCCGTGGCTCCAGAAAGTCCACTCCGTTCGCTGCTCAGACGGCGGCAGAGACCGCAGCTAAGGCTGCTATGGAACATGGTCTCAAGACGGTTGAGGTTTACGTTAAGGGCCCGGGTTCCGGACGTGAAGCTGCCATCCGTGCACTTCAGGCAACCGGTCTTGAGGTAACGATGATCAAGGACGTTACCCCGATCCCGCACAACGGCTGCCGTCCGCCGAAGAGAAGACGAGTTTAATAAGGAGGAAAATCACCTATGGCAAAGAATACGCAGCCGATTCTCAAGAGATGCAAGACTCTTGGTATTTCTCCGGCCGTTATGGGTATCTCTAAGGAGACCAAGAGACAGCCGAAGCAGTCCAGAAGAAAGCAGTCTGACTACGCAATGCAGCTCAACGAGAAGCAGAAGGTTAAGTTTATTTACGGTGTTTTGGAAACCCCGTTCCGTAACTATTACGAGAAGGCTGAGAAGACCGATGGCAAGACCGGTGAGATCCTGCTTCAGCTTCTGGAGCGCAGACTGGACAACGTTGTCTTCCGTCTGGGCTTTGCAAAGACCCGTCGTGAAGCTCGCCAGCTGACCAACCATGGTCATTTCACGGTAAATGGCAAGAAGGTAAACATTCCGTCTTACCAGGTTAAGCCGGGCGACGTAATCGCTGTCTGCGAGAAGAGCCGCTCTTCCGCTAAGTTTAAGGCTCTGGTTGAGGAGCTTGGCGCTACCGCAACCCCGAAGTGGCTGGACAAGGAAAAGGACAGCTTCGAAGGTAAGGTTGCAGCAATGCCGCAGAGAGACGACATCGACTTCGAAGTTGCTGAACATCTCATCGTCGAGTTGTACTCCAAGTAATACCTGCCCTCATTGTTCCTATATTAATCGCCGACTGATAAGGAGGGTATCTTAAATGATCGAAATCGAAAAGCCCCGTATAGATTGCGAAACTCTGGAGGAAGACGGATCCTACGGCAAGTTCGTGGTGGAACCGCTGGAGCGTGGCTATGGTACCACGCTTGGTAACTCCCTTCGCCGCATTCTGCTGTCGTCCCTGCCGGGCACAGCAGCCAGCAGCATCAAGATCGCCGGCGTACAGCACGAATTCTCCACGATTCCTGGCGTGAAGGAAGACGTGACCGAGATCGTTCTGAATGTCAAGGGCATCATCGCAAAGCTTTACTGTGACGGTCCGAAGACGGTTTACATTGAAGCAAGCGGAGAAGGTGAGGTCACGGCCGGTGACATCCACACCGATGGCGAGGTTGAGATCCTGAATCCGGATCTGCACATTGCTACGCTGATGAGCGATGCACGCCTGTCCATGGAGCTGACCCTGACCAAGGGCCGCGGCTACATTCCGGCAGAGCGCAACGCGCAGTATCAGACTGCGATCGGTGTCATTCCGGTTGACTCCATTTATACACCTGTCTATAAGGTAAACTACACAGTTGAAAACACTCGTGTCGGCAATATGACCGATTACGACAAGCTGACGCTGGAGGTTTGGACAGACAGCACGATTTCCGCGAAGGACGCAGTTTCCCTCGGCGCAAAGGTTCTGACTGACCATCTGTCCCTGTTCGTTGACCTGTCGGAGGAAATCGGTTCTCGTTCTACCGTTGTTGAGAAGGCAGAGGCACAGCACGACAAGGTACTGGAAATGACGATCGAAGAGTTGGATCTGTCCGTCCGTTCCTTCAACTGCCTGAAGCGCGCTGGCATCAACACCGTAGAAGACCTGATTAACACTTCGGAAGACGATATGATGAAGGTTCGTAACCTTGGCAGAAAGTCTCTGGAAGAAGTAATCAACAAGCTCGAAGCAATGGGCCTGTCCCTGGCGAAGAGCGAAGACTAAAACGACCACATCCGTGCATCCGTCCCGGCTTAGGCCGGAGCGGACACACCGGTATTTTTTGACCTTAACCCAAAGGAGGTATTTCCAATGGCTGGAAACCGTAAACTCGGCAGAACCACTGACCATAGAATGGCTATGCTCAGAGCAATGGTAACCTACCTGCTGGACAACGGCAGTATTGAGACCACCGTTGCGAGAGCAAGAGAAGTTCGTCCGCTTGCTGAGAAGATGATTACCCTCGGCAAGAAGAATACCCTGGCAACCCGCCGCAAGGCAATGGCCTTCATCACGAAGGAAGAAGTTGTTGCTAAGACGTTCAACGAGCTGGCTGAAAAGTACGCAGATCGCGAAGGCGGCTACACCCGTATCACCAAGATCGGACCGCGCCGCGGCGACAACGCAGAGATGGCAATTATCGAACTGGTATAAGCCACTCACCAAATGCAATCGCAAAGGGGATTGTTTCGAGTTTGATGCTATCGGAACAATCCCTTTTCTTTTTTGGAAAGGAGATCATCCATGGAGATGGACTGGCTTCGGGAAATGATGCGCATTTCCGGCGTGCCGGAGGAATCGGAGGAGGAAGAGGCCCTTCCCTTCCTGCCGGGAATGCTCCCGCAGAGCGACGAAGAGGAGGCCGAGGCAGAGCGGCGGTACCGGTTCTGTCTGGCGGAGCAGCAGACCCTCGCGCTGATCGAGGAGCAGGAAGCGCTGCGTGACGGGATCGCGCCGGAGGAGGAATAAGGCGATTCCGCACGGGACGGGGGTCTCGGAATTCTTTGCAGATGAATATTGAATCCACACAGCGTGCATGGTATAATCAAAACCGTTGCAGACGGATTTTCCTTTCAATGAGATAGAAATAGGAGCGAATATGGCACAGAATAGATACAAACGGCTGATGTCGAACACCATTATTTTTGCGATCGGAACATTTTCCTCCAAGGTACTTGTGTTCCTCATGCTGCCGTTTTATACGAATATCCTGACGACGGCGGAATACGGCACGGTTGATGCATTGATCAATGCGGGTCAGCTTTTGATCCCGATTGCCTCAGCCGGCATCAACAATGCGGTTATTCGGTTCGGCCTTGAGGAGAAAAACGACCGCAATACGGTGTTTTCCACCGGATTTTATACGATTGCGGTTTGCTTTTTGGTGGTCGCGCTTGTCTCCCCGCTGGCGAACTATATTGACTTTTTAAACGGCTATATCCTGTTGGTCCTGGCGTTTGTCCTAGCGTCCAACTTCCGCTCGCTGTGTATCCAGTTCGGCCTGAGCATGGGCTACAGCAAGATGTATGCGGCGAACGGCATCGGCAACACCTTCCTGAATATCCTGCTCAATATCCTGTTCCTTGCCGGCTTCCGCTGGGGCATTACCGGTTATCTGCTGGCAAATATCGTTTCGGATATTGTCATGGGCTTTGTGATGTTCCTTCCGCTGCACATGAACCGCTATCTGATTCCGCCGCGCAGCAAACGGATGGACAAGGCGTTGTCCAAAGCGATGCGCAAGTATGCGCTGCCGATCATCCCACAGACGATTTGCCAATGGATTATCAACATGTCCGACCGCTATATGATCGTCATCTTTATCAATACTGCGACGAACGGTCTGTATGCCGCGGCCAATAAGATCCCGAACGTCCTGCTGATTGTCGCCAATCTGTTTGCAGATGCCTGGCAGATTTCCGCCGTGAAGGAGAGCGAGGAAAAGGAACAGATTGCGTTCTATACCAAGGTTCTGGCCGCGTATTCTTCGATCGCGTTTATCACCAGCTCGGGCATTATTATGTTCTCCAAATGGGTCATGACGTTTATGGTCGCCAAGGATTACTTTGTCGCCTGGCACTATATTCCGGTGCTGACGCTGGCGACGACGTTCGGCCTGCTGTCCACATTCCTCGGGAGCGTCTATATGCTCAAGCTGCGCAGCAAGAACTCCATGGCGACGACGGTCACCTGTGCCATCATCAACATTTCGCTGAACTTTATCCTGATCCAGGTGCTCGGACGGCAGAGCGAATTCATGGGCGCAATGGGCGCCGGTATCGCGACGCTGCTCAGCTATTTTGCCCTGTTCCTGATCCGTGCGATCGATACACAGCGATACCTGAAGATCCGATGGAACCTGCCCAAGACTGTAGCCAGCATTGTCATTCTGGTGGCGCAGATGCTGACGATGGTCACCGAGGCACCGATGTGGGTCCTGTGGCAGATCGTGCTGTTCCTGCTGCTGTTTCTCATCAATGTGCGTGAGATTTTGCTGTCCGTCAAGAAGCTGCTGCACCGCACCTGATTGGGTTTTCGACGCACGGCATGGGAAATACCAGATTTTCCGCCGGAAAAGCACGACATTTTGTGCGAAATGAGAGCAAAATTTTCTTGCACACACGGGAAAACAGTGGTATACTAAAAAAGATGTAAGATAGTCAAACGTAGGAGAGTGGGGAAACCCACTCTTTCTTATTGTTGCGGAGGGAGCTATGAACGCAAAAGAACTGTGCAGACGGGTTCGCGAGCTGTGCGAGCCGTTTGTAGAAGAGCTGGGCGTCACCTTATGGGATGTCGAGTTTGAAAAAGAAGGCGGTCAGTATATGCTGACCGTAACGATTGACCGGGACGGTCACACAGATATTGACGACTGCGAAGCGCTGTCACGGTCGATTGACCCGCTTCTGGACGCGAAGGAGTTTGCTTCCCTTCCGCCATACACGCTGTGCGTTTCGTCGGCGGGGATCGCGCGCAGGCTCAAACGGCCGGAGCATTTCGAGGCGTTTTTGGGAAGCGAGATTGAGATCCGTTTCTACCGCCCAATCGCCGGAAGCAAGATGGCTGTCGGCACCCTCCGGGACTATGACGAGGGCCGGGTCACGCTGGAGCAGGACGGCACGGTAACCGTGTTCGAGCCGAAGGATATCGCAGCGGTACACCTCTGGCCGGAACTATAACAGGAAAGCAGCAGCGGAGGGTCCCGGAGGGAATGTTTCGCAAAAGGATCGGACGCTGAAAGAAAAAAACGCGGATGACCCGCGTGAGTTTCGTATACAATAAGGAGTGAGCAGAAAAATCATGAACGCAGAGTTTTTTGCAGCGCTTGAGCAGCTGGAAAAAGAAAAAGGGATTCCGGTTGAATATATGCTGGATCGTGTCTGTCAGGCACTGTTGACCGCATATAAGAAGGACAACGACGGTCTCGTCTGTGAGAACGTTTACGTGGAGCCGGATCTGGACAATCACAGCATCAATATGTATGTGTCCAAGGAAGTCGTGGACGAGGTGGAGGACCCGCTGACCGAGATTTCTCTGGAGGATGCCCGTGAGATCAGCCGTCATGTCACCATGGGCGATATGGTCCGTGTGGATGTCGAGACCAAAAAGTTCGGACGCATTGCGGCACAGGCTGCAAAGCAGGTCATCATCCAGGGAATCCGCGAGTCCGAGCGCGGTATGGTCTTCAATGAGTACAGCTCGAAGGAGCATGAGATCCTGTCGGCAGTGGTCAACCGGATCGACCCGCGCAACGGCAATATCATTCTGGATATGGTCAGCGACGGCGAGAAGACCGAAGCGGTCCTGTCCACAAGCGAGCAGGTTGCCAGTGAGGACCTGCGTGAGGGACAGCGCATCAAGGTCTATGTGGTCGAAGTGCGCAAGGGAAGCCGCGGCCCGCAGGTCATGATTTCCCGCACCCATCCGGGTCTGGTCAAGCGTCTGTTTGAGCTGGAAGTTCCGGAGATTCACGACGGCATTGTTGAGGTCAAGTCGATTGCCCGCGAGGCAGGCAGCCGCACCAAGATTGCCGTTGTCAGCAACGATGAAAATGTCGATCCGATCGGCGCCTGTGTCGGCCCGCGCGGCAGCCGTGTCGGCGCCATTGTGGGCGAGCTGTCCGGCGAGAAAATCGATATTATCAAATATTCCGAGGATATGGCGACGTTTGTCTCCGAGGCGCTGTCGCCGGCGGATGTGGTCAATGCCATCATGCTGCCGGATGGAAAGAGCTGCCGTGTCATCGTACCGGACGACCAGCTGTCCCTGGCGATCGGCAAGGAGGGCCAGAACGCACGTCTGGCAGCCAAGCTGACCGGCTGCAAGATTGACATCGGTCCGGAGAGCCAGGCGAAGCTGGCGCAGGATGACGACGATCTGATCGCGGACTAAGGAGGCATTCGGGTGCAGAAAAAGAAGATTCCAATGCGCCAGTGCGTGGGATGCCGGGAGATGCGGCCCAAACGGGAGCTGATTCGTGTTGTGCGCTCACCGGAGGGTGAGATTGCACTGGATTTTCGCGGAAAGAATCCGGGACGCGGCGCATATGTCTGTCCTAAGACGGATTGTCTGGCCAAAGCAAAAAAATCCCGTGCGCTGGAGCGTGCTTTCCGCTGCCCCGTTCCGGACGACGTATACGACGCCCTGTGCAGGGAAATGGAGGCGCATCCGGCGGATGAATGACTATTTGAGTACGCTGGGGCTGTGCCTGCGTGCGGGGAAACTGACCGCCGGGATTGAGGCGGTATCCGATCGTGTTGCTGCATCCGGTGACGTCCGGCTGATCCTGCTCTCCGCCGATGCGGGAGAGACAACAGCGCGGCGCATCCGTCATGCGGCAGAGGGGAAGTCCATTCCGATCGTCCGGCTCGGTGCCGGTTCGGAGGACATTGGCGCGGCACTTGGCCGGGCCGCCTGTGCGGTCTGCTGCATTCAGGAGATCGGCTTTGCCGCCACAATTGTGCAGAAGGCGGCACGGGAGAACCCGGAGCTTGCGCCGGTCGCACAGCAGATCCAAGAGAAGAATACCCGCATCGCATCGCGTCGTGGAAAGAAGAAAACGCGAAAGGGACCCGCGGGGGACGGAAGCTCCCGCAAAGCCAACCAATCAACTTGTAAGAAACGTGGAGGTGAACGCGCATGAGTATTGAGAACAAATACCGTGTACATGAAGTCGCCAAGGATTTTGGCAAGAGTACGAAGGAGATCACCGACGTACTGACCGAATACTCCAAGACTCCCAAAAATCACATGCAGGTTCTGGAACCGCTGGAGTTAAATATTGTTTTTGATTATATTACCAAGAAGTACCCGGTCGAGAACATGGAAGAGGTTCTGACCAAGCAGGCGGCGGAGCGCAAGGCGCCGACGACGCAGGTAGTCCGCAAGGAAGCCCCGAAGAAGGCGGCCAAGAGCGAGGCAAAGCCAAAGAATGCGCCGAAGGCAGAGCCGAAGAAGGCAGAAAAGGCGCCGGTCAAGCCGGTAGAAAAGGCCGAGGAAAAGCCGCGCACACAGAACCCGAAGAAGAAGCGCCAGCCGGCAAAGCCGCACGAGCCGCGCCAGATCCTTCGCCCGCAGGGCAAGGCAGAGCAGCCGACCTCGACGGTGACCACCGACGAGAGCAAGGACCAGCAGCAGAGCAAGTCCAAGCAGATCCATCGTGTCGATACGCGCGGCGGCGGCAACGTCAATCTGGCCCGTTACGATGAGCGCATTGACGCCCTGGTTCCGCAGAAGGCGGATCGCATGAAGCAGGGCAAGCAGAAGATCAAGAGCAAGGCCGACAGCCGCCGTCCGTTCTCCAACAAGCGCCGTCAGGAGGAGCAGGAGAAGTTCAAGAGACTGCAGCGTCAGCGCCAGCAGATCAAGAAGGTTCAGCTCAAGGTCATGATCCCGGATGAGATCAATGTCGGCGAGCTGGCATCCCGCCTGAAGCGCACCGCTGCCGATGTCATCAAGGAGCTGCTCAAGCTCGGCGTCATGGCGAATATTTCCCAGACGATTGACTTTGACACTGCGGCGCTGGTTGCCGAGGAGATGGGCGCAAAGGTCGAGAAGGAGGTCTTTGTCTCCATCGAGGAGAAGCTGTTTGACGAGAGCGAGGACAAGGAAGAAAACCTGGAGCCGAGAAGCCCGGTCATCGTTGTCATGGGTCACGTCGACCACGGCAAGACCTCGCTGCTGGACTGCATCCGCAAGACCGATGTCGCTTCCGGCGAGGCCGGCGGCATCACGCAGCACATCGGCGCATACCGCGTCAAGGTAAACGGCCAGTCGGTCACCTTCCTGGATACGCCGGGCCATGCGGCCTTTACGTCCATGCGTGCCCGCGGCGCCAAGGTTACCGACATTGCCATCCTGGTAGTTGCCGCGGACGACGGCATTATGCCGCAGACCATCGAGGCGATCAATCACGCGAAGGCAGCCAACATCCCGATTATCGTTGCGGTCAATAAGATCGACAAGGAAAATGCCGATCCGGACCGCGTCCTGCAGCAGCTGACCGAATACGAACTCGTTCCGGAGGAATGGGGCGGCGACACGATCGTCTGCAAGATCTCCGCGAAGAAGGGCGAGGGCATCAGCAACCTGCTTGAAATGGTCCTGCTGACCGCCGAGATGCAGGAACTTCGCGCCAACCCGAACCATCAGGCGACGGGTACCGTCATCGAGGCCAAGCTGGATCGCGGCCGCGGCCCGGTTGCCACCGTTCTGGTTCAGAATGGTACGCTGCATGCGGGTGACGTCGTCATCGCCGGCAAGGCTGTCGGCCATGTCCGTGTCATGACCGACGAGCGCGGCAGCCGTCTGCAAAATGCAGGCCCGTCCGTTCCGGTTGAGATCATCGGTCTGGGCGATGTCCCGGATGCGGGCGATGTCTTCTATGCGGTTGACAACGAGCGCATGGCACGTGAGCTGGTTGAGCAGCGCAAGGAGAAGGAGAAGGAAGAGCGCAACAAGGCAATGCACAAGGTGACGCTGGAGAATCTGTTCGATACCATCCAGCAGGAGAGCATCAAGGATCTGAACATCATCATCAAGGCGGATGTTCAGGGCTCGGTTGAGGCGGTCCGCTCGTCCCTTGTCAAGCTGTCCAACGATGAAGTGCGCATCAACGTCATCCATGGCGCAGTTGGTGCGGTCAACGAATCGGATGTCATGCTGGCGGCGGCGTCCAACGCCATCATCGTCGGCTTTAACGTCCGTCCGGAGCGTGCCGCTGCGGATTCCGCCCAGCGGCAGGAGGTCGAAATCCGCCTGTATCGTGTCATCTATGACTGCATCGAAGAGCTGGAGCAGGCGATGAAGGGTATGCTGGCGCCGAAGTTCAAGGAAGTGGTACTGGGCCACGCCGAGATCCGTCAGACCTTCCGCGTATCCGGTGTCGGCACGATTGCCGGTGCATACGTGCAGGATGGCAAGATCGTCCGTGCCTGTGAGGTCCGTATCGTCCGTGACGGCATCGTCATCCATGAGGGCCATTTGAACTCCCTCAAGCGTTTCAAGGACGATGTCAAGGAGGTTGCCTCCAACTACGAGTGCGGCATGGGCATTGAAAACTACAATGACATCAAGGAAGGCGACATCATCGAGTCGTTTATTATGGAAGAAGTTAAGCCGTAAGCGGATCAGGGCGGGGGTTGTGACACAGCACCCGCCTTGGTTTCCACTGTGGGAAGGAAAAAAAGGAGAACCACTATGTCTCAGAGAATCGAACGCATCAGTGAGGAATTCCAGAAAGCGCTGGCGGAATGCATCCGGACATTGAAGGATCCGCGCGTGCGGGAGCTTATGATCTCTGTCACACGCTGTGAGGTAACCGGCGATCTGCGCTATGCCAAGGCGTTTATCAGCGTCTTTGGCTCGGAGCAGCAGAAGAATGACGCGATGCGCGGACTCAAGTCGGCCTCCGGCTATCTGCGCCGCGAGGTTGCCGCAAGAATCCGGCTGCGCTATGCACCGGAGATCATCTTTGTGGCAGATGATTCGATCATCCACGGCGCGCACATCAACCAGATGCTGAACGATCTGGAACGGGAGGGAAAGCTGTGATTGGCAGTGTAACCCGGATAGCAGACGTTTTACGAACGATTGACGGTGCGCTCATCCTGACGCACCGCCGCCCGGATGGCGACACAGCCGGCTGTGCCGGTGCCCTGTGCCTTGCCCTGCGGGCGATGGGAAAAACGGCCTATGTCGCCGCAAATCCGGAGATCACACGGCGGTATGCCGCTCTGATCGAACCATATTTCCCACCGGAGGGCTGGCAGCCGTCGTATGTGATTTCGGTGGACTGTGCTGCTGAGGACATGATTTTCCCGGCGGCGGGGGACTATGCAAAGCGGGTGGATATGGTCATTGACCATCACGGCTCGAATTCCGGCTTTGGTAAGGAAAATCTGGTCATTGGCGGCTATGCCGCCTGTGCCGAGATCGTCTGTGAGATCATCGAGGCGCTCGGCCTGGAGCTGACCATCGAGATGGCGCGCGGCATTTACGTCGGCGCCTCGACCGATACCGGCTGCTTTAAATTTTCCAACACGACGGCCAACACCCATCGGGTCGCGGCGAAGTGCCTGGATACCGGCCTGGACGGCGGTGAGATCAACCGTGCGCTGTTTGAGACCAAATCGCGTGCGCGCTATGAGATTGAGCGGATGCTGTTCCGCGACATGACGTTTTACAAGGACGGAAAGATTGCCGTCGCTCTGATTACCCGCGAGGCCAGAGAGAGCACCGGCGCAGATTGGGACGATCTGGATGCCATTGCGGGCATCCCGCGTCAGATTGAAGGCGTCGAGGTTGGTCTGACCCTGACCGAGCTGAAGGATGGTTCCACCAAGCTTTCGGCGCGCACGACAAAGGAAGTCGATGCGGCGGCGATTTGCAGCCAGCTGGGCGGCGGCGGACATCTGCGCGCGGCGGGTGCCACGATGGATTGCCCATCGGATGAGGCGATTCGCCGGGCGCTGGAGGCGACAGAAAGGGTGTATCGCGGTGAAGCGAACGGAAGCCAGTTATAATGGTGTGTTGATTGTCAACAAACCGGAGGATTTTACCTCCTTTGATGTGGTGGCAAAGCTGCGCGGCATTCTGAAGGAACGGCGCATCGGGCACGGCGGCACGCTGGACCCGATGGCGACCGGCGTTTTGCCGGTGTTTGTCGGCGGGGCGACCAAGGCGGCCGATCTGGCGGCGGCGCAGAGCAAGGGCTATACCGCCGGCTTTGCGCTCGGCTATGCGACCGACACACAGGATTCCACCGGAACGGTGACCGCACGTGCGGACAAGCGGGCGGATACTGCGTCCGTCCGTGCGGCGGTGGCGGCGATGCAGGGCGAACAGATGCAGCTTCCGCCGATGTATTCCGCCATCCAGGTGGACGGGAAGCGGCTGTACGACCTGGCGCGCAAGGGCATCACGGTGGAGCGCAAGCGGCGGAAGATCGTGCTGCACGAGTGTGAGCTGCTCTCGTTTGACGAGCAGACACAGTGCGGCACCCTGCGTGTGGTGTGTTCCAAGGGCACCTATGTCCGCACGATCTGCAACGATCTCGGCGAGGCGCTGGGAACCTATGCGACGATGACCAGCCTGGTGCGCACCTCCTCCGGACGATACACGCTGGAGCAGGCGCATACGCTGGAACAGATTGCACAGGCCGCAGAGGATGGAACGGTGGACGAGCTGTTTTTGCAGACGGACAGCCTGTTTTTGCAGTATCCGGCGGTACAGCTCGACAAAACCGGTTACCAGCGCATGTGCAACGGTGCCTACATTGCACCGGAACATGCGGCAGGAATGCCGGACACGCGCGGACAGCTTTGCCGTGTGTATTACGACAATCTTTTTTATATGCTGGGACGGGTGGACAAGCTGCAGCGCGGCGGTCTGGCCCTGTTTCAGCAAAAGCGATTCCGGTAATGGAATCAGGGGAAAGGGCGGCTCCGCCGTGTTTCCCGAAGGCGGCTCGCCGACGCGACAAGAAAAACGGCGACAGCATTTCAGGACGGATCTGCTTTGACTGAAGCAGGTGCGTATTACCGGAAGGGAAGAACAGACATGATAGAGAAAGACGCAAAGCGTGCCATTGCGTTGGGCTTTTTTGACGGTGTCCATTGCGGCCACCGGGCGCTGATGGATATGGCCGTCCGTCGCGCGAAGGAAAACGGTGCGATTTCCTCCGTCTTTACGTTTGATGTGCATCCGGACACGGTGATTACCGGAAATCCGGTGCCGCTCATCACGTCCAACGCCGACCGTGGGGCGGAAATCCGTGCGCTTGGCGGTGTGGATGAAGTTATTTTTGCGCGCTTTGATGACCATCTGCGCAATATGGACTGGCGGGATTTTATCCATACGATGCTTGTGGAGAAGTTCCATGCCTGCTGGATTATCACGGGCGAAAACAACAGCTTTGGCTATCGCGGCCTCGGACGTCCGGAGGGTCTGCGCCAGGAATGCGAGAAGATCGGCATTGGCTGCGATATTATTCCCAGCGTCCGCATTGACGATGTGGTGGTCAGCTCCACCTACATCCGTCAGCAGATTGCAGCGGGAAAGATGGAACGTGCCAGACAGTTTTTGGGCCATCCGTACACGATTGCCGGCGTTGTCCAGCATGGCCGGCGGGTAGGCCGCACGATCGGTATTCCGACCGTGAACCTGGCGCTGCCGGAGGAGATGCAGGCGCCGCCGTTCGGGGTGTACGCCTCCCGCGTCATCGTGGATGGCGAGGCCCATTTGGCGGCGACGAACATCGGCCTGCGCCCGACATTCCGCGATGGCGGCGCCCCGACCGTGGAGCCGCACATTCTCGACTACGACGGGGACCTGTATGGGAAGTTCATCCGCGTGGAGCTGTATCATTTTGTGCGGCCCGAGCGGAAATTCTCCGACCCGGAGCAGCTCCGGCAAAGCATCGCGCAGGATATCGCGGAAATCCGGGGATACTTTGCGGGGATGTAATTTTGTCCAAATCCGTTTCGTAAGTGGAAGACACAGTGGGAAAATCCTCCTGCTGTGTCTTTTTTATGCTAAAAATCGACATTTTTTGCAAAAGAAAACGGGAAAGTTCTTGAAATAACGGCCGAAATAGCATATGATTATCATAGATTGATATGGAAGAAGAAAAGAGGATAGTATGCTCAATATTGTTTTGGTCGAGCCGGAGATTCCGCAGAACACCGGCAACATCGCCCGAACCTGTGCCTGTACCGGAGCCGTACTGCATCTGGTCGGCCCGCTGGGCTTTGCGATTTCGGATAAGCACCTCAAGCGTGCCGGTCTGGATTATTGGCATCTGCTGGACATCCGGTATTACGATTCGCTGGCGGAATTTTGGGAGAAAAACCCGGAAGGCAGCTTTTATTACGCGACGACAAAGGCGCAGCACCGCTACTCGGACGTCACATTTCCATCCGATGCCTATCTGATGTTTGGCAAGGAGACGAAGGGGCTTCCGGAATCCATGCTGATCGAGCATCCGGAGCGCTGCATCCGCATCCCGATGCGGGAAAATGCACGCAGCCTGAATCTCTCCAACTCGGTTGCCGTGGTGGTATATGAAGCGCTGCGGCAGAACGATTTTGAGCATTTGCAGATTGCGGGAGCATTCCCGACAGAATAACCGGAGGGGAAAGAACGTTATGAGTGAGAAAATCTGGATTTTTTCCGATTCCACCTGTGACATCACACACGAAGAGGCGGAACGCTGGAACATCGGCATTGTGCCGCTGCGCGTCAATGTAGGGGATAAGACCTACCGCGAGTTTTATGACATTACACCGGAGGAATACTGGGATATTTTAGAGGAAAAGAAAGAGCTGCCGACCACCACGCAGGTGGCGATGGAATCCTTCCAGGAGCAGTATCAGAAGGCCAGAGAGGCCGGCTGTACGCATTGCATCGGCCTGCTGATCAACGGCAAGGGATCGGGTACCTATCAGACCTCGTGCATCGTCCGTGACATGTTCTATGAGGAAAATGGGACGGATATGAAGATCGAGCTGATCGACTCGGAGAAGTATGCCTATCTCTATGGATCAATCATCATCGAGGCCGCGAAGCTGCGCGAGCAGGGCGCGTCGTTTGAGGAGATTGTGGCAGACATCAAGGACCGGCTGAGCCGCATCCGTGCATATCTCGGCGTATACAATTTGAAGCATCTGCGCAAGAGCGGACGCATTTCCGGCGGCGCGGCTTTTGTCGGCGACGCATTGGGCATGAAACCGGTTTTGCTGGTCGACAATGCAAGCGTCGATGTGGTGATGAAGGTGCGCGGCGACAAGAATCTGGTTCCGAAGCTGGTGGAACTGGCTGCCAAGGAGGCGGATAACCCGCAGGAGCAGACTGCGTTGTTGTTTCATGCGAAGATCGATGAGGAACGTCTTGCCGACGCAGAAAAGCGTCTGCTGGATGCCGGATTTGGCAAAGTGATGCGCCGTCCGCTGGGCATGGCGGTCACGACGAACACCGGTCCGCTATCCATTGCGATCGGATTTTATCGGAGATCGGACGTGTAAAAGCAGGGTTTTGTATAAAAAATTGCGAAAATGGGCATTTTTTTTGAAAACAGCCTTGAAAATACCGTTATAAAACGGTATAATTTTTCAGTGGAAATACAAGTTTATCCTGGATTTCCAGAGAGAGCAATCGTAGCCGAATGATAAAGGAGTGTTTCGAATGGATTATAATAAGAAGAGTGTCACTGATATCGAGGTTCGTGGCAAAAAAGTTCTCCTTCGTTGTGATTTCAATGTGCCGATGGCAAAGGATGGAAGCGGTGTAATCACCGATGATAAGCGTATCCGTGCAGCGCTGCCGACGATCCAGTACCTGTTGGAGCAGAATGCAGCCGTCATCGCATGCTCTCATATGGGCAAGCCGAAGGGCGAATGGAAGCCGGAACTGTCGATGACTCCGGTGGCAGCCCGTCTGAGCGAGCTTCTGGGCAAGGAAGTCATTCTGGCGAAGGATATTGTTGGTGAGGACGCACAGGCGAAGGCAGCAGCATTGCAGCCGGGTCAGATCCTCCTGCTGGAGAACCTGCGCTATGATAAAGGCGAGACCAAGAACAATCCGGACTTTGCCAAGGCTTTGGCCGATCTGGCGGGTGCAGATGGCGTTTATGTCTCCGATGCATTCGGCACCGTTCACCGTGCACATGCATCCACGGCAGGCGTTGCAGCCTATCTGCCGGCAGTTTCCGGCTTCCTGATCCAGAAGGAGCTGGACGTCATTGGCGGTGCACTGGCGGCTCCGAAGCGTCCGCTGGTTGCCATTCTGGGCGGCTCCAAGGTTTCGTCCAAGATCGGTGTCATCAACAACCTGCTGGAAATCGCCGATACCATTATCATCGGCGGCGGCATGGCATATACCTTCTCTGCTGCGCAGGGCGGCAAGGTAGGCAATTCCCTGTTGGAGGAAGACTGGAAGGAGTACTCTCTCGAGATGCTCCAGAAGGCAAAGGACAAGGGTGTCAAGCTCCTGTTGCCGGTTGATACCGTCGTTGCGGACAAGTTTGCACCGGATGCCAATTCCCAGGTCGTCGATGCCGGACAGATTCCGGATGGCTGGGAAGGCCTTGACATCGGCCCGAAGACCGTCGAGCTGTACTGCAATGCCGTTGCAGACGCAGGTACAGTTATCTGGAACGGACCGATGGGCGTATTTGAATTTGAGAAGTTTGCCGTAGGCACCAAGGCGGTTGCCGAAGCGCTGAGCAAGACCGATGCGATCACGATCATCGGCGGCGGTGACTCCGCAGCAGCGGTTCAGCAGCTGGGCTACGCAGACAAGATGACCCACATCTCTACGGGCGGCGGCGCTTCCCTGGAGTTTATGGAGGGCAAGGTACTGCCGGGCATCGCCTGCCTGCAGGACAAGTAAGATCAGCTCGCCCGCATGGGCGCTGACATAAATGAAAATTTTCATCTAGGATTATTCCACTAGAGGAAGGGGAAAACCAACTATGAATCGCAGATATCGTAAGACAATTATCGCAGGTAACTGGAAAATGAACATGACCCCGAGCCAGACCAAGGCTATGATCGAAGAGCTCAAGCCGCTGGTTAAGGAGGTTAAGTGGTGTGAGATGGTACTGTGTGTACCGTTCGTTGACATCACCACCGCAGTTAAGGCTGCCAAGGGCTCCAAGATTGCCATTGGCGCAGAGAACATGCATTTCGAGCCGAAGGGCGCATACACCGGCGAAGTTTCCGCGGATATGCTCAAGGAGTGCGGCATCAAGTACGTTGTCATCGGCCATTCTGAGCGCCGTCAGTACTTCGGCGAGACCGACGAGACCGTTAACAAGAAGGTAAAGGTTGCTCTGGAGAGCGGCTTCCGTCCGATCGTTTGCGTTGGTGAGTCTCTGGACGAGCGCGAGCAGGACGTTTGGTCTGAGGTTGTCCGCAAGCAGGTTAAGATTGCGCTGAAGGACGTTCCGGTTGAGGATGTCAAGAAGGTTGTCATCGCTTATGAGCCGATCTGGGCAATTGGCACCGGCAAGACCGCTACGGCAGACCAGGCAAATGAAGTTTGTGCTACCATCCGTGAGTGCCTCCGTGGCCTGTACGGCGCTCGTGCCGCTCGTGCTATCACCATCCAGTATGGCGGTTCTATGAACGCAAAGAACGCTGCTGAGCTTCTGTCCAAGCCGGACGTTGACGGCGGCCTGATCGGTGGCGCTTCCCTGAAGCCGAACGATTTCCATGCGATCATCGAGGCTGCAAACCAGTAATCGAATGATATACCACGAGGGCGAGCTGAATATCAGCTCGCCCTTTTCCAAAAAGCGAGGTTAAAAGAATGAAAAAACCATTAATTTTGATCATTATGGACGGTTTTGGTCTGCGTGACAGCGATATGGGCAATGCTATCCATACCGCAAAAAGTCCAAATCTTGACCGCATTTTTGCGGAAAATCCGACCACAAAGCTGGGCGCTTCCGGCCTGGATGTCGGTCTGCCGGACGGCCAGATGGGCAACAGTGAGGTCGGTCATACCAACATCGGCGCAGGCCGTGTCGTTTATCAGGAGCTGACCCGCATTTCCAAGGCGATCAAGGACGGCGATTTCTTTGAGAACGAGGCGTTCCTGGGCGCAATTGAGAACTGTAAGAAGCATGACAGCAAGCTGCACATCTATGGTCTGATGAGCCCGGGCGGCGTACACTCCCATATGGAGCATATCTTCGGCCTGATCGATCTGGCGAAGAAGAACAATCTGGAGAAGGTCTTTGTTCACTGCTTCATGGACGGCCGTGATGTCCCGCCGACCTCCGGTCTGGAATATATCAAGGAGCTGAAGGCCAAGCTGGAAGAGACCGGCGTGGGCAAGATTGCGACCATCGAGGGCAGATATTACGCGATGGACCGCGACAACCGCTTTGAGCGTGTGGAGAAGGCGTATGCCGCGATGGTTTACGGCGAAGGCCCGTACAATTCGGATCCGGTTGCTGCGATGCAGGAATCCTATGACGCCGGTGTCACCGATGAGTTTGTCGTTCCGGTTGTCATCACCAAGGATGCGACGATCGATGCAAACGATTCGATCATCTTCGCCAATTTCCGTCCGGACCGTGCGCGTGAAATCACCCGTACGCTGGTTGATCCGGAGTTTTCTGGATTCGAGCGCAAGAAGGGCTTTTTCCCGGTCAATTATGTCTGCATGACGCAGTACGATGCGACCATGCCGAATGTCAATATTGCGTTTAAGCCGCAGTCGCTGGTCAACACCTTTGGCGAGTATATCGCTGAGAACGGCCTGACCCAGCTGCGCATTGCGGAGACCGAGAAGTATGCGCATGTCACGTTCTTCTTCAACGGCGGCGTCGAGGCTCCGTACAAGAACGAGGAGCGCGATCTGATCGCATCCCCGAAGGTTGCCACCTACGACCTGCAGCCGGAGATGAGCGCCTATGAGGTATGCGACAAGGTTGTCGAGGAGATCAAGAGCGGCAAGTTCGATGTCATCATCCTCAACTATGCAAACTGCGACATGGTCGGTCACACCGGTGTGTTTGATGCAGCTGTTGCAGCCGTAGAGGCAGTTGACAGCTGTGTTGGCAAGACAGTCGCTGCCATCCAGGAGATGGGTGGCGTCGCGATGATTACCGCAGACCACGGCAATGCCGATCAGATGCTGGAGGAGGACGAGGTTTCCCCGTTCACCGCACATTCCTGCAATCCGGTTCCGTTCTGCCTGGTTGGCTATCCGTGCACGCTGCATGAAGGCCGTCTGGCAGACATCGCACCGACGATGCTGCAGGTACTCGGTCTGGAGCAGCCGGCAGAGATGGACGGCAAGTCGCTGATCGACTGATTTCATTCCGAATAAGACAGAAAAACAGGCCGCATCACGTTTCGTGATGCGGCCTTTGCCGTGGCTGGAGTTAAGATGCAAGCAGCATGGCGGAGAAAATATTGTACAGAAAATGCAGCAGTATGGCACCATACAGGCAGTTGGTCGTGCGATACACCCAGTCGCAGAAGAAATGCAGCAACAGGAGGCAGATGACATAGAAGGGCGGGAGGATCGTCAGGGAAAAGGAACCGATTGCTGCCCACTTGACCGGGTAGTGTGCCAGAAGGAAAAGAACGGCAGTAAGTATCGTGGAGACAGCCGGATTGGAAATCAGAGCCATCATTCGCGGCTGAATATAGCCGCGGTAAATGATCTCCTCCTGAATGGCGAAGAAGAGAAACGACAGTATGATGGTGAGCGGGATGCGCTGCAATCCAAACTGTGCTTCTCCGAATGCCACATGCAGTCCGAGGACACAGAGTGCAAACACAACGGTACCGATCAGGCCGAACCCCATGCTTTTTCCGAGGTTCGTTCCGGTCAGGCCGACGGAAGATGCTCCCTGACGGGATATCCACAGGAGCAGCAGACAGACGAGGAGCTGAATGACATAGCTGATATAGTTGGCCGCATTCAAAAAGGCAACGCTGAGATTGGTCAGGCATAAGAGTCCGAGAACATAAACGGAAACAAAGCAGAACAGGAACAATGCGACGGCTTTGATGCCGTCCGCGATGGTGTATTGCCCGGTACAGCGCAGGTATTCGGAATCGGTGCGGAACAATGCTGTCATAATCAAGACTCCTTTCGACATTTGCATTCGGTATCATTACCGTCGAGTATACCATCATAAGATGGGAAAGTAAACCCTGTGGACAGCCCTGCGTATTTTGTGCTATACTAAGAAAAAACAAGGGAGAATATCCATGAGAGCATTTACAACCAAACGAAAGATTTTATATACCATTTATGCGATCGTTGCAATTGTGCTCATTGTTTCCCAGGTGAAAAAATATAGCCACAGTAAAATGATAGCACAGATTGTGGAGCTGGATGAGACTTCGGCTTTGGTCTGTGCGGTTGAGGAAAGCGGGGAAGCGATTGAATCGGAGCAATATGTCGTCAACGGTGGTTCTCTGCCGGAGGGAGCCAAAACGGGAGATCTTGTGAAAATCACCTATGTTGGGATTCAGGAGACCGATCCGGCACAGTTTGACTATCTGATTGCTGTGGAACTGGTAGAATAGGACGCAAAAAAAAACGAGCTGACGATACAGTCAGCTCGTTTACAATTTTGACGATTATAATTCCAGCAGCTCGCACAGATAGTCGTGAGCGTCGAGGAACTGCTTGAGGTAGTAATTGAGTACGGTGCGGTCCTCGAAGGTGCACTTGCCGTCGAGGAAATTGTCCTGCTCGGTGCGCTTCAGGCCCAGACCATACAACCGCTCGAGGTTGGCGTCGTTTGGCATTGGACGGGCATCCAGGCTGCAAATGCAGATCAGGGATTCCTGCATCTTGGTCAGAAGCTGTTCACAGCCCTGAATGTGAGCGATGTCCTTCTGGGTCAGCGTAGAGTTGAACTTTTCGTCGGAAATCGTACCGATCTCGCGGTGCAGGTGATCCATTGTCTTGTTGAGTGCGGCCATATCCGGGATGCGGCAGCGCAGGACCCGTTCGCCCAAAAGCGGCAGCATGGATTCCTCTGTGGCATGGAGCATCGAATAGATGCGCGGCTTATGGTTGTACGGACGGATGACGATATTGACCACAAGTGCAATCAGGACGCCGATTACGGTATCGAAGAAGCGGACAAAGCCATAGGTCAGTGACGCACCGCTCGTGATATCGACCATCAGGCAGACAAATACAACGCAGGAAAGGTTTGCCGCGCTTTGAATTTGAAACTGATTGCAGAGGATCAGCATGAGGATGATGCCGACTGCGGTGATGATTGGCAGCAGAGAAACCGGCAGCAGGTTGTTGTTAAACAGCAGGACGACCACGGTGGCGAGCAGAGCGCCAAACAGGTTGCCAATGATTAGGTTGCGGGCGCTGCGGATGGAATCGACGATGGAACGTTCCATGGAGCCGAGCGCACCGATGGACATGAAACCCGGATAAGCGCTTCCGGCAGCATAGGCGACTGCCAGAGCGATCATGACGGAGAGTGCGGTTTTTGCCGTGCGCATACCAAAGCGAAATCGTCTATGCCAGACGAGAGATTTCATAGGGAGGACTCCTTATAGCCATGAAGTAAAATATTTTTAACCTGATTTATTGTAGCACGTTATTCTGTGGGGTCAACACCTAAAATTAAGATTGGAGATTTCGGCAAAAATAAGCGGATAATTGTTAAGAAACTGGAAATATTTCACGAAAACATTGACAGTTGGAGGCCATTTATGATACGATATTTCCAGAATCGGAGGGGTTTCCTTGCGGTAAGACGAAATTTTGCTGCGGTTGCGGCATAAAGGAGAGACATGACGTTATGGATAACAAAAAGAAGTTGGGTGTCGGTGTTGCTGCTGCAGGTGTTGTAGCTGGTGCTGTTGCTGCTGGCGTTGCGGTTTATAAGCGTTCCAAGAGCGAGCAGGTTTATCATGAGGCTGAACTGAAGGCTATGGATGAGCTGGAAGATATGAATGCCGAGAACGAAAACGCCTGTGAGTCCTGCGAATGTGCAGAGGAATGCGCAGCGAGCGGAACGGAATGTGAACCGGAAGAGGAGCAGGTTGCAATCGAAGAGGCGGTTGAGGCCGAAGTAGAAGTGGAAGAGGCTCCGGCAGAAGAAGCCGAAGAGGAAGTCCCGGCAGAAGAGGCCGAAGAAGACGAAGCGTCTGCCGAGGAGTAATTTCAACAGGAAATGATATCAAAAGGGCGGGAATGTGACAGCTAGAGCCACGACTCGCTCTTTTGTCGTGGGAAGAGTTTTCCCTTATTTTGAAAGGAGATTCATTATGAGATACGAAGGACGTGTTTTTCGTCCGCCGAGTGAGGCATACAGCCTGATTGTGCAGGCCACCGTGGGATGCAGTCACAACAAATGTACGTTCTGTGATATGTATAAGGAAAAGCGGTTCCATCTGCGCCCACTGGATCAGGTGCTGGAGGATTTTGATATCGCCCGTGAGGCATACCGCCGCATCGAACGCATCTTTCTGGCGGACGGCGATGCGCTGATCCGCAAGACCGAGGATCTGGTCGCCATCCTGGAGCATATCCGCGAGGTCATTCCGGAGTGTACCCGCGTGACGAGCTATGGCTCGCCGATGAGTATTCTGACCAAATCGCCGGAGGATCTGGCGCTGCTGCGGTCACTCGGCCTGAAGATGATCTATCTCGGCCTGGAATCCGGCTGTGATGATGTCCTGACGCACATCAATAAGGGTGTGACCGTAGATGAGATCGTCCTGGCCGGACAGAAGGTCAAGGCGGCCGGAATGAAAGTCTCCGTCACGGCCATCAGCGGCCTCGGCGGTACGGAGCTGTGGAAGGAACATGCGATCGGGACTGCAGATGCATTCAGCCGTATGAATCCGGATTATATCGGCCTGCTGACACTGATGTTTGAGGGCGATACACAGCTGGAGCGCGAGTGGCGCGAGGGGAAATTCCAGCTTCTGTCGCCGCCGCAGGTGGCACAGGAAACGCTGCTGATGCTGGAGCATATCGACAGTGAGGGCAGTGTGTTCCGCTCCAACCATGCGTCGAATTACCTCTCGCTGCGCGGGACGCTGAACCAGGACCGCGATGCGATGTGTCATATGCTGCGCAAGGCGCTGGAAGGGGAGCTGCATTACAAGAACGAGATGTTCCGTGCGCTGTAAAGATAAAAATAAGAAAAATATGGAGATTTTTCCGGAAATTTTCTAAGAAAAATGTTTGAAAATTCCCTATGGATTTTTCAAAGGCTATGGTATACTAAGAGTAACAAAGGTTGGATGTACGAAAAGAAAGCGGAATCCCAATTCATTTGGGCCGTTCGGTCTTTCGATTTGGACGAGAATACCTGATGTCTCAGAGAGGAGTGGTGCCATGGATTCCTTTTCCCATACGACTGTGGCGAGCAGCCTGCTGGACTATATGGAGCGGGCAGAAGGGGTTACATTCGACCGGAAGGCATTTTATTTTGGAAATTTAAAGCCCGACTTAAAGGGAGAATACCTCACCAAGCGGCATTATCCGTCGCTCATGTTTGAAGAGGTCATGCAAAAAATCCGCGATTTTGTGCGAGGGTTCCGCATGCAGATGGCAAACGGCGCCCGGTTGAGCGAGGCGCTGGGAGAAATCTGCCACTATATTACGGATTTCTTCAGTTTCCCGCATAACGACACGATCTATGAGCACGGTTTGTTTGCACATTACGTCTACGAGAAACGGACGGCATTGTGCATCCGCGGCTATGTCTCAGAGGCATGCTTTGCCGAAGGGGCCGACAGGGTTCTGCCGGCAACCGCAGAGGAGCTGATTGGCGAAATTCGGAAACGCCATACGGCATATACCCAGCAGGCGAAGCATGGCATTGCGGATGATGTGGAGAAGATCTGCGCGATTCTCGCGCTGCTGGTCGGCTCCTTGGTGCAGATGATGTGCGAAACGACGATACCGATGACGCAGGCTCGCACAGCGTAGGCAAGAAACGGAAAAACAGAAGAAAGCGGCCTTTCCGGTTGTCGGAGAGGCCGCACTTTTATGTTTCTATGATGAAGAAATGGTAGAAAAATCGGTAATTATGCGAAAATTTAAAAGAAAGAAGGATTTTTTTGCGGATTTTTTCACACATGGAGAGAAAAAGATGGTATAATTCTTCCGTATCTATCATGAGGATAAGGATGATCCGTCCGACGGTGTGCGGTGCGGAATGAGGAGCGTGTGTGTACTATGAGTAATTTGTCTCATTTAGATGAATTAGAGGCGGAAGCGATTTATATCATGCGAGAGGTAGCGGCGGAGTGTGAACGTCCGGTGATGCTGTATTCCATCGGCAAGGACAGCTCGGTGATGCTGCATCTGGCGATGAAGGCATTTTATCCGGAGAAACCGCCCTTTCCGTTCCTGCATATTGATACGACATGGAAATTTCGCGAGATGACCGAATTTCGTGACCGAAAAGCAAAGGAGCTGGGGCTGGAGCTGCTGGTCTACACCAACGAGGACGGCGTCCGGCAGGGAATCAACCCGTTTGACCACGGTGCGGCCTATACCGATATTATGAAGACGCAGGCCCTCAAGCAGGCGCTGGACAAGTATGGCTTTACCGCGGCGTTTGGCGGCGGACGGCGCGATGAGGAAAAGTCGCGTGCCAAGGAGCGCATTTTCTCCTTCCGCAATACGGCGCAGGCGTGGGACCCGAAAAACCAGCGCCCGGAGATGTGGAATCTGTACAACACGAAGATTTTTAAGGGCGAGAGCATCCGTGTGTTCCCGCTCTCCAACTGGACGGAAATCGATATCTGGCAGTATATCCTCCGCGAGAACATCGATATCGTACCGCTGTATTTCGCCAAGGAGCGCCCGGTGGTTGAGCGCGACGGCAATCTCATTTTGGTGGACGATGACCGCATGCGTCTGCATCCAGGGGAAACGCCCGAGATGAGAAAGGTTCGTTTCCGCACATTGGGCTGCTATCCGCTGACCGGCGGCTGTGAGTCCAACGCGGACACCTTGGAAGCGATTGTCAAGGAAACCCTCGGCGCGGTCTATTCCGAGCGCACCAGCCGTGTCATTGACCATGAGGCGGCGGGAAGTATGGAGCGCCGAAAGAGGGAGGGATATTTCTAATCATGAAGAGCCTGTTGAAGTTTATCACATGCGGCAGTGTGGACGATGGAAAATCCACACTGATTGGCCATATGCTCTATGATGCGAAGCTGCTGTTTGCCGATCAGGAGCAGTCGCTCCAGTTGGACAGCAAAGTTGGCAGTGCCGGCGGTGATATGGACTATTCCCTGCTGTTGGATGGCCTGCTGGCGGAGCGCGAACAGGGCATCACCATTGATGTGGCGTATCGCTATTTTACGACGGACAACCGCAGCTTCATTGTCGCGGACACACCGGGGCATGAGGAATACACCCGCAATATGGCGGTTGGCGCCTCATTTGCGGATGCGGCGGTCATTCTGTTGGATGCCACCAAGGGCGTGCTCCCACAGACGCGCCGCCATACACGGATCTGCTCCTTGATGGGCATCCGCGATTTCGTCTTCACCGTGAATAAGATGGATCTTGTGGGGTATGACCGGGATACGTTTGAATCCATTCGGCGGGAGATTCAGTCGATGATCGGAGAATTCCCGACCAACAGCGTATGCATCCTTCCGGTTTCCGCTAAGCGCGGCGACAACATCAATGTGCGTTCGGACAATCTCCCGTGGTATGAGGGGGATGTGCTGCTGCCTTATCTGGAGCAGCTCGAGCCGTATCGTGCGGCGGATGACCAAGCGTTCTGTATGCCGGTGCAGCGTGTCTGCCGTCCGGACTATCTGTTCCGCGGATTCCAGGGGCAGATTCAGTCGGGTGAGGTGCGTACGGGAGATGAGATTACCGTACTGCCGAGCCAGGAGACCGCCCATGTCAAATCGATCCGCATCATGGACCGCGCGGCGGAGTTGGCGGAAAAGGGACAGCCGGTCACAATTGAGCTGGATCGGGAGATCGATGTCTCGCGCGGCTGTGTTCTGGTACGGGACAGCCTGCGTCCGGTCAGCAATCTGCTGACGGCGACGATCCTGTGGATGGATGACAGCGAACTGCTGGAGGGAAAGGCGTATTTCCTGAAAATCGGTACACGGATGGTTCCGGCTACCGTACAGAAAATCAATTGTAAGATTGACGTCAATACCGGCGAGCAGCTTCCGGCGGCGAGCCTGACAAAGAATGAAATCGCGGTGTGTACGATTTCAGCGGCCGAAGCGATCGTCATGGATGAATTTACCCACAGCCGTGCGCTGGGCGGATTGATCCTGATTGACCGTGTGACCAATATGACGTCGGCCTGCGGCACCGTGAGCCACGCGATCAGCGACAAGGATCGCGTTGTGTGGCATGATATGGACATCACGCGGGAGATCCGTGCAAACCAGCTTGGACAGCATCCGCGGACGCTTTGGCTGACCGGCCTGTCCGGCTCCGGCAAGTCCACACTGGCCAATGAGCTGGAAAAGCGTCTGGTTGCACAGGGCAGGCATACGATGCTGCTGGACGGCGATAATATCCGTATGGGGCTGAACAAAAACCTCGGCTTTGCCGAACGTGACCGTGCGGAGAACATCCGCCGCATCGCCGAGGTGGCGAAGCTGATGAACGATGCCGGTTTGATTGTCCTGACCTCGTTCATCTCTCCCTTCCGCCGGGACCGCGACAACGCGCGTGCGATTATCGGGGAGGATTTTATTGAGATTTACGTGGCGACACCGCTGGAGGAATGCGAAAAGCGCGACGTCAAGGGCTTGTATCAGCAGGCGCGTGAAGGGAAGATCGGCAACTTCACAGGGATTTCCAGTCCCTATGAGGTGCCGGAGCACCCGGAAATCACGATTCAGACAGAGGGACGCGGTATTGGGGAGACCGTGGATGAGCTGATGAGCAAAGTGGAAGATCTGCTTGGCTGACCATGATCGCGCGGGAGATTGTGTGGTGCAAAGGAGCGATGCGATGAAACAGCTTCGGACACTGGTTGGGACGATGATGAAAATCGGCCTGATCGGCTTTGGAGGGGGAAATGCACTTGTTCCGGTCATCGAGCGTGAAACGGTGGAAGCGGGCGAACTGCTCGGAAAAGAGGAATTCGACAAAGACGTTGTCGTCGCCAATATCACACCAGGAGCCCTTCCTGTGGAGCTCGCCTCCGGTGTCGGACGGAAGATCGCAGGAAAACGCGGAATGCTGGCGGGCGCTGTGGCGATGGCGCTGCCGGGCGCGGTACTGACGCTGTGTCTGCTTGCGCTGTTTTCCGTCGCGGCGGATTCGCTGGTGCAGCAGATCCGGTTTGCCTCGGTCGGCGTTGCGGTGCTGATTATCTTTCTGCTGGTGTCGTATTCGGCGGAGACGCTGGCGGCCAAGGCGGGACGCCGGAGGGAGTACCGGATTTCGCTGGCGTTGATTGGCAGCGTATTTTTACTGACAAGCGGCAAGGAGATCAATGAGATTTTCCAGATTGAATACACCCCGATTTTTGCCATTTCGACCTTGGATATTCTGGCAGTCACCTTTTTTATCATCTTTTTCACCCGCGGGAAATTCCGGCGGAAGAATACCTTGATTGCGGTGCTGATTGCGGGACTGTATCTGCTGAGTGTCGGCAAGGCGAAGATTATTTCCAGCCTGCTTGTCCGGCGCCTGCTGCAATTGGTTATGACGGTGCTGGGTGGACACGGACTGCTGACCAGCATTGGCGGTGAGGAAAACCGCCTGCGGCAGTTTCCGTTACATAGGGTGCTCAAGGAGTCATTCTGCTGGATTTGTATGGTGGTTGTGCTGTCCATTCCGGCGCTGCTGCTGTGCCCGGGAGCGCTGGTGTTTATCGGCAAGGCGCTTGGCTCGGTCCTGTTGTCGTTTGGCGGCGGGGATGCCTATCTGGTCATTGCAAAGGGACTGTTTGTCGGAAGCGATATGATTACCCGCAGTGAGTTTTACGGAGAGGTCGTCACGATCTCCAACGCCATGCCCGGTTCCATCCTGTGCAAGGTGCTGACCGGTGTCGGCTTCTGCATAGGACGGGATGTGAGCAGTGCGGCGGCAATTGCGATGGCGCTGGCGGGGTTCGCCTGTGGGGTCGGAGCATCCGGGCTAACCTTCCTGCTGGTATACCATGTCTATGAGCAGTTTGAAAATCTGGATATTTTCCGCGCCATTAAGCGGTATATCCGGCCGATCATCGGAGGACTGCTGCTGACGGTCGCCGTTTCCATGCTGTCGCAGAATCTGGATGTCGGTGCGATGTATCACATCGATGCCGGGAGGATGCTGGCGCTCAGCCTGTTTATCCTATTTTTGACGATATTTTTGCGAAATCGCAGGCATTGCCGGCTGATTACGCTGATTTTGACCACAGCGGCCACCGCCGTGATTGGCTGCAATGTGCTCAGCCGGTTTGGCTGAACCGAAGAGAGAAAAGGAGCGGGGAAATGCAACCGTCATTTTTATGTATCGGATTTCAAAAATGCGGAACAACAACGATGTATGACATCCTGAAGCAGCACAAGGACATTGTCCTGACGCGGGATGTCAAGGAGCCGATGTACTATCGGGTCAAGGGCCTGCGTGCCCTCGGTGGAAAGGAATGGTACGAAAAGCGCTATTTTGGTCATGTCCCACCGGAGGACACCCGTCTGCGCGGCGAGGTCAATGCCGGTCTGGCCTTTACCCACTGCGCCGAGAAAATCGGTGTGGATTTTCCGCGGGATACCAAGCTGATTTTCATGATGCGCAATCCGGTGGACCGCTGTTATTCCGCCTATAAATATTTTGGCGCGCTCGGTTTTCTGCCCTGGGCAGTGACCGATGACGACCTGCGCCGTGGACATGCCGAGGGATTTGACCGGTATGTGCGTTCGGTGTTGGCCGATGAAAAGCAGCGTGGGGAGATCATGGAAAAACGGCTGAAATACCTCTGCTTTTCGCAGGGAAATTACTGCCAGAGCATTCATGAATATCTGCGCTTTTTCCCAAAGGAAAATATGAAATTCATCCTGTTTGAGGAGTTTATCCGCGATCAAAAGCGCGTGTGCCAGGAGTTGTACGAATTTCTTGGCGTGGAGGATGATCCCGACGTGGAGTACAATCTGCGCAGCAATGAGGGCGTCCTGCGTGCCGCATCGCCGCTGGCGAGCAAGCTCAGCGTGAGCGAGGGCGGGCTGCACTACATGCTGTATGAATTTTTGGATTTGTCCCGCCGCCTTCCGGCTGTGTATCGCGCCTATGACCGGGCGCACGGCAAATTGCAGCGCCGCTGGATCGGGGAGGAGACGGATTTTTCCAAGATGAAGCCGGAGACGCGCGCTCTATTGGAGTCTTATTATCGCCGTCAGAAGCGCGGGGTAGAAGCGCTGATGGGACGCGATTTGAGTGATATTTGGTTTAGATAATTTGGGCATATGGAATCTTCTGCCCAAGGGAAAGGAAAAGATTGTGAAGACAACAAAACTATTGACCGTTACGGTTCCGTGTTATAATTCCGAGCCGTATATGGATCGCTGCCTGGAAACTCTGCTGACGGGCGGCGACCGCGTGGAAATTATCATTATCAACGATGGGTCTAAGGACCGCACCGGAGAGATTGCCGACCGCTATGTGGCGCAGTATCCGGACCGGGTGCGTGTCGTGCATCAGGAAAACGGCGGCCATGGTGAGGGAATCAACCAGGGCTTGCGCCATGCCACCGGACGCTATTTCAAGGTGGTTGATTCGGATGACTGGGTGGATACGGCGTCGTTCCAGCGCGTGCTGGACAAGCTGGAAAGCCTGGAACGTATCGGCGGTGTCGATCTGATGATCTGCAATTATGTGTATACCTATCAGGATGGCCGTCCGAATCAGGTCATCACCTATGCCAATGCATTCCCGGAAGGACGGGTCATCGGCTGGGAGGACACCAGGCATTTTAATGTCAATCAGTATCTGACCCTGCATTCCGCGATTTACCGCACACAGATTCTGCGCAACAGCGGCATTGTGCTGCCGAAGCATACGTTTTTCGAAGATAACCTGTATGTCTATGCCCCGCTCCGGCTGACCAAGACGCTGTGCTACCTCGATGAGAACCTGTATCAGTACTTGATCGGGCGTGAGGGGCAGTCGGTATCGGATGAGAGCATGAAGAAAAACTACAAGCATCAGATCCTGGTTGCCACCCGCATTTTTGATTCGGCGGATGTCATGGCAATTAAGAAGGACAACCCGAAGCTCGGGCGGTATCTGCACCATGAGCTGACGATGATGCTGGCGATGGCGGCGGCCTTTGCGCGCATCAATGGCACCAAGCAGGCCGAGCGTGATATTGAGGAAATGTGGAAGCACATCAAAAATTCCGGTGCCTATGGCAGACGTCTGCGCTATGCGTCGCTGGCGGGTGCGGCCTCAATCCCGGGAAGACTGGGAAGGAAGAGCTGTGTTGCCGGGTTCCGTGTGGCACATAAGATCGTGGGCTTTAACTGATATGGCTCCAATAGGAAAAAAACACGGCATGAGGAAAATTACTCATGCCGTGTTTGCTTGTTTTGGGGGTTAGATCAGATAGGAGTACAGGCGGATCGCTGTCATGCTCACGCCGATCACGGTCAGGATGACGCCGGTGAGACGGTTGAGCAGTACGTTGTCAACCCGGTTTGCCAGGACAGCGCCAAACTGAGCGGCTGCCAGCGTGCTGATAATACACACCGTTAAGATGTACAGCGGCGGGATGCCGCCGATGATCATATGGGAGACGGCGCCGGTGAACGCGGTGAAGGTCATGACAAAGACGTTGGTGCCGACCGCATTTTTCAGCTCGTAGCTCAGGACGGAGGTCAGGACAAACAGCATCATCAATCCGCCTCCGGCGCCGATAAAGCCGCAGATGAAACCGATGTAAATCCCGCAGATGAGGGATTCCACGACGCGGCGCCGCCGGCTCTTTCCGGCATTTTTTTCGTTGGTGGTCATGACCGGACGCAGCAGGAATTTGATGCCGAGAAAGGTCGTCATGATGGTGGAAAAGCTTCCCATCGTCGTATTGGGGACGAAAGAGGCGATAAAGCTGCCGACCGCGGTCATAATCAGGACGGATACCAGCATCACCAGCCCGTTCCGGATGTCGATGTTTTTATTTTTGGCATAGGTGTAGGCCGAGGCGGCGGAGGCGAGTACATCCGATGCCAACGCGACTCCGATGGCCTGATAGGCGGGCAGGCCGAGCAGGGTAATCAGCATGGGGGAGATCACAGTTGCGGCGGAAATGCCTGCAAAGCCGGTTCCCAATCCGGCGCCGATGCCGGCCAGAATACATACAACTGTCGTGAGAATCATAAACAGAAACATCCTCTTTTCTTGATGAAGCATTTCTACTGTAGCATAAAAGAGAAAAAAGGTAAAGAAATTTTCAAAAGAACGACAGAGAACCGCAAAGTCGTCGGAAGTTCATCAAAATATACCAAACTTTAAGAAAGTTTTACGTTTTGCGCAAAGGAGAAGAAGAAAATTCGTCAGGTTGCCCGCGAGATTGTGAATTAATTAACAAAATGGCGGATGAGAACGGGGAGATTGTAAAAAATCACACAAAAACGACGGGGAGAGTTTGTCTGTTTGCTGCGCAATTTCCGGTATTTTTGCGGAGTTCGCGGAGGGAAATCCGGAGAGAAAACCGATACGATCCGGGCGATTTCAAAATGGACTTGCAAAGCAAAAACGGCTGTGCTATAATCAATTTCAGAAAAAGTTGTTAAGAAATTAACAGTTTGAGTGTAATGAAAAAGCAGCTTGAGAGAGAGGCTGCTTGGCACAAAGAATTTTGTCAAAGGCAGAAAGGAAAGAGGTTATCATTATGAAGATTGCAGTAGTTGGTTCGGGTACCATGGGCCTTGGCATTGCGCAGGCAATCGCACAGGCAAAGGAAGGGTATGAAGTTGTCGTATGTGTGGTTTCCGGTAAGGGCTTTGATGCAAAGAAGGCAAAGCTGGAGAGACCTCTTAAGAGACAGGTTGTAAGAGGCAAGATCACGCAGGAGCGCTTCGATGAGATCATGAACAAGATCACATTTACCAGCATTGAGGGCGCGAAGGACTGCGATGTTGTGATCGAGTCTGCCATTGAGGATATGGCAAGCAAGATCAGTCTGTTCAAGCAGCTGGACGAAATCTGCCCGCAGAGCGTTATGTTTGCTTCCAATACCTCTTCGCTGTCGATCACGGAGATCAGCGCAGCGCTGAGCCGTCCGATTATCGGCATGCATTTCTTTAACCCGGCAGCGGTCATGAAGCTGGTCGAGGTTATTCCGGGCATGACCACCACGCCGGATATGATTACTGCGGTTGAGACCATTGCAGAGGAGATCGGCAAGGTTCCGGTACGAGTTATCGAGGGTCCGGGCTTTGTTGTTAACCGCCTGCTGATTCCGATGATTAACGATGCTATCGGCATCTACGAGGAAGGCCTGGCTACCGTTGAGGGCATTGACACCGCCATGAAGCTCGGTGCGAACCACCCGATGGGCCCGCTCGCTCTGGGCGATCTGATCGGACTGGATGTCTGCTATGCCATCATGGAGGTTCTGTACCACGAGACGCTGGATACCAAGTATCGTCCGGCACGTCTGCTGAAGAAGATGGTCCGTGCAAAGCATCTCGGCCAGAAGACCGGCATCGGCTTCTATAAGTATGATGAGAACGGACGCATGATTCCTGGCTCTGCTATGGATACCATCGGCTAAATTCATTACATTAAGACAAAACCTGTGTTTCCCGGGATGTGCCGGGGAATACGATACGCAAAGCTGCCACGATTGCTTGTGACAGTTCTGGAAAGATAAAATACGCCAAACAAGGTAACACCCTATTTCTCCAATTTCTTACGAAGCTGGTTCCGAATGATTCCGGAGCCAGCTTTGTGCCTTATTGGAGTTTTCTTTTTGCTTGACAAATACCCCGTGGGGGTATATAATGAGCGTGTCAACAGACAAAACAAACGAGGGCAGATTTTCAATCGGAGGATAGGTATATGGCGGAATCGGAATGCAAATGCTGTAATAAGACCAAGGAACGGTCGGAAGCAGAATACAAAAGCTTGATTCACCGGTTAAACCGGATTGAGGGACAGGTGCGCGGTATTCGCGGCATGGTGGAACGAAATGCGTATTGTACGGATATCCTCGTGCAGTCGTCGGCGGTGACGGCGGCGATCAATGCGTTTAACCGTGAGCTGCTGTCCAACCACATCCGCACCTGTGTTGCACAGGATATTCGGGATGGGAAGGACGAAGTGATTGACGATCTGGTTGCAACACTGCAAAAAATGATGAAATAAGGAGGTCTTTGTATGGAGCAATATACCGTGACCGGGATGAGCTGTGCCGCGTGCAGCGCGCGGGTAGAGAAGGCAGTTTCCCAGGTTCCGGGCGTTACGTCCTGTTCGGTCAGCCTGCTGACGAACTCCATGGGCGTGGAGGGCACCGCAACGGCGCAGGAAGTGATTTCTGCGGTCGAGGCCGCCGGGTATGGCGCCTCCCAAAAGGGTGCTGCGGCACCGGCGTCGTCGTCGGCAGGGGAAGACGCACTGGCGGATCGCGAAACACCGGTACTCAAACGGCGTTTGCTGGCATCGCTCGGATTTTTGCTCGTCCTGATGTATTTTTCCATGGGACATATGATGTGGGGATGGCCGCTGCCCGCGTGGTTCGAGGGGAACCATGTGGCGATGGGACTGCTTCAGCTTCTGCTGACCGGGATCATCATGGTCATCAACCAGAAATTCTTTATCAGCGGCTTTAAGGGGCTGATCCATCGGGCGCCGAACATGGATACGCTCGTGGCACTTGGCTCGATGGCCTCGTTCGTCTGGAGCGTTTATGCGCTGTTTGCGATGACAGATGCACAGGTGCATGGCGATTCCGAGGCGGTCATGTCGTATATGATGGAGTTTTACTTTGAGTCGGCGGCCATGATCCTGACGCTGATCACCGTCGGAAAGATGCTCGAGGCGCGCTCCAAGGGGAAGACGACGGATGCGCTCAAGAGCCTGATGAAGCTGGCGCCCAAAACAGCGGTTCTCCGCCGGGATGGAAAAGAAGTCACGGTTTCCATCGATCAGGTACACAAAGGAGATCTTTTTGTCGTCCGTCCGGGAGAAAACATCCCGGTGGACGGTGTAATTGTGGAAGGCAGCAGCGCGATCAACGAATCGGCTCTGACCGGCGAGAGCATCCCGGTGGACAAGACGGTCGGAGATCTGGTGTCGGCGGCGACGGTCAACCAGTCCGGCTTTCTCGTGTGCGAGGCGACGCGGGTCGGTGAGGATACCACGCTCTCGCAGATTATCAAAATGGTCAGCGATGCGGCGGCGACCAAGGCGCCGATTGCCAAGATTGCCGACCGGGTATCCGGTGTCTTTGTCCCGATCGTCATTGCGATCGCGGTTGTGACGACGATTGTTTGGCTTCTGGTTGGTCAGACGTTTGGCTTTGCGCTTGCGCGCGGCATCTCGGTTCTGGTTATCAGCTGTCCGTGCGCACTCGGACTGGCGACTCCGGTGGCGATCATGGTCGGCAACGGCATGGGTGCGAAAAATGGCATCCTGTTTAAGACCGCGGTTTCGCTGGAAGAGACCGGAAAGGTGCAGATCGTCGCGCTGGATAAGACCGGAACGATTACGAGCGGGGAACCGAAGGTCACCGATTTGCTGCCCGCCGAGGGCGTGGAAACGAACACACTGCTTGCGCTGGCTTTGGCGCTGGAGGCGCGAAGCGAGCACCCGCTGGCAAAGGCCATCTTACAGGCCGCAGAACAGCAGGGGATGGAAGCGGACGAGGTTACGGAATTCCAGGCTCTTCCGGGCAACGGCCTGACGGCGACGCTGCATGGCGAGATCCTGCTCGGCGGCAGCATGAAGTTTATCGGAAGCCGGGTAGCCGTTCCGGCTGCACTGCAAACGCAGGCCGAGCAGCTTGCGGAGAACGGCAAGACACCGCTGCTCTTTGCAAAGGGCGATTCCCTGCTTGGAATTATTGCGGTGGCGGATGTCATCAAGGAGGACAGTCCGCAGGCGATTCGTGAACTGCGCGGTCAGGGCATCCGAGTGGTCATGCTGACCGGGGACAACGAAAAGACCGCAAAGGCAATCGGCGTACAGGCTGGTGTGGACGAGGTGATTGCCGGTGTCCTGCCGGACGGCAAGGAGAGCGTCATCCGTTCGCTCAAAAAACAGGGCAAGGTCGCAATGGTCGGCGATGGCATCAACGATGCACCGGCGCTGACACGGGCGGATATCGGCATTGCGATCGGCGCTGGTACGGACATTGCGATTGATGCGGCGGATATCGTCCTGATGAAGAGCAAGCTCAGCGACGTTCCGGCGGCTATCCGCCTGAGCCGTGCAACCCTGCGCAACATCCGGCAAAACCTGTTCTGGGCGTTTTTCTACAATGTCATCGGCATTCCGCTTGCGGCGGGCGTGTGGATTCCGCTGTTTGGCTGGAAGCTGAACCCGATGTTCGGCGCGGCAGCCATGAGCTTGTCCAGCTTCTGTGTGGTTTCCAATGCCCTGCGGCTGAATTTGTTCCAAATTCGCAATGCCGGCCGGGATAAGAAGATCAAAGGTGCGGCGGCGCCGGTGGAATCTTCCGGATCGGAACGGGAAAGAACCATCCGGATCAAGGGCATGATGTGCGAGCATTGTGAGGCGCGTGTCCGCAATGCGCTCGAAGCCCTGCCGGAGGTTGAGGATGCCGTTGTCAGCCATACAGCTGGAACCGCCGTGGTTTCGCTGAACGCCGAGGTGGACAACGGGACATTAAAGCAGGCAGTCGAGGAGCAGATGTATCAGGTGCTCTCGATCAAATAAAAAAGAATCAAGTTATAAGGAGGAATTTGAACATGGTTAAGATTACAGCAAACGTAGAGGGTATGATGTGCCAGCACTGCGAGGCACATGTCAACGAGGCCGTCCGCAAGGCATTTCCGTCCGTAAAGGATGTCACGTCGTCCCACAGCAAGAATACAACGGAGATTATTTCCGAGCAGGAGCTGGACGAAGCGGCGGTTTCGGAGACGATCCGCGCGACAGGCTATCAGGTGACCGGTGTGAAGACCGAGCCGTATAAGAAGAGATTTTCCCTGTTTGGGCGCAAGTAACAGAGAAAATCGTACGAAAGAAACAACCCCAGCCATATGGCTGGGGTTGTGTGCTTACCGATAGGAAACATCCGACAGATAGATGCGATCCATGGAGATGGGAATGCCGTGCAGTTCGAGCAGAAGCTTGACCGTTTCGCGGTCGAGTGGACATTTTGGACCGATGGTGACACTGCGGAGGAACGGCTGGTCGGTACGAAACGCGAGATCGCGGTACGGGATCAGGTTGGATTGCCGCAGACGGTATTGCAGGGGCTGGAGCTGGAAGGAATCCAACGCGATCGGTTGTTTCTGCTGCTCCAGGAGCGGCTGGAATTGTTCCTCGTCAAAGGTATCGTTTCGATATGGCGGGGCGGGGAGCCGGGGGAAGAACACACAGCGCCATTCCGCCTCTTCGGAGAACGCCAGCGATTTGAAAAACGGAAGCGCCGGATAGAGGATGCGGACGAGGGAGTGTGCCGCCTGATCGATCGAGATGCGCAGCGGAAGCCAGCTGAGAAAGGTGGAGAACAGGTTCATGACGATGTCCTGAATCTGCTCCGCACCGTACTGGATGCTGTGGAAACAGAGGTTGGACGGCAGCTCATGGGAGGTCTGGGGCGCACGGAAATAGTCCTGCGTGCGCTCATATGCATAGCGGAACTGGCTGGCGGAATCAATGCCGATGCTGACACCGCAGCCGTTGTCGCCATAGCCGCGCCATTGACTGAGCAGATCGCGCTCGCTGGAAAAGCAGCAGGCGAGGATCATCATGTTATAGGTACGGAAATGCTGCTCCATCGCACCGAGCAGCTGTTCGGCCAGCTCCGGCTTTTTGCTGCAGGGATAAGCCGGGTTGTTCAGATTGCGCTCAATGTGCGTGAGCGACTGCTGGATCGCCCATTTCTTCTCCATAAAATCGTTGCTTTTTTCGATATCCGAGAGACGGAGCGTGTGATTCTGTATGATTTTAAAAAAGGTCTCTACATTGCAGTAATGATAGACGGTCGACGGCATGGCGGAAAGTAGCAAAGAGGTTGCCATGTATTCACATCCCTTCTGATACATATATTTTACAACAGGAGCATAGCGGCGGCAAGTAAATTGTTTGTATGAACCCAGCCGCTTGACAAAGGGAAGTCGGATTCGATATAATTCCCATAACATTCCGGACAATGCAGGAAAGGGGTTCCGAGGCAGATGGTGCATTCCCGAACGCGCAAACCAAACCGAATTCAACTTGTGCTGCTCGTCGTTCTGGCGGCCGTGCTTTTGCTGCGCAGCGGCATCGGGACATTCGGGGAGTGGGAGGAAACGGAGGATACCGAACAGGCGGAGGTTACGGAAGCCACCGAGGATTATCCGGTGATGGAGACTTTTTCCGGCAAACAACTGCCCTATACGGCCTGTCTGACTTTGGAGGCGACAGCCTATTCCGGCGGCGGGCAGACGGCAACCGGCACGATGGCCGGAGAAGGCACTGTGGCGGTCGATCCGGAGGTCATCCCCTTGGGCAGCGAGCTGTATATTGTTTCGGAGGACGGTTCCTCCTGGGCCTATGGCTATGCGGTGGCGGAGGACACCGGCAGAGCCATTCAGGGCGACCGGATTGACCTGTTTTATGAATCTGAGAGCGACTGCCAGGCATTTGGAAGAAGGATGGTAACGGTGTATGTCTTGGCGGAGTGAGGACAAGGCGGTTACCGAAGAATCGAACGAAACCGGTTGTCCGGAAAGACAAAGGAGAATCATGCATGGATCTTTGCAATCGAACGGTCATCCGTGAGGTGCTGACACGTCACGGATTTCATTTTTCAAAATCGTTAGGTCAGAATTTTCTGACGGCGGCGTGGGTGCCGGAGCGCATTGCGGCCGAATGCGGAGCGGATGCCGGCAGTGCGGCTCTGGAGGTCGGCCCGGGAATGGGCTGTCTGACGCAGCAGCTATCCCGTCAGGCAGCCCGTGTGTGTGCAATTGAGATCGACCGCGCGCTGTTTCCCGTCTTGGAAGAAACGCTTTCTGACTGCGATAACGTGGAAATTGTACAGGGCGATGTATTGAAAACGGATTTTGCGGCATTGTGTGCGGAGCAGTTCGGCGCGATGCCGGTGCATGCCTGTGCGAATCTGCCGTATTATATCACGACACCGGCGATTTCGGCGCTGTTGGACAGCAGAGTCTTTTCGTCGGTCACTGTCATGGTGCAGAAAGAGGTTGCACAGCGGATTTGCTCGTCCGCCGGTTCGAAGGACTACAGCGCCTTCTCGGTCTATGTCCAGTATTATGCGGACGCGCAGATCCTGTTTGATGTGCCGCGCAGCTGTTTTGTCCCACAGCCCAAGGTGGATTCGGCAGTGGTACGCATGGTTCCGTATCCGGCGCCGCCGGTTGAGGTGGCGGACGAAGCGCTGTTTTTCTCCCTTGTAAAGGCGGCGTTCGGACAGCGGAGAAAGACACTTGCCAATGCGCTGGGGACGGTGTTGGGCGGAACCCTTGGCAAGGAAGGGATTGTACAGCTGATCGAGGCGTGTGGCTTTGATGCGCGCATCCGTGGAGAGCGCCTGAGTCTGGAGGACTTCGCATGTCTCTCCCGCACAGCGCGGCGCAGGCTGGACGCACTCAAAGGCCAATAAGCAGGAACAGGACAGCGAGCGCGAGCAGCTCGGTGTCCAATTCCTCTCCATTGTAGACAAGAAAGGCGAGAGCGGCCAGAACGATCAGGTTGTCGGAGGACAGCAGATCGCTCCGTCCGCTTCGCTGGTTCAGGACGCCGCTGAGCAGAGAGAACAGGCTGCTGCTGTGGGAGGATGACGCATTTGCCATAGCCGGTTCTGCGGGTGGCTCTTCCACCGGCTTTGGCGTCACATCCACGGGCGCCTGGTCGAGGTATTGATTGTACATCGTCAGACCTCCTTGGCGGAAGAATCCGGAGCGAGCACCTGGACGGCGGCGGTCCGTGTCATATGGGCGATGGACAGCAGGCGTGCGGCGTGATCCAGTTGGCTCGAGGTGGATGTTGAGACAAACGGCTTGAGTGCGGAGAGCAGCCGGAGGCGGTCGGAATCGACCGCATTTTGCCCGCTCTTGGCAATAGAGGACAGCAGCGGGATTGCGCGCTGCATCAGCTCCGCGGCGGGATCGGGCGCCATGTTGGAAACCGGAGCGCTGACCGGTGCGGCTGGTGCCGTCGTCGAGGGAGCCGAGTTCGGGTCCGTAGAAGCTGCCTGCGGCGCACCTCCGGCGAATTCACTGGCAATGGAAGCGATTTTCTTCATTGCCTCGGGGTCGTCGAGAATAGCGGACAGTGGATTGTTGTTCATTGTGTTCCCCCATTTCCGGACAGGCGGTGGATCAGCTCCTGCCCCTCCGGCGTGTTCAGATAGGTTTTGAGAAGATCCGAGGCGTGATCGAAGTTTCCACTGCGCGCAAGGGAAGCGGCGGCGGTGAGTGTGGGAGATTGTGCGCCAAGGATGGCCTGTAGAAGAAGCTGACTGCCGGGCGCGTTCAGAAAGGACTGGATATCTTCGGCGCTGGGCGTCGGCTGGCCGGTTTGGTCGGAAATACGGGCGAGAAGCTGCTGCATATCATCATGAGCCATGGAAATTCCTCCTTTTCCTCATATAGTAATACTATACGAGCAAAGCGGGAAAAATGTGCGTCCGGTTTTGTCCGCTTTCACAGAACTGCTGCGATGGACATCCCGCTCTGAGATTACCCTTTGACTTTACCGGTGAAATAGTGTATATTTGGTACAGATTCCAGACAGGAAAAAATTTACGGAGGATCCTATGAAGATTCTGGTTTTTTCGGATTCGCACGGGCGGACCATGCGTATGATTGAGTGCATTGAAGAGGAAATGCCGGACATGCTGTTCCATCTGGGCGACATGGTAGACGATACGGTGGATCTCCGGTCGGTTTTTCCGGAGATTCCGCTGGTAAATGTCTGTGGAAACAACGACTGGGGCAGTGATGCGCCGGTGCAGGAGACCGTCGATGTACAGGGGACACGGTTTTTCCTGACGCATGGGCATCGGCACCGTGTCCGCACGACGACAGAGCGGCTGGCCGATGCCGCACGGGATGCGGGCTGTCAGGTCGCCCTCTATGGACATACCCATGAATCCCTGTTGGAGGAGTATCCGGATCTGACGGTGGCCAATCCGGGCAGTATTTCGATGCCGTATGGGGAGCTGCCGAGCTATCTGCGCATTACGGTGGAGCAGGGGAAAAAGCCCAAACTGGAGCTGATCCATATTGAGCAGGAGGAAACCCACTGGTTTCGCCGGCGGTTAAACCGAAAGAAATATCATAATTGATAGAGAGAGTGGAGAGAAAAGAACGATGCTTTTAGCCATTGATGTTGGAAATACCAATACGGTATTTGGCATTTATCGGGAAAAAGAGTTGGTCGGCAGCTTCCGTCTGTCGACGATGGCACAACGCACCTCGGACGAGCTGGGGATGCAGATTCAGATGTATTACAGCTTTATGGGACTGCATATCCGTGACACGGATGCGGTGATTATCGCCTCGGTTGTCCCGCCGGTCATGTATACGGTGATCAATGCGATCCGAAAGTATGTCGGCGTTCAGCCGCTGATCGTCAACAAAGACGTGGATACCGGATTGGTCAACCGGTACGACAATCCGAAGGAGGTCGGTGTAGACCGTCTGGTCAATGCGGTTTCCGCAGTGCGGCGCTATGGCGCCCCGCTGATTATCATTGATATCGGCACCGCGATGACGTTTGATGTCATCGACAAGGAAGGCGCCTATTTGGGCGGCGCAATTTTCCCCGGCGTCAAGGTTGCCATGGAAGCGCTGTTCCAGAAGGCTTCCAAGCTTCCGCGGGTCGATATTGTCCGCCCGGAAAAAGCGATTGGCACCAATACGGTTATGAGCATGCAGTCCGGTGCAGTGCGCGGCTATGTCGGCGCGATTCATGGCATGGTACGCGAGATGAAGGCGGAGCTGGAGGGCGGCGCGGACTGTCGTGTTGTCGCAACCGGCGGTATGGGACGCATGATGGCGGAATTTTGCGATGTGATCACCGATGTGGATGCCGATCTGACGCTGGAAGGTCTGCGCATTATCTATGAGAACAACCGGGAAAAGTTCGACGCACAGCCGAAAGTTGGCCCTCTGCGCGTGTCTGCCGAAGAGGAAGGCGTATTATAAATGGCAAAAGCATCCGACGGGTTCGGATGCTTTTTGTGTCGTGGCAGGATCGGGGACAAGGAGGTGCTTCGATGGAATACATTCTTACGACGGATGGGCTGAGCAAAGCCTACGGCAGGTTCCGGGCATTGGATGGACTGACCATGCATGTTCCCAAGGGAGCGATTTACGGCTTTGTGGGGAAAAACGGCGCGGGGAAAACGACCTTGCTCCGGCTGATTTGCGGCTTACAAACGCCGACAGCGGGAGAATACTCCCTGTACGGCGTTTCCCATCGGGAAAAAGCGATCCGGCAGGCGCGCCGGCGTATGGGGGCGATCGTGGAATCGCCGGCCATCTATTGGGATATGACAGCGGAGGAAAATATAAAGGAGCAGTACCGCATCCTCGGTCTGGACGCATTGGATGGCATTCCAGAGCTGCTGAAGCTGGTCGGGCTGGAGGACACACAGAAGAAAAAGGTGAAGCACTTTTCGCTCGGGATGCGGCAGCGGCTGGGGATTGCAATGGCATTGTGCGGCAAGCCGGATTTTCTCGTTCTGGACGAACCAGTCAATGGCCTTGATCCAAAGGGGATTGTGGAACTGCGGGAGCTGATCCGGAAGCTCAACCAGGAGCACCGGATAACGATATTGATTTCCAGCCACATCCTGGATGAGCTGGCGAGGCTGGCGACCCATTATGGCTTTATCGATGGCGGCCGCATGGTACAGGAGATCAGCGCGGAGGAATTGGAGGAGGCGTGCCGGACCTGTGTGCGCATCGAGGTGACGGATTGTTCGGCGCTCCTGCGTGCGCTGGATAAAATGCAGGTGGATTATCAGTGGATATCCGATACCGAAGCGGATGTTTTTGCCCATATCCATGTCACACAACTGGTTCTCACCCTGCAGAAAGAAAACTGTGATGTGATTTCCATCCGGGAGCGGGACAACAGCCTCGAACGGTATTACTTCCATCTGGTAGGAGGGGATCGAAATGCGTAAGTTGCTTTGTGCGGATGGGTATCGGATGTATGCGAAAAAATGGTTCTGGCTGTGTGTCGTTTGTATGATCCTGCTTGCGGTGGCTTTTTGCATGATGCAGTACACGGCGATGGATTATGTGGTTTCTCTGGATCGGGTGATTTTTCTGCCGCTGTCGGTTTACGGGGTTGCGGTTGCCGCGCTGGTCAGCCAGTTTTCCGGGGAGGATTTCCACAGCGGCGTGATCCGCAATAAAATCATTGCCGGCCGATCAAGGACGTCGATTTATCTCTCCGGCATGGTGAGTAACGTTACCGCCTGCATTGCAGTATACCTGCTGACCATTGCCGTTTCCCTCGGAATCGGACGGCTCCTGTTTCCGGTCAACGTGACGACAGGCGAAATCGTATGGCATTTGGTACTCGGTCTGTTTCTGTGCCTGTCGTATGCAAGCCTTTATCACATGATCGCCATGCTGACCGGGAAGAAGACGACTGCGATTGTCCTTTGCATGGGATTGTCCTTCCTGCTGCTGTTTCTGTGCCTTCACACCAATCAAATCCTGATGCAGGAGGCGTTCAAGGATGGGCTGCCGAATCCGCATTATGTGCAGGGCGTAAAACGGACGGTTTACGAATGGCTGCACGATTGGAATCCCTTCGGGCAGGCGGCACAGCTTTCCGCGATGCAGTGCCGGAATCCAGCGCGGTTTGTCGCGTCGGATTTGGGAATGGCTGTGCTCACCAGCGCCATTGGCATAGCTGGCTTTGGACAGAAACAACTTTCTTAGGAATAGAAAAACTGTGTCCCGGTTACAGGACACAGTTTTTTCGTCTCAAGGTTAATTTTGGTGCCGTACCAGCGAATACTCATCGCCGGGACGGTAATACGGACAGTTTGCCATCGAGTAGGACAGGAAGCGGCGCATTTCGTCTTCGTCCAGATCCTGTTCGCAGACGGTATAGCCGTATTCCTCGTCGTAAACATAGTACAGGCAGTCGTCGCAGCAGGTTTTTTGCGTCATGGGGAATGCCTCCTTATTGCCCGTCTGTCCGCATGATTTTGCGGTTGCGGAAGTACAGGCAGATGTCGGTAAAGACCATAATAGCATTTAGGATATAAAACCAAAACGCAAGGTTCTGGTTATGGGTCAACAGCTTGGCGGAGATACCAAACAGATAGCCGACAAAGATAAAGCACAGGAACAGCAGGCTTTTTCCCTTGGTCGAGCGTGCCGTATACGACTTGTGGATGGAGGTCGGCCAGGAAATGCCGAAGCTGATGATCATCAGGGTTTCTAAAATTTCAGCGGCGGTGAGATGCATGAGGCTTTTTCCTTTCGTGATTGGGTTGGGAGGGGAACAGGGCGGTAAATTCCACCTCTGGTACGGTGAATGTCCGGCCATTCAAATACGAGAGCGAACCGGCATCCGTTGTAAAATCAAAGGACAGGCGATAGGAGCACAGGCATTGATTTTTTCGATGATAGTTTCGGTTCATATCGTTCCGGCCATATTTGCTGTCGCCCAGCAGCGGGTGATCGATGGAGGCGAAATGCGCACGGATCTGATGGGTACGCCCGGTAATCAGATCGCATTCGACGAGCGAGAGTTCGTCGGTTTCCCGAAGGACGCGATATTTGGTGATCGCGGTACGGGAGCCCTTGACCTGTGTCTTGTGGACGGAGACGCGGTGCTCATCGGGATGGCGGAGGATATAACCGCGCAGCTCCCCCTGCTTTGGGCGAAGCCTGCCGCACACGACGCACAGATAGGATTTGTGCAGCTCGCGGTCGCGGATTTTCTGATTGAGCACACGCAGGGCCTCGGCGGTTTTGGCAGCGATGACAATGCCGCCCGTGCCGCGGTCAATGCGGTTGCAGAGGGATGGGGTGAAGGACGCCTCATCCGCCGGGTTCCATTGGCCGGTCTGGAACAGATAGGCCTGAATCCGCGCGATCAGCGTGTCTGCGGTCCCGCTGTCGTCGGCGTGGACAACCACGCCCGGCGCCTTGTTGACCAAAAGGATCTGTGCATCCTCGTAGACGATGTCGATGTCCGGTTTTGCGCGCAGATATGCGGTGTCCTCCTCGGCTTTTTCAAAAAATTCGTCGTTGATGTAGAGCTGAAGGACATCGCCCTCCTCCAGCCGGCAGGAGAATTCCGTCCGTTTCCCATTGCGCTTGATGCGCTTGCGGCGGATGTACTTGTGCATGAGTCCGCCCGGCAGCAGGGGAACCGCCTTTTCCAGAAATTTGTTCAGACGCTGTCCGCTGTCGTTTTTTGTGATTATGAATTCGCGCACGGCGTTCTCCTCCCTGATTTTTGGTGATTCTTCTATTTTACTCTGCGTGGAGGAGAAAAGCAATCTTTTTCGAGAAAAAGACTGTACTTTCAAGACGAAATATGCTATAATACTTTAGCTTAAAAAATATGGTGAAACGGAAGATTACTGTTGACAAACTGCGTTTTTGTGGGCTATACTAATAATTGACCGTCAGCGAGGATTGCTATGAATCTCGATTTGAAGCGTATTCGAACCGTGCCGGAGGAAGTCCTTTCCTTTTGTTACGACGCGGATCTTACAAATACGGAGATGTATGGACGATATCCGTTCCAAACTCCGGTTCATATCGAAGGGGAGGTTCGAAATCATCTGGGCATTTTGAAACTCACCGCATCCATCCATGCACGGTATGAGACAGAGTGCTCGCGCTGTCTGGCTCCGATCGACGTTCCGCTTGACGTGGCGTGTGAGACGATCCTGACCGAGGATGCACAGGATGAGGAAAGCGATGACATCTATCTGTTGGAGGGCGACTCCGTGGATATCGATGAGGTTGTTCTTCCCAGCCTGCTGCTTGAGGTTTCTATGGTTTATCTCTGCCGTCCCGATTGCAAGGGCCTGTGCCCGACCTGCGGAAAGGACCGAAACGAAGGTCCGTGCGGCTGCCGTGACAAGCAGATTGACAGCAGGCTGGCTGTACTCCAAACGCTTTTGGACAAGCAGCAGTGAGCAGAGCACACACAATCCATTGTTTATAAAATAATTAAGGATAGATAGAGGAGGTGTTACCAACATGGCAGTACCGAAGAGAAAAACTTCTAAGGCAAGAAGAGATACGAGAAGAAATAACGTATGGAAGCTCTCGACCCCGGGTCTGGTTGCATGCCCGAAGTGCGGTGAGCTGAAGCTTCCGCACAGAATGTGCAAGGCTTGTGGTACCTACAACGGTCGTGAGGTTGTTAAGGTTTCCGAGTAATTTGACACAAGATGAAAAGGTAGAGAAGGCGGAACATAGCTGCTTTCTCTATTTTTTTGTTATCGGACCTGTGCAGCGGCCGGGAATCCACGGCAAAGAGTGAGAAAAATACGGTTGGGAAAGGAGGCAGAGCGGTGGCATCCAAAATTGTATCGGTTGACCGGAAGAGCCCGGCGGAGCGGGCGGGAATCCGCGCCGGGGAATGTCTGAAGGCGATTGACGGACATCCGGTCAGCGACGTACTGGATTACAAGTTTTACGGTTACGATCCAAAGGTTGTTTTGACGGTTCAAAACGAACAGGGTGAAGAACGCAAGGTTCTCATCCATAAGCGCGAGGGCCAGGATCTGGGACTGAACTTTGAAAGCTATCTGATGGACAAGATGAAGCGCTGTGCGAACAACTGCATCTTCTGCTTCATTGACCAGCTCCCGCCGAACTTGCGCGAGACGCTGTATGTCAAGGATGACGATGCGCGCATGTCCTTCCTGATGGGCAACTATATCTCTCTGACCAACCTTTCGGATGCGGATATTGACCGCATGATCCGCATGCGGATTTCGCCGGTGAATATTTCGGTACAGGTCACCGACCCGGAGCGGCGGCGGATGATGCTGCGCAATCCGCGGGCAGATCGTCTGATGCCGATTATGAAACGGCTGGCGGATGGGCATATTGAAATGAACTGTCAGCTTGTCATCTGTCCGGGGGTCAATGACGGCGAGTATCTGCAAAAATCCCTCGACGATCTGGAGGCGCTGTATCCGGCGGTGAACAGCATTTCGGTTGTTCCGGCGGGTATGACGGACTACCGGGACGGACTGTATCCGCTCCAGCCGGTCACGAAGGAAATCGCGCGCGATATTGTGGCGATTACGGAGGCGTTTGCGAACAAATGCATGGAGAAATACGGCACGCATCTGGCCTTCTGCGGCGACGAGCTGTATATCAAGGCGGAGCTGCCGCTGCATTCCGTGGATTATTATGAGGAATTTACCCAGTTTGAAAACGGCATCGGCATGATGACGCTGTTCATGGAGGAATTCCGTCTGACGCTTCCTGCGTACGAAGGGATGCATCCGCGGCCGTTCAGCATTGCGACGGGGACGGCAGCGGCGCCGTTTTTGTCGGTTTTGCTTGACGAAGCGCGCGAGAAATGCGATAATTTCCATGGAACCGTGTATACCATCCAAAATAACTTTTTTGGCGGGGGCGTCAGTGTTGCCGGACTGATCACCGGAACCGACCTGATCGCGCAGCTCAAGGGGAAAGACCTTGGTGAGCGCGTCCTGATTTCGGAGAACATGCTGCGCGACGGCGGTGATGTTTTCCTGGACGATCTGACACCGGAGCAGGTGTCGCGTGAGATCGGCGTTCCTCTGGTTCCCGTCCGCATTGATGGCGGCGATCTTCTGGATAAGATATTTGAAGAGGAATACGAAGGAATGTAACTACAAAAAACCAACGCAGGATAAGCCTGCGCAAGGAGGAAGTTATCCTATGTCGAAACCAATTGTTGCGATTGTCGGACGGCCGAATGTGGGGAAATCCCAATTGTTCAACCGCTTTGCGGGACGACGTCTCTCGATTGTAGAAGATACACCGGGTGTCACCCGCGATCGTCTGTATGCCGATGCGGAATGGCGCGGCCGGGAATTTCAGATCGTTGATACCGGCGGCATTGAGCCGTCTACCGATAGCGAAATCCTGCAGTTCATGCGGGTGCAGGCGGAAACGGCCATTTTGGCAGCCGACGTCATTGTGTTCATCACCGATCTGCGCACCGGTGTGACGGCGGCGGATGAGGACGTGGCGGCCATGCTGCGCCGCTCCAAAAAGCCGGTTGTGCTTGCGGTAAACAAGTGCGATACACCGGGCAACCCGTCGCCGGAATTTTATGAGTTTTATAACCTCGGACTGGGCGAGCCGTTTGGCATCTCCGCCCTGCATGGCTATGGGACCGGCGATCTGCTGGACGAATGTTACCGCTATTTCCCGGAGGAGACCGGAGACGATCCCATGCGCGACTGCAAAAAGGTTGCGGTGATCGGAAAGCCAAACGTCGGCAAATCCTCCCTGGTCAATCAGATTCTCGGAGAGAACCGCGTCATTGTCAGCGATATGGCAGGTACCACGCGGGACAGCGTGGACAGCTTTTTTGAGAATGACAAGGGAAAATATCTGTTTATTGACACGGCGGGTATCCGCAAAAAGTCCCGTGTCGATGAACGGATTGAAAAATACAGTGTCATGCGTTCGCTGATGGCAATTGAGCGCGCGGATGTCTGCGTCATTATGATCGACGCGACGGAGGGCGTGACCGAGCAGGATACCAAAATTGCCGGGGAAGCGCACAACGCCGGGAAGGCATGTATTATCGCGGTCAACAAGTGGGATCTGGTGGAAAAGGAAACCAATACGATGGAGAACATGCGCCAGCGCGTGCGCAATGACCTGTCGTATATGCCGTATGCACCGATTGTATTCCTGTCTGCACGGACGGGAGCGCGTGTCGGCGGCCTGTTTGATACCATCAACAGCGTCTATGAGCAGAATGGACGCCGTATCCCGACCGGACAGCTCAACTCGGTTCTGGCGGATGCGACCGCACGCGTACAGCCGCCGACGGATAAGGGCCGCCGTCTGAAGATTTATTACATGACACAGTCCGGCATCCGTCCGCCCACGTTTGTCTGTTTCTGCAACGATGCGCGGCTGTTCCACTTCTCCTACCAGCGCTATCTGGAAAACCAGATCCGTGAGGTCTATGACCTGACTGGAACGCCGGTGCGTATGATTATCCGTGAACGCGGCGGAAAGGATGCGGATAAATAATGGAGCTTGCGATTCGTTTTGTTGCCATAGCCATCCTGGGCTATGTATTCGGCAGCTTTAATACGGCGATTGTTGTATCCAAGATTTTTTTCCATCAGGACATCCGGACGATGGGCAGCGGCAATGCCGGTCTGACCAATGCGTTCCGCTGCATGGGAAAGGGATGCACACTGCTGGTCCTGCTGGGCGATATCCTCAAGACGGTATGTGCGATTTTGCTGGCGGAAATTGTCTTCCTGCCCAATCTGGGACTGCTTCCGGTGGCGAAGCTGGTGTGTGGCCTGTTTGTTGTCGCGGGACATATGTTCCCGGTATATTTTGGATTTAAGGGCGGCAAAGGCGTCCTGGCGGGAGCGACACTGTGTGCGATGTTTAACTGGCGGATTCTGCTGATCCTGGCGCTGGTTTTTGTTGTGCTGGTTGCCGTGACGCGCTATGTTTCGCTGGGATCGATCGTGATTGCGACGGCGTTTCCGTTCATGTCGCTCGGCTATTACTGGAGCTCGCCGAGCCGGGTGCCGGTCTTTGTCCTGACGCTGCTGGTCGGCGGCGGTGTGGTATATATGCACCGCTCCAATATCCAGCGCCTGCTGAATGGCACAGAAAATAAAATTTCCTTCCATAAGAAATCAACCTGACCGACAGGAAAAGAGGAATTTGTGATGAAAATTTTTGTAGTTGGCTGCGGAGGCTGGGGCATGGCGCTGTCCATGCTACTGGATTCCAACGGACATGAAGTTACCACATGGTCGTTTTTCGAAGAGGAATGCCGCTTACTGCGCGAAAACCGCGGCAATGAGAAGCTGCTTCCGGGAATAAAGCTGCCGGAGAGCATTGCAATCACCAATGACCTGACCGGTGCGAAGGATGCGGATATCGTGCTGATGGCCGTTCCGTCCTTTGCCGTACACTCCACGGCAGAAAATCTGTCGAACATTATTCCCGAAGGCACGGTGATTGTGAACGTCGGAAAAGGTTTGGACCGGGACAACGGCTATTGCCGCTTCTCGGAGACCATCCAGCGTGCGACAAATGGAAAAAATCCAGTGGTCGCACTGACCGGCCCGACCCATGCGGAAGAGGTCTCCCGTGGCATTCTGACGGCGATTCTGGCGGCTTCCGAGTCGCGTGAGGCGGCGGAAAAGGTACAGGAAGCATTTATGAATGAGCGTTTCCGCGTCTATACCTCGCCGGATATCATCGGTGCGGAGCTGGGCGGATGCTTTAAGAACATCATTGCACTGGCGGCCGGCATCTGTGACGGCATTGGACTGGGAGATAACAGCAAGGCGGCCCTCATGACGCGCGGCCTGACGGAGATTGCCCGTCTGGGTGTGGCACTGGGTGGCCAGAGCGATACGTTCGCCGGCCTTTCCGGTGTGGGTGATCTGATTGTCACCTGTACGTCCATGCATTCGAGAAACCGCCGTGCGGGCATCAAGATCGGACAGGGCATGTCCGCCGATCAGGCGATGAAGGAAGTCGGCGCGGTTGTCGAGGGCTATTATGCGACCGAAGCGGGCTATATGCTGGCGAAGAAGGCCGGCATTGAGATGCCGATCACAACGGCGATGTATGAGCTGCTGTACAACAATCGAGATATCAACGAGTGTGTCCGTATGCTGATGAGCCGTCCAAAGAAAAATGAGCTGGAAAACAGCTTTGATTTGTGGAAAAAGTAATCCGAACGGGGAGTATATCACGTGTTTCAGAAAGAATATGAGTCGCTTTGCGGTGCGGCAGAGGCCAAGCGCGTCCTGCTGCACGGCAATCCGGCCGGATACATAATCGCCTCTATGATGGCAGGAATGTTTATTTCCTTTGGTGGGTTTATTGCGATGTCGATCGGTGGCATTTGTACGGATGCCGGCTGTACGATCACCAAGTTTCTGGTTTCGCTGACCTTTGCCGCGGCGCTCAGCCTGGTCATGATGGCGGGCAGTGAGCTGTTTACCGGCAACAATCTGGTGCTCGGTGCAGCGGCGCTGTGTCGTCGGATGACATGGGGAACCGTCGTGGGGATGTGGATTGTCTGTTGGATTGGAAACCTGATCGGTTCCTGGATCATGGTTTTGCTGTTCCACTTTTCCGGCGTGCTGGACAATGCGGCGATTGCCGGATTTTTTGCCTCGACGGCAGCGGCCAAGGTGGCGCTGACTCCGGTCAGTATGCTGCTCAAGGGGATCTTATGTAATATCTGCGTTTGCCTCGCGGTCTGGTGCGGTACAAAGCTGAAGAGTGAATCTGGTAAGCTGATTATGATTGTCTGGTGTATCCTGATTTTTATGATCTGTGGCTTTGAACACAGTGTTGCCAATATGAGCATCATCGGTGTGGGCCTGCTCAATCCGGGAACGTATGCGGTTCCGGTGACCGGCTATCTGTGCAACCTTTTTCTGGTTTCACTGGGCAATCTTATCGGCGGCGTTGTCTTTGTCGCCCTGCCGTATTATTGGATTGCATATGGCGGAAAAGCAAACAAATAAAGAAAAAAGAGATGCCGTAGGGATTGTTTTGTAAACTTTCGCTACGGCATTTTCTGTGCTGTCCATAGATAGCGGGTGGGGAATCGGTTCCTTGACAATTTTTGTGATAGCCAATATAATGAGCATATACCCCTGATGGTATGGAGGTTATAGCATGAAGCAGTGTATGGATTCCGAAAATCTGCATCGCAGATTGAGCAAAATTATCGGCCAGGTTCAGGCAATAGACAGAATGATTGATGAGGATATCCCCTGTGAGGATATTCTTTCGCAGATCAATGCAGCGAAATCTGCGCTGCATAAATGCGGCCAGGTTGTTCTGGAAGGGCATATCAAACACTGTGTGAAAGATGGCCTGGAGCACGGCGATGCCGATAAAACGATAGAGAACTTTACCAAAGCGGTGGAACGCTTTGCCAATATGAAATAAGGCAGCAATAAGGGGAAAAAGGCAGTCAGATGGTTGACTGTCTTTCTTTTTTTACCTTGACAGCCCATACCCCTATATGTATAATATGGGTGTACCCCCATGGGTATGAAAGGAGAATCTCTTATGAAAAAAGTGATTGAAACGATCGAAGGGGCAATGGAGCTCGGAGGGACAAAGAAGGATATTGTCCTAGTGGTCCTCTCGGGAATTGCCTTGTTGCTGAGCATGTTTGATTGGAACCTGCCGTTTAACATAGCGTGGGTTGCGATCATTTTCTGTGGACTTCCGATTGTAGTCGAAGCGATCATCGGCCTGATTACAGAGTTTGATATCAAAGCGGATCTGCTTGTTTCGCTGGCGCTGATTGCTTCTGTTTGTATTGGTGAAGATTTTGCGGCAGGTGAGATTGCTTTCATTATGCAGATCGGAGGCTTGCTTGAGGAGCTGACGGTTGCAAAGGCACGGGCAGGGATCGAAAATTTGGTTCATTTGACTCCACAGACTGCGAGAGTTCTCACGGATAGCGGAGAAAAGATCGTCCCGGCAGAACAGGTTGCGGTCGGCGACCGCCTCCGTGTCCTTCCGGGGGAAACCGTCCCGGTGGATGGAATCATTCTCAGCGGGCATACATCGGTGAATCAGGCGGTCATGACAGGGGAATCTTTGCCGGTTGATAAAGGTATCGGCGACGAGGTGTCGAGCGGAACCGTAAACCAGTTCGGTGCATTCGAAATGAGGGCGGTTCGCGTTGGTGAGGACAGCTCCATTCAGCGGATGATCAAGCTGGTTCAAACAGCCGATGCGGGCAAAGCCAAAATCGTAGGTCTTGCGGACCGATGGGCAACCTGGATTGTGGTGATTGCTTTGAGCGCAGCGGCGATCACCTGGCTGGTATCCGGCGAGATTATCCGGGCGGTCACCATTCTTGTTGTGTTTTGTCCGTGTTCTCTGGTGCTTGCGACACCGACAGCCATTATGGCGGCAATCGGAAATGCCACAAAGCATGGCTTCCTGGTTCGGGAAGGGGACGCGTTGGAACGGCTCGCAGGGGTTACGAAGATCACATTTGACAAGACTGGCACATTGACCTACGGAACCCCTAAGGTTACCGCGGTAAAGAGCACGGATAGCCGCTTTTGTGAGGATGATATCTATACGTTTGTTGCGGAGGCAGAGCAGCTATCGGAGCATCCGATTGGCAAAGCCATTGTCAAAAGCTATCAGGAAACTGGGAACAGAGCTTTGGAGGACTGCCGTGACTTCAAAATGCTTCCTGGCAGAGGGGTATCCGCTATAGTTTGTGGAAAACGCATTCTGGCGGGCAACCGGGAACTGCTCCGTGAGAATGGAATTGTGTTGGAAAACGCGCATAAGGAAGAGGTGCAAACGCATCTGGACAATGGATGTACGGTTACGTATGTTGGTATCGAGGATGGATTTGCGGGCTATATTGTCCTCTCCGACACCATTCGCGAGGAGAGCAGAGAAATGATCCGTTCCATGAAAGATCTGCTCGTCAGTCCTGTTCTGTTGACGGGAGATACGGCCAATGCAGCGAATGCGATTGGGCAAAAGCTGTGTATTGAAGAGATTAAGGCGGAATGCCTTCCGGAAGATAAGCTGCAGGTGATCCGTGAGTTTCAAGATGGTGGCGATCGGGTATGCATGATTGGAGATGGCATCAACGATGCTCCAGCGCTGAAAAAAGCCGATGTTGGTATAGCGATGGGAGGCATAGGATCTGACATTGCGATCGATGCGGCGGATATTACGCTTGTCGATGACGAGGTAAAAGAATTACCGCATCTTTTGGCGTTGTCCAAAAGAATGATGAAAACGATAACGCTCAATTTATCGTTTTCCATGCTTTTGAATTTTGTGGCAATTGTGCTCGCGATCACAGGAATTTTAAATCCGGTTGTCGGCGCACTGGTTCACAATGCAGGTTCGGTTCTTGTTATTATCAATTCCGCCATCTTGCTGCAATGGAAAATGGCGGGGACAAAACCAGGGAAATAAAAAGAGCGCACTGCGAGGCGGAAATGTCTTGTGGTGCGCTTTTTCCATATTGTGATCGGGTATCCTCAGGATGGGAAAGATCACGGTTCAAACTGCTGTAAAATTATGTGTAGGGGCTTCTCGAAAACGGTCAATGAAAGTATAATGAGTTTAAATTAACCGCAACGGTCAGTGAGGTGTACCATGAACGATCGATTTTTCCTCCTTCCCGCAGAAAAGCAGCGACAAATTGTCAATGCTGCACAAAAGGTTTTTTCACAGAATGCATATAAAAAGGCCTCTATGTCTGAAATTGCAGGAGAGAGCGGAGTTTCCAAAGCCTTGCTGTTTCATTATTTCAAGAATAAGAAGGAATTCTATTTATATTTATGGCAATTCTCGGTCAATATAGTATTTGAGGCTCTGAAAAAGTTTGACACGATAGAGACACAGGATTTTTTCGAAATGCTGAGACGAAGTCTGTTTGCAAAGTGTTCTGTCATGCGGAACCATCCCTGTCTGTTTGATTTTCTTCTGAAAGCCTATTATGAACAGGAACCGGATATTCAGCAGTCCATACATAACCAGTATGTAGATGTGAGCAAACGGTGTGAAGATCGAATATTTGAACGGATCGATACAACCGGATTCCGTGCGGATATCGATTTGAAAATCATGTACAAAGAAATTATTATGGCAATAGAAGGATATATGTTTCACAAATACCATGCAGGCACAATTGACCCAGATGAAATAGAAAAAGATATTACGATTCTCCTTGCACATTGGAGAACCGTTTACTGTGTTTCGAGCGCTACAGAAGGAGGAACAGGATGGAAAAAAAGATAAGCTCACAGAGAGGCGATGTTTATTATTGGATTTCAAGACATCCGGAAAAGAATGCAGAGGCAATCTTTTTCCTGCCGGGACTGACAGCAAACCATCATCTTTTTGATTTTCAGGTAGACTATTTTTCTGCGCGATTTACGGTACTCGTATGGGATGCTCCCGCGCATGGAAAATCAAGACCGTATTCGGAATTTTCTTATCCCTATCTTGCAGAAGAGCTAAAAGCGATTTTAGACGCAGAACAGATAGACCGGGTTATTCTGGTCGGGCAATCGGCAGGGGGATTTGTCGCACAATCCTTTGTGTCAAACTATCAAACGATGGTGAAAGGCATGGCGCTGATAGGGACATGTCCATATGGGACCGGCTATTACAGTAAATCGGATGTTTTTTGGTTACAGCAGACAGAATGGATGAGCCGGATGGTTCCGGATAAAATGCTGCGAAATACTATGGCAGCGATGTGCAGTACGTCAGACATAGGCAGAGATACTATGCTTCAAATGCTCCGTGATTATGATAAAAAAGAGCTCTGTCATCTGATGTATTTGGGCTTTGCAGGCTTTTTGACGGAAATTCGTGATTTGCACATACCCTGTCCCGTTTGGCTGATTGTTGGAGAAAATGATAGGACCGGAAAGGTAAAAAAGTATAATGCGCTGTGGCACAAAAGAACAGGATACCCCTTATCCATCATCCATGACGCCGCACACAACGCCAATGTGGATCAACCGGAGCAAGTAAACCGCATCATTGAGCGGTTGGCAGACAGCTGCAAATAGGGATTTAGAAATATACGAAGAAAAACGGAAGTCCGGCAACGAAAAAAGCCCCCCGCCAAAAAGCGGAGAGCTTATCGTATCGGAAAAACCAAATTTAGATTGCGCGGGTAACCTTGCCGGAACGGAGGTTGCGCCATGCCGGTGGCATGTTCGCGGAGCGAAAGCAAGGCCCCTGCCCGGATGGACATGAGAGCCGCAAGTGAACTGGGGACCAGAAGTCCGGTGACGCCGTTTCGGCAACGAAAAAAGCCCCCCGCCAAAAAGCGGAGAGCTTATCGTATCGGAAAAA
>JAUNSG010000013.1:0-18352 GCA_030539335.1 Eubacteriales bacterium | reverse complement strand
GGTTGCGCCATGCCGGTGGCATGTTCGCGGAGCGAAAGCAAGGCCCCTGCCCGGACGGACATGAGAGCCGCAAGTGAACTGAAAACCAGAAGTTCGGTGACGCCGTTTCGGCAACGAAAAAAGCCCCCCGCTAAAAGCGGAGAGCTTATCGTATCGGAAAAACCAAATTAGATTGCGCGGGTAACCTTGCCGGAACGGAGGCACCGAGAGCAAACGTTGATATGGCACGGAGTACCACCAACAATAGCCTTTACTCGACGAACGTTGGGCTTCCAGGTACGGTTGGAACGTCTGTGAGAATGGGAAACCTTGATACCAAAGGTCACGCCCTTGCCGCAAACTTCACACTTTGCCATTTTCCTGCACCTCCTTATCTGTACAGTTGAGTAACGCCTATTATATTACCACACCCCCCGGACAAATGCAAGTACCTTGATGCAAAAAACTTTAACTTGTCGAAAAAAATTACATCTCGTGCGGGAAAACGTTGCAAAGAATTCCCAAATACGCTATAATGTAAACAAATATCGTTCCAGTATAAAAGGGGGCTGTCAGTATGCAACTGAAAGAGTTCAGCGTTACCTTAGGTCAGCTGATTCAGGACTTCCAGTTTGAAGTCATTTATGGACCGGAGAACTTTGAAAATATAGAAATTTCTACCGATGATGTCAACCGTCCGGGCTTACAGCTCGCCGGATTTTTTGATTATTTTGAGCCAAACCGCCTGCAGGTTATGGGTAAGGTTGAGAATACATACGTAGAACAGTTTGACTCGGAAAAGCGAAAGGATATCTTTGAACGCTTTTTTGAAACCGGCATTCCGGCTATTATCATCACCCGAAATATTGAAGTATTTCCGGAGTGTATTGAGGCGGCAAAGAAATATGACGTTGCCGTTCTGCGCACCAATGCGTTTACTTCGAGTGTCACCAGCGGTCTGGTTGCCTCGCTGAAGGTTGCTCTGGCACCGCGCATTACGCTGCATGGCGTATTGGTTGAGCTGTATGGTGAGGGCGTTCTGATCCTTGGAGACAGTGGCATCGGCAAGAGTGAGACAGCCATTGAGCTCATCAAGCGCGGCCATCGTCTGATTGCGGATGATGCCGTGGAAATTAAGCGCGTATCGGACCGGACTTTGGTTGGCTCTGCTCCGGAGATCATCCGCCACTTCATTGAGCTGCGCGGCATTGGCATCGTCGATGTGCGCCGCCTGTTTGGCATGGGCGCGATTAAGGACACGGAGCGCGTAGATCTGATTATCAACCTGGAGAAGTGGGAAGAGGGCAAGATGTATGAACGTCTTGGCATTGATACAAAATATACGGAGATCCTTGGCCTGAGTGTTCCGTCGCTGACAATCCCCGTGCGCCCGGGACGTAATTTGGCAGTTGTCGTTGAGGTTGCGGCTATGAACCAGCGTCACAAGTCGATGGGCTACAATGCGGCGAGGGAACTGAACGACCGTATGATGCGTTCGACAGGAACGCCGTAAGCAAACCATAGGATGTATTCTGCTGTCTGAGAAGATTGAGGCTCAGACGGCAGTTTCTTTATCAGAACGATATGAAAAAAGTGCGGACGATTTTCAAAAGGAGGAAATCAAATGAGATTAGGTATTGACCTCGGTGGAACCAACATTGCCGTCGGATTGACGGATGAAAAGGGTACCCTGCTTTGTCGCCATTCGAATCCGACTGGCGTTGGCCGCGCACGGGAGGAAATTTTGTCCGATATTTGTCGTACCGCGGTGGAGCTGTGTGAAAAGTATGGTATTTCCACACAGGAAGTGGAATCCATTGGCATCGGTGTACCGGGTTCCGTCAACAAGGCGGAATGTAAGATGGTATTTGGTACGAACCTCGGTATGAATCAGGTGCGTTTTGAAGAGGTATTCCGTCCGGCGTTTTCCTGCCCGGTCTATATTGACAACGATGCGAACTGTGCCGCGCTGGGAGAATGCTATGGCGGCGCGGGCATTGGCTGTGACAGCATGGTCATGGTGACACTGGGAACCGGCATCGGCGGCGGTCTGGTATTCCATGGGCGCATTTTTTCCGGCTGCGGCGACGTCGCGGGAGAAATCGGCCATATGGTCATCCAGATGGATGGCGAACCGTGCAACTGCGGCAAGCGTGGATGCTGGGAGACCTATGCCTCGGCTTCCGCAGCGATCCGTATGGTCAAGCAGGCGATGGAGGAGCATCCGGAAAGCCTGTTGCATGAAGTGGCAAAGGAACAAGGGAAGGTCGGTGCGATCAATCTGTTCCTGGCACGTGACCGCGGCGATGCGGTTGCCTGTGAGCTGTTTGACCGGTATGTCCGTTATCTGTCCATCGGCGTCGGCAATCTGATCTCTATTTTGCAGCCGGAGCGCGTGATTATCGGCGGCGGCATTGTCGGACAGGGAGAGAAGCTGTTGGCACCGCTGCGTGAGCTGGTCTATGCCGAACTGATGATGGCAGAGGGCAAGCGGCCGGAGATTCTGGCGGCAACGGCGGGCAATGATGCCGGCATCATTGGTGCCGCCATGCTGGACTCGTAAGGGAGTATGCATGATGGGCATTATGGCCTTGGGACTTCTCCTGGTCACCGGAGGAATTGCGGTGATCGTTGTGGTGGCATTGGTTATGGTTTTATATTACCGCGACAAAGAGTGAGCGGCTGAACGGTATCGCATGTCCTTGACAAAACAGAGGGTGATCGGTAAAATGGTTACAGAACAGTTACAAAGTCCGGGGTGGCACAATTGGGTGGGAGCATCCCGGACAAATCCAAACAGAAGCAAAAGAGGCGATTGGTAAAGATGAAGGCATGGAAGAGGATTCTTCTGCTCGGTATGGTTTTTTGTATCGTGCTGACGGTGAGTGGCTTTGCGATGGCAGCCGATGTGTCGATTGCAGACGATACGGAAGAAATCGTTATCGACTCGGGGGAGGAAGCAGAAGAAACAGCACCGGAGCAAACGGAAGAGGAGCCGACGGAGGAGTCGGAACAAGAGACGGCGCAGGAAATCAGAATTCAAGATATATCTGCTTCGTCGGCAGCCCAAAAACCGGTTGTCACGCAGAGCACGGAGGTGGCGTCGGATAAGACGCTCCGCATTCTCGCGATTGGCAACAGCTTTACGAACGATACCATGCGGTATGTTGCACACATTGCCAGCAGTGCAGGTTATAACGTCACGGTCGGCGTGCTCTGGAAGAGTTCCTCCTCGCTGGAGGATCATCTGGAGTATATCACCAACAATTCGTCGCAATATACCTACGATAAATTTTCCAAAGCCTCCGGCTATGATATGGTGTCCCACAGCAATACCGCCCCGAATGCGGCGTTTGCGGATGAAAAATGGGATTTGGTATTCCTGCAGCAGGTCAGCTATCTCAATGGCGATCCGCAGTCCATTTTGGATGCCGACGGCAATTCCTATATTACGCAGCTGACGGAGATAATTCGCAAAAAGATTTCGAACAGTGGATTGTCGTTTGCCTGGCTGATGGGCTGGGCTTATGCGCAGGATTATGAAAGTACCTATTTTGCGCGCTATAACAACAATCAGATGACGATGTACAATGCGATTGCGGATACGGCAAGAGAGACGGTATGGGCATCCGGAACGCTGGACAGCATCATTCCGGTTGGCACAGCAATACAGAATGTCCGAAGCAGCTATATCGGAGATAATCTGAATCGGGACGGAAAGCATCTGACATACAGCATGGGGCGCTATGTTGCAGGACTGACCGTTGCCGCATCGATTGGCGTAAATATCAACAAGGTGACGTATCTCCCGACCGGGAGCACGGTGGTATCCAGCCTGCACAAGCCAATGCTGGTGGAAGCGGCAAGAAATGCGATAGAAAGCCCGTTCCAACGGGTGGTATCCAGCTATACGAAGCAGCCGTCGCGGACAACACCGACGATCCAAGAGATTACCAATAGTTCCACCGGTGCGACGCTGAAGTGGAAGTCCTGCAGCGGCGTGTCCTACTATCGTGTCTACCGCAAAACGAGCAGCGGTTCGTGGAAAACGTTGAAATCCTCGACGACAAGTGTTTCCTATAAAGACACCACTGCAAGCAATGGAACGAAGTATATCTACAAGGTTTTGGCCCACTTCGACAGCAATCTGGACAGTAAGACCTCGGCGCAGGTGACATCGCGCTGGCTGAGTGCGCCGACCATCACAAAGGCGGCGGCGAACAGTACCAGTGCCATCACCCTGACGTGGAAGACCAATAGCCAGGCGACGGGATACCGGATCCGGTATTCGACTTCCCAAAAGATGACGAATGCCAAGACGGTCACGGTGAGCAAGGGAAAGCAGAAGAAGATCACCGGACTCAAGTCCGGAAAGACCTATTATTTCCAGGTCCGCGCGAGAAAGTCGGCGGATTCGAGCGTCTATTCCAGCGCATGGAGCGGAGTGGTATCGGCAAAGACGGCATCCAACACACCGAGCGTACCGTCGAGCCTGAAGACCAGCAAGGGAAAAAAGGCCGTTTCCCTGACGTGGAAGGCCAGCAGCAAGGCGACTGGCTATCAGATTCGCTATTCGACCTCGAAGAAGATGACAAGTGCCAAGACGATTACGGTGAAAAAGGTGACGGCAAAGAAGATCACTGGACTCAAGTCCGGAAAGACCTACTATTTCCAGATTCGCGCGAGAAATAAGGTTGGCGCCAAGACCTATTCCAGCAGCTGGAGCGACATTGTATCGGGTAAGACCTCGTAACATAACGGGAAAGGATCGAAGGATGAAGCATAGAACAGCGATTGGTATACTCACCCTTCTTGTTTCGGCGGGACTTCTGACGGCCTGCGCAGGCGGAAGCGATCCCACAGAGCCGACCGAGGGCAGCGGTATCGCGATGCAAACTGCGGCACCGGGCTCGGCAGCGGATTTAGCCGATGAAGGGACAGTGCGTGTGGAAGAACCTGCAGAGACAGAGGAGGAACCCTCTGAGGAAACCATTGCGTGGGAGGAAGACTGGACCTATGCGGAATATTCAAAAATCCATTCGGACAGTGTGACGCTGTACAGGGTATCCGAGGATGCGAAGACCATTGCGGTCAATGCCGGACACGGTACGCAGGGCGGAGAAAGTGTGCAGACCCAATGCCATCCGGACGGAACACCGAAGGTGACCGGCGGTTCTACCGGAGAAGGCGCGATCTATGCGACTGCGGTGGCCGGCGGAATGACCATGCTGGATGGAACGGCGGAGCCGGTTGTCACGCTGCAGCTGTCCAAGATTGTCAAGGATAAGCTGCTGGAAAACGGGTTCAATGTACTGATGATCCGCGAATCCGACGACGTGCAGCTCGACAACATCGCACGGACGGTGTTTGCGAATGAAAATGCCGACTGCCATCTTGCGATCCATTACGATTCCACGGAATCGGACAAGGGCTTCTTTTATATCAGTGTGCCGGATGTGTCATCCTATCGGAGCATGGAGCCGGTGGCATCGCATTGGAAGGAGCACCATGCCCTTGGGGATGCGATCCTGCGTGGTATGCAGTCGCAGGATGTCAAAATCTTTGGGGAGGGCTCGATGGCGATCGACCTGACTCAGACCTCATATTCCACTGTCCCGTCGGTGGATCTGGAGGTGGGCGATGCGGCCTCGGATACTTCCCAGGAAACGATGGAAGAGTTGGCAGATGGCATTGTGGAAGGTGTCCGTCTGTATTACGGCGAATAAAGAAAGACAAGAAAAAAAGACCCCTGTTTTCGTGAGAAAACAGGGGTTTGTCCATGCTTGGGAAATCAAATATAAAATTCGGACAGGTCATCCAGACGCAGACAGCCGACCGAACCGCCGTCCTGTGGGTGGGCGGCACCGCAGTCGATGTAGATGATGGCGCCGTCATCTAGGATTTTTCCGGGCTTACCGCCCTCCAGACGGAAGGTCGGGACATGGCCAACGATGACCGTGCGGTCAGCAAAGTATTCCGTCCCGGGGGTCGGAGTGGCAAGCAGGAAGTCCGTTGGCGCATAGTCCTCCAGCTCACGTTCCGGATCAAAGTGATCCAGTCCGGCATGGGTCAGGACAAATTCCACACCATCCGCTTCCGCCTCTTCGTAGAGGGTCATTTCACCGATGTAATCCAGAATCGCCTCGCGGCCCTCTTCATCCAGGGCGAGGTATTGGCGCAGGGTCGTCTGACCGCCGTTGGAAAGCCAGTCGGCAAGCAGCGCTTTTCCTTCTTCGTCGAGCAGCTCGGGCAGGGTTTCCATCGTGGCATGTGCGGGAATCCGATGGGCACAGCGCGCGAACCGCAGTTCATGGTTGCCGAGAACCGGGAAGACATTGGGGCGCCCCATCAGATCATGGAGCAGGCCGATCGGGTCCGGGCCAAAATCAACACAGTCCCCGAGAACAAACATCGTGTCGTTTTCTCCAAAGTGGATTTTATCAAGCAGCAGCAGCCAATCTTCCAGACAGCCGTGCAAATCACTGGCAACATAAATCATACTGAATTCCTCCGATGCACAGGTTCTTGTCTTTATTGTATGCGGTTTGCGACATAAATACAAGAGAGAACTTGGCGAAAAGGAGTATTTTATACGCCATTTTTTGAAAAAACACCCGCGGTAAAACCGATCTCTCAGGAAAAAAGGAAATGAGAGTTTCTTACGCGATTCGCTAGGCATTGGCTTGCGGGATATGATATAATAATTCCAATACCATTGGTATAAGGGTGGCAGGGGGAACGACACCCTGTGTGTATGGGATGGAATCGCCATACGAAGAGACGGATGATAGAAATGAGGAATCAATATGAATCAAACATCCATTGCCGGAGCGATTGCCTGTCCGGCAGAGGAACTGACGATTGGATATAACGAACCGATGAGCCGGCACACCTCGTTCCGGATCGGCGGACCGGCGGATGTCTTCATCCAGCCCAAAACCGAACGGGCGATCCGTGAGGTCGTGCGCACGGCGCGGGAACAGGAGATCCCGCTGACCGTGTTGGGAAACGGCTCCAATGTGCTGGTGCGGGATGAGGGGATCCGCGGCATTGTGCTGTCGATCGGGACGGAATTTGGAACGATTTCGATTTCCGGCGCGGAGATCACCGCCCAGACCGGCGCACTGCTTTCGGTTCTCGCGGCGGAGGCGCAGAAAGCATCGCTGAGCGGGCTGGAATTTGCCGGAGGCATTCCGGGCAGCCTGGGCGGCGCGCTGTTTATGGATGCCGGTGCGTATGGCGGACAGATGGCGGATGTTGTGCGCACGACGCGCTATTTGGACGAAAATCTGGACATTGCCGAGCTGCACGGGGAAGAGCACGCGTTTGGTTATCGGACGAGTGCGTTTAAGGATCACCCGCAATGGATTGCGCTTTCCAGCACGATGCAGCTTGTGCCGGGCGATGCGGCGGAGATCCGCGCGAAGATGGATGATTTCGCCCAGCGCCGCCGCGACAAGCAGCCGCTCAATTTCCCGAGTGCGGGGAGCACGTTTAAGCGCCCGACGGGATATTTTGCCGGAAAACTGATTCAGGATGCCGGTCTGATGGGGTATACCGTCGGCGGCGCACAGGTATCCGAGAAGCATGCGGGGTTTGTCATCAACCGCGGCGGGGCGACGTGTGCGGATGTGCTGGGATTGATCGACCATGTCAGAGAAGAAGTACTGCGCCAGTTTGGCGTCGAGCTGGAGCCGGAGGTCCGACTCCTGTAAGATCAGTGAGGATATGCGATGAAACTGTTACTGCTTGCCGGACAATCCGGCGCCGGACTGACCAGCGCCCTTGGTGCGCTGGAGGATTTGGGCTATCGCTCGGCCCGCAGCCTGCCGACAGAACTGCTGGCCGACTTTGCCGCGCTCTGTGAGCGGAATGGCGATACACAGGCGGCTGCCGCCTGTTTTGTCCGCTCGGAACCGGATGCGCAGGCGGTCATTGCTGCCATAGAACAGCTGCGGCAGACGGGCTGCGATTGCCGGCTGCTTTATCTGGAGGCAGAGCAGCAGGTTCTGATTAACCGGTATAAATTCACCCGTCGGCCGCACCCATTGTCCAATACCGGCGTGACGACCGCACAGGCGATCCTGCAGGAGCGGGATATTTTGATGCGTCTGCGTGCGGCGGCGGATTATAAGCTGGATACCTCGCGTCTCAGCGCCCGGGAGCTCCGGGAGACGGTGATCCGGATTGCAACTGGGACACAGGATCGTATTCTGGCGGTCAGCGTGGTATCCTTTGGATTTAAGTACGGCATACCGGCGGATGCCGATCTGGTGTTTGACGTACGTTTTTTGCCCAACCCCTATTATATTCCGGCGCTCCGGCCGAAAAACGGAACGGATGTGCAGGTGCGGGAGTATGTATTCCGCGACGGTACTGCGGACGAATACATGGAAAAGCTGTGCAGCCTGGCGGATTTTTTGATCCCACAGTACCAGCGGGAGGGCAAGGCGGTGCTGACGATCGCGGTCGGATGTACCGGCGGGCGGCATCGCTCGGTTGCCATTGCCCAGGCGCTGCTGGAGCATCTGCAGGATCGGGGGATTTTGGCAGCGGCGGTACACAGGGACTGGCAAAAGGGATAACGGACAGGGAGTGAGGACATGCTTTCCTTTTCTGCAAAAACAAAACAGGAGCTTTGCCGGGTTTCGGTGGCATCCCCCTGCTGTGCAGTGGCGGAGGCATATGGCTTTCTGCTGTTTGCCAATTTGTTTTCCGGTTCGGAAATCCGGCTGGTGACCTCCTCCGAGGAGATTGCAAAGCGCCTGCCGCCGCTGTTTGCGCGGGCATTCGAGATCGATATCCGGAAGACGGAGACGGAGCAGGGAAAACGGCACACATTTCACATCACAGACCGCGCGCAGCTGGACCGGATTTTTCATGTGCTGGGGTATGATTGGCCGCGCGGTGCGGGCTGTCATCTGCATCGCAATGTCATCGAGGAGGACTGCTGCCGCGCTTCCTTTCTGCGCGGGGTGTTCCTGACCTCCGGCACGGTGGCAGGGCCGGAGAAAAAGACCCATTTGGAATTGTCAACAACCCATCAGGCGCTCTCCCGCGAGGTGATGAGCCTGATGCTGGATATGGATATGAGCCCGAAAATCGGGACGAGAAAATCGCTTGCGTTGCTGTATTTCAAGGATACCGAGAGCGTAGAGGATTTCCTGACGCTGATCGGCGCCCCGCTTGCGGCGATGGCGATTATGGAGGGAAAGGTAGAAAAACAGCTGCGCAACAGCATCAACCGTACGGTGAACTGTGAGGCGGCGAATGTCATCAAGGCATCCAGCGCCGCAGCGAAGCAGGTCATGGCGATCCGCCAGGCGATGGAATCCGGCGGAGAGGATGTGTTCCCGGAATCCATGCGCGAGACGGTACGGCTTCGCCTGGAATATCCGGCAGCGAGTTTGAATGAGCTGGCGGCGCAGTTTGACCCGCCGTTATCCAAGCCCGGTCTGAGCTATCGGCTGCGGCGCATTGTCGCGCTTGCCGAGCAGGTGAACGGACAGAAGAAGGAGGAGGAGCTTTGAGCTTTACGCATTTGCATGTGCATACGGAATTCAGCCTGTTGGACGGTGCGAACCGGATTTCCAGCATGATGGATCATCTGAAGGAAATCGGGCAGACCTCGGTCGCCATTACCGATCACGGCGTGATGTATGGCGCGGTGGATTTTTATCGTGCAGCAAAGGCGGCGGGCATTAAGCCGATCATCGGCTGTGAGGTGTATGTTGCACCGCGCTCCCGTTTTGATAAAGTGCATGGACAGGACAACAACCCGTACCATCTGGTGCTGCTCTGTAAGAACCAGGAGGGCTACCGCAACCTGATCCATATGGTCAGTCTGTCGTTCGCCGAGGGCTTCTACAACCGTCCGCGTGTGGATAAAAACCTGCTGCGCGAATATTCGGACGGTCTGATTGCGCTGTCCGCCTGCCTTGCCGGTGAGGTTCCGCGCCAGCTATTGGCGAACAACTATGCCGGGGCCAAGCGCAGCGCGGAGGAATACCGGGAGATTTTCGGCGAGGGAAACTTTTTCCTTGAGGTACAGGACCACGGGCTGCCCGAGCAGCGCGATACCAATCCACAGATTTTCCGTCTGTCGGAGGAGCTGGGCATTCCAGTTGTCCTGACCAATGATGCCCACTACACCACCCGGCAGGATGCCCACTTGCAGGACGTCCTGATGTGCATCCAGACCGGCCATACGATCGAGGATCCGGATCGGATGCGGTTTGAAACCGAGGAATTTTATCTCAAGAGCGAGGAGGAAATGGCGGCGCTGTTCCCAGAGCATCCGGAGATCCTGACGAACACGCAGGAAATTGCCGAGCGGTGCAACGTCGATTTTGAATTTGGGAAATATCACCTGCCGGCTTACGATGTACCGGAGGGCTATACGGCGAAGGAATACCTGCACAAGCTGTGCATGGAGGGCCTGCGGCAGCATTACGGCGACGATGCGGAAAAGCGGGAGCGTTTGGAATACGAGCTGGACATGATCGACCAGATGGGCTTTGTGGATTACTTCCTGATCGTCTGGGATTTTATCCACTACGCAAAGACACACGGCATTCCGGTCGGACCGGGACGTGGCTCCGCAGCGGGAAGTATTGTTGCCTATTGTCTCGGAATCACGACGATCGATCCGCTGAAATATTCGCTGTACTTTGAACGCTTCCTCAACCCGGAACGCGTCAGCATGCCGGATATCGACGTGGATTTCTGCTATGTCCGGCGGCAGGAGGTCATCGATTACGTCACCAATAAGTATGGTGCGGATCATGTGGCACAGATTGTCACGTTCGGTACGATGGCGGCGCGCGGCGCGATCCGCGATGTCGGCCGTGTGCTGAATATCCCCTACAGCGACTGCGATGCCGTCGCAAAGCTCATCCCGAACGAATTACATATCACACTGCAAAAGGCGCTGGACGCCTCAGAACAGCTGCGCAGTCTGTACGAGTCGGATGAGAACGTTCATCAGTTGATTGATACCGCGCGTGCGATCGAGGGAATGCCGCGCCATGCGTCTACCCATGCGGCAGGCGTGGTCATCACGCATGAGCCGGTCGACCATTATGTCCCGCTGGCAGCCAACGACGGCAACATGGTCACGCAGTTTGTCATGACGACGCTGGAAGAGCTTGGTCTGCTCAAAATGGATTTCCTCGGTCTGCGCAACCTGACGGTGCTGGCGGACTCGGAAAAGATGGTGCAGCAGACCGATCCAAGCTTCCGGCTGGATGAGATTTCGCTGGACGATGACGCGACCTATCAGATGCTGGCGCAGGGCAAGACCTGTGGCGTATTCCAGCTTGAGAGCGCCGGGATCACCAACGTCGTGACGGGACTGAGACCGCACTCGATCGAAGACATCACCGCGGTCGTGGCGCTGTACCGTCCGGGACCGATGCAGTCCATCCCGCGCTACATCGCGTGTAAGCATGACCCGTCGCAGGTGAAGTACAAGCACCCGCTGCTCAAGGACATTCTGGACGTCACCTATGGCTGTATGGTCTATCAGGAACAGGTCATGGAAGTTTTCCGTGTGCTGGCGGGCTATTCCCTGGGCAAGGCAGATATGGTGCGCCGCGCCATGTCCAAAAAGAAGATGAAGGAGCTGGCGAAGGAGCGCACAAACTTCATCTATGGCAACGAAGAACTGGGAATTGACGGCGCGGTCAAGCGCGGCGTAGACGAACAGACGGCGGAATCTATTTTTGATGAAATCATGGATTTTGCCAACTATGCATTCAACAAAGCGCATGCGGTGTCCTATGCAATCGTGTCGTTCCAGACCGCCTATATGAAGTGCCACTATCCGAGTGAGTACATGGCGGCGCTGCTGACCAGCATTTTGGACTCCTCCGGCAAGGTGTCGGAATATATCATGGAGTGCCGCAGCATGGGGATTCCCGTGCTGCCGCCGGATGTCAATGAGTCCCGGGAAGGGTTTGTCAGCCTGCCGGACGGCGGTGCCATCCGTTTTGGACTGGCGGCCATCCGCAACGTGGGGCGCGCTTTCCTGAAATCGCTGGAGCAGGAGCGAGCACAGCAGGGGATGTTTGTCTCCTTTGAGGACTTTTGCGAGCGCATGTATTCTTACGATCTGAATAAGCGCATACTGGAAGGGCTGATCAAAGCGGGCGCATTTGACTCGATGGGTTATCAGCGCAACCAGCTTCTGGCGATCTATGAAAAGGTGCTGAGCTCGGTGGCCAACAACCGCCGCCGCAATCTGGAGGGGCAGATGGATCTGTTCGGTCTGGCGACGGAGGAGAAGAAAGAAACCATCGCGCTGCCGAAGGTGGCGGAGCTGAGCAAGCGTGAAATTCTCTCGATGGAAAAGGAGACGACAGGGCTGTATTTGTCCGGCCATCCGTTGGACGAATACACAGAGCTGGTGCGTAAGGCCGACTGTGCGCAGATTCACCGCATTGAGGAGGATCTCAATGGGGAAAATGACCAGCCGGTATACCAGGACGGCATGAATGTCGTATTGTCCGGCGTCATCACGGCGATCCGGCTGAAAACGACCCGAAACAATTCCATGATGGCATATGTCACGGCGGAGGATCTGACCGGCTCCATCGAACTGGTGGTATTTTCGTCCGCCCTGCAGCAGGCCGGCGATTCCCTGCAGGAGGACAAGGCGGTCTTTCTCGCGGGACGCATCGATGCGCGTGAGAACGAGGCGCCGAAGCTGATTGTGTCGGCGGTTTTCCCGCTGGAAGAGCAGTACATTGCACAGGCAAAAGAGGCCTGCAATGGCCGGGAAGGCCGCAACCGACGCGGCTCGGACCGGGGCAATCAACCGCGCAGCCAGGGACAGAAAGCACCACAGAAGGGGCCGACGGCACCCGGACAGCCCTGCCCGCGACGGTTATACCTGCGTGTCAATGGGTTAGACGATTCGCGGCTGGAGCAGGTGAAACCGCTTTTGGAACAGAACAACGGAGATCTTCCGGTCGTTCTGTTTGATGCCGGGACGCGCAAGAAGTTTATGGCGCCACGTTCCCTTTGGACCTATAATAATTTACGGTTATTAGACAAAATAAGGTTTATTCTTGGTGACGAAAATGTTATAATGAAATAAATAAGGAAGCACATACCAATATGTGAGGAAAAGATAAAGCTCTCAGACAGAGTAGAAGAGCGCGGAGGGATTTTACGATGGAAAAGCAGATTAGACGAATTGGAATTCTGACCAGTGGCGGCGACGCACCGGGCATGAATGCGGTTGTCCGCGGCGTTGTTCGAACCGCCTCGGCATATGGCATTACCTGTGTTGGCATTCGCCGCGGCTACAGCGGTCTGATTAATGGGGACGTTGTGGATCTGGGTGCCAGAAGCGTTGACGGCATTATTGCGAAGGGCGGTACGATGCTGTATACCGCACGCTGCCTGGAGATGCTGACCGAGGAGGGTCTGCATCAGGCGGCCGACAATGCACATTACATGGGGCTGGATGGCCTGGTCGTTTGCGGCGGTGACGGCAGTTTCCGCGGCGCACAGGCGTTGTCCCGCTTGGGCGTCCCGGCGATCGGTGTCCCGGGAACGATTGACAACGATATCGTTTGCTCGGATTACACCATCGGATTTGATACCGCCTGCAATACCGCCATCAATGCCATCGACCGCCTGCGTGACACCATGCAGTCGCATGAACGCTGTTCGGTTGTTGAGGTCATGGGCCGCCGTGCCGGTCATCTGGCCTTGGAAGTTGGTATCGCCTGTGGCGCAACGGCCATTCTGCTTCCGGAGCGCGAAACCGATTTTGATACCATGATTGTGGACAAGATGAAGGCAAACCGCATCCGCGGCAGAAAGCATCATATTATCATTGTTGCCGAGGGTGTCGGACACGCACAGGACGTTGCGGACCGCATCCGTGCCACGACCGGCATTGATGCCCGCGTCACGGTTCTGGGTCATATCCAGCGTGGCGGTTCCCCGACCGTGCGCGATCGTGTGATGGCAACCCGTATGGGATATCATGCGGTTCGCATCCTGATGGAGGGTGCGTCCAACCGCGTTGTTTGTGCACACAACAATGAGGTCACCGATTACGATATTGAGGAAGGTCTGGCTATGACAAAGGATCTGAGCCAGGCGCTGTATGAAGTATCCCAGACGGTGGCAATCTAACAGACAGAGCATAAAAAAGGGCGGCATTCGGAAGAATACCGCTCTTTCTTGTACAATGGAGGAAATATATGAGCAAATCGGTTTTGATTACCGGCGCGGCGCGCGGAATTGGAAGAGCCTGTGCGCGCAAGTTTGCGGAGGAAGGCTATGCCGTAACGGCGGGATATGTGCGCGCAGCAGAACAGGCGGAACGTCTGAAAGAGGAAATTACACAGATGGGCGGGCAGTGTCTGACCGTGGCGGCGGATGTACAGGACCGGGCCGCCGTGCATCGTATGGTACGGCTGGCACAGGCGCATTTCGGCACGCCGGATGTGCTGGTATGCAATGCCGGGATCGCACAGCAGAAGTTGTTTTCGGAAATTACGGAGGAGGAGTGGGAACGCATGCTGTCGGTCAATGTCGGCGGTATGTATCGTGTGATCCAGGAGGCGCTTCCGGATATGATTTCCCGCGGCTCCGGCTCGATTGTCACGGTCTCTTCCATGTGGGGACAGGTCGGCGCGTCGTGTGAGGTGCATTATTCGGCCTCCAAGGCGGCGGTGATTGGCTTGACCAAGGCGTTGGCGAAGGAGCTTGGCTTGTCTGGGATCCGCGTCAACTGCGTGGCGCCGGGCGTTGTTGCAACGGAGATGAACGCGATGCATGGCACCGATGTCCTGCAGGAGCTGGCAGAGCAGACACCGCTGAATCGGATCGGAACACCGGAAGAGGTCGCGGATATGGTTTATTTGCTGGCGTCCGAACAGGCGCGGTTTGTGACCGGACAGGTTCTCGGGGTGAACGGCGGGATGATTCTCTGAACTGTGCCGATGAAAGCGTACAATGGGTTGGTTTTCCTTTGAAATGCATAGGTAAATACCTATTATAATTTTAATTTCATATTTTTTATACTTTGGATTACTGGTCAATTGGCAAAAAATATGTTATATTAAAAGAGGAATAGATCATTTTATGGAAAAGGAGAGCACTCGTATGGAAAAAATCAACCCGCAGGATTGGAAACAGGATCTTCCGGCATTCCGTGAGATGACGGAAAAGTTTTATGCCGGTGAGGTGGCGATGGGGGCCTATAAGGGCTTTTCCGGCCGGTACGGCAGCTATGCGCAGAAGGGCGGAAAGGCAAGTATGCTTCGTCTGCGCATGACGGCGGGACGGGTCACGAAGGAGAAGCTGGCGTTTGTCGCAAAAGCAATTCGGGAGCAAAAAGTCAAACTGGCGCATTTTACCACCTGCCAGACCATCCAGTTGCACAACCTGGCGCCGCAGCAGATATACACGATTATGGAAGAGGCGTTGGATGTCGGCATTGTCACCATGGGCGGCGGCGGTGATTTTCCGCGCAACGTGATGTGTTCGCCGCTTTCCGGTGTGGAGCCGGGGGAATATTTTGATGTTCTTCCGTATGCGGAGGCTGCGGCAGACTATCTGATGAGCTTGATCAACAAGGAAAAAATGCCGAGAAAGCTCAAAGTAGGTTTCTCCAACTCTCCGAAAAACCTGACACATGCGACGTTCCGCGACCTGGGCTTTGTCGCCCGTCCGGATGGGACATTTGATGTATACAGCGCCGGCGGTCTCGGAAACAATCCGCGCTTTGGCGTAAAGGTTGCGGATGCCGTTCCGGGAGAAAAAATTCTGTATCATATTAAGGCGATGTGGCTGACCTTCCTTGCATATGGCAATTATGAGAACCGCGGCAGGGCGCGTACCCGGTATATGCCGGAGAGCCTCGGCGGAGAGGAAAATTACAGGAAGGCGTATCAGGAAAAGCTGGAAGAGGTCTTGGCTTCCGGGGAAGATCTGACCATTTCGGTGGAATGTAAGCCGGTCGCTAAGGTGGGAGATGGTTCGGTCGCAGAGGGGCCGCGCGTTATTCCACAGAAGCAGGACGGTCTGTATGCGGTGGCTTGGCATCCGATTGGCGGCCAGCCGGATATGGAGAGCCTCTGTGCGCTGAGTGATCTCTTGCAGGACATCCCGGATGCAGAGCTGCGTCTGGCGCCGGATGAAACGGCGTATATCATCAATCTGACCGGTGCAGAAGCACAGAAGGTGATTGCGGCAACGGCGGACAGCGCACAGTCGCTGTTTGAACAGTCGGTCAGCTGCATTGGTGCAAGTATCTGTCAGGTTGGTGTGCGGGATTCGCAGGCGGTACTGCGTGCCTGTGTGGATGCGGTGCGCGCTGCGGGTATCCCGTGTGATGCCCTGCCGCAGATTCATATTTCCGGCTGTCCGTCGTCCTGTGGTACGCATCAAATCGGTGCATTGGGCTTCCGCGGCGCGATGAAGCGGGCGGGTGGAAAGCCGCAGTCCGCTTTTATGCTGTATCTCAACGGCTGTGAGGAGCAGGGGCAGGAGGCCATGGGCCGCGAGCTGGGGACCATTTTGGAAACAGAGATTCCGGCGTTTATGGTTGCGTTGGGAAAGACGGTTGCGGAGAGTGGTATGGCATTTGCTGCATGGAATCGGGCAAATCCGGACGGTGTCGAGAAGATTGCGGCTCCGTATCTGGCGGATAAGGATTGATAGACAAAAAAATGGGGCTGTCCCACCAAAGCGGTCTTTCCAAGGATGGATTGGAAATGTGCTTTGGGGGACAGCCCCAATGCTTGTCAGGCAAGCGAATGAATGTCATATGGTGTGGACTGATATACATAATAGTTCAGCCAGTTGGTGTACAGCAGCATAGCGTGCGAACGCCAGGAAACGATCGGCGGTTGGGATGGATCATCATTCTGGAAGTAATTTTCCGGAATATTTGGATTCATCCCTTTCTTGAGATCGCGATAGTACTCGTTGGACAAGGTCTCCGGATCGTACTCGCTGTGTCCGGTGACAAAAATCTGTCGGCCATTGCGCGCGAGGATGATATACGGACCGGCCTTATCGGATTCCGCCATCAAGGTCAGTTCCGGTACCTTGCGGATGTCCTCGGAGCGGATGGTGGTAAAGCGGGAATGCGGAGCGTGGAAAACATCGTCGAAACCACGGAACAGGCTTTCCTTTGGACAAAGCACACGGTGTTTGTAGACACCGGAGAGCTTCGGAGAGATCTCATACTTCGGGACACCGTAATGGTAATACAGTCCAGCCTGTGCACCCCAGCAGATGTGAAGGGTAGAATGGACGTGTTTTTTTGTCCATTCCATAATTTCCATCATTTCCGGCCAATAATCCACGTCCTCAAATGGCATGCGCTCTACCGGAGCGCCGGTGATGATGAATCCATCATAATAATTATCGCGGATCTGGTCGAATGTCTGATAGAATTTAAAGAGGTGATCTCCCGGTGTGTTTTTGGAGACGTGGGAAGCCGTCTGAATAAAATCAATCTCAATCTGAAGAGGTGTGTTGGAAAGACAACGAAGAAGCTGCGTTTCTGTTGCGATCTTCGTAGGCATCAGATTGAGCAGACCAATTCTCAGTGGGCGGATATCCTGCGTCATGGCGCGATATTGGGTCATGACAAAGATGTTTTCGCTCTCTAAGATTGCACACGCGGGAAGACTATTTTCAATTTTAATTGGCATAGTTAAAACAATTCCTTACTTTATGATTTGTATTTAATGAGCCGGCGCATACTGCTGATAAGGATTTCCTGATCCATAAGGTGATCCGGACAGCCGGAAACACAGACAGAGCCGATGATGCCGGTTCCATGAAGAATGATTGGCATTCCGCCGCCGCCCGGGGCGTGCGTCATGCTGTCGATCTTGTGATCCTCCAGCGTCTCGCCGTTCTCCTCCAGCATCTTGCCGAAGCGGAGAGAGCCCATTCCCTGTTCATCCACAACGCGGCGCTTGCGGGCGAGCCAATTCGTGCTGTCCGGCGGGCATCCGTCCTGAAAATAGCGGAATACGACAAGACCGTTGATGGTGATTTCCATTGCGATTGGACAGCCGCACATTCGTCCCTCTTCGTCCAGCATGGCACCTAATGCCGCTGCATCCGCACGGGAAAACGAGTGGAAAACCAATTCCTTTTCCAAAGCGGTAAGATTATTATATGAATAGTTAGACATAATAAATGATACCTACCTTTCCATTTGGTTATCAAAGCGGTTGGTTGGCTCTGTGAGAGATATTATAACATAGGATGGCATAGGGGTCAAAAGAAAATCAAAAAAACTTGAAAAAAGTAGTTGACAGGAGAAAGAAGGTATGATATTATAATCAAGCGCTCGACGAAAGGGACGTAAGACAAGAAAAGAAAGTCA
>JAUNSG010000024.1 GCA_030539335.1 Eubacteriales bacterium | reverse complement strand
TCTGGATACCTCCGGCGCCGGACTGCACAAGCGTGGTTACCGTGCCAACGCCAATGCGGCGCCGCTGCGCGAAACCCTGGCAGCCGGTATGGTCAAGCTGGCACGGTACCGCGGCCGCGGGGAATTCCTTGATCCGTTCTGCGGTTCCGGAACGATTCCAATCGAGGCGGCGATGATCGCACAAAACCGCGCTCCCGGACTGCTGCGCGGCTTCGATGCAGAAAAATGGGAATGGATTCCCCGGGAGATATGGCGGCAGGAGCGTCAGAACGCTTTGGATGCGGTCTATCGTGACCGCGAGTACACCATTTGGGGCGGTGACATCGATCCGGATTGTGTTGCGCTCTCGGAGGAAAACGCACGAAAGGCCGGTGTCGACCATCTGATCTCCTTTACACAGAGGGATGCATGCCAGTGGAAGCTGCGCCAGCGCGAAGGCACGTTGGTTTGCAATCCGCCGTATGGCGAGCGTCTGATGGATTTGCGCAGCGCACGGCAGCTGGTACAAAAATTTGGCACTGTCGCATCCAATTCGCCAATGAAGCAGTATTTTATCAGCTCAGATGAGGATTTTGAGCGGTTTTATGGCGGAAAGGCGGATAAAAAACGGAAAATGTATAATGGCATGCTGCGATGCAATGTCTACATGTATTATCGGGAACTGGAAAAACGCAAGCGGACAACGCACTCCTTTGACCGCCAAAACCATAGAAATAGTTGCTCAAAACGGAAAAAACAGTCGAAAATAGACCGTTAAATCCGATTCATAATTTATTTACAAAAAAATCGGGAAAAACGAAAAAAAACTCTTGCGTATTTCTGGCAAATGAGATAATATAATACATGTTAGCACTCCTGGCGTTTGAGTGCTAACCCCGAAATTGTTTATTAAAATTCTAGGAGGAATATAGTATGAAGCTCAAGCCTTTAGCTGACCGTGTTGTCATCAAGATGACCGAGATGGAAGAGACCACAAAGAGTGGCATCATCCTGACTGGTTCTGCAAAGGAAAAGCCGCAGGTTGCTGAAGTAATTGCAGTAGGCCCGGGCGGTGTTGTCGAAGGTAAGGAAATTACCATGTATGTCTCTGTTGGTGACAAGGTAATCACCAGCAAGTACTCCGGCACCGAGGTTAAGATCGATGGTACCGAGTATATCGTTGTTCGTCAGAACGACATTCTGGCAATCGTAGAATAATTTTTCTCATTACTCATTCTTAGGAGGCTTTTATTATGGCGAAACAGATTTTGTATGGCGAAGAAGCTCGCCGTTCTCTGGAAAGTGGTATTGATCAGCTGGCAGATACCGTCAAGGTAACCCTCGGACCGAAGGGCCGCAATGTTGTACTGGACAAGAAGTTCGGCACGCCGCTGATCACCAACGATGGCGTTACGATCGCAAAGGACATCGAGCTGGACGATCCGTTTGAGAACATGGGCGCACAGCTGGTCAAGGAAGTTGCAACCAAGACCAACGACATCGCAGGCGACGGCACCACGACCGCTACCGTACTGGCACAGGCACTGATTCATGAGGGTATGAAGAACGTAGCTGCCGGTGCAAACCCGATGGTAATGCGTAAGGGCATTGCAAAGGGTGTTGCTGCTGCAGTGGATGCCATCAAGGCAAATTCGGACACCATCAAGGGTTCCAGCGATATCGCACGTGTTGCTTCGATCTCCTCTGGCGACGAGACGATCGGCGAGCTGATTGCAGATGCAATGGAGAAGGTTTCGGCAGATGGTGTTATCACCGTTGAGGAATCCAAGACCGCAGAGACCTATTCTGAGGTTGTCGAGGGCATGCAGTTTGACCGCGGTTATATCACCCCGTATATGGTTACCGACACCGAGAAGATGGAGGCCGTTCTGGATGAGCCGCTGATCCTGGTTACGGATAAGAAGATTTCCAACATTCAGGAGCTGCTGCCGCTGCTGGAGCAGATTGTAAAGTCCGGCAAGAAGCTGCTCATCATCGCAGAGGATGTCGAGGGCGAGGCGCTCTCCACGCTGCTGGTCAATAAGCTGCGCGGTACGTTCACCTGTGTTGCCGTTAAGGCTCCGGGCTTTGGTGACCGCCGTAAGGAGATGCTGAAGGATATCGCTGTTCTGACCGGCGCTGAGGTTGTCTCTGAGGAAATCGGCATTGAGCTGAAGGACGCTACGGTTGACATGCTGGGCTCGGCACGTCAGGTCAAGGTGACCAAGGAAAATACCGTTATTGTTGATGGTGCAGGTGCGAGCGAGGACATCGCTGCCCGCGTAGCTAACATCCGTACGGCGATCGAGACCACCACTTCGGATTACGACCGTGAGAAGCTCCAGGAGAGACTGGCAAAGCTGGCCGGTGGCGTTGCTGTAATCAAGGTTGGCGCTGCTACCGAGACGGAGATGAAGGAAAAGAAGCTTCGCGTTGAGGATGCACTGAATGCAACCCGCGCTGCTGTAGAAGAGGGCATCGTTGCTGGCGGCGGCGTAGCTTATGTCAATGCCATCCCGGCTGTTGAGGCAGTAGCTGAGACGACGGAGGGCGACGAGAAGACCGGCGTCTGCGCGGTTATCAAGGCGCTTCAGTCCCCGATCAAGCAGATCGCAGCAAATGCCGGCATTGACGGCGCGGTTGTTCTGGTTAAGATCAGCGAATCCGGTAAGGTTGGCTACGGCTTCAATGCGGCTACCGAAGTTTACTGCGATATGGTTGAGTCCGGTATTGTTGACCCGACCAAGGTAAACCGTTCTGCACTGCAGAACGCCGCTTCGGTTGCTTCTACCGTTCTGACTACCGAGTCGATCGTTGCAGACATCAAGGAGCCGGCTCCGATGGGCGCTCCGGCTGCTCCGGATATGGGCGGCATGTATTAATCGTGCACCGATTGTGGATTCCGACAGAATCGTTATATCGAAACCCCGACCAAATGGTCGGGGTTTTTTCTGTCTTCATGGATTTGAAAGGAATTGTAAAAAAGAACACGGGAAAGCGGGGTGGAATCATATAAAATATGCATGTTCAAATCGGTATGTGTTTGTTATAATGAGAGCGAAACAAGGAAATGATCTAAACGTGATCGAAGAATAGAAAGAAATGAGGGATTATCCATGGTTCGTTTGATGGCACTGGATCTCGATGGGACCTTGCTGAACGATCAAAAACAGGTGCCGGAATCGGCGCGGCATGCTCTGCAATATGCAGAGAAACAAGGGGTAACCGTTGCATTTTGCTCCGGAAGAAATCATGCAGATGCGCTGTATATTGCACAGCAGGTTGGCATTCCGGTATGGAGTATTACGACGAACGGTGCCTATCTTGGGCATTCGGGGGCGGAAGATGCGTTGCAGTTGCAGCCGCTGCCGGAGGAAAAGGCGGCACGAATTATTGCGATCAGCCATCGGTTTCACGGGGTCCCCTGTGTGTATACACCGCTGGTGGAATATAACGAGGCCGGATATGAAGAGATTGTAGACTATGCTGCAAAACAGGGAAATCCGGTTCTGTACAATCCGACAAAGAAAGAGCACCTTGTGCACGATGCAAAGGAATGGGAAGAGATCCTGCCACATGTGGCGGGACAGATCATGAAATGCATCGTTTTCCTGCCCAATCCGGACGAATTTCCGGGATTTGAAGCGGCCCTGCATGAGGAAGGCGGGCTGACAGTTACCACCTCCATCATGTTTGGCGGCCTGGTCGTCAGCGTGGAGATCAATCGTGAAGGCGTGACCAAGGGAGGAACCTTGCATCGTCTCCAGGAGCATTTGGGGATTTCGCCGGAGGAAACGTTGATTTTTGGCGACAGCGGCAATGATTTGAGTATGATATCATGCGGAAAATTCCTTGCCATGCAAAACGCCCAGCCGGAGGTCCAGGCACAGGCGTGGGAGATAACCGGTGACAACAATACGGATGGTGTTGCGTCTGCGGTTTATCGATTGATAAAATAAATAGGGATATAACAAAGGCAGCCACTCAAAAGTGGCTGCCTTAATAAATGAATTTTATTCCTCCTGCGCCGCTGTATAATTCGCAATCGCCGTGTTGACCACATCGATCAGCAGGGCGTTTTCCTTTGTGGTAGCAGCGCCATATTTTTGTCCGCCGAAGCGATCTTTCAGGATTGTGGTTTTGTTGTCCACATAGCCGTTCAGAATACTGACATCGACGGCCATAACATCAATGTTGCCCTGATGGAGCGCTTTGGACAGGTTTTCATAGCTGTCATACTCACAGAAAATCGGATTGATTTTGACAGAATTCATCATTTCGATGTATCGGAGAAAATCATCCCGCGTGGTTGCGTTGCGCGGAACACCGATGTATTTACCGTCCAGATCGGCGATGGATTGAATCTCACTGGAGCCAAGGGAATTTGGATTGGAGCCAGAGGATTTTACCATCAGACCGATGTAATCTGTGTAATAATCATTTGACAGGGCAAAGCGTTCGCTGCGCTCCTCGGTAATGGTATAGGTGGCTAACATGACATCGATATCACCGTTTTCCAGTGTTTCTTCACGGTCCGCGACAGTGACACCGACAAATTCAACCAATTGCTGTTTTTTGGCTTCGTCGTAGCTGACACCGAACAGTTCCGCAGCGGTGTAGTACGCCAGATCAACTTCCAGACCTTCCCATGTATCTGTTTCACTGTCATACAGACTCAGGTCCGGAACATCCATCTTACAGCCAACCACCAGTTTTCCGCGCTTTTGAATATCGTCGAGGATATGTTCATTGATCGTCGCATCTGTAGGCAGCGCGGCTGACGTTTCGGCAGCCTGCTGTGTACCACAGCCGATACAGAGCAGGGTGAGAAACGAGAGGGCGAGAAACGACGAGATAACCCGTTTAAGCATTCTGTTCCTCCGTACTGTTAAAGACATTGCGGTTCAGTTCATTGTTCTGATGGGCAACGATCGTCGTACAAACGGCATCACCGGTGATATTTACTGCGGTACGCAGCATATCAAGGATTCGGTCGACACCCATGATGAGCATAATTGCCTCAACCGGCAGGCCAACGGCGGTAAATACCATGGACAGAGTAACCAGACCGACCGATGGAATACCAGCGGTGCCGATGGAAGCCAGTGTTGCAGTAGCGATTACCGTGAGATAGCCCTTGAGGCCGAGCTCAATACCATATGCCTGGGCGGCAAATACAACGGCAACACCCTGCATGATCGAGGTGCCATCCATGTTGATGGTTGCGCCGAGCGGAATGGTGAACGAAGAAATCTTTCTGGAAACACCGATTTTCTCTTCCAGTGTGTCGATGTTCATCGGGATGGTTGCATTCGAAGTCGAGGTGGAAAAGGCAAAGCCCATGACCGGGAAGAACTTCTTGAGGAAGCGGAACGGATTGAGGTGCGCAAATACGAACAGAAGAAGCATGTAGACACCAAAGCACTGGATTCCCAAACCAAGGACAACGCTGCCCATGTACTTCAGCAGAGGGATAAATGCATCAAAGCCAAGGTTTGCAAAGGTACGTGCGATCATGCAGAAGACACCGATCGGAGCGAGCTGCATGACCATATTGGTCATTTCCATCATCAGATCGTTGCACTGCGTAAACAGATTGCCGACCAGTTCCGCACGTTCGCCCATCTTTGCCAGCAGGATGCCAACAACCAGGGCAAATACGATGATCTGCAGCATGGTTCCGTCGGCCAATGCGCCGATTGGATTCTCCGGGATGATGTTCAGCAGGGTGTCCACAGCAGAGGTGCTCTCTGCGGCAATGGCATCGCCCTTCTGGATGGAGGACATGTCCAGACCAATACCAGGATGGATGACTGTAGCAACCGTGATTGCAACAGTAACAGCGAGCGCGGTCGTACACAGATAGAATACAATCGTCTTTCCGCCGACCTTGCCAAGCGCTTTGGTGTCGCCGATGGACGAGCTGCCGCAGACCAATGAGCAGAAGACAAGCGGTACAACGAGCATTTTCATCAAACGAATAAAGCCGTTTCCGATTACATAGAAAATGCCTTCTACTAAAACGGTATCACGGAAATAGCTGCTTGGAATAAACAGATTCAGAATAACACCGAGGATCAAACCACCGATCAGACCAATAAAGATCTTGGAAGTCAGCCCCAGCTTCTTTTTTTCGCTAGACATAGTTGATATATCCTCCTTATCTTATAATGACGCAATATATGCCTGCAGGGTATCCTGCCAGTTCGGCATTTCATACGTACCGGTCAGCTTCATCATCAGGTTTTCCAACAGGGTAGAGATCACAACACCATTGCGTTCTGCCTGTACTGGAGTGACGAGCGTGGTGTCATAGCCCATGAGATCCAGAATCGTGCGTGCATATTCATAGCGGGAGCAGGAACCCTCGCAGGATGCGTGGTAGATACCATACTCCGTTTTATCGATCAGACTCAGAACAAACTGAGCCAGAACCGGTGTACTGGTCGGAGTGCTGATGCGGTCGATCGCGGCTTCGAACGGGGTTCCATTCTTTCCGTTGGAAACGACCTGTGAGAAATAATCCCGCGAGGTTTCCCCATATACCCAGGAACTGCGGATGATCAGATGTTTGGGACACAGCTCACGGACATAGTTTTCTCCCGCAAGCTTAGAACGACCATAGACGGAATGCGGATCCGGAACATCGAATTCGGTCAATGGAACTGCGGTCATACCAGAGAAGACGTCATCCGTGGAAAGCTGGATGATTTTTGCATTGGCTTTGCGCGCTGCCGTTGCAAGGTTGCGTGCACCAATAGCATTGACGCGGAATGCCTCGACCATGTGTTCCTCACAATAAGCACTGTCCGACAGACTGGCGCAGTTGATAATGATCGTTGGACGGCATAACGTGGCATACTGCTTGACCGCTTCGGAATCCGTGACATCAAGATCCGTATCGGTCGTGATAACCTTGACATTGGTGGCATTTTTGAGAAGCTTGGTCAGCACCTTGCCCAGCCGGCCGGCCGATCCAGTAATCCAGATTGTATTTTTCTGCATAACAATTTTCCTTTCCAAAGTTGAGTATACAAAGAGAGGCGCATTCCAGAAAAGTGAAATACGCCTTTGTATATTATTATAATATCATGAAAAATGCTTAAAAACAAGTCGTTCCCGGATATTAAATTGTGGTGTTTGTAGAAAAAATTTGTTTTCTGTGGAATTGGAAAATAGTGTTGGAGATTTTGAGGATGATACTGTACAATTATGCGATATTGTGTTCGGAAACATCCCCCCTTTTTGTTTTTCTCATCGAAGACGGCGAGTCGATTTAAAAGGGGAAAACAGAGATACTTTCCGTCATACAATTGGCAGCGCGATCTGTATATCGGGCCCGGGAGATATTGGAGAAAACAAAAAGACGATTGCTGATAGCAATCGTCTTTTTGCAAATGGTGGACATTAACGGGCTCGAACCGCTGACCTTCCGCACGTCAAAAGCAAGAGCAAAAACAAGCGCAAACGACCGAACCTAGGGCGTTTGCGGCTATTAAATATTTTATGAAATGCCACATGCTTGCCACACAAGAGCCCTTTATCTATTTATCTTTACAGAAATACAATCCTATATCAATATTAGATATAATCCATCAGATACAGATATTTTAATCTAAAATCAGATAGAATATATCTCAAAGGAGATAAGGCTATATGATTAGGATTTTACTGTCCCGCAAGCTGGGCGAGCTTCGCTGGACGCAAGCCGATCTCGCACGGGCTACGGGTATCAGGGCGAATACCATAAACGACCTGTATCATGATATGGCCGCGCGAGTATCTCTGGAGCAGCTCGATTTGATCTGTGAGGCACTCGACTGTGATTTGTCCGAAATCATCGAGTACACGCCAAATAAAATCAAGACGACCAAGACACGCACAGGCGAACCCCGTTGAATAAGCTGTTCTCTATCCCGGATGTTTACGCATCCGGGATTTCATTTTGCTTGCTGTTGCAACTAACGACGTTCGTGCGTGCAGGCTTTTTCGTATTTCGGGCATAAGTTTAGTCATCGAAATGCCACATGCTTTTCACATCGATTCTGGACGCTGCACGTGCTGCGTCTTCTTCCTTGATGTGGCTATATATATTTGCAGTAGTACGAATGTCTGCGTGACCAAGAAGGTATTGGGCAGTTTTTAGATCATAGCCTACACGGTATAACTGTGTGGCATAGGTATGCCGTAGATAATGTGGAGTGATATCTTGGTCAACCGCATGTTTTACAATGGCGTTCCGATATGTTTCTGCTCCACAGTCCAAATCCCATTGTCGGATAAAACTGGCCCACAACCGGCGTACCTTTGTTTCCGACATATTTTGCCCATTTGCATTTTTGAATAGAAATCCGGATCGGATCTTGTTTTTCATGATGTACACTGTCAGATCATCAAATAGATCGTCCGGGATTGGTACATAACGATCGCTGTTGTCTGTTTTCGTGTTCTTCAATTTCCCGCCATTGGATGATGCATACTCAACGGAATGGCAGATATGTAATTGCCGCTTCTGTTTGTCGATATCCTCGACACGAACAGCCACAGCTTCGCCACGGCGCGCACCGCATTGCAGCATAATGCGAACCCATAGACCACCCCGATGATGCTGGGCAGTAGATAACAAGGATTGAATTTCAGTCTTGGATAATGCTCGTCGCTTATTCGGCGTGTCGCAGGCAGGGCGGATTAGCTTACGGGCGGGAGAAATATCTATCAATCCGTCAACTTCTGCGCGGTCAAACATTTGCCGTAGAGTCCCCATTATTTTGTCTAAACTGGATTTTGAACGTGTACCAACTTGATCTAAGACATCTTGGAGATGAAATGGTTTGACATCCCGGATATCCATATGACCAATGATAGGGCATATGTGCAAGCGAATGAGAGTTTCGTAATTTCGATACTGTGATGGGCCGACAGTGGTCTTCTTGTACTTTGACAGCCAGAGATATGCCCATTGCTCTACCGTAAAGCCCTTGCCAACAACCTGCACGCCTTTGGCATAGAGATTGCGATAGTATCGTACTTTGGCATCAAACTCTTTTTTGTTATTGCTGCGGATTTCTTTCCGAATAGGTTTCCCATCCGGCTTGTGTCCGACAACAAAGGTCTGACGATATTTGTACTTCATAAAAACATCTCCTTTATTTACTTTTCAAAAAATGTATAGTAAAATAAAGGGGCAGGTGAACCTAGGAAATTTATCTGCCCCTTATGTCCCGTCTTGGTGTTGGCGCACTGAGACGGGATTTTTTTCTTTACTGAGTTATTATATATACTAGTAATATATATTATATATTTATTATTGGGTCAAAAATTTTGACTACCTAAAGTGACTTTTTTGACTACTAGTAAAAAAATTTGACTACCAAATTTGATGAAAATTTTTACTACCTGTCAAAAATTTTGACTACCTAAAGTGATTTTTTTGACTACCTTCCTGTTTGAGTGTTGTAACACCGGATTGGGATTCCTATATTTTTGTTGAAAAGTCTATGGTAGTAATATTTCCTATGCGCTGCACGATTCGTTTTCTTCTTTCGGATGCTTACTGAGCAGAAACTCAGCTTGTTCAGCAAGAGACTCCTGACCGATGTGATCCATCTTTTTATAACAATCTATGATTTTTTGCAGATTTTTGTCTATTTCAGGAGCTTCTGAAATAGAATCTTTTTTACGTTCCATTGGAACATCGTAACCCATAAGCCAAGCTTCATCAACATTCATACTGGTAGCGATGGCATAGATGACATCTTGTTTAGCTTCCCAATCTCCTTTTAGATAATGCGTTATACTTGACTTGTGAACACCAGATTTTTTTGAAAGCTCTGCTTGTTTTGTATCAGTTAAATCCAATAGTTCTCTGAGTCTTTTTGCAAAAGTTGAAGGTCTATTCATATCATCACGCTCACTTTGTACTTTAATTACATGATACACCGAGAGTTGTGAAAAATCAATATTCAACTTTGATAAAATTAAGATTTCTCAAAAAAATGTGTTGACTTTTCTCAACTGTAACAGTATAATACTATTGAAAGTTGAGAAAACACAACAGAGGAGGTGAGTAAATGCCGACAATGGATTATTCTAAACTTTGCGGGAGAATTAGAGAAGTTGGATTAAATCAAAAACTTGTAGCAAAACATGTTGGAATAAGTGAGTCACATTTTTGCTTGAAATTGGCGGGAAAGTATGTATTTAAGCAGACAGAAATTCAGAAAATTTGTGAACTTCTTAGAATTTCAGCAGATGAAATTGGTACATATTTTTTTACACCGAAGGTTGAGAAAACACAACAAATAGACTGTCAGGAGAAACACATATGAAATACATGACAGTAGACGAAATCAAGGATCGTTGGGGAGTAAGCCGTGACGTGGTATACGACTACATCAACAGCGGGCAATTGCAAGCTGTTAAGTTTGGCCGCTGTTGGAGGATTAAGCCCGGCGATCTTGAAAAGTTCGAGAAAGAAAAGCAGCGACGGGATCAAGCAGAATTAAAGTCTCGTCGTTTGATCGGAGTATGAAAGGAGTGAGGTAACATGACGATAGTAGGGATTTATATACTCATGGGACTGGGTGCGGCTATTGGATTTGTCACTGGACGAATCAGCGCGGTGACGGATTTGAAAGAGGACATGAAGCGGGCGGCTGAGAAGAAAGCACAGCGAGATATCGCGCAATCGGAAAAGGCTCTGGAACGCGCAAAATTCATCTCGTCGATTGACGGGTGGTATTGATGAAACGCCGAGGATACCGCGAGATCAAAAATCGGCAGGGGATTGTTCAGGATGCCGCAATGAGTGCATCGGCCTATACCGCACTGACAGAACCGAATTACGAAATTCAGCGCGAAAAGTTGATTCGTTCGGGATGTAGTGCCAATGGCGCAACCATGGCAATTGAACTGCTGAAACGGCAGGAAAAAGCAAATCGCGCCGCGAAGTATGCAGCGCGAAAAGGAAAATCTCCGGCTGAGCTGGAACCTCAAACCGGAGAAAAGATGTAGTTTTCTCTACGCCATGTCAAGAAACGTGGAGAAAATGTATTTTCTTTAGGATAGCAAAAGGAGTGAAGAATGTCAAATGAATTTGGAAAATTTGTAGAAATGAATATATCTGGAACGGAGATGGTTGAGACCGTCAAGAGCTTGTATCCAAAATTTGATAAAACGCTGTTAAGCAAATGCAAAAATGGAGATGTCTACGGAGTCGATCTTCGGTCAGATGCTATGCAGGCGCTCAGAGCGAAATATATTCCCGAACAAACCGCCGAGAAACCGCGCAGAAAGCGTGACAGCAGCGGCCACAAACTTACTTGCCGAATCCAGTGTCGATTGTCTGACGGACAATTTGATGCGTTGCAACGCCATATCCGTGCTGACGGATATGCAACTATGCAGGAATGGATGGCAGAGCGGGTAAGCGAATACTTGAAAAGAAAGGAGCAGGAATGATAGACATTGGAGATCATCCGGTAATCCGTTCGATGGAGCGATACGGGACGCCCAACGGTAGACCAGAGTTGGTGCCGACATGCCCGGAATGTGGCGCAGAATGCGACACATTGTACCGGAATAGATTCGGCGAAATTATTGGATGTGAAAGCTGCATCGACAAAGTTGATGCTTGGGATGTCCTGATTCAGGAGGAGTGAGCATGAGCAAGATCGACGGTGGCGTTAGGTATTATACCAAAGCAAAGATTGTTTATGAATTTGGATTTCCGCAAGACTATACCGTTTGTGTATACTGTCCGTTTTGTTACAAGGGCAGTACAGAGAAGTTCCGATGCGGAATAACCGGCGAATATTTACCATTCGCCCAAACAGAAAGAGGACAGAGATGTCCGGCAGAAATACAGGAGGAAAGAACAGATGAGCATTGATTTATTCCGATTGCTGAGAGCAGATGAAATTGAGTGTCGTGTGCAGCAAGTCAAAAAGTCCAGAACCGGCGAATATGGCTTCTCGCTTTTGTTGTACAAAGACGCACGGTGCGACATGAACATTCTCGATGAAACCGTGGGTGCAACCAACTGGATGCGCCAGCATACACGGGATAACGCGAATTGTATTGTATCGATCTGGGATGAAGAAAAGAACCAGTGGGTAGGCAAAGAGGATGTCGGTACAGAATCCAATACTGAAGCGGCGAAAGGGTTGGCATCGGATTCTTTCAAGCGAGCCTGTGTAAATTGGGGCATTGGGCGCGAATTGTATTCCGCACCGTTTATTTGGATTACAGCAAGAGACGACGAAGTCTTTGAGAATCAAGGAAAGACACGGCTCAAGCCAAACGCAAAATTTCGGGTGAAGGAAATTGAATACGACGAAAGCCGTAAGATTACCAGACTGGTTATTGTGGATAGCAGAGGAACAACCCGGTTCTGCACGGGATCACAAGAAGCGCCTGCTAACAAGCAACAGGATAGAAAAATCCGGTACATATCTGAGAATGATGTTGAATGGGTAGTAAATGCCTGCCAGATTGTATGTGGCATGGATACATGGCAGAGAGGACTTCGTAAGGCGACTGGATATGATAACCCGAACAATATTCGGGAGGAAGATTTCCCTGAAATCAAAAGACGTCTTGAAGCTGCCATGATGAAGGCGCAAACGCCATGAAAGCATCGGTAAGGATTGATCGGGCATATACCAAGTATGAGGACGGCAAGTTTCTCCTCTGCTTGGAAATCCCGATAGAGGGCAGAAAAGCTGCGCGAGGTATCGAGCGAGTTATCAAAGAAACAAAGCGACAGTTCTGCGCAGTGTTCCAAGAGTTTAAAGCCCGTAGATCGTTGGATGCTAATGCTTACTATTGGGTATTAGTTGGAAAACTGGCAGAAGCGATTGACAGTACGCCGGAAGAAGTGTATCGGCATCACGTTCGTGACCTTGGGATTTATGACACGTTGTGTATGCAAACGAGAGCGGTTCGAGATTTTGCGAAGCACTGGAAATCTGGTCACACCGGACGTCGAATCGAAACCAGAGTATCTAAATGGGCTGGCTGCACGACGGTTCTTGCTTACTATGGCAGCAGTGATTTCGACACAAAGCAGATGAGCCATTTAATTGACAACTGCATTCAAGATTGTAAATCCGTAGGGATCGAGACTGCAACGCCGCAGGAGCTTCAAAGGCTCAAGGAGGAATGGAAGTGAAGCGCAGAACAAAGTCACTGGATATTCCGGCCCACGTCAAGGATGCGGTTTGGGAGCGCGATAACCATTGCTGTGTACTCTGTGGTGATCCTCGCGCAGCACCAAACGCGCACTACATCAGTCGAGCACAAGGCGGGTTAGGTATCGTGCAAAACATCGTGACATTGTGCGAGTCATGCCACAGGGAATACGATCAAAGCCCCGACAGGAAATATATCAGAAATGAGTTGCGAGCGTACCTTTCCGGTGTTTATCCAGATTTGGACGAACACACTTTGAAGTATCGCAAGTAGCAGAAGGAGAAAACCATGACTATTACAATTTATGCAGCTATCAACGAGCGCGAAGAGGTGAACGGATTTATCAAGGCTATGGAAGAAGCAAGGAACCTTCCCAAAAACCTTAGTGTTCATTTCATGGACATTGAAGAGAAAGCGCCTAAGACTGAATGAGAGGGACGGAATGCCGGAGAATAAAAATTACATATTGCTAATGGGATGGATGGTCAATGACCTCCATCTCAAAGGCAATGAGCTCCTTGTGTATGCCATAATCTATGGCTTTTCGCAAGATGGAGTGGGAGAGTTCGCAGGCAGCCTAAAATATCTGAGTGACTGGCTGAACATTACCCGTCAGACTGTCATTAACACGCTGAAATCCTTGGAAGATCGAAAATTGGTTGTAAAAAACAAGCAGGTCATCAACGGGGTACAGATTGCACGATACCGAGCAATTGTTCCAGCATCGGCAATGGAGATTGCACCGGAAAAGAAGCCGAAAGAAGCAATTGATTATCAGGCAATTGTTGACGATTACAACAAGACTTGTCCGAGTCTGCCACAGTGCAGAACACTCAGCGAGGCAAGAAAGACGCTGCTCTCTGCTCGATTGAAACAGCATGGAAGAGATAAGCTGCATCAGATTTTTGCAAAGGCAGAGGAAAGCGATTTCCTGAGCGGCAGGAAGAGCGATTTCCACGCAAGTCTTGATTGGCTGCTCAAAGACGCAAATGCGGTTAAGGTGCTGGATGGAAATTATGACAACCGGAGGTCGAAGAGCACAAATAATCAACCGCCTCCGGATGCTCCGCTGGAAGACTGGGAGAAAGACTGGTTGAATGAGTTGAACGGCAGAACAGGAGGTGCTATGGGCCAATGATTACGATCACGATTCCCGGGAATCCGCGGACGAAGAAAAACAGTCAGCAGATTCTCACCAACAAAAAGACCGGACGCTCATTTATCGCGCCGAGCAAGGCGTTCAAGCAATATCAGAAAGAAGCTGACGCAGCAATTCCACAGGACGTGCGCAAAGCGATTGATTACCGGGTCACGGTAAAATGCCTGTATTTCATGCACACGCTGCGGGCAGTGGATCTATCGAATTTGCTTGAGGCGACGGACGATATACTCACGCATTGCGGGATTCTGGCCGATGATAACTGTCGGGTGATCGCGTCACACGATGGCAGCCGGGTGTTATACGACAAGCTCAACCCAAGGGCAGAGGTATATATCACACCGTTCGACGAAGAAGGAACTCTATAAGAGGACTGAATATTACATATTACAGGAGGAAAACGACAATGACCGAAATGGACAAATTAAGCGTTCTGAAAAAGAAACTGCGTGGTATTTGCGACGAAAACGAACTGATTTACGAGCTGGAGTGCAAGAAATACCCGATCAGTCTGACGATCAAACCGGCACAGAACATGGATGCGCAGTTATCTATGATGGAGGCGGCGGAGGACAAGGGCTTTACCAGTCCGAACGCGCAGCTGGTGTTTGAAATGAAAGACGGTGATCTGTTGTACAAGACCAGTGAGAAACTGGCAATCAGTGACGCGCTGTTCGGCAAGATCAAGAATATTTTTAAGAAGATCGCCATTTTCTACACGCAGGCAGCGCACCGGACGTCTGTCGAATACAATCTTTCAACACTGCCGGAAGTACCGGAGGATGAAGAGAAGTCTGCCGAAGAGTTTGCAGATGAAGCGGAGCAGGAGTTGGAGGACGTCGATAACACCGACGATTTCGACGAATAGGCGGAGTAAGTTCAAATCTCTTGGCGGTCTTCATGACCGCTGAGAGACAATGCCGGATTCAATATGTCGCAGGTTGAGGAAACACGGTGGCAACGAAATCTCTCCATACGAACACACCTGTATCTGTTTTTTGTCTCTTTACATACAAAGTCCACCGTACAGGTTTGACTCCTGTCTGCGACACCAGCCGCTTCGGCGGTAGGCATTCAGCCTCCTTTCTTGATAAGCCAAGATCGTAAAAATGGCTCGACCAGACATAAACATGTCTGGTTGCCCCGGTGCAATTCCGGTTGATCGCGCGCCGCCCCACCACGAAGGTCTACGTCCCGACGTGGAGTGATAGTAGTGGTGGGCTGGCGCAATATATCCTCCTGTCCCATATAGCTTAAAGAAGAGAGCACGTGATTTCTTCCCATAAGCGAAAAGCGGTCTGTTGGGAATCTCTGAGGTCGCGAACAGAGAGCGAGGTTCGACTCCTTGCAGGAGGACGGAAATGCCCCTTTAGCTCAGTTGGTTAGAGCGTCCGGCTCATAACCGGACGGTCCCGGGTTCGAATCCCCGAAGGGGCACCATTACTGTACAGTATCAATTGCAAGACAATTAGGACAAAGGAGAAAACAAATAATGTGGACAACGGAACAGGAAGCCGCTGCGGTCGCGCTGATCGAGCGCGAAATGCAGACGGGAATCAAGAATCATGGTCTGTTCGTGGATGCGCATCAGGGCTGGGCGGTCATTCTCGAAGAAATCGAAGAAGCGCAGGAGCAGATGGAATATATGATTGTTGCTGTGGATGCTATGAAAAAGGCAGTACAGCAGGACAACGATGACATTGCCTATGATCTGGCGCACAGTATTTTTACATATGCGAAGAAAGCAATGTTGGAAAGTATGCAGGCGGCCGCCATGGCTGAGAAGTATATGGAGTCATTTAAGGAACAGGAGGGAGACTGATGATTGATTACAAAAAGCCTACGAATCTCTGAAAACCATTCAAGAAATTTGCAAGAGATATGGTTCCGCGTGCCATCTGTGCCCATTCAGTCAGGAAGAGAAGGACATTTGTTGCATTACCAATTCAGCGCCTAGCGAATGGAAAATCAAGAAACCGGATAACAAACTGATGGAATAGGAGGAATATGATGAGACTGATTGATGCGGATGATTTCAAACTTAAATTTAACCAAAAAGATTTTAAGGGTTTCATCTTTGCGAGGATTATTGATATGCAGCCCACCATCGACCCGGAGAGCCTGCGGCCACACGGGCGGTGGATCAAGAACGAGAATGGAGATCCAGCGTGCACAAACTGTAAAGGCGAAGCCTTATTAGACGGTTCGGAAGCTGATGTGTACAGTGAATTTTGCCCACACTGTGGGGCGAAGATAGAATGGGAGGATTAGGAATGCGGGCAGTTCCACTTGAATTGAAGCAAGCGAACGCATTTGTAGAGCGTTTGCATCGACATCATCCACCAGTGCACCGGGACAAGTTTCGAATTGGCTGTGAAAAGGATGGGAAACTAGTTGGAGTTGTACAAATCGCTCGTCCGGTTGCACGCGGGCTGGACGACGGGAAGACGGTCGAGGTTGTCAGACTTTGTACAGACGGCACACCAAATGTGTGCAGCTTTCTATATGGACGGGCGGCCCGCATTGCCCGCGAAATGGGCTATCAACGAATCGTAACATACATTTTAGATTCGGAAATTGGAAGCAGCCTAAAAGCTGCGGGTTGGCGTTTTGATGGAATGACAGATGCAAAGTCTTGGGACTGTCCATCCCGACCACGACAGACAAAAGCACCTGTTTGCGCAAAACAACGTTGGATAAAGCAATGGACGGAAACAAGCAAGCCGGGCTGCGGCGCGAAGATGGAGGACTGAGGGAAGCATGACAGAAAATAAAATATGTGTACGTCTATATGGAGACGGCAGCCGTGACGCAAAGCTGAGAGCTGAGGCAATATACTGCGACAGGAGTGATGTTTGTTCAGCGTATGTGTGCGGAAAGTGTTTCAATGTGACGTCATTTTTAACTCCGTATTGCCCATTTGGGCGTATTAGTCGATACGGAAACCATACCAAACGGGCAAAGGCTTATGCTGCGTTTCGTGCAGAGGTAAAAAACGATCCAGTGTATGCAGCGTTGGACTATCCAAGCGATATCAAGATAGTAAGAATCGGAGATGATGTATTGATAAGGCTTCATTATATCAGTTGGAATAAGTGTGAAGAGACAATACGACCGGCTGATCCGGGATTTTACGGTGGCGAGATTGGCTCTATTAAAATTGATAAGCTCACGCCGGGATTTCTTGGCACACTTATAGATTTCCGACCCAGAGCAATGATGGGAGGAATAATCGAAGATTATCAGAGAAAAGAGATACCTATATTTCTGTACCAGTTACAGAGAACACTTCCAGAAGTATATGAAAGATTGAAAGCTGAGCGACCGGAAGTGGCCGAGATATGTCCTAATTTTATTGGAATGTGGGCAAAGTTGTGTTCATTGAGCAAAGACGCAACGTATCGAGATCACAACGGAAATCGTTTTAGATTTTCGGGTCAAGATAATGAAATGGTCTGCGAAGATTATCACAGCGCATTCCTGCCGTTTGAATGTCAAACGGCAGTTGTAAAAGTCAAAGTATCGGATAAAGCTGAATATAAAATTGACGATAACAGCCAAGTAACTGAAGATACGGTATTTGTGTGATGGGAGGTATAAGGAATGCTCAATAAAGCAATTCTCATGGGGCGCCTGACTCGAGAACCGGAGTTGCGCTACACCCCAAACAATACTCCGGTTGTTACGTTCTCCCTCGCTGTCGAGCGCAATTATGCTAGCAAAGGGCAGGAGCGTCAGACCGACTTCATCGACATTGTCGCATGGAGACGCACAGCGGAATTTGTTTCCCAGTGGTTTACCAAGGGTATGATGGCCGTCGTGGTAGGAAGTATCCAGTCCAGACGCTGGCAAGACAAGAACGGCAATAACCGCACGTCGATTGAAGTCATTGCGGATGAAGTCATGTTTGGTGAGAGCAAGCGCTCCCGTGAATCCAACAACGGCGGATATCAGGACAATGGCTATCAGGGCGGCTACTCCAATTCGGAGTTTACTGAGATCCCTGATAATGACGGGGATGTACCATTTTAAGAGTGAGAGAAAACCATGACAAGGAAACGATTTATTAAGCTCTGCATGGCCAACGGAATGCAGAGGAATGCGGCCAACGAACAGGCCAAGAGTGTCAGTATGTTCGGATCATATGAGCTGATGTATCAGGAGATAGAGGAATCTCTTCCTAGATTACATACGGGAACAGAAATTGAACGAGTTGTGATGGCAACTATGGCTGCAGTCCGTGCCTTTTGGGAATCATTGGTACCTGCGCTTGCTGATATCTGCGAAGGTATTTCAAACATATTCGGAAATGCGGCAGCAAATTTGCGGGGAACATCAGCGAGCTATGATGATTCCAAGCTGAAAATGGCTGTTGATTGGATTCAAATGAGCAACGATGACTTTTACAGACTGTACGGCTTCAATTTCAACCCCCATAATTATCCGGGACTGTACGAAGCTGCGAGGACGGTCGTATATGGAGAATAATATAGATTTCAATAAGATTCCATGGACGCCGTGGATTGTAGAAGGAATAAAAACACTTGTTGAATATGGTGCAGAAAAGATTGCGCTGTGTGCAATCTTGCCCGAAAACGAAGTGTTTTCCGGATATTTCAACGTAGAAGCAGGCGAAAAGGCTATAATTGCGCACAATATTCACATGGATGCCACAATGGACACAATCTATGCCAATATTGATGAGTTGCGGGACGCCCTGAATGAAGAGGAGGATTAACTTGCTTACAGTAGGCGAAAAGACGATATATTGTGACCTCTGCGGGGAACAGATCAAGCTAACCCCAAAAGATATTAAGAACACCGTTCTCGCAAAGCTGAGCGATGATGAAATTATTGAAAAGTATTTCAAGTGTCATCTTTGCGGAGCAAAGTATACCATTACAATCACTAATCGTAGGACAAGAGAATTGGCGCAGAGACGGCGTGCAATACCGGCTTTGATAAAAAAAGAACCAAATCCGATTCGCCGAGAAGAATTGGCAAAGATGGATGAAGATTTAAAACAAGAGATTCTGGAATTGACAGCCGAGCTTAAAAGGATTTGGGGGCGTAGTACATGAAGAGAGGGAAACGAAATGTTACATAAGATACGGCAAGTCATTATTATCGGAAGCGCGTCGTTCGGCATCAGTGTACTGCTTTTGCAAGTAGTAGCTGCTATCCTGCCGGCAGTCATGTGTAAGCTGATTATAATGACGATATGAAAAGGAGAGAGGGACATGACGCTTCAGGAGTTATCTGATTTCGCGGACTTGAAAGAGCAACTAAAGAGAGATGAACAGATGCTCTTGTCATTTCAAGAGGCGGCGTGTCCGGGAGCGCAGAATCTATCCGGTATGCCGCACTCGACCGGCATCAGTGATAAGATAGGAGATTTGGCGGTTGAGATTGCAGACATGCGGACAAGCATTGAGCATCTGAAGGTGCGAATTGCGGAATATGAATCAAGAGTTTCGGAATTTATTGAAGATATCGAAGACGATTATATTCGTATGCTTTTTCGGTTAAGGTTCCAACGATGCTTGACGTGGAAGCAGGTTGCTCATGTGCTTGGCGGAGGTAACACAGAGACAGGTGTCAAGTCGGCGTGCTATCGGTATTTAGGTAGTACATAAAAGTTGCGTCGCTCTGCAACGCTGTGATGCTTGCCGATCGCTTACCAATCTGCTATTGTTATACTTGTAAAATCTTAAAAATAAGCCAAGGCGATCTACCGAGGAAATGGTAGGTCGCCATTTTATTTGAAAGGAGGCTTCGGCTGCTGCGTTTCTCCTTTGCGCAGCTTGTACGGTTGCCCTTTCGCCCGAAGGCAACACCACCTTACGGAAAAGGAGAAGAAATGAATATCGTATTCAAACGGCTGGATGAGTTACATTCTTACGAGCAGAATCCGCGCAGAAACGATGAAGCCGTTCAGTATGTTGTTGCATCTATAAAAGAATTTGGGTTCAGAGTGCCCATTCTCATTGATTGCAACGGTATTATCATTGCAGGGTATACCAGACGCAAGGCTGCCTGTCAATTGCAGTTGGAAAGAGTGCCATGTATTATTGCCGACGACCTGACAGACGAGCAGATACGAGCTTATCGTATCATCGACAACAAGGTTGCGGAGATGTCCGAGTGGGATTATGACCTGCTGAATGCGGAAATGGACGAGCTGGATTTTGACTGGGGTGATTTCGGATTCGTAGATTGCGAAGATGAAGAATTATTCGACGATGCTCCTGATTTGGAAAAAATCTATCAGGAACCGGAGATTACCAGACTGCAATGTCCAAAGTGCGGGCATATAGATTCCAAAGTGCGGTTTAAGACGGCATGAAGATTTTTCTGAGCTCGTTGGAAAACAACACGGCGCGGCTGCCTGAGCTGGGATCAATGAGGTACAACCTTATCAGCTATTACTATGGTAGGCAGGAAGAAGCGCGTGTTCGCAGTATCATCCAGAATAGCAGATACATTCTGATTGATAGCGGCGCGCATACTTTCCAGAAGGGGTGCCATGTGAATTGGGATGCATACACCTTGGAGTATTCCAGATGGATTGTGGAACATGATTGCGACAAGATACTCGGGTATTTTGAAATGGACGTGGATAATGTGATTGGATATCCGCGTGTGATGGAGCTTCGCCGGATGTTAGAAAAGGTCACGGATAAGATTATTCCAGTATGGCACAGGAATAGAGGCATACTGGATTTCCAGCAGATGTGTCAGCAATACAGAGGACGGATCATAGCAATCACAGGATTCCGGAATGAGGATATCAGGGATGACCAATATCTGTACTTCCTGAAATATGCCTGGTCATATGGTTGCCGCGTGCACTGCCTTGGAATGACCCGCAAGAAGATTCTGGATAAAGTGCCGTTTGATTATGTGGACAGCTCGACATGGACGCAGAGTGTTTTGTACGGCAGGCTGGATGGACGAAAGCTCCGAAATGCTGAGACTGTGGAGGAACGGCGCGCTATGAGGCAAAGACAATGGGAAGCCTCGTACCGGTCCGCAATGAAGATTCAAGAATACTACGAGCAGCGGTGGATACTTCCAACAAGAAAAATGAAACAATCCCTGATAAGGGCGGAGGGAAACAAAAGTGAACAATGAAGTATTATTCTTTGTGAGCCTGATTGCAGCATTTACCGCTGTGGTCATGGCTCACAAGTTTTTTGGAAAGGAAGGACTGTTTGCATGGATTGCTGTTGCAACAATCTTGGCAAACATCCTCGTGACAAAGCAGATACGGCTATTCGGGCTTGATGCGACGATGGGGAATATTATGTTCGCTAGCATATATTTGTGTACGGATATCCTGTCGGAAATACAAGGTATCCAGCAAAGCAAAAAGGCAATCCGAATAGGATTATGCGCTGCGCTACTATTTGTAGCTGTATCGCAGTCAGCAATCCTGTTCCAGCCGAACAAGATGGATATTATCAGCGAGCCAATGGCTGAGCTGTTTGCGATGTCGGCGCGGACAACGATCGCCAGCGTTACAATGTTCTATCTGGCAAATCTGGCAGACATATATTTGTTCGAACGGCTGAAGCAGAAATATCCGGACGCGCTCTGGCTGAGAAACAATGTATCAACAATCCTTTGCAATTGTGCAGAGAATTTCCTATTTATCATAGCGGCATTCATTGGCACGTATTCGTTGGCCGACTGTATTGTGATTGCAGCAACGACCAGTGTGATTGAAATGATTGTTGCTGTATGTGATACGCCGTTTCTGTATGCGGCACGAAAGATAAAATGATCAATGGAGGAAACAACATGGAACTGAAGCTGCCTATATAGGGTTGTCGGTCATCCCGAACCAAAACCGTCAATCAGTAATGTCCCACAAAATACGATAAATCAAAAGCAGCAGGCGGATCGGTGATCTACCTGCTGCTTCTATATGCCGCAGTAGCTCAGAGGTTGAGCCGAGGGGACCACAATGCCCCAAGGGACGCCGGTTCGAATCCGGCCTGCGGTGCCATATCAATTGGGAGGCAAGGACTATGAGCAGAACGATTGAACAGCTTGGCGAAGAATACCTTGCCAATGCAGCAGAGGTAGAACAAAGGGCGCGTGAGCTGGAAGAGCAACTCGATATGGAAACGAGTGAAACCGTAAAATACAAACTGCGCGGGAGGATTAACACGATGCATAGCATTGTCTGCCAGCTGCGATACACCGGCGCGAAGTTGATTCATTATTATGACAAACCCGATAGCTCGTAAATCGGAGAAGGAGTGATACCGTTTGGCAAAGGGCAAATACGAAAAGTGGCTGGAGCCGGACGGCCTAATTTTACTCGAAGGTTGGGCGCGTGATGGATTATCAAAAGAACAGATTGCACACAACATCGGAATCAACGTAAAAACGTTATACGATTGGGAGCAGAAGTATCCCCCGATTTGTAATGCCATAAAAAAAGGAAAAGAAGTCGTCGCATATGAGGTTGAAAATGCCTTGTATAAGCGCGCGCTGGGATTCGAAGCCGAGGAAGTCACGACTGAGGTCCGTAAGGATGCGAAGGGCAATACGATTGAAAAGCACGTGAAACGTGTGAAAAAGCAGGTTGCTCCAGACACCGGCGCGGCGATCTTCCTACTGAAAAACCTGCGGCCGGATATGTGGCGGGAAAAGCAGATCATAAAACACGAAGGGGAGATGCACTCTCCGAAGTTAGATGATATTATGACGCAGTTGGGCGGTGACGGATTAGATGAATAGTTTTCCGCTGTCTTGCAAGTACATTGACTTTATCAACACGACCGAAGGCGTCCGGGCGGAATTTCTTGAGGGAACGACGGCCAGCGGCAAGACCACGGTCGGAGCGGGTGTCAAGTTCATGCGGATGGTCAGCCGGTCGCCCAAAAAGCTGCACATCATTGCAT
>JAUNSG010000012.1 GCA_030539335.1 Eubacteriales bacterium | reverse complement strand
CCCTCAAGGTCGCACACGCACAAAATTCCATCAGATAGCCTTCTATAGCCGAACAAAAACGTATTCCCAAGTTTTTGTCCGGCTGGTACGCGCGATCTCTCCGGTTTCACAGTGTTTTTGTCCCTTCGGGATGGACGCCACTGAAATTACTTGTCCCGCCGGAGGCAAAATGGATGGTTTGCCGTCAGCCCACACACGCAAAAGCACCCGTCCGACTTTAGTCGGACGGGTGCCTGTTTTTTTATCATTCGAATTAGTCCATCTCAACGACTTCTTCGTAATGGCCCTCACGGTACTCCTTCAGGCCGGAACCAGCCGGAATCAGCTTACCGATGATGACATTTTCTTTCAGACCGGTCAGCGGATCGACCTTACCCTTGATTGCCGCATCGGTCAGGACACGGGTCGTCTCCTGGAAGGAAGCGGCGGACAGGAAGGAATCGGTCGCCAGCGAAGCCTTGGTGATACCCATCAGCGTCGGTGCACAGGTCGGAAGCTCCAGATCTTCCTCGCCTTCATCGATGCGCTTCTGTACCTCATCATAGGCATCCTCGAACTCAAAGCGGTCGATGACTGCGCCCGGAAGCAGCTTGGCATCGCCAGCCTCTTCGACACGGACCTTACGCATCATCTGACGGACAATAACCTCAATGTGCTTGTCGTTCAGATCTACGCCCTGCTGACGGTAAACCTTCTGAACTTCCTTAATCAGGTAGTCCTGAACGGCCGTCGGGTCCAGAATACGCAGAATATCATGCGGATTGAGAGCACCTTCGTTGAGCTGCTGACCCTGAACAACCTCATCGCCTTCCTCGACACGGATGCCGGAGGACGATGCGAGCTGATAGCTCTTGGAATTGCCGGTCTCGCCGTTCACAATAGTGATCGTCTTTGCCGTCGTGCGCTTGGACTCCTCCACAGTGATAATACCGCTGAAGTCCGCCAGTGTGGCAACCTTCTTCGGCTTTCTTGCCTCGAACAGTTCTTCTACTCGCGGAAGACCCTGTGTGATATCCGAACCAGCGATACCACCGGAGTGGAAGGTACGCATGGTCAGCTGGGTACCCGGCTCACCGATGGACTGTGCAGCGATAATACCAACTGCCTCGCCCATCGCACAATCCGTGCCAAATGCCAGGTTGGAGCCATAGCAATGTGCGCAGACACCCTTGCGGGCACGGCACTGCAGGACAGTGCGGATCTCAACACGCTTGATGCCGGCAGCGATGATGCGTGCAGCATCGTCCTCGGACATCATGTCCTCCTTGCGCTGGAGCACCTCGCCGGTCTGCGGATCGAGTATGTCGTTGACCGGATAGCGGCCGACCAGACGGTCTGCAAACGGCTCGATGACCGAATTGCCTTCCGTGATATCCTCTACCCAGATACCACTCTTTGCATGGCAGTCGTCCTCACGGATGATGACATCCTGCGATACGTCTACCATTCGACGGGTCAGATAACCCGAGTCTGCGGTACGCAGTGCGGTATCCGCCAAGCCCTTACGTGCGCCACGGGCGGAGATGAAGTACTCCAATACGCTCAGGCCCTCGCGGAAGTTTGCCTTGATCGGGATCTCGATCGTCTTACCGGAGGTGGAAGCCATCAGGCCACGCATGCCTGCCAGCTGACGAATCTGGTTGATCGAACCACGGGCGCCAGACTGTGCCATCATGGTGATCGGATTGAAGCGGTCCATGCTGGAGGTCAGCGCATCAGTGACGTCATTCGTGGTCTTCTCCCACTCCTTGACGACCAGACGGTAACGCTCGGTGTCCGTAATGAAGCCGCGCTTGTATTTCTTATCAATTTGTGCAACCTTCTTCTCGGAAGCGGCGATCAGAGCCGGCTTTTCTTCCGGAACGAAGATATCCGAGAACGATACGGTCAGTGCACCCTTGGTGGAGTACTTATAACCCATTGCCTTGATGGCGTCCAGTACCTCTGCGGTACGGTTAAAGCCATGGTTGCGGATGCAGCGGTCGACAATCTTGCCCAGCTGCTTTTTGCCACAGGTTTCCATGATCTCCAGCTTGAGCATGTCTTCCTTGGTCTTTCTCTCGATAAAGCCCAGATCCTGCGGGATCTTCTCGTTGAAGATCAGGCGGCCCGGCGTTGCATCGATCAGACCGGTGACAATTTCGCCGTCGATTTCCTTGGACACGCGAACCTTGATCGGAGCATGGATGCCGACAACGCCTTCGTCATACGCCATCAGCGCCTCATCTATGTTGCGGAATACCTTACCGGCGCCCGGCTCGGTGTCACGGTCGATGGTCAGATAGTAGGAACCGAGGACCATATCCTGCGACGGAATGGTAACCGGCTTGCCGTCCTGCGGCTTGAGCAGGTTGTTCGCCGACAGCATCAGCATTCTTGCCTCGGCCTGTGCCTCGGCGGACAGCGGGAGATGAACCGCCATCTGGTCGCCGTCGAAGTCGGCGTTAAATGCGGTACAAACCAGCGGATGCAGCTTGATCGCACGGCCCTCGACCAGGATCGGCTCGAACGCCTCAATACCCAGACGGTGCAGCGTCGGTGCACGGTTCAGCATGACCGGATGTCCCTTGATGACGGTTTCAAGTGCGTCCCAAACCTCCGGCTTGCCGCGCTCGACCATCTTCTTTGCAGACTTGATGTTGGAAGCCTGGCCCTCCTGTACCAGCCGCTTCATGATGAACGGCTTGAACAGCTCAATGGCCATTTCCTTCGGCAGGCCGCACTGATAGATCTTCAGATCCGGACCGACGACGATTACCGAACGGCCGGAGTAGTCAACACGCTTGCCGAGCAGGTTCTGACGGAAGCGTCCCTGCTTGCCCTTCAGCATATCGGACAGGGACTTGAGCGGACGGTTATTCGGGCCGGTGACCGGACGGCCGCGGCGGCCATTGTCGATCAGGGCATCGACCGCCTCCTGCAGCATGCGCTTCTCGTTGCGGATGATAATATCCGGTGCGCCCAGCTCCAGCAGTCTCTTCAGACGGTTGTTTCGGTTGATGACACGGCGGTACAGATCATTCAGGTCGGAGGTCGCAAAACGGCCGCCGTCCAGCTGTACCATCGGACGGATTTCCGGCGGAATGACCGGAACGACATCCATAATCATCCACTCCGGACGGTTGCCGGAATGATGGAATGCCTCGACAACCTCCAGGCGCTTGAGAATCCGCGCGCGCTTCTGACCGGTTGCCTTCTTCAGCTCTGCACGAAGCTCGTCGTTCAGCGCATCCAGATCCAGCTCCTTGAGCAGCTTCTGGATCGCCTCGGCGCCCATGCCGGCTTCGAAATCGTCCTCGTACTTCTCCCGCATGTCGCGGTACTCGCGCTCGGACAGAATCTGCTTCTTCATCAGGCCGGTGCCCTCGCCCGGATCGGTAACGATATAGGCGGCAAAGTACAGAACCTTCTCCAGTACACGCGGAGAGATATCAAGAATCAGGCCCATGCGGGACGGGATTCCCTTGAAATACCAAATATGGGAGACCGGAGCGGCCAGCTCGATGTGGCCCATGCGCTCACGGCGAACCTTGGACTTGGTGACCTCAACGCCGCAGCGCTCACAGATCTTGCCCTTATAGCGAACCTTCTTGTAGCGTCCGCAGTGGCACTCCCAGTCCTTCTGCGGTCCAAAGATGCGCTCGCAGAACAGGCCGTCGCGCTCCGGCTTCAGGGTGCGGTAGTTGATGGTTTCCGGCTTCTTGACTTCACCATAAGACCATTCACGGATCAGATCCGGAGAAGCAAGACCGATTTTAATTGCATTAAACGTATTGTATCCCATGCTTATTCCTCCGATTCGCTGTATTCATCCGAACCAAACAGGTCGTCCTCATCCTGTGCCATGTCGTCTGCCGCCATGGTGAATGCATCCAGCGGCGTATCGCCGTCCTCCGCATCCGAAATGCCATAGCCGGAAGCTTCCAGCTCGGAATCGCTTGCCGTCGCCTTCTCGCGCGTGATATCGGAGAACTGCGGCGTATCCTCGTCGTCATCCGCAAGGACAATTTCCTCACCGGATTCATCCAGTACGCGGATATCCAGGCACAGGGACTGCAGCTCCTTGACCAGAACCTTGAAGGATTCCGGTACGCCCGGCTGCGGGACATTGTGGCCCTTGACAATGGCTTCGTAGGTCTTGACACGTCCGACGATATCGTCCGACTTGACGGTCAGGATCTCCTGCAGCGTGTAAGCTGCGCCATACGCCTCGAGGGCCCAAACTTCCATCTCGCCGAAACGCTGTCCGCCGAACTGCGCCTTACCGCCGAGCGGCTGCTGCGTTACCAGCGAGTACGGGCCGGTGGAACGGGCATGGATCTTATCATCAACCAGATGATGCAGCTTGAGGTAGTACATGTAACCAACGGTTACTTCGTTGTCGAATTTCTCACCCGTGCGGCCGTCGTACAGAACCGACTTGCCGTTCGGGTTCTTGCCGGCTGCCGTCAGGGCATCGGCAATGTCCTTCTCGTCCGCGCCATCGAATACCGGAGTCGCGATCTTCCAGCCCATGCTCATGGCGGCATAGCCCAGATGGACCTCCAGTACCTGTCCGATGTTCATTCGGGACGGTACGCCCAGCGGGTTCAGGACGATATCGAGCGGCGTGCCATCCTCCAGGAACGGCATATCCTCCTGCGGCAGAATGCGCGAAACGACACCCTTGTTGCCGTGGCGGCCTGCCATCTTGTCGCCGACCGAAATCTTTCTCTTCTGTGCGATATACACGCGGACGCACATGTTGACGCCCGGGGACAGATCGTCGCCCGCCTCACGGGTGAATACCTTGACGTCTACGATCGTACCGGATTCGCCGTGCGGGGCGCGCAGGGAGGTATCACGAACCTCACGCGCCTTCTCACCGAAGATCGCGCGCAGCAGGCGCTCTTCTGCGGTCAGCTCGGTCTCGCCCTTCGGGGTAACCTTGCCGACCAGGATGTCGCCGGCATGCACCTCCGCACCGATGCGGATGATGCCGCGCTCGTCCAGATCGCGCAGGGCGTCCTCACCGACGTTCGGGATATCGCGGGTAATCTCCTCCGGTCCCAGCTTGGTGTCACGGGACTCGGATTCGTATTCTTCAATATGAATCGAGGTGTATACGTCGTCGCGAACCAGTCTCTCGTTCAGCAGGACGGCGTCCTCGTAGTTGTAGCCTTCCCAGGTCATGAAGCCAATCAGTGCATTCTTGCCCAGTGCAACCTCGCCATTGCAGGTGGACGGGCCGTCCGCGATGACATCCCCCTTCTTGACGCGCTCGCCAAGGCTGACGATCGGTCTCTGGTTGATGCAGGTGGACTGGTTGGAACGCAGGAACTTGGTCAGATGGTAGGTCTTCTCTCCCATCGCATCGTACTTGATGGTGATATCACGTGCGGTGACACGGGTAACCGTGCCGTCGCCTTCTGCCAGCGGAACGATGCCGGAATCCACACAGCACTTGTACTCCATACCGGTGCCGACGGCCGGGGAATCCGTCTTGAGGAGCGGTACCGCCTGACGCTGCATGTTCGCCCCCATCAGGGCACGGTTTGCGTCGTCGTGCTCGAGGAACGGGATCATCGCCGTCGCAACCGATACCATCATGCGCGGGGAAACGTCCATCAGATCGACCTCATGGCGGTCAACCTCGACGATTTCTTCGCGGCGACGGCAGGTAATACGGGCATTCTTCAGGCAGCCGTCCTCATCCAGCGGCTCGTATGCCTGGCAGACGGTGTACTCGTCCTCGATGTCTGCGGTCATATATTCTACTTCCTCCGTCACCTTGCCGGTTTCCTTATCGATCCGGCGATACGGCGCCTCAATGAAGCCGAAATCATTGATACGTGCATAGGTGGCCAGATAGGAAATCAGGCCGATGTTCGGACCTTCCGGCGTCTCGATCGGGCACATGCGGCCGTAATGGCTGTAGTGTACGTCTCGAACCTCGAAGGACGCGCGGTCACGCGACAGGCCGCCCGGTCCAAGGGCGGACATACGGCGCTTGTGCGTCAGCTCGGCCAGCGGATTGGTCTGGTCCATGAACTGCGACAGCGGGGAGGAACCAAAGAATTCCTTGATCGCCGCCGTAACCGGACGGATGTTGATAAGCGACTGCGGCGTAACCACATCCAGATCGGTGATGATCATGCGCTCACGGATGACACGCTCCATACGGGAGAAGCCGATGCGGAACTGGTTCTGCAGCAGCTCACCGACGCAGCGCAGGCGGCGGTTGCCCAGATGGTCGATGTCATCGGTGGTGCCGATGCCATGGCCGAGGTTGATCAGATAGCAGATGGAAGCCAGCATGTCGTCGACGATGATGTGCTTCGGGATCAGCTCATCCTTTGCCTCCTTGATCTTGGCGATCAGGTCTTCCTCGCCTTCGTTGTTCTCCAGCAGCTCCCGGAGGACGACAAAGCGAACCTTCTCCTTGATGCCGCAGGCCTCCTTCGGATCAAACGAAACGAAATCCTTCAGGTCAACCATGCCATTGGAGAATACCTTGACCGGCTCGCCGTCGTTGTCCTCGACAACAACGCCATGGACGCCGCGGCGGCTGATCTCCTGTGCCTTGGCACGGCTCAGGATTTCGCCCTCCTCCGCAAGGACCTCACCGGTCATCGGGTCGACGACTGTCTCCACCAGCTTGCGGCCATTGATGCGGCGCGCAATGTTCAGCTTTTTGTTGTACTTGTAACGGCCGACTGCGGAAATATCGTAGCGGCGGGTATCGAAGAACAGCGCATTCAGCAGGTTGCGCGCGGAGTCCACCGTCGGCGGCTCGCCCGGACGCAGCTTCTTATAGATCTCAATGAGCGCTTCCTCGACGGTCTTGGACGGATCCTTCTCGAGGGTGGCCAGAATGCGCTCGTCTTCGCCGAACATCTCCAGAATCTCCGCGTCCGTCTCCACGCCGATGGCACGGATGAACGAGGTGATCGGGATCTTTCGGTTCTTATCAATGCGGACATAGAAGACATCGTTGGAGTCGGTCTCGTACTCCAGCCATGCGCCGCGGTACGGGATAACCGTCGAGGACAGAAGCGGCTTATCCGTCTTGTCCAGCGTCATGCCGTAATAGACGCCCGGGGAACGGACGATCTGGGATACAATGACACGCTCGGCGCCGTTGATGATAAAGGTACCGGATTCCGTCATGCGCGGGAAGTCGCCCATGAACAGCTCCTGCTCCTTGATCTCGCCGGTCTCCTTGTAGCGCAAACGCATGCGGACACGCAGCGGGCAGGCATAGGTGGCATCGCGCGCCTTGCACTCCTCTACGTCAAACTTCGGCTCATCGTCCAGACGGTAGTCAATGAACGACAGCTCCAGGTTGCCCGTATAGTCCGTGATGGCATCGGCGTCCGTGAACACCTCGCGCAGGCCCTCGGTCAGGAACCACTGGTAGGATTTCTTCTGAACCTCGATGAGGTTCGGCATATCCAGAATCTCCGGGATTCTGGCAAAGCTCTTTCTGGTGACACGTCCCAGCTGTACGTCATGGACCTGAACACCGTTGATCGTTGCTTCATTTGCCATATTGTATCCATCACTCCGTTTCTATAGAATAGCTCGATACGCCTGGCCGCGTATCAATTATTTTTTCTTTGTCCTTGCATCTTGCGGAAAAAGATGCTACAATGTACTTGGATGAGTTTCCGATCGAGCGATGCGGAAACTATTTTATTTTACCACGACACCACATTTTTGTCAATGTAACGTCCTTGTCAACCTCGCCAAAAGCGCGAGGTTTTTTTGTTCTCCTTTTGTCTTTTTGCTCAGATCCGGAAATTTTCGTCACTTTTTGCGCCCGAACAGACCGGCGCTCACACCCGGAATTCCCCTCACAATTCCTCCCCGGAAACAGAAACATCCCGCCGAAGGCTGCTCCGTACACAGCCCGGCGGGATATTTTTTTCGAGATGAATCCGTTTCTTTTCTTTCCGGTTCAGTATAACAGACAAATGTAGCCGATCATTGAACCATTTTAAAATTTACTATAACGTTTTTGTGGCCGGTTTGTAAACTCAGACCGGCATGGACAGGCCAACCGCTACGCCAATGCAAAGCGCCGTAAAAAAAGAGATGATGGTCAGCACAAGGCGAAGGCGGTGTGTGTCCTCGCGGAATTTATGGATGGTCGTCGCAATCATGCCGATGACCGCAGCGATCAGGATCGCAGCAACCACCAGACAGCCGATCGCCGTACCGATTCCCACTCCGCGGAATACGCGGTGCAGCAGATATACCGTGAAGCCCGCCGCACAGATCAAAACAAAGAAGGCAATCGCCACACCGCCGCTGTTGATTTCCGCCATCGGCATCGGCTTCATCTCCGGCGCTTCACACCGCTCTTTTTCCGGCTTCGTCTCCTCCACGCGCTGTACGCGGTAGCTCCGCTCTTCCTTTTTTGCCATATTCCTCTCTCCTTTCCCCAAATCTGCGCGTTGTCTTACAACCGTTTTCCCCATTCCCGCTCTGTTTTGCAGATCGGTATATTTTTTCGTATTTTACCATAAATCTGCAAAAAAGAAAAGAATTCTGTCAAACTCTTCACAATATAATTGCTTTTTGTCCACTTTTGCGATATGATACCTTTAGTAACTGTAAAATAATTCTGTATTAGGAAGATTTCGCATTTTGATCGACCCGTTGGAAAGGGGATGTTTTCGATGAACCGACGCAGCCTTTGCCTGATGCTCTCCGCCGTCCTGTTTTGTTCCGCCCTGCCTGTGCAGGCCGCCGCCGCGCCCGTTTCCCAAACCAGCTCTGCCGAAAGCGCCTTCACCACGACAGCCGTTTCCTCCGGCGTGTGCATCACCGGGTACCAGGGCTCCGGCACCGCTGTTTCTATTCCGGCCACCGTGAACGGCCAGACGGTATCCGCCATCGACACCAGCTCCTTTGCGAGCCAGACACTTACGACACTGACCCTTCCGGCATCCGTGGTCTTCCTTGGCATTCCGGATTCGGATGCAGGGATATTTTTGAATTGCCCTGCTCTGACCAGCATCCAGGTCGCGTCCGACAACCCGGTTTACTGCTCGGTGGACGGCGTCCTGTTCAACAAATCCAAGTCCACACTGCTGCAATATCCCTGCGGACGCACGCAGGCCAGCTATGCGGTCCCCAACGGTGTGAACACCATCGACGCGATGGCCTTCTACGGCGCGGACAAGCTGGAGGAGGTCACGTTCCCGGAGACGTTGTCCACCCTCTGCGATTCCGCCTTTGCGGGCTGCTCCTCCCTGAAAAAGGCAGCGCTCCCCCTCCAGACCACGACCCTTCAGGCCGCCGCCTTCCAGTCCTGTACGTCCCTGACCGAGATCCGGATTCTCAATCCGATCTGTGAAATTGCCATGTTTTCCGGGACCCTCCCGGCCTCGGCAGTCATCTATGGATACGAAGGCTCCACCGCCTATGCCTATGCGCAAAAATTCCATCGTTCCTTTCAGTCCCTCGGGACGTTCCAGGCCAACACCTGCACCCATCCGAACGTTACCTCGGCAATCACGACACCGGCAACCTGCACCCAACCCGGTGTGATCACACAAACCTGTAAAACCTGCGGCAAAGAGGTCGGAAAATCCTCTGTCTCCCGGGATCTCAACAATCACGATGCCGTTGCGATCGCTGCCAAAGCGGCGACCTGTACCGCAAGCGGACAGACGGGAGGCACGGTGTGTTCCCGCTGCGGCAAGCAGCTGACCGCACCGACCGTACTCGCAAAGCTCGGGCACACCTCCCCAAAAACCACAACGACAAAGGCAACCGTCAGCAAAGGCGGCAGCATCAAACAAACCTGCACGCGGTGCAATGCGGTATTGTCCACCACCGCGATCCCCTATCCCAAGACCATCGCGCTCTCCAAGACGCTGTTCACCTACAGCGGGAAGACGAAAAACGTCAAGGTGACCGTCACCGGGAGCGACGGAAAGGCCATCGCCGCCTCCAATTACACGCTGACCATCCCTTCGCGCAAGAATGTCGGCAAATATACGGTGAAAATCGCCTTTTCCGGGAGCAAATACAGCGGAAGTACCACGAAAACCTTCACCATCAAACCGGCGGCGACCAGCATTTCCAAGCTCACCGCCTCCCGAAAGGGGTTTACCGTCAAATGGAAGAAAAAGACGGCGCAGACCACCGGATATCAGATACAATACTGTACCAAGAAATCCTTCCCGTCGTCTCTGCGAAAGACCAAAACCGTCGCCAAAAACACGACTGTTTCTCAATCCATCGCCAAGCTGACGGCACGTAAGAAATATTATGTCCGTGTCCGCACCTATAAAACCGTCAAAAGCGGCGGGACGTCAACCCCGTATTATTCCAGCTGGTCGAAGGTGCGATCCATCAAAACCAAATAACGCAGCGACAAAAAAGAGGCCGGACTGATGTCCGACCTCTTTCGATTGTTCCGTTTTGGAATTAGCCGAAGTAACGCTCCAGCAGGCCCTTAAATGCTCTGCCGTGACGAGCCTCGTCTCTTGCCATCTCATGTACGGTGTCATGGATTGCATCCAGGTTCGCAGCCTTTGCACGCTTTGCCAGGTCAAACTTACCAGCGGTAGCGCCATTCTCTGCGTCAACACGCATCTCCAGGTTCTTCTTGGTGGAGTCGGTGACAACCTCACCCAGCAGCTCTGCAAACTTAGCCGCATGCTCTGCCTCTTCGTAAGCTGCCTTCTCCCAGTACAGGCCGATTTCCGGATAGCCCTCACGATGTGCAACGCGAGCCATTGCCAGATACATGCCAACCTCAGAACATTCGCCCTCGAAGTTTGCACGGAGATCTGCCAGGATGTCCTCGGATACGCCCTGTGCTACGCCAACAACATGCTCAGCAGCCCAAGTCATTTCGCCTTCCTGCTTGTTGAACTTGGAAGCCGGAGCCTTGCAGAGTGGACATACTTCCGGAGCTGCGTCGCCTTCGTGAACATAACCACATACCGAACATACATACTTTGCCATAATAATTTCCTCCTTAATAATATTGACAATATGTTTTCTTATTCCGTTTCTTCCGATTCTTTTTTCGGAAGGAATTGATCCAGTGTCAAAGCATACAACTGTTCCCGAATCGCTTCGTTGACGGACTGAAACGCCAGATGGAATTCACAGCCATTTTTATCCTCTCCCATATGTGTGCAGTCAAAACACGCATTGAGACAATGGTTGATTTCCACCGGGCCATCGATCAGTTCGACCAAAAGTCCAACCGAAATCTCATGTGGATCCCGATTCAGCCGATAACCGCCCTTTTTTCCCTGCTGAGACGTAACAATTCCGCTCTGCACCAAACTCTGTAAAATTTTCAGCGTGAATCTCTGCGTTACGCCGGTCTCTTCTGCAAGCTGTCTTGTCCCTACCATGGAACCATGTATCGCCAGACAGTATGCCAGTCGAATCGCATAATCTGCTCCGCGCGTAATTCGCATCCTTTCCACCTCATTCTTTTACTTGGGTTTAGTATATTTCCCGGCCGCGTTTTTGTCAAGCGAATTCACAAATTTTTTAGAATTTTTCTAAAAAATCACCCGGCCAAATTTTAGCGATTTCGCAAAAAAATTTTTTTGAAAAAATCCGAAAAAAGTGTTGACACTTCGGTGTTCTTGCTATATAATAAATCTCGTCGCTGAGAGATGCGAAACAATAACCCCCCTCGCGCACAGCGCAAACAATTCAAAAATGCGACTGTGGCGGAATAGGCAGACGCGCACGTTTGAGGGGCGTGTGGGCAACCGTGCCGGTTCAAGTCCGGCCAGTCGCACCAAATATGCAGATGTGGCGGAATAGGCAGACGCGCTAGCTTCAGGTGCTAGTGTTCGCAAGGACGTGGGGGTTCAAGTCCCCCCATCTGCACCAAAAGAACTCGATCGAAAGATCGGGTTCTTTTCTTTTTTGCACAGCAGATATATCCTGCAGTGCGTTTTCTTTTTCCCATAAAAAATGCAGTGCCCCGTTTGCCGATCAGCAACACGGGGCACCTTGCACTCTCACACTATTTAACCCTTGGGATAAGGTTTTGCTATCATCTGCGCCGGCCAGACAGAGGCCATGGCAGAGATTTGCACAAAATTGTTTTATTTTCCTTCTGATGCCCGTATTCTGCCGCTGCTGAACCAGCAGACGGCATAGACGGACTGGAGAGAGATTGGGGCTTTCAATCCCAAGAAGGATGAAGAAGGAACAGAGCAAAATCCATTTTTATTGGACTTTCCTGCTCTTCCATTATCATAAGTTTATCACAATCGCTTGCATTTCGTCTACCACAATATTGTATCGGCCGGTGAAAATCCAACGGAAATTTCTAAAAATTTTCACAAATTTTTCTTCCGTTTTTTGATATGTTGCACGATCTTGCTATTTAGTAGCTTTTCGAGCTGATCTCCCGATAGACAACCGGGGACATTCCGACGATCTTTGTAAAGGTCCGGGTAAAATAGCTTGAGGAATGGAACCCGACATCCTGTGCAATGTCAATGACTTTCTGATCCGTAAAGACCAATCGGGTCTGCGCTTCGCCGATGCGGCGGCGCTGCAGATACTGGATCGGCGAATAGCCGATCTGGCGGCTGAATAAATGCGCAATATGATATTTGGAGACTTTGAACTCCCATTCCAGGGTCTCAAGTGAGATCTCCTCCGAAAAGTGCTCATCGATGTAAGCGCTGATCCGCTGTGCCAATTGGGCCTCCTTGGTCTGTTCGGTCTGTTCCTGTGAAATCGCCAACTCGCGCACAAGAAGCAGAATCGACGCCGCAAACATCGATGCGACCTCCGGCTGCGCCTTCTTCTGCCGCCGCACCTGTTCCCCAATGCCGAGGAACAGACGGCGCACCTGCGGCGCCCGCAGACTGCATGGAATCTTCATGAGGGCATCCGCCGGCAGCAGGCAGCCATCCGGCAACCCTTCCAAGTGCAGATTTTCAATTCCCAGCCCAAACATATGTACATTGTTTTTTTCATGCGCGCTGTCCTCATGCAGAACGCCCTGATTGTATATGAGCACATCCCCGGGATGGCTCAGGTAAATCCTGCCGTCAATAAAGTGGCGGCCGCAGCCCTCCTCGATATAATTGATCTCAAACAGATCCTCGTGCCGGTGCATTGGCCGCGGCATCTCGGTCTGCGAGAAGCGCGAATCACTGAAATACTGCAACCGCGGTGCATGTTCGCCCAGAAATACCGTCTTGTCGTTATTCAGAAAATAATGGTCAACCATATCTCTTTTCCCTCCCTGTCTGTTTTGCCGATCCTTCAAGAAAAGCAGGACAGAGAGTGTTCTCCGCCCTGCAATCCCTTCGGTTTCTCAAGATGCTGTAATATTGATCTCTTCCGGCAGCTGGATGTTGTCAAAGCTGTGGTTGCCGCACTGGCCCAGGGTGTTGTTTCCCCAGGTTTTTAACGTGCCATGCTTTGTCCGAATGATGCAGTGCATACCGCCTGTCGCCATTTCCGAGACACCACCACACACCTTTATCGGCACCGTCTGATAATAATAATCGTCCAGTTCCGTCTGGTGATTTACCACCTTGACCCCAATCTGGTTGTATTTCTGAGAGCCCCAGGCGTACAGGTCGCCATTTTTCTTCAATGCCAGGCTGTGTGTGCTTCCGGCCGCGACATCGACACAGTCCTCCAAAACCTTAACCGGCTCGGAATAGACGATGTCGCCGTCCGCGCTGCTCTGTGCACCGACTGCGCCGTTCAAGTTGTTTCCCCAAGCGTACACCTCGCCGTCATTGGTCAGCGCCAGGGTGTGCAGATAGCGGCCCGCCGAGACCTTCTTGACGTTCTCCAGAATCACTGCCGGTTCCGACTGATAGACCACCTTTTCGTCGCTGACGCTGTCCGCCTCGGCGACGCCGATCTGTCCGTTCTGGTTCAGCCCCCAGCCATACAGCGTGCCATCCGATGTGACCACAAAGGAGGTCTGCTCCCCGGCAGACACGGATACGGCATCCTCCATCACCTTGACCGGCTTGGTCTGGCACGCAACCCCTTCCGGGTTCTCGCTGTCCGACTGCCCGATCAGATTGTAGGTGTCATCGCCCCAACTATAGACACTTCCATCCGTGGTGATCGCCAGCACGTGCCCGTTTCCTGCGGCAACCGCCGTGACATCCTGCATGATCTCCACCGGCGTGCTCGAATCCGTAAAGCTGCCATCGGCAAGCTGGCCGCAGTCGTTGCCGCCCCAGCCGTACAGCGTGCCGTCCTTTGTGATGGCAAACGCCGTGTCATATCCGCCCGCTGCGGTCTTGACATCGTCCATCACCTTGACCGGAACGCTGTAGCAGTCGTCCGTCTGTCCGGTGCCGAGCTGTCCCGATTTGTTCATGCCGCAGGTATACAGCGTCCCGCGCTGGATAAACATACTGAACTGCTGTCCGCTCGCCAGCGTGGTGCTTTCCTTCGCCGCGGCGCCGCCAAACAAATAGTACAGGATGCCGACGCAGGCGATGGCGATGACGGCGAGAACCGAAAGGAGTACCCGTCGGCGCTGCCGCTGATGCTCCTGCCAAAGCCGCTCTTTTTTCTTATCGTTTTTGGTCACGCGAAGTCCGTTTTTGGTTGCTTTCGCTTTTGTCCGTGCCATGCTGACACACTCCCTCTCACTGTTTGTTCTATTTTTCTTTTGCGAAATGCTCACACCCATTCCGCAAAAAAGGCATCGAAGTGTACCTCCGGTGCCTTTTTCCGATACACTTGTGTATTAGCCGACAATTGCCAGCTTCTTACCTTCCTCCGTCGGCTTGAACGAGCCGGTACCGCACTGACCCATAGCATCGTTGCCAAAGGTAATCAGCGAACCATGCCGGGTACGGATGATGGTATGCATGCCGTTTGCCGCCACTTCTGCCACGCCGCCGCGCACCTTCTTCGGGGTGCTCTGGTACGGATTGTCCGTATCCGGATGGTCGACCGAAGCAAGGCCGAGCTGCTTATAGGCGTTGGTGCCCCAGGCGTACAGATCGCCGTTCTTTTTGATCGCCAGCGAATGGCCGTTGCCCGCCGCAATAGCTACACAGCCGTCCAGAACCGCTACCGGCTCCTTGACCATACCGTCATCATCCTGCAAATCCGTCGAACAGCCGACCGCACCGGAGACATTGTTGCCCCAGGCGTAGACCGTGCCGTCGGTGGTCAGTGCCATGCTGGTCAGATGGCGGCCCGCCGAGACCTCCGCGACATTTTCCATCAGCTTGGTCGGCTCCGCGACATAGCCTGCGGTGTAATACTTGGTCTCTTCCTCTTCATCCGGTTCCATGCCGAGCTGATAGTACTGGTCGAGTCCCCATGCATACAGCGTCTGATCCTCCTTGATGACAAAGGAGGTCTGGTTGCCCGCCGAAACCGAGCGGCCGCCGTCCATGATTTTGACCGGTGTGGACTGGCACTTTACCGGGTCCTCAGTCGCACTGTCCAAATCGCCATAGCCCTCACCGACCGCATTGCATTCGTTGCTGCCCCAGGCATAGACGCTGCCGTCCGAGGTGACCGCCAGCACGTGACCGGTCCCTGCCGCAACGTCAACGACATCTTCCATAATCTTGACCGGCTCCGAAGCGTGCTCGGTCGTGCCGTTGCCAAGCTGGGCGTATTCGTTCGCGCCCCAGCCGTACAATGTCCCATCCGATGTGATGGCATAGGTCGTATTAAAGCCACAGGCTACCTTGACGGCATCCTGCTGGATGGCGGCGACCGGAGTGGCATAATTGTCCGTCACCTCGCTGCCCAGTCCAAGCTGTCCAAAATTGTTGGAGCCAAACGTATACAGCGTGCCGCGCTGGATGACCGCCGTATACTGCTGGCCGGTCGCCAGCGTATCCGTCTGCTGCGGTGCTTTGCCGCCGAACAGATAATACAGCCCGCCTGCCACAATCGCAACCGCCACAACGGCTGCCGCGATGCGCTTTCTGCGGCGGCTTTTCTTCTGCGCCTCCGACTGCATCTTGCGATACTTATCCTTCTTGAAGGACAACCCGTTTTTGGTTTCCCTTACTTTTCTAGCCATGAGTCTCTTCCTCTTCTCCATGTAGAATGTATTCTGCCCGCAGGATCTCCGGAAATCTGCCGCCCCTGCAGGAATTACAACGCGATTATTATAACACACATTCGCGAACACGCCAAATTATTTCCTGAAAAATTTGCTGATTTTCACGAAATCTACAAATTTTCCACAAATTCAGCTAAAATTGACCACCTGTAGAATTTCCGACGGCAGTGCAAGATCGTGTTTCGGGATGCGCGACCAGTCAAACCCCTCTGCCAGCTCCGGCAGGGAGATCGGCCGTGCCGTTTCACGCAGGCCGCACGCCTTCGCCAGCATCCCGAGGATTGGCTCCGGGCGTCCAAACGCCTTCCGCAGTACGCCCAGATCGAGATCTTTCTCCCGTTTGGACAGCCGCCGTCCGTCCGGCGCCGTCAGCAGCGGGATGTGATAGAACTGCGGGACTGCAAAGCCAAACAGGCGGTACAGATACATCTGCCGTGCGGTCGAGCCGATCAGATCCTGCCCGCGCACGACCTCCGTCACCCCCATCTCGCCGTCATCCACGACCACCGCGAGCTGATAGGCGTACACCCCGTCCGAGCGCCGGATGATAAAGTCCCCGCAGTCGCGCGCAAGGTTTTCTTCGTACCATCCCTGACAGCCGTCCTCAAAGAAAACCGTCTCGTCCGGAACAATCAGCCGTGTTGCCGCGCCGCGCTTGCGGCTCTTTTCGCGAATCTGTTCCGCCGTCAGTCCACGGCAGGTCCCCGCATAGACATAGGTACCGTCCGAACGATGCGGCGCCTGTGCCGCGTGCAGCTCCGCCCGGCTGCAAAAACAGGGGTACAGCAGACCGCGTTCCCGCAGACGCGCTTCGTAGGTCTCATAAACCGACGAGCGGCAGCTCTGATACCAGGCATCGCCGCCGTCCGATCCGCCGTCATCCCAGTCCAAACCGAACCAACGCAGGTCATCTTCAATCTGGTCGGCCAATGCCCGCGGACAACGTTCCGCATCCAGATCCTCAATGCGCAGGATATACCGTCCGCCCCGCGATCGGACAGACAGCCAGGACAGCATCGCACACAGGATGTTGCCCAGATGCATCCGGCCGCTCGGCGTCGGTGCAAAGCGTCCGCAGCTCTTGGAATGTGTCATTTCCCTTCCTCCTGACCCAAAGACATCCCGCACGGAACCAGTCCGCCGGGATGCTTGTTCTCTGTTTTACTGTAACGGCGGTTCTTCCGGCCGGGTCGAACAGTTCGACATGCACTTGGCACAATCGTGGATGCATGCCATCGGATCGTTTTCGTCCTCCTCCGGAATGACGATCTTGGACGGGTCGCCGACGATCTCCCCCGTCAGATAGGCGGCAATCTGCTCGATGGCATCGCCCTCACAGCCCGGATACAGCGAAATCCCCAGCATCCGGAGGGTCGATTGCAGCAGCGTGCTCATCTCCCCGGCAAGGAAGACATCGACGTTCTGTGCCGCCAGCTTGAGCACCACGCTGGTGATCTCCTGTCCGCCGATATCCAGGACTTCTTTCGCCGTCGGGATGCGCGCTTCCTCGGTGACAAGCAGGATTTTGGTTGCCTCCGCCGTTGTCCCCGCAATACATCCGTCGTCTTTCATCATTGCAGCAATTTTCATATCTTTCTCCTAACTCTCGTTCTTACTTGACGCCCTTTTCGGTCTCCCGAACCAGATAAATCGGGCGGTGCTTGGTTTCCAAATAGGTCTTGGCCAAATATTGACCCAAAATGCCGATGCCGAACAATTGAATTCCGCCGAGCAGCAGAATCACGGACATCATGGACGGCCAGCCGCCGACCGGATCGCCGAAGAGCAGCGTCTTGGCGACAATAACCACGATCATCACCAGCGCGAGCACACAGCACACCAGGCCGAGCACCGAGGAAATCATCAGCGGTGCGGTGGAAAAGGCCGTGATACCGTCGAGCGAATACAAAAACAGCTTCCAGAACGACCACTTGGTCTCTCCTGCCACCCGCTCCACGTTCTCATAGGGAAGCCATTTGGTGCGGAAGCCGACCCAGCCAAAAATCCCTTTGGAAAAGCGGTTGTATTCTCCCATGGAAAGGATGGCATCCACCATACTGCGGCGCATGAGACGGAAGTCACGGGCGCCATCGACAATATCGGCATTGGATATTTTATTAATCAGCTTGTAAAACAGGCGCGCGAAAAAGGAACGGATCGGCGGTTCTCCCTTGCGCGTCACGCGCCGGGTTGCGACCGAATCGTACTCGCCGCCGCGCAGCAGGTCATACATCTCCGGGAGCAGCGACGGCGGGTCCTGCATGTCCGCATCCATGACCGCCGCGTAGTCACCGGTACACATCTCAAAGCCGGCGTACATCGCCGCCTCCTTCCCGAAATTGCGCGAAAAGGAGGTGAAACGCACGCGGCTGTCTTCCCGCGCAAAACGGCGCAGATGTGCCAATGTCCCGTCCCGGGAGCCGTCATCGACAAAGCACAGCTCCCATTCCACTCCGTTCATCTGTTCCATCACAGACTGGATTTCCGCATAAAACAGAGGCAGTGCCGCTTCTTCATTGTAGCATGGAACAATAACTGAAATCTTATCCATACCAACCCATCTTTCCTCTTGTATTGGTTGTTCCATTATAACAAACTTTTTTGCCGGCGTAAAGCGCACCGGCAAAGGAAAACCACAGCCCGGCGGACAATTCCCTCAGACTGTGGTTCGTTTCTCTTCCTTTCCGCAAAAGCATTACAGCCAGCGAAACGCTACGTTGTACCCTTTCATCTTTGCGTTTAATTTTTTACTGTACGTGCTCTGTGACACCTTTTTGCCGTTAATGGTATATTTCCAGGCGCCTGTCGCACCGCGTTTTGCATAATACGTGGAATCTTTGGTTATCTTCTTTCCGGAAACCTTATAGAATGCATATTTACCGTCACGCGTGGTGAAAAAGGTAAGTACCACCATGTGCTTCTTCTTGTTATAATAGGGGGCATATCCCTTTCCAAAGTACATGCTTTTCAGCTTTACCATCTTTTTGGTGGATTTATTATAGGTGTAAACATAGGTTTTTCCGGATGTGGAGGTATTGCTCCAATCATTGTACAGCAGCTCCGGAATGCCATTGCCGTCGATGTCGATGATCTTGGCATATTGGAACGACCCATTCTTCTTCGTCACATAGCTCTTGTACTTTTGTTTTGCCTTGGTCGCTGCGGAAGCGGCCTGTGCCGGAGCCGCTGTCCCGGCAATCAGTCCCACGCTCAGCGCCACAAGCAGGAATAGGCTTACCACTCTCTTTTTCATATTGACACCCCTTCTCCTGTCCTTTTCTTTTATGATACCATCCACTGGTTTTTATTGCAATCTTTTCTTCCCTCTCTGTCCCCAAAAAACCGGCTCTCCCTTGCCATCTTCGTTGTTTTTTTGTATGATTGTGGTAATCTGGATTTCTTTTCGAGGTGATGTTTTTGAAGCGCGACCGCTGGTATATCCTTTTGTTTTCTGTCCTCGCCGTCCTTTTGATCGGCTTTATCTTCCACAACTCCATGCAGGATGCGGATACCTCTCACTCCCGTTCCTCGCACATGTTGGCACTGCTCTCCACGGCGCTTCCATTCCTGACTGAGCACATTGTGCGCAAACTGGCGCATTTTTGTGAATATGCGGCCCTCGGCTGGGATTTCTATGCGCTTTCCGTCTATGTCCGGCGCTATGCCCGCCCGCGCCTTGCTCCCTTCCTCGCGTTCTGTGCGCTGATCCCCTGTGCAGATGAATTCCTCCAACTGTTTTCTCCCGGCCGCTCGGCGGCCTTCCGCGATGTCTGCCTCGACTGGAGCGGTATGCTATGCGGCGCGCTGGCTGCGGCGCTGATGTATTTGGTGCTTCGACGCTGTCTGTCTTCCCGCCGGCATGGGTAAACTTTCCGTTGCCATTTCCTGCCGGATTTGATATAGTATAGAGGATTCTTTGTGTGGGAGGTGTTTTTCTTGAAGCGTGACCGCCGGTTTTTCCTGCTGTTTGCGGTTTTGGGTGTTTTTCTGCTCTGCTTTATTTTTTACAATTCCGCACAGAGCAAAACGGCATCGCACAAACGCTCCTTCCAGGTGCTCAAGGTAATTTCCAAGAAGAAAAAATCCCATGCCAAGAAAACCAAGCGCACCTCCTTCTGGAAGCAGCTCGTCAAGCAAATTCCATTCCTTTCACTCAAAAAGGAACGGGGAATCCGCAAGCTGGCGCATCTTCTGGAATACGCCGCCCTGGGCTGGGATCTGTATGCGCTGTCGATTTATATCCGGCGCTATGCCTCCCGCCGACGGTTCGCCGTCTTTTTGCTGTTCTGTGTACTGGTTCCCTGTGCCGATGAACTGATTCAGTATTTCGTCCCCGGACGCACGGCGGCCTTCTCTGACGTCTGCATCGATTGGATGGGTATGCTCATCGGCGTCCTCCTCTCGCTTTTGATGTATGTCTGTGTGCAGCGTCTCTCGGCGCGGCGGCGTCTTTACACGGCCTCCCAGGTCGGATAGGCTCTGCCTTTGTTCCATAAAATCCATCGGGGAATTGTTCCGTTTTTTGGTCAAATTCTCCTTTGCATCCGTATTGCAAACCCGATATAATACAAAACGGTAAAAATCTTTCCGCGTAAAATGGTTCAGCGTGAAATCAGTATTTCTGATTTCACGCTTTCTTTTTTCGCCAAAATAAGGAGTGTCATTATGCCAAGAAATCAATTTCAGAGAATGGTCTTCGCCTTTCTCACCGTAGTCATCACCGTGCATGCCTATATCTTTTACAGCCTGTATGTTGTAAATGGCAGCACCTTAATGGAAGTCAATGGGGCGACAAGCGTCCTGGCTGCGATCCGCCAGCAGGGCGGTGTTTACATGTTCGGCCGCTATCTGCCGATCTGGGCTGTTGTCCTGACCGAGTTTGTCCTCGCCTACTGTCTGGAGATTTTCATGGGCAGTCCAACTTCGTTCAAGCTCGCCTGCCGCGTCTTCAATCCGACCAAAAACCATCCGATGATCTTCGAAACCGCGATCATCTGCGCGACGGTCGGCCTGATGTGCCCTTCCATGAGCTTCCTCGCCGCCATACTTTACTATCCTTATTACGAGGGCTTCCATATCATCACACTTCTGGCAAACTGGCTCAAGCTGGTCTGCTTCAATTTCCCGTTTGCGTACTTCACCCAGCTGTTTTTCATCCAGCCGTTTGTCCGTGTGCTGTTTAAGACGATCTTCCGCAAGGACATTGAGGCGCACGCGCAAAAGGAACGCCGCAATCCGGAAAACGAACAGGAGGCGATCGCCGATATCTTCCGCCGCATGGGCGAGATTCAGGAAGAGCTGGCGCACGAACGCCGTCGCCGCAAGGCACTGGAGGCCGAGGTCAAAGAACAAATCAAGCGATAACACAGAAAAATACCGCGGAGTGCTGCTGCAACACAGCGTTCCGCGGTTTTGTTTTTATGGTTCGGTTTTTCTCGCCAATTCGGCGAGTTCCGCATAGCGTCCGATGATTTTTCCATAGTTCTCCCGCCGGTGTGGGATCGCACAGTGCGTGCAGTCCTTATACCCATGCTCGTTGTAGGTAAACGCTCCGCCGCATCGATCTCCCAGCGCATACAGCGGGCAATAACAAAACAGGCAGTTGAAATTATCCGGGTCGTCGGTCGGATGGCAGGGGAAGTATTCGCATTCGCGATTGCAGTAAAAGGAATAGTGTTTTCCCATCCATGCCGGTGTTTTGGTCATACCGCGCCCCCCTTTCTGCGGGATTTCTTCGCTTACCATACCACAGTTTTCTATAAATGGCAACCGCAGCCCGACGGAAAATTCCATCGGGCTGCTTTCTTGTTCTTCGTTATTTTTTTGTTGTTACCGTCTTCGTCTTTGACCACGAAGAATAATACTTCTTTCCGCTCACCGTCTTGTAAGTACGGATGCGGACATAGTATTTTTTCTTTGCGGTCAGCTTGGTAACCTTCTTGGATACCGTCTTATTCTTCGAAATCGTCACGGTTTTTGCGCCGCTGGTGAATTTGCTGTTGGTCGCGTACTGGAGCTGATAGCCCGTCGTCTGCGTCGCCTGCTTGTTCCACTTCGCCGTGAAGCCCTTCTTCGCCGCCGTCACGCTCTTGAGCGTGGTCGCCTTCGGGTTAATCTTAAAGGTCGTGCTCAGCGAACCGGTATATTTGCTGCTGGTACTCTTGAACTTGACGGTTACCTTGTACGATCCAACGTTCTTGCGTCCGGATGCGTAGGTCACCGAGTAATTGCTCGCCGCAATCGTCTTGCCCGCCGCGTCCTTGACGGTCACGGTCGGCTTCTGTGCCTTGCCGTTATAGGTATACGAGGTCTTGGACAGCTTGACGGTCTTGGGTGCGGAAATCGCAGTACTGCTCTTGACCTTTCCGCAAACGCTGCACTTGGTAACGGTTTTTCCGTTCGCATTCGGCTTAGCCTTCGTGGTGGTCGTCTTGTAGGTGTGCTTGCCGGTGGCCGGGATGGTTTCGGTCTTGAGCGTTGCGCCGCAGGTCTTGCACTTGTAGACTTTCGTGCCAGTCGCGCCGCAGGTCGCCGCCTTAGTCACCGTGCCGGAGTCCCACGTGTGGGTGTGCGGGGGATCCAACGCGACAAACTTTCGGTTGTACGTTTTCGCGTAGGTCTCTGCGGTAGAACCCGTGTAGCCGTATATTGTTGCGCTGCTCGGTACGATCTCGTTTGCAAAGCTGGTCGCGTAAGAAATATCGCACTTCGGATTGAGGATCGTGATCTTGGTCAGGGATTTGCAGTCCGAAAATGCGTCGTTGCTCAGATCTGTCACACTGCTCGGAACCGTGACGCTGGTCAGCGCGTTGCATCCGCCAAATGCCCGATAATCAATCTCGGTCACGCCGTTTGGAATCGTGATGCTTGTCAGCGAGGAGCATTTCAGAAACGCAAAGTGTCCAATGAAGTCCACACTGCTCGGGATGCTCACGCTTTTCAGAGAAGTACAATGTTCAAACGCCCCCTCATCAATTGTTGTGACACCATTCGGGATGGTCACACTGGTCAATTTTTCGCATTGCGTAAATGTGTACGGCTCAATCACTTTAATCCCGTTCGAGATCGAGACGCTCTCCAGATGGCTGCAACAGCTAAACGCATATTCGCCCAGCTGCGTCACGCTGTTCGGGATGGTCACGCTCGTGAATCCACAGCGATTGAACGCAAAAGATCCGATGCTCTTGACGCTGTTCGGAATGGTGATGCTCTTTAAGTCGGTCTGGCTGAATGCCTCGTCACCAATGCTGGTCACCGTATTCGGAATGGTGACGCTCGTCAGATATATGTACCAATGGTTGTCGCCATACGCGTCGCCATACGCGTCGCCAAACGCATGATCGCCAATCCGGGTAATGCCGTCGGAAAAGGTAACGTGCTCGACTGAATTCCAGTGTTCTATCCACGGCGCCTCAGAACAATCCTGCCAATCCGGCATCGGTCCCTTGCCGTTGATCAGCAGGTTTCCGTCCTCCCACAGCGTCCAATCGAGGCCCTCACCGAAGCTGCCGTGATCCACAATCGCATCCGCATCCACGGTGATCGCCTGTACGGATTCCTCCGCAACAATTTCTTCCTCTTGCGCATCCACAGTCGGCGCGGAAACCTCTTCCGTATCCTCTGTGTCATTCAACACGATTTCTTCTGTAACATCCTCTTCTCCAAGATCGATTTCCGCCGCCAAAGCCGCGCCGGACTGCGTCACCAGAGCCGCAGCCAACAGCAAGGCTAGCCATCGTTTTTTGTTCATGTGCTTCCCTCTCCTTACCATAAATTTGAAATACACATTTGCAACATGTATTTTTCTACATTTTAACCTTTATATTGTGTATTGTCAATATTTCACACATTTAAAATGTGTATGTTTTTTCAGGAATAGTATATGATACAAAGAAAGAGGTAGTGCGGTATGGATCAAAGTTATGAAGAAAGGTTTGCAGAACGCTTAACCGGCCTGCGAATGAATAAAGGTGTTTCTGCCAGAGAAATGAGTTTGGCTTTGGGACAAAGCGTAAACTATATCAATCACATAGAAAACAAAAAAGTGTTGCCCTCCATGGTCGCCTTCTTCAACATCTGCGATTATCTCGACATCACGCCGCAGGAGTTCTTCGCCTTTGACAATCCCGCGCCGCAATGTTACAACGAAATCCTCACCGACCTCAAAAAGCTGAGCGAACTGGAACGCAGCAGTTTACAAACCATTATTCAATCCATGGCAAACAAGTAGAGCATCGAGCGTGTTTCCCAAACTCCCGATGCTCTTTTTTCTTTTGCCGCCACGCACTGCTTTCACAGAAAAAAGCAAATGTTATACAGAAAAAAGCAAGATTCGGTCTGTACTTTGCCGACGGAATTCGCTATACTAAACAAAGCAACATTATACAGAAAAGGAAAAGAGGAATTCCTATGACGTCTATCACGATCGGCTTTGCCGTCTTTTTATTTGTTGTCCAGTTTGCCTCTTATTTTGTCAAGGGACTGGCTGGCTTTGGCGATCCGCTGATTTCCAATCCCTGTCTTTCGATGACGGAGATGACAAACAGCCAGATCACACCGATGAATCTGCTGATGAACTGGCCATTGAACCTCTACATCGCATTCAAAAATCGGAAGTCCTTCTCGGCACGCGCCTGTCTGCCGATGATCGTATGTATCCTGATTGGCATGATTCCCGGCAACATCTGCCTGAAATATGGCCAGTCGCAGGTACTCAAGGCCGGACTCGGCCTGCTGATCGTTTTCTGTGGCATTGAGATGCTGACTCGTAAGGAGTCCAAGGTCAGCCACGGCAATCCGATCGTCATGGCGTTGGTTTCCATCGCTTCCGGCTTTACCGCCGGCCTGTATGGCATCAACCTGTTCTTTGTCGCCTACATCGAGCGCACCGGCTATGTCAACCGCAACCAGTTCCGTGGACAGATGTGCTTCATCTTCTTCATCGAGAACACGGTTCGCCTGCTGCTGTATATCTTCGTCTCGAAAATGTACACGGCAATCATTTTGCAGGCCGCAGTGATTTCCGCCTTTGGCGTCGCCGCCGGTATGTTCCTCGGAAGCCGCATTGACAGACGTCTGAGCGAAAACTTTGTACATAAGTTTATCATGATCGTCTTCATCGTCGCCGGTCTGAGCACCTTGATTAAGGCTCTGTGGGCAATTTTCCTGTAATTCGATACCGATGAAAGCAAACGCGGAATGCACCGAATGCATTCCGCGTCTTTTTCTGTCAATCGCTTTTCGTCGGGATATATGGAATGATCCGCTTTGCCAGTTCGGAAGTCGTCATGGTCTGCAGCCAGACGCGGCCCGGACCGGTGAGTGTGGAGAGGAACAGGCCTTCCCCGCCGAACAGGATATTTTTAAACCCGCGCACCATCTCCGCCGAATAGCCAACGGAGGCCTCAAACGCCGCAATGTTGCCGGAATCCACGCGCAGCCGTTCTCCCGGCGCCAAATCGATGACGCAGATGCTGCCATCCATCTCACAGAACACCATACCCTGTCCGGACAGACGCTGGAGTACAAAGCCCTCTCCGCCAAACAGGCCGCCCTTCACACCGCGTGTCAGATAGGCGGAAAGCTGAACCCCCGGCTCTGCACACAGAAAAGCTCCTTTCTGTGCGATCAGCTCATAGCCCGGACGAAGGGTAAACGGCAGAATCTGTCCCGGCATAGTCGAAGCAAACGTGATCTCATCCCCTGGACGCGTCGCCGTAAAGGTCGCCATAAACAAGGATTCCCCCGACAGCATCCGTCCAAAGGCGCCGCCCAGGCCGCCACGCATGTTGGTTTCCATCCGAATTCCGTCCGTCATCCAGCTCATGCCGCCGGACTGGGTAATCATCTGCTCCCCCGGCGCAAGCTGAACGGTCACAGCAGGCATCATGTCACCAAAAATTTTGTAATTCATCAAACGACCTCCTTTGATCCGGTGTCTTTCGCCTCTCTACATAAATAGTATACCATAGAATCGGGCCAGTTGACAGAACCTGCACACAGGCGATTTCCCCATAAAAACCAGTCGAATAGAAAATTCTGTTTGTCTGTGCTTTTTTTCCTGTTTCGTGATATACTAAAGACGAACAAAAAAATACCAATGCAAGGAGTGTGTTTTGAAATGAAGCAGACGATTCCGGTCCGCAGCGAAGCGGATCCGCATTATACATGGGCACTGGAGGACGTCTATCCCTCCGACGAGGCATGGAAGCAGGCCTTTGAGGAAGCGCAAAGCTTTGCCGCACAGATCGCCGCCTATCGCGGGACACTCGGTTCCTCCGCCCAGACTCTGTATGATTTCCTCCAGCTCGGTGAGAAAATCTCCGTCACGTTTGACAGCCTGTACGGCTATGCGCAGCGGCGCAGCGACGAGGACACAGCGGTGTCCAAATATCAGGGCATGTCTGCCCAGGCGCTCAGCCTGATGGTCGCCGTCGATGCCGCCAGCTCCTTTGAAACGCCGGAACTGCTCGCCATTCCGGACGAAACGCTCACCCGCTTTTACGAGGAGCTGCCGGAGCTGACGCTGTACCGCACCTATCTGGACAACCTGCGCCGCAAGCGCGCACATATCCTGTCGGATGCCGAGGAGAAGCTGCTCGCCGCCGCCGGAGAAATCAGCCAGTCTCCAGATACGATTTATTCCATGTTCGCGGACGCCGATCTGAAATTCCCTCCGGCAGTGGACAGCGAAGGCAAAGAACACGAACTGACGCACGGCAGCTATATCCCGCTCATGCACAGCACCGACCGTATCCTCCGCAAATCGGCCTTCCAATCGCTGTACAGCATGTATGGCAGGTTCCGCAACACAGCTGCCGCCATCCTGACCTCGCAGGTCAAGCAGCTCAAGTTCCACGCCGATGCGCGTCACTATGAATCCACCCTGCACATGTCGCTCGACAGCAGCAACGTCCCGGTCGAGGTTTATACCAACCTGATTGACGCAGTTCATCAAAACATGCAGCCGATGTATCGCTATATTTCCCTCCGAAAAAAGTTACTCGGTCTGGATGAACTGCATATGTACGATCTGTACACGCCGATCGTTTCGGATGCAGACGAAAAAATCCCGTATGAAGAGGCCAAAGAGACCGTCCTCAAAGCGCTCGCACCGATGGGGGAAGCGTATCAGAACATCCTCCGCGAAGGTTTTGACAACCGTTGGATCGACGTCTACGAAAACGTTGGCAAGTGCTCCGGCGCCTATTCCGCCGGTCTGCGCGTGCATCCCTATGTCCTGCTGAACTACGCCGACACGCTCGACAGCATGTTCACCCTGGCACATGAGATGGGACACGCCATCCATTCTTACCTCTCCAACAAAAACCAGCCGGTGATCTATTCCAATTACGTGATTTTTGTCGCCGAGGTCGCTTCTACCTGCAACGAAGCTCTGCTCATGCAGTATCTCCTGAAAAACACCACCGATCCGCGCAAGCGTGCGTATCTGATCAATTATTTCCTCGAACAGTTCCGCACGACGCTGTATCGTCAAACCATGTTCGCCGAGTTCGAACTGGAAATCAACCGCCGAAACGAAGCCGGCGAAAGCCTCACCGCTGAGGTGTACAGCCAGATTTATCACGACCTCAACGTCCGCTATTTCGGGGATGACATCGTCATCGATCCGGAAATCGATCTGGAATGGGCACGCATTCCGCACTTCTATTACGATTACTATGTTTATCAGTATGCGACCGGCTATGCCGCCGCCATCGCACTTTCGCGCCGTATTTTGAAGGAGGGCGAACCGGCGGTACGGGATTATCTGAACTTCCTGTCCGGCGGCTGCTCCAAGGATCCGATTTCCCTGCTGCGCGGTGCCGGAGTCGATATGGCAACCACCCAGCCAATCACTGAAGCGCTCCAACTGTTCGATGAGCTGATCGGTGAAATGGAAGCCCTGCTGGTATAACCCAAAAACCAATCGCGCAGGCCCGTCGGGAGTGTATTTCCCCGGCGGGCCGCTTTGTTCCCCTTTTCCCATGACAAAACCCAGAGAAAAGATTCCACATGCATTGTTCATTTTCAAAACATCTGATATAATGAGACTATCAAAACATACAGGAGGCTTCGATGATGAACAAAAGATGGAAAAAGCTGTCGGTGCTGGCTGCCGCGCTGGTTGTGGCGTTGGGCATGGTTTGCACCGTTGCTCCGACAACCGGACAGGCTGCCTCGACCAAAAAGGTCACTGCCGCAAAGACCTATCAAAAAGCACCGTCACTCAAAACCGGAAACAACACGGTTTCCAGTGCAAATTCTTCTCCCCAGCGCATCGTAAAATATACTGCGAAATCCAAAGGTACGTATGTCTTCACGTTCTCCAAGTTCAAGTCGGTTCCCACAAAGAGCAAGGACATCAATCTGGGCTTTGTCTCCGTTAACAAGCTCGTCAAATCCGGATCGTCCAAGGGGCTCAACGCCCTGAAGGTTCAGACAAACAAAGGAAAAACTTCGTGTCTTAATGTTGCGACAAGCTACTCCTACAACCATTTCTATAAAAACAAGGGTTCCGGTGTCGACAACTATTTGTACAGCCGAAAAGCAACCGTCAGCATGAAGAAAGGGCAAACCCTTTACTTCAAGACCTACTTCACCGGCGGAAAGCATTCGTATTCGGTCAACATAAAGAAAAAGTAATCCGGCAAAAAACAGCCCGACGGGAAATCCCGTCGGGCTGTTACTTTTTACGAGTTGTAAACAGAGCACAGAGAGTATGCTCCAAGCTCCCTATGATTTTACTGCAATTAAATATTCTGTTTTCCCAGCAAGGCAACCAAAACGGCCTTCTGTGCATGGAGACGGTTTTCCGCCTCTTCAAAGATCTCATCGGCGTGTTCCTCGAACACCTCTGCAGTGATCTCCTCCCCGCGGTACGCCGGCAGGCAGTGCTGCACCATGGCGCCTGCCTTGGCAGCCTTCATGACCTCATGATTGATCTGGTAGCCCTGGAATGCCATATGGCGCTCTTCGGCCTCTTCCTCCTTACCCATGGAAACCCATGCGTCGGTAAAGACCACGTCGGCATCTGCCGCCGCCTCCAGGATATTATCCGTCAGCAGGAATTTTGCGCCCTCTGATTTCTGACGATCGGCAAAATCCAACACCATCGAATGCGGCTGGTACTTCTTCGGACAGGCGACCGCAACCTCCATACCGGTTTTCAAGCCGCCGACAATCAGGGAATTGCACATGTTGTCGCCGTCACCGATGTAGCACAGTTTCAGCCCTTCGAGCTGTGCATAGCGCTCCCGGATGGTCATCAGATCGGCCAGCACCTGGCACGGATGGGCGAAATCCGTCATACCACTGATAACAGGAACACTCGAACAGTCGGCCAGCCGCTCCAACCGCTCCTGTGCAAAGGTGCGGAGCATGATGCCATCCAGATAGCGCGACAATGTGCGCGCGGTATCCTCCATCGGCTCTCCGCGGTGGCTCTGCATGTCACGATTGGAGAGGAACATCGCCCGTCCACCCAACTGGTACATACCGACCTCAAACGAGACACGGGTACGGGTGGATACCTTCTGGAAGATCAGGCCCAAGCTCTTTCCTTCCAGGTGCCGGTGCGGGATGTTATGTTTTTTCTCATATTTGAGCTGGTCCGCCAGATCGAGCAGATTGACAATCTCGTCCGTCGAGCAGTCCAGCAGCTTTAACAGATGCTTCATAGCTGGTTTCTCCTTTTTACGCCAGAACATCGCGGAGGACAGCGAGCGCTTCCTCCATCTCCGCTTTACTGATCGTGAGCGGCGGCAGCAGACGGATCGCATCCTTGCCGGCGGTCAGAACCAGAACGCCCTTATCCATGATTTCGGAAACCAACGCCGCACGCTCCTCCGGAGCGACGATGATGCCGAGCATCATGCCCTTGCCGCGGACATCGCGCACCTTGCTCGAACCGAATCCCAGAATCGTATTCTTGATATATTCACCCTTCTCGACGACCTCAGCGAGGAACGCCTCGTCGAGCGTATCCAAAACCACATTGGCCGATGCGCAGACCAGCGGCGTGCCGCCAAAGGTCGTCGCATGGGTGCCCGGTCCGAGGACATCCGCACAGGTGTCCGCCGCCATGACTGCGCCGATCGGGGCGCCGCCGCCAAGGCCCTTCGCCATGGAGACCACATCCGGCTGGATGCCGTACTGCTGGAAGCAGAACAGGCTGCCCGTGCGGCCAATCCCCGTCTGCACCTCATCGATGCACAAAAGCAGATCCTTCTCCTTGCAGAAAGCAGCCACCTGCTGGACAAACGCGGCATCCAGCGGAAGGACACCGCCCTCGCCCTGAATCAGTTCCATCATGACCGCACAGGTGTGCTCATTGACCTGTGCCTTGACCGACTCGATGTCATTCGCATCCGCATAGGCAAAGCCCTCGGTGAACGGGAAGAAATACTGGTGGAACTTGTCCTGGCCGGTCGCCTTCAGGGTGGTGACGGTACGGCCATGGAAGGAATTGTTCAGGGTGACGATCTCAGCACGGCCTTCGCCGTACTTGTCGTACGAATACTTCCGCGCCAGCTTAATCATGCCCTCGTTCGCCTCGGCACCGGAGTTGGCAAAGAACACCTTGCCCATACCCGTGCGGGTGCAGAGCTTCTTTGCGACCTCGACCATCGGCTGTGTGGTGAACAGGTTGGAGACATGCATCAGCTTGCCTGCCTGCTCCGTGATGGCGTGGACAATCTTTTCATTATTATATCCCAGGCAGCATACGCCGATACCGGAGGTCAGGTCAATATAGCGCTTGCCCTCGACATCCCACAGAGTTGCACCCTCGCCGTGGTCCAGTGCAATTGCAAACCGGCCATAGGTATTCATGACGTATTGTGTCTCGTCTGCCTTTAATTCTGTATAGGTCATTGGAAACCTTCTCTCTTCTTTTTGTAAAAATTTATGGTTAAAAGAACATCGTGCCGACACCGTTGTCGCTGAACAGCTCGATCAGGATGGAATGTGCCACGCGGCCATCCTGGATGTTCGCCTGACGGACGCCCTCGCGCACCGCTTCGACACAGCAGTCCACCTTCGGGATCATACCGCCGGCAATGACGCCGTCCTTGATGAGCTTCGGCACGCCGGAAACCTTGATCTCCGGCAGCAGTGTGCTCTCATCGTTGCGGTCGAGCAGCAGGCCGCGCACATCGGTCAGCAGGATCAGCTTCTCCGCCTGTAAGGCAACCGCCAGCTTGGAGGCCGCCAGATCCGCATTGATGTTGTAGCCGGTGTCCTCATCCATGCCCTGTGCCACGGTGGAAATGACCGGGATATACCCGCTCTCCAGCATGTCCATGACCGGCTCCGGATTGACCTTTCTGATCTCTCCAACGTAGCCGTAATCCGTGCCGTCCTCATCCGTCTTTCGAACCGCCTGGAACAGACCGCCGTCAATGCCGCACAGGCCGACGCCGTTGCCGCCCGCATGGTTGATGAGCGTGACCAGATCCTTGTTGACCTTGCCGCACAGAACCATCTGGACGATATCCATCGTCTCGCGGTCGGTGTAACGCAGTCCCTTGACGAACTCCGACTTCTTGCCGATCTTTTTCAGCATGGCGTTGATCTCCGGGCCGCCGCCGTGGACAATCACGACACGGACACCGACCAGGCTGAGCAGGACGATATCATGGATGACCGCATCCTTGAGTTCTTCGTTAATCATCGCGTTGCCGCCGTACTTGACGACAACGGTTTTTCCATAATATTTCTGAATGTGCGGGAGCGCCTCAATCAGCACGCTCGCATCATAATTGCTGTTGCTCATGGCTGCCCTCCATCACGTACGATAGTCGCCGTTGATCTGAACATAATCATAGGTCAGATCGCAGCCGTAGGCCGACGCGCTGGCTGTGCCCTCGGCCACATCGATGTCAATGGAGATTTCCTTCTGGGTCAGGATCTTCTTTGCCAGATCCTCATCAAAGTCCAAACCGGCGCCCTGCTCACAGACCGTGATGCTGCCCGCATCGCTGGAGAAGCCGATCTTGACATACTCCGGACGGAACGGCGCCTTGGAATAGCCCATCGCACACAGGACACGGCCCCAGTTGGCATCCGCGCCAAACATCGCCGCCTTGACCAGACTGGAGGCGACGACCGCCTTGGCCAGACGCTCGGCGTACTCCTCCGCACGGGAGCCGATGACGTTGCAGGTAATCAGCTTGGTGGCACCCTCGCCGTCCGCTGCCATCTTCTTGGCCAGCGTCAGCGCGACAAAGGTCAGCGCCTCATAAAAGATGTGATAATCGGTGTCCTCCCACTCGATCATCGGGTTGCCCGCCATGCCGTTTGCCAGAATGACACAGGTGTCGTTCGTCGAGGTGTCGCCGTCCACCGAGATGCGGTTGAAGGTCTTTTCCACCACCGAAATCAGCGCGTGGCGAAGCACGCTCGGGTCGATCGAACAGTCCGTCGTGAGGAAGCCCAGCATGGTGCCCATGTTCGGATGGATCATGCCGGAGCCCTTGGCGATGCCGCCCATGTGGCAGGTCTTGCCGCCGCAGGTGAACTCGACAGCCACCGTCTTTTCCACCGTGTCTGTGGTCATAATCGCCTGGTTGGCCGCCTGCGAACCGTCGATGCTCAGCATTTCCGCCGCCTGCTTCATGTGGCTCTCAATTGCCTCAATGTTCAGACGCTGGCCGATCACACCGGTCGAACCGGTCAGAACCAGCTTCTCATCAATTCCCAGCGCCTTCGCGGCGGAAACCGCCATGCGGTGCGCATTCTCCATGCCCTCCGGGGCACAGGCATTCGCATTGCCGGAATTGGCAACGATGGCCTGCGCCACGCCGTCCTCCAGATGCTCCATGGAGACATAGATCGGGGCGGCCTTGACGCGGTTGCTGGTGAACGTCGCCGCCGCCGCGCATTCGCGCTCACTGACGATCAGTGCAAGATCGTTCTTTGTACTTCCCGGCTTGACACCGCAGTGGATGCCCGATGCACGGAAGCCCTGTGCGGCGCAGACGCCGCCTTCTATCAGTTTCATGCCATACTTCCTTTCCCGTTAAATCGTCAGTCCCGTGGTTTCGTCAAAGCCGAGCATCAGGTTCATGTTCTGAACCGCCGCGCCGGAAGCGCCCTTGCCGAGGTTATCGAACAAAGCTGTGACGATCGTCTGTTCCTCATGGCCACAGACGATGAGCTGCAGGCTATCATGTCCCGCCAGCGTGCTCGCATAGATCACCGGTTCGGTGCCGCCGAACGGAGCGACCGTCACCAGCGTCTGACCGGCATAGTAGGCGGTCAGCTTGTCGCAGATATCCTGCGCGGTCGGCTGTCCCGGCAGGTTTTTGTTGTGCAGCATGATCGTAGACGCCATGCCCTTGTAAAAATCGCCCAGGATCGGGACAAACACCGGCGCGGCCTTGAGTCCGCACACGTGCGTCATCTCCGGCAGGTGCTTATGCTGCAGCGCCGTCCCGTAAATCCGGTGCGAATCGTGGCGCGGGTCGCGGTCCGCCGCTTCGTACTCGGCAATCAGCTTCTTGCCGCCGCCGGAATAGCCCGTGAGCGACGAGCAGGTCAGCGGATAATCCGCCGGAACCATGCCCAGCTTGACCAGTGGATACACCGACGAGATAAAGCCGGAGGCATGGCAGCCCGGATTCGCGACGCGCTTGGACGCGATGATCGCCGCGCGGTGCGCCTCGGACAGCTCCGGGAAACCGTAATCCCACGCGGGATTGGTGCGGTGTGCCGTGGAGGCATCGATAAAGCGCGTATTCGGGTTCTCACACAGGGAAACCGCCTCCTCCGCCGCCGCATCCGGCAGGCACAGGAACACGATATCCGCCGCGTTGATGAACTTCTTGCGCTCCGCGGTATCCTTGCGCTTGTCCTCGTCGATGAGGATCAATTCAATATCATCGCGGGAGCCCAGCCGCTCATAGATTTGCAGGCCGGTGGTCCCTTCTTTTCCATCAATATAAATAACCGGTTTCATGACAGCATCCCCCGTTTATGCCTTGATCTCACCGCGCATACGCGTGAGTTGCTCCTCCGCATCCTCGAGGAACTCCTCAATGCGGCGGATCTGGCGGGAAACCTCCTTCGGCGCCGGGCCGCCCGGCACCTTGCGCTCGTTGACGCAGTTGGTCAGATCCAGTGCGTCGTAGACATCCGGGCCGAATTCCTTGGAGATCGCGGCAAAGTCGCGCAGCGTCATGGTCTCCAGCGTGTCGCCCGAACGGATACAGTTGTTGACCAGACGTCCGACGATCATGTAAGCGTCGCGGAACGGAACGCCCTTCTTGGTCAGGTAGTCTGCACAGTCGGTCGCGTTGATGAAGCCCTGGCTGGCCGCCTTGCGCATGTTCTTCTTGCGCAGCGTCATGGTCAGGAACATCGGAGTGAACACCTCCAGGCACTGCTTGACGGTGTCGATCGCGTCGAATACCGCCTCCTTGTCCTCCTGCATGTCCTTATTATACGCCAGCGGGAGTGCCTTCATCGTGGTCAGCAGGCCCATCAGGTCGCCATAGACACGGCCGGTCTTGCCGCGGATCAGCTCACAGACGTCCGGGTTTTTCTTCTGCGGCATGATGGAGGAGCCGGTGGAATATGCATCGTCCAGCTCGGCGAAGCGCCACTCCCACGAGCACCAGGAGATGACCTCCTCGGACAGACGGGACAGGTGCATCATCAGGATGGACAGGTCGCTCATGAGTTCCAGACAGTAGTCGCGGTCGGACACGCCGTCCAGCGAGTTGTCGGTGATGCGGGCAAAGCCGAGCTGTTCCCGGACAAACTCACGGTCGACCGGATAGGTCGAGGTCGCCAGAGCACCGGAGCCGAGCGGCATCTCGTCCATGCGTTCAAAGCAGTCCTCCAGGCGGGTGATGTCGCGCTTGAGCATCTGGGCGTACGCCATCATATAGTGGCCGAACGTGGTCGGCTGTGCACGCTGCAAATGCGTATAGCCCGGCATGACCGTATCGAGGTTTTCCTTCGCCTTGGTGACGAGCGCCTTCTCGAATTCCATCGCCAGTCCCATGATCTCACACAGTTCCTTCTTGACATACATACGCATGTCGAGGGCCACCTGGTCGTTTCGGGAACGCGCGGTGTGCAGACGCTTGCCGGTCATGCCAATGCGGTTGGTCAGCATGACCTCGACGTTCATATGGATATCTTCGTATTCCGGATCAAATACATCCAGATCGTTTTCTTCGATCTCCGTGAGGATCTCCTTCAGACCTTCGACGATCTTTTCGGACTCGTGTTCTTCGATGATGCCCTGCTTGCCCAGCATGGTGGCATGGGCGATCGAACCGGTGATGTCCTCGCGGTACAGACGGCCGTCAAACTGGATCGAAGAGTTAAAATCGTTTACTACATCGTTGGTTTCCTTCTGGAAACGTCCTGCCCAAAGCTTCATTGGGATGTTCTCCTTCCAAATCCGGCGGTTGTTTCACGCCGATGTGGTGATTGATTCCTGCAAATAAATGTGCATGGGGGCGGACAAGCCCGTCCGCCCCGCGTATGTGTTCTAAAAAAATCCGTTCCGACTTACTCCACGCCCGGGAAGCTCAGTCCCTGGCTTGCCTGCAGAGCGGCATCGTTCATCGCACGCACCTTGAGCGGCAGGCCATACAGGTTGATGAAGCCCTCGGAATCGGCATGGTTGTACGCCGCATCGGCATCAAATGTCGCCATTGCCTCGGAATGCAGGGAATACGGCGAGGTGACCGAAGCCGGGATGATGTTGCCCTTGTACAGCTTGAGCTTGACATCACCGGTGACCGTCTTCTGCGTCTCATCGACAAACGCGCTCATGGCCTTGCGCAGCGGGGTGTACCACTGGCCGTTGTAAACCAGCTTGCCGAACTCCATCGCCATCTGTGCCTTGTAATGGGCGGTCTCGCGGTCGAGCGTGATCTCTTCCAACTTCTTGTGTGCTGCATACATGATTGCGCCGCCCGGGGTCTCATACACGCCGCGGCTCTTCATGCCGACCAGACGGTTCTCAACCACATCCAGCAGGCCGATGCCGTTTGCGCCGCCCAGCTCGTTCAGCTTGAGCAGCAGGGAAACCGCATCCATCTCCTCGCCGTCAACGGCGGTCGGAACGCCCTGCTCAAAATGAATGGTGACATAGGTCGGCTTGTCCGGCGCCTGCTCCGGCGAAACGCCCATCTCCAGGATCTCATCGTACTTCGGCTCGTTTGCCGGATCCTCCAGATCCAGGCCCTCATGGGACAGATGCCAGATGTTCTTATCCTTGGAATAGTTGGTCTCACGGTTGATCTTCAGCGGGATGTTGTGTGCCTCGGCGTAATCAATTTCCTTGTCACGGGAATCCAGCTCCCAGAAACGCCACGGAGCGAGAACCTGCATCTCCGGTGCGAAGGCCTTGATGGCCAGCTCGAAACGGACCTGATCGTTGCCCTTGCCGGTGCAGCCGTGAACGATCGTGTCACAGCCCTCCTGCTTCGCGATCTTTACCAGCTCCTTGGCGATGATCGGACGGGCGAACGAGGTGCCGAGCAGGTAGCCTTCGTAATCCGCACCAGCCTTCATGGTCGGGATGATATAATCCTCCACGAACTCCTTGGTCAGATCCATGACGTACAGCTTGGATGCGCCGGTCGCCAGCGCCTTCTCCTCCAGGCCGTCCAGCTCGCCGGCCTGACCGACGTTGCCGGAAATCGCGATGACCTCGCAGCCGTAGTTTTCCTTCAGCCACGGGATCAGAACCGAAGTGTCCAGGCCGCCGGAATATGCGAGTGCAGCCTTTTTAATCTTGATATCTTTCGTAGCAGTAGACATTTTGAATAATCCTCCATGTAAAGGGTCGGTTTGTTTTGTAAAAAGCGTAAAATTCCGTTTTTTCTGAATTTAACCGTCCGTTTTTTGTCATGACCATATTATAATCCTCCCGGTATCAGAATGCAAGAAAAACTTTTATTTATTTCCTAAATTGAATATTTATTCATCCGATTGTTGTTCCATTCTTTTTCCTCTCCCTCTCCATTCTGTCCCAACTGTTTCAATTCTGTGTATTTTTTGTAAAATATACGTGTTTTTTTCTTCTTTTCCTGTATTTATCTTGAAATTCACTTGCAATCCTCCGGCAAATGTCTTATGATAACACCACATACAGACATTGATAATTTATTAGCTATCTGTATTGGTTTTCGTTTTCCGGATGGTATTTGGAGAACTTTTTCTCTAAAATTCTTCCGCTTCGAAGCCCGTTTATTCTCTTTGTGAGGTGTATTATTTATGAAAACAATGAAACGAATTTTCCTTTCTCTCGCTGTCGTTTCGGTCAGCGCCCTTGTTCTCTTTGGCTGCGGCAGCAGCACAACGGAGGAGCCGACGGAGCCGGCCGCCGAGGCTCCGGCAGCGGATGTCAATCTGTCCACCGCGAACGACACCTTCCAGCTCCCCATGCTCCCGCAGCTTCTGGAGGCGCCGGATGCCGCAATCGTCGAGATGTTCGGTGAGAGCGAGAACGACATAGAGGATGCGGACGGCAACATCACCGGCCGCGAATATCCCGGCACACTGTTCGGCCAGGAGATCCGCCTGGTCACGACCTACGATGCGGACACCACGGTCCAGGTCGATATCGCGTTTGATTCGACCGAGGCTTCCATCGATCAGCTCGCCGAGGCCATCTCCACAGAGCTTGGCGCTTCGGCCGACGACTACAACTGGGAGTCGGACGGCGCGGCGTTCGCTCTGAACGAGGTCGACGGAACACTCACGCTGACGGTCACTCTGGCGGAATAAACCAACCAAAAAAACAGCGAGGCTGGAAACCACTCCATCCTCGCTGTTCTTTTTTTATCTTTTTTTCTGATCCGGCTTACTTGGTCCAGTCTGCCTTTGCCACGCCTTCCTCAAACACCTTGTGGAAGCCCTTGACGTTCGCCGCGATGTCGCCGCCAAATACCGCCGAACCGGCAACAATGACATCCGCACCGGCTGCAACAATATCCGCTGTGTTGGACAGCTTGGCGCCGCCATCGATCTCCAGTTCACAGCGGTAGCCGTTCTCCTGAATCGCCTTGCGGATCGCACGGATCTTATCGGTGCAGGCGTCGATGTAGCCCTGTCCGCCAAAGCCCGGCTCCACCGTCATAATCAGAACCATATCCAACTCCGGCAGCAGCGGGAGCAGCACATCGGCCGGCGTGCCCGGCTTGACCGAAACACATGCCTTGACCCCGGCGGCCTTGATCTTCTTTACCTGCTCCAGCGTATCGCCGTTAGACTCATAATGTACGGTGATGATATCCGAACCGGCCTTGATGAAATCATCCAGGTACTGATCCGGGTTGGCAATCATCAGATGGACATCCAGGACGGCATCGGTTGCCTTGCGCAGCGCCTTGACGACCGGAGCGCCGATGGTCAGATTCGGAACAAAGTGGCCATCCATACAGTCTACATGGACATACTCTGCACCGGCATCGACCGCAATCTTGATGTCTCTTTCCAGGTTGGCAAAATCAGCAGACAGAATCGACGGAGATAATTTAATCATATAGAATCTTTCCTTTCCGCGGCGCACACTTACGCCGTTGTTCTCATATGTTGGAACAGGCGGTCAGACCATGGGGAGTCCGGGCGCGCCGCCCCGTGTCGCGCCAGCTGGCGCCGCCTTTCGCATACCGGGGGCTGTCCTTTGGGGCAGTCCCCTTCTGCCATGGCTGTCTGTAAGTATTATACAACATGGTGAAATGGGTTGCAAGGAGAATTAACCGGGTTTCCACAATCCATTGCCTCCTGTTTTCGGTTTATAGCATATTGAAAACATCAAGAAATACGCCAAAAGTAGATCTAATTTCGTCGCCGCAGCCATTGCAATCCGGCGGCAAAAACGGTATCATGGTCTGTAGAATTACACTCATTCTGATAACAAACAGACAAAGAGGTGCAATATGGCAGTATTACGATGCTACACGGAAAAGCAGCCCGGCTTTGACAGCGCGGCAAAGGCACTTTGCGCGAATATGAGCAGCCTGCTGGAAATTCCTGCGCTGACGTCGGTACGGGAGCTGTGCCGGTACGACGTTGAGGGCATTGATGCGGATGTCTACGCCAAGGCAAAGAACATTGTGTTCTCCGAGCCGATGGTGGATGTCTGCTACGACGAGACCTTCCCGATGCCGGAGGGCGATTATACCATCCTCGCCGTGGAGCCGCTTCCGGGTCAGTATGACCAGCGTTCCGACTCCTGTGCGCAGTGCATTCAGCTCATGACGCAGGGCGAACGTCCGAAGGTTGCGGCGGCACACATCTATGTGCTGGGCGGCAAGCTGACCGAGGAAGAGCTGGATAAAATCCGTGGCTATCTGATCAACCCGGTGGATTCGCGCGAAGCCTCCCCGGACAAGCCGGAGACGCTGGATGCCAACTATGCCATCCCGACGACGGTTGAGACCGTTACCGGCTTCATCTCCATGGATGAGGCGGCTCTGCAGGAGCTGCTGGCCTCCCTTGGTCTGGCCATGGATCTGGACGACCTGAAGTTCCTCCAGAACTACTTTGCCGGCGAGGAGCAGCGCGACCCGACCATCACCGAGGTCCGCATGATCGACACCTATTGGTCCGATCACTGCCGCCACACGACGTTCCTGACGGAAATCGACCACGCCAACATTGAAGACCCGATGGTACAGAAGGTCTATGATCGTTATCTCAGCTCCCGCGCTGAGGTCTACGGACCGGAGAAGGCGGCAAAGCGTCCGGTGACCCTGATGGACATCGGTACCGCCGGCGCCAAGGTGCTCAAAAAGCGCGGCTTCCTGAGCAATCTGGACGAGAGCGAAGAGATCAACGCCTGCTCGATCCGTGTGGATGCCAACATTGACGGCGAGAAAAAGCCGTGGCTCCTGATGTTTAAGAACGAAACCCACAACCACCCGACCGAGATCGAACCGTTCGGCGGTGCGGCTACCTGTCTGGGCGGCGCCATCCGCGACCCGCTCTCCGGACGCTCCTATGTCTATCAGGCGATGCGCGTCACGGGCGCCGGTGATCCGACCGTCCCGTTGAACGAGACCCTGGAGCACAAGCTGCCCCAGCGCAAGCTGTGTACCACCGCTGCCGGCGGTTATTCCTCCTACGGCAACCAGATCGGTCTGGCGACCGGCCTGGTACACGAGATCTACCATCCGGGCTATATTGCCAAGCGCATGGAAATCGGTGCGGTTGTCGGCGCGGCTCCGATTGAGAACGTCATCCGTGAGGTTCCGGACCCGGGCGATATCATCATCCTGCTGGGCGGCCGCACAGGCCGTGACGGCTGCGGCGGTGCAACCGGCTCCTCCAAGAGCCACACCACCGAATCGCTGGAAACCTGCGGCGCCGAGGTCCAGAAGGGCAATCCGCCGGAGGAACGCAAGATTCAGCGCCTGTTCCGCAATCCGGAGGCGACCCGCATGATCCGCCGCTGCAACGACTTCGGCGCGGGCGGCGTCTCGGTTGCCATCGGCGAGCTGGCCGACGGACTGGATATCGACCTGAATGCGGTCCCGAAGAAATATGACGGCCTGGACGGCACCGAGCTGGCGATTTCCGAATCGCAGGAGCGCATGGCAGTCGTCGTCGCTCCGGAGAATGCCGAGGCATTCGTCAAGCTGGCCGCACAGGAGAACATCGAGGCGACCATCGTTGCCAAGGTGACCGACACCAACCGTCTGCGCATGACCTGGAACGGCAACACGATCGTTGATGTCTCCCGTGACTTCCTGAACACCAACGGCGCATCCAAGCACGCCGATGCCCATATCCCGGTTCTGCCGAATCCGGACATCACCTGCCCGACGGAGGGCGAAACGCTGCGCGAGAAGATCCTGAATCAGGCCGCACAGCTCAACATCTGCCTCGAGCGCGGTCTGACCGAGCGGTTTGACGGCTCGATCGGTGCAAACTCGGTATTCATGCCATATGGCGGCAAGAACCAGCTGACCCCGACGCAGGTCATGGCAGCCACCCTGCCCGCACAGGATGGCCAGTGCTCGACCGCTTCGGTCATGGGCTTTGGTTTTGATCCGTATTATATGGAGCAGAACCCGTTCCTCGGCGCTTCCGCTTCGGTCATCGAATCGGTCGCCCGTCTGGTTGCTGCCGGATGCGATTACCACACCGCTTACCTGACCTTCCAGGAATACTTTGAACATCTGAACCGCGACCCGGAGAAGTTCGGCACACCGCTTGCCGCTCTGCTGGGCGCATACAATGCACAGGAATGCCTGTGCCGTGCTGCGATCGGCGGAAAGGACTCGATGTCCGGCACCTACGACGACATGCACGTTCCGCCGACGCTGGTCTCCTTTGCGATCGCTCCGCAGGAGGCAGACAGCCTGATCTCTCCGGAGTTCAAGGCCGCCGGCCACCCGGTCTATCTGTTTGATGCCGCATATCACGAAGACGGTTCCCCGGATTATTCCGCGATCCGCACGATGTGGGAGCTGGTACAGGAATTGATCGCAGACGGCCGTGTCGTCTCCGCCTGGGCGCTGTCCGTTGGCGGTGTCGCAGAGGCCATCTCCAAGATGACCATCGGCAACGACATCGGCTTTACCTTCAGCCCGTACTTCACCCCGGATGCGCTGTTCCTCAAGAACTTCGGCGGCATCGTGGTCGAGGCGACGGAAGAGCTGGAGAACATCCCGTCGTGGATGATCGGCATCACCACCGACAAGCCGTATATTGATGCGTTCGGTGAGAAGATCACACTGGACGAGCTGAAGAACGCCCTGGAGGGCACGCTGGAGAGCGTCTTCCCGACCCGCACGGCAGCTTCGGATGAAAACCTGACCAAGCCGTCCTGCACCGAACGCTTTACCAAGGCTCCGGCGGTCAAGACCGCCCGTCCATCCGCCGTCATCCCGGTCTTCCCGGGCACGAACTGCGAATATGACACCGCCAAGGCCATCGAAACAGCTGGCGGCGAGGCAAAGATCGTCGTCGTCCGCAACCTGTCGCAGGATGCCCTGATGGCATCGGCCGAGGAACTGGAAGCTGCCATCCGCGGCTCCCAGATGATGATCCTTCCGGGCGGCTTCTCCGGCGGCGACGAGCCGGACGGTTCCGGTAAGTTCATCGCTTCGTTCCTGCGTGCCCCGGCCATCAAGGACGCCGTTCACGACCTGCTGAACAACCGTGACGGCCTGATGCTCGGCATCTGCAACGGCTTCCAGGCACTCATCAAGCTGGGTCTGGTGCCGTATGGTGAGATCCGCGATCTGGACAACACCTGCCCGACGCTGACCTACAACCTGATCGGCCGCCACCAGTCGCGTTATGTACAGACGCGCGTCGCTTCGGTCAAGTCCCCGTGGCTGTCCTCCTGTGAGGTCGGCGATCTGCACTCCATCGCCATTTCCCACGGCGAAGGCCGCTTTGTCGCCCCGCAGGCCGAGATCGACCGCTTGATTGCCAACGGCCAGGTTGCCTTCCAGTATGTCGACTTCGACGGAAATCCGTCCATGGACATCGCGTACAACCCGAACGGCTCGATGTGTGCGATCGAGGGCATCACTTCCCCGGATGGCCGTGTCCTCGGCAAGATGGGTCACTCCGAACGTTATACCAAGTACGTCGGCAAGAACATCTTCGGCGAGAAGTATCAGCCGCTGTTTGAGAACGGTGTGAAGTATTTTAAGTAAGATTGGATAGAATCCGATAAAAGAAGCCTCCCGCAGGATAAATTCCTGCGGGAGGCTTTTCGTCTTGCTTCAAATACTGTCGCTCTCTTCCACATATTCAATCAGATCTTCCACTTTGCAGTGGAAAATCCGGCAAAAATCATCCAGCTTTGTCGTCGTAATCCCTTTTCCCTTGCGGATTCGGTCAATCGTCCCACTGCTGATGTTGTGTTTGTTGATCAGCGTGTATGTGCTCTCCCCACGCTCTCGCATGGTGTCCCAGAAGCGGTCGTATCGTATCATGCAATCACCTACTATATCAAGAATATTATGTAGTTATATTCTTGACAATAGTCATAATTATAGCTATAATAAACACAACATAGCTATATTTATGACTATAACCGAGGTGCTTACATGAGAAAAAAAGGAATTTATTTGGGCATACTGTTTGTATTTGTATCGGTAATCCTCTATGCCTGCCACGCAAATCCGATTGGATTTACCTTCTCTCCCGCGGACGAGCCGCAGGACATCCCTGCCATCGAAGCGTGGTACGGGGAAACCCCGATCGCGATTTCCCGTACCGCGGAACAAGCACCCCTTCGTATGGTTCAAAATCTCTTGCCTTCCAAGCTCTCCCCGATACAGGCAGAGCTGCTCCAACTGTTCACGATGGAGCTGCGCTTCCTTTTTGCAAAAATGACTTTTGGGTTGGAGCTTGTGCTCCGTGGTATTTTGCTGCTTCTCTGACTTGTCATCCGTTTTTCGAATTCCTCACGAAATCGAAACCTCCCGCAGGCTTTCCCGCGAGAGGTTTCGGCGTTTTACTGGATCATCATTTCGATCTCATTGCGCGGACGCACGCCGACGGCGCGGTTTTCCACCTTGCCATCTTTGAACAGGATCAGCGAGGGAACCGATGCAATGCGATACTGCTGTGCAAGATTCGGTTCCTCATCGATGTTGACCTTGGCGACCTCAATCTCCGGATGCTCAGCGGCGATGTCATCAATCAACGGCGAAAGCTGCCGGCACGGGCCGCACCACGAGGCCCAGAAATCCACCAAAACCGGCTTCTCCGCGTTCAGTACCTTCTCCGGAAACTGTTCCTCACTGACTGAGAAAACTGCCATACATACCAACTCCTTTTTTCGATTTTCGGTGTTAGTATGTCCGATCGCATCGGGTTCTATTTTTCCTCCGGAATTTTCTCCGCGCCCTGTTCCTCATAGAACCGGTGCAGCGATTGTTCGTCATCAAAAATTTGATACCCGCACAGCGTGCCGTCTGCCTGTGTGTACAGCACATGATAGCGCAGCCCCTCGGTATCCCGCAGCAGTACGGCGAACCGGTCGGAATAGGCATACAGCTCCACCTCATCTGAAAGTTCCTCCACCCCGAGTGTCTGGGTCAAAAACTGCCGTGCAAGATCAGGCAGCGTATTCGGGTCAAGAATCTCTTTTGTGCTTTGTTTTGGCATTCCCCTCCGGTACAGCCAGCACGGCAATCGATCTCCCTCCCTCCAGGCAACAAGATAGTAGGGTGCCGATGGCTCCCCGCCGGAGTAAAATCGAAGCTCCAAATCCTCTATGGTGATCTCGCTTTCATATCCACTGACGTCCAAAGCAAACACTGTCTGCACCATGGCGGCTGCCTGCGCGACAAATTCCTCTTCGGTGCGCGGCTCCTGTCGGACCACCCTGCTCTCGACCACCGATGGGTCCGCAGACCCCGGCGCTGGCTCTCCCCCGCATCCCGTCAGAAGCACCAGCAAAGCGAAAATCCCCACCATCCTGTTTTTCATATCGCTTCTCCTTCCCCTCAGTTCACGCTGTTCGCGATCTCCACCATGGTCTCTTTTTCCAGATTTCCAGTCAGGATGAGCCGTGACGTCCCATCCAGCCAGACCAGCATCCGCGTATCAAATTCGTCATCGGAAAGGTAGATGGCGCGATCGTCCTCCCCAATGGTCAGATACTCCACTTCCTCCGCCTCATAGCGGAACCGTGTTCCCCCGGCATATTCCTGCTCATAGCGCAGGTATTCCCCCTTCTCCCCGGTGTATTCCCGGATGCGGAGGTGTTCGCTGTCATATTGCTCGGCCAGCACCATGCCTTCCGGAAGTGTCGTCGGCTCCATCGGCGGAACGGTGCGCGTGGTCTCCCCGGTCGTCTGGTAGGTCAGGGTGCGGCTGTCCCCCTGCACAATCGTAATCCGCTGAAGCAGGGCGGTCAACGCCGCCTGTCCGGTTTCTGTAAAGCCGGCCTGCACCACGAGCAGCAGACAGGCGGCAATCGCAATCCAGCGCCATAACGTTTTCCGGCGCGGTCTTTTTTGCGACGAAAGCAGGCGCTGCATGTCACGCTCAAACGCCGCCGAAAACTCCACGGTTTCCTCCGTCTCTGCATACGAACGGTCCAAAATCCTCGCGGCCTGTACGGCTCCCTGCTGGAGCAGCTCGTCGCTCCACTTCATGCCTTTCCCTCCTCGTTCAAAAATTGTTCCAGCTTTTTCTTTCCCCGCTCGATCGCCTTATAGACCGCCGCTTCGCTCATCGACAGCAGACCTGCAATCTCGCGCACGGAATATCCATCTGCATACCGCAGCAGGATCACCTCCCGGTAGGTCCTAGGCAGCCGTGCAATCGCCGCCCCCAGACTCCCCTCCTCCTCCGGAAGGACGGACACCAAAGCATCCGGCAGATCAAATTCCATTGCATCCAGCGAAACACTGCCCGTCCTCCCGCGCTTTCGATAGCGGTCAATGGCGGTCCGCTCACAAATGAGAACGAGAAACCGTTTGGTTTTTGGACAGACCGGCTGCGAAATCTGATCAAAATGCTCCGCCGCCTTCCAAAAGGTCTGGCTGACTGCGTCCTCTGCCTCGAAATGATCCTGCAATACCGCATAGGCCGCCCGATAGAGCAGCTTCCGGTAGCGATAGTACATCACTTCAAATTCTCTGTTCTGTTGTTCGTCATCGAGGATTGCACAAAAGGCCAGCATAGGTTTTCTCCTGTTTTTTCGGTCTCTATTTATTATAACGAATTTCTCCGGGCCATTTGGACAGACGGCAAAACTTTTTTTCATAAATTTGACGTTCCCTTTGCGCGCAAAAAAAAGAGGAACCGATTGGTCTCGATTCCTCAGGCGATGTTCTCAGTCCAGATATTTGCCGACCGGATAGGCGTTGTACTGCTTGCGCACAGTCGCCACCACCGAGCCGATCGGCTCTTCGGTTACTGCGTCGATGTGGTATGTCTTCTGTTTGCTGTCAAGCTGTCGGGTGTATTCTTCAAATTCCTGTCTGCTCTCAAAACGGATGGTCTGCTGCAGGCATGCGCTCAGTACTCGTTTCATGATTTTTTGTTCCTTTCTTTTGTGGGTTTCCAGGGGCGATTTCCTCCGTAATATTTCTTTGCAATCTTTTTCTGCGTCGCCTCATCCAACGTCGCCAGTCGTGCAAAAGTGGTTTCCTGTGCCATCTGCTGTGTCTTCTTCAAAACCATTTCGGGAGTCGTTCCTTTCCTCTGAATTTATCCTTATTATAGCATTTTCTCTCTCCGCATTTCTAATTTTAATTTTCCATAATTTCATTTTTCGTCACTTTGCTGTATCTTAAACGCTTATTTTCTGCGTATTTTGCACAAAAATAGTCTATTTAAGAGCAGATTGATTTCCGTGCAGGCAGGGAAAAGGACGTGTACCGTGGTACACGTCCTTTTGAGGAATAGATCATTATGTTAACATATGGAATCTCTTTTTTAATCCGCAAACAGAGCGGTGGACAGGTAGCGGTCGCCCGTATCCGGCAGCAGCACGACGATCGTCTTGCCCTTGTTCTCCGGACGCTTTGCCAGCTCCAGCGCAGCCCACAGAGCAGCACCGGAGGAGATGCCGACCAGAACGCCTTCCTTGCGTCCCACCAGCTTGCCGGTTGCAAAGGCATCCTCGTTCTTGACCGGGATAATTTCATCGTAAATGGCGGTGTTCAGTACATCCGGCACAAAGCCTGCGCCGATGCCCTGGATCTTATGCGAGCCGGCCTTGCCCTCAGACAGAACCGGGGAGGACGACGGCTCTACAGCGACAACCTGAACGCCTTCCTTCTTCGACTTGAGGTATTCGCCAACGCCGGTTACGGTTCCGCCCGTGCCGACACCGGCAACAAAAATGTCAACCTCGCCGTCGGTATCTTCCCAAATCTCCGGACCGGTGGTTTCCCGATGTGCAACCGGGTTCGCCGGATTGACAAACTGTCCCGGAATGAAGCTGTTCTCAATTTCCTTTGCCAGCTCATCCGCCTTGGCAATGGCGCCCTTCATGCCCTTTGCACCTTCGGTCAGAACCAGCTCTGCGCCATAAGCCTTCATCAGCTGGCGGCGCTCCACGCTCATGGTCTCCGGCATGACAATGATAATACGATAGCCGCGGGCTGCCGCAACCGATGCCAGACCGATGCCCGTGTTGCCCGAGGTCGGCTCAATGATGACCGAGCCCGGCTTCAGCAGACCTTTTTCCTCTGCGTCGTCGATCATTTTCTTTGCAATACGATCCTTTACCGAGCCGGCCGGATTGAAGTACTCCAGCTTTGCCAGAATTCTTGCCTCCAGATTGGCCTCCTTCGCAATGTTGGTCAGCTCCAGCAGCGGGGTCTTACCGATCAACTGATCCGCAGATGTATAGATCTTACTCATAATAAATTCCTCCAAAAAAATAGATATTGTTTTTACAAATTAAATTATGGCAGGACTGGTGAAAATCATTCCCTGTTTCGCCCGAAAAATGCCTCCGGAAAGGCGGGATCTCCCTGCCTCGATCTTCGGTGTTATTTTTTCGCGCTGCAACAGTACAGCCGCATCCGATGCGGACAAAGAAAGGCTTTTTCCTTTCGACGTGCGTTCATCATTTATTCCTACTTCCTTTGTGGGTATATTGGCATTATAATACCTTTTTTCCAGTATGTCAATAGAGAATTTCATAAAAATTTCCCGCGCACCATGCGCGGGAACAAAAAGGTCAGATTACGAAGTCATTCCCCGGAATCTCCGGCTGTATCAGATCAGACAGCGTAATGTTATCAAAATAATTGTTGATCATATCATACAGGCCCTTCCACATGGACAGGGTACGGCACTCGGCGGCGTATTCACAATCCATGGTCGGCTTGCTCAGGCAGGTCACCGGCGAGAGGCTCCCCTCCGTCAGCCGGAGGATGTCCCCGATCCGGTACTGTTCCGGCGAACGGGTCAGCTTATAGCCACCGCCCTTGCCGCGCAGTCCGTGCAGATAGCCGGCCTGTGTGAGTACCTTGATAATACTTTCCAAATATTTTACGGAAATGCCCTGCCGCTCTGCAATCGCCTTGAGCGGGATGAACCCCTCGCCCGGATGCTCCGCCAGATCAATCATGACGCGCAGTGCGTAACGGCCTTTTGTCGAAATCATCATGTGTTCCAAACTCCCTCCGGTTTCGCTTTATAATCCCAGTATACTAGAAGGTAATTGGGATTTCAAGTATTTCCTGCAAAAAAAGAAACGCTGAATTGTGGATCTTCCTCCAAAACACAGCGTCTGTCTTTTGTTTTAAACCAATTTTCTCGCCACACGGTTGATGATGCCCGCGGTCTGCTCCGCACAGGTTTTCAGGAAAAAGTGGTTATCTCCCAGTTCGATATACTCCCTGCCCGCATGGAAAAAGGAATCCCATCCGTGAACCTTGTCCTCCGGAATATCCTGCAGGGAATACAGCACGGTCACATCCATATCAAATCCGCCGCGGTGGTTGGCCGGATAGTTCCCCAGCAGACGATAGTCCGCGCGCAGGGGCGCAAAATACAGGCGGCGGAAAAAACGATTGCGCATCATTTTATCGTCCACGCGGTCAAAGCCGCCATACTGCTTCATCGCCTTCCACAGGCCTTCGTCCGACATGTCCTGATAGCCTTTGCTCTCCCAATGCCCGTCCGGCGCCTCATGCGAGGCCAGAAAGACATGCTTTGGCGCACGCAGCAGGCCGCCGTGTGCCAGCATTTCATACGCACCGATGGTTCCCATGCTGTAGCCGAACAGCATCCAGTCGCAATCCGGCAGCAGGCGTCCGTTGATATATTGGCAGGCATCCTCCGCCAATTCGCCAAAATCCGCATACGTCGGCTCCTTGAGGCGCTTGCCGTGTCCGGCGTACTCGAAGGCGTCCAGCACAATGTTGTCATCCAGATGATCGCGCAGCACATCGAAAAAATCCGCTCCGCCGCCGGCATAAGGCAGGCAGAACAACTGTATCGTTTTCATTCCGATTCCTCCGTTACGTTGGGGATGGGTTGGGTGTGTTCCAGTTCTTCCTCCGGCAAAGCCGGGATTCGGACGGTCGCCTGGGCCTCCTCTGCCGGTTCGGCATCCGCTGTCCGCGGTTTTGCCAGCGGCGGGACGGTAAACAGCCGAACCAGCCAGTCAAATGGCCGGAGTGCCAGCACAACCGTAATCAGCAGCGCAATGCCAACCATCCACAGGTCAGCCTGTGTCTCGGACATCCGCCTCGCCAGGATGAATTTCATATGGTGCTTATCAATGACCAGACCGCTGCAGATAATCATAATAAGGCAGTAATGGAACGCATAGATCGACATGGTACGGCTGCCCAGCTTGGACCAGAAGCCACGGAACGATGGGATCAGGACGATCACGGCAAAGATCATCAGAAACGCCACGGCATAGCTTCCCAGACGGTACAGCGCGCCATACTCGAACAGATCCTCTTCCAAATTGCGGTAGGAAAAGCCCTTCAGAATCGGCAGCAGCCATTCCAGCTCGTCATAGCACTGCGCCGCGACGATGCCTGCCGCAATCAGGATCACCGCCGCAGTCAGCTTGGCCCACAGCTTCCGGCTCACCTTCAGGACCGTCTCCTGCTCCAGAGCAAAGCCGAGTACAAAAAACGGATAGAACGAGCAGGCACGCGCCAGAGCCATCCGTCCGCCCAGCGTCAGATCGTATCCCGCCATGCAGCCGAAAAACAGGGTGGCCAGCAGCACATACCGCCGGTCAAACCGCTGCAAAAACATCGTCACCAGATAGAACAGGAAGAGGACAAAGGCATACCAATCCACACCGATGGTCGAAAGCAGCTTAAAGGCCGCCTCACGTGACAGAGCCACACGGGTCAAAAAGAGCGAAAATTTGATCACAAAATACAGCGCCAAAAACGTAAATGCCTTGTCATAACGGAAGCTGCGCACAGCCCGCTTGGCAAACAGGCCGGACAAAAAGATAAAGGCCGGCATGTGGAACGCATAGATGAACAAATAGACCGAATTCATGGTATCGGTGTCCAGTTCGACATAGTTGATAATATGCCCCAGGACAACACAGAACATCAGGAACAGACGGATATTATCCCACTTTGCAATTCGTTTTGTTTCTGTCATAAAAGTTCCTCGATTCCATTGCCTTACCGTTCGGGTTTCTGATTTGCACGCAGCCTGCCATCCTGGCACAAGGCGATTGCGGACTGCGCCGTGATTTCTCCTGCCGTGCTGTGATACAGCACCAGATTCAGGCCGGATGCCGCAAATTCGGTGGTGCTGCCACCGGTCTGAATCTCCGGACGGGTCAGGCGATCCGACTGCATGGTTGATGTGGCTTTCCAGCTGCCGCCGTTCGACAGCTCACCGGTCCGTGTCAGTTCCCGGGCGGTGCTGGATTTTTCCTCCACCGTTCCATTCACAATACTGGCTACATAGGTTTTTCCCTTGAGCTGTGACAGATCGGTCGTCAGCCCACAGCGTTCCCATGCCGCCTGCATCTCATCCGTCCACGCATCGCAGATGGCATCGTCACTCAGCTCCAGCACCAGATCATATTCCCCGGTGGAAAGATAGTCCTCCTGCAGCTGTGTCAGGAAGGAAACCACATCGCCTTCGGTCTTAAAATATACCCGGCGCCGCACCGCGTGGTATTTTTCCAGTTCGGCGTCATCCATCGGCGCCGTCTCCCGAAAATCCGTGAGGTCATAATGCTGCTTGAGATAAGCCCCCACCGCATCGGACAGCTTGTCTGCCCCGCGCAGGTTCAAATGCTGTTGATCCTTGAAGTCGGTATAGAAATCCAGCCCGAGCTCTTCACAGCCCGCTTCGGTCGCATAGTCCAGATACGGCAGCCCCAGCTCCTCCGCCAGCGCCTGCACCCGCTCCTGCTTGGTCTCCGTCCAGTCTTCCTTCGGTGTTTTTATCAGCACCAGTGCAATCCCGTTTTCCTCGCAGTACTGTTGTATCTGCAGCAGCGCTGTCTTTTCCCATTCCTTCACCTGGATCTTGCTCTTCTTCTTGGTTTCCTGCTCCATCAAATCGTCATACCCAGAGAAAGAGGTCGTATAAACAGCCGGACAATTTCCGCAAAACAACGGACTTTCTTCCACAGTATAGCCAAAGTCCGCCCATGTCAATTCTTCCCAGCGCGAATGGTATTTGAGGATTGGAAACAAGTAGCTGAGAAAGGAATCCGCCTGTTCCAACTCACCATCCCCAGAAAAAGCTGCGCTTTCCCGGACATGCTGCCACGCAAGCTCCAGCTTATTCCGTGACATACGCATCAGATCAATGGACTGGCGGTAGCTGCTCTCGTCACTGACCTCCATCAGCTGACTGACATCCAAGACACAAACCTTGATGTCCTGTGTCTTGTCGATCTCGCGCAGCCACCCCAGTGAGCACAGGACGGACTGGCTCGGTGAACCGGTGGAGTAGGCGGAAATGCCGTATTTTTCATACAGCTCCATACCGCTCACACCGAAGACGACCTGGCTGCTGCCGCAGAAGACCACCTCAACGCTGTTGTCCTCCAGCAGATACAGCTCATCCGCCATATACGTCTGGCAGTTGTCGTCAAGAAATTTTTTCTGAAAAATTTTCGTCGTATACAGCAAAAGGACAACACAGAGGGCGAGAAATACCGCTGCTTTTGCGATCTTTTTCATATGATCCCTCCTGTTGTCCTTTTGTTGTGCCCTTGCAGGCACTTACTGGTGACGGTTCTCAATCGGACGGAACAGCTTCAGTGTGCCATCCTCGTCCACCATAACGGTTGCCGTATCCAGAATCTTATTCGTTGTACTCTCATAAAACAGAATGTTCAGGCCGCGGCCGGAGAATTTCTTTTTCACTCCGTTCACACGGAAGGACGGCGTCGCTGCATCCTCCTGCACCCGCGTCGTCTCAAAGGAGTACTCTACGCCATTTCCAAGCTCGCCCGACATCGTGACCTTTTTGTCATCGGTCTCTTCCTCGACCTCGCCGTTGGCGATGCGGACACCGGCATAGGCCTTGCCCTCCAGTGTGCGGAGATCGGTCTGGAAGCCACAGGCCTCCAATGCCTCCTGCATCTCATCCGTCCACCACGAGAGGATGGTATCATCCGTCAGCTCAATGGCGATATCATAGTCACCCGACGCCAAATAGTCCTCACGGATCACATTCAGATAATCCGCCACGTCGCCTTCGGTCAGGACATATGCCATATCGCGTGCCGCGTAATATGCCTCCATATACGCCTCGTCCTTGAGATTGCTCTCACGGAAATCGGTCAGATCGTAGTGCTCGTGGAGATACGCGCCGACCGCATCGGCCATTTTATCCATGCCGCGGACGTTCTGATGCTCGGAGTCCTTGAAATCCGAATGGAAATCAATGCCCAGCTCCTCACACTGCTTCTTGCTCGAATAGTTGATATACGGAATCCCCAGCTCATCCGCCAGCTCCTGTGTCTTGCGGTCCTTGGTCTCGGTCCAGTCGGACTTCGGCGTCTTGATGAGCAGCATTTCGATGCCGTTTTCATCACAGTATTCCTTATACTTGAGCAGACCGTCCTTCTGATACTGCGCCATGGTCAGGTCCTCTTCGGACATCTCACTCTCGTCCGCCATCCAATTCTCATAGTCGGAGAACGAGGTGACATAATCCGCCATGCGGGTACCCATGAACATCGGGCTGTCCTCCGTCGAGAATGTGAAATCCGATTTGGTCAGCTCCTCCCAGCGGGTATGGTACTTGATGATCGGGAAAATATAGCTGAGCAGCGAGTCCGATTCCTCGACACCGGCCTGGTCGCCCTCTTCCGCAAGCAGACGTTCGGTTTCCGCAATGTGCTGCTGTACGATATCAACCTTATTGCTCGACAGCTTCATGGTGTCCAGCGTCTGGCGATAATCGCTCTCGCCGACACGCTCGAACAGCTGGCTGGCATCCAACACAGCAACCTTGATGTCCTGCGTCTTGTTGATCTCACGCAGCCAGGCCAACGAACACAGGATCGCCTGGTTCGGGGAACCGGTGCCGTACGCCGAAATACCGTAATCGTCGTACAGCTTCATGCTGGAGATGCCGAAAACCATCTGGCTGCTGCCGCTGAAGACAACCTCGATGCTGTTCTCCGGCTGCTCATACAGCTGCGCCGCCGTATAGGACTGGCAGTTATTGTCGATAAACTTTGCCGTAAAGATCTTGGTCAGCCCGAGCAGGACCGCCACAAACAAAACGACAAAGACGATAGTTTTACAGATTTTTTTCTTCATAATGCAATACCCAAATTTTTAGAACGCCATATACACGAACGACGATGCGTCATAGCCCGGGCCATAAATGCCAAAGACTGCAATGACGATCATAGCCGCAAAGTAGATCATCCAACGGACAACCAGATTCTGCCGGCCGATCATATCGCGGACCGAGCCATGCATTTGCAGCTGGCTGACCACAAAGAATACCAGAATCGCCGCTGCCGCGACACAGATATTCAGCAGATTCAGACCGAACGTCAGTAAGGTGCCGTCAAAGAATACCCACGGGTTAAAGGTAATCAGGAGATTTTTGCAGATATACCAGGTGTTGGCCAGAGAACCCGGGCTGGTCAGCAGACGGCCGCCGGCAAAGATCAGCGTCGTGCGCGCCGCTTGGATAAACCGCCAGGACAGCGTATCGTAGTTAATGTGCAGTTTTTTGCCAAACCGGGTGAGATCCTCGCCGAACGAGACGGACATCAGGATCATAAACGCATAGTAGACGCCCCAGCAGACATAGCCCAGGCCGTTGCCGTGCCAGGTACCGGTCAGGACCCAGGTGATGGAGACCGGAATGGCGGTAATCAGGACGCGGGAGACGCGCGGCGGAATCTTGCTTGTGCGCGCCTTCTTGTTCAGGTTTTTGACCAGCTTGGAGGTGCTGACCGGATAATAGACATAGTCCTTGAACCACGAGCCAAGGGACATATGCCACCGTCTCCAGAACTCCACGACGCTCTTCGAGCAGAACGGATGATTGAAGTTCAGATCCAGCTCGACGCCGAACAGATCGGATGCGCCGCGGGCGATGTCCATACAGCCGGAGAAGTCCGAATAGATATAGACCACATCGAGCAGACCGGCGAGGATGTAGACAAAGCCGCCGTTCATGCCCTGTTCTACCCCGTAAACCGACTGGATGAAGATATTCAGACGGTCGGCAATGACCAGCTTCTTGAAATAGCCCCACAGCATGAGCTGCAGGCCATAGGCACAGCGGTGGTAATCAAAACGCAGCTCCTGCTTGAGGCGCAGTCCCAGACGGCCATAACGCTCAATCGGGCCCTGCAGAATATGCGGGAAATAGATCGCATACAGCAGGAAACGCGCGTAGTTGGTTTCGTAATCGATCTTCTTCCAGAACACATCCAGCAAATAGCTGAGCGTGGAGAAGGTGTAGTAGGAAATGCCGAGCGGGACGATAATCATCGCCGCGCTGAATGATGCGCCGCTTCCCAGCATCTGCAGGAAATCGTTGATCGGATTGACCAGGAACTTGGTGTACTTACTGATACACAAAATCGCCAGATTGAACACCAGACAGGCGATCAGGAACTTTTTCGCGTACTGCTTCGCCTCTTCCCTCTTCGCCTTCTTTGCCTTCCGGTCCAGAGTCGTATCGTTCTTGAGTTCCTCGTTCAGCGTTTCATAGATCCGGCCGATCTTCCGTCCGGCCAGATAGACACTGAAGGAGGTGACGAGAATAAACGGAAGATACTTTACACCGGCGATTCCATAAAAGACAATACTGATCGCAAGCAGCATCTTCCATCTGTGCTTTACCGGGCAGATGTAGAACAGTGCAACACTGATCGCAAGAAATGCCACAAATTCAAGTTGAATAAAAGTCATATTTTTCCCCTAAACTGGGCGGCACAATTGCTGCGCCGCCCAGTCCTGTCACAAATCTTATTTTGCTTAGTCCATCAGTTCCTGAACCATGGCCCACATTGCCTCGACCGAATCAAAGTTCTTCGGAACAATGTACTCCATGTCGATCTCGATATCAAACGTATCCTCAAGCTCCGCGAGGATCGAAGTCATGTCGATCGAGTCAATGATCTTATTGGTATAAAGGCCAGTCTGGCCAGCGTAGTCAATGTTCGGATTGACACGCTTCAGTGCTTCTAACAGTTCTTCCATGGTAATTGCCTCCTATAATCGTTTCTTTCTATACTCTCATCGCCGAAGGCGGTCCCTCCGGCAATGATGCTGGCTCATTTACTGCGGCAGCTCCTTATAGAGCACCTTGCCCGCTTCGTTCTTCGGGATCTCCTCGACAATCCGAACCGTATACGCACGCGGGTTCAAATGTGTCCGGTCATGGATCAGCTCCATTACCGCATCCTTGCGCGCCTCGTCCGTGATGAAAATCTGCATCAGGTCGTCGTTGCCGGTGCTCGCACAGTCCAGACCCTCGAATTCCGCCTTGACCATGCGGTCAACCTCGTCCAGATTGACGCGGTTACCGAACAGCTTCAGGAAGCGCTTCTTTCGGCCGACAATATAATAGTAACCGTCTTCGTCCATCTTCGCCATATCGCCGGTTTCCAGACGGCCGCCGCGCTCGTCGCCCTTGATCAGGTCCGCGCCGCATTCCGCATAGCCCAGTGTGACATTGTCACCCTCGTAAACCATCTCGCCGACCACGCCCGGTTCCTCAATCGGGTTGTCATTGATATCGCGCAGGATGAATTTTCCGCCCGGAATCACCTTGCCCATGCTTCCGAACTTCTCCAGCGCCTTGTCGTACGGCAGATATCCCATCCGCGCCGTCGCCTCGGTCTGTCCGTACATGACGACAAAGTGCTTGCCGGTCTTCTGTGCATACTCGGCGAACTCCTTATGGAGCTGCGGCGCGAGCTTGCCGCCCGCCTGCGTGAACGTGCGCAGATCCGGCAGATCCATGCGGAAGAAGCGGATGCGCTTGAGCATCTCATAGGTGAACGGGACGCCGCCAAACGAAGTCGCCTTGTTCTCCTTCATGAAGCTCCAGAACTCCTTGGCGACAATCGGCTGTGTCGTCAGCAGCATGGTTGCACCGACCATCGCATGGGTGTTGATGATCGACAGGCCATAGGTATAGTTCATCGGAAGCGTCGTGACCGGACGCTCGGTGTCGTCCAGCTCCAGGTACTCGACGATGGAGTCGGTATTGGACTGGATGTTGGTATAGCTCTGACGAACCAGCTTCGGGCTGCCGGTCGAACCGGAGGTCGTCAGCAGCAGCGCCAGCTCCTCATAGAGCGGATAAACAGTCTCATAATTCGTTTTGACCAGCGAATAGCCAAAGCGGGAGAGTACCACCGGATACGGATACTGCTCGAGCAGCTCGTCCGGAAGGTACAGATAGGACGGGCTGTAGACATCCAGCAGATGCGCCGCCAGGACCTCGTTGATCTTGGCATCGACCATCAGCGGGACGATCCGGTTGTACAGGAAGCCGAGATAGCCCGCCGCGGAGCCAATGGCGTTCTTGCAGAAGCAAAATACCAGACAGCGCTCCGGAACCGCTTCTCCGAGTTCCTTCGCAAAGGCTTCCAACCCGGCATAGGTCAGCGTTTCGCCGTCCTCCTGAAGGAATGCGATCTTATCGCCAAACTTGCCAAAACTATCGTAATAACTCATAAGCCATTCACTTTCTTTCTATTTTAATACACAAATAGGATCATGTTCCGTGCGTTTTCCCGCCGGCATGGGATGTCAAAATTTCAACATTTCAGCCGTTTTTTCGCCCGAATTATAATCGTTTTTAATTATATCACAGCACATTTTCCCCGTCAACCGGACGCTTTCACAAATTCCGTATGGATGCTTCCATGAAATTATGCGAAAAACCTAACCGGTTTCTTTCCGGTCCTTTCCCTTAGTATACACGATTTTATCGGAAAACCAAATGACAATATTGGGAAGAAATTGTGAATTCTGGCGCTTCCGCTCCAATCTTCTTATCTTTCCTATGATTTTCAGGAAAATCATCGACACATTATCATGAAAATGTTATTATATTTGTAACAAAAGGAAGGATTCCCGGCTATGGCGGGAAAATTTACTTACAGGAGGATATACCTTATGTTTCGTATTGGATTGATTGGCTGCGGTGCGATTGGCCGCCAGCATGCATACCGTCTGCGCTGGGAGACCGGCGGGGTGACCTTAGTGGGTGTCGCCGACTTTGTCGCGGAAGCGGCCGAACAGACCGCCGCTGCGCTGGGTGTCCGCGCCTTTGCCACGGGAGAAGAGCTGATTGCGTCACCAGAGGTCGATGTCGTATTTATCACGACACCGGATGCCTTCCATGCAAACTATGTCCTCGCCGCCATCGAGGCCGGCAAATACTGCTTCTGCGAAAAGCCGCTCGCTCCAACCGTCGAAGAATGCCTACAAATCATGGAGGCGGAGGTCCGCTACGGCAAGCGCCTCGTCCAGGTCGGCTACATGCGCCGCTTTGACAAGGATTACATGGAGATGAAACGCATTTTGGACAGCGGTGCGGTTGGCCGTCCGCTCATCCTGCACATGGCGCACCGCAACGTCAGCCAGCCGGACTGGTTCCGCACCGAGATGGCCGTCAGCAACAGCGCCATCCATGAAATCGACATCTGCCGTTATCTCACCGGTGAGGAATTTGTCAGCGGACAGGTACTCAAGGTGCGTCAGAGCACGGAAAGTGCGGACAAGCCCTATGAAAATCCACAGATTTTCCTTCTGGAGACCGAGAGCGGCGCGCGGCTGGACATCGAGTACCAGTGCGGAGAATGCTACGGCTACGAGGTTGAGTGCCGCATTGTCTGCGACAAGGGCATGCTCGAGCTGCCCCAGCCCGCCACCGTCATCCAGCGCAGCAAGGCGACGCACAGCCGCAGCACAGAGATCATGCAGGACTGGTCCATCCGCTTTGTGGATGCCTATCCGGTGGAATTTGCCGCATGGGTCCGCGATCTCCAGAACGATTGCCTGACCGGCCCCTCCGTTTGGGATGGCTACGCCGCCTGCCAGGTCGCCGATTCCCTCAACAAATCGCGCGGTACCGGCCGCTTTTTGCCGATCGAGATGGTGGAAAAGCCGGAGCTGTACCGCTGAGCCTCCCACAACCCAAAACCCTGTCACGGCCGGACAAATCCCATGTCCGGCCGTTTGTCTTGCATTTGACTTTTCTGCCAACTCATGCTTTTATAGAAGTATCCTGTTTTTTCGAGGTTCGTTATGTCTCTATCCGTCTCACACCACACCCGCGACTTGACCAGCGGCCCGCTGCTCTCCTCCCTGCTGTGGTTTTCCCTGCCGATCCTGATCGGCAATCTCTTTCAGCAGCTCTATAATATCGTCGACACCGCAGCGGTCAGCCATCTGCTGGGCGCGGACGCCCTCGCCGCCCTCGGCTGCACCGGTTCGCTGTACAGCGTCGTCCTGTGCATCGCCACCGGTATGACGTCCGGCTTTTCCATCGTCGTCGCGCAGACCTTTGGCGCCGGGCAACCGAAGCGCCTGCGGCGCACCGTCGCGTGTATCATCGTGCTCACTGCCGTGATTTCCGTCTTTCTGACCGCAGTCAGCCTGCTGTTCAGCCGACCTTTCCTGATCGCGCTGCACACACCGAAGGAAATCCTCGCGCCATCCCTTGTGTACATCCGTACCTTTTTCGCCGGCATCGTGTTTACCATGGCGTACAATGCCATGGCCGGTGTCCTGCGCGGCATTGGGAACAGCCTGTATCCGCTTCTGTTCCTGATCCTGTCGTCTGTCCTCAACGTCGGACTGGATCTCCTGTTCCTTGCGGTCTTTTCCTGGGGTATTTTTGGCGCCGCCATTGCCACGGTCCTCTCTCAATTGGTATCTGCGGCAGCCTGCCTGCTCTATATTGTGCGCTGCTGTCCGCTGCTGCATGTCCGCCGCCGGGATTTCCGCTTTGATGCGGATTTGACCGCCAATCTGCTTTTCACCGGCCTGGCGATGGGGTTGATGCAGTCCACCGTCTGCTTCGGCACGATGATCATGCAGTCCGCCGTCAACCATCTGGGTACGGCGACCATCGCCGGCTACACCGCCGCACGCAAAATCCATTGTATGCTCCTGGCGGTGCTGTTCGCGTTCGGCAACACGGCCTCAACCTTCGCCGGACAGAACCTCGGCGCCGGAAATATCCGGCGCATCCTCTCCGGTATCCGTGTACTCGTTGTGCTCGGCCTGGTCTGGGTCGTCCTGGTCAACCTTCTGGTCTTCTTCCAGTGCGGCGCGCTTGCCCGGATGATCACCGGCAGCGACAGCCCGACCGTGCTCTCCGCCGTCACACGCTATCTGCGCATGGATGTCCCGTTTTACTTCGGCATCTCCGTCCTCATTATCCTGCGCTATTCGCTGCAGGGTCTGGGCGGCAAGCTGGCCGCCGTCGCGGAGGGGATAATGGAAATGGGCGGAAATATCCTTTCCGCCCTTGTTCTCGTTCCACGGCTCGGCTATCTCGGTGTCTGCCTGTGTGAGCCGATCACCTGTACCGCCTGCGCCATTTTTATTGTGATTGCATTCACTGTCACTGCACGCCGTCTGTGGCATGCTGCGGATCACTCTCTCGAAACCAGATAGTAATAGTTGCAGGCCGCCGCCACTGCGGTGCTCTTTACGTTGACCTTGCCCTTTGCGCTGGTCGTGGTGACATTTGCTCTTCGAACGCTGTTTGCCGTCCACTTTCCAGCATAATAGTAGGGATCGGCAACGACCATCTTGGTTCCGCTCATTCCGACGATTGCGACGAAATGTCCGCCGTTGGAAAACAGGGAACGGGAGCCGCTGGAAGCGCCGATGGTATGTGCGATTGCCATTCCGCCCGCCTTCACATGCGCCCGCATGGTGCTGGCAGAGGTCGTATACTTATAAGTAAAGCCGCCCCACTTCTTCTGCGCTGCCTTGAGCAGGGTGCCTGCCGTCGTGCCGCCGTTATAGCGCGCGCCGGAGCTTGTCGCCAGCGTGCACACATTGCGCGTGGTCGCCTCCGAAATTCCACACAGGTTGCGCAGAATATTGCCGACGCTGGTCGGGCAGCAGCCGCCGGAAGCAATCGTTGCACCGGCCGGTTTGCCGTTCTTATCCCGGTATGCAACCCCGGGGTAATTGGTCTGCAGATCAAAGCTGTACTTGCTCGGGCTGATCACCGGATACGTTACCGTGGCCGAGCTGGAGGTGCTCGAGCCTTCCGTCAGGTAATTCTTGTTGACATAGCCGGTCTTTGCGTTTACCTTTACCTTCACCCATTTTCCGGAAGAGGAGGTGCCGAGAACCGTCCGGGACATCCCCTTCTTCATCACGGTCTTGATGGAGCTGGAAGACGTCGCCTTCGCCCGTACATTGACATTCTTAATCGCCGTTACCTTGACGGCAAATGCGCTTGTCGCCATGACCGCACACAGAATCGCCGCAGTCAAAAGCAGTCGTAACATCTTTTTCCGTTTGTGGTGCATTGGTATCTCCCCGCTTTCCTCTGCACGCGACATGACTCCCCCGTGTGCAGATGCAACCTTTTTGTAACCATTTCGTAACCATTGTATTACAGATGGCCGAATTTGTCAATAGAAATTTTAAAAGCAGAGACATTTGACTTTTTTGTCAATGCCTCTGCTTTGTTTTTTCTCGTATCAAACCGATCGGGCGGCTGTTATTTCAATTTCGCCGGACAGATTTCACCCTCGCCGGTGACCTCCAGCGTAACCGTATCGCCGATGTTGAGCAGCACTGCCGCCTCATTGTCCGATGCACTCAGCGCATAATAGCTTCCGTCATCCACCAGGCGGATATAATAATAGGTTGTGCCGTCCCGCACCGCGGAACGCAGATCCGCAATCTTCCCGCTCACCGTCTGCGTCTCCTCGGCCGATACCTCCTCCTCGGACAAAATGCCGTCGTCGATCAACAGCTGCCGGTAGTTTGCCAGACACTCCTTGATGGTCTTGCCGGTCGCAACGTCCTGATACTGCGACATGTTGACCATACCGTACATCTTGACCAGTCCGGCCGCGTCCTTGAGGGCCACGGTATACGTCGGCTGCCCTTCAATCTCCAGCAGGAGCGGGAAGGTCGCCTGATAATTCAGATGCTGGACCACGCCTTCCGCACTCTCCATAGCGGAATATTCCTCCGCGCCCGCGATCTCGTAATAATCCGTCTCGCGCGTGCGCATATCCGAGAAAATAAAGGCAATGTTGCTCTCATCACTGACGACGCTCGTCACACCCGTATAGCAGTATACGTCGTTGTCCTTCGGGATATAGTTGTAGCCGTCGGTCGTCTGCACCACGCCCTTTTGGCCGATGATCGAATTCCAGAAGCCGTTGTGGTATCGGCCGTACCAGTCATACTGCTGGACAATCAGATCCGCGCGGTAGACGTTGTCAATCCAGTCCGGAATCTCCCCGAGCGGATAGTACTGCGTTTCTCCCGTCACCGGATTGCAGGTCACAACACCCTTGACATCCGTTCCCGCCAGCAGCAGGATGCGATGCTTGAGCACCGGAACCACCCAGTATGGATTGCCGTCCTCATCCAGCTCGAAGCTGGCATCGTCAAACATCGCGGTGGGATAGGCAAACCGCAGATGCCGCTCCAGTCGGTCATTGAGAAAGGCACTCGGCGAATAGCGCATCCCGTCTTCCAGACGGACAATCTTGGTGTTTTGTGACTTCATATCCACCGTGATATAGGCCGGAATGCCGGTATTCCGGTTCAAAAACCATTTCACAATGCTGACATAGCCCAACGGATGCACACGCACCGGCGCACCCGCCATCGTGATCTGTGTGCTTTCCCCGAGTTCAAACTGGGACACCTCATCGACCAGATTTCCCAGCGTGCGGTTGGCCAGACGGGTGGCGCTGTCGCGATCCAGCAGCGGGACGTTGTCAATCGTCGGTGTGTACTCCGAGATATCCTTCACCGTGATGGAGTCCGCAATAATCGACGAATACGCCTTCGCCTGAAAAATCGGGCTGGACAGCAGCGAACAGATCACATAGACGACAATGCCGATGGCCATCAGGCTCAGCAGCCCTTTGCGCAGCGTCAGCTTCTTCGGCTTTTGCACCGGCTTGCCGTCCGGGCCGAAGACATTGCCGGAGCCGCCATCGGATACCGTCGTCAGCATCGCCAGCGCAAAGACAATGGCAATCGCAGCAAAGCTCCAGAACGGATGGGCCTGCAAATTGATCGGCGGCAGCGTGACATAATAGACAATGCCCATCACGACCAGATACACGAGCAGCCGAAGCAGCTTCCCCTTTTTCGTCGTCCTGGGACGCGGGGGCGGGGTTGGAGGCGCCGTCCGCTCCTCCTGCGAGGCGTTCTGTCCGCCTGCCCCGCCAAACATCGAGGCAAACAGGTTAAAGGGATTGTTCCCGGGATCAAATGACCCGAATTGATAAAATTTCATGGTATATTCCTTCCGTAATCTGCAAATGCGTATACCTTCTGCTTGTATCATACCTTATTGGATTCCACACTGTCAATGCTGTGGAGGCTCACCCCAGCACACCGCGGATAAAAATTTCCAGACCGATGGCAATCAGGATCACACCGCCGAGAATGGACGCCTTATTGGAAAGCCTTGTTCCAAAATTCTTTCCAATAAAGAGTCCGCCGATACATAGGAAAAATGTGACGACGCCGACAATGACCGAACAGACTACCGCCATCAGCACACCGTAATCCGCGATGGCAAAGCCAACCGAAAGCGCATCGATGGAGGTCGCGATCCCCTGGAGCATCAGGGCAGCAAAGCCGACCGCCGCACTGCCTTCCTCCTGCTCCTCGTTCCGGATGCCTTCCCACAGCATTTTTCCGCCGATCCAGGCCAAAAGAAAGAGCGCAATCCATGGAATAAAGGCGGAAAACACCTGGAAATACTGGACAACGGTATGGACACACACCCAGCCGATCAGCGGCATGGCGATCTGAAATCCGCCAAACGTCCCCGCAATCTCACACATCCGCCCCGCTTTCATCCTCGGCTCGTGCAGTCCGTTCGCCATGGAAACCGAAAAGGCATCCATCGCCAGTCCAACCCCGAGCAGGACACTGTTTGCGACAAAAACAATACTCCACTCCATTTGTTTTCCTCCTAAATTCTGTCAAACAATGCCCGCCGCACGTTGCCCCGATAAAAAACTCAGGCAAAGCCTCTGCCATGCCTGAGTAATACGTTCCAAGGAAAAAAGGGCATAACTCATACACGGCAACCAGCGGTTACCCATGAGTCTCGCATATTAAAGCAAGCCAGACCAGCGGTCAGTATGTTGACTTGCTGCACATCTCAAAAGATATGCTTGCTACTCCCTCAAGAACACTGTTTTTTGATTTTGTTTAGTATATCCTGTGTTGCACGAGTTAGTCAAGCACAACTACAGCGCACCGCCGCATCCCGAGAAACCAAAACAGCCCGTCCGAGCCGGGACAGGCCGTCTGTGTTTTTGTTTCTCCCTTACAATTCGGCGATCTTCTCCTGCAAAATCTGTTCGCGTCTGGACGGGTCGATATCCATCCCCTCGATCACATACGGAACACAAGAATGAATTCCCAGCATGGCGGCGACCGCTTTTACGTATTCAAAACCGAGGTGGTTCTCCCCCACAAATCCGCCGCAGGTCGAAAAATACAGCAGCCGTTTCGCCTTACAATAGCCGACGCACGCGCCATCCTCGTAGCCGAAGGTCAGCCCGGTGACGCAGACCTGCTCCAGATACACCTTGAGCAGCGACGGAAAGGACAGATCCCAGAACGGTGCGGCAATCAGTATCTCATCCGCCTCCCGGAACTGTCTGGCATAACGAAAGAATGCATCGTCAAAGTCCCCACGGTCACGCCTGCGGACATCCTCTGCCGAAAGCGGTGTGAGCGCCTCTTCCGCCAGCTTCACAATCTCAACCGGTGTCGACGCGGGCAGTGTTTCCAGATACGCCTCATAATATGTTCTCGTCGCCGATTCCTCTCCTCGAATACAGCAGTCAATTACCAGCATTGCCGTGATCCTCCTTCTTCCTTATCCCAGATGCATTTATTGTACCGCATCCGGCGTCAAAAAGAAAGACCGGAAGCCACAAACAAAGCAGCTCCTGATCGAGGAGGCCTAATCAGAAGCCGCTTTTGGAAAAAGAAACTTGGAGTCTATACGTCAACCCATACGCTGCCATTTTCGTTGCTCTTGACGCAGGCATCAATGAATCGAACGCCGTCGACGCCGTCCGCCACAGTCGGGTAGGTAAAGCTCTCCGGCTCCCTGCCTTCCCGACGGGCGATCAGGTTTTCCATAAACGAACGATAGATATTGCCAAACGCTTCGAACAGCCCTTCCGGATGGCCCGGATTGGTGCGCGACAGGCGAACGGATTCGGGATAATTGTACGGGCTGTCAGCCGAATAGTACTGCACCGGTCCGCCCAGCTTGGTCACTTTCAGCCGGTTGGCGTCCTGATGCTGCCATTCAATGGCCCCCTTTGTGCCGAAGACACGCAGGCGCAAATCGCACTCCTGTCCGATGGCGATCTGGGAGGCCCACAACAGGCCCGTCACATTGTTTGGATACTCACAGAGAATGGTTGTATTGCTCTCCATCGCCAGGGTCGGCGGGATGTGGTCGAATTTCGCCAGGACACGCTTGGGGGAAAGCCCGGTCGCTGCCTTGACCAGATATTCAATGTGCGTCCCGATGTCCGCCGTCGCCTGCGATTTTCCAGCCTGTTTGGGGTCCAGGCGCCACATCGCGTTGGCGCTGTTTTCCTGCACCAGGGCCAGCGACAGCCATTCCTGCGGATACTCGGCATTGATGTAGGTAATCTCCCCAATGTCTCCATGCTCGATCATCTCCCGCGCCTGACGGATCATGGCATAGCCCGAATAGGTATAGGTGACCGCAAACAGGAGACCGTTTTCCTCCGCGAGCTGTTCCAGCTCCTCGGCTTCCTCAACCGTCAGTGCCAACGGTTTGTCACAAACGAGAGGAAAGCCCTTCTGCAAAAACAGCTTTGCGATCTCATAATGCGTGTCGTTCGGCGTGACAATGACGACGAAATCCAGACGGTCGTCCCCCTGGCGCAGGCTCTCCTGCTCCGCCATCGTCTTGTAATCCGGATAGACACGGCTGGTGTCTGTGACGCCCCAAAGCTCTGCCTGTTTCGCATTCTTTTCCGCCTTGCGGCTGAAGCAGCCCGCAGCCAGCTCCGCCATAAAGTCGATCGTCGCCCCACGCATATGCATGGGGGAAATGCCTCCCCCGGCACCTCCGACCATACCGAATTTTAATTTCATACGTTCCCTCCCTTAGATTTCGATGGTTTCCACCAATTCATACTTGCCGCTCTTGGCCGAACGCGCCGCCGCCTCGGCAATCAGCACCGCCTGCAGGCCGTCCCAGCCGTTGACCGGCGATTCCGCGCGCTCCAGCACCGCCTTGGCAAACGCCTGCAGCTCGACCAGATAGGCCTCTTTATACCGTCCCTGGAAGTGCCACGGGATTCTGGCCGTGTGGTAGCAGCATTCGTCGTTGTATACATGGATGTTGCTGTCATATACATTGTCATCCGTGACCAGGCCCTTGCTGCCCAGCGCTTCGATGCGCTGGTCGTGTCCGAAGGTCGCACGGCGGGTGCTCTCCAGCACCGCAATCGTCCCGTTTGCAAACTTGACAATCGCGTGTCCGCTTCCGAAATCCCCCTGCTCGGCAATCTCCGGGTCGCACACCGTGGTTCCGGTCGCAAAGACGCCAACCGCTTCGCTCTGGGTCAGGAACCGTGCCATGTCAAAGTCGTGAATCATGAAATCCACAAAGATGCCGCCGGAAGTGCGGATATACTCCATGGACGGGGGCGCCGGGTCGCGCGACGTGATCTTGACCACCTCGACCGCACCGAGCTGTCCGCTGTGCAGCACTTCTGCCAGTGCGCCATGATGCCGGTCAAACCGATGCATAAAGCCGACCTGTAAGATCACCTTTGCCTCGTTTACCGCGCGGATCGCTTCCAAAATGCGTCCAACGTCGTGGTCGATCGGCTTTTCGCAAAAGATATCCTTTCCGGCCCTGGCGGCGCGGATGATAAACTCGGAATGGGTGTCGGTGGTCGAACAGATTACCACCGCATCGATATCCGGATGGGAGAAGATATCCTCCGGATCGCGCGTGCAGGCGGGGATACCCATCGCCAGCAGTTCCTTTTCCCGCTCCTCCGTCAAAAACGGGTCCGCACCCATAACAACTTCAAATTCCGGCATCGCCAGGATATTCTGTGCATGCATAATGCCAATTCTGCCCAATCCCAAAATGCCAAGACGTATGGTTTTTTTCATAAAGTCGTCCACCTCTCTAACTCGTGTCGATCAAAATTTCTGTTTATTTGGAGCGCAGCGCATCCAGCGCAACGGCGAAGATGATAACCAGTCCGATGGCTACCTGCTGAATGTACGACGAGACATTGAGCAGATTCAGTCCGTTGTTCAGGATACTGATAAACAAGGCGCCCAGGATCGTGCCCAACAGGCCGCCTTCGCCGCCCGTCATACTCGTACCGCCGATGACCGCCGCTGCAATCGCATTCATCTCATAGCCGTCGCCTGCAATCGGCTGGGCTGCATCCAGTCGTCCGGTCAGCATGACCGCCGCAATGCCGGACATGATGCCGCTGAACAGATATACAAACATAATATATCGGTTTGTGTTGATGCCCGAAAGCTTGGTTGCCTCCAGGTTTCCGCCGACTGCGTAGACATAGCGTCCGGTTTTGGTATATTTCAAAAGGAAGATACCGATGAGAAATACCACAACCATGATGAGGATCATGACCGGGATTCCCAGGATGGTGCCGTTGCCGATGAACTTCATACCCGAGCCCAGGCCCTGGATGGAACGGCCTCCGGTCTTGGCCAGCGCCATGCCGCGCCCAATGCTCATCGTGCCCAGGGTCGCAATAAACGGCGGGAGCTTCACCAGAGTTACCAGAAATCCATTAATTACACCCGCAATGCCGCCGATGATAATGCTCAGGAGGATTGCAAGAGGAAGGTTCATTCCTCCTTGGACGAAGGTGCCCAGCATGACGCCCACAAAGGCGACAACCGATCCAACCGAGAGGTCGATGCCGCCGGTCAGGATGACAAAGGTCATACCGCAGGCCAGCGTCGCATTAATCGCACATTGAAGGACCGCATTGGTGAGGTTTTTCTGCGTCAAAAAATACGGGGATGCAACTGATAGGATAATACACAAAATAATCAGTGCGATCAGCGTAATAACGGTCGTCGGGATATTACTAAATTTAATCTTCTTCCCTTTCATGGTCCTTTCCTCCTGTTGCGTAGTACATAATCTTTTCCTGTGTGGCCTCTTCCCGCGTCAGTTCGCCGCGTACCTCGCCATTGCACATCACGTAAATCCGGTCGCTCATCGCCAAGACCTCCGGAAGCTCGGACGATATCATGATAATTGCCATTCCACTCTGTGCGAGTTCACACATGATGCGGTAAATTTCGCTCTTTGCGCCGACGTCAATCCCTCGGGTCGGCTCGTCAAAAATCAGGACGTTTCCCTCTGCCAAAAGCCATTTTGCAATGACAACCTTTTGCTGGTTGCCGCCGGACAGGAACTTCACGCGCTGCTCCAGATTCGGCGTCCGTATGTTCAAATTCTTGACCGCATCGTCGCCAAGCGATCGTTCCACCCGGCTGTTCAGCATACCGGATTTCATCGTCTTGGACAGGTTCGCGAGGGTAATATTCTTCCCGATGCTCATGCCCAGAACCAATCCCTGCTGTTTCCGATCCTCCGGAACCAGGCCAATGCCGTGCTTTACGGCATCCTTTGGGTGCTTTACCGAAATCTTTGTCCCGTTCAAGAACAATTCTCCCGCATGGATGGGATCGGCGCCGATGATGGCACGCGCCAGTTCGGTACGTCCCGCACCCATCAGGCCGGCCAATGCGAGGATTTCTCCGCGCCGGACGTAAATGGAACAATCCCGCAGTTTCTCTTCGGTGGAGAAATGCTTCGCCTCCAACAGGACGTCGCCGATCTCCGCCGGAGTTTTGGGATACATGTCGGTCAGTTCCCGTCCAACCATCATCCGGATCATATCGTCGATCTCTGTTTCGGCTACATCGACGGTGTCGATGTATTTTCCATCGCGCATGATGGTCGCCCGGTCACAGATTCGCTTGATTTCGTCAAAACGATGGGAAATATAAATAATGCCTACCCCTTTGTCGCGAAGAGACCGCATAATCTCAAACAATGCGTCGATCTCTTTGTCCGTCAGAGAGGAGGTCGGTTCGTCTAAAACAATTACCTTGGATTCCAAACGGACTGCTTTCGCAATCTCAACCATCTGCTGCTGTGCCACACTCAGTGTTCTCAATTCTGCCTTTGCCGGAATGTCGACCCCCAAATTTTCCAAAATGGTCTCTGTTTCGGAAAACATCCGTTTCCAGTCAATGATTCCATGTTTTTTCGGCTCATGTCCGAGAAAAATATTTTCGGCAACCGTCAAATAGGGAATTAAATTTAATTCTTGATGAACGATATTTACGCCCGCTTCCTGCGCTTCCTTTGTCGAACTGAAATTGACTTCCTCTCCATCAACATATACCGTTCCGGCATTCTTTCGATACACACCCGAAAGGACCTTCACCAGTGTTGATTTTCCTGCGCCATTCTCACCCAAAAGGACATGGACTTCCCCGCTCCGCAGGGAGAAGGAGACATCATCCAACGCCTTTACGCCGGGAAATACGACCGTAATATGCTCCATCGAAACGATAGTTTTCTGATTCATAACTCCGTACCTTTCTCGACCTTGCAGTTTTGGCACGGAAAACGCACGCTGCGTCCTCCGTGCCAAGGAGTATCTTATCCGATATCATCCGCTGTAACTACTTTTACGTCCATTGCATACTCTTCTTCGTAAGAGCTGCCATCCTTGATGCTCTGGATAACTTCCAGTGCCTGCTCGCCCATCAGCGCCGGGTCCTGTCCAACCGAGGCATACATTCTGCCTTCGGAGATGGCTGCCTTTGCATCGTCCGTTGCATCGAAGCCGATAACGGTGACCTGTTCTTCCATGCCGGCGTCTTCAATCGCCTTGACGGCGCCCAGCGCCATCATATCGTTTGCACAGAAAATGCCCGCGATATCCGGATTTGCCTGAAGGATATTCTGCGTGACGGTGTAGCCCTGCTCCTGCTCCCAGTCGGCCGGCTGCGAGGCAACCACTTCCAGGCCGCCCAGCTCTTCCACCTTATCCTTGAAGCCGCCTACGCGAAGCTCACTGGATTCGACGCCGCTGATGCCCTCGACAACAGCAACCTTGCCCGATCCTCCAAGCGCTTCCGACATCGCCTCGGCTGCGAGCTGTCCGCCCTGATAGTTGTCCGAACCGATGAAGCACTCGATGTGGGCGCCGGCTTCTTCCAGATCCGCCTCTTCAATGCGGGAGTCCAGAATGACAACCGGAACATCGGCGTCGTTGGCTTCCTTGACCGCCGGAACCAGCTCGGAGGAACCATTCGGCGCCAGAATCAGCCCTTCGATCTGCTGTACGACCAGATTCTCGACAATCTGCATCTGCTTTTCGGTCTCGGTCTCTGTCTCCGGAGCCTGAAGAACCATTTCCATCCCAAGCTCATCCGCCTTTGCTTCCATCGCTTCCTGCATGGTTACGTAGAACGGATTGGACAGGGTCTTCAGTACAACACCCACTTTGATAGAATCGCTGTCTCCACCTGCGGAAGAGGCAGAGGCGGAACCCGCCGCACTGTCTCCGGAAGATCCTCCACATCCCGCCAGCGATGTAATCGCTATTCCTGCCGCCAGAGCAGCTGCTGCAAATCGCATTCTTTTTTTCAACATTGTCCTTCCTCCTATTTTCGAATTAATTTTCCAGATTTCGAATTATTTTTCGAAATTTATCGTAATAATATTAAAACACATTTTTAATATTATTTCAATGTCTATTTTAATAATAATTAATCCTAAATTTTTGTCTAATTTGCACACTTCTTGTCCATTTTTCAAAATTCTCGCTTTCCATCTCACTTTCAATTTTGTTCGATTTATTCGAATTTTTTCGAATAATTTTCAAAAAAATATGGACATTTCCCGTTTTCCAATCTATAATAAAAACAGAACAACACAAACGGGGAACTTCGCTTATGACTTTAAAAGATATTTCTCAAATGGCAGGGGTCGCTACCTCCACCGTATCGCTGGTGCTAAACAACAAACCCGGCGTGCGGAAGGACACCCGCGACCGCGTGGCTGCGCTGCTGGTCCAAAACGGCTACACCATCCGAAACAAAATAACCAATCTCCCGACAAGGGGAGAAATCAAGTTTGTCCGTTTTAAGGCCACCGAACACATCCGCGAACGCAACGAAGATTTCTATGTCAAGCTGTTAAACGGCGCCGAAAAGAAAGCGCATGAGAAGGGCTATACTCTGAGCATCGTCTCTGTCACGTCCCCGGAGCTGCATCAGCTCCTGACGACATTGGAACAGCAGTCAAATCTTGTCGGCGTTCTTTTCCTCGCCAGCGAATTGTCCTATAAGGATGCAGCCCTGCTGTGTAATTTTTCCCTGCCGCTGCTCTCGCTTGACAAACAGCTCGATCAATTCAACATCAATACACTCGCCACCAGCAACATCGCGGGAGCCTACGAAGCCGTTCAGTATCTGTATCGGTTGGGACACCGCAAAATTGGCCTGCTGCGCGGCCAAATCGATATCGGCGGTATCTGCGAACGCGCCGTCGGTTACCGACGGGCGATGCAGGATCTCAACCTCCCCTATGATGAGAAATATATTGTGGATATCGACCTCATTTTTGAGACCGCAACGCGGCAGATGGAAGCCTATCTCGCTTCCTCCTCCGATATCCCGACCGCATTCTTCGCGGCAAACGATATCATTGCGGCCGGATGCATCCGCGGCCTGCAGCGGCACGGCCTGCGCGTCCCGGAGGATGTCTCCGTAATCGGCTTTGACGACGGTTCCCAGAGCACATTCATCACCCCCAGCCTGACGACGATGCGCATCCCCTGCGACCGCATGGGCGCCCTCGCTGTCGAACGGCTGCTGTGTATTGCCGCCGGTTCGGCCGATATCATAAAATGCAGCCTGGGAGTCACCCTGATCGAGCGCGAATCCACCGCGCCGCTCCTGTAAACCCCAATAAAATCCAAAAACCCCCGAATCTCGTTTCAGAGATTCGGGGGTTCTGTCGAAAAAACGGCTTACTGCTCTTCAAAAACTTCTTTGCCTAAACCGCAGATCGGGCACACCCAATCGTCCGGCAGATCCTCAAACGCCGTTCCCGGAGCAATGCCATTGTCCGGATCGCCAACTGCTGGATCATATTCATAGCCGCAAGGGCCGCATACATACTTCTTCATTGTAATAGCCTCCTGAGAAATCTTATTCTTGTTCTGACCGGCAAACCATTCGTTTGATCGGTCATTCTCCATATATCGGTTCGAAATCGTCCGCGCCATGCCCACACACCGGACAGGAAAAGTCGGCTGGCAGTTCGCTTCCTTCGTATACATAATTGCAAATCTTACAGCGCCAACCGACAATGTTCTTCCCGGTTGCAGGCGCATTCGCCTTTGGCTTTACGTTCGATTGGTAATCCGCATACGTCAGCGGCGCACGGCTGCTCAATACTTTTGCATCTTCTACTTCCGCAAGAAAAATAGTGTGGCTTCCAAGATCCTTGCTGTCTATCACCCGGCAGCTCAGCATCGCACATGCCTGCCGGTCAAGGTATGGAATTCCGTTTTGATCCACCGGAACCTGCAAATCCTCAAATTTGTTGACATCTCTTCCGGATTGATAGCCAAAACGCTTTATCGTCTCAAAACTGCAGCTCTGATCGAGGATACTCAGTGCAAACACGCCGCTTTTCTTGAGCAGCTCGCAGGTAAAGTTTGTATTGATCGCCGAAATTGCAACCCGTGTCGGGTCGTTCGCCACCTGCATACAGGTATTTGTAATACAGCCATTGACTACGTCGTCGGATTTCGTGGCGAGCAGAAACACGCCGTAACTGAGATTATAAAGCGCTTTTTGATCCAAGATCCAACACCTCTAATTTATTTTTTCCACAGCCCGTGAAGGTTGCAGTAAGCATAGACCGCTTCGACTGTCTCATCTTCACAAATGGCAAAGCATACCTCCGGCGCTTCTCCCGGAGTCAGCTGCTTTCTCTGGTTTCCCTTGTCGGTCTGCAGCGATACCCACTCAATAAAGTGCTCCTCTGCCATCGGATGCGCTACCTCGCCTACCTTAACGTGTACCTTGCCGTCCTTGACTTCATAAGACGGTACATGCTTTTCCACAGCGGCATCGGTCGTTCCCGGGATGATCTCGGTCATTTTCTGACCACAGCACATGATCGGAACACCTACATTTTTCACCATTGCAATGATATTTCCACAGTGTCCACATACATAAAATTTCTGATCCATTATGAAGTTACCTCCTGTTGTTGTCTTTCGTCGTGATTGTTGGGTATAGCATAGCCCCAACAGAAATCGCGTTCTCGTTGCCTTATCCTGTCCATAATTGTGCAATCTTATACATTTCTCCGTTTTGGATGTATTTAGAACGATTCCATTTTTCATTATATAACGTCCGATGCCATTTTTCAAGAGAAAACTTACGTCGACACGGTTTCGTCTGCCCCGGCGCCATCTTCCCAGTCGGAAAGCGCCGAAACGTCCATCTCTCCGGACGTCATCGCATGTTTGATCCACAACTGGAGAGAATCGATCACAAGCGACATCTTTTCCAATTGTTTCTGAATGGACAAAAAATCCGGAATCTCATCCGTCGTAATCCTGCCGTCCACAGTAATCTCAATGAGCCGTTCCTTTTCTTTGCTCAGGGCATTTAAGGAGGCAAGCATTTCCAACGTAATCTGAGACAGTTCCTTCATCTCAACCTTCGGGACATATTTCTGACCGATCTCACAAAGGTTGCAGCAATAGTCGTTGCAGAGCGACGGGTTGCGATAGCATTCCGCCATCTTCAGCACTTCATCCGGGTGCGGCCGGCTCCCGTTTTCTATCTTTTCAATCCGCGAGGCCGAGATATACAGCTGTTCCGCAGCCGCCGCCCTTGTGAGGTGCATATTTTCCCGGCTGATCTGATAAATATTTTTATTTTCCTTGGTTGACATTTTCCCCATAGAAGCCTTCCTCCCCCGTTCTGGCTTTTATCCTCTTTTGCAGACGAATTACATGCGTCTATTTCACACCGTCAGCAGTTGATTCTCTGACACCGTTATTATATACTAGATTTAATCCAAAAGAAAGGTTCCGTTCCAGACAGAGAAAGGTATTCGGAGGTGATCGGATTGCTGACATTGATTTTTGCAGGTTTATTGGTCATGGTATTTGGAAAACTGCTTTGGTTTGCTATCAAAGCCGCTTGGAGCATTACCAAAATTTTCGTTACGATTGTATTTTTGCCAATCCTACTGATTGGGATCGCGGCTTCCGGCTTCCTGTCCATCGCTTTTGTCGGGCTGGTTGTCGTGGGACTGGTGTCCCTGATCGATACCGCTCTCTGACAGACGGCAGAGAAAGGAGCGTGTCCTATGGATGTACAAACCAGAATCGCGCTGTGCCGGCTGCTCGAGAAGATGCACCGGCAGGAAGACTATTGCAAAAAGATCGGCCTGGCCGACCGATCTTTACTCGATCCGCAAGGCAAAGCCCCTTCCCTTTTCGAAACCATCCGGCCAATCCAAGGCAACCGTTGAAACGGAATCGACCAGACATACAAACAAGGGTCAAAACCGCTGTTGTGGTTTTGACCCTTATCTGTTGTCCGGATTTCACTATTCTTCCCAGAATACCGTAACGGCCTTATTGATCCATCCGCAGAACCGCCTTGATGCACTTGCCGGAGCCAGACTCCTCAAATGCCTCGTTGATCTGTTCAAACGGATAGAACTGAATCAGCTTATCGAACGGGAACATCCCCTTCTTATAATAATCCAGCAGTTGCGGAATAAATAGCTTCGGGATTGCATCGCCTTCCACAATACCAATGAGGCTTTTTGCATCGCCCATCAGTTCGGCCTGGATGTTGAAGGTGACATCCCCGGTCGCGCCCAGGACAACCGCCGTGCCCATAAATCGGCAGGACGCCAACGCCTTCTTGACAAAATCGGCAACGCCTGAGGTGTCAATGGCATAATGAACTCCACCCGGAACAATCTCGTTTTTGATCTTTCCGACGATATCACGCTCTTCCTTGCGGTTGATCGTGTGGGTGGCTCCCAGCTCCTTCGCCAGCTCCAGACTCTTCGGATTGCCGCCCACAGCAATAATATTTTTACAGCCCGCAATCTTTGCCGCCATAATCGCACTCATGCCGACCGTACCGCAGCCAAATACCGCGATGGACGAGCCGAACTCCGGACGGAGCCGGTTGAGGACGGCACCGGCACCGGTCTGGATGCCACAACCCATCGGCCCAATCAGTGCAAGATCGATGTCGTCGTATTCGATTTTGACGGCACTCCCCTCATTGACCACAGCATGTGTGGCAAAGGACGACTGGCCGAAAAACGTCGCGAGTGGATTTCCATCGGCATCTGACAAGCGCGTGGTTCCATCCGCCTGCACGCCGCCAAAATTGATCGCATTGAAATTCTCACACGCATGCTGGTGTGCGGTCATGCAATTATGGCAGGTGCCGCAATAGCCAAAGGACATGCCAACCTTGTCCCCCGGAACAAATTCCGTTACCTCCGGGCCGACTGCCTCCACGATTCCACAGCCTTCGTGTCCAAGGACCGCCGGCAGCGGAACCGGAATTACCTGATGGCGTGCCGCATCGTCCGTATGACAGACGCCGCAGGCAGTAATCTTGACAAGAATCTCGTGTCCCTTTGGTGCAGCCAGCTCCACCTCTTCTATGGTGAACGGGGCGCCCGGTGCACGGGTAACGGCAGCTTTGATTTTCATAATTTTCCTCCTTTGGAATGGGAAATCTCTGCGACTTTGCCCGCAGAGAGTGGAAACGGCAGCCTGTACAGCTAACGCTGTCAAGCTGCTGTTCCCGAACAGTTGGTGAATTGTGAGATTATTGAGGAATCCTAATGTTATGGAAGTCGATAAGAATTAGAGTACGGTGAAGAATCCGCCGTCAACGTTAATATCCACGCCATTCAGATAATCTGATGCACGGGACGCAAGAAATACCATCGTTCCCATCAGATCGTCCAGTTCACCCCAGCGACCTGCCGCGATACGGCTGGTAATCTTGTTGTAAAACGCCGGATCCTTACGCAGTTCGGCATTGACCTCGGTCGCCAGGAAGCCCGGGCAGATGGCATTTGTCTGAATGTTATAGCGTCCCAATTCGTTTGAGAAGTTGCGGGTGATGCCGATGACGCCGTGCTTCGCCGCGGTATATGGCGGGCACTTTCCGTCCGAGGTATAACTCAGCGCGGAACCGATGTTGATGATCTTGCCGCCGCCCTGTGCCTTCATCACGCGGGCAACTTCCTTGGACAGGAAATAAACTGCATTAAAATCCAGATCAATACACATATCCCAGAAGCGGTCCGGATAATCATCAAAATCCGCGAAAGCACTTGCACCGGCGTTGTTCACCAGAATGTCAATGCGGCCATACCGCTTCATGCATTCTTCCACACAGGCCATCTGGTAGTCACGTTGGGTCAGGTCGCCGCGCAGGAAATGCACCTGACGGCCTTCCTTCTCAATCAAGTCTTTAATTTCCGAAACATCTTCGGTGAAATGTGGGATAAACAGATCCGCGCCGGCCTTTGCAAAGGCGACTGCATATGCCATACCCAGTCCCTGATTGGCTCCAGTAACCATAGCTACCTTGCCGTCCAGACGGAACCAATCCATACTAAAGCGTTCCATTGGATTTGCCATATTGGAATACCTTCTTTCTTTTTCTTGCACGGCACACAATGTGTGCCGCGCATTCTGCATTCTTATGAAAACAGGGCGTACCCTTCGTTATTTTCCAAGGTTCAGCATCTTGACCAGCGTCGCTTCGATACCGTCACGATCCATGCCATAGTAATGGTAAATGTCATCGGTAGAGCCGAGAACCGCAAATTCATCCGGCATACCAATGCGCTTGAAGCTGCCCTTGTAGCTCGCCTCACACAGGACCTCCGCCACTGCGCCGCCGAGTCCGCCGTTGATGGAGTGATCCTCTACCGTAACGATGTTTCCGGTCTTCTGCGCCACGCGCAGCACTGCCTCGGTATCCATTGGTTTAACCGTATGCATATCCAGAATGCCAATGCTGGCGCCAAACTTCTGCTTCATCGCCTTGGATGCCATCAGGCACTCGTACAGGTTGGAGCCGCAGGAGATGATGTAAGCATCTGTGCCCTCCAATGTCTCAATTGCCTTGCCGATCTCCAGATCATAATTGTTGTCTGCATAGACGTTCGGCGAACCGGCACGGTCAATGCGGATAATCATCGGGCCGTCAAAATCCATCGAGGCGCGGATAAACTTGCAGCACTGTCCGGCATCGGCCGGAACTACAACCGTCAAATTCGGGATCGCACGATACAGGGCGAGATCCGCGATGTCGTTGTGGGTCGGGCCTCCGCCCGCGGTAACGCCGGAATGGGTGCCGATCAGACGGACCTTAACATCATTGTACGCGATGTCCGTATGGATCTGATCTGCGGCGCGAAGCGGAAGGAACGGGCCGAATACCTGGGCGAATACGGTGCAGCCGGAGAGCGCCAGACCAGCGGAAGCGCCAACCTGATCCGGCTCTGCGATGCCGAAATTAAAGCACCGATCCGGAAATTCCTTAATCAGCTGACCTGCTTTGGTGGACGGCGCGACGTTGTCGCTGTAGGTGAATACAAAGTCCTTGCCTTCGCACGCCATTTTATAGAGTTCTTCTCCATATGCCTCTCGTGCGTTGGAGAGCATCATATCAAAATCATATGTCGTATTTGCCATAACCGATCACGCCTTTCTCATTTTCTCTACATCGGCCAGTGCGATCTTGAGATCTTCGTCTCCGATCCCGCCGCCATGCCATTTGTGATTGCCTTCCATGAAGCTGACACCCTTGCCCTTCACGGTATTGCTGATGATAAAGGTCGGTGCTGCTTCCTTGGTGTAATCCCGCTCTGGAAGCTGATCCAGCGCCGCGCAAACCTGCGCCATATCGTTGCCGTCCTCAATCTCGATGACATTCCAGCCAAACGCACGAACCTTATCCGCAACCGGATCGATGTTCATAATCTGTTTGGTATTGCCGGTCATCTGAAGCTGGTTCTTGTCCAGGATGCAGACCAAATTGTTCAGCTTATAATGCGCGCCTGCCATCAGCGCTTCCCAGTTGGTACCTTCGTCAAACTCGCCGTCGCCGATCATGACCATAACACGGTAGTTTTCCTTGCGGTAGCGTGCGCCCAGCGCGTAGCCGACCGCGATCGGGAGGCCATGTCCCAGGGAACCGGCGGAAACCTCGATCTGTGGGCACTTCTTACGGTTGGAATGCATGCCAAACTTGTACTGATCCAGGTTCTCAAAGTGCTCTACCATGTAATCCTGCGTATACGCACCAAGGTTGGAGAAAATCGTATACAAGGTCTCGGAGCAATGGCCCTTGGAGAGAATGAAACGGTCACGTCCCTCTTTGTGCGGGTCCATTACGTCGAAGTTTAAGTATTTATAATACAGGGCTACCGTCATCTCAACGATGGACAGCTCGCCGCCCAGATGTCCCATTCCGATGCGATGGATAAAGGTCAGCAGCTCGGAACGGATATCGACGCACTTATCCTCCAGCTGTGCGATTGTTTGTAATTTCTCACTCATATTAGCTCGTCCTTTCTGTGATTTACTCGCCGTCAAACGAATTGCAGCGGATGAGAATCTTTGGATATTTGCTGGTCAGATGCACTTCAAATGCCTTTTCGACATCGTCGATGTCGAAGACCTGCTCATCCGAGGTAAACGCGGACAGATCCACATACTTCAGATATTCTGCCGTACGCTCAAAGTTGAAGTGCGCACAGTACATGCCGGTGATGTTGACCTGACGCATGTAGCAATATTCAAACAGGTTGAGCGGCATCTCGTAATCGGTCGGGAACTGTGCGACATAAATCAGATTGCAGTACTTTGCCGTGCACTTCAGCATGGTAACCGCTGCACTCGGAACGGCGGAACACTCAAAGATGACATCGTAGCCAATCCCGCCTGTGATCTCCATCGCTCTCGCATAGACATCCTCGGTAATCGGATTGATGATGTGCTCGACACCGATTTTCTTTGCCAGCTCGCAGCGGCTCTCCACCGGCTCGGACAGCGTCAGTTCCGCAGCGCCGTACTTTGCCGCCAGCTGTGCAATCAGCTGACCGATCGGGCCGCCGCCGGACACCAGCACACGCTTACCAACCAGCATACCAGCCTTGTCCATCGCGCGAACAGCGATAGAAAGCGGCTCCATCAGGCTTCCCTCGCGGAGACTTACACCGTCCGGGAGCTTACAAACCTGCGATTCATTCCACACGACATACTCTGCCATACAGGGTTCGTTGCCGATGTCCGTGCAGTACTCCGGCTGTCCAATCGAACACTGATAGCATTTGCCGCAGTAGCCCAAGAAGTTTCCACCGACGCGGTCACCGACCTTCAGTCCCTTCGCAGTCGCGTTCTTCCCCAGCTTTGCAATGACGCCGGACATCTCATGACCGATGCCAAACGGGGCATCCTCCGGTTTATTGAAGCAGCCGTCAACGACATGCGGATCACTGCCGCAGATGCCGCAGTATGCGACTTTAATCAGAACCTCATCATCCTTCAGCTCTTTGACCGGCATATCCACAATACCAACGGTCCCACGGGTCTCCGGGTTCGGATCCTTCATATTGCCGACTCTTGTTGCGCATACAACTTTCATACTTGTCACTCCTTTGCTCTATTCTTTATCTGCGCTGCATAGAAATTGCAGCGGTTCCGAGATTATTCTGCATTTGCTCTTTTCGCATTGCGCTCGGCAATGTCTGCCTGAATCTGCTTGATCTTCTCTTCATCGAGACGATAGAACACACCATAGACAACCATCGCAACGATAACAGCTGCGAGCGGAAGCAGCGTCGTCATGGAACGGATTGCGCTCAACGTTACTTCGTTCTGTGCCTGATTGGCGACATAGCCGGTTGCCTGCAAAACTGCGGTCGGAAGAGATCCGCCGATAATCATGGAGAACTTGATGCCCAGACCGACGAGGGTCATGACAATCGCGGTATAGCGCTTTCCGGTCTTCCAGTCTGCATACTCTACCGGGTCAGTGATAACGGACCAAACAATCCCCATCAAAACGCCATAGCCGTAGCCGGTGATCGCACGGGCAGCCATCATGCCGACAATTGCCGTCGTCGGCATAAAGTACAGAACCAGACAACCCAAGCCGGCAACGCCGAGGCCAAACATAACGGTTCCCTTTTTGTGGAGGTGCTTGGTGAGCGTCGGAACACATGGTACTCCGAGAACCGAGAACAGCATCATAATCATGGAGAACCAGGAGAGCATGTCCGGACGGTTTGCATAGTAGTTGATATAATATGCGCCCATGGTTGCCTGAACCTGGCTCATGGTGTATACACCGAGGAACAGGATAAAGGTGACGAATACCGGACCGACGCGGAACAGCAGATAGAAGACATCCTTAATACCGGCCTTTTCGCCTGTTGTGGACAGTTTCGGTGCCGGAATACGCTCGACGATCTGGCTAGAACCCCAAAGCAGGATCATTACCATGATAATCGCCATGATGATGGTGGTTACCATATAGCCCTGTGCCAAGCTCATGTAGTTGCTCAGGAAGCCGGAAAGCTCCGGAAGCATAATCGCACAGACAACGCCACCAGCCTGCGCCAGCGTCATGCGGAAGGACTGCAGACGGGTGCGCTCGTTCTGGTCGTTGGTCATCAGGGTTGCGACCGAGATATACGGCTGAATAATAAAGGTATACAGCATGTTCAGCAGGTTATAGCCGACAACTGCCCAGACGATCTTTAGTCCATAACTGAATTGCGGTGTGGTATACGTCATAACCGCAGCAAGACCAAACGGGATGGCGCCCCAGCGGATGTATACCCAGTACTTACCCTTCTTCGGCTGCAGACGTTCACAGATCGTGCCCATCATCGGATCGTTGACCGCGTCCCAAAGACGGGAAGCTGCAAAGATAATGGCAACGTGCCCCGGTTTCAAACCGAAAATATCGGTGTAGAAAAAGCTGATATACAGTGCGATACACTGGAATACCAGGTTCATCGCAAAGTCAATCGAGCCATATCCCAAGACTTCTTTTCGCGGGATCTTGTAGTAGCCATACTGGGACGATGTCTTTTCCCAATTAGCCGGGTTTTTCGAATTACTTGACATTTTCATTCCTCCTCTTCATTTTTGCCTTTGCCGATTTTCAAGGCCGCCGCTCTCCTTCCCAGCGGTCTTGTGTTATGCCTGTATTGTAACAATCCGTCGGCTCTGCAACAATTTCAAAAAAGGACATAAATACAAAAAATCAGTCCAGCAGCGCCTCTGTTTTGTCTATTTTGTACATTCACTTTTCTTTTTCTCTGGATAATGTCCACAAACACCCCCCTATTCTTTTCGCCATTTTATTTTCATTTCAAAAAAAAATGGGACATCTTTTGGCGAAACTTGTCTCTTTTTACACGATTTGCATTATCTCTGCACGGCAAATTTATGTTACTATAAGTATATACACCAAAAGGATTATGGTGTCGATCGAACAAACACTGGAAAGGAGATTTCATGCACTACCACCAGAAACAGTATCCTCTTTATAATCCCTCTCTCACCCGTCTGTCGATCGGTTCCAGCAATATTGTCGTCAACTATGTCGATTCCTTTGATGAAAGCTGTGTGGAATTCCATCATGTACATCCGGATTATGAGATTTATTACTGTCTGAAAGGTACACACCATCTGACCATTGAAGATAAAACCTATACGCTCACCAGCGGCTGTTTTGCCTTTATTCGTCCGGATGTCTATCACCATACGGTATACGAACCACAGACGCCCAAAAGATATATCGCTTTTGTCTTTACCAAACCGTCATACAGCGCCTCCAAGGACAAGCTGCGGACTGCTCAACCAGAGGATAACTTTCTTTCCGATGCCCTACAATATTTCGATACACACACCCACTACATCGGACGGGATACGCATCAATGCAGCAGTATCCTCGACCGTCTGCACGAAGAAATCACGGGCAATCTGCCCGGGAAAAAGCTGATGATCGACACATTGTATCAGCAATACATCCTCTCGATCCTGCGCTGCATGACCGAGATGGATTCGATGTCCGAATCCAATACGGCCCCGCCGCTCTCAAACCTGAATATGGCGATTATGATGACCAAATACATGCACAAGAACTATCACAAGAACATCACGATTCAGGATATTTCCAACGAGTTTTTCATCTCTGCACGTCATGTCAACCGTGTATTCGAGAGCTATTTCGGCCAGAGCTTCAAAAAGACGCTCAACATTTATCGATTAAATTACGCCAAAAATTATTTATACGATACCGATTATTCCATCGAAAAAATCTCTCAGCTGGTCGGCCTTGCCTCCCCTAAGGTCCTGTATCAGCTGTTCAAGGAGGTTGAGGGTATGACCGTGGCAGAATTCTGCGCGACCTGTCCCAATCGGAAGCGTACGGTGGTTCCGCCACCGGAAGAACCGTCGCCCCAATGACAACTCCTTTGGAAACAATAGAAAAAAACCGTCTGCCCCGCTCATGGGACGGACGGTTTTCCTTTTATAGGAACGGACAAATCGCATCCATACTTGTCCTGGAATGGAATTGGCTTGTGTTTTTCCTTTCGTTATACTTGATTTTAGAAAAATCAACAAAAAATGCAGTGATACATCGGAGGTTTCTTATGAAAAATCAATATTATCCCTATTTGGCAAGTCCGATCACCATCAACGGCACCACATTTAAAAACCGTATCTTTGGCGCGCCGATGTCCAATCCCGAACTGGACCCGGATTGCCATATGCGCAAAGAGGACATTGCTTTCCATGAAAATCGGGCACGCGGCGGACTAGCCAGTGTCGCCATCGGCCTTGGCATTGTCGATCCCGTCGGTCGCACCCATACAAAGGAAGTGACTTTATACGACGTTATGTCTCTGCCTTCCCTAAAAGAGGTCACCAATGCCATGCACCATCACAACTGCATGGCGGTCATGGAGCTGGCACACGGTGGAAAATATGCCGGAGCCCGCAGTCACGGAGAAAAAGGCGACCCGCTTGTGCTCGGCCCCAACGATGAAATCAATCCGGAAGGGCTCAAGGTCACCAGTATGACGGACGAAGACATAGAACGTATCGCCGATTGCTTCGCACAGGCAGCCAAGTTAACCAAGGCGGCTGGCTTTGATATGGTTCTGATTCACGGTGGTCATGGATGGCTGCTGGGACAGTTCATGTCGCCCAGTATGAATCACCGCACCGACAAATGGGGCGGCAGTCTGGAAAATCGGATGCGTTTCCCTCTGCTGGTCATTGAAAAGATCCGCGCGGCGGTCGGTCCCAATTTCCCGATCGAATACCGCATGAGCGGTGCAGAACTGGTTGAAGGCGGCTATACCATCGAAGAGGGTATTGCGATGGCAAAAATACTGGATGGCAAAGTGGATATCATTCATGTCTCGGCCGGTGTTCATGAAGACCCGGACGTCTTCGTCGTCACCCATCCCTCGATGTTCCTTGAGCACGGATGCAATGTCTATCTGGCAGCAGAGATTAAAAAACACGTCAAAACACCGGTCGCTACACTCGGTGGGCTGAATGATCCGGATATGATGGAAGAAATTATCGCTTCCGGCAAGGCAGACATCGTGGAAATCGCACGCCAATCAATCTGTGACCCCTATTTCCCGGAAAAGGCGTTCTCCGGCAACAAGGATGACATCACGCGCTGCTGCCGCTGTTTCACCTGTTTCTATAACTATCTGACCAACCGCACGTTCTGCTGTGCCTTTAATCCAGTAATCGGAAACGAATTGGAAAACAAGTCCGGTTTCCCTGCCACTACACCGAAAAAGGTCATCGTAGTAGGTGGAGGACCCGGTGGTATGCAGGCTGCCATCACGGCGGCACAGCGCGGTCATTCTGTAACGCTGTATGAAAAAAATGACCGTCTTGGCGGTCAGCTCCTGTCGGAACAGCACATCCCTTTCAAGCAGGACATGTACCACTTTGTCCAGGTGCTGGAAGGCCGCCTGAAGAAAGCCAATGTAACGATTCATCGGAACACCACGCTCACCGCCGAGCAGGCTGCCGCCATGAACGCCGATGTGATCATCACTGCAATCGGGGCAAAGCCGATCGTTCCCCCCATTCCGGGCATTGACAGCGCAAAGGTTGTGGGGTTACATGCCCTGCATGAGGAAAAACCGGCAATCGGGCAAAAGGTTGTTATTCTGGGCGGAGGTTTGGTCGGCAGCGAATGTGCCATCTATCTGGATGGGCTCGGCAAAGACGTTACGATCGTGGAAATGAAGGATGACTGGGCATCCGATGCCTATTTTATGCACAAAAACGCGATGAACATTTATATACGCGACAGCAAAATCCAGATTTATACTAAGACAACCGCAAAAGCTGTGACCGACGATGGATTGCTCTGCGAAACCGCAGACGGCGAACGGTTCCTGCCCGCTGATACCATCCTGCTCGCTGCTGGTATGAAGCCGGATCGTGAGGAAGCGGACAGCTTCTACAACGCGGCGCCGCGTGTCTTCCAGATCGGCGACTGTATCAAAACCGGTCGTGTCCTGGAGGCCGTCACCCTTGGATACTACCGCGCACTGGATATCTAAAGCAGTAATTCTCTCCCCAATACAAAATTAAAATCCTAGTATTTCTGAAAAAACAACATTCTTAGCGAAAAGCAAAAACCCCGCTGAATCCATACGATTCAGCGGGGTTTGTTTGGCGGAGAAGGAGGGATTTGAACCCTCGCGACACTTTCGCGCCCTACTCCCTTAGCAGGGGAGCCCCTTCACCACTTGGGTACTTCTCCATTTCAAGCTGTGTGCGATTTTGTGGCGGCACACATCGTTCCAAGGTGCGTTTCCAGAGATAAGCCGAGCCACGAGGAAGGAGTTTCTACTTCCGTTCCTCTGCCGCTCGCTTTTCTGTGGCGGAGAGGGTGGGATTCGAACCCACGCGCCCTTTCGGACAAACGGTTTTCAAGACCGCCTCGTTATGACCACTTCGATACCTCTCCGTATCGAATCTCCGTGTTACGCAAGTGATATTATATCATATGAATTTTCATTCTGTCAACACTTTCCGTAAAATTCTCCTCCTGCAATGATTTTTATGTCGTTTCTTGTAATTAATTTTGAATATACGGTAAACTTTTGAGAAATTCGATGCAACTCTTTGGATAATATGTTATACTAAATAAGCAAGGATCCCCTTGTCTTTGTGCATTTTATTGATATTTATCTCTATAACCAACCGATTTTCTACATTTCGGTCAGGAGGCTACCCTATGATTTATACTGTTACATTGAATCCCTGTCTGGACTATATTGTTTCGGTACCGGATTTCCGTGCTGGCCGCGTAAATCGTGCAAAATTTGACCGCATCATTCCGGGTGGTAGGGGCATCAATGTTTCCTACGTGCTCAATATTCTCCATGAGAAAAATCTGGCGCTCGGCTTTGTCGCCGGCTTTACCGGGGAAGAAATCCGCCGCCTCATGGATCGCGACGGGATTAACAACAACTTTGTCGAACTCAAAAACGGATACAGCCGAATTGATGTTCAAATGATTCTCGGGATGGAAAGCTCGATCAACGGCGTCGGCCCAAAGGTTACGGCGGAAGATCTGGACAAGCTGGCGCAACAGCTTCAGGTTCTGGAGGATGGTGACACGCTGGTTTTATCCGGCGCCTCCCCCCGCGGCGCACGCGATACCGTGTATGCGGATTTGCTCCGCACGATTACCGACAAGGATATTGATATCGTCGTGGACGCCAAAGGGCCGCTTCTGCTGAACACATTGAAATACCATCCGTTCCTGATCAAGCCAAACCGTCAGGAGATCATCGACATTTTCTATGCGAAGCCAAACAGCATCGAGGATATCATCAAGTATGCCAAGAACCTGCAGTCCATGGGCGCACGCAATGTCCTGGTCTCTCTGAGCGCCGAAGGAGCGATCCTCATCACCGAAGACGGCAACGTCTACCGCCACAGCGCGATGTCTGGTGAGGTGCGCAACACCGTCGGCTGCGGGGATTCCATGATTGCCGGTTTCCTCTCCGGTTACTCCAAAAATCAGGATATGATTGAGGCATTCCAGTACTCTCTGGCCGCCGCTTCCGCCAATGCCTTTAACGATGGCCGCGGCAGCTACGAAGAAATTCAGAACCTTCTGCAAATCCTGCAAAACGAAATATCCGATTGGAATTAATGATACATCAAAACCGTTCCAGCATTGCACCAGCCTGTCGGCAAGCTCCGGCAGGCTGTTGTTTTATCTCTGTCGAAAAACCCCTGTTTTTCACCTTTTTTTCGACACCGCATACTATGAAAACAGAGTCAACTCGGCTCTTTTACTGATAGAAGGAGGGGAAACCATGGCGGAAAAAGCAACTACTTCCACACCGCCTGCATCCAAAGAGGGCGGATTCAATGCAATCCCACAGGAACTGCTGTCGCTCGCAATGGCCTTCGTCCCAAGCCAGCACTGGCAGAACATCTATGAAACCAATGTCGCACATGCACGCGGAACCATCTTCGCCGACCTCGACAAACCGTTCATTGGAGAGGAGGCCGTCTGCCATGACAGAACGTGAGCATGCTACACAGGCCGTGCAGCAGCTATACTTCGCCATGCTGGATGCCTCGCTGTTTTTGAACAGCCACCCATCCGATGCATCTGCTCTGCGCTATTTCCAAAAGGTCAAGCAGGAATACCAGCAGGCTGCCGCAACGTATGAAAAGAACTTTGGCCCGTTAACCTTCACCAATGCCGGTGGGTCCTCATGGGAATGGGTCAACAGTCCGTGGCCATGGGAAGGAGTGAAGTGAGATGTGGGATTATCGCAAGGTTCTGGAATATCCGGTTAAGATCAAGAACCCGGACCCGACGGCTGCCAAGCTGATTATGAGTCAGCTCGGCGGTCCGGATGGCGAATTGGGCGCCGCCATGCGCTATTTAAACCAGCGCTTCTCACAGCCCTATGACATCGGCAAGGCCACCTTGACCAGCATTGGCACAGAGGAACTGGCGCATCAGGAGATCATCGCAGCCATGATCCATCAGCTGACACGGAATCTGACGCCTGAGCAGATCAAGACCTGCGGCTTTAATGCCTATTTTGTCGACCACACCACCGGTGTCTATCCGGAGTCCGCCGCCGGCACGCCGTATTCCGCAGCGACGATCCAAAGCACCGGTGACCCGATTGCCGATCTGTTCGAGGATTTGGCGGCGGATGGTACGACTGCGTAAGAACAACATATCACAAATAAGATAGGACAAGCCCCCTCAAAACATAATAACGTACCGCACAGGCGGCGTTTACTAATTCCCTTATGGGAAGATAGGAACGCCGCTTTTTTCATGCCCCATGTTACGCAGTAGGGGCAGAAAAAGCCTTGATTTATGCGGCTTTGCGGGCGCGGTTTGGAACAGATAAAGGATTTATACCTTTTCCCTCAAAATCGCGTTTCTACTGCGTAACAAATCCACAGCAAAGGAGCTATGTACTATGGCAGTTTTCAGAGTAGAACGCAACAAGGGCTATACCGTAATGAGCAACCACCACTTACGCAACAAGGAACTAACCTTAAAGGCAAAGGGGCTGTTATCGCAAATGCTGTCCTTGCCGGAGGATTGGGACTATACCCTTGCGGGGCTGTCCCATATCAACCGGGAAAGTATCGACGCTATCCGTACCGCCGTATGGGAGCTTGAAAAAGCCGGATATATCACAAGGCGGCAAGGACGCGACGATAAAGGCAAAATGACCGCCATTGAATACACCATTTACGAGCAGCCACAGACCCCGCCGGAGTTGGAAAACCCGACATTGGAAAATCCAACAGCGGATAAGCCGATATTGGAAAATCCGACAACGGATAAACCGACGACGGAAAATCCAACGCAATTAAATAAAGATATACAAAAGACTGACTTACCAAAAAAAGAAAAATCAATTACAGAGGAATTAAGTACCCATTCCATTCCTATCCTTTCCCCTTACCCCTCTCCTTTGGAGAACACAGCGGCAGAGCCGCCGGAACGGAAGCGAAAGGAAGCGGCAGCACAGAGCGCGTTTGATATTTACGAGGAA
>JAUNSG010000023.1 GCA_030539335.1 Eubacteriales bacterium | reverse complement strand
GCTCGCAGAAGTCGTACGGGTGGGACTGAACCTCCACACGCAGGCCCTCGCGCTCGATGATCGGCAGAAGCTCTTCCATCGAACGGAAGAACATGCCGTTGCAGATCTCCTGCTGGTTTGGATCGCCGGAGAACTCGGTGTTGATGACCGGGACTCCCATGTCAACCGCGATCTGGATCATGCGCTTCCAGTTGGCAACTGCGTGCTGTCTCTGCTCCTCGGTCGGGCCGCTCCAGCGGTAAACCACGATGAAGGACGAAATCTCAACACCAGTCTCCTTGAGCGCCTGGCGGTATTCCTTCTCGGCTTCCTCCGAGAACAGCGGATGCTTGTAGAACGGGTTGATGCGCGGATGCGGCGACTGCTCGATGTACTTGTAGCCCCAGTCGGCTACCTTGTGCACCATGTCATTGATGCTCATCTGTTTTGCCAGTACGTCTACGTCAAATGCGATTTTCATACGTATTTTTCTCCTTTCTCTTTTATTTTGTCTCTCATTTGGGGATGGATAGGCTTCTCCGGTGCGGTATCCCCATTGCCCGCACCGGAGAAGATACACACAAACTTTCTCTTACAGGGGAGATCCTTCCCCCACGGGACACTGCTTACTTGCAGTATCTCTGGATATGGCGCGCTGTCTCCGCAGCTGCCGTCTTGATGTTCTCTTCCGTACTCAGCTCATAATAATCCGGGCGGAATACCTCCATCGTGATGAAGCCGTTCTCAAAGTCATAGCCGATCTTCTTCAGCGTGTCGGCAAACCGCTTGTGATCCAGGCAGCCGCGCGGATCGGACGGCCACAGACGAACTGCATCGGTGTTGTAACCAGCGCCAGCCGGTACATCCTCGGTGTCGTTCAGGTGCCAAACGAAGATCTTCTCGCCGTCTGCCTCTTCCAGCTTCGCCCAATCCGAACGCATGCCGTTGAAGTGGTACTGGTCCAGCGTCACGCCAACCAGCGGAGAATCAACTGCCTTGACGATCTCATAGGCATCATCAAAGGTATTGATGGACATGCTCGGCGCGCCACAGAATTCAATGGAAAGCTTCAGGCCGGTCGGCTCACACTTCTTTACCATTTCCTTCAGAACCGCAACGGCATCGTCGCGGATCTCCTGCTTGGTCGCATAGATGCCCTTCTCAAACAGGTCGCAGGACGGAACCACTACTACCATGTGGCAGTCCAGTGCAGCGCACTTTGCGATGATGTCGTCCAGCTCGTCCATCACAGCCTTCTTTTCCTCCTCGGTCTTCTTCATGTTGAAGAAGCAAAGAGCGTTGTAGGACAGCGGAACGATGTCGTTTTCCTTCATGTACGCGTTCAGCTCTTCCAGCGTACCGCCCTCGGCAAGGTACTTATCCAGGCAGTCAAACCGGATATCAATGCCCTTGAAGCCGTATTTCACACAATTTTTCAGGTCTTCCATCAGGGACTGGTCCGCACAGCCACGGTTGCCATCCCAGGTGCAGCCTTCGTTAAAACCCATTTTCAACATAATTGCAATCTCCTTCTTTTCGTACAAATCTATCGGTATCCGGCTTACTTCTGATAGAATGCCGGAGTGCCGCCAGTGACAACCTTCTCAATCTTTCCGGACTTCTGGGAAGCGACCAGCGCATCTGCAGTGATGGAAGCTACATAGCCATCCCAAGCAGAGCAGCCGGTGGTCTCGCCCTTGCGGGTTACGTCAACCCAATCCTGCAGCTCGACATCGTACGAGTCGATGAAGCGGAGCATCCAGTTCTTCTCAATTGCCGTAGCAACCTCGAAGTTCTTGCGGGTGGTCGGGAAGGACGGGCACGGCAGGTTGATGACGCCATCTTCACAAACCACTTCGCAGTTGATGTCATAGCCGAAGCCGCAGTTTACATTGACCTCCAGGATGGTAACCACGCCGCCCTTGGTCTTCAGAATCATGACCTGCGGGTCCTTCAGGCCCTCATGCGCATTCTTGGTAACCTTCGGCAGGATGCACTGAACCTCATCCCACTCGTCGTTGATCAGCCACGGCAGAACATCGATTTCGTGGATCGCCGTATCCGTAACCGCCATCTCAGTGGTGTAATCATCCGCAACCGACTCGGCACGGTGTGTGCACTTCAGAACCAGCGGAGCGCCGAACTCACCGGAGTCGATCATCTCCTTCACCTGGTTGTAGCCGCGGTCATAGCGGCGCATAAATCCAACCTGTACCAGATGCTTTCCGCCAGCGATCTCTGCATCGACAATCTCCTTGCACTCTGCAGCGGTGTTGGTCAGCGGCTTCTCGGTGAAGACCGGCTTGCCCGCCTTGATCGCGGACAGGATCGGGCTCTTGTGGAACTGTCCCGGGGTCGTAACCACGATGGCATCGACATCCGGATCGTTGATCAGCGCGTCCGCATCGGTGTAAACCTTTGCCGCGCCGCCGATCAGCTCGTTTGCCGCCTTGGCACCGGCCTCAAATACATCGCATACCGCGACAACCGTTGCGCCCTGAATTTTGTACTGAAGACGCTTTGCGTGCTCCTTACCGATCATGCCACAGCCCACAATGCCTACTCTCAAATCCATAACAAGTACCTCCATTCAAATTTTCCTTGCGTTCTTTGCGTTCAATCCTTGGTGGATATCCCGCTTTGCTTTCGTTGGTTTTAGTATAATTTAATGTTCGCGAGAACGCAAGAGTTTTTTTACAAAAAATTCATTTTCGGCGATCATTATAAGAAAAACCGCTGCTTTTTGTGCTTTTTCACAATGCAAAATCTTATTGCACGCAAATATTGCACGCACTTATGTTGAAAAAAGCCGCATCCAAAGATGCGGCTTAGCGTGCAAAAGGTTTGATTTACTCTACATTATCAATATTATACTTGGTTACAACGGTTAAAAGGGTGTAAACCTTGCTCTCCGGCTTCTGCTTTTTTGCCAAATAATCGTATAGGATATGCAGCGCACGGTATCCCTGCACCTTTGCCCCCTGATCGATCAACAGGGTAATGCGCCCCTCCTGCAAATCGATCACATTCGGTGGATTGGAATCAAAGGTGAACACACGGATTGATCCCGTCCGTCCCGCCTCCTCAATCGCCCGGCAGGCCCCCTGTGTGCCGTGCGATGCGGAATAGACACCGGCGAGATCGGGATGCTCCAGCAGTGTCATCTTTGTGATCTCATACGCAAATTCGTCGTTATCAAAGCAGGCCTGCAGTGGAAGCAATTCAATCTTGGGGAAATCCGCCCGGATTACCTCCATGAAGCCGCGCGCGCGGATATAATGCGCATAGTTGGCTAAATGGGCGGTCATCGGCAGCACTTTTCCTCCATTGGGGAGCATATTACCCATCATTGCACCAAAAATCTTGCCGCCGACGTAGTTATCCATGCCGACATAGCAGAGGCGCTTACTCTCCGCCAGCTCACCATTGAACACGACAACCGGGATTCCCGCATCCATGAGTTCATCCACCTTCCGGACAACCTCCGGGTCGGTCACCGGTGTGAGTGCGATCGCCTGGCAGCCCTCCGCGACAAATTCCTCAATCGCGGCAAGCTCAACCGCCTTGTCGATGGTGTAATGCTTGCGAATTAGCGTGGTGACGCCGAACGATTTCAGTTCCTCCGCTGCCTTCTCCACTCCGGCCAGGACCATCTGCATCGTCGGTGTGGCGATCGACTGCACGTATGCGCCGATTTTGAATTCCTTATTGGAGAGCACCAGCGCCTGTGCCGCCGGATGGGGCTGATACCCCAGCTCCTCCGCAATCTTACGGATGCGTTCCGCTACCTCCGGCCGGACCCGGCCTCGATTGTGCAGTGCACGGTCTACCGTGCCGCGCGAGACGCCCGCAAGCTCTGCAATCTGTTGCGATGTTACGCCCATGTTCCCCCTCTTTTCTATCTACATTCTCCATAACACCCGTAAAATTACGGATTATTTTCGTGATTCTACCTATAGTATATCGTCAATTCACACAGAATGCAATCATTTTTCGCAAATTGTGTGCATTTTTATTTTCTGCACACGGTTGCCGCCCCGTTCTCGCGTGCATCTCCGCCAAAGGAAAAAGAACACGCTGTGGAAAATCCCACAGCGCGTTCCCTGATTTCTGTTTTCTCACTCGACATCCACCCAGATGCTTCCTCCGGCGTTGCTTTTGACGCACGCCTGCACAAACTTGACGCCGTTCACGCCGTCTTCCACCGTCGGGTAGGTGAAGCTCTCCGGCTCTCTTCCCTCTTTCCTCGCCTTGAGGATCTCCATAAAGGAGCGGTAGATGTTGCCGAACGCCTCGAACAATCCCTCCGGATGGCCCGGATTGGTGCGGGACAGGCGGACGGATTCCGAATAGTTGTACGGGCTGTCCGCCGAATAGTACTGAACCGGTCCGCCCAGCTTGGTGACCTTCAAACGGTTGGCATCCTGATGCTGCCACTCGATGGCGCCCTTTGTGCCGAACACACGCAGGCGAAGATCGCATTCGTGCCCGATTGCAACCTGCGACGCCCACAACAGTCCGGTGACGTTGTTTGGATACTGGCACAAAATCGTCGTATTGCTCTCCATCTCCAGCGTCTCCGGGATGTGGTCAAACTTCGCCAGCACGCGCTCCGGTGACAGGCCGGTGGCCGCCTTGACCAGATATTCAATGTGCGTGCCAATATCCGCGGTGGCCTGCGAATTGCCTGCACGCTTCGGGTCCAGACGCCACATGGCATTTGCACTGTCCGTCTGCACAAGCGCATTGGCCAGCCATTCCTGTGGATATTCCGCATTGATGTATGTAATGTCACCGATATCGCCATGCTCAATCATTTCACGTGCCTGACGGATCATCGCATAGCCCGAATAGGTATAGGTGACTGCAAACGGCAGGTCGCGTTCTCTGGCAATGCGTGCCAGCTCCTCGGACTCCTCCACCGTCAATGCCAGCGGCTTATCGCAGACGAGCGGGAAATCCTGCTCCAAAAATGCCTTTGCAATCGCATAATGCGTGTCATTCGGCGTGACGATGACGACAAAATCCAGACGATCCTCTCCGGTCTTTTTGCCCTCTTCCTCCGCCATGGTCCGATAGTCTGCGTAAACGCGGCTGACGTCACGTACGCCCCATTCCTCCGCCTGCTTCCTGCCCTTTTCCGGATTGCGGCTGAAGCATCCGGCGGTGAGTTCCGCCATAAAATCGATTGTCGCACCACGCATATGCATCGGGGAAATCCCTCCGCCGGCGCCGCCGACCATGCCAAATTTCAGCTTCACTTCATTCACTCCTTCTCTCTTTCAAAAAGTGTTGATTCCACTCTATTTTCTATTATAATCGGCAGTTAATCCTTTGTAAATGGAATCTGGATAGTTTTCTCAGAAATCCCCCCGCCCCTCCGAAGTTTTTGTGCGTTATGACTGGAAAATGAAGCCATAGTTTGCTATACTATAAACAGGAGAACGAAAACAATACCCATTTGAGTTATCTTAGAAGAAGGATTGGTGAATACTATGAAGCTTTCCCTGGAAAGTCTGGATAAAAAAGTCAACTGGATCGGCTATCGTCTGCCGACCTATGATATTCCTACCATGCGTGCCCGCACAAAGGCGGAACCCAAGTGGCTACATTTTGGTGCCGGAAATATTTTCCGTGCCTTCCCGGCGGTTCTGGTACAGCGTCTGATGACCGCCGATCTGATGGATACCGGCATCATCTGCTGTGAGGCATACGACGAAGAAATCATTGACCGTGTGTACCGCCCGTTTGATAATCTGGCCGTTTCCGTCACACTGCATGCGGATGGCTTCCTCAAGAAGGAAGTGGTCGGCTCGATCGCCGAGAGCCTCAAGCTCAGCGCAGAATACGACCGTGTCCGTGAAATCTTCTGTGCGCCGTCTTTGCAGATGGTCACGCTGACGGTTACCGAAAAGGCATACAATCTCTGCGACAGCGAAATGGTCCTCCTGCCGGCGATCAAGGAAGATATGGCAGCCGGTCCGAAAAAGAGCCAGAGCTTCCTCGGCAGACTGGCCGCCCTTTGTCTGGAGCGTATGCATTCCTGCGGCCTGCCGCTGGCGCTGGTTTCGATGGACAACTGCTACAACAACGGCCATCGTCTGCAGCGTGCGATCTTTGAGATCGCTACCAAGTGGATGACCGGCGGCCTGATCGACGCAACCGAGTTTGCTTATCTGACCGGCAGCCTCTCGTTCCCGCGCACGATGATCGATAAGATCACCCCGTATCCAAACAAGCAGGTCGCTGCTGTCCTGCGCGGCGATGGTCTGGAGGACACCAAACCGGTTGTCACCGCAAAGGGCACCACAATTTCCTACTTCGTCAACACCGAACAGCCGCAGTATCTGGTCATCGAGGACAAGTTCCCGAACGGCCGCCCGCCGCTGGAGCAGATGGGCGTCATCTTCACCACCGGTAAGATTGTGGAGAAGTGCATGGCGATGAAGGCCTGCACCTGTCTGAACCCGATGGATACGGCCATGGGCGTATATGGCTGCCTGTTCGGTTATGAGACCATCGCGGAGGAAATGAAAGACGAGGACATTGTTGCGCTGATCTCCGGAATCAGCGAGACCGAATCCATGCCGCTTGGCACCGACCCGGGCGTACTCGATCCGGCGGAGTTCATCCATGAGATTCTGACCGTCCGCTATCCGAACCCGTTCCTGCCGGACACGCCGCAGCGTATCACGACCGATACCTCACAGAAGGTTGCCACCCGTTATGGCGAAACGCTGATGAATTACTATAATTCCAAGGTCCCGATGCACAAGGTCACCCGTCTGCGTTACATCCCGCTGGCCATCGCCGGCTGGCTGCGCTATCTGCTTGCGCTGGATGACAACGGCGACCCGATCACACTCAGCCCGGACCCGTCGATGGACCTCCTGCAAAAGGCTCTGTCCGGTGTCAAGCTGGGAGATCCGGATTCCATCAACAAGGATGCGCTGTATGCCCTCCTGTCCGACCGGATGATCTTCGGCTGCAACCTGTATGAGGTCGGCTGCGGAGAGACGGTCGTCGAGTATTTCCGCTCCATGCTGAAGGGCCCGGGTGCGGTCCGCAAGACGCTGCACCGTATCTGCACCGACACCAATATTGATATTCTGATCTAATCCGATCAAAAATAAAAGCTCCTCTGCCATGGCAGAGGAGCTTTTGTTTTTCCCTTACGTATTGAAATACGAGAAATGCATATAATCCTTTTTGCTGTTCCAGGTACCGCCCCAGCCGAAGCCATATTTTGCGAAAATCTTGACCACATCGCTGTCTGCGGCAATCGAGTAGACATTCTGTCCCGGACGCCAGAACGATCCCGTGAGCGCTGCACCCGAATTGGTACACATGTAGTTTTCGTTGTAGTTGATGTCGATGGCCAGACCCAGGCAGTGCTCCGAGGTGGAGCCGTCACCACGCCAGTTATAACCGCCGATGTCCTTGATCGGGAAGCGTTCGTCACTCTCATAGATTTCCTTAAAAATCTGCTGGACGGTCGCGGCAACGCCGGAATTGACCGTCAGGCTGACCGTCGTGGAATACTTCTTTCCGCTCGAATCGAGCCGCCAGATCGGGATGCGGATCGTGGTCTGATGGCGAACCGCCTCACTCTCACTGGAATAGCGGTGATAGGTGGAGCCTGTGCCGAAAATACGGTTGCATCGGCTCTGATAGCTCTCGCCCGCATAGGCCAGACCACTGGAGGCAATCTTCTGGATCGTTGCCTGACTGGTGTCGACACTGCCGATGCGCTGTGTCCCACTCGATTTGGATTCCTCTGTCACCTGGAGCCGGATCGTCGAATCCGTCGAGCCGATTAAGCGGCCATCACAGTCAAAGGCATCCACCGACCAATACCATGTCCCCGTTTTCTCCTGCACGGTTTCCGGCAGCATCGCCTCCATCGTGCTCGCGCTGGAAGCGGAAATCAAATCGATGTATTTCGGTTTTGCATTAAAATCCTTCTTTTCATAGTAATAAACGCGGTAGCTGTCCGCATTGCAGTTCGTCCACGTGACCTTATCCGATCCGGAATGCGTCGACAGTGCGGTAACGCTCACCTCGCTCTGCTGTGCCGCTGTGTGACCAACTGCCGCCGCGCGGAACGCCGTTGCCGCCAGCACTTCACAGCTGACTGGCTTATGTGCTCCAACCTTGCCGTCGTCATCCTGTGAAATCACGCCCTCATACAAAAAGCATGCCGTCGCCTGGCGTGCCCAGTCATCGATCTTGCCGCCGTCCTTACAGCTCTCCAGCACCTCCGCCATCTGGTTCTTGGACAAAACCACATTGCCGCCGGCGGTGGCAATCGCACGGTACAGGATCGTGCTCATCTTCTGTACCGAAACCGTCTTTTGGGGATAAAAACGGGTTTTGGTATCCTTTCCACTTTCCGCCGTCAAGCCCAGCAGCCACGCGAGCCGGATATCATTATTCTGCGTATCCGTATAAGGGCAGGCATCCAGACGCTTTCCCGCCTGCTCTGCCAGCGTATCATAGTCCGCCCCCTTGACCGAAGCGTACACACGTACGGCGGTCTCACAGAGCTGCTCACGCGTAATTGTCTGCGCGCCGCGCTGCTGATCCATACTGCCCGGGAGCAAATTGGCCTGATCCGCCGCGGTCACCGCATCCAGCAGCGACCGGTCTACGTTCGTCAGACTGACGGCGCTGGCATCCACACACAACAGCACGCAAACCGACATAACCAGTGCTGCGATCACGGTATATCTTCGCTTCATGCTTCTGCTCCTTTCCTCTATCTTGTCGAAACCCCAGGAAAATCTCATTTTAACGTTGCTATTATATCACCTTTGTCGGAAAATCGAAAGGGATTTTCTGTGTAGTTCTTGTGTCGTTCCCCATCAAGAAAGCAGGCCCGTGCGCAAGATGCAGCACGATGCCTGCTTTTATGGCCTTATGAAATTTCCCGGATGCAAAGGGTATTGGTGCTCTGCGCCAATCCGGCCGGAAGTCCAGCCGTATAGACCAGAAGTCCTCCTTTTTCCCCGAGCTGATTTTCCTGTACCGCGCGCATCACCTGTCTGAGCTGAAGCTCTCCGGCGGACAGACCCTCCCGGATATGAAGCGGGATGACGCCAAATTGCAGCGTCATCTGCTGTAAGGTCTTTTCATTCGGGGTCAGCCCTGCAATCGGCGTCGAGGGATGCAGGCTGGAAATCGCACGTACCGTCCGGCCTGTCACCGTCACCGCCGCAAGGACAGTCACATCCAGCTTCTCTGCCGCCGTCACTGCTGCACGGGCGATCTCCGCCGAGACCCTGTTTTTGTCCGGAACCAGCTCCTGAAATTCCGGACGGGTGTTCCTCCGGATGGCATAATGGATTGTATTCTCCGTATGCCTTACAATGGCGGCCATTGTCTGCACCGTTTCGACCGGATATTGCCCGATCGAGGTCTCTCCGGACAGCATCACCGCTGTGGTCCCGTCGTAGACCGCGTTGGCCACATCGGAGACCTCCGCGCGCGTCGGGCGCGGGTTGTCCGTCATGGAATCCAGCATCTGTGTCGCCGTAATGACAATCTTTCCCTCGGCAATCGCGCGTTTCACCATCGTTTTCTGGATATTGGGCAGCAGGTCAAACGCGATCTCCACTCCCATATCCCCGCGGGCGATCATGACCCCGTCTGCCTCCTGCAAAATCTCTTCCAAGTGGTCATAGCCGCCTTTGTTCTCAATCTTCGCGATAATCTGTATCCGTTCCGCTGCCCCGGCTTCCCGCAGCAATGCCCTCAGCTCCCGGACATCCTGCGCACTGCGCACAAAAGAAGCCGCAAGAAAATCCACATCCTGCTCACAGCCAAACAGGATATCCTTTCGGTCGCTCTCGCTGATATACGGAAGCCGCAGCGTGATCCCCGGAATATTGATGGATTTCCGGTCGCGCAGTGTCCCACTGTTGTCCACACGGCAGACCACATCTGCGCCGTCCATCCCCTCCACCCGCATGGAGATTTTGCCGTCATCAATCAAAATCTTTGTCCCGATGTCCAGCTCCTCTGCCAAGCGGGGATACGTGACCGAAATGCCGTGCTCATCTCCGATGTGCTCCTGTGCATACAGGGTGAAGGCCTGTCCAGCCCGCAGGGAAACACTGCCCTGCGCAAAGGTCTGGATACGGATTTCCGGCCCGCGGGTGTCCAGCAGAAGGCCGATCGGCAATCCGGTCGTCTCCCGCGCACGAAATACCTGCTGGATGCGCCTCTTATGTTCCTCCTGCGTCCCGTGGCTGAAATTCAGCCGGGCGACATCCATGCCCGACTCCGCCATCCGTTCCAATACCCCTTCCCGGTCCGTCGCCGGACCCAGGGTACATATCATCTTGGTTCTCTGAAATATTCGCTGCATAAGCTGCCTCCTTTTGTCCCTTATGCTATGCAAATCGGAATTATTTCATTCACCTTCCCCCTACAACAAAGGGAGCGGACACACAGATCCGCTCCCCGATGAAATGTAACCGTCAACGCTGTGCGAAGTGCTGCTTTTCCTCGATAAATGTGCGGATAATCCGCACGGTGCCTTCTACCCCGACGGCGCCGACATCCAGGCTGAGGTCATAGTTTTCCGCCTCGCCCCAGTCTTCCCCGGTATAGAACTTCTGGAACTCCCGGCGCTTGTCATCGGTATCGTCAACTACCTTTTCAGCGCGGGCACGCTTGGTCTGATGCGTCCGTTCAATCCGGTCCACGCGCTTTTCATGCTCTGCAAACAGGAAAATCCGATACGCATCCTCCCGGTCGCGGAATGCATAATTCCCGCACCGTCCAATCAGCACACAGCTCTGATCCCCCAGCACGGCCTGCAGGGCACGGATCGGGGTCTGAAACAGATCTATCTCCCCGCCTCCGGCGGCAATGGCATACAGCAGGCTGTTAATCGGCTTCTCGCGGAAAAAGTTCGGCATCCGATCGTATACGCCGGTCTCTTTCGCCAGCTGGATAATCGCACGCTTGTCATACAGCGGGATGCCATACAGCTCCGCCAGCCGCTTTCCGACGGTATCTCCGTCACAGCCGCATTCTCTTGCTATGGTAATAATCATTCCATTCCCTCCCAATCTTCTGTCTTTTATAATAACGGAGCAAAGAACGAGGCTCCCACTACCGTCAGCAACCCGGCTACGGCGATCGAAAGGCTGCTCATCGCACCTTCGATCTCGCCCATCTCCATCGCCCGTGCCGTTCCAATCGCATGGGAAGCCGAGCCGATGGCAATGCCGCGCGCAATCGGATCCTGGATCCGGAACAGGCGGCAGACGGTTTCCGCGATCATATTGCCCAGCACACCCGTGATGACGATCACGGCCACAGTGATGGTCACATAGCCGCCCAGCTCTTCCGAAACGCCCATGCCGATCGCTGTCGTGATGGATTTCGGCAGCAGCGTGACATATTCCTCATGGCTCAGTCCAAACAACACGGCCATCCCGAGCACGGCGACCAGCGAGGTGATGACGCCGGACAAAATGCCGCCGAGAATCGCTTTCCAGTTGCTCTTGAGCTGCTCCAACTGCTGATACAGCGGAACCGCCAGGCAGACGGTCGCCGGTGTCAGGAAATAGCTGAGGTATTTTGCGCTCTCATTATAGGTATCATAATCCACACCGGTGAGCACCAGCACGGCGATCGTCAGTGCAATGGAGATCAGCAGCGGATTGAACAGCGCCAGCTTTCCTTTCTTTTTGATGAGCACTCCCAGTCCATATGTGGCGACACTGAGAATCCCGCCGAAAAACAGCGACTGCTGCACCAGCTCATCCACGGCTGTTCACCTTCTTTCGGCTGCCCATGCGCAGGATCGCTTGCGTGATCCGTCCGCTTACCCCCATGACGATGACCGTCGACAACACGGTGATCACCATGACCGGAACGAGCACCGGTTGTAAGACGCCCCATGCATCGAGCAAACCGACCCCCGCCGGAATGAACATGAGCGGCATGATCTCAATCAGATAGCGTGCCGTCGTGTTGACCTGTTCCAACTTGACAACGCCGGTCACGAGACAAGCAAAAAGCAGCACCAAGCCATAAATGCTCGCCGGAACCGGAAGAGGAAGCAAGCTATGTAACAGCTCCCCAACAAAAGAAATCAGCAGAATAATGCCGAACTCTTTGACATACTTCATGTTGTTCCAACCTTTCTTCTTCGTTTCTTTTTCTTATCATACCACGTTTTTATGTCTGCGAACAGAGATATTCCGGGAAAACATGTATTTCCAGAAAAAACAAAACACGGACACGAGAAAGATGCAGGACATCGCTGTCCTGCATCCGTCACCACATTATTGGATTGTCATCCGTCCATGTTGCCCGGGAACTTCGGGATACCGGCAAAGCCCTTCTGCAGGTCTTCGTCCGTCGGGATATAATCCTTCATGGTCTTATCGTTGAACTGCTCGTAAGCGACCAGATCGAAATAACCCGTACCGGTCAGGCCGAACAGAATGGTCTTCTCCTCGCCGGTCTCCTTGCACTTGAGTGCTTCGTCAATCGCTGTGCGGATCGCATGGCTGCTCTCCGGCGCCGGAAGAACGCCCTCAACACGTGCGAACTGCTCTGCCGCCTCAAATACCGCCGTCTGCTCTACACTGACTGCCTCCATCAGGCCATCTGCATACAGCTGGGACAGTACCGAGCTCATGCCATGGAAGCGCAGGCCGCCTGCGTGGTTTGCCGACGGGATAAACGCATGTCCCAAGGTGTACATCTTTGCGAGCGGGCAAACCATGCCGGTATCACAGAAGTCATAGGCATAGACGCCGCGCGTAAAGCTCGGGCAGGATGCCGGCTCAACGGCGATAATCCGGTAATCCTTCTCCCCACGCAGCTTCTCGCCCATAAACGGAGCGATCAGACCGCCGAGGTTGGAGCCGCCGCCTGCACAGCCAATGATGATGTCCGGGGTGACACCGTACTTATCCAGTGCGGCCTTTGCCTCCAGACCAATGACCGACTGGTGCAGCAGTACCTGAGACAGTACTGAGCCGAGAACGTAACGATAGCCCTCGTTGTGGGTTGCAACTTCAACCGCTTCCGAAATCGCACAGCCCAGGCTTCCGGTCGTGCCCGGGAACTCTTCGAGAATCTTCTTGCCGACCTCCGTCGTATCCGACGGGGACGGAGTCACGGATGCGCCATAGGTCCGCATCACCTCGCGGCGGAACGGCTTCTGCTCGTAAGAAACCTTGACCATATAGACACGGCAGTCCAGATCAAAATGCGCACAGGCCATCGACAGTGCCGTACCCCACTGACCTGCACCGGTCTCGGTGGTCACACCCTTCAGGCCCTGCTTCTTTGCATAGTATGCCTGCGCAACAGCCGAATTCAGCTTATGGCTGCCGCTGGTATTGTTGCCCTCAAACTTGTAATAGATCTTTGCCGGTGTACCCAGCGCCTTCTCCAGACCATACGCACGAACCACCGGGGACGGACGGTAGGTCTTATAATACTCGCGGATCTCCTCCGGAATGTCGATATACGGCGTGGTGTCATCCAGCTCCTGCTGAACCAGCTCGTCACAGAAGACAGCACCCAGCTCCTCTGCCGTCAGCGGCTGAAGCGTGCCCGGATTGAGCAGCGGCGCCGGCTTGTTCTTCATATCCGCACGGACATTATACCACTGCTTCGGAATCTCCTCTTCCTCCAGATAAATCTTATACGGGATTTTATTCTCTGCCATGTCATACACTCCTCAAAAACAAAAAAATATAAAAATACGCTCTTATCCCAATTGCTGGGACAAGAGCGTTTGCATACCAACTCCTGCGGTGCCACCCCGCTTTGACAGAATTTCTTCTGCCCGCTTTACCGGCAAAATCTTTGCCGCCGTTTGGTAACGAAGCCTCTCTCCGTCTCCCATACTGACACATGCTGTGCGTTCTGTTCGCCCTCCAAAGTCCATTCGCGCCGACGCCTCTGCTGCCTCCCACCAACGGCAGCTCTCTGAAAAAGGCTCTTCTGCGTTACTCGTCTTTTTCATCGGTTTCTTAATTTTGTTTATTGTAACACGACAGATCGCGCCTGTCAACTATACAGAATGCGAGAATCGTGCAAAATCATCTCTCTGGAAAGCAGGCGCAGCCCATCCTTCTTTTTTCTTTTTTATCTATTTCTTCCATTTCCATTCTTGACAGCATTTTTCTATTATATTATCCTGAAAAAGAAGACATAGTAAAACAAGCACGGATGCGTCCGTCGCTCTCAAAATAAATCAATGTGGTGTTAGTATATGAAAGTTCATCGTATCCGGCAACTCCTTTTTTCCCTTTTCTTTGGATTCCTCGTTCTGTTCCCCGTGTCCAGCTTTGGAAATGCCTATGCCGCCGAGCGCAGCTCTTCCGGCACACTGCGCATTCTTCTGGTGGGCAACAGCTTCAGCATAGACTGTTCCGAATATCTTCCGGAGGTCTGTAAGAGCTGCGGAACCTCCGATGTCATCGTCGGAAACTGTTATATCCGCGGAAAGGCTCTCGAATACGAATGGAATGCCGTCAAAAAGAATGCGGCGGCGTTTGACTACCGGGTCAGCAAATCCGGTGCCACTTGGTCACCGGTCCAAAAAACAACCTTACAATCGGTCATCCAGAGTGAGCCATGGGATTATGTGTATTTTCAGCAGTACAGCACATTGGCCGGACACAGGGAATCCTTCTATCTGTCCAACCGAAAAAATATTTTCGATCTGTTCCAACGCTACACAAAGACCAACTGTTCCAATGAGCGCGTCCGCATTGGATTTCTCATGACATGGGCATGCAAGGATGACTGCAAAAAACGCAAATACAAACAATTCTACCGCGGCGATCAGGACACGATGTACCGTTCCATCTGTTCCGTCACCAAGCGTGCGGTGGCTCCTTATGCCGATCTCATTGCCTACCCGGGAACCGCCATCCAGAATGCCCGCACCCGCTATGGCGATACGCTCAACCGGGACGACCGGCACTTGTCCCTGACAACCGGACGGTATCTGGCTGCGATGTCCGTGGCAAAGGCAAGCGGTATCCGTCTGCAAAGCATGAAATCCTTCCGCAAACTCAGCGCAAGCAAGACATCCGCCCTGGTACAGTGCGTCATCGATGCCAGCAAAAAAACCTACTCGGTGACCAAACAGGTCTGGTCCGCACCGAAACTAAACGCAGTCTCCAAAGTCGGTTCTAAGAAAATAAAGGTTTCCTGGGCACAGGCCTCCTGCAGCGGCTATCAGGTTGTATACTCCACCCGCTCGAATTTCCAGAATGCACGAAAGAAGTCGATTCCCCGCGGAACGACTTCGCTCACAATCGGTACGCTCTCCAGCGGCAAAACCTATTATGTCCGCATCCGTGCCTATCAAACCGTGAGCGGAACCAAGTATTATTCGAAGTGGAGTGCCGCCAAGACCTGTTCGATGTGACCCCCGGGATTTCTTTGCATACCGGACAATCCGTGCCGAATATCTTTTCGGGAGGGGGTGTCGGAATGACCATGTTTCGCGTGATTTCCATCAAACGGCTGAAATGGGGAATCCTCGGTGTCGCAGCCGCACTGGGTTTGATTGCAACCTTTGGATCCTCTGGAGCTGCAATGCTTGCTGAAAAAACCGAACGCGACCTGCCAATCTATTGTGTGGACAAAACCGAAAAGGTATGCTCTCTGACCTTTGATGCCGCATGGGGCAATGAGGATACCCAGCAGCTAATTGACATTCTCGGAGAACACAACATCAAAGCAACCTTTTTCGTCGTCGGTGAATGGGTGGAGAAATATCCTGAATCGGTGAAGGCATTGTCGGACGCCGGTCACGAGGTCATGAACCATTCCGCTACACATCCGCATATGACAGAGCTGTCCGTGGATCAGATGAAACAGGAAGTCCAATCCTGCAACGAAAAAATCGCTGCGGTCACCGGGAAAGAACCGGTCCTGTTCCGGCCACCCTTTGGCGATTACAATGATACTGTCGTCTCAACGCTGCGCGATATGGGGATGTACACCATCCAGTGGGATGTTGACAGCCTGGATTGGAAGGATCCCCCAGCATCCGATATTGTCTCCCGTGTGTGCAGCAAGGCGCAGAACGGCAGTATTATCCTGTTCCATAACGCTGCCACCAACACACCAGAAGCACTTCCCGGCGTGATTGACGGACTGATGGAACAGGGATTCTCTTTCCTGCCGGTCAGTGAACTGATTTATACCGACAATTACTATATGGATCACACCGGAAAGCAGATTTGTGAGGACGCCACCACCGAAGGTTCCGCCTCCTGAGACCGCCTGTCTCCCATTTTGAAAGAGTTACCCCCTAATGTAGTACTTCTCTTTTCCTACATCAGGGGGTATTTGTCGTTCTTCATTTTTTATTTTGATCGATTGTTTCCGTCACAATCTCTATTCCTTTGTGGAAGAAATTTATTTTCCGTTCGCTGAATACCTCTCCATTCAAGGAAAGGGATATCGTTGCAACGGCCAACTGGTCTTCTTCCGTCGATTCTGTACTTCCCATCAGCGTCGTCCATACAATGTCTACATCCGACGCCGAGAGTTTCTCATGGCAAGTGACCTCATATTGCAGATCGTCAAAAAACGCAGAATTCGATGTCGCATTTACAATCACTGCGTTGTTCTCCTCCTGATACACCTGAACAGAGTAGAGAACCTTGTCCGCCTCATCCTCTATGTAGTCCTCATTGGGGGATATTTCATCCTCACCTATCAACTCCATATTTTCCAATGACGACGTTTCATCGCCGGATGCACAGCCTCCAAGCAGAATCGCAAGGAAACATACCACACCGCATAGATTTCTTTTTTTCATCGTATTTCTTCCCATCGTTCCCCTCTCCATCACTGCCGACGGACGTCCGCACTTACACATCAATCACCGAAGATCTTTTTCCATCGGAACACAGGTGAAGGTATCTCCATGGATCATCTGGTCAAAATTTGCCGTATATCCCAGCTTTTCATAAAATCCTACCGCTACATCCCGGCTTTCCAGCATAACCTTCTGATAGCCCTGTTCCGAAGCCCATTTTTCCGCCTCTTTCACAACGAGGTTCCCCAATCCGCGGCCCCGATATTCCGGCAACACCACAACACGTCCCAACATGACACGCTGTCGATCCAGTTCATACAACCGACTCGTAGCAACCGGAAACTCGTCATCCAACAGAACAATATATTGTGTTTCCGGTGTATCATGCTCATCAAATTCCTGCCGCAGCGTAATATGATGCTGTTTTGCCATCGCCTGAATGCGTACATAATACGCACCTGCCTGTTGCCAGGTTTCCATCGCCCGAACGACCTTCATCTCATTTCGCCCTTTTCCTTTCTGTCTATTGCAATCATTGTAACACGTTCCGGTGCGCCATGCAAACCGCTTCCAAACAAACAAAGCCCGCCTGTCTCTCAACCGGAGAGGACAAGCGGGTCTTTTTGAATCACAAGGATGCCGTCAGGCTCTGCCGCTGCGCAGGCCACGAATGCTGTCGGTTGCTGCCCGGTTCTTGGTCATGCCAGTGGTCAGCATCGTGCTGCACATGCACAGGGTACGAATCTCATTCCACGTATTCTTGTTCATAATAATTAGCCTCCTTTGCAGAGCAAATCGGTGAATGAATGCGCGCGCTTTTTTTGTTTACGCGCATAGTATATGCCAAATCTCCGACGAAAGCAATGGATAATCTCCTCAAAATCGCTTCCGCCAAAATCAGGTAAACTGTATTTGTTCCTTTTTACCGTCAAACCATCACACATCCGATCCTTCCGGTCATTTTCGACAAGTGATCTTCCGAATATGCAGGTAAAACCATGATTAAATCCAGTAAAATTTACTAAAATTATAAAAATCAGTGAAAATCGTCAAAATCTTTTTTCAATCGCGTTAACGTTTTGACTGTTAATTGGTGCAAAACGCGCTGTTTTCTTCCAGGCGAATGTCTTATAATCAGTAACATAAACAAGGGGTTACGTGCACGAAGTTCCTTTGATCGCATTCAAAAGTTCATCAATATGGAGGTATATGAATCATGGCAAATGAAACGAATACCGCAAGATTGCCCGCAAGACAAAAGTATGCTTTTGGCATTGGTGCAATCGGCAAGGACGCTATTTGTAATCTCGTCGGCGCCTTCCTGATGCTGTACTTTACCGATACCCTCGGTCTGAATCCTGCGTTTGTCGGCACTCTGTTCTTCGCAGCACGTGTTTGGGACGCTGTCAACGACCCAATGATGGGTATGATCTGTGACAACACCCGTACAAGATTCGGTAAGTTCCGTATCTGGCTTTCCATCGGTACTCTTATCAATTCCGTCTTCTTTATTCTGTTGTTTACCACCCTGGGTATTGAAAAGGGCTCTACCACAATGTACATCTACGTATCCGTTATGTACATCCTCTACGGTATGACCTACACCGTCATGGACGTTCCGTACTGGTCCTGGCTGCCGAACCTGTCTTCCAACCCGCATGAGCGCGAAAGCATCTCGGTTATCCCGCGTATCTTCGCTTCCTTCGGCGGCTTCATCGTCTGCACCTTCGGTCTGCGCTTCATCAACTTCTTCAACAACAAGTTTGGCGACACCACCGTTATGCAGGAGCAGGCGGACGGTTCCTTCCTGAATATTTCCGAGACAGGCTTCACCGTTGCCGCTATTTGCATCGTTGTCCTGTTCATCGTCTGCATCGGTATCACCGTTCTGAACGTAAAAGAAAAGCCGACCACCGGTGCCGCTGCCGCGGAAAAAACCGGCTTAAAGGAAACCTTTGCAATCATCATCAAGAACGATCAGCTCGTCGCGTTCATCGGCCTGCTGCTGACCTTCAATCTGGCAACCCAGCTGCTCAAGGCGTTCTCGGTCTACTACTTCAAGGAAGTTTGCCTGGCCGCCGACCTGTATTCCGTCTTCGGCTTCACCATCATCTTCGAGATGATCGGCCTGTTCCTGTTCCCGACGATCGCCCGCAAGATCAGCCGTGAAAAGGTTTATTTCCTGGCCTGCGGCCTTCCGATCCTTTCCATGGTTGCGCTGGCAATCTGCGGCTATATTTGCCCGACCAGCTATGGTGCGGTCATTGCCTGCTGTGCCTTCCTGTTCTTCGGTTCCGGCCTGTCCCTGGGTACTACCACCTGCTGCATCGCCGACGTTATCGACTACGGCGAAGTCAAGTTCGGCAAGCGCAACGAAGCCATCACCTGCTCTGCACAGACCTTCCTGATGAAGGCAGCGCAGGCTGTCACCGGTCTGCTCTCCGGCGTTGGTCTGACCCTCGTCGGCTACAATGCAAGCATGGCCGGCCACCAGGCCGCCGGCACCATCCTGGGCATCCGTGTCCTGATGTTCGCCATCCCGATCATTCTGTGTGTCCTCAGCTTCTTGATCTTCAAGTGCATCTACAAGCTCAAGGGCGAAAAGCTGGTGGAACTGACCAAGCAGGTCAACACCATGCACGCAGCAAATACGGCGGAGTAATCCGTCCCTCACTGTTTCGATCCACTTATCCTCTGATCCTGGGAGGGGCATCTGCCCTTCCCCAGAATCAAAATCCCATCAGAAAGAGGCGATACCATGCAAATTTCGTATCATGCGTCCAGCCGCACGTTCCATTTACAGAACGACAGCATCAGCTATATCATAAAGATATTGCCGAATGATCAGCTCGGGCAACTGTATTTTGGCAAGGCAATCCGTGATCGTGAGAATTTTGATCATCTCATTGAGATGCACTACCGTCCAATGACTGCCTATGTCTTCGAAGGGAACAAGGAGTTCTCACTCGATCACATAAAGCAGGAATATCCCTCTTATGGCACCACAGACTTCAAGCATCCTGCCCTGGAGATTGTGCAGCCAAACGGGAGCCGTATCACCAACTTTACGTATGTTTCCCACTCCATTTCCGCCGGAAAACCAGCGCTCAAGGATCTGCCTGCAACGTACACCGAGGAGGAGCACGAAGCGCAGACCCTGACCTTCCATCTGCGTGATGAGCTGATTGGTACCGAACTGGATCTGCATTATACCCTATTTGCCGCCGCTCCGGTTATCGCACGCAGCGCATGTTTCACAAACAAGGGTAACCTGGATCTCCATCTGACCACGGCCATGAGCCTGAGTCTGGATCTTCCGGATTCGAACTATGAGTTTGTCCACTTTTCCGGCGCCTGGTCCCGCGAACGGCATCAGAAGGTGCGCCGGCTGGAGGCCGGTATCCAAAGCGTTGAGTCGACACGCGGAACCTCATCGCACAATCACAATCCATTTGTCATCCTGAAGCGTCCGGAAACCACGGAATTCTCCGGTGAGGCCATCGGCTTCAGCCTCGTCTATTCCGGCAATTTCCTGGCACAGGCCGAGGTGGATACCTGGGGCACGACCCGTTTGACCATGGGCATCAATCCGTTCCAGTTCGACTGGAAACTGGAGCCGGGTGAGAGCTTCCAGACACCGGAGGCGGTCATGGTTTATTCCACCGATGGCTTGAACGCCATGAGCCAGACCTTCCACAAGCTGTACCAGAAGCGTCTTGCGCGCGGCTACTGGCGCGACCGCCCACGTCCAATCCTGATCAACAACTGGGAAGCAACCTATTTTGACTTCACCGAGGACAAGCTGGTCAGCATTGCACAGGCGGCCAAGAACGACGGCGTGGAGCTGTTTGTTCTGGACGACGGATGGTTCGGCGCCCGCTGCGGCGAATGCGCCGGTCTGGGCGACTGGTTTGCAAACAAAGACCGTCTGCCGAATGGCATCGCCGGTCTGGCGGAGCGCATCGACGCGCTCGGGATGAAGTTCGGCCTCTGGTTTGAGCCGGAAATGGTCAACAAGGACTCCGATCTGTTCCGTGCCCATCCGGACTGGCGCATCTGCACTCCAAGCCGCCGCGCCTCCCATGGCCGCAACCAATTTGTTCTGGATTATTCCCGCCAGGAGGTCGTCGATGCCATCTACGATAGGATGGCAACGCTTCTCCGGGAAGCAAAGATCTCCTACATCAAGTGGGATATGAACCGCTGCATTACCGAAGCCTTTTCCGCTTCCCTGCCGGCTGACCGTCAGGGCGAGCTGTTCCATCGATACATCCTGGGCGTCTATCAGTTGTATGACCGCCTGACCACCGATTTCCCTCACGTTCTGTTTGAGTCGTGCGCCTCCGGCGGCGGACGCTTCGATCCCGGCCTGCTCTACTATGCACCGCAGGGCTGGGCCAGCGACGACTCGGACGCGATTGAACGCCTTAAAATTCAGTATGGCACCTCGATGTGCTACCCCATCAGCAGCATCGGCGCACATGTCTCGGTGTCTCCCAACCATCAGGTATACCGTACGACACCGATCGAGACCCGCGCCAATGTCGCGCACTTCGGCACATTCGGCTATGAACTGGATCTCAACAAGCTCACCGAAGAGGAGCGCGAAAAAGTCCGTCAGCAGATTCAGTTCATGAAGGACTATCGCGAGGTGATTCAGTTCGGCACCTTCTACCGCCTGATCAGCCCCTTTGAAAACACAAACTTTGCGGCCTGGATGGTGGTCAGTGAGGATAAGAAAACCGCATTGGTCGGCTACTACAAAATCCTCAACGAAGTCAACGGCCCGTATCACCGCGTCAAGCTGTGCGGTCTGGACCCGGACGCAGCGTATTGTGTGGACGGCACCTCCAGCCATTACGGCGATGAGCTGATGAATCTCGGACTGATTACAACCGATGGCGCTGCGGGAGAACAGTCTCCGAACTACCGGAAGAGCATTGACTTTGACTCACGCATCTTCGTCCTTCACGCGGAATAACGTCTTTCTGACATGCAGAAACCGGCACAGCATGCTGTGCCGGTCTCTGACCATCACAAATCTTTTTTCTGACGCATCTGTTCCACGCTGATCCGCTGTATCGCACGGTCGGTTTTCCGGTACTGCGTCGGTGTCATCCCTGTTTTGAGCTTAAATGCTTTGGAAAACACCAGAGGGTCACGATAACCGCACCGACTGGCAATCGCGCCGATCGGCAAGTCGGTGATCGTGAGCTGCTCTTTTGCACAGGTCAGACGGAAATTGGCCAGATATTCATTCGGCGTCGTATTCAGAAAAGTCTGAAACAGCGTTGCCAGATAGTTCCGGCTGATGCCGACATATGCGGCAATATCGCTCACCCGGATGTTTTCCGCATAATTCTCCTGGATGAATTCCACTGCGGTCCGCACATAATAATTGCGCTGCTCCGGATGAAATACTTCCTCTTTCCGTGACAATTCCTGTGCCAGGCTCGCAAAAAAGCGATGGAGCTGCGCCTGCAATTCAAAGGTCTGCTGCAATCCATCGGATTCACACTGCAGCATCGATTTTACAATATCCAGCAGCTGCTCACCACATCCTACACGGAACGTCGGCATCCGTTGGGTGAGTCCCATCTCTTCTAAAAACTCTTTCGCCCGGCTTCCATGAAAGCCAATCCAGAGGTATGTCCATGGGTCCGTATCGTCCGCTTCATAAAATGTCATCACATTGGGTTCAATTAAGAATCCCTGTGTTTTTTCCAACGCATAGGTACGACCATCGACCTTATACCGGCCCTTTCCCTCCAGGACATAATGAAGAATATAATTGGGTCGGACCGCCGGGCCAAAGCTGTGTTTGGGCTGACAGATGGAATATCCACAGAAGCATAAATACAGTTCTTGAAACTTCCATTTATGGTCTTCCAACGTTCGTACATATGATTCTTCCATCGAACATCCCTCCCATAAATTCCAAACAATAGATTACTCATAGTGTAACACAAAACCTTCCTAAAATCTACCTGATGAAAATGAGGTGAACGATCTTGATTCTTTTAGAACAAGCAGAACTAACTTTACGTACCGGAGGTATGGATGATACCATCGAAAAGGTCTACGGCTGCGATCAGGAAGCCCGAAACGAATACCGCAACCGCATGCTTCATGTCATCGATGGATACCGTACGGCATTCGGGCGCTCCGATGAAATTGAGCTGTTCAGCGCACCGGGACGCACGGAACTTGGCGGAAACCATACGGACCACCAGCACGGAAATGTACTGGCTGCCAGCGTCAATCTGGACATCGTATCCTGTGCCTCCCCCAATGACAGCATGGTCATCCGTATCCAGTCCGAGGGCTATCCGATGGATGAGGTCGATCTGACCGACCTGACCCCGCATCCGGAGGAAACCAATCGGACGGCTGCTCTCATCCGCGGTGTCGCTGCCGCGGCACACAAGCGCGGCTTCGAAGTCCATGGCTTTGACGCATTCATGACCAGCAATGTGCTGAGCGGTTCCGGATTGTCTTCCTCTGCGGCGTATGAGACCATGATTGGCGTCATTGTCAATCAGTTCTTCTGTGGAGGGGCGCTGACCGCGATTGATATCGCCAAGATCGGGCAGTACGCGGAAAACATCTACTTTGGCAAGCCATGCGGCCTGATGGATCAGATGGCGTCCTCCGTTGGCGGCATCGTTGCGATCGATTTCCGCGACGAAACCGAACCGGTCGTCCATCGCATCCCGTACGACATGCGCTCCAGCGAACACTCGCTGTGCATCATCGACACCGGCGGAGACCACGCGGAGCTGACGGGCGAATATGCATCGATTCCGAGAGAAATGGGGGAAGTTGCCGATGCTTTCGGAAAGCAGGTGCTCCG
>JAUNSG010000011.1 GCA_030539335.1 Eubacteriales bacterium | reverse complement strand
CACGGGATTGACAAGGGGGATTGCTATTGATTCCCCTTGTCCCGCCGGAGGCAAACTGGATAGGTTTTCGTCAGCCTTCCCAGTGTATGAAAGATATCTGCACGCTGCATGCAAACGCCACAAAAGGAACCCCTGGAACAATTCCAGGGGTTCCTTTTTATTTGGTTTCGTTCAGCCTTTGTGTGGCGTCTGGATTAAAATCCGCGCCGAGCGGTTTGGTCTTTTCCCACACGTCATCCCACAGCGGGATGGCGACCTCGGCCTTGAACAGGTCACCGTCCACCGTCAGGCAGAATCTGCCGTGCATCCGTTCCGTCAGGCTTCTTGCAATGGACAATCCCAATCCGCTGCCCTCGGTGTGGCGGGCGCGGTCGCCGCGTGTGAACCGTTCCATCAGCTCATCTGCGGGGATGTTCAGCTCACTTGCCGAAATGTTTTTGATCGTGAACACACAGAAGCCATCCTTCTCGCGCAGTTCGGTATAGACGCGGCTGTCCGGTGCGGCATAGCGCGCACAGTTGGACAGCAGATTGTCCAGCACCCGCCACAGCAGACGGCCATCGGCACACACATCGGTGCGGCCATGCGTCCGGCTCCGGATATCCAATCCGGCCGCATCCAGCTTGGGCTGCATCTCCCCGCAGGCCTGTGCAAACAGCGCCTCAAAATCCACCCGCGTCAGTTCCAGCTTCATCGCGCCGCTCGATGCCTTGGACGCTTCGAGCAGATCGTTGATCAGCGTACTCAGCCGCTGGGTCTTTTGGACAACCGTCGCCAGATATTCCTGCATCTTCGGATCGTCCGGCTCAAGCTGCTTCATCAGATCGACATAGGTCACAATGCCGGTCAGCGGTGTCTTCAAATCGTGCGATACATTGGAAATCAATTCGGATTTCAGCCGTTCGGATTTGACTGCGGTATCTACCGCGCTGTGCAGGCCGTCCGAAATGCCGTTGATGTCGTCTGCCAGCTGCGAAAGATCGCGGCTGTACTTGACCTCGATGTGCAGGCCGGTTTCCCCTTCCCGGATGCGGTGCGCACCATCCATCACCGCTTCCAGATCCTTAGTCTGCCGCACACCAAAATACAGCAGCGCCGCGATGACAAACGGGATCGTAACCCACGGCGCACACGCCAGCGGCACGAGGATCGCCAGCGAAATCACGCGCATATAGCGCGGCCCCTGCTTCCACTGACGGACGAGCCAGCGGATCGCACGGAAGCAGACAAAGCCTTCCCAGAAGCTCCTGGTTTTGACCCGGCGCGCCTGCGACATCAGACACGGCAGGCACAGCGCCGCTACCACACAGGCCACACCGGCGGGCAACACAAACCATGCGGCGCCGGCGACACTGCTCTGCACAATGTTTTTGAACAGCAGGAATGCAATCTCCGCGCCAAAGACAAGCACAAACCCGACAAAGAGCACCTGTACCTCGGTCCAGATGCGGTCAAAGCGGATGCGCTCCGCCGGGGCATCCAGCGACCGCCGTCCCGCGCCGGAACACAGAATGACACAGCACAGAAGCAGAAGGATCGTGCAGATCCCCATCACCCAGACCATACTCCATCCCCATCGGTAGGCGCCGTCAATCGTGTTCATATGACTGTCCAGCGCCTCCTGTGTGATGCCAATCAAAATGACCGCATCCGACGGCATGGCATTGCTTGCCGAGCTGTCCACCACTCCCGTATTATAATATCCCCAATCAAAGCTGACTTCACTGGTTGCATAATTATCCTCGTAGACATCGGCGAACGAGTTGCTGAAGGCATATTGCTTCGCCATCTTCGCGATGCTGTCATCGTAGGCAAACGAAAAGGTATCGGCTTCCACATCATACTGATACACCAGCGGACAGCTTTTTATCTTATCGATCGCGTCAGCGCGGCTTTCCTCCAGATTGGTCGACACAAAGCCGTTGTCCCTGCTCTCCGCGTAGTAGAGATAATTTCCGGACCGATTCAGCTCACTCTGGCTGTCGGACCATTCCTCCCATGCCGCCTGCGTCAGGATCATCTTTTCAATTGTATACCCAATCCGGTTTTCTTTGAGCCATGCGGTGAACAATGCTATCTCGTCTGTGTTATACTCCCCATACATATCATAGACCGCGTTTTGAATCTCATCGCTCAGATTTTCCAGCTTTTTATCCGTCAAGCGCTCTTCCTTGTCCTGCGTGGCATTGTCGCTGTAATCGTCGTCGTTCAGATAATCCTCATACAGTGCATTGATAATCTCCTGATCGGATACCGTCTTACCCGCACGGATGTTCTCCTCCGAGCGATTGGCCCGCATATCATCGTACAGGATCGCCGCACGCAAATGCTCCTCTTCCATGGACTGCCACATCCACTGGTTTTTGTCGAACAGGATATCCGGCGCAAAGCCGTCGACGCTCAGCTTGAGCGCCAGCATCCCCGCCGACCAGACGATCCCGCCGGACAGCAGCACCGCCAGGACAAAGGCCACCCCCTTAGTCAAGCTGTTTCTCGTGAATCTTTTCCATTTTGTAGCCAATTCCCCACACCACCTTTAAATATTTTGGCTCCTTCGGGTTGATTTCAATTTTCTCCCGAATGCGTCGGATGTGAACCGCAACGGTATTTTCCGAACGGTAGGACGGTTCATTCCACACCGCCTCGTAGATCTGCGGGATGGAAAAGACCTGTCCCGCGTTTTTTGTCAGGAAGCAGAGGATGCCGTATTCCACCGGTGTGACACGGATTTCCTCGCCGTCTACGCTGACCGTCTTGGCACAGTCATCGATGACCAGTGCGCCCGTACGGTACACCTGCGCTTCTTCCTCCCTCGGAAGTCCCCCAAGCGCGGTGTAACGGCGAAGCTGGGAGCGTACCCGCGCCATCAGCTCCGGCGGAGAAAACGGCTTGGTGACGTAATCATCCGCCCCCGCCGTCAAACCCTGGATCTTGTCGATGTCCTCCCCCTTGGCAGAGAGCATGATAATTGGGACATTGCGCGTCTCGCGCAAACGCTGGGTCGCCTGTACGCCGTCCAGCTTGGGCATCATGATATCCATAATGATCAGATGGATGTCCTGCATGCGGCAAATCTGCAGCGCCTCTATGCCGTCATGCGCCAGTACCGCGTCATAGCCCTCCGCGCGAAGGTAAATCGCAATTGCCTCTGCAATCGATGGGTCGTCGTCACAAACCAAAATCCGGTATGTCATGGGTTTTCCTCCTCTTCCTGTGTTTTTAGATTAACAGGGAAATCTTACAAATGGGATGGGGTATTTCTTACGAATTTATGAAGATAGGCGAGGCCAACTTCTATGGATTTGTCTGCCCCGGTCATTCCAGTATACCAAACTTTCCCGCAATCGAAAACCAGCGGCAGAGCAAATCCACCGCTGGTCTTTTTGTCATCCAAATCAGATGAGATAACCCACACTCTTGAGATAATCGACACTGCTCTTGACATCCTCCAGGCTGCCATCGACATTGCGCGGGTCGCGCTCCTGCTCGATGGTAATGTATCCGCCATAGCCGATCTCCTCCAGGCAATTGCGGATCGCCGGATAGTCCAGACAGCCGCGCCCGATCGGGCACATCGAACCGATGCCACAGCCCTCAAAGAAGCGGATGTGCATCCCGAGCACCTTTTCGTATACGTCCTTATTGATATCCTTGAAGTGGATGTAATCGGTGCGGCCCGCAAATTCGCGCAGGAACGATTCCGGGTCCATCCTGGAGTAATACAGATGGCCGGTATCCAGACACAGACCAGCCGTCTCATAGGGGATATCCTCCACCACCTTGCGGATTTCATCCTCGAACTCAATGTATCCGCCCGCGTGGGGATGGATGACTGTGCGGACACCATAGGTCTTGGCCCGCTCGGCGATCCTGCGGATGGTCTCCATCATATTGTCCCAGTCCTCCTGCGACAGGCGCGGGGCGCGGTCGGGATGTCCGGCATTGTAATCGCGCTCGTCATGTCCCCAGTCGATGACGACGAGGAACGGCGCCGGGAACTTCTGCTTGTCCAGCGTCGGAAGCTGCGGCAGCTTGGTAATCAAGGAACAGATGTTGTCCGTCTCCTCCATCAGATAGGGACGGTGGTTGACATCCACCAGATCCTCAAAGATCGTTCCGGCAACCATGGCCAGACCGTTTTTGTTCATTTCCGCCGTCACCGTCTCCAGATCCAGCGGAAGATAGCCATACGGTCCCAGCTCAATCGCCCGGTAGCCCGCCTGACCCGCCTCGCTCAACACACGGGTCCAGGGCGGCAGATATGGATTTTTCGGGTCGTCCACACCCCAGCAGCACGGTGCACCGCAAATTTGAATTTCCATGTCATTTTCCTCCCTTTCACTCTTCTTTTGTTCCCGTCAATGCAGGAATCACTCTCTTTGTTTAGTATACCATGTCCGCCTCCCGTGCGGCAACCCAAATGCAGCCCTTTGCTCCGCACAGGCAGAAAAAGAGGAAAAATCAGGGCAAAGCCCTTGACTTTAGTGTACTAAAGAGTTACTATAGTAACGGACTATTTCACTGCATCACCAAATCTGATGCAAAACAAAACGTAAGGAGATAATAATATGAAGAAGATTACCGCTTTGCTGTTGGCTCTGGCTATGGCAATGACGCTGGTTGCCTGCGGCTCCGGCGCATCGACGGAAGGCACGGCTGCTTCCGGTTCTGCCAGCGCTTCGGCAGCGCAGGGCTCCGGCGCCGCAGCAGGAGAACGTACACAGCTCATCGTCGGCTTTGATGCGGAATTCCCGCCGTATGGCTATCTGGACGAAGAGACGAATGACTACACTGGTCTGGACCTCGATCTGGCACAGGCGGTCTGTGATTACTACGGCTGGGAGCTGAAGAAGCAGCCGATCGATTGGGATTCCAAGGACATGGAGCTGGATTCCGGTTCCATCGACTGCATCTGGAACGGCTTTACGATGACAGGCCGCGAGGAGGAGTATACCTGGTCCGCTCCGTACATCGACAACTCGCAGGTTGTGATTGTCAAGGGAGATTCCGGCATCAAGACCATTGACGATCTGGCCGGCAAGGTCATGGACACGCAGAAGGATTCCTCCGCACTGGCTGCGCTGGAGGGTGAGGACGCGACCGAGGTCGGTCAGAAGATCACCGCTTCTCTGAGCCAGCTCATCCAGGTCGCGGACTACAACACGGCGTTCATGGATCTGGAGGCCGGCGCCGTCGATGCCATCGCACTGGATGTCGGCGTAGCAAATTACCAGGTCGCAAGCCGCGGCGGTGACTTCTTCATTCTCGACGAGGAAATTTCCTCGGAGCAGTACGGCATCGGCTTTAAGAAGGGCAACACCGAGCTGTGCGAGCAGGTTGAGGCCGCGCTGAAGGCACTGACGGAAGACGGCACGATTGATGAAATCATTGCCAAGTGGTCCGAGATGGACGACGGTGCGTACAGCTATCTGGCAGATACCTGGTGCTACGGCGCAGAATAACAAAGTAATGCAATGAAACAGAGCGGCGGAGCAGTTCCAGTTTCCGCCGCTTTGCTCGTTTTTCAGAGAGTAGAATCGAAAGAGAGAAAGAAGGAAACAGAATGGCTTATATCCTGTCCGTCGTACAGCAGATTGTCCCCGGTATCGGTGCATCTCTCCTGCTGTTCATCCTGACCCTGATTTTTTCCATGCCGCTCGGCCTGCTGATCTGCTTCGGACGCATGTCGAAACTCCGTCCGCTCGCGATTGTGGTCAACTTTATCATCTCCGTCCTGCGCGGCACGCCGCTGATGCTCCAGCTCGTCGTGGTATTCTTCGGACCGTATTATGTATTTGGTGTCGCCGTATCCAACACCTGGAGATTTTGGGCTGCTATCGTCGGCTTCTCCATCAACTATGCCGCCTATTTCGCAGAAATCTACCGCGCCGGCATCCAATCCATTCCGGTCGGACAGTATGAGGCCGCGGCGGTACTGGGCTACAGCCGTGCACAGACCTTCTGCAAGATCATTTTCCCGCAGATGGCAAAGCGTGTCCTGCCTCCGGTGACCAACGAGATCATCACACTGACCAAGGACACCTCTCTGGCATTCGTTCTTGCCTATGCCGAGATGTTCACGCTCGCCAAGCAGGTTGCAGCGGCACAGGCTTCGATTGCCCCGCTGTTTGTCGCCGGCCTGTTCTACTATGTCTTTAATTACCTCGTCGCCTTTGCGATGAATGCCGTCGAGCGCAAGCTGGCGTACTATCAGTAAGGAGGGGTGCTGCAATGAAACTGTTGGAAATCAACCATTTGAAAAAGAGCTTTGGCGATCTGCATGTCCTGCACGACATCTCCATGTCTGTGGCAGAGGGCGAGGTCGTCTCGATCATCGGCCCTTCCGGTTCGGGCAAATCCACCCTGCTGCGCTGTGCCACCATGCTGGAAACCATGGACGGCGGCGATCTGATTTACGGCGGCGATGCCGCGGTAAAAAACGGCGTCTATGCCGACAAACGCAAGCTGGCCCAGCTCAAGAGCTTTTACGGACTGGTCTTCCAGAACTTCAATCTGTTCCCGCATTACTCCGTCCTGAAAAACCTGATCGATGCGCCGATCCACATCCAGAAGCGCGGCAGGAACGAGGTCATCGCTGAGGCAAAAAAGCTGCTGAATGACGTCGGTCTGGCCGAAAAGGCGGACAATTATCCCTGCCAGCTCTCCGGCGGACAACAGCAGCGCGTCGCTATCGCCCGTGCCCTGGCGATGAATCCGAAAATGCTGTTCTTTGATGAACCGACGTCCGCGCTCGATCCGGAGCTGACGACCGAGGTCCTCAAGATCCTGCGCCAACTGGCCGAGGAGAAGATGACCATGGTCATTGTCACCCATGAGATCGACTTCGCCAAGGCGGTGTCCGACCGCGTGATTTTCATGGCGGATGGATACATCGTCGAGCAGGGCCGTCCGGAGGATGTTTTGGACAACCCGCAGAATCCGCGGACCCAGGCGTTCCTGACGAAGGTCGCACGGTAAGCAGACAAACGGACCGGGAGTGGGCGGGAGGCCCACTCCCGCTTTGCGTTCTCTGTCCCGAAACCGCGCAACATTGACAACCCCCTTCGATCCGCATTATAATAAAGGCAACTGTAAGCCTATGATGGAAACTGACATTCTGATAACTCAAAAAAAGGAGCCTATCCCATGTATTTGATGAAGGACGCGCCGCGCAAGACCTATGAGCGCGATCAGGCCACAACCGATCTCGTCGCGGAGATCATCCGCAGCGTATGTGAAAAGGGCGATAAGGAGCTTCTCGCCCTGACCAAAAAGTTTGATAACGTGGAAATGGACACCGTGCGCATCTCGGACGAACAGATCCATGCGGCTTATACGCAGGTTGCACCGGAAACCGTCGATGCCATCCGCGCCGCCGCTGCACAGATCCGTTTCTTCGCGGAAAAGCAGCTCGAATGCATCCGCCCACTGACCACGGCGACACCGGTGCCGGGCGTCACTCTGGGCCATCGTCTGATCCCGGTGGAAACCGTCGGTGCATATGTCCCTGCCGGCCGCTATCCACTGCCCAGCTCGGCGCTCATGCTCGCAATCCCCGCCAAGGTCGCCGGGGTCAAGACCGTCGTCGCATGCAGCCCGGTGTCCAAGGGCTATGACACGATCCATCCGGCGGTGCTCGTGGCGATGGATATCGCCGGTGTCGATGAAATCTACTGCACCGGCGGCGCACAGGCGATCGCGGCGATGGCCTATGGCACGGAAACCGTCAAAAAGGTCGATTTGATCGCCGGTCCGGGCAACCGCTTTGTGGTAGAGGCCAAGCGTCAGGTCATGGGCTCGGTCGGCATCGACAGCCTGGCCGGACCGAGTGAGGTTCTGGTTCTGGCGGACGGACAGGCCAATCCGGACTTTACCGCCGCAGACCTGCTCGCCCAAAGTGAGCACGATCTGAATGCGCGCAGCACGCTGGTCACCACCTCGCCGGAATTCGCCCAGAAGGTGCTGGATTCCCTGGAAAAGATGGCGCCGACGCTCTCTACCGGAGAGACCGCGATGCAGTCCTGGAATGACAACGGCATGATCCTGATTGCCGACAGCATGGACGAGGCGATTGCACTCACCAACGACATCGCTCCGGAGCATCTGGAGGTACACACCCACAACGCGGAATCGGTTGCATCCCGCCTGACCAACTTCGGTTCGCTGTTCATCGGGGAATACACCCCGGTTGCATTCGGCGACTACTGCTCCGGCACCAATCACACCCTGCCGACCATGGCAACCGCCAAGTATTCCAACGGCGTCTGGGTCGGTACCTTCCTCAAAGCCTCCTTCACCCAGCACATCTCCCGCGAGGGCTGCCGCAATCTGGCGGATACCTGCACCCGTCTGGCGCATGAGGAGGGCCTGATGGCACACGAAAACTCCGTCCGCGTCCGCTTGCAGGAAAAATAAGTTGTTTTGACCATACAAAAAGCCTGCTGGGTTTGCCCAGCAGGCTTTGTTTGTCTATGAAATTATCGGGCAGACGGTCTGGATGCACGGTACAACCCATCCGCCTCCTTCTCACGCTGTTACAAGTGGTTTCCGCTCACCCGTCTTTGTTTCCCCGTTCAAACGACAGATACCGCGTCCCCTGAAAGGACAGATACCCTCTGTCCCCTTCCGCCAGCATGCCGTACTCGGCACCGTCGATGGAAAATTCCATCCGGTCCCCGCTTTCCACCTCAAAGGTCACGAAATACCGCGACGAAGAGGTCGTGTGGAATCCATGGGCGCCGGTCGGATCGCCCGCATTGGCATGGGTCATGTGCGAGACCTCCGTGCGTTTCGTCACGACCACCGCCGAAACCGTGAGCCGCGGGGAATGGTTGTTTTTGTTCCATGTGCCAATTCCCTTTACCGCCGTCACAAGGAACGTCCCAAGGACAATCACAAAGACAACGACAAACAGAACCTCAAATACGCCAAAGCCGATATCAAATCCAATGCCCATTTGCTTTCCCCCTTGTCGTTCTAGTTCTTCCCGCCGTTCAACCGCTTTGTCAAATCTTCCACCGAAGCGTCCATTTTTGCGGCTGCTTCTTCTGTGGTCATGCCCGAAGCATGGGTTACGCCCGTCCGAGCAGCTTCGCCCAAAGGCTCGGCTTCTGCTGCGGGACACCCTGCGTCAGCCGGCGCTTGAGCGCGTCGCCGTCCGCGTTGGCATAGATCATCCCGTCCGCCAGGTCGACCACGCAGATGCGCACCTCACTCCAGCCGGTTCCGGTCTTTTTATACCGCTTGATGTCCGAATGGCGGCGCACCTTGCGGTGCAGGTTTTTCGGGAAATTCTCGGTGCACAGCACCAGCCCGATCATCGTGAACTGATGTCCTGACTGTCCCTGTTCGGTCAGCGCATCCCGGATCTCATTGCCCGCCGTGAAGTACCAGTCCAGCTTTTCCGCCGTCAGCTCCTCACAGTCCGCAAAAAAGCAGTATTCACTGCACAGATTGTCATTTTCCAGCGCCCCCTTGATCCCCAGCATATAGCGCGGGTCATCGTTCCGGTAGGACGCGCTCATGGAAAACGCATAGCCGGACTGCACCACATTTCGTTTTACCGCAAAATCAGCCGCATGGATTTCCTCCTGCTGCTGCAAATAGTTCTCTACTTTTTCTTTCCATTCGCTCATGCCGAATCTCTCCTTTTCACATTCCGTTACCAGTATACCATATTTTTTCGGCTATGGCCTTTTTCCAAGAAAATTTAACATTTTACTATGGAAAAACAACCGGACGGCACAGATCCATTTTCCCGGCACACCATGGTATTTCCTCCGAAATGTTGCAAAACCGTCCTCCACCCGTTATAATTGGTTTAGCAATTGCGATCTATCAGAAAGGAGCGCGCAGTTATGCCCAGAACCAGCCGCGTACAGCGCAACACAAAGGAAACAAAAATTTCACTCGATCTGAATCTCGACGGCACCGGAAAGGCCGCCCTAGATTCCGGCATCGGTTTTTTCGATCATATGCTCGACGGCTTCGCCCGTCACGGCCTGTTTGACCTGGAGGTCAAGGTGGACGGCGATTTGGAGGTCGACTGCCATCACACCGTAGAGGACACCGGCATCGTCCTCGGCACCGCGATCCGCGAGGCGGTCGGTGACAAAAAGGGCATCCGCCGCTATGGCTCCTGCATCCTCCCGATGGATGAGGCATTGGTGCTCTGCGCCGTAGATCTGTCCGGCCGCCCGTATCTGGTCTTTGACGGCGAATTCACCGCGGACCGCTGCGGCGATATGGACACCGAAATGGCACGGGAGTTCTTCTATGCCATCTCCTATGCCGCCGGCATGAACCTGCACATCAAGGTATTCTACGGCTCGAACAACCACCACATCATGGAAGCGATGTTCAAAGCGTTCGCCAAGGCGCTCGATATGGCAACCCAGCACGACCCGCGCATTGTGGATGTCCTGTCCACCAAGGGATCGCTGTAATAGAAAACCCGCAGAGCAGCTCAGGAAAGAGTCTCTGCGGGTTCTTTTTCCTCTGCTTCCCCGCGTATGGAGGAACAGAACTGAAATACGTCACTGCATACAGACAGATCCATGCGGCTGTCCAGAACATTGTGTCCTCCGTTGTCATAATAGCGGAGGTTTTTGCTGCTGACGCGCAGGCGCTTGTACAGCTCCTCGGCATTGTTTGGATCGCTCACCTTGTCATCCCGCGTCTGGATGATCAGGGTCGGGCATTCCAAATCGGAAATCGGGCATCTGCGCGTATCCTGCACAAACCGCCAGAGCTGATAGCATCCGAACGGCGAGCGCAGGAACCCGAGCTCCGGCTGCAGGTCCCGGCGGAACAGACGGCGGATTTCCTGCAATGAGCTGTTCCCCATCGGTGAGTTGATGAATACCGCCGCCGCAGGCCGGAATTCCGCCAGATGAAATTCCATCATGCCGCCGATCGACAGGCCGATCACGGCGATGCGCCGGTACTGCCGGCGCAAGGTCAGATATCTCATCCGGACGGTATGAATCCAAAACCGGCGGGACAGCCGTGCCTTCTCCCCGGCGCACGGCGGAACCAAAACGGCATCCATCCCGTTTCTCTGTAAGTGCTGGCACAGTGTCTGTCCGTCCTGCTGGCCGGAGCCATAGCCACACAGAACCATGCAGCAAAAGTCCTTTTTCTCTGTCAATGAATTGCCTCCATTTTCTTTCTCGTGCGAAGTGCGTCCCCCCAAAGCGCGATCTTTCGTTGCAATTTCGCGCTTCTTTTTTACATCTAGTGGTATTATAACACGAATTTATGAAAAGGGAAGGAACAACCCATGAACAAATTAGAAACAGTTTCGTAACAACTCCGCCAGGTTGCACAACAATTTTGTCATCCTTCTTCTTTTATCTGTAATTTTTTTCAATTTCCGGACAAGTGGGTAAGATCTGCCCCTGCCGGAATGGTATCGTCGTCCGGATTATGCGCTCCTCCTGCCCCGCGGGAACGGCGATCTCACAAACAGGATCACGGCCAGAATGACAAAAATCACTGCACCCACCAGAAGCGGTGCGTACAGGGAATCGCCTGTGATCGTTCCAATCATCCTTTCCCAGCTGGAGCAAAGAAAAGCCCCGAGATTTAAAAACACCATCATGAGGGCGGATGCAAACGCCACTCGCTCCGGGGGACAGAGCAGCCCGATCAGCATCATCATTCCGGTCTGTGTGCTGGCAAAGCTGATGCCGCCGATAAAGAAACCGATCCCAAGCAGCGGGATGGAAGTCGCCGTCGCACTGATGAGAAGGCCCATTGCACCAATCAACAAAAAAGCGGCGAAGCATTTCTCTTTCAGCACGCGATACAGTGTCGGATAGAGCAAGCCACCGATCATGCATCCAATGGAAAACAGCATGGCTATCACGGAAGCGATCGTGGCGCTGTCGGAAAGGGCGGCCACATAAAACGCACTGCCGAACAGGAGCGGCGCCAGATTCATGACAATGACCCCCAGGATTACGCACATCACAAGCACAGTCGCCGAAAGCTTTTCCGTTCCCTCCTGTTTTGCTTCGGGAGGGTCCAGCGCCATTTTGGGAAGCAGAAACGCCATGGCCACAAGCGGGATCAGCAGAATCAGATGGGTGAAAAAGACCAGATTCCAACGAACATCCGCCAGAATCCCACCCACAAGCTGTAAAATGCACTGAAACAGAAACGCTATGCACGTCCCCACACCGAGGATCGCAGCCCTGCTTTCCAGCGGGATCAGCTTTGTCGCGATCGGGTTTTGCAGGCTCATCATCCCGCCAAGCCCCAAGCCAAAGAATCCCCTCGCAAGCAGGATTGCTGCAAAATTTTGTGCCAGGAAGGGGATCGTACCCGCAAAAATCATCAAAACCGCACAGCAAACGGCACAGGCCTTAAACGGAAGCTTTTTCCCCGCAACAAATCCCAGGAACAGGCTGGATGCCACAGAGGTCAGCGCCGGGATGCTTCCGACATACAGGGCCACGGTGTGATCCACCTCCAGCGCCACGGCAATTTTGGATAACGCGCCATCGATCGCTCCCATACAGTTGCCAAAGGCAAACACAGAAAGTACCGACAGGAAGAGAAGATAGTTTTTTGATTTTGTATTCATCGGATAAATTCCTCCATAACTTTGGGTTCCCTATCATGTTAAACCCTGTTATAATAACAGAGTCAACAGGAGGCGAGAAAGATGCAGTATTTTACCATCAGCGAATTTGCCAGACTGCGAAATATCAACATCAATTCGCTGCGCTATTATGAGAAAAAGGGCCTGCTGGCCCCTGCATACATCGATGAAAAAACAAAATACCGGTACTACTCTGCCGAACAGCTTCCCACACTGGATACCATCCTTTTATGCATTGATCTCGGGATCCCCCTGAAGAACCTGACGCAATACCTGGACGAGCAGGGCGTCTTACAATTCCAGAAGCTATTGGTCGAAGGCAAAGCGCTGGCACAGCAGAGAATCGAGAAAATCCAGAGGAATCTGAACTCGGTCGAGTTTTTCCTTCAAAATATGGAACAGAACCGTGTCCCCAGGGACAAAAACACGGTATACGAGCGGCACATCCGTCGGCGGCATATTATCATGACAACCATCTTTCCGGAGCTTCCAGAGCGCAGACAGATCGAAATCGAAGTCGCCAAGCTGTATAAAACCGCGCAGGAAAATGCGCTGATGCCGCTCCTTCCCGCCAATCAGCTGCTGATTTACCAGAATCCGGAGCAAACAGTGTGCAGCTTTTTTCTTGAAGTCGCCACCAAAGAAAATACCGGCTCCAACCTGTCCGTCCTCCCGGAAGGGGTGTATCCCTGCATCACAGTCGACCGGAAGGATTCCCGGAACACAAAAGAAATCATCCAAAAAAACTGGGGATATCAGGAAGGAATGGCCGTAATTGTTTACAACGTCCATGTGGAAAAATGTAATTTCGGAAGCGAACCGACCGAGCTGCAGCTGACGAGTATTCGGGCACTAAACGGCCTTGTCGGAACAGCTATCGGGGAAACCGGACTGCCGTCCGGCACTTAAAGCAAAAGAAACACCGGTCCATTGGGACCGGTGTTTCTTTCTTCGGTGCGGCAGTTTCCGGATTACAACAGCTCGTAATCTGTCAGGACACGCTGTACGCGGCTGCCGTCCGCGATTCCCTCCGGCAGGCGGGCCAGCGCAACCTGTGCCAGCTCTGCGCCCGGGTCGTCCTCCTTTTGCAGATAGGCATAGTCCCCGTCAATGCGGATGACGGTATACGAAACCGGATCGAAAATTCCCATGCTGCTCTCTCCTCCTTATTCCTGCGTGTAATACTGGTCCCCCATGACGATGGCGCAGACCTTGCCGGTCAGCTCCCGCCCGGTAAAGGGGGTGTTGGTCGATTTGGAACGGTAATGGGTAAAGACGACAGGCGCCTCCCAGTCGGCAATCATCAGCTCCGCACGGTTCCCGACCTCGACCGACTTGCCGGTCATGCCGTAAAACTCCGCCGGGTTCCGGCTCATCACGCGCAGCAGCTCCAGCCGGGTCATCTCTCCGGTCTGGACGAGCGTCGTGTTGCACACGGCGAACGATGTCTCCAGCCCGGTGATGCCGGACGGCGCCTTGGCAAACGGCTGGTTCTTTTCCTCGGCGGCGTGAGGCGCATGGTCGGTGGCGATCATATCGATCGTCCCATCCTTCAAGCCCTCAATCAGCGCCCGGCGGTCATGCTCGGTGCGCAGCGGCGGATTCATCCGCGCATTCACGCCGTGATCCAGCACGTCCTCTTCCGTCATGCTCAAATGGTGCGGCGTCACCTCGGCATGGATGTCCGCGCCGAGCTGTTTTCCCGCCCGGATCATCTGGACCGAAATCGCGGAGCTGACATGCTGGAACGCCACACGGGCGCCGGAACGCAGCGCCAGCGCGATATCACGCGCGATCATGCACTCCTCGGAGGACGGCATGGCGCCCGGCACGCCGAATTTGATCGACGCGGCGCTGCCATAGTTGACGCCCGGCGACAGGATAAAGTCCGGCTGCTCCTCGTGGAAGGACAGCGGAACCGCAAGATCTTTCGCGCGGCACATGGCCTCCAGACAGAGCTTTGGGTTGGTCAGATTGATGCCGTCGTCCGTAAAGCCCGGCGCCCCGGCGGCATGCAGCGCGGCAAAATCCGTCAGCTCTGTGCCCTTCAGGCCCTTGGTCACCGCCGCGGCCTGCAGGACATTGACCGGCACCTGCCTGGCCTTCTCCTGCACATACTCCAGTGTCTCGACGGTGTCCACCACCGGTTTGGTATTCGCCATGCAGACCACGGTCGTAAAGCCGCCTGCGGCGGCCGCCGCCGCGCCCGAGATCACATCCTCCTTGTGCGTCAGACCCGGATCGCGGAAGTGGACATGCACATCCACCAGACCCGGCGAAACCGTGCGTCCGGCCAGATCCACCGTCGGGCAGTCCGCCGACAGGGCCGGCCCGATCTCCGCCAGAATGCCATAGTCGTCAATCAGAAGATCTGTCTGACACTCGGTCTGTGTATACGGATCGAGCAGCAGGCCATGTTTCAATAACAGCATAATACTTCTCCTTTTCTTCTCCCGTTACAGTATGGTGATAACGCGTTTCCACAGCAGGAACACCAGCGCGCATTGCAGGACAAAAATCAATGGGATGCCCCACATAAAGCGCTTATGCCGTGTCTTATGATGGATACACCGCATCGTCAGGTACACTCCCGGACAGCCGCCCAGGACACACCACAGAAACAGCGTCTTTTCCGCAACCCGCCAGGCGCCGCGCCGGGCGGCGCGTTTATCCCACGCCGTGACCGCCGCACCGATGCCGTTGACGAGCAGCAGATAAATCCAAATTGCTTTCATAAAATGATCCTTTATCCACTTATTCTACCGGTTTCCTGAAATTTATCCCGATTTTATATTGTACTTTCTACCGGTTGGGTGTATGATGAGACAGGTATTGTTCACACATATAATAGTACCAAATAACATAAGATTGTGCAATCGTTTGATTTTGCAATCGCCATCATCCGGGGGGAACCAAAACAATGAAGAAAAAACTACTCTGCACCCTGTGCCTGCTGATCGGCTGCATCGTCGGGCTGGGCGCACACAGTCAGGCTCTGGCAGAGACACCGAAGCTGGTTTCGGAATCCGCCTGCGTCATCGATGCATCCAACGGGGAGATTTTATACCAAAAGCACGCCAACCGCGCGCTGCGTCCGGCCTCCATCACCAAACAGATGACCGCTCTGCTCGTGCTGGAAAAGGTCGATGCCGGGGAGATTTCCCTCGACGATAAGGCGGAGGTCACCTATGACGCACTGATTGCCGTCGATCCGACCTCCACCCTGATCGGCTTTGAGGAGGGGCAAAAGCGTACGATCCGCGATCTGATGTACTGTATGCTCGTGGATTCCGCCAACGATGCCGCCAACATTCTGGCGGAATATGTCGGCGGCGATCTGGATACGTTTGTGGATATGATGAATGCCCGTGCCGATGAGCTGGGCTGCACCCACACCCACTTTGCCAATCCGAACGGACTGGACCCGGACGACGAGCAAATCCACCGCTGCTCGGCACGTGATATGGCGCTGATCTCCTATGAGCTCAGCAAGCATTCGGACTACTATACGTTTGCCGGGGCGAAGCAGTATGCCCTTGAGGTGGACGACGTTGTCACGGAGCCGTGGGAAATCTGGACAAAGGTCGACATGCTTCTCCCGGCCTCGGAATACTACAACAAAGAGCTGATCGCGGGAAAGACCGGCTGGACCCATCTGGCCCACCACACCTTTGTTGCTTACATGGAGCGCGGTGACCGCAGCCTGATCGTCGTCGTCATGAACAGCATGGATCCGGGCGCCAAATACAGCGATACCGAAAAGCTCGTGGACTACTGCTGTGACAACTACACCCCACTGACGCTGACACCGGCGGATTATAGCGATTCGCTGACCGCTGCGATCGAGAGCGCCGGGCTGGAGATCAATCTGGATACCGGGGAACTTCCCGATCTTCCCATCGTCCTTCCGTCCGACCTGAGCGCCGACGACATCACCTATTCCGTGGCGATGGAGGAAGACGGCGAGACGCCGGTCCTCACCCTCGGCTTGAAGGAAGAGGCTTGGGATACCTACAAGGCGGCAACGCACATGCAGGGCGAGGCGGCGGTTCTCAGCCGCACGGTACTTCCGGTGAAAACCGGTTTGTTTGCCGCTGCACAGTCCTCCGCCCGCTCCCTTCAGAAAACCGTTTCTGCCGGTTCCGGCAGCGCCGTGGCAACCGTCCTGCCGATGGATACCCTCCGTCTTCTTATCATCACGGTCCTTGCCGCAGTGCTTGTCCTGTTCAGTGTCCTGTTCCTGATCCTCCGCGCCGTCCGCCGCAAACGGAAAAAAGCACAGGATCGTTCGGGGCTGACGGTGGTCATCAAGACGCCGGAAAAATACCAGAACGACGAGAAAAAATAAAAGATAAAAGCACGGCCGGGAAAATCCTGGCCGTGCTCTTTTTTTCTTCGTTTCCCAACGGTTATTCCGCCGCGTCCTCCAACGCGTCCTCGGCGTATTCCTTCAGATCGCCCAGATCAATCAGCTTGAGTGCAACGGCCCCCAGATCATCGTCCGAAACCGTGTATTCCCCGCTGTCATCCTTTGCGATGGTGACGGTAACCGTCTCCGCATCGCCATAGGATACGTCATCCAGCTTCGCCGAAAGGATGGCATATACCTGTTCGCCAGCCCATTCGGTCAGCTCCTCCTCAGTCGGGATCTCTCCACTGCCGAGGATCTCCTCAATATACTCATCCACCACGTCATTCAGCTCATCCATCAGGCCGTCAAAGACACCGGTGACCGGCTGAATCTCAATGTCAACATCATAGCTGCCCTTTTCTTCGCCGCTGCGGATATCCTTGACCTCATACTTGGTCTTTTTGAGCAGATCGGCAAAGAACGTGCGGTACTTCTCATTCAGCTCGTCCGACAGCCCCAGCTCGTTCATCTGCTCGGTAAACGAATCCAGAATCTCATTGTATTCCTGCTCGGCTTCTTCCTCCGTGATCCCTGTGATCTCCACATAATCCGTAAATTCCCCGCGGATCGCGGCATCCAGCCCCGCCTGCATATACTTTCCGGCGTCGAACGACGAGCCACAGGCGGTCAGCAGTACCGCCAGGACGCCTGCCAGCACGGCCATTGTGATCCCTTTGATCTTTTTCATGTTACCTCTCCTTTTTTCGTTTCGGTTTTCTCGCCACAAGTCTATGGTCACCTTGATTATAGCATTTCCGGTCTGTTCTCTGCAATCCCAACTTTTCCCCTATGCATTCGGCTTCCTGAGAAGAAAAGCAGAAGAATAATCCACAAAGAAACACAAAGACCGCTGCATGATGCAGCGGTCTTCTTTTCTGTGTGCTTTTTTACGTTGCAAAGCCGTTTGGATGGTTCTTGTGCCAGTTCCACGCCGTCGCAATGATCTCCTCGAGGTCGGCGTGCTGTGGGTCCCAGCCGAGCACCGAACGGGCCTTCTCGCTCGATGCGATGAGCTGTGCCGGATCGCCCGCGCGGCGCGGGGTGGTCTTCGCCGGGATCGGATGACCGGTCACCTTGCGCGCGGTGTCGATGACTTCCTTGACCGTGAAGCCGACGCCGTTTCCGAGGTTGAAAATGTTGTTCTCCCCGCCGTTCATCAGATAGTCCATCGCGAGGATATGCGCCTGTGCCAGGTCGGTGACATGGATGTAGTCGCGGATGCACGTGCCGTCCTTGGTGTCGTAGTCGTCGCCAAAGATCGAGATAAACTCGCGCTTCCCGTTCGGAACCTGCAAAATCAGCGGAATCAGGTGGGATTCCGGGTTGTGCGCCTCGCCGATTGTGCCGGACACATGCGCGCCGCAGGCATTGAAGTAGCGCAGGGAGACAAACCGCAGGCCATGTGCCGCGCTCGTCCACCGGAACATCTTTTCCATGCTGAGCTTGGTCTCGCCATAGCAGTTGGTCGGCTCGGTGCGGTCGGTCTCCAGAATCGGGACGCGCTCCGGCTCGCCGTACGTCGCCGCCGTGGACGAGAATACAATCTTATCGATGCCGTGTGCCACCATGGATTCCAGCAGAACCTTGGTGCCGCACAGGTTGTTGTCGTAATACTTGAGCGGGTTGGTCATGGACTCCCCGACCAGCGAATTGGCCGCGAAATGGATGACGCCCTCAATCGTCTCATTCTCAAAGACCGAATCCACAAACGCGCGGTCGCGGATGTCACCCGGATAGAATTTTGCCTTCGGATGGACCGCCTCGATGTGTCCGGTCTCCAGATTATCCGCGATGACGACCTCTTTCCCCGCGTCAATCAGTTCATATACGGTGTGCGAACCGATGTAGCCCGCGCCGCCCAATACTAAAATTGACATCTGTCCTTTCTCCCTTCCACAAATTCAATTTGTTTTCCTATTTTACCACAGATTGTCCCTGTCTGCAAACAGCGCCGACCCGCGCCGCACACCAAAGAAAAAAAACCGTACCGCGAGACGCGCCGCGGCACAGTTTTGTCACACGAGATTCGTTCGGTACTACAAATAGAGTTCGTCCATTCGCCGGCGGACAGATGGTTCGATCGCCTCCGTCTGCGCATACTGGCGCGCATACTCGCTCGGCGACAGCCCGGTTTCCCTGCGGAATACCTTGGAAAAATAATTGGCTTCTGCAAAGCCCGTCAGCTCCGCTATCAGCGACACCGGCAGATCCGAATGCGCGAGCAGCTCCCGGGCATAGTGCATCCGCCGCTTTCTCAGGCAGCGTCCCGGCGAGATCCCAACATGCTGGGAAAACAGCCGGATCAGATGGTTCTCGGAAACGCCAAGCCGTTCGGCAACCTCCGAAACGCCGTCGAGCTGGGCAAATTCCTCCTGGATGATCCCCATCGCCGCCTCCACCAACGGCGGATAACCGGGTTTTCCCTCATACCGCTCCGCCATTCGATACAGCTCCATCAGCAGCCGGTAGGCAAGGGCGGAATTCTGCTCCGGATACATCGCCTCGCTTTGCAGCGCCGCGGCGGCATCCAAAATACCGGGCAGGCCATGCGGGCAGTACAGCCGCTGTTCCCGGATGTGCTCACCCAAAATGCGCTCCAGAAGAGAACCGGCCAGGGCAAACACGATGCCCTCGCTGTCCTGACGCGCCGTCAGGCTGCAGTCCCGCGTCTGCTGCGGCAGAAAAAACACCTGTCCACTCCCCACGATCCCGTGAAGGAAGTCGGATTCCACATTCAGTTCCCCTTTTTGCAGTGCAAACACAAGCAGCTCCTCCGGCTGCTTGTCACCATAATAGCTCTCATGTGGTTCCAATTGAAAGGAACGGGCACTGCGAACCCAAAGCAGTTCCGCCATCGGATGCTCCGGCGCGGCCTGGTCCTTATCCGTAAAAATAAGAGAATCAAACATAACCGTATCCTGTGAAATTCCATGACAAATTCCTTGTCCCTGATTTTCCAATTCAAGTCCGGAATGACTGCGGTGTTCCCCAGATATAGTTTATTGGCGGGCACAAGGGGGAATGCTTTCCCTGGTTACAGAATACCACCGCTCCTCCCTCGGTTCAACCGTAACTTTTTTACCGCACAGGTAATTTTCTGATATCCGGGGGCGTCTGCTACACGGTTATTCCGTTTCAAATGATACGTTGTAAGCCCCGCCCCGGGACCTGCGACAGAAAAACCGGTTATTCCACACTTTGGTGTTGACAATCGCCCATTTTTCCCTACAATGACTAAAAAACAATCCTTTTTCGAGTATTTGAGGTAGTATTATGAAATTTATCCGAAAAGCAGTTTATGGAGGTATTGCTGCACTCGTTCTCACTACGCTACTCTCCTCTGCCTCGCTGGCGATGGATGCGACGGCGACCGCGATCCGTCCGGCAGATGTCCGGGCCTATGCCAAATCCTCCAGCGAGTTGCTGACACAAATGCAGCCGGGAGAAACCCGGACCATTCTCCGCATGTCCCGCTCCGGGAACTGGTGCAAGCTCAAGGTCAATGGAAAGATCGGTTATGTCTATACGGCAAATCTTTCCCTGGATTTCCCCGACTATGAAATTCAAACGAGCTATCGCCACACGGAATACACCAACAAAAAGGGCCTTCCGGAGGGGGCCACCATCTCATCCGGCGGCTGCTGTCCGGTTTCCGTCGGCAATATCCTGCGCAACTATTGCGGAATTGAAGAGGCGACCACACTCACGATGTGCCGTCTGGCGACCGACTGCGGGGCGCGCTACAACGGCGGCACCCATCCGCGCAAGCTGTTGGCGGCCGCACAGGAAAAATGGGGTGGATTCCAGTACAGCTTAACCCGCTCCAAGCGCAAACTGAAAGAGCACATCACGGCGGGCGGCATGGCTCTGGCTCACACCCCCGGACTGTATGGGGGAACGACCGATCTGTTTGCCGAAAGCGGCCACTATGTCGCCATCATCGGACAGGTGGACGACAAGACCCTGGCGGTGATGGATCCCTTTTACCTGCGGGGAAAATGGCACGAAAATGAAACCCGCAAGAAAAATGTCACGACGACGGATACGCTCGGTATGGTTCTCATCAAGACCCGCGCCGTCACCGATGCCTGTGATTATTACTATCTGATCTCCCGTGGGGACGAGCCGCTCCTCGCCTCCCAGAGTGAGTAATGGATCACAACCGATAGAACAAGAGAGGCTTTGATATGAAAATCGAATGGAATCATTGCTTTCGCCTTGGTGTCAGTGTATTTCTTCTGTACCTGTGCATCCTTTACTGGAACGATGCCGTAGGCTTTGTCATCACCCTGCTCGGTGCCGCCGCACCGCTCTGGATCGGCTGTGTCATTGCCTATCTGCTCAACATCCTGATGAGCTTCTATGAACGGCATTATTTCGTCAAATCCAACCACAGCGCCGCCATCAAAAGCCGCCGGCCGGTCTGTATGGCGGCGGCCTTTCTCACATTAATCGCCGTCATCGCCCTCATTCTCCGCCTGGTTGTCCCGCAGCTCTCTTCCTGCATCCAGCTGATCTTTGCAACCCTGCCGGACACCCTGGCCGCCCTGACATCCGGGCTGGAAAGCCTGAACATCCTGCCGGAGACTGTGGCGCATACGCTGTCTGCGGTCGATTGGCAGTCCAAAACCGTGCAGTTCCTGCAGGTGCTGACCTCCGGTTTCGGCAATGTCATGGATGTCGTCATCCGCACGATCTCCACGGTCTTTTCCGGTTTTGTCACCGCGCTGCTCAGCACGATCTTTGCCATTTATCTTCTGATCGGGAAAGAAACGCTTCGCCGTCAGTGCAACCGGCTGATGAAACGCTATCTGAAGCCGCGCTGGTACGACAAAACAATCGATCTGCTTTCGGTTTTGAACGACTGCTTCCATCGGTATATTGTGGGGCAGTGCACCGAAGCGGTCATCCTCGGCCTGCTTTGCATCGCCGGTATGCTGCTCCTGCGCCTGCCGTATGCGGCAATGATCGGCGCACTGGTGGGCTTTACCGCACTCATCCCGGTTGCGGGCGCTTACCTCGGCGCCGGTGTGGGGGCCTTTATGATATTGACCGTATCCCCGGTGAAGGCCGTCATCTTCCTGATTTTCATCGTTGTTCTGCAGCAGTTGGAAGGGAATCTGATTTATCCCCGCGTGGTCGGGTCTTCTCTGGGACTGCCCGCCATCTGGGTGCTGGCTGCCGTCACGGTCGGCGGCGGCATGATGGGTGTGTTCGGCATGCTGTTGAGCGTCCCCCTTGCGGCGGCCGCCTACCGCCTCCTGCGGGAAGACATCCACAAGCCCTCCGGAGCCGCGTGATCTCCCCAGATACATCCGCGCTCGGCGGGTGTTTTTTTTCAAAAAAACCAACAACCGGAACGTGTTTATAACCGGCATCCTGTGCCCCTTCGGAAACCGCAGGAAAAAACCTGCCAGACGAAGTCCGAAGACATTCGCCTGACAGGTCTTATCGGGGGGGACTATGGATCAAATCGCGTTATAGCTCCTCACCATTTGAGGCAATGACGCGTTTGTACCACGCAAAGGATTTTTTCTTGTACCGGTTGCCGGTACCGGACCCATCGTCGTTCTTATCGACATAGATGAATCCATAGCGCTTCCGAAGCTCACCGGTGTTGAAGGAGACGACATCAATGCATCCCCACGCCGTATAGCCCATCAGCTCTACGCCGTACAGCTCCACGGCCTTCTTCATCTCCTCGATATGTGCACGAAGGTAATCCATGCGATAGCTGTCGTCGCAGGTGTGGTCTGCCTCCAGGGTATCAAAGGCGCCAAAGCCATTTTCGACGATGAACAGCGGTTTTTCATAGCGCTCATACAGGGTTGCCAGCGAGTAGCGCAGGCCGACCGGGTCAATCTGCCAGCCCCAGTCCGACGCTTTGACATACGGATTGCGGATCGAGTGGATGTTGCTTCCGTCTCCAGCGGCTTCGTCGTTGACTACGTCCGCCTTGACCGCATTGGACATGTAGTAGCTGAATCCGAGATAATCCACGGTGCCCTCTGCCAGAATCCGTTCATCCTCCGGCAGCATCTCCGGCGCGTTGCCCTCGCGCTCCCACATCTTTTTCGCATAGGAGCCATAGTGGCCGCGGCAGTGTACATCGAGGAAGTAGTAACGCTCGTGCATGGACTCCAATGCCATCACCATGTCATCCGGATTGCAGGAATAGGGATAGAACGGGACGAAGGCGGCCATACAGCCGATCTGGAACGCCGGGTTGATCGCATGGCCCTTCTGGACCACCAGAGCGGATGCCACCAGCTCATGGTGCGCCGCCTGGTACAGCGCCTTTTTCGGGTCCTCGTATTCGGAGAATTTGATGCCGGAATTGGTCCAGCCAAAAATGTCAATGGTCGTATTGGTCTGGTTGTTGATCTCGTTGAAGGTCATCCAATATTTTACCTTGTCCTTATACCGCTCCATCACGGTGACGGCATAGTGGACGAAGAAATCAACAAGCTTGCGGTTGGTCCATCCGCCGTACTCCTTTGCCAGATAATACGGCATTTCAAAATGGCTCAGCGTGATGACCGGCTCAATGCCGTACTTCAGCAGCTCGTCAAACAGGTCGTCATAGAATTGCAGTCCCGCCTCATTCGGCTCGGTTTCGTCGCCGTTCGGGAAAATACGGCTCCAGGAAATCGATGTGCGGAAGCACCGGAACCCCAATTCCGCAAACAGGCGGATATCTTCCTTATACGTGTGATAAAAATCGATTCCTGTGTGGTTGGGATAGCGCTCTCCGGGGACAACGCCATCCGTAATCCGGCGCGGGATGCCATTGGCACCGGCTGTCAGTACATCGCTGACGCTGGGGCCGCGCCCGGCGACATCCCAGGCGCCCTCCAGCTGATGTGCTGCGACCGCGCCGCCCCACAAAAAATTCTTAGCTAAGCTCATCGAAAAAACTCCTTGTTTCTTAGTTTGCCTTCAGCAGAGGTTCGCCAACCGCTGCCACACCGGAAGATTTCACGGTCTCAATAGCGGAAAAATCATCTGCATTCGTAATGACAACCGGCGTGATGGTATCGAATTCCTTGCCGATCGCATTGAGATCAAATTCAATCAGCAGGTCTCCCTTTTTGACAGCGTCGCCGTCCTTGACCTTCGCGTTGAAGTGCTTTCCACCCAGAGAAACCGTCTCCAGGCCGATATGGATGAGGACCTCTGCGCCATTGCCATCTTCCAGGCAGATCGCATGCTTGGTCTCAAAGACGGAAGCAACCTTTCCGTCAAACGGTGCGTACAGCTTTCCTTCGGATGGCAGGATGGCGATACCCTGTCCGAGGATCCCCTGCGAGAATGTCGGGTCGTTGACCTCAGACAGCGCCTTTACCTCGCCGTTCAGCGGGGAAGCTACGACGGTCTCAGCCGATGCGGATGCCTCGGCAGCCGGAGCAGCCGGTACGTCTGCCGGAACGGTCTCCGGCTCCTTTTCGTCACAGCCAACAATCTGAACCAGGACAATCGTGACAACAATCGTTGCCAGAACGCCGATCATCATGCCGGGGAACGACTGCGGATTCGCATCGCTCATCGCGTTAACGGTGGTCAGAAGGCCCGGAAGACCGGCATAGACATAGTACATGGTGTGGAAGAAACTGATGATTACGGCACCGATTGCACCACCGATACAACCGCAGACAAACGGCTTTTTCAGACGCAGGGTGACACCGTAAATTGCAGGCTCGGTGATACCGAAGATACCGGTCAGGCCGGCGGAGAACGAAATGTTTTTGATGTCCTTCTTCTTGGTTTTCAGGAATACGCCGAAGCAGGCAGCGGCCTGTGCGATCACGGCGCAGGTCTGGAATGCCTGGAACGAATCGCAGCCGTTTGCAGCAAAGTTTGCGATATTCATCGGGGTAACGGCCCAGTGTACGCCGAAGATGACGAATACCTGCCAGATGCCGCCTACCAGCAGAGCAGCAAGTGCCGGAATGTTGTTTGCCAGGAAGTTATAGGCCAGTGCAATGCCATTTGCCACGGTGTCGGAAATCGGTCCGATGACCAGAATGGTGGCCGGAACCATGATGACTGCACAGACAAACGGGATCGCCAGCGCCTTGATGGTGTCCGGCATATGCTTTTCCAAAAAGTGCTCCAGATACGCCAGGAACAGTACGAGGAACAGCGGCGGCAGCACGGTGGATGTGTAGGTGGTCTGTGCCATGTTGAAGATCAGGAACTTGATCGTCTCACCCTCTGCAATGCGGGAGGCCAGGCCGGCCCAATCGTTGTTGACGAGCGCGAGGCAGCACCACATCGCAATAAAGGTATTGCATTTAAAGTGTTTGGAGGCCGTGACCGCAATCATGACCGGCAGGAAGGTGAATGGTGTCCAGGAAATAAAGCTCAGAACCGAATAGGTTCCGGTGTCTGCAAAAGCGGGGAAGAAATGTGTAATAATGATCAAACAGCCCTGTACCAGACCGGCGGCCGCCAGAATGTAAACAAATGGGGCGAATACAGCGGACATGGTAGCGATGACGCGGGCAAACAGGCCCTGCTTCGTCTGCGGCTGTGCCGATTCGTCAATATTCAAAATCTTCGACAGTTCTTCATAGACATCCTTTGCGTGCGTACCGATGACAATCTGGTACTGGCCGCCTTTTTCGACAACCTGGATGACCGCCGGCATGGCGGAAATCTTTTTGGTTACCTCGGCCGATGGCGTTTGTTTCAATACCAGACGCAGTCTGGTGGCACAATGGGCCGCACTGATGATATTCTCTTCACCGATTGACGACTTAATGTCAGCGGCTAGTTTCGCATAGTCTCGAACTTTTGCCATAGTGGATTCCTCCCATTTTCTTTCTTTTTTCTTTCCTTCTGTATCTTGGCCATTCTACAGAATTGGGTTTCGTCCGGCGCCGGGTTTGTTAACTGTGTTTATTATAGAAAAAATGTCCGGAAAAGTCAGTATTTTTGACACAAGAAAAAACAGGCATGTATTTTCGGAACATGTTCCTTCCAAAAAACAACCTGTTTTCTCAACCGTTTGATTCCCTTGTCTTTTCCTGCGCTCAGCGCTCGGCAAGCCGGTTCCGCACCCGCTTCCCCAGGGTCTCTACCAGATGAATCGCTGGAATCTGCGAGGTAAAATCGATATTATTTTCTCCCCGGTGCATCGTGATATAATACGTCAGTGCAATATCGGCCAGTTTTGCCAACGTGCTCTGTTCGGAATTGGTAATCGCAATCATTTGACAGCCGGACTTTTTCAGACCATTGACGATTTGAATGATCTGCTGCGGTTCTCCGGACACGGACAGGACAACCGCTACCGTCGACATGGTGTCCAGCATGTTCACCGGATAGAATGGGTCGGAAATGTACAGACTGAACTTTCCAAGGTTCGTAAAGTACCGCGCACCATACTGCCCGATGTGCCCGGAATTGCCTATGCCAATGAAAACGACACGGTCGGCCTTGGTGATCAGCGCCGTCGCTTCGTCCAGCTTCTTTTGAAATTTCGGGTTTTCCATCCGGTCAAAAAACGCCTTGATCTCCGAAAAATCCTCCGGCAGCTCCGAGATCTGCTTCTGTCCGATGTATTCTTTCATCCGGAGCTTGAATTCTGCATAGCCGTCACAGCCCATCTTCTTGCAGAATCGGAGCACCGTCGTTGTGGACACGTGCGACTCGGTTGCCAGTTCCCGAATCCGCATATATGCAACCGTGCTCTTGTGCTGCATAACGTACTCATAGACAGCCAGTTCCAGTTCATTCAGGCTTTGAATCTCTTCTACGGTGAACATCGCGGCAACCTCCCATTGGCAGTCTCTCAATATTTAACAATAGTATACCATGCGGATCGGCTCTCTGCAATTTCGTTATGGCAGGAATTGAATGATCTGTTATAAAATCGGAACACCGCCGGGAGCGCGCGCTCCCAGCGGTGTTTTTTTGCACATATATCAGGATGCGGGGCAGCCGTCGGCCGGCATATGCCGCATCTCAAAACGGATCATGAGGAAGGATACCAGCGCGGCGATAAAGTCCGCAATCGGCCCGGAGTACAGGATGCCGTCGATGCCAAACCAAAGCGGCAGAATCACGATCAGCGGCAGAAGGAACAGGATCTGACGGGTCATGGACAGGAACATACCCTTCTTCGGTTTGCCGATCGCGGTGAAAAAGGTCGATGTGATCGGCTGCAGGAAGTTGAGGAAGGTGCAGAGCAGGAAGATGCGGAAATAGGAGACCGCAAACTGGAAATACAGCTCGTCACCGGAGCCAAACAGCGAAATAATCTGACGCGGAATGCCTTGGAACACAACGAAGGACAAAAGGGCGATCGAAAAGCCAACCGAGACCGCGAGGCGATAGGTCTGACGGACGCGGCCGTATTGCTTTGCGCCGTAATTGAAGCTGGCCAGCGGCTGGATTGCCTGTGCCAGGCCGATGATAACCGACAAAAAGATCTGATTGACCTTGGTGATGATGCCGGCGCAGGCCAGCGGAATGGATTCCCCATAGATGGACAGCGCGCCGTAATACGTCAACGAGTTGTTCATGACGATCTGTACGACGGTAATGGCAATCTGATTGAAACAGCTTGCCGCGCCGAGCGACATGATCCAACGGATATACTCCCAACGCGGACGCAGGTGCCTGCGCTGAAGCGGCACGGTTTTGTAATGCATCAGATAGCGGATGACCAGGATCGCCGCGACAAACTGGCCGATAATGGTCGCCAGTGCAGCACCTGCCATGCCCCAGCCGAAGCCGAAAATAAACAGCGGATCGAGGATCGTGTTGATGATCGCACCGGTCAGATTGCATGTCATTGAAAACCGGGGACTGCCGTCCGCACGGATCAAGTGGCCGCCGCCGGTGGATAAAATCAAAAACGGGAAGCCAAGGCTGGTGATTCCGGTATAGGTGCGGGCCAGCGGGAGCACATTGTCCGGCGCACCGAAGGCACAGAGCATCGGCGTGAGAAAGAGCCGCACGACAATACACAGCACCGTGCCGCACAGGACCAGCATGGCGGCGGCGTTGCCGATGAAATGTATCGCACGCTTGGGGTCGCCGCGCCCCATGGTCAGGTTAAAGGCGGAGGCGCCGCCGATGCCAAACAGCAGGGAGATGGCGATGCACATGGTACTCAGCGGGAATGCGACATTGGTTGCCGCATTGCCCAGCTCCCCGATACTTTGCCCGATAAAAAACTGGTCGACAATGTTGTACAGGGCGCCGACCAGCATCGCGATGATACTGGGGACGGCAAACCGACGGAGCAGGACACTGATCCGTTCGGTTTTCAATGGATTTTGTTTTTCTTGCATAAGAATCCTCTCCGATCCGGTAAAGCAAAACAAAAAGTGCGCAGGCCGGAGATAACTCATGGATTACGCACGTTCCTATTTAATATCTGTTATTGTAGCAAATGGGAAAGGAAAAGTCAAGAAATTGTCAAATTCGGCATGTTAACGTACTCCTTGCGATTTTTAGATCCGGATTTGCTCTGACAAAGAGAAGGCCGTTGGGGAGCGGATCGCTCCCCAGCGGCTTAAAAATTTTTCTGTACACTTTTTCAGAAATCCGTTATGCGTTGCTGCGCACCGGCTCCTTTTCCACCAGCTTGCGGATGCCCATGACGGCGACAATCACGCCGAGGGCGAACAGCAGGACAGCGAATACCAGCTGAAGGCCGTCGCCAAAGGCATTGACTGTGGTACCGCCGAAGAGGGCGGTTGCCAGCGCGATAATCTTGAGTGTCAGCGCCGTGAAGGTGATGCCGAGCATGCAGACCATCGGGAACCACAGCATAAAGCCCTTGCGGTGCGTGTGCTTGAGGAATACCGCACAGGCGATGAGCGACAGTGCACCGAGCAGCTGATTGGCGGAACCGAACAGAGGCCAGATGTTGGCATAGCCCATCTTGGCCAATGCGAACGCCAGAACCAGTGTCGCCGCCGTCGCGACATACTTATTGGATAAGAATTTCACCGTCGGCGAGAGGTTATCCATGTCCGTGTCGGCATCGACAAAGAATTCCTGGAAGGAGAGGCGTCCGACGCGCGCAACGGAATCGAGCGAGGTCAGGCCAAAGGCCGAAACAGCCAACAGGATCAAGGTCGAGGAGACGGTTTCGGAAATCCCCAGTTTGGTTAAGAACGTGGCGATGGCGGAGGCAAAGACCTGCGGCGGGGTGCCGTCCGGCAGAGCGGCGCCATTGGCGAGGAAGCCAACGCAGACAAGGGAGATCACAGCCAGCATACTTTCCATCAGCATCGCGCCGAACGAGACCGGCAGCATGTCGCGCTCGTTCTTGATCTGCTTGCTCGCCGTACCCGAAGAGACGAGGGAATGGAATCCCGAAATCGCGCCGCAGGCAATGGTGACAAACAGGGTCGGGAACAGATACGAGCCGTTGACATTGAATGCGGTAAAGGTCGGAAGATTCATGGACGGATTATACACCACGATACCGACAACGGCGGCCACAATCATGGCAACCAGCAGATAGCTGTTCAGATAGTCACGCGGCTGGAGCAGCGCCCAAACCGGGACGATGGATGCGATAAAGATGTAGATAAACACAAACATGTGCCAGAAACCGGTCGTCTGGTAGACCGGGAATGTAAGGCCGAGTGCAATGCAGGCAATCAGCAGGACAATGGCAATGGCTGTGTTCGCTGCGGCAGGCAGATGCGTGTACTTGAGGAAGAAGCCAAGGCAAACCGCCGCGGCGATAAACAGAATACTGGTGGTTGCGACCGAGGCATTGGCGGCGATCAGGCTGCCATCTTCCGCAAAGCCGTTGAAGGTTCCGGCAACGATATCGGCAAATGCAGCAACGACGAGGATGGAGAACAGCCAGCAGAACAAAAGGAACAGCTTCTTGCCCAATTTGCCGACGTACAGCTCAATGATGACGCCGATGGAATGTCCCTTGTTCTTTACCGAGGCATACATAGCGGAAAAGTCCTGTACTGCGCCGAAGAAGACGCCGCCCAGCAGGCACCAAAGCAATACCGGCACCCAGCCGAAAATCGCGGCCTGGATCGGTCCATTGATCGGGCCGGCTCCGGCGATCGATGCGAACTGATGACCAAAGACAACGCCGCGGTCCGCCGGGACGTAATCCACGCCATCTTCCATTTCATAAGCAGGCGTCTTTGCATTCGGATCGACGCCCCAGGTTTTGGCGAGCCATTTGCCATACAGCAGATATGCACCGCCAAGTACGACAATGGCAACTGCCATCATGGTGAGACCATTCATAATAACAACACTTCCCTTATAGAATTCCCACTCTTTCCAACAACAGAAAAGCCCCCGTCTCCCGCGTGAAAAACCGCTGGAGACGGAGGCTGGAATTTTCCTCCGCGATACCACTCCAATTGTCGTGGATACGACCGCTCTGCCGCAAATGCGCTTCCCGATAACGGAGGGATGCCGGACTATATTACTGAACTGACAGCGCCAATTGTTGTATGGCCTGCTCGCAGGGGATAAACCTGCCTGTGTCCTGCCGCCTCGCACCATCCGGCGGCTCTCTGAAAGGTTGAATCAGGTAGATCCGTGTTCCTGTTCACTGCATTATGGAAATATGAGATTATTTTTAAGTATACTCGGCTCGGAAGAAAAATCAATGGAATAATTTACAAAACACGCGTGTTCTGCGAAAAATATCTGTATATATTGAAAAAATGTTCCAAAAATACTCGAAACATTTTCATTTTTTCACCAAAATATGTGGAAATTTGGAGACCACCTTGAAAGAAAAACGCACCAAATTTTTCAGTACCTGTTGAAATATCTAATTGCTACACGGCAAAATTCGCATAACCGGCAGGTAAAGAAACCGCCGGCAGATTTCTCCGCTGACGGTCTTCCTATTTGTTTCCTTCGTTGTTGTGACGGTCTCCGCTCATCATCCTGTACTCTGTAACACACCAAGCCACCTCGCTAAAGCACGCTATGGGGATACAAATTTCAACACCTTTGAATAGCGAGAACGGTAGGTAGAGGGTGTCATACCCGTGCGCTTTTGAAATTGCTTTGTGAAATAATCCTGACTTTCATAGCCCAACGCATAAGCAATGTCCTTGATCGAGGTATCCTCCATTACCAAGCGCCATTGTGCAGAGTTGATGCGCTTGCGAATCACGTAATCAATTGGTGAAATACCACATTCGGTAGACATGATATGGCATAAGTGCTTTGGTGTAACAAAAAAACGTTTTGACAGACCTTCCAGCGTGATGTTGGAAGTGAAATTCTCTTCAATATACTCCAAAACTTCGCTAGCTAATTGCGATATACTTTTGCTGCGGATGTGATTGCAGGAATCCTGGATATACTGGTGGAAAAAGCGGCATAGTACAAAAATAATATGGTCGCAAACCATTCGGTAGCCCGGCCTTTTTTCGCTGCTTTGAAATAGCAGTTGCGAGAATAATTCACGAACAAAGGGGAATTGGTCTCCGGTTTTAATAAGTGGGCATGTGTCGGCCGGCAGAAGCATACCAGGTTCTAAATCAACAATTTGAAACTCGCACAGGGAAAGCGTATAGGCATCCAGTGCGTCGGATGGGGAGGATTCACAGGAATGAAGTACCATGCGATTAATCAGCAGAACATCTCCTGCCTGCACCTCATACCGTTCGCGTCCAACATGATATACCCCCTGTCCGCCTGCAATCAGTACAATTTCTGCCCAGGAGGCATGCGCATGACTGCGGTAAGAGTAGATGGGACAATTGCTGACGTGGATGATATTTTTCATACGAGGGATCTGATTCTCGTAAAAAAACAGCGAATCCAGCAAAGAGTCGCAGGAGACTTCTTGCGAAAAAGCGTGCATGTTATTCATGTAGCAAACCTCCTTTTCCTACAAAATGAACCAAAATAAACATACAAAAGACATGATTTATGCTTGTCTATATACAGTTTACACAACAAATAAACAAAATGTCAATACATAATCATTCAATGTATTCAATATCCATGTAAAATATTGGAATAGTTTGCGAAGATAATACGATAGAAATCCAAACGGGCTTCACGAAAACCGAAGCCCGAATTTTTTTATTTCCCCAATAATCGGACAAAAAACGGGGAATTTTCCGAAACAAGCCGGATAATGAACAAGAAAAGTTCCGAAATCTCACGAATCCAAAAAGCGATCAAACATCAGACGATAATCCATTTCTTAATAAAGGAATCACTGATATACTAAAAACACAAAACACAGGAGAAATAAAACCTGGAATTCATACATTTTGACCAATTACGAAAAGGAGGCCTTGAATGAAAATTACAGCGATCACAAACGGAATCAGCGGGGACTACGAAGAGTCCTGCCGAATCCTAAAAGAAACCGGGATAAGTTACGCAGAAATCCAGCACGTGGATGGCATACAGGATCCTACGCTGTGCAGCGGCGAAAAACGGAGTGTACCCGGCGTACCTGTCGAAACACTGGTTGCCGAGGAAGCCTACCGGCTCAAAGAAATCTCAGACCGCTATGGAATCCAGCCGGCAATTATCACCAGCCATGCGTTTTGCGGCGTTCCGATCCGTTCCACCGAATGCGGGGATGCGGTTTATGAGCTCCATATGAAGCTGTTAAAAAACGCAATTTTCTTTGCGAAGGTGCTGGGCGCTCCCCTGGTGCGGGTGATGTGCTTTGCAAAACAGCCGGTTACTTTTGGTGACCACGGTGCGAGAGAGTGGCTGGCCAACGATAACACCGTATGGGATAAGCTGCTGACCCTATACCGTCCGATAGTCGAACTGGCAGAGGCGGAAGAAATGGACCTTGTCGTTGAAAACGGAAATGGGCAGATTTGCTCTTCCTACTTGATGCGTAAACTTGCCGATGATCTCGGATCGAGCCGAATAAAGTATCTATGGGATTTGTCCAATGCAATGTATTATGGGGAAATGCCGACCCTCGAAACCTATGAAATGATCCGCGATATCTTGGCCCATATTCATGTGAAAGATGCGGAACTGAGCATCAGCCGCTCGTACATGGGCATCCGCGAGATTGGCACCGGTCAATTGGGACCATATTTAGAGCCGCTTGCACAGGCGTTGCGACGTGATGGATATGAAGGATGCATCTCACTCGAAAACATCTATTGTCCGGATGGCGGCACCTGTCTGGATGGTTACCGGATTGATATCCGGCATCTGCAGGAAATTTTTAATTGATTGATCGGAGGAGCTTTTTATGAAAAAGGTTGGATTTGTTGGTTTAGGCGATATGGGCATGGGTATGGCAAAAAATATCCTGAAGGCAGGGTTCGATATCAAGGGATACGACCTGCGTGAAGATCGCCGGGAGAATTTTGTAAAAGCGGGCGGCAAGCTCGCAGAGTCGACGGCGGATACCGCGCGCGATGTGGATGTTCTGTTCATCATGGTCATGAACGGCGAACATGTCGATGGTGTGCTGGCGGACGTGACCGATGTGCTCACTCCTGGATCGACCGTATTTATTACCGCGACAATCGGACCATGGTTTATCCAACGTCAGGCAAAGCCATTGGAGGAGCGTGGCATCCATGTTGTGGACATGCCGGTCAGCGGTGGCCGTTTCCGTTCTAATGACGGAACGCTCTCCCTGATGGCGGCAGGTGACGCAGAGGTCATCTCCGAGAATATGGATGTCCTGCGTGCGATCGGCGATGAGGAAAAGATCTATCATGTCGGCTCCCGCATGGGTGACGGTCAGATGGTGAAGCTGGGCATCCAGTTGTTTATGGGCTCAACCTACGAGGGACTGTTTGAAGCAATGGTCCTGGCGGAAAAGGCTGAACTGGATCTGAATCAGTTTGCCAAAGTGCTCAATGAAAGCATTATCGGCAGCGCACTCACCAAAAACACCACAGAAAAGATCATTAACCGTAAATTTGTGGATACCGGCAGCCACATCGCAACAATGAAAAAGGACATCACGTTGAGCGTTGAGATTGCAAAGCAGCTGGGCGTTCCTGCACCGTGTGCAGTGGTCAGCCGCGAAATGTTCCAGGCAGGTATCAACGTCATGCCAGGTGGCGACAATTGGAGTATTGTGAAGCTTATCGAAAAAATGTCTGGCATTGAACGGAATGACTAAATCTCCGACAATGCATGGAGAAGGATCGGACAGGAGGCGGCTATGGATTACAGCAACATTCAGCACGCACTGGAAGCACATGGGTTTATGGTATCCACATTTCGTGACCATGTCCAGGCGACGGCTTATCTTACCCAATGCCTTTCTGGCAGAACCATTGGTTTTGGCGGAAGTGTTACCGTCCGACAGATGGGACTGTATGAGGCGTTATCTGCGCACAATGTTACGGTATGGCACCACGAAATAGCCGGTGATGAAGTAAAACATCTGGCGGCACAGTGCAGCATCTATATTACCAGTGTGAACGCCATCTCAGAAACCGGTGAAATCGTCTGCATCGATGGGGCGGGAAACCGGCTGGCCATGATGCTGTATGGCCCCGAAAAGGTCTACTATGTGGTGGGACGCAACAAAATTGTGTCGACGCGGGATGCTGCCCTTCTTCGGGCGCAGCAGATTTCCGGTCCGCTCAATGCACGGCGCATGGGTACAAAAACCCCATGCGCCGTGGGAGAGACACCAAAATGCTACAACTGCAGCGGTAAAGAACGTATTTGCTGCTGTACTCTGATCCTCGATCGTGCCCCAAACCATACGCCTTCGGAAGTCATACTGGTTGATGAGGATCTCGGATTTTAAAGTACACAAGTAAGGAGGTTTCCCATGAAGGTAATAAAATGGCTGGACCGCCACCTCGAAGAATTGTTATTAGCGGTGCTGCTCATTGCAATAACAATTGTCATGGTGGTACAGATCATCATGCGGTATGTTTTCCAAAACTCGCTTACGTGGGCGGAGGAATTATCCTGCATCCTGCTGGTTTGGTCCGGTTTTCTCAGCGTAAGCTACACACTGCGCCGAAATACAGCCATGCGACTGACGATGCTGGTCGCAGCGTTTCCCCGCCTGGTCCGCAATGCGGTCCTGCTCTTAACGCAGATTCTGGTAATGGTATTTTTCGGGCTGCTGACCACCTATTCCCTCGCATTGCTGAGCAATACGCAGCAGATAACGCCCGCTCTGGGGCTGCCGATGGTATATGTTTACGCATCTGTTTTAATCGGCTGTGCGCTTTCCACGATCCGCGCGGCACAAAATGTGTTCCGCATTATACGACATTTCAAAACAGGTGATGAATTCCATTGGGATCCTTCGCAGGAAGAAGCCTCGATGGAAAAAGGAGGTGAAAACGAATGCTAACCCCAGTATTTCTGGCAATGATCGTATTGCTTTTGATTGCAGTACCAATTTCCGTCGTCCTTGCCATGATTTCTTTTATCCCCACCTTCCTCAACCCGCATTTTGCTGCGGACGCCGTTTTCCTACTCCGTCAGATGGTCACCGGCATCAACAGCAATCCCCTGCTTGCCATCCCAATGTTTGTCTTTTCCGGTGTTGTGATGGCTCGCGGAGGAATTTCAAAAAAGATTTTTAACATCTTCTCGTATTTCATCGGAGATAAGACCGCGGGCATGCCCTGTGCAGTCGTTATCACCTGTCTGTTCTATGGTGCAATTTCCGGTTCTGGCCCAGCGACTACGGCCGCAGTCGGTTCTATGACCATTCCGATTCTAGTTGCTATGGGATATGATCTGCCGTTCTGCACTGCTTTGGTTGCGGTATCCGGAAGCTTGGGCATTATTATTCCGCCATCAATCCCGTTCATCCTTTATTGCATGGCGACCAGTAGTTCGGTTGGTTCTCTGTTTATCGCCGGCGTCCTCCCGGGTATTCTGGTTGGTTCGGCACTGATGCTATATTGTATCTTTTACTGCCGCAAGCACGGCGAGGACAAAGAAAAGATCCGAGAAACCGTGCAGCAGCTGCGCAGCCAGGGGCTTTGGAACGTATTTAAGGACAGTTTTTGGGCATTACTATCCCCTGTTATTATTCTTGGCGGTATTTATGGAGGCTTTGTCACCCCGACAGAAGCTGCCGTAATCTCTGTCGTATACGCGTTGATTGTTTCCCTGTTTATTTATCGTTCGGCAAAGTTTTCTGACCTTCCCCGTATTATTCAGGAATCCATCGGAACATATGCACCGATCTTATTTATCCTGTGTTCTGCCTCTGCATTTGGCAAGGTACTCACCATGACGCAGGCACCGCAGGTCATTGCATCGACCATCGGCAGTATTTTTACCAATAAAATCGTACTGCTGCTTGTCATCAATATATTCCTGCTGTTTGTCGGCATGGTAATGGACACCGGCCCTGCAATCTTAATCCTTGCGCCGATCCTTCAGCCGATCGTCGCCGTAGTTGGCATCCACCCGATCCACTTTGGTGTAATCATGATCTGCAATCTGGCGATTGGTTATGTCACCCCGCCCATCGGCAACAATCTATATGTTGCAAGTACACTGACCAAGGTGCCGGTTATGTCGATCGCCAAAAAGGCAGTTCCCTTTGCACTCGTATTCTTTGTAATCCAATTGATTATCACGTTTGTTCCGCCGGTCAGCTTGTTGCTGCCTGGCCTCACTTAAGCAATTTGTAAATGAAAGGAGACACCTATAATGAAAATGAGAAAATGGTTATGCGCCGGATTATCTATCGGCATGCTCGCAGCACTTACGGCCTGCGGAGGGTCGACAACCGGCGATGCTGCTGGAAGCGGCAGCAGTGATTCGGGCACTTACTCGCTCAGTATCTCCTGCGATGCACCGACAGAGTCGATCACCGGCACAATCGTTACCGAGTTTAAGCGTCTGGTTGAAGAAAAATCCGACGGCGCAATCCATGTAGATGCCTATACGGCTGGACAGCTCGGCAGTGACAAAGAGGTTATGGAGAATATTGTAAGTGGTCAGATCGAAATGGGCGTATCCAATAGCGCCAACCACACTACAGATATTCCGGCAGCATATGTTTTTGATATGCCCGCTTTGTTCGACACCATTGAGCTTGGACGTGCAACCTTTGACGACCCGGAGCTGCGCAGCCTGCTCAACAGCAAATATGAGGAAAAGGGCATTAAGCTGTTGATGATTGGCGATCAGGCGTACCGTGAGACCACAAGCAACACACCACTCCGAACCAAAGAGGACTTCAAGAACCTGAATATCCGCACGATGACAAATGACATCCATGTTGCTTTCTGGAAGGCTCTTGGCGCAAACCCGACCCCGATGAACCGCAGCGATGTATTCCTTGCACTGCAGCAAGGTCTGCTGGATGCGCAGGAGGATTCCTATGTCCAGAATCTGCTGAATAAATACGCAGAGGTGCAAAAATACAATTGTGCAACCAATCATATCTATAATAACATCACAATGGTGTGCAATAAGGACTTCTATGACAGCCTGCCGAAGGAATATCAGGATCTCATCGACGAAGTGAGCGATGAACTTCTTACACTCTGCCGTGATATGGCAGACGAATCGGTCGATTCCAGCATTCAGGCTCTGACGGATGCTGGTATGGAATTCGTTGAACCGGATGAGGCAACGTATGAATGGATGGCAGAAGTTGCGGAAGCTGACGTATGGCCGCTCGTTCGGGAAAAAGCTGGAGCAGATGTGGTAGACGCTGTGATCGCAGCCAGAGACCGGGCAGCCAACTGACTCGGCGTTTGCGCCGCATCCCTCCTGTTACCTAATAGAAATAAAACCGCATCTTAATTTTCTTCTCAAACCGGAGCATAGCAGATGGTATATTTTCTGCTATGCTCCACTTTATTTAAAACAAAAATCTCAAATTAATAAAGACAGCCTCCTCAGCTCTTCCGAAATTTTGTCGGTGAGATACCATATTTTTCTTTAAACAGCTTGCAGAAATAGCTGGAATGAGAAAACCCGCAGGCGGAACTGATCTCCGTCACGGAAGCCGAGGATTCCCGCAGGCGCTTCGCGGCCTGCGCCAAACGATATTCATTCAAATACGTCACCGGGGTTTTCTGTGTGTACTTCTTAAAGGACCGAAAACACTCGCTTTGACTCACATTCGCACTGCGTGAAATGCTTTCAATGGTAATTCCCTCGGAGTAATGCTGGCGAATATAATACATGATGGCCTTTGCCCGTTCTTCGCTCGTCCTATCGATCAACTGGATACCCAAATCCGGAGAAATCCGGTTCAGATAAGACAGCGTAACGCCCCATAACCGGCAGAGCAAACTGATACACAACAATTCATACTGTTCCCCTTCCGTTTCCAGCTGATACAGTTCCGTGAGATAGGAAGCAATTTCTTCCCTTACTTCGCTCTCCCCTGTCAGTACAAATCCTGGGAACGGATTTTTCAACGCCGGGCGGAAGTATTTCTGATAAATCACCCCATCCATATTCTCCGTCAGAAAGGCATGGGAAAACGCGATGATAAACATATTGGCATTGTGACAGCCCGGCGCTTGCTGCGCCATATGCATTGTCCCGGAATTGATAAAAACGCAGTCGCCGCGCTGCAATCGTGTCTGATACCCGCTGATGCTGTAATCCAGCTCTCCGGAAAGCAGCAGCCCAAATTCAAATTCATCATGCCAATGGCAGTTGAGTGTATGGTCCGGAAGAAGATCATACCGGTCAACACAGGTTTCAATCGGAAAGGTTTCGGAATGATAGGTCAGAGACTCCTTCAGCGTATGGTCTATTTGAAAATTTCTCATACACCCTCCTTTGATAGAATAATATAAAAATACGCAACTATAATTATATTATCGTGCATTTTTAGGTAATATAATTATAATATCAAATGCAGATGATGGCAAGTGCAAAATGGATATCCGTGCACGGCAAACCGAAACAAAACCATAGGTTTTTGAACCGCTTGAAAAGGAGATACTCACTATGACCCGAATGGAGAAAATCAAGGAACGTCTGTTTAAAAAAGACTACTATACGAAGATTGAATGGTGGGGAAAGGATGAAACCATCTTGACCTCGGATGAGATCAAGGCAGAGCCACTGGTTGTTCGAAAAGCATTGGCCATCCAACACCTGCTGCGTCACATGCCGGCAGAGCTAAAGTCCGATGAACTGATTGTCGGAAAAATCAACATGCTGTCTGTCGGCTACGGGCGTGAATTTCCGCAGTATGCTCTTCCGGAGGAAAAGGAAGCTGGTTTAAAGTCCGGTTTTACCGAGAAAAATGTTGCGGCAAAACATCCCGCCGACTATGAGAAGCTGCTCCGCGTCGGTATCCGCGGCATCAAGGAAGAAATCTATCAGGCCGTCGAAGCAGAACTGCAAAAGGATTCCCCGGATCAGGAAAAAATCAATCTGTGGCGTGCAATGATTATCAGTGTGGATTCGGTAGTTGACATCGCCCACCGATACGCAGAGATGTGCCTTCGTCAGGCAAATCGGGAATCCGATCCGGCCCGTGCCAAGGAGCTTCTGGAAATGGCTCGCATCTGCAACAAAGTGCCAGAATATCCGGCAGAAAGCTATCACGAAGCGCTTCAGAGCTTTTTCTTCTTTTTCCTCAGCCTACATAGCTGCATGGAAGAGGTTGCTGTCGGACGTCCCGATCAGTATTTCTATCCGTACTATAAGAAAGACATCGAATCCGGTGCAATTACCGTAGAGCAGGCGGAGGAGTTGACCGGCAGTTGGCTGGTCAAATTCTCGGAGCGTGTCCAGATGGATTCCTCCCATTGGGAATTCGATCACATGACCGCAGTTGACGAAAACTATGACGGCGGCTGTCTGGATGAAGCCGACAATGTCTTTTCCATGGAGAATGCAGAGGAGTACAACCTCGGCACCTCCGCAAACCATTGGGAGCAGAATGTCATCCTCGGTGGCGTAAAGGCCGACGGCTCGGATGCCACCAACGAATTGACCTATATGATCCTCAAACAGTGGAACTATTTTGAGCTTGTCTCTCCGGTTATGTCTGTTCGGTTCCACAAAAACAGCCCGAAAAAGCTATATGAAATGTGCGCAAGAATCCTGCGGACCGGAAGCGGTGAACCGACCATTTACAACGACGAACCGATCATCCATGGCCTGGTGAAGTCCGGTATCCCGCTTGAGGAAGCCCGCTGCTATTCCAACGATGGTTGCTGGGAGGTCCTGATTCCGGGCAAAACCAACTACCAGTATGGCCATATTCAGGTTCTGCTGCTGTTGGAATACCTTTTGAACGAAGGTGTAAGCATGGCGCGTGGCGTCAAGGAAGCGCCTTCCTTCGGCGATCCGCTGCAGTTTAAGACCTTTGAAGATCTGTACGCAGCTTTTCTGGATTCGATCCGTTATGATGTTGACCGCATTATGAATCTGCGAATCAGCTATTGGCAGGAGCGCTATAAGATTGCTCCATCCGTACTGTTCTCCGCATTCCTCGATAACTGCATCCCGCAAGGATTGGATATCGCCAACGGCGGTGCAAAGTACAGCATTTATACCTTCCTCCTGACCGGCCTTGCCAATTGTGTGGATTCCCTGATTGCCATTAAGAAGTTCGTCTACGATGAGAAAACATTGACGATGGAGGCTCTCCGGAAAGCGCTTCGGACCGATTTCAAGGGGCAGGAGGCCCTCCGGCAGATGCTCATCAACCGCGCGCCGAAATTCGGCAACGACGATCCAGAGGCAGATGAGATTGCATCCCGCCTGATGAAGGATTTCGAGATCATCGTCAACGAGCGCGCCGCACAGCCGGATGTCAAGGAAAAGGCGGAAAATGGTTTCATTGTCAACGTAGGCTGCGGCACGTTTGAGAGCTATGCAAACTTTGGCCACCGCTGCGGCGCTTCCGCGGACGGCCGCCATTCTATGGAGACCGTAAGCAGCAACTACTCCCCGTCCGTCGGACTTGACCTTCACGGGCCGACCGCTGTCATCAAGTCCATCACACATCCGGACATCATGCCGTATTATTCCGGCGGTCCGCTCGATATGCAGATCAATTCCGACGAGCTGGCAGGCGAGGAAGGCGTCAAGCGCGTCCAGTCCCTGATCGAATCGTTTATCGACCTCGGCGGTATCATGATGACGGTCACCGGCACAAGCACCGAGATGCTGCGGGATGCGCAGGAGCACCCGGAAAAATATCCTGGCCTGCGTGTCCATCTGGGCGGATTGTCCGCTTACTTCATTGCGCTTTCCCGAACACAGCAGGAAATCATTATCAACCGTACCAAACACAGCATCTGATGCTGAACACAGAAAACCGAACCATGGGCTGTGTGCTGTTCGCACACAGCCCATAATTCTAAGAGGTGATCCTACATATGATGAACACTTACCAGACCCAACGGGAACAGATCAAAGACGGTCGTCTGGCGGTTGTCACTGATATTCAACGCTTTACGGTTCACGATGGTCCCGGAATCCGCACCATGGTTTTTTTCAAAGGTTGTCCTCTCCGCTGCCGCTGGTGCCAGAACCCTGAGACCTGGCGCCAGGCCCCGGAATTGATGTACTTCAAGGACAATTGCATCGGCTGCGGAAACTGCATCCGCACCTGCAAAAACGGCGCACTTTCCGTCGGCGAGGCAGGCATTTCCATCGACGTCACAAAATGCAAACGGTGCGGACAGTGTGCGGAAGCCTGCTATCCCGGCGCACTGAAGGTATCCGGCGCGCTGATGTCCGTGGACGAAGTCTTTGACATCGCAATCCGCGATCAGGTATTTTATGAAAAAAGCGGCGGAGGCGTCACATTAAGCGGCGGCGAATGTACCACGTATGCCCCCTTTGCCTCGGAACTGCTCCGCCGTTTACAGGTCGCCGGTATCCACACTGCGATTGAGACCTGCGGCTTTTGTGCGCCGGAACGTTTTACCCAGGTGACGGATCATGTCAATCTGGTTCTTTTTGATATCAAGGTTCCGGATGACCGTGCAAGCGTTCCGCAAACCGGCCAGCAATTCCAACCGATCCTCTGCAATCTGGAAAGCTTGCGGCGCAAAGGGACGCGCGTGATTTTACGATATCCAATGATCCCCGGTGTCAATACCGGTGACGCAATGCTCGAAACGATCGCCCGCATTGCAGCAGACAATTCCATTGAGGATATTCATATTCTTCCCTTCCACCAGATGGGCTCCAACAAGTGGTCTGCGCTCTATCGAGATTATTCCTGTGAAACGATGGAACCTCCGACGGACGAGGCCATTCAGAAGGCCAAGGAGTATTGGGAACGTTCCGGTCTGCGTGTAAACGTCGGAGGGACCGGGGCATAACGCCGGTCTCGTTGCTCCGACTGTTCGTTCAAAGAGCTGCTGACACACGTCGGCAGCTCTTTTGGCGTTGGCTTTCGGCGCCCTCCCGCTCCCTGTCAATGGTCCCAAGATAAAATCTGCCGCACTGCCCAAGGACGGACAGCGCGGCAATGAAGAAAGAAAAGTGGTTTGGCATTTTACATTTGCAGCACACTAGCAACTGCACATCGTCTTCACAACCATTCCCTCCCGGATTGGCTTCAAACAAGTATAGTGCTGCACCTCTCCATCCACCAGCATGGCACACTTTCTGCAATCTCCCACTTTGCAGAACGAATTGCACGGTCGATCCTTCAAACAGGAATGAATCCGTTCCTCCGTAACCAGTGTCACACAGATCGGTTCCCCTTCGTGCCCAAACAGCCGGTTTCCATTGAACTCAAACATTACCATCTTCCCTCTCGGCATCTTTTTGATACCAACATACTCGTGCATTTTCATCATGCCACCTCCGTCCATAATTTCATCCGGTGAGTTCTTACTCCCAACTAATATATTAATATATTTATCTTTCCTTGTCAAGCCCTGTTTCCATCGTTTCACAACACAGCAGCTAGGATTCCCCAACAGCGCACCAAGCCGTACCGAAGATATCGGGTACAGCTTAGTGCTTCGCGAATGCTGCTGCGAATGGATTGTCGTATTATAGTACGCTCTGGTCAACGACACAGGTAACCGCAGAACGGTCCATGCTGTTCTGGTATCTCTCCCAGGTCGTCTCGTCGCACTTGCCGAATCCGAGCGGAGAGAATATAACGTAAATAATCGCCACGATTGCCAGTGTCGCAACCGACGCATGAATTCGATACTTCCATGGAGACAGATCCATATCCTTCGGCGGGTTGTTTGGCAGCGTGTACTCCTCCTCCAGCGGATTCATCTTCGTGACAATCAACGAAACAATGACATCGAAAATAAATAGTACGAACGTGTAATACATATAGTGAATGGTTCCAAAGAACGGAATCACATGCGGCAGCAGATAGTTTAGCAGCAAATATATCACAATATGTATCGGAATGATAATCTTGCCCAGATATCTAGGCGCTCTTTTTGAGAAGATCGCAAACAAGGTGATGATCAGAATTGGTGTATTAAACAGACCTAATGCCATATTCATCCATGAAAAAATACCATTGACATTCGCCAAGAAAGGCGCAATAGCGGTCGCGCAGACAGCAACTACGACGCTAAACAGTCTGCCATACTTAACAACGGTCTTTTCATCCGCCTCCGGATGAATAATATCGCTGTAAATATTGATCGCAAAAATAGAAGATGCGGAGTTCAAATACGAATTGAAGGTCGATATAATTGCGCCAAATACACACGCTGCAAAGAATCCCAGAACCGGCCTTGGCAGTACGGCATTAATCAGCATCGGGAAAGCAAGGTCGCCACTCGTTGCCCAATCCATATCCGTGAATACAAATTTTGCAATAATGCCCGGCAATACCAGGAAAAACGGGGTGATCAATGTCAACAGTCCGGCATAAATCATGCCCTTCTGTGCATGGGCCATACTCTTGGCTCCAAATGCGCGCTGGACAATAGCCTGATCGCAGCCCCAGAAATACACGTTATTTACCGTCAATCCGGTTAAAATAACCGGCCATGGCCACCACGGCTCGTTGGAATCCGCTTCATTAATAATATTCATCATCGCAGGATCTGTATGAAGGAACTTATCCAAACCGTCTAGGAACGACCCGTCTCCTCCTAATATACTCGACAGGTATATCATTCCCGCAATCGTTATTATAATGCCTCCAACCAGCATTCCCAAGCCGTTGATCGTATCCGACATTGCAATTGCCTTCAGACCACCAAAGAACGCGTAACAGAATCCGATGATCGCAATAATCACACAAATGATAGTCATCGCCATTGTGTAAGAGATCCCCAGCATGCCATCTACATTGAAAATCGTGATGAATACCTGTGCGCCGGCATATAAGGTGCTTGGCAGAAAAACGACAATATAACTTATCATCATGATAATGCTGGTCAAATTGCGGGTGAATTTGTCATAGCGAAGCTCATAAAACTCCGGCATCGTGCTGATTCCTGATTGCAAATATTTTGGAACCAATAGCAGTGCAACCAGAATCATACCAGAGAATCCAAATCCCTGTGCCGCAAATACGCCCATTCCGACTTGTACCGATTGTCCATTGTTGCCAATCAGCTGTGATGCCGATAAATCGGTCATAATAAGCGAACCGGCAATGACAATACCCGGCAGCGATCTGCCCGCCAGATAATATCCGCTCTCTGAGCTCATATCCCGATTTCTGCTGTAAAAGTAGGCAATTACAGCAACTAATACGGTAAACGCAAGAAACGATACCGCCGTGAATCCCATTGAACTAAAAAAATTCATTATTTTCTCCTTCCGTTTCTGTTTCTACTTCTTTTTCTATCCGATCTGGGCCAACACCTCCTCAAGCTCCCTTCTCATACACCCTTTCTCGTTGTACGATGTAACACTGTTTGCAGCAGCTCATGTAATCCTCTAATATATTAATATATATCACTCATTTTGTCAAGGAGTATTGGGGAATTTTCCCTATTTTTGTATGTCTGTATTTTTGTTCTCTTCCTGTCTCAAATTGTCTTTTCCAACGGAATACCTTGACAATCTCCGGCATTCATGATACTACTGTATTACTCTTTCCGAACCAAAGGACGACGATTTATCATGACATCTTCTGAGTTAATTACGGTCTCCGTAAACATCGGCGCCGCTCTGTTGGAAAACGGAGCGGAAATCTACCGAGTAGAGGAATCCATCTCCCGCATCTGCTTTGCTTACGGTGCAACGGAAGCGAATGTCTATGCGGTACCGACGGCAATCATCACTTCCTTTGTGCGGGATGGGGCACAGCCGGTCACCCGTGTGCGCAGAATACATCACCGCGGAACCAATCTTGGCAAATTGGATCAGCTAAACTCTCTCTGTCGTGAAATCTGTTCGTCTCCTATGGACTACCGAAAAATCGATTCCCGCATTGCGGAAATCGCGGGAAGCTGTACGTTTCCGAACCATTACCTCTGTCTTGCCACCGGCGGTATCGGCTTTTTCTTCACCTTGCTGTTTCATGGATCTCTCTTTGAAGCCGTAAGTGCCTTTGGGATCGGTATCATTCTCTGGCTGATCCACTCTGGTATGCAGCGTTTGCGCTTCAATGGATTGTTTATCCATATCATCAGCGCGGCCTGGGTTTCGCTTGCCGCGGTATGCTGTTATCGCCTGCGATTCATCCCCACCTATAGCAATGTGATTATCGGGTCTATCATGTTCCTTGTTCCCGGGCTGCCGATCACCAATGCAATCCGCGACCTGGTTGCCGGTGACGTGATGGCTGGAATCAGCAAATTCGCCGAAGCCCTGCTGGTCGCTGCCGGAATTGCTGTTGGTGTTGCGCTTCCTCTCAGCATCCTGACTCTTTTGGGAGGGTTATATGGTTAATATACTCTACGAATGCACCATGAGCTTTTTTGCGAGCCTATGCTTCGGTATTATCTTTCAAATTTCCGGGCGAAAGCTCCTGTTTTCCGCCTTTGGCGGAATGCTCGGTTGGTTAATTTACGCGCTGAGCGGCATCCCGTTTTCCTCCAGCAGTATCCCATGTTACTTTCTGGCGGCTATCGGTATCACGCTGTATTCCGAGTGCTGTGCACGGACGCTGCATGCTCCGGTCAGTATTTTTCTCGCCGTCTCCCTCATTCCTCTTGTTCCGGGCGGCGGAATCTATCAAACCATGTTGTATTGCATCCAAAATTCCACCATGCTCGCATTGTACACCGGTATTCACACCATTGGAATTGCAGGTACGCTGGCTTTGGGCATTGGTATCGTATCTTCCATCTTTACCGTTTTTCTTCGTCTTCCAATCCCAACGCCACACGCTTTGCCATCCGATCGTTCTGACTCCGACGAAACTACACCAAACTAAAGAAAATCCTCTGTATGGTTGCGTCTCTTCCCATGCAGAGGATTTCTCTTTGCTATTGTGTATTTATTTTTTCGGTGGTTCTCTCATGTTATACCGTGCTGTCGACTTTATTGATCTCTGTTTTTCAAAACCAACTCCGCGAAGTCCAATCCCGGCGCCGCAGATTTTTCTCCATGCACGGCGTACAGCCGTCTGGTGGGATGCAGCGGACAGTCAGGATTTGTACAAGTACAACGCAAGATTACTCTCCCTTCCAGAACTCCGCCTGCGGATCATACAGCCACTCATGGACCGGATCATCAATGCGGGTCTTCTTCCAGGGATTGTCCGGCAGATGGCGGATTCCCCATGCGTAACAGCATGCATATCCCGGCGCCATCACCATGGAGTGCGTATCCTTGGTGATGATGGCGAGGCCGTTGTGATGCAGCTCCTCCAGCTTGCCGTCTACCCAGCCTGCGCCAAAGCCCTCCTTCTTCTCAAAGTGATAGAAATAAACCTCCGGCTGCGGATGCCAGTGCGGCGGGTAGGAAGACCACTTGCCCGGAAGATTGACCACCTCGCCCAGAACCATGTTGGACAGCGGATTGATCTCATAGTCAAAGCTGGTGCGGACGTCACGCTTGATGCATCCGGCACATTCCCCGTCGGCGCCTCTGCGCCAGGTATCGGTCTCCTCCGGCAGATACAAATGATTCTCAAACTTCTTATCATTGTAGGTCTTCTGCACATAAAACTCACAATGGTCGTGTGCCGTCAGCTTGCACGACCCGCCGGCCGCGAGATGAAGGCAGTAGGTGCTGTAGTCAAAGGGATTCGGGCGATCCATCTCTACCGTCTTGCCGTCATATTCCACAGTCGCTTTGCCCTGGAACAGGATCCATGCCATTTCTTTCTCTTTTTCATGGAAGGAATACGTATCTCCATCCTCCATGATAAGCAACGCGACATCCATATAGCTGTTTTCTCCGTTGTTGACATCGCAGCGGATATACTCGTTGTAGCCGCGCACACATTCCTTATCAATATACATTGATTTCGCCTCCTACATTTTATTTTTTTCGCAAGCCTCTTGCAATTTCGATATTAATATATTAATATATTATTATTCCGATGTCAAGCGTTATTTCTCTTTTCCAAACAAAGAGCTGCAGCATTGCCACAGCTCAGAATCCGTTATTCATTTGCAAAATAGTCGGGAAACATCGCACGGATCTCCGCCTCACGCCGTTCCATATCTTGATGGTCATGATGGCGGTCCAAAATCTGCATCAATGCCGTCTCATCTCCGCTCTCAATCGCACGGACAATGTCCTGATGCTCCTGATACGATTTTTCCAGAACGCCGGGACGTCGGAGATCCAATGTGAGCATGCGATTGTAATGGGCGCGGGAATTCGAGATAATTTCCCAAATCATCTCGTGACCGGCCACGCGAAAAATCTCATTATGGAACGCATTGTCGTGCTTGATGTATCCGACAACATCCTGCTTCTTTACGCACTGCGACATAAAATACAGCTCCTGATCCACTGCATCCTGAAGCGGAACCTTGCCTTTACATAGAGTCATACAAACTTCGGTATCCAGAATGTGCCGCATATAGGCAATCTCATGTGCCAGATGGAAATCAATCGCTGATACATATGTACCTCTCTGCGGATATACCTCTACCATGTACTCATTGGACAGACGGATCAGCGCTTCCCGAATGGGGGTGCGGCTGACACCAAGCTGCTCGATCAATTCGTTTTCGTGGATAATCGATCCCGGCATCAGTTCCAGATATTGAATCGAATCCTTCAGCGTGTTATATACTTCCGTGCGATTCTGTCCTCGCTTTCTTTTCAGCTCTGCCATTGTTTTACTCCTCAATACAATATAATTTTTCTATATCCTCACAATTTTAATACTCTAATATACTACACCATTTTTGCTGGAAAATCAATAAAATGTCCCCATTTTATGGACAAATATAACAGGAGGCTTCCCTATGAAAACACAAAAAGGCTGTATTCACATCTACTGCGGCGACGGGAAAGGAAAAACCAGCGCCGGAATGGGATTGTGCATCCGTGCCGCCGGGCGCGGAAAACGTGTGCTGATCTATCAATTTTTGAAAGATAATTCCACCGGTGAGATCCGTTCCCTTTCTCATCTGCCGAACGTAACCCGGTTAAACGGACCGGACAATGTAAAATTCAGCTTTCAAATGACGCCCGCGGAGCGGGAGGAAACCATTCAACACTACCGCATGCTGTTGAAGGACCTCTTTGCCCGGTCCACGGAATACGATCTTCTCTTCCTAGATGAATCCGTCTACGCGGTGGCTTCCGGCCTGATCGCCGAAGAAGAGCTGATTTCCTGTCTGATCCATCGTCCATCCCACCTGGAAGTGATCCTTACCGGACAAAATCCCAGCGATACCCTGCTGCGTCACGCGGATTATGTATCCCACATCTGCAAGATAAAGCATCCATTTGATCGTGGCCAGCCCAGCCGCGAAGGAATCGAATTTTAATCACACAAAGGAGGGCGCACCATGGGTAACAAACGAATCTCTTTGGTCACGGGCGGAACCAGCGGCATTGGCCAGGCAACCGCCGTTGAATTGGCTTCCCGCGGCGACTATGTTCTGTTTACCGGCCGTTCCACCGAAAACGCGAAAAAAACTCTCTGCAAAATATATGATCGCGGCGGCTCAGGGGAATTTATTCCCTGTGATCTGTCCGATCCAGGCCAGATCGAGGACATGATGGATTCCATCTCCATCCGTCATCACCGGCTGGACGTCCTGGTAAACAGCGCCGGTATCTCCAACGTTCACACAATGGAGGAAATCACCGAGGCGGAATGGGATTGGATGATGACCGTCAATCTGAAGGCGCCATTTTTCTGCTGTCGGCATGCATTTTCCTTCATGAAACAGCAGCACTACGGCAGGATTGTCAATGTCTCCTCCATTGCCGGACAGCGCGGAGCCTTTTTCTCCGGCATCCACTATGCTGCCTCCAAGGGCGGCCTGTTGGCGATGACCAAATGCTTTGCCCTTCAGGGGGCAGAGCATGGCATCACGGTCAACGCTGTCTCCCCCGGGACTGTGGATACGCCGATGTCCCGTACGGAGGGCATTCCCGCCGACGGGATACCGCTTGGCCGTGCCGCTTCTCCCGAGGAGGTGGCCCATGCCATCTGCTTTTTGACTTCGGACGATGCCGGTTATATTACCGGCGAAACACTGGATGTCAACGGAGGGCAGCTCATGAGATAGAAGGAAAGAAGCAGCATCGATGCTGTCTCGATGCAGCTTCTTTTTTTATCGGTATGCATACCGTTATACGGCCAGTAACGCCCGGCGCAAGAAGTCGAGCGTCGTGGAAAAATTGCTCTTCTCATGGAGCAGGAAGGAATGCTCTTCCCCTTCAACCATGACATGCTGAAAGGGGAATACGCCGGATTGCTTCAGCTTTACGGAATCCTGCGGGTCGATCACCGCATCGCTGCTTCCCTGCATAATCAAGACCGGGATATCCCGATACCGCTTTAAGCTCTCCGTTACCGACATTCGTTCCAGATCCTGTACAAATTTACTGCCGACTGCAAAATGATTTCCACAGTAGATATACTCGATTGTCCGGTTTCCCGCCAATAGATAATCCCAATTATTTTCCGTCAAAATCCCACGGAAGGTTTTTGCAGGATTGAGCACCGGAGCCCAGCCGACCACCGCCGCGACATCGGTCTCCGCTCCTGTCATGAGTGCAGTAAATCCGCCGAGACTGACTCCAAGAATCGCGATCCGATCCGGGTCCACCTCCGGCTGCTCTTTTAAAAACCGGATGCCATTTTTCGCGTCCTCAATCCATCCGCTTGGCGTAGTATACGTTGCAAAATCCAGTTCGCTGTTCCCCGAACCCAAAAAATCGATCCGCATGACATAAAATCCAAGCCGGCATGCCTGCTCTGCAAATCGTACAAACAGCCGTGATCCTTCCTGTGCACAGCCCGTAAATCCGTGGCACATCAGAATTGCCGGCGCTTTCCCCCTGGTCTGAGGTACATGTGCATACCCGAAAACAGTCTGGCCACGGCTGGAATAGCATATTGATTTCATATCAACCGCCCTCACTTTCTAATATATTAATACTTTAATCTATTTTGCCATCAAAATCAAGTACTTTTTATCCTTCGATATAAGGAAGAAGCCCTCCGTGGCAAGTCGGAGGGCTTTCATCACAGAAATTAAGAGAGGAATTACTGTCTATGTATGATTTGGATTAACCAATCAGATCATGGATATCATGGAACTCCAGGTCCAGCGCTTCTGCAACACCGGCATAGGTGCACTTGCCGTCGTAGCAGTTCACTCCCTGTGCCAGGCAAGCATCTTCTCTGATCGCCTGCTCGAATCCCTTGTTTGCCAGCGCCAGGCCATGGGCCAGTGTGGTGTTTGCCAGCGCCAGCGTCGAGGTACGCGAAACGGCACCCGGCATATTCGCAACGCAGTAGTGAACAATGCCATCTACAAGGAATACCGGTTCCTCGTGCGTGGTGGCATGGGTCGTCTCGATGCATCCGCCCTGGTCAACGGCAACATCTACGACAACCGCACCCTTCTTCATGAGCTTCAGGTCATCCTTCCGAATCAGGTTCGGTGTCTTGCGGCCCGGCAGCAGAACAGCGCCGATTACCAGGTCTGCCTTTGCGATGGATTCCAGAATATTTGCACGGCTGCTGTACAGCGTCTGGATGCGGCTTCCAAAAATATCATCTAAATAGGCCAGACGCTCTGCACTTACGTCCAGAATCGTTACATTTGCACCCATTCCAACCGCCATCTTGCACGCATTGGTTCCAACTCCGCCGCCGCCAAGAATCACAACATTTGCCTTCTCAACGCCCGGAACGCCAGCTAAGAGCATGCCGCGGCCACCGAACGGCTTCTCCAAATACTTCGCGCCCTCCTGAATCGCCATGCGTCCGGCAATCTGGCTCATCGGGGTCAGGCACGGCAGGCCGCCGTTCTTTCCAGTGATGGTCTCATAAGCAACCGCCTTGGTTCCAGCCTTCAAGAGGGCCTCGGTCAACGGACGGTCCGCAGCCAGATGCAGATAAGTATACAGAATCTGATCCTTCTTCAGATACGGATATTCCGACGCAATCGGCTCCTTTACCTTGACGATCATGTCAGCCTTGGCCCATACTTCCGCCGCAGTATCCAGAATGGCCGCGCCGGCTGCTGTGTACTCCTCATTGGTAAACCCGGAGCCCTCACCCGCGGCAGTTTCAACGATCACTTTATTGCCGGCATCCACATATGCCTTGACATCATTCGGGGTCAGTCCCACGCGGTACTCGTGATTCTTGATTTCTTTAACCAGTCCTACGATCATTTTTGTACACTCCTTTATTCTATAGAATATGCTTGAACTTTCCAGCGCACTCGAATTGGTTGTCCGCCTTCTTTCTTATATATTAATATATTACTCATTGTTTGTCAACACCTTTCACAAAAATTTTTCTCTTTGTTTTTTTCATTTTCCCCTTGACACTTTCGCACTAATATATTAATATATTTATAACAAATCACGGAGCGGCATCTCCATTGGGTACATCGGCCTCAAACAGATCGATTGTGCCCAAAAAAATCAGCCAATCTAATATATTAATATATGGAGGTATGAATCATGGCAAAGAAGCCTTATGAAGCACTGCTGGAACGCATTGAAAACGCAGAGAGCGTCACTCCGGGCAACAAGGAAGGGCTGATTGACTTCCTGAAGCACGAGCATCCGGGCAATGTTCTCTTCACCAAGTGGGACTATCCGCAGATTATCAAAAGAGGCAAGGGTAACCGCATCTGGGACGTTGACGGTAAGGAATACATCGACTGTATCTCCGGCATGTCCGCTATGAACCTCGGCCACTCTGACAAGCGCATTGCCGACGCAATGTACGACCAGTATATGAATGAGCTGGATTTCTGGTTTGACTTCCCGACTCCGGAGCGTTTGAAGCTGGTAAACCGTCTGATCGACATCACGCCGGGTGACTTCCCGAAGCGTGTCCGTCTGGCCCTGTCCGGCTCGGATGCAGTCGAAAATGCAATCCGTTTGGCACGCTATGCAACCAAGCGCCAGCACATCATTTCATTCTATGGCGCCTATCATGGCCAGAACTCCGCGACCATGGGACTGACCGGCTCCGGCCGCATGACCAGCTATTACAACCCGATGCCGGCCCAGGACAATTGCATCCACCAGTTCCCTTATCCCTATGCGTACCGCAACCCGTACGGTGACGGCGACGGTGTCGATTGCGCAAAGCAGTGTGTCCAGCTCATCGATAATATGATGTCAACCAGCGTTACGCCGATGGGTGCTCCGGATTCCGGTATCTGCAACGTCGCTGCTCTGATCGTTGAGCCCTGCCAAAGCTCGGCCGGATACATCGTTCCGCCGGAAGGCTTCCTCAGAGAACTGCGCAAGCTGGCCGATAAATACGGCTTCCTGCTGATCTTTGACGAAGTTCAGACGGGTATGGGCCGTACCGGCAAGATGTGGGCATGTGAGCACGAAAATGTCGCCCCGGATATCCTGGTCTTCGGCAAAGCGCTTGGCGCCGGTATCCCAATGTCTGGTATCGTCGGCCGTGCCGAACTGTTTGAAGACATTGACGTAAGCTTCATCTGCTCTACCTATGCCGGCTATTCCATGGGCTGCCGCGTAGCAAACACGGTTCTTGACATTATCGAAGAAGACAACCTTCTGGAGGTCTGCACCAGAGCCGGAGAGCAGATCGTTAAGAGAGCGGATCAGCTCATGGAGAAGTATCCCATCGTTGGTACCTACTCGGCAAAGGGCGTATACTTCGGTCTGGAGCTGGTTCGGGACCGCACGACAAAGGAGCCGGCCAAGAAAGAAGCACATGCACTGGTCAATAATCTGCGCGATGCCGGTCTGCTCGCCCAGCTGAACGGCTATTATGGCAACCGCCTGTCCTTTATCCCGCCGATCAACCTCACCATTGCACAGGTCGACGAAATTTTTGATATCCTGGATGCTGAAATCGCCAAGGTTTCTGAGACATACAACATCAAGTAAAAAACAATTCCATACCAAATTCGTATACATCCAACTTCCTTTTCACACACTATGTACAAACACTTGCGGAGGCAGAGGCTGAGCCATTTGGCCAGCCTCTGTTTCCCTATCCTGGGTATATTCCCGTCGGAAACGGAGGAATTTCCATGTCTGTGATTCTCGGAATTGATACGGGCGGAACCTTCACGGATAGTGTCATCATCGACGCGGCCAGCCGCCGAATTCTTCACAAAGCCAAAGCATATACCACAAAAAATAATCTGCTGCACGGCATCGTCAAAAGCCTGGAACATCTGCACTTTTCGCAGCCGGATGCCATTTCTACAGTCTGCCTTTCCACCACGCTTGCTACGAATGCCGTGGTGGAAGGGAGAGGAGGACGGGTCGGTCTGCTGTATATGGGGCGTCCCTTAGACGCGCAGGCAGTTCCCGCGCATAAGCTCCACCAGATCGCCGGGCAGTTGGATATCAAAGGGCGAGAAAAAGAACCTATGCAATCCGCCGAAATCGAGTCGATTGCCGCTTCTTGGCGTGGTCAGATCGATGCGGTTGCGATCTCCGGCTTTGCCAGCGTGCGGAACCCTGCGCATGAGCTTCAGGTCAAAGCGTCTGTGCAGCGCATTCTCTCCATCCCGGTTGTCTGCGCGCACGAACTGAGCAATTCGTTAGGCTTTTTCGACCGCACGGTTACCGCAGTTCTGAATGCCGCTCTAATCCCCAATATCACCCACCTCATCGCCGCCGTACAGAGGGCGTTAAAGGAGCGAAACATCCATGCCCCGTGCATGGTTGTCCGCGGCGACGGCACGCTGATGTTGGATCAATTCGCCTTGAACCGCCCGATCGAAACGGTCCTGTCCGGCCCGGCTGCAAGTATCTCCGGCGGATTATTTTTAACCCAGTCCAAGGACGCGCTCATCATTGACATGGGCGGCACGACGACGGATATCGCCAATGTAACCAAGGGACAGATCTCCCTCTCGGACTCCGGCGCTACGGTGGGCGGCTGGAAAACACAGCTGCGTGCCGCTGAAATATCCACACATGGGATCGGCGGTGACAGTTACATCCAGTGGAATATCAAAGGGGATATTGTTGTCGGCCCACAGCGTGTCATTCCGCTCTGTCTGGCCGGTACGGAAAATCCCAATTTAATCGCGGAATGGGAAACCTATCTGCCTTCCTATTCCCATGAGATCTTTACCGGCCAGGCGGTAGACTGCTATACACTTCTACAGCCTTCCGAGCAGGCGGACTACGAGGAGCAAAAACTCACTTCCCTCCTCCGCGACGGTCCGCATACCCGGTTCTATCTTTCCGAAAAGATGGGGCATGACTTTGATAAGCTGGACTTTGATTCCTATGTCAGCCGCGGGGTGTTGCAGCGGTGCTCATTGACGCCAACCGATCTGCTTCATGCTGCCGGCCGTGTACATGGAAATTCGAAAACATCCGCCGCTGCACTGGGCATTCTGGCAAAGCGGGCCGCACAAACTCCGGATTCCTTTTTGCAAAGCTGTCTGGATGCAGTCCATCGTCAGCTTCAGATCGCCTGCCTGCAAAGCACAGCGGACTTCGAACACAGCACATTCAATTTCTATCATCCAAGTATCCGTTTCCTGCTGGATTCCGATCACCCAATCCTCCGGTCACAGCTGTCTTTAAAAAAACCAATCGTCGCAATCGGAGCGCCCGTCGCTGCCTGGTTTCCAACGGTCAGTCAATCCCTTGACACGGATCTGACGATTCCGGAACACGCAGAAGTCGCCAATGCAATCGGCGCCGCTGTCGGGCAAGTTCTTCTGACTGCGGAGGCTTTAATTCGTCCGGACCAGTATCACAAAGGGTTTGTCGTCCATTCCGTGCGGGGAGCAACCTGGTTTCCCAACTTGCAGGACGCGGAAAAATGGGCCATTCAGACGGTCGAAACCGAAGCCGCTGCGAAGGCAACGCTCGCTGGCGGTGGAAACTGTGCGGTTGGTCATTCCATCATCCCAACCTATACCCAATCGGTCGGCTCGGAAGAAAAAACATTTATTCAATCAAAGATTGTTGCTACTGCTATCGGCAGTCCGCAATGGACCTAAAAAAATAAAAAGGAGAACACAATTATGGGTCATCTAAATCAAGTCTCGCTGGAATATCTTCAAAGCCTGAAGCCCGGAAAGCATCCCGACGGACGCGACATGCTGAAGGAAGGCATAGAAATCGGCAACAGCATCCAGGCTGGCCGCGGTGGGTTTATCCGCAGCCAGGACAAATATAAAAATCATGCGGAAATGAAGCGTGATTTGATGAAACAGGGAAAAATCTATTGGAATATCCTTCTGGGACTTGCCACCCTGGAGGAACAGGTAGAGGCAGAAAAGAAGCTGTATGAATTCTCCCAGCGGTCCGGTCTGGAAATCCATTCGATTCAGTCTATTCCAAGCGGCCTGGTTGCCCTCCCTCCGGAATGGCGTGAAAAGGCTCCCGCGACTACCAGCTATGAGATGTATTCCCCGGAGGATTACGCCGTACAGCAGTACGCCTGCCCGATCGATATCTCCTTCAACGATTATCATCTCTCGACACCGAACGGCCTGGCCAATACCATTCTCGCAATAGAGTATGGTTCGCCAACCATCGGTGAATTCTGCCAGTTTAACTGGGGCTTTTTCGGCTATGACGACAACGTCGAACGCATGTGTAATATGGTCAAAGCGCTGGGCGTTGTCGCCTCCAAACGTGACGAATACTTTGAAGTAAAAACCTATCTGGATGACGGTTACGCCGGATACTTTTTGGACTGCGCCTCCTATATTGGCTATGCCATGTTGGAGCACTACATCTGCACAACCCTATGCGGCGCCCGCTATACCATTGGCTTTGGCGGTCTTCTGAGTGAAAATGACACCCGCTGTGCCGTAGCAATGGCTCTGCATAAGGTTCTCTCCACCGAAGACCAGCCGGTTCTCCGTTACCTAAACGGTTCTACCAACTTGCAGTGGGATCATGACATCCATGGCAATTATGGTGTTTCCGTTCCGGAAATGCTGTTTGAAATTCTAGTCGAAAAGAAATATCACATGGGTTTGGGCATCAATCCGGTTTCCATCACCGAGAAACTGCGTGTTCCAACGCTGCAGGAGCTGGAGGATATTTTTGCCGCCGGCAAGCGTGCGGAAGAGAAGGCAGACGAATGGCTTCCGTACTTCAACTTTGCGCCGCTGGAAAAGATGCGCGATGTCATGGCAGAAGAAGGCGAAAAGCTATTCCGCAACAGCTTAGAGGGATTGAAAGAAGCGGGGATCGACATCGAAGATCCGGTGGAAATGCTTTTGGTTCTCACAGAAATGAACCCGATCCGTTACGAGCAAATGTTCCACTCTTCGACCTATGGCACAGCAAACACGGAAATCAAGCCGTTCTACACTACGGTACTCGGTCGGCAGACCTTAGCGATGAAGCAGGAAATCATCGACGGTCTGGATGCCAAGCAACTGCGCGGTTCGTTGACCGGCAAAAAGGTCGTGGTCGGCTCCGGCGATGCCCATACGTATGGCCTGGTTCTTGTCGAAGGTGTTTTGCAGGAGATGGGAGCGGAAACCGTCAATGCCGGTGTCGATATGGATGCGGTTGACATGCTTGACCTGGCGGATGAGGTGGATACCAAGTACATCGGCATCAGCTGTCACAACGGCCAGGCTCTGGATTATGGCCGTCAGCTCATCCAGCTTGCCGAGGAACGCGGCAAAGAATATTGGATCTTTATGGGTGGCAAGCTCAATGCAATCCTTCCCGGTCACTCGGAACCAATCGAAATTGGCGACATGCTGATGGATCTCGGCATTCACGCCGAAAATGATATTGCCCTGACCGTAGAGCAGCTTTCGAACCTGGATTAATCACGCAAAGAAACAAACGCCTATCTTCCTACGAGATAGGCGTTCGTTCATCCTACGCGAAAAATGGAATTTGTATCCATGCAGGAAGGCGCAATGCTGCGCCTTCCTATGTGTGAGAGAGAGAAAAAGGAGGAAAATTTAATTGAATGCGCCTTTGACGACGTAAACTTTGATATGGCTAAACTCTTCCAGGGAAATGCTAATCCCTTCCCGGCCCAGACCGCTCTGCTTGAATCCTCCGAACGGCTGATCCAGATGACGATATCCGCCGCTGCCATTGACCACTGCGCCGCCAGCTTTGAGCTTGCTCGCTACACGGAATGCGCGATTCATGTCCTTGGTCATCAAGCCGGAAGACAAGCCATAGATCGAATTGTTGGCAATCGAGATCCCCTCCTCTTCCGTATCAAACGGAATCAGCGGAAATACCGGCCCAAAAATTTCCATGTTAGATGCTATGTCCATTTCCGGGGTTACATCCAGCAAAACCGTCGGTTCAATGCGTGCGCCGTCTCTGGTGCCGCCATACAGCAGCCTTGCCCCCTGTTCTATCGTATGTGCAATCTGTTCTTCTACCGCCTTTGCCGCTTGTTCCGAAACCAAAGCAGTGACTACAGCATCTTCCTCCAATGCATCGCCACGCTTGAGGGAACTCAGCTTTTCCAGCAGCTTGGAGGCAACCGAATTGTAAATCTTTCGCTGAACAATAAACCGCTTAGACGAACAGCATACCTGTCCGTTGTTTTCCAGACGGCTGGTTACCATTTCTTCTACGGCCCTGTCAACATCTGCATCTTCAAAAACAATCAATGCGTCATTGCCGCCCAGTTCCAGGAAGGTGCGCTTGAGCGTGTCTGCTCCTGCCTCTACGATCTTCTTGCCTGCGGCAGTGCTGCCGGTCAAGCTGACCGCATCCACCTTGGGATTCGCCAGCACGCACTCATTGACCACATCCCGCTCGGAGACAAAGAATTGTACCACGCCCTCTGGGAAACCTGCTGCTTTGGCGTACTTGTCCAGCGACAGGACCGCCAACGGGTTGGAACTCGGCGCCTTAACCAGAACCGTATTGCCCATTGCCAAAGCCGGTGCAATCTTCTGGAACGTCAGCTCAATCGGGAAGTTAAACGGGATGATGCACGCAATTGTGCCGAGTGGTTCCCTCTTGGTGAACACAAGATCGCCTTCGAACCCCGGGCCGCTGTCAGACAGGACGTCACCATACAGGTGCTTCGCCCGCTCTGCTGCGGCACGCAGCAGCTTGATGCCATCCGCCGTCTCTATACGGGACTGCGCAATCGGCTTCGCCATATCGATGGAAGATAGCCGCGAAATCACCTCTTCTTCCTGCTCCATTGCGTCGGCAAAACGGTACAAATATTTTGCACGCTCATAAACCGGAGTTGCCGCCCAGCTTTCCTGTGCTGCAACCGCTGCCTCTACCATTGCAGACACTTCCTCATGCGTAGAAAGTGTCAACTTGTCCAGGACCTCACCTGTCATCGGATTGGTAACTGTAAGAACTCCCATTCTTTCAACCTGCCTTTCTGTCCAAAGCCTTTTTGGTATATTAATATATTAGTTTATTTGTGCCATTTTGTCAAGTAGTAATCTATCATTTTCTTTCCATATTATCCGATACCGTCTGCTGCATGAGATAGCACTCGATGCGATCTATGCAATCCAGTTTTGTGAATGGTGCATCCCGCCTGCGAAGACTTCGACGATCTGAGAGAACCGTGTATCCGCCCTTGATGCAACCTCTCTGAAATTATAGCTGTGAGGCAGAATAGGGCGACCCTGCGAAGCGGAAGAATCCTAGGTTGACAAGATCCAAACGCAAGTATAATATATTAATATAAAATCAATTATTCAAAAGCGGCCCCTTCGTTATCGAGCGTCAACGCGGACAGGAAAGATCACAGAAGGAGTTCTCCCCATTACGAACCTACAAATGTATATGGTACACCAGGGTATGCAAATCCTATGAACCGTGAATTTGAACAACCAAGGAGGAACCGATGACCGAAGAACAAAAGATGAAGGCTGGAGAGTGGTATAATGCCAATTACGACAAACATCTGCTGGATGAACGGACACACGCGATGGACCTGTGCTACGAGCTGAATCGCATCCGACCGAGCGATGAGATACAGCGTCAGCAAAAACTGGAAGAGCTGCTGGGTTACAAGCCGGAAGAGCTTGCGATCAGCAGTCCGTTTTTCTGCGATTATGGAACGAATATCCAGTTTGGAAAAAAGGTTTTTGTCAATTTGAATTGCTATTTTATGGACGGTGCACCGATTACAATCGGCGATTACGCATTTATCGGTCCGTCCTGTGGATTTTATACGGCAAATCATCCGCTTTCGTATCGAGAGCGGGATCAGGGGCTGGAACAGGCAAAGGCAATTACCATCGGCGATCATGTATGGCTAGGAGCAAATGTAACCGTGCTGCCAGGCGTGACGATTGGAACCGGGTGTGTGATTGCGGCAGGAAGTGTTGTGACCGCAGATATACCGGATCACTCGCTTGCAGGAGGTGTTCCATGCAGAGTGATACGAAAAATTGATCCGAATGATTGAACGCAAAACAGCTTTGCAGACCAGAGATGGGATATCCCAAACATGGCGGAAAAGCTGTTTTTCTTATGGCGACAGTATAAGAGGCCTGTCCGCTCTGGCAATTGGTAAATGCTCTGCTTGTGTATCCGGCATCACCAATTGCTTTTCTCATCGCGGTCTATTTCAAACCCGCGCAGCCGATCAGCATGTTTCGCTCCATAAAAAGATCACGGATAAGCGCACCAATTCTGGTTTGCCTATCCGTGATTGCTTCTTTTTCTTCCAAATGGATCATCCCTATTACGGAATGCTTTTCCGCTTTAGAAAATGGTGTACCCACCGTCTACCGCCAGCGCAGCTCCATGGATGAAGGACGATTCCTCACTTGCCAGGAACGCAATGGCCTGTGCAACTTCTTCCGGCTTGCCGGGGCGCGTTGCCGGGCTCATTTTTACTTTCATCGTAACCGGGTGCTGCGGTACTGCCAGGACCCGGGCAATCATTTCTGTATCAATCGGTCCCGGAAGGACGGCATTGACACGGATGCCTGTGCGTCCATGATCCAAGGACATCTGACGGGTCAGACCCAGCAGGCCATGCTTTGCCGCCGTATAGGCCAGTCCGCCGCGTCCGGCTGCCGTCGATGCCATGGAAGCAATGTTGACGATCGTACCGCCGCCCTGCTCTTCCATGAGCGGAATGACCTTCTTACAAAGGACAAACGGCGCGGTCAGGTTTGTTGCCAGCACGGTATCCCATTCCTCCATGGTGATCTGGTTCATATTGGCGGTAGTCCCGCCGACACCGGCATTGTTGACCAGGATATCAAGTCTTCCAAACGCATCCAACGAGGCCTGAAGCAGCGCATCCAAGCTCGCTTCACTCGTCACATCCGTCTTGCAGAAAATAGCTTCGCCGCCATCCTGCCGGATTTCCGCGACACAGCTCTCGCCAAGCTCTTCCTTTGTGCCGACGACGACAACCTTGGCGCCTTCCTTGGCAAATAATTTTGCCGTTGCCCGTCCAATACCACGTGTGGAGCCAGTAATGATGGCTACTTTATTTTGCAATTTCATATGTCAAGCTTCCTTTCTGCTCTTTCGGCCAATCCTTATACTCTTCCGGTTTCCATAAATGCGGTACGGTCATACCGACCCGTCAGCAGATACGGAACAATTTCATCGGCATCCAGCCTCTCTGCCAGATTCAGCTTGTGTACCATCAGGTCATTGCAGGAATATGCGCCGCCAACGATTGTATGGATCGGCAGCTCCGCCCATGGATCATCTATCGAGGATTGCAGCGTCAGCCGGGCAAAGCCTGGCTCCCAGGAATGGTAGTTGTATTCACACAAGTTCTGCAGCAGTGCGCCGTTCTGGAAGTGCGATACCCCCGCTTCATCCGGCTCGCGATCCAGATGGAAATAGAATCCGCCGCCATATGTCTTTTTCCCTGCCTCCGGGAACTGATACAGTACGCCGGTCATCGCATTGTTGTATTCGCCCAATTCCATCGTCACATCCACAAGCTGTGTGCCGCGCCGTGTTACCTGTGCCGTAACCGCATTTCCATTGCGGCGGATCACAAATTCTGCGCCGAGCTTTTTCGGGATGGAGCCGTTGTCACGTCCACACTGCACTGCCATCTCCGCGCCCGGGCCGCCCAGCACCAGTCCGATCGGATACAGGCCCAGTGTCTTGCCATACGTACAATAAACGCCGAGGATCGCTTCATAATAATCGTCCGCAAAGGTCGGCTCCTTGACATGACATGCCGACAGGGTGACCACCGGAACGGAAAACGGCTTGAGCGGCGGCGGAAGGAGACGCGCAATCGCAGCCGGGTCCGTCAAGTATGCCAGATAGATTCCCTCCTGATTCTTCATCAGGGAAACCTTTCCAAAATTCGGAAGTTCCTCCGGGGCTGTGAGGAAGCTCGGCCGCTTTTCTTCCCGGACAAACAGCTTTCGCGCGGCTTCGTATCCGCTGCGGGTCGCCGGGGCAATCGTACCGTCCTTCACGGCATTGCCGGTCACAACAACCGGAATCCCTTTTTCCTTCAATTCCTGTGCCAGTCCATTGTCCGGCCGGAATCCAAGGGAGAGTACAACGGCATCTGCCGGAACCGTGACCGCTTCGTGGTCGCTCTGACGGTCCAGAACAACACTTCCTTCCTGGATTTCCTTCAGCGCATGACCCAGAAGGAATTGTGCCCCATACTTGCGCAATCTGCCGCAAGTGTCCGCTACATTGGTATGGTTTGCATTCGGTGCAACCTTGTCCAGCATATCCGCAATCGTCACTGTATTGCCGGCTGCGCAGAGATATTCTGCGGTCTCAATGCCCGTGCTTCCTGCGCCGACCACGACAACCTTCTTTCCGGACAGCGCAATCTTTCCGGACAGAACATCCTCAATCGTATGTACTGTTTCACGCTGGATTCCCGGTATTTTCGATGGAACCACCGACTTCGATCCCGTCGCTACAATCACCGCATCCGGCGCCATCGCGGCAATCTGATCTGCCGTTGCCTCTGTGTTCCGCTGGATCGTAACCCCCAGCTTATCCAACGCCGTCTGGTAATAATCGGCGATCCACTGCATCCGCTCCTTGAGCGGAGGCTTTTTCGCCAGATTGATCGTGCCGCCCAATTCCTCGCCGCGGTCAATCAATGTAACCTTCACACCGCGCTCTGCCAGTGTTTTGGCCGCGATCATGCCGCTCGGACCTCCGCCAACAACAACAGCGGTATGGCCTTCCTGGTCATAGATCAGATCGCCATATTTTTTCTCCCGCGCCATCCGTGGGTTCAGGGCGCATTCTGCCGGGATTCCGGCGCCGTTCCACTGATTCAGGCTCTCGAAGCAGCGCAGGCAGTTGATACATTTACACAGATCTTCTTCCCGGCCTTCCTGGACCTTTCTGCCCCACTGTTCATCCGCCAGCCAGCTGCGTCCCATGGAAACAAAGTCCTCAATGCCGTCTTCCAACATCTTTTCTGCAACCGCCGGTTCCCGGATCGATGAGACACCGATCACTGGAATGGAAACATGATCCTTGACCGCCTTGAGCAGCTCGCGCCGCCAGCCCTGCGGGAATGAAATCGGCTCCACACAGGTGCTTCCCGTCTCATACAGACCAACCGAGACATCGATAAAATCAATTCCACTCTGTTCCAGCGCCATGGCAATTTTGATGCCATCCTGAATATGAATGTAATCTTCCGTCACTCCGGTTTGATCCAGGAATTCTTCTACACTGAGACGGACGCCGATCGGGAAATCGGCACCGCACGCTTCGCGGATGCCCGCGATAATTTCCTTCACCATGCGCAAGCGGTTCTCAAACGATCCGCCGTATTCATCCTCTCTCTTATTCGTATACGGGGATAAGAACTGCTGGAGCAGATATCCATGCGCAGCGTGCAGCTCCACACCGTCACATCCCGCCCTTTGGACTCGAACCGCACCGTCAATAAACTGTCCGATCAGCTGCTTGACTTCCTCCGTCGTCAGTGCACGCGTTTCCTGCTGCAAATATTTACATGGAATCGCAGAGGCCGAAACCACCGGCCCTCCGGTCAATGCCGTGACCGTCTCGCGGCCCGGATGATGCAGCTGAATAAAAATGCGGCTTCCATGCTTATGGATCGCCGCTGCCAGCCGGGCCAGACCCTCCACATTGCGATCCCTTGTCACAGACAGCTGGCGCATCATACCAGCTCCGTGCATATCATTGACACGGGTAATCTCTGGAATAATCAATCCGGCCCCGCCAATCGCACGGGCTTCATAAAATGCGATCATATCCTCTGACGGAGAGCCGTCCATCTCTGCCAGGCCAATGCCCATCGGAGACATCACGAGACGATTTTTCAGCGTTACCTTGCCAATATTTCCGGATTCGAATAACTTCTGATACATGTCGTTTCCTCCTCTTCCCAGACGTAGAATGTCTTTTTTGTTGCATTCATTTTATCGGTTTTGTTCTGTGCAAAACAACGGCATACATCCTAAAAAATGCTTGACCTTTTGTGCACGGCGCACTATACTGAAGAAAACATTCCGTTATCCGAAAAAAAGGGGGGGACATCCTATGTTGTTTTCACAGCTGCTTCAGCATCTATCGAACACGATTTCCATCCGCACGATATGCATCAGCGATATTCATGAAATAAAGGATGTTGCGCTTTTGGATGGCCAGCAAACCACATTTTCGGATCAAATCGTATACTTCGGCTATGCGGAATCCCTTTCCAATAACGTTCAGCCGGAGCAATGTATTTTGGCCGATGTCTCTCCCGGTCTGTTTTCTTTCTCCTGTAGTGATCTGGCCGCTGTGGAACCACCGTTTCTGTTTGCCGCCTTCAATTCCGCCAAGCAGTATATCTCTGCGCACGCACAGCGGAGTTTATACGAAGAGCTGGCCGAGCGGGCCAACGAGAGTCACAATGTCGATGCCGTTTTGAATATGGCATCATTAAAGCTGGGAAATTCTTTGATTTTCTGCGACATGAAATTCCGTATCCTTTCCCACTCCACGACCATTCCCGTCACGGATTTTCTCTGGAAAGAGAATGTAGAAAAGGGGTTTTGCAATTATGAATTCATCTGCGCCGTGCAGCAGTTGGAAACGGTGCGAAAGGCTACGTTCACTACCGATGCGATTGAGGTGACCTGTCCGGAATCTCCGCACCGGAAATGCAGCAGCAAGGTCTTCCTAAATGGTGTCCAGATCGGATTTGTCCTGATGATTGAAGGGGAGGTCTCGCTCTCATCGGCTCATTTGGAGTCGATGCGCGACGTCAGCCGGGCGCTCAGCTACACCATCAATCGGTATCAGCCGGATATTGTACAGCATACCGGCAAGTACCAGCAGTTGCTGGACGACCTCCTAATCGGGACTCCTTTAGAACGCCTCGATACCTCTCCCAATTTGCTAAAGCTATCCAATCAAATGTATGCCTTGTGCATTCAAACACACGATTTAAAGAAAAGACAACCCTTCCAGAACATACTCCGTCAGATTCTTCTCATCCTTCCAGAAGCTTATCTGACCGTTCATGAGAATTCGATCGCCGTCCTGCTGCCTTTGCCGATGAAGGATCTTCCGGAAGAGTATCAAACGCAACTGGAAGGACTATTGGAAAAAGAAAATCTATATCTTGGGATGTCCAATCTATTTTCTGATATTTCGCAATTTTCTCTTTCGTATCGTCAGGCTTCCACCGCAATTTCTCTGAATCAACAGCTCGGCAATTCCAATCGTTTTTGCCGTTATGTCGATCTGCAGTTCTATGATCTAATCGACCAAATCCCCCGTTCCTCCACGCTGAAGAACTATATCCACCCTGCCCTATCCCTGCTCAAAGAGCACGACAAGCAGACCGGGAACGATCTTCACCATACGCTGGAGGTTTATCTGGAATGCTGGTGCAACAGCAAAGAAACGGCCAATGCATTGTTTATCCATCGAAATTCACTGGCCTACCGTCTGGACCGCATTGCTGAAATCGGAAACCTGAACTTAGAAGATCCCTCTCTTCGTTTTCTGCTGCGCGTTTCCTACCGCATTGAGCATTTTATTCACGCAACCGCATCTGAAGAAGCATAATACATTCTTGCCGCCTATCTGGAAACTGCTCTTTTCCCGCTAATCAGACATTTTTAACAGATTAAAACCGCCGGCAGATTTTGAACAGATCCAGAAAAAACGGACAATAGACAAAAGCCCCCTGATGTAGGAAAACGAATGTACTACATCAGGGGGTATTATCATGACCAAAAAAAGGTTACTATTGCCAGAAATCCAAGCAAGTGAGGCCACGAGTCAAATACCAAGTTATTTATATGAATCGGGATTTCGCAGCGCTGCCTGTGCCGCTGCCAGACGTGCAATCGGCACGCGGAACGGCGAGCAGGACACATAGTTCAGACCAACCTTGTGACAGAACTCAACCGAGTCCGGATCGCCGCCGTGCTCGCCGCAGATACCAAGCTTGATGTTCGGACGGATAGCCTTGCCGCGCTCTGTAGCCAGTTTAACCAGCTGGCCTACGCCGTTCCGGTCGAGACGGGAAAATGGGTCGGACTCGTAAATCTTCGCACTGTAGTAAGAATCCAGGAACTTGCCGGAGTCATCACGCGAGAAGCCAAAGGTCATCTGGGTCAGGTCGTTGGTGCCAAAGGAGAAGAAATCTGCTTCCTGAGCGATCTCGTCAGCCAGCAGAGCTGCACGCGGGATCTCAATCATAGTACCGATGTGGTATTCCATATCGCTTCTCTTTTCGTACTTAACCTGCTCAGCAGTCTCAACAACGATATCCTTCACAAACTTCAGTTCTTTGCGCTCGCCTACCAGTGGGATCATGATTTCCGGGACGATAGCCTTGCCGGTCTCTTCCTGAACCTCGATCGCGGCCTCCATTACCGCACGGGTCTGCATCTTAGCAATTTCCGGATAAGTAACAGCCAGACGGCAACCACGATGGCCCATCATTGGGTTGAACTCATGGAGGTCGTCACACTTTTGCTGAACCTGTTCCGCAGTCATACCCATATCGGATGCCAGAACTGCGATGTCTTCCGGATCGGTTGGGACAAACTCATGAAGCGGTGGATCGAGATAACGAACGGTCATCGGACGGCCATTCAGTGCAGTATACATAACCTTGAAGTCTGCTTTCTGAAATGGAAGGAGCTCAGCCAGAGCTGACTCACGCTGCTCAACGGTGTCAGACAGAATCATCTTACGGATCTTCGGAATACGATCCGATTCGAAGAACATATGCTCGGTACGGCACAGGCCGATGCCCTCGGCGCCCAGACGAACTGCATTTGCAGTGTCGGAGGGAGTATCCGCATTGGTGCGAACCTGCAGACGGCGGAACTCATCTGCCCAAGCCATGATACGGGCGAAGTCACCGCCAACAGAAGCTTCCTGAGTCTGAATCAGACCCTTATAAATCTTGCCGGTAGAACCGTCGAGGGAGATCTCATCACCTTCATGGAAAATATAGCCACCGAGGGAGAATACCTTAGCCTCTTCGTCGATGGCAATCTCATCGCAGCCGGATACGCAGCAAGTACCCATACCACGAGCTACTACGGCTGCGTGTGAGGTCATACCTCCGCGAACGGTCAGGATGCCCTCCGCTGCATGCATGCCCTCAATATCCTCCGGAGAAGTCTCCAGACGAACAAGAATAACCGCTTCGCCGCGCTCAACGCGAGCAGCCTTAGCGTCTTCCGCAGAGAAATAAACCTTACCTGCAGCAGCGCCTGGAGATGCTGGCAGAGCCTCTCCGATTACTTCGCCGCTCTTTAGTGCAGCAGCAACAAAGGTCGGGTGCAGCAGCTGATCAAGGCTCTTCGCCTCAATACGAAGAACGGCTTCCTCTGGGGTGATTTTTCCTTCGTCAACCAAGTCACAAGCGATCTTAATCGCTGCCGAAGCAGTGCGCTTTCCGTTTCTGGTCTGCAGGAAAAACAGGTTGCCTTCCTGAATGGTGAACTCCATGTCCTGCATGTCCCGATAATGATTCTCCAGACACTCAGCGATTTCCATGAACTGTGCGTAGCATTCCGGAAGATCCGCCGCCAGACGGGAAATCGGTTGCGGCGTACGAATACCTGCTACTACGTCTTCGCCTTGAGCGTTAATCAGGTATTCACCAAAGATACCTTTTTCGCCGGTGGACGGGTTGCGGGTGAATGCAACGCCGGTGCCGGAGGTATCTCCCATGTTGCCAAATACCATCGACTGTACGTTAACAGCAGTGCCCCAGTCGCCTGGTATATCGTTCATACGACGATATACGATAGCCCGCGGATTGTCCCAGGAACGGAATACAGCCTTTACTGCTTCCATCAACTGAACCTTCGGGTCCTGCGGGAACTCTGCACCCATTTTCTCCGCGTAAATCGCCTTATACTTTGCAATAACTTCCTTCAGATCTTCTGCCGTCAGATCTGTATCGTATTTTGCACCCTTTGCAGCTTTGATCTCGTCCAGAATGCCTTCGAAGAAGGTCTTGCTCATCTCCATAACTACATCAGAGAACATCTGGATGAAACGACGGTAAGAGTCATATGCAAAGCGCGGATTGCCGGTCTTCTTTGCGAAACCTTCAACGGAAATATCATTCAGGCCAAGATTCAGAATGGTATCCATCATGCCCGGCATGGATGCTCGTGCGCCGGAACGAACAGAAACCAGCATCGGATCGGACTCGTCACCGAACTTCTTGCCGCGCTGTTCCTCCAGAATTGCCAGTGCTGCAAAAATCTGATCCTGAATCTCCTGAGAGATCTGCTTTCCCTGTATATAGTAGTCAGTGCAGGCCTCTGTGGTAACAGTAAATCCATTCGGAATCGGCAGACCCAGATTGGTCATCTCAGCCAGGTTCGCGCCCTTGCCGCCGAGAAGCTCACGCATATTTGCATTGCCTTCTGAAAACTCGTATACCCATTTCTTCATTGTTTTTCTCCTATTATCTCTTTTTCATCATCTGAACGATCTCACCATATCGCTCTATAATTTTTCCATAACTGTCGGGATTATGGGGATAAAGACAGGTACTACAGTCCTTATACCCATTCCCCAAATACGTAAAATTTCCTCCGCATTGATCACCAAGGACATACAAGGGACAATAACAAAACAAGCAGTTAAAATTCTCACTGTCTGCTCCAGCATGACAAGGAAAATACCTGCACTCTTTATTCGCAAAAAATGCGTAACTGTTTTTCAATTCAACGATCCCCTTTCTGTCAACTAGGTTTTATCTTGCATCCAGCAAGCTCAATGCGAATTTTTCAATGATAAAACAGCCCTCATCCGGACTTACGGATCCAATTTCGATGGTCGGCTTAGTTTTTCCATGATAATCGCTTCCGCAGGTCATCACCAAATTGTTTTCCTCTGCGACATTGCGATAAAACCGTGTCATTTCCGCATCATGATAACTGGTATAAACTTCGATGCCGTCAATCCCCTCATCCATCAGCTGCTTTGTAATCTGTTTCTCCCGACCAATGGATATTCCGGGATGAGCAAGAATTGCAATTCCGTCATTTTCATGGATAATTCGGATAATTTCAGCACTGCTCTTATATCGAATCGGTACATATGCCGGCTTTCCATGAGAACAGAAATCCCAATAGAAATTTAAATACGGACAATCACTCCGTTCGCCGCCAGGTCGATACGGATCCAACAGTTTTAAATTCCTGTTTGCTTCGTGGTTCAACGCAGATTCTGCGATCAGCTCTCCGGTAATCACGCCGTTAATCGCGTTTTCCAAAAGCCAGGCTCCATCCACAGCGATTCCGCACTGCCGAATCAGTTCAATTCGAATTCCTCCGGCATACCGCTCCTGTACAAGAATGGACTCTTCAATTTTGTCCAGAGTTTCCTCTGCTTCTTCCGGCAGTCCATACCCCAAAATATGTACATTTTTTCTTCTACAGACACAATCCAGCTCAATGCCATTGATAAAATGAATTCCCTTTGCTCGAGCAATTCGCTTTGCTTCCGCTACGCCGCGCACGGAATTATGATCCGTTAATGAAATCAGTTCTACACCTTTCTCCGCTGCTCTTTCCACCAATTCCGACGGTGAGTGTTCGCCATCAATACTGTAAAAGGAATGCATATGTAAATCCATTTTTTTAATCATTCTTTTCGCCTCCCTGCTGTGGGATTTCCGGAGACTGTGATATGGATACACTCTTCTATCCAGTTTCCCTGTTTGTCTTGTATTATGCGGTGATCCTCTTCCCACGTCATTTCGTCAGCACCTGCCTCCCGCGCTTTCTGCATTACAATCTTTCTTCCGAGCTCCCGTCCAGTTGTTCTGCCTTTCACAAGGGATTCAACCTGGATGCGTTGTTTTTCCGTAAAAACAAGATAGGTCTTATTGCGCTTATTCCGTCGAATCAGTACCTCTGTCGTCTCCAGAATACGTCCGACAGCTGCGCCTACTGCGTTAGCAATGGACGCATGCGGAGGAATTACTGTATCCTGACCTTCCGTTTTATTCTTCGACACCCATGCTTTTGCCGGAGCGCCGACTCCTACGACCGGCGTATTCTTTTCAATCGCAAAAATCTCACGGCTCTTGCTGCAGTATGTTTCCAATTGTGCATAAACCGCATCTTTTAGTGTGGTAATCACGCTCTCCGGAGTCAAATTCAATTTTTCGGAAACTTCTCGAATCGCCTTCCGTGATGCCTGACGATTCCATTCTTCAAATTCTCCGGATGCATGCAGAATGTCTGTCGGTGTTAATCCCGCCTTTGTATTCCCATCGGATCGTCTGCAATACGGCATGATCTTTTGTGGTCCGATCAATATCGAGGCGTCGTCTCCAACTCGAATAGCACTGTCTCCGCCCAGACCAAATGTGCAAATCTCCATCGCACGAACTCTGGTATGCCATCCGGAAACCACAGCTCCTTCTTTGCTGATCCTGCAATTTCCATCCTTGACATATGCGATATCCGTTGTTGTTCCACCAATGTCGATCACCTGACAATGATCCAGACCACTCAGGAACATTCCGCCGACAACGCTTGCTGCCGGTCCGGAAAGAACTGTTTCGATCGGGCGCTGAAGCGCATAAGATGCACGCATTAGACTTCCGTCTCCACGCATTACCATGACGGGAGCCTTAATTCCCTTTGCTTCCATGACACCTTCGATGCTATGCATAAGCTCCTGAATAATCGGAATCAAGCCTGCATTTAAGACTGCCGTCACCGTTCTCTCGTAAAATCCCAGCGTTCCAGTCAACTCATGGCCGCATACGACCGGAATCTTTTGCTTTTCCTGAATAATTCGCTTTACTTCCTGCTCCTGTACCGGATTGCGAACACTTGCGTATCCGGATACGGCAATTGCTTCACAGCTTTTGCTCAGCGTTTCCGCTGCCCGAAGGATTTCATCCGGATGAATTCTTTCCTGAACATTACCTCGGATATTGACCTGGGAATCAATCACAACCTTCCGCTTTGCCGGTATCTCGCCCTTTGGTTCTTTCCCGAGCAAAATGACGCCTGTACTGCAGCTTTTTCCCTCAACAACCGCATTGGTCGCAAGCGTTGTAGAAAGGCAGACCAGTTCAACTTTATCCCAATCAAAAAATTTTAACGCGCAGATACAGTTTTCTATTCCGATCGAAAGCTGTTCCGGTGTTGTCAGAGCCTTTGCTTCGCAGTGTATTTCTTTCGTTTCGCGGTCGATGATCACACCGTCGGTATATGTACCGCCTGTGTCAATGCCCAAAATCCACATTGGCTTTACACCATCCTGTCTTCCGAAAAAGGGCAACCCGTTTTTTCGCAAGTTGCCCTTCCTCACTTTTAGTTCATCGTCTGACCGCCGGAAATATTGATTGCCTGACCGGTCATATACTCTGCATAATCGGATGCAAGGAAAATTGCAGTCTTTGCAACATCTTCCGGAGTAACCCAACGCCCCAGTGGAATATCCCTCTGCCATGCAGCGATCGACTCTTCGATCGGGACACCATTCAATTCCAGATAAGCCTGGGCCTCTCTCATCGTCATCTCACTCATTACAGAGCCTGGGCAGAAACAGTTAACACGAATTCCAGTATCTTTCAGCTCGATTGCAAGCGCACGAGTAAATCCAATGACTGCAGCTTTCGTTGCACAGTAGTGAACCTGCTGTGGAATTGCGCCCTTGCCGGCCTGAGATGCAGTATTGATGATGCGTCCTCCTCCCTGCTTCTTCATCTGCGGAATAACTGCCTGGGAACAGAGGAATACGCCCTTGCAGTTTACAGCAAAAATGCTGTCCCACCATACTTCCGGCATAACTTCGATGTCGCTAACCGAGCAGATGCCTGCATTGTTGTACATCAGGTCGATCTTGCCGTACTTTTCAACCGTATTGGCAACCATTTTCTCCACATCATCTTTCAAAGTTACGTTGACCTTCATGGAGGATGCCGTACCGCCCGCCTCCTCGATCAGCTTTGCAGTCTCTGCAGCCCTTTCCTCTGCCATATCAGCAACAACAACCCTTGCGCCATGTGCTCCAAGAGATACACAGATCGCACGTCCGATGCCGGAGCCACCTCCGGTAACAATAGCAACCTGATCCTTCAGACAAATTTCAGTAATCATAGTTTTCAAGTCCTTTCCAAAAACCGATCATTTTTAAACAGTTTCTCTCTTCTTCTTTCTTGCGTAGCAGTCCAGCGCAACGACCACAACAATTACGATGCCTTTGATTAGCTGCTGATAGTACGAAGAAATATTCTGCATCGACATGCTGTTGTCCAACAGACCGAACAGGAGAATACCTATTGTAGACTGGATAATGCCGCCGTATCCACCATTGAACGGTGTGCCGCCAACTACACAGCCACAGTTAACAAGAAGTGCTGTTGTTTCACCGTAGGTCGCAGATCCGGAATTCAACTCAGCAGACAGGCAGAATCCTGCGAGCGCTGCACTCAAAGCACTGATGATAAAGATGATACGTCTATGACGTTGTACGTTAATACCGGTATATGCGGCAATATTCTTCGTTCCGCCGCCGATGGCAAAACAGTTCCGTCCGAACTGTGTATTGCGAAGTACCCATGCACACACGATCAGCAGTGCAATTGCAATCCATGTGATGTAGTAGATATGAAGGAACGATCCTGAGCCAAAATTGCTGTACGCTGTACTTTTACCGGCAACCGGTGTGCCGTTGCTGATTACCAAAGCTACGCCCTTGAGCGCCATCATCATACCCAGAGTTACGATAAAGGAGTTTGCTCCTTGGTCAACAATAATAACCGCATTGATAATGCCAATTACTACACCGACCAGGAGAACAACCAGCAGGATTGCCGGCAGCGGCAGATATCTCTGCAGAATAATAGACAGAATACCTGCAACACACATCTGCGAACCAAGGGACAGATCACACTCGCCGGAAATAATGCAGAATGTAACCCCCAGAGTCATAATCAGCAGGACAGAAACCTGCATCAGCAGCGAAGCCATATTGTTGATCGACAAAAAATTCTTATTGATGATCGTCATGGCAACAAACAGAACCACAATCGCAATAATTGCTTTCTGCTGCATGAATATTTTGCCGACATTGCCAAATTTCAAATTCGTTTTCATTGTGGTTCCCTCCTTAATCCGGACGACGGCTATCGATCCAGATTGCAGTAATCATGATAATGCCCTTGAATACAAACTGCATATTCGAGCTTACACCCAGGATATTCATCGAGTTCGCCATCAACGTATAAACCGCAACACCGACAATCGTGCGAAGAACACTGCCTTTACCACCTGCAAGGCTAGTCCCGCCGACCGTTACAGAAAGGATCGCATAGGTTTCATAGTTCTTACCGCAAACCGGCAGTGCAGAACCAGTTCTGCATGCCATCATCCAGGAACCAATCGCAGTCAGCGCGCCGGTGATTACAAATGCCAGAAGAATAATCTTATTAATGCTTACACCGCAAAGTCTTGCTGCAACCGGATTTGCACCTGCAATGTGAATGCTTCTGCCCAACGGAGTTTTCGTCATAAAAAAGTGAAGGACAAACGCCATTGCCAAAAACAAGAACAGCATTGTCGGGATGCCCAACAGAGAGCCATTGCCGATCGCGCCGTTAAATCCACTCTTGTCTTCAAGGAAAACACAGTTGCCACCATTAATCAGCAGTGCCAGCGCGGCAAAAACCATTTGCATGCCAAACGTGATAAACAAAGCATCGGAGTCATCACGTGCGCCGCACACGATCAACACCAGAGCATTAACCAGACCGCAAATTGCACCGATGATGATAATCGGAATAATTGCCATACCTCCCAGGTGGTTCATCAGCATGCAGGATACAAGCCCCATAAACGAGAACATACCTGCAACCGAAAGGTCAATGTAACCGCCGATAATAATCAGCGTCATGCCCAGTGCAACGAACGCCAGCGGACAAAACTGTCGGACAAAGCTGACAAAGTTGTCATAACTCAAGAATACCGGTTCGCTCACCGCCGTGAAGATGCCGAGGACCAGAATACCAACGATAATCAAATACTCCGTAAAAAATTTTTTAAACAGACCTTTGAAATCGAAGCGGAACGTTGCTTCTGCTGTTTTCTCATTCATTCCGTTACCTCCTCACCAAGCGCAGCGGCCAAAATTTTCTCATCCGATGTCGTTTCCGGATCATATTCACCAACGACCTTGCCATCGGAAAGAACGATCACTCGATTCGACATATTCAGTACTTCCGGAAGCTCGCTGGAGATCATCAATACAGTTCCGCCAGCCTCCGCGAATTTTTTCATCAATACATAAATTTCATATTTTGCGCCTACATCGATACCTCGAGTCGGCTCATCCATGATCAGAATCTTCGGGCTGGTTTCCAACCAGCGCGCTACCAGACATTTCTGCTGATTGCCGCCGGACAGATATGTGATATAAATATCTGCATTCGGAGTTTTAACGTCAAGCGCCTTAATCTGACGCTCAATAATTTCTTTTTCCCTTGCCTTGTTTAACAAACCTCCAACCGTAAAGTTTGGGAACGAGGCCATGGTAATGTTTGTTCCAACCGGGAAGTTCAGCAACAGGCCTTCTTCTTTTCGGTCCTCTGTGATAAATCCGAATCCGGCAGCAATTGCATCACGCGGAGATTTGATGTCGAGCTTCCTGCCCTCCAGATAAACTTCCCCGTTCTGAATCTTGTCTGCACCAAAAATCGCGCGCATTGTCTCTGTACGGCCTGCACCAACCAGTCCGACAAATCCTAGGATCTCACCCTTTTTTGCAGTAAATCCTACATCGTGCAGCTTATTGGTTCGAATATTTTTAACTTCCAGAATCGTCTCGCCAATTTTACTGGCACGTTCCGGATACTCATTTTCAATCGATCTACCTACCATCTCAGCAATCATTGTGGGACGGGTAAGTTCCTCTACGTTACGTGTGCTGATGACATTACCGTCTCGCATAACCGTCACGCGGTCACACAGTTCAAAAATTTCATCAAGCTTATGACTGATATAGATAATCGTAATGCCTTTGCTCTTTAAGTCCTTAATAATTTCCTTCAGACGGTTCATCTCTTCTGTCGTCAGGGTTGTGGACGGTTCATCCATAATAATCAGCTTGGAGTTGTAAGACAGTGCCTTGCAGATTTCTACCATCTGCTTCTCTGCTACCGGAAGATCTTCTACCGGAGAATATGTATCAATATGACTGCCAATCGAATCCAACAATTCCCTTGCCTTGGCATGAATCTTCTTCAAGCCGCCGATTTCCCGAAACCGACCGAGGAAAATATTCTCGCCCACTGTCATCTGATTGACCAGATTCAGTTCCTGGTAAATAATAGCCAGACCCAGATTTAATGATTCTGTCGGTCCCTTGACCTTCATCTCCTGTCCGTCAAAATAAATGATACCTTTGTCCTTTTTATATACGCCGGATAAGATTTTCATCAATGTGGATTTGCCTGCGCCATTCTCGCCGACAATACCATGAACCTGTCCCTTATAAATATCAAATGACACCTGATTCAGTGCTACTACATTGACAAACCGTTTCGTAACGTCCTGAACAGAAAGGATCACGTTTTCTCCCATCAGTACGGCCTCCTTCTCTTTTTTACCATCTCCCGGCGGAAACGATGTTCCGCCGGAAAGACATTGTTAAACTTTTTCTTTGGTTTCTGTAATTAATTAGCCCCATCCAGCGGTCAGGGTAGATGCGTTGTCAACAGTCGCAGCTACATAGTTCGGCATAACATACTTTTCGATCTTATCTCCATCTCCATTCAGCACTGCCAGAGCCATATACATCTGAACCTGGGAATTCAAGGTGAAGTCCTGGAAGGCGGTTCCCGTGAAGCAGCCGCCCTCAGAAATCTTATCCAAAGCACCCTGAGTACCGTCTACCGATACGAACTTAATGCCGTCTGCGCGGTCAAGGTTTTCTGCTGCCTGAATTGCCGTCAGAGTAGCAAGGTCAAAGTGGGTAAATACACCAACGATATCATCATACTTCGCCAGATCAGACTCCATGATGTTCATTGCCTCCGCCGTAGACCAGTTGTTGCAAGCCTGAATGTCAACCACGTCGAACTGATCATAATTCTGAATAACTCCCATGAAGCTAGTCTTACGCTTGATTTCAGCAGCGGAACCCGGCATGCCTTCGATCATGCAGACCTTGCCGCCATCCGGACAAGCCTCGATCAGCATGGAAGCAGCCAGCTGGCCGGCCAGCATATCATCCGGACCTTCGTAATAATCGTAAGCCGTTTCATCATCAACTGGATTCTGCACGTCGATAACAAGAATATCTGAATCCATTGCTTTCTTCATCGCAGAAATCGTAGAAGTAGTATCAACCGGGTTGATGATAATTGCATCAACCCCCTGATTGATTGCATTGTTCACATGATCAACCTGTTTCTGCGGATCGCTCTGTGCGTCGTAGGAAATAACTTCACAACCAGATTCCTTTGCAACATCCTTCATACACTTATCCATGTAAGCCATAGATTCATCCGATGCATCCGAGTCAAGCCAGGCAATTGTCCACGGGGTACCATCTTCCTTGGTTCCGCTCAGGTTACACTCTTTTGGAATGAATTCAGAAATGTCCTGTGCGGTCAAATAATCCGAAACATTTACAGCTTCCAGATTCGGATACTCCGAATCAGATACTGCAGCAGTTCCTGTCACAGAACCGTTGTCTTCTACCTGATCGGCTGCCGGTCCGCAGCCTGCCAGACTACCTGTGCAGAGCAGAGCTCCTAATGCCATTGCGGTAAATCTTGTGCGTAGTTTCATAATCTACACTCTCCTTCATAAAAATTTTTTACAAAAAGCAATGCGAATTGAGTAATTCAACTTCCATCACTTTATTGACAACTCTGTCCAGCGCTCGCTGATTGCTTTGTGCTTGTGAGAGCTTCCGTATTTCTACGAAGCTCCCACAAGCCAAGCCTAGTGAAGATGAAAAAAATAATGACATGGAGGCGATAAGCCTTATCATCCGTATTGATCATTCTCTCTGTTTTTATCTGATACCCATATAAATGATGCTCCAGGATCTCCGGGTTCCACACGCCCGGAGACCTGTCTCATCATTTGAGAATAGAAAAGAGTAGGGTATTATGAAAACATATACGGAAGAGAATGAATGCTTGCAGCAATATCTTTTCCACCGGATATTTGCTGCAGTTTCGAGAGATCTAAAGAGGGAATCTACATACTTTTCAGGAAATTCTCTGCACATCTCAGTGAAATTGGAGGCAATGTCCCGGACAAAAGAGTTTCCCCGGAACTTTTATAATAAAAAGAAAGATGTATGATGGTTTGCACCGGCTTTACCACTGTGTCCCAAATAAAGCCAATTGAATCCTTGCGTACTGAGATGTGCAGGAATTTTCTGTCTTGAACAAATCTTCGTTTCAAAGAATAACAATCCATTTACCATCATTCTGTATGTGTTCTACTGCATTAAATACGAAAGGTCTGAATCCAAATCATTCGTACATGGAGAATACCTTCTCATAAACATCCGGCACTTCCTCCATCCGATCAAGTGCCGCATAACTCAGGAAGGTCTTGTTGCCGCCCGCGGTCAGAATACCGTTTGCCGCCAGTGCCATTGCGAAGTCGGTCATGCGCTCAGAAGCAAACTTGCGCTTTGCAGCCTGCTCCTCAAGCGAATACTCCGAGAAGGTTGCCACGTGCTTCATACCGGTCAGATCGATCTGCATGACAGAACCCGTGCTGGAAATGATAGCAGGAATCTCGTACTTGTTTGCCAGATCGGTCAGCTGACGAGCGAACTTCTCACCTGCTGCATTCAGTTTATTCGGGATATCCTCGCGCTGCAGCTTGCACAGAGTTGTGTAACCGGCACAGCAGGATACGGGGTTTGCAGTCAGGGTCCCGCCAACAACAATCTTGTTACCTGCGATATGGGCAACGCCTGCGGTCAGAACACCCATGATATCCTCCCGTCCGCCGAAGCCGCCTGCAGAAGCAAATCCGCCTGCGATGATCTTGCCAAATACAGTGATGTCTGCACGAGTATCGAAGTATTCCTGTGCACCTCCCAGAGCCAGACGGAATGCGGTAACAACTTCATCGTAAATGAGGATTACGTCGTAGCGGTCACACAGCGCACGAACACCCTTATGATATTCACGGGTAGTCGGCAGAACGCCGGAATCCTGTCCCATGGCTTCCATGATGAAGCATGCAGTGCCGCCCTTTTTCTCGTTTTCCTTAAAGCGGTCTTCCAGTTCATTCAGGTCATTAACCATTACTGCAGAAATATGACCATAACACTCATCCGGAACACCTGCTGCAAAGGAATTCTTGGAGTTACAGTACCGGATGTCATAGATCAGCTGATCGGAAATACCATGATAGGTGCCTTTCAGTTTTACGATCTCAGTTTTACCGGAGAATGCACGAGCGGCCCGAATCGCTGCCATGCAAGCTTCCGAACCGGAGCCCATCATACGGAACTTCTCAACGGACGGGAAGAACTCTTTTACCTTGGCTGCCAGCTTATATTCGTACTCATGGAACAGGCCTGTCAGATAACCGGTTGTGTTGATAGTGTTCCATACCGCCTCTACTACTTCCGGATCCTTATTGCCCAAAATGGACGGGCCGCCTGCACCGATGAAGTCAATGTAACGGTTACCGTCGATATCGTACAGGTACGGACCTTCGCCCTTTACACAATTCAGAGCAAACGGATAGTTGTTGGCCAGATTGTGCTGTACGCCGCCCGGAATTGCGGTCTTTGCTTCTTCAATGGTCTTCTTGGAAGTCGCACAGTTCTTCTCGAACCAGTCGAGGCATTCCTTCTCAGCTTCCGGCTTTAGACGCTTGGTATTTTCCAGAACATACTTTGCACGCTCATGCACTGCTGCATAGTCAAATCCGTTCAGATAATCGAGTTTCATTTTTCGGTCTCCCTTCGTACCAATTAGATGTTTACATTTAATTCTTTATAGATCGGTTCCATCGCACGATAGGACTGACGATAGAACGAATAAAGACGGTCATAACGTTCTTTTGTATCTTCCTGAGGATAAAAGATCTTTTCATACGCAACGATTTGTTCCAGAGAAGTGTAATCCTTTTCTTTTCCCAGGCCGATGTTAATGCACACCGATAAGCCAACATTTCCAGCGAACCGTGGATTTCTAAGCAGGGAAATTGGTGTCTGCAGAACATCCGCAAGCATCTGTGCGAAAACCGGACTCTTCATGCCGCCTCCAATTCCGCGGAGACAATTCACATTCCATCCATTTTTCTCTGCATGAATATCTCTCATCCATCGCAAATTAAAGCAGATACCTTCCATCACTGCACGGGCAATGTCCTGCCGCTGTGTGCTGCGTTTCAAATTCAGCAGACTCGCACGAACCGTCGTATTCGATATCGGAGCAGAAGCTCCTGCCAGAAAAGGAAGAAATAATACATCTTCATCTCTGTCCTTTTCCATGGCATTCATGATTTCTTGGTTCATAACCGCAAAGACATCCATGCCACTTTGCAATTCCATCTGATAATAGGTGTTCTGTAGGTAGTCCAGGCAGGTTCCTCCGGAATCCGTATCATAAAAATGATATCGGCTTCCCCGAACCGGAGACGGCATCCGTCCCGGATTTGGATCATTTGCATCGGTTGTCACGGCAAGCCATGCACTGGTTCCGATGTAAATATGTGCATCTCCCGGATGGATGCATCCCGTACCAAGAATCGCTGTTGCATGATCGCTGCATCCGCCGAATACCGGGATATTCTCGGCAAGTCCCAGTTCGTCCGCAGCCTTTTCTGTGATCCGTCCGATCATCTCTTCCGAAGAAGCGATGCGTTCCGGAACCAGATGTTTGGGGAATCCAATCAGTTCAAACATTTCCGGATCCCATGTTCGCTTTTCAATATCTACCAGACAGGTTGCGCGCGAGCCGGTAAACTCGTATGCCCATTCACCGGTCATCCGGTGAAACAGATACGCTGATAAATCCAACATGTACGCGGCGTTTTCTGCAACTTCAGGTTGGTTTTCCAGGAACCACAGTAGTTTCGCGATTACGTTTTTTCCACTAAATCGTTCTTCCCCAAGCTTTTGATTGATTCTGTCCGCCTGTTCCTGCGCACGTCCGTCCATCCACATGATACAATCTGTAACTGCATTTCCGTCCTCATCTGTGAAGATGATTGTCGTTGCAGTCTGCGCCATTGCGATACCTTCAATCTGCTTTCCGCTAACGTTGTTTCTCTTCAGCAGCGTTCTGGTTGCCGCAACCATCGACTGCCAGTTTTCTTCCGGCTTCTGCAATGCCCAGCCGAGTTGGGGAAAGTATGTTGTATACGGCTGGTTTACACTATCAATTACCTGATACGCTTCATCGACCAGTGCAGCCTTTACGCTGCCGGAACCAAAATCATATGTAAGACGATAATTCATACGATCAAATTTCAATTACGACCTTGCCAGCCATCCCGCTCTTGCTGAGCTCAATGCCTTCCATCATCTTTTCAAGCGGCATACGATGAGTCACTAACTTATCGATCGGAATGTTCTTGTTCTCAAGGATCTTAACCGCCAGCTGCATAGTTCCCTTTGTAATGTAAGTGCCCTGAATGGTGAGTTCCTTTTCCGTGATTGGATATTGCGGAATTTCAACCTTTGCGGTCTGATTTACACCGAATATCGTAATATGACCGCCCTTGCGTGCAATTTCAATTGCAGTCGGCAGCATAACACCGAGAGCATCGACAACGATGTCTGCGCCGAGGGGAGAAAACTCACGAATTTTTGCATTCAGGTCCTCTTCAAATGGATTAACGGTAATTTCAATGCCAAGCTCATTTGCCAGATTTCTGCGGTATTCCGATGGCTCAGATAGAATAACGGTTGCACCGTTTGCCTTATACAGCATCGCAAAGATCTGCCCAATCGGGCCGCCGCCGAGAACAACCACAGTATCTCCCGGATGAGCCTTATAAGAAGTTGTCCCATTCAGAACACACGCAAGCGGTTCTGCCATCGCTGCAACGTGCTTCGGGACAGCCTTATCAATGACGTAAACCATGCGCTCCTCAATGCAGAGATAGTCTGCCATTGCACCATCAATCCGGTCGCCGATATGGCGGAAGTTCTCGCAGAGGTTGATCTTGTTCAGTCTGCATGCCGGACACTTTCCGCACCAGATATTCGGATGAACAACAACATGGTCTCCGACCTTTACATTGGTTACATCTTCGCCGATCGCTTCAACCACGCCGGTTGCCTCATGACCAACGATGATACCGTCAACAAAATCAAATGCCGGTGGATTTGCAAGAGCTCTGATGTCAGTTCCACAAATTGCCACCGCAGTTACCTTGATCAGAACATCATTCTTTCCGCTAATCTGCGGCTTTGGAACCATAACAATCGGAGCACGGTCCTTGCCGATGCCGTTCTTGTTAAACTTTGCTCCGCGCATCATTTCTACATGTGTCATTTTTACTCACGATCCTTTCCATCAAAGAAATGGTTTTACTGCGTGTGCTGCAATTCGAATTACATCGCCCGGCTCCATATTCCAGTATTCCTTCCGGAACAGTTCGATTGAAGCAATACCGTCATATCCGATTTCTTTGAGAATATTACAAATTTCCTTGACAGGAATACATCCGTCACCTGGCATTACTCTGTGGCAATGCTCCAGAATTCCAAGCGGATGATCTTCCGCGTCATTGATATGGAAGACAAAGAGCTTTTCCTTGGGAATCTTTCTGATGTACTCAATATCAGAGCACTTGTCATGAAGATAAAAATTAAAGCAGTCAAGCGTGAGTCCGACATGATCCATATCCAGTTCCTGAACAATTTCATATGCCTGACGAAGGCTTCTGCAGCAGCGGTTTTTTTCTCCAACCGGTTCCAATGCAAGCTTCACACCATATTCCATGGCAATGTCCGCAAGTTCACGCATATTATGTATTGTGTCAATAAACGTATCTTCTTCCGTCTTGAACAGCATTTCGTCGCTTCTGGTTGGGCAGACGATGATATATGGATTGTTGATCGCACGTGCAACCTCACACGCAAACAGGAACAGCCTTTTCACTTCATTCCAGCCGGATATTGTCTGAAAATTCAGATAATCAATTGCATTCAGTGCGTACGGTTTCAGATGTCTTGTTTGGAAAAACTCTTTCAGATCATCCAGTGTATGCCGGGTCAGATAATCCTGAAGCATATCCAATCTGAGTTCGATAAAATCATATCCATGCTTTTCACATTCCCGAAGGTCTGTCTCAACATTCGACCGCTTCATGCAAGTCGCTTCGTTAAATCCCAATTTCATGGAAAATACTCTCCTTTTTACTTGGTGAACAGCTTCTCTCCAGCTTCCCGAATCAGCTTCGGTGCCTTTCCGGATGCCCCGAACAGTCTCAACTTGTCCTTGGCAACCTGCTTTACCTGCTCACGAGCATAAGCGGAAATTATTCTTGGTTCCTTTTCACCCTTGTCCAACATTTTCCTCATCGAACGTGACCACATGTACTTCAGCTCGGTGCCAACGTTAATCTTGCTGATACCACATTCGATTGCATACCGAATCATCTCATCCGGAGTGCCGGAGCCGCCGTGCAGTACGAGCGGTACGTCAACAGCCTGTACCAGTTCCCTGATTCTGCCGAAATTGATTTTCGGTGGCTTCGTGTAAACACCGTGTGCAGTTCCAACAGCCGGAGCCAGAGAATCAACGCCGGTCTCTTGAACCAATCGCACACAATCCTCAACCCGAGCGGTCTCGTCTATATCATCGCTACAGTCATCTACGCCAACACGGAAGATACGTCCGATTTCTGCCTCCGTATAAATTCCAAGCGGTTTCGCAACATCTACAACCGACTTGGTCAATGCAATGTTCTCGTCAATCGAAAGTGCGGACCCGTCACACATAACGGAAGTAAATCCATTTGCGATCGCTCTCATGATAATGTCATGATCGGTTGCGTGATCCAGATGCAGATATGCAGCAGTTTTTGCCGTTCTGATCGCCTCTAAGCTTGCGTTTCCGATTACTTCATAATGAAGAAACGGATAATATGCAGTATACGGCTGACAGATTACCGGGGCCTGCTCTTCTTCTGCAGCTTCCAGGACTGCAAACAGTACGTCCAGATTGTAATAATTGAATGCCGGTACGGCATAACCAGTTTTCTTTGCATCATTTAAGATGTCTTTTGGAGAGATAATCATTTACATTCCTTTCTTAATCGGCATCGCAGCTGGCGATGAGTTTTACGGTCGTACTGAGCTGGTTATCGCCCTGAATCCCCATTTCACAGAGCATCGGTCCAATTTCCGTAGGCTCTGCATCTCCCGGAAGGATCGAGTTCAGCTTTCCACCCATAAAAACGACATACTTTTTGCCGCGTTCCTCTGCCAGGCTGAGAAGCTGTCTTCCATAATCCAGGGCCTGACCGTTATGGCAGCTGATCCCAACAAATGGGGTATTATCTTCGTCGGCCGCATCAAGCACATCGATCGGATCCATATCTACGCCGATATTCGATACATCTGCTCCCATTGCCCGAAGAACGCCGTCCACCAACTGAAGTCCATATGCATGTGCATCACCAGATGCAACAACGATCTTTTTACCGTTCAGGCTGCCGCCCAAGCCCTGTGCAAGCAGATCTTCAATGATCTCATCACGCATTTCGTTGGTTTGTCTCCCCAGTACAGTTGGGTACATCGGTTCTACCTCTTTACGCTTGCCGTCATATGTCGAAGAGTGGAAGCAGGACTCCAGACGTGCCGGCTGGAATTTCTTCAGCATCAGCAGCATTTCGAGAGGATCTCCTGTATCGATTCCTGCTTCACGGAAAGCAGTCATTGCGCGGTCAAAGTAAAGCTTTGCTTCTCCCACCATCTTATCTGCCATTTCTTCAATCAGAGTCCAGTCAATCAGAGGCATCCATTCCTCCGCCTTTTCCTCAACCCGCTTGCCAACAGAATAAATATTCTGAAGTTCCTGGCGTGTCGGCACCGCAACCTTTTCCGTGATGGAAACCGGATTGATCCCCATGGACATATGGAACTTCTTCTCTGCACAGATTTCCAGCAGCATTTCCTGCGCGGCAAATCCGTAGTTCGCGTCCAAATCGTGATCCCACTGCATATTCGTGGAGCCATTTATATAAGTCAGTACCGGCTGCTCCTCTGTACCCATCAATTTATGAAGGGCCAGACCTACCGCAATTCGCGTATGGCCTTCACTCAGCAGCCCTCCGTAACTAATAACATATCGCGCACCACACAGTTCTGTGCAAATATAGTGTTCAATCAATGCATAGCCACAATACGAAGCACAATCCATAAAGTATCCCGGGAAACTGTCATCCAGATAAGTCTCTACGCAGAACATGTCATCTCGCTTGGAAGCCATAATGCCAAGTGATGTCACCATATCGGAATATCGCTTAACATTGTCCGTAAATCCCGCATAATCCCAAAGGAACTGTCCAAATGATCCTACACGAACGGCCCCCGCCTTCAGCGCATTGACTGTCGTTTCGATCGAGTTCGGACAAATCAGATGATGGTCATTCAGGCTGATATCAATCGGTGCTGCATCGTGAAGCGCCATCCAGTCAGACAAGTCATTCATAACAAAGCTTGTCGTTTTCGGGGCCTTTTCACGATATTCCGACGGCAGAGCAATATTTCCGCTCGGAATATGAAGCATGGAACCAAGTTCAAATCCCGTTCGCTCTGTAAATTCGTAGATTTCCTGAATTCCCTTGAGTTCATCTTCCATGGTTGCAAGACCCATCAGAATCGTCCAATAAATCTTACCTTCCTTCTGCAAATGCTTTTTATACTCCATGTGATTCGCAAAACCTTTTTTATAGGTTGGCTTGCAGGTAAAGGTATTTCCTATTTCAATTCCCTTTCGCACAAGCTCACGTCCATCTGCATGAGGTTCCGGCTTTAAAGATCGAATATAGTCTATTGTCGGCTGATACATTAGCTATCACTCCTGCTGTTAATCTTCAAACAATCCCATTGTACGCAGGTACTTAACCTCGTTACGAATTGCCTTGATTGCATTTTCACGGGTTGTATGCGGTTCCAGCGTACACATGAAGTCATATCCGTCCTCTGCCAGACGATGTACTACTCCGTCGATATTTACTGCTCCGTCCTTTGCCTCACAGTAGTAGATCGTACCCGGTTCCATCGTCATTGCTCCACCAAACCAACGAGTATCATTGCAGAATCTCGGGCGATACAGACGGCCGTTTTTGATATGTACATAGGCGATCTCATCCTTCAGCAGCTCGTATGCATACGGGAATGCTTCGCAGGATGCATGGTAGTAGTTCGTTGCATCATAGTTTGTCTTAAAGTTCGGAGAATTGAACTCTTTTATAATCGACAGCATGTTTTCCGGAGTTCTTCCGGCATCACCTGCTTCGTTCTCCAGTGCCAGCACAATACCCAGCTCTTCAGCCTTTGCCAGTGCTGCATCAAAATATTTGTGAAGCTTCTCCAGCTCCGGAGTGGTTCCCGGATGAATCTTGTCTGCGTAATGGTTGATAACCTTTGCGCCGAAGAAATGCGCCGCTTCAACCGTTGCAACCAGTTCCTTGGAGAATGCTTCCGGATCACAGGTAATGCCTGGATCCAGACCCAGACCGGAACTCAGAGAACCGATAACCAGTCCGGCATCCTCAACCTGCTTCTTTGCTTTCTCCAGATCCTTATCAGAGAAGCCATAAATGCTTGCGCTCGGCTTGCCATTGGGCTCCAGATTGCTTCCCCACAGTTCCAGATAACGGATACCAAAGTCCTTTGCCATCGGAATCAAGACATCCAGAGCTTCACTCGGAAATGTATTTGTATTTAAACCAATTTTCATCATTTTAGATACTCCCCCCGTCATTAGACATTTCCAAGAACAGCCTTCAGAACGTAAGACTTTTCCTGAACAAATTCTTCCAGCGTATGTGCGGAGCCTTCGCGTCCGATACCGCTCTTTTTATAACCGCCGAACGGCATTGCTGCAGTACGGTAATTACCGCCGCCGTTGATAATCGTACTGCCCGCTTGAATCTTTTCGCCAATGGAAATCGCAAGTGCAATATTTCTGGAGAAAACCGCACTGTTCAGACCAAACGGACAATTGTTAACCAGTGCAATGGCTTCCTGCACTGTTTTAAATGTGATAATCGGAAATACTACGCCGAAGATTTCCATATCCTTTGCAATATCCATATCGCCGGTTACTCCGGTCAGTACAGCCGGAATCAGGAACGATTTCCCCTGCGCCTCACCACCGTAAACCAGTCTTGCTCCCTGATCTACCGTGTGCTTGATCTGTTCAATAACTTCGTTACGCGCTTTTTCAGAAATCATGCTTCCGATGTCCATTGAACGATCCATCGGATCTCCAATTTTCATAATTTTGAGCGCTGCAATCAGCTTTTCGGTAAATTCTTCCGCAACATCTTCATGAACGATATATCTCTTGCTTGCACAGCACACCTGACCAGCATTGTTTGTTCTGCTTTCCAGTGCTTGTCCAATGGTTAAATCAATATCAGCATCATCCATGATCACAAATGCATCATTGCCGCCAAGCTCCAGGTAAGTGCGCGTCAGATTTCCCGCAGTCTTATTTGCAATACGGATACCAGTCTCTGTCCCACCGGTCATTGTGATTGCCGCAATACCTGGGTGCTCAACCAGTAGATCGCCGATCACAGAGCCGCGTCCGGTTACAACTTGTACCGCCTTTTTCGGAACACCTGCCTCATGCAGACACTCTGCAAGCTTGATCACGGCCAGCGGGCAATCTGTAGGCGGCTTGATTACGACTGCATTTCCCACTGCCAGAGCTGGTGCAATCTTGTGACCGCACAACTCAACCGGGAAGTTAAACGGCAGGAGGCATGCAACAACACCAAGCGGTTCATATCTGGTAAAGATCACATCCGTATGACAGCTTGTTGCATCCGTTCCGTTCGGAAGGGAAACGCCATACATGTGACTTGCTTTGTCACAGTAGCTGTCAATCAGAGCGACAACCGTGTCAAACTCTTCTTCTGCCTCAGAAATTCGTTTTCCATTTTCCTGACAAAGTAGTTTTCCAAGCTCTTCTCTGCGTTCCTGTACGATCTGTGCAAACTTTCTCAGGATGCGGTTTCTTTCCATCTGTGTGTACGCTGCCCATTCCTTCTGCCCTTCCGCAGCAGTTGTTACCGCCACGTCAAGAAGTTCCTTTGTCAGCGCCGGCACAGTATCGATGACTTCTCCGGTCACCGGATTGATAACATCAATCGTTCCGCATCCCTTCTCGATGCGCTCTCCGCCAATCAGTGTGTACATTGCAATCCTCCTACGTTAAACCTTATTGATTACGGCCAGATGCCGCGGATCTGATTTGCTTCGACAACTCGCTTGATTGCGATCATGTAAGCTGCTTCACGGAGCGTTACCTTGTTTTCCTGTGCGGTGTCCCAAACTTCTCCGAAGGAACGATCCATTACGTGCTTCAGCTTTGCATTGGTCTCGGTCTCCTCCCAGTAGATTGCCTGTTGGTTTTGCACCCATTCCAGATAGGAAACGACTACGCCGCCTGCATTGCAGAGAATGTCCGGTACAACCGGGATATTCCTCTCGTTGAGGATCTTGTCGCCCTCCAGGCTGGTCGGACCGTTTGCCGCCTCAACAACAATCTTTGCCTTAACATTTCCTGCCGTCTGCTCGTTCAGCTGGTTTTCCATAGCTGCCGGAATTAGGATAGTACATTCGGTCTTGAGAATTTTCTCGCCCGGAATGTGCTCAACACCCTCTGCCTCATAATCTTCAAGCAACTTGCCAGGATTCTTTTTGGTGAACTCCAGAATGTCGTAGATGTTCAGGCCGTCCTTCTTATATAGGCCGCCGGATACATCACTGACGGCAACTACTGTAAAGCCCTCCTTATAAAGGAGACGGGCTGCCGTTCCGCCTACGTTGCCGAATCCCTGAATTGCTACAGTACAATCTCCAATAGCAATCGAATACTTGTCCAGAATGTTCTTACAGGTGAACATTACACCGCGTCCGGTTGCGGACATACGTCCCGGAATACCGTGAATCGCCAGTGGCTTTCCGGTCACAACGCCCGGTTCGCTGTGGCCCTTCAGCATCGAGTAAGTATCCATGATCCAGCCCATGATTTCCGGATTCGTATTTACATCCGGTGCCGGGATATCCTGATTTGGTCCAATGATCGGAGAGATCATTGCCGTATAACGACGGGTCAGATGACGAAGTTCCGATTTGCTCAATTTCTTGGGATCTACAATAACCCCGCCCTTTGCACCGCCATATGGAATATTTACAACCGCGCACTTGAATGTCATCCATGCAGACAACGCTTTCACTTCGTCCATATTTACTGCCGGATGGAAACGGATACCGCCTTTTGCCGGCCCCCGGGTTGTTGAATGCTGTACACGATAACCGGTAAAAACTTTGATTTCGCCATCATCCATACGAACCGGAATCGAAACTTCCATCTGACGTTCTGGATGCAGCAGGGTTTCGTAATCGGATTCTTCATATCCGAGGCGCTCAGCTGCTTCCTTGACCACTGTGACCACATTGTCGAACGGATTGTACTCTGCCATGTTTTTTACCTCATTCCTGCTTTCCATTTCATATTAATTAAGAAATTTCAGACCTCTTTTGCAATTTCAATGTGTTTTAACCCCATTAATAAATTTATTTATTAAATTAAGTTAATTAACTTACAACTATAATTTACAGCTTC
>JAUNSG010000022.1 GCA_030539335.1 Eubacteriales bacterium | reverse complement strand
GTGTTAAACCGTCCTTTTCTATCCGAAATGGACGGTTTTCAGAACTTCGTTGTTCCCATTTCACCCCGAATTATCTTGTTTGTTCCCAATCCGTTCCCACGAAAGTTCCCAAATTGTTCCCATGGCAGTCTACCTCTGAATTCCATAGGACAGCCTTTTCTTTCCTTAAGAATTATGAAAAACTAATCCTTAACAAATTGGGCTTAAGTAATGATTGCAGAGGTAGGATTTGAACTACTGACCTTCAAGTTATGAGGAGCACCCTACGAAAATCCATTCCGTGAATATGATTGTGAGTTCATTCAACTCATACTCCCACAATCCAAAATAATCATTCATATTCAAAGCTGCTGACGCAATCTATTGCCAGCAGCTTTTCTATCATCCGATTATCCTATTTACTATCTACTCATTCTCTGGTTTTACCGATATAATCATTTTAAAAATCCTATTGTACTCAAATCATCTATAAAGAAAGGGCAATACATTCAAAATCTCCAATCGTATCTTATTCTACTATATCCAGTTATGGACTCTCAGATTTCCGATAAATACTCTTTCAAAATCGCAAGACCTTTTTTTAAATTTGCCATGCTTCCAGCTGAGCTGATCGACACGCGCAAATACCGCTTTTCCTGTTCCTTCAAAACCGAAAACCGGTCCGAATGGTAAACATGGACGCCACGGTTCATCAGCTCTTCCTCGATCTCTTCGTATGGACGCCTGGACGCAATCGGCAGCCATTTATAAAAATTCGGCTGGCAATCTGCCTCTGATTCCGATGGGAAGTAATCCAAATAAAGCTTTGTCGCCACTTCACAGGCCCGATACTTTTTCTTGACCTGACGGTATGCATCTCCACTCAAAATCAACTCGGTGATAATCTCGGCATCCAATGCCGATGTCTTAATATTGATATTAAAAATGCCATGAAAAATCTGTTTCCGATATTGTTCCGGGAACACCAGATAGGCAATGCGCACACCGGGACAAAGACTTTTGGAGACGCCACAGATATACACACATTGTTCCGGTATAAGGTCGTGAATAGACGGAATCACGTGCCCCTCTGCGGCGGCTAGCCATGATGCAATGTCATCTTCGATCAACAGCAGCTTTTTATTCCGGATAACCTCTGCCAGTTCCTGCCGCCGCTTTAATGGAATCGAGATTCCGATCGGATTGGTGGATGAGGGAACCAGATAGATTCCCTTGATCTGATTGCCGCTGCACTTACGACACAGATCTTCCGGTAGCATCCCATCCCGATCTCCGTCGATAGGAACCAATGTAATCTGCATCAATTTTGTCAGTTCAATAAAATTGGCGTAGGTATACTGGTCTGTCGCGATTTTATCTCCAGGGGAAAACAGCGACAGGAGGACAACTGTCAACCCATTTTGTGCACCGGTCACAATGGTCGTATGCGCAATATCCGTATGAATGCCAAGCTGTTCCATCCAGCGCACGCCTGCTGCAAGCTGATGCGGCTGCCCGTTCGGATTGGAGTATTCCAGAAACCGCCGCAGCTGGCCTCGTTCCATGATCGTCCGCGCCGCTTTCTCAGTATATTCACTGTATTCGCTGAAACCGTTCAGCGCTCCCAAATCAATCCAGCTATTGGTATCATCTGCAACAAATAATGTGGAATCCGAGGTCGGATGTGCTGAGACAAATGTCCCCTTCCCGGTAACCCCGTAAATCAGGCCCTTTTCTTTGCAGATATTATATACCTCCGTAATGGACGAATAATTCAGATCGAGATAATCCGCGATCTCACGTTGCGGAGGCAGTTTTGTTCCCGGTTTCAACTGGCCTGTCCGGATCTTTTCTTCCAAATCCTTTGCCAGAGACCGGTAAAGCGGTGGTTTGAGCTTGTCCCGGCTCGGCTTCCACGCCAATGGATAATCATCAAATGTATTGATCGGCATAAAGAACTCCCTGTATGCATTCAAAATTGTTACCCAGACAATTTTAACATTGCCTGGGTAGTAGTTCAATAGTAAAATAGCAAAAGAATGACACCCATACGGGAGGTAACCCTATGAACCATCGATGTTTCCCATCTTATGCAGATCGTATGCAAGACATGAATCCATCTGCCATTCGGGAAATCCTTAAACGGATCTCATCTTCGGATACTATTTCCTTCGGCGGTGGTCTGCCCGTCCCAGAACTGTTTCCCACGGAACAATTGGCTGCAGTCGTGAAATCCAACTGGATAATCGCTAAGCAGGCATCCGATCTGACGTACAATCCAACAGATGTCTCTGCGCTGCTGGAAAAGGGCATTGCGGCGGCAATCCGGGAATACAGGGGGATTGTGAACTGATGGACGTTACTATACTCAGCCTAACCAGCCTCATTCTATGTGCATCCTTCTTTATCGCCGGTATGATGGATGCAATTTGCGGAGGTGGGGGTCTTATCTCTATGCCTGTTTTTCTGGCGTCGGGCTTTCCTGTCCACTATATCTCCGGGACGAGCCAATGCGCCAACTGTCCCGGTTCTTTTATGGCATTTGCCAAATATGCAAAGAGCGGGAAAATTCAATGGTCATCCGCCGTTTTTGCTGTGCCAACCGCAATCTTAGGATCCCTCATCGGCGCAAGGTTCAATGTCTGCCTTTCTGCGAAAATACTGGAAATGGTAATGATCATCCTCGTTCCGATCGTTGCCATTATCATGCTTTGCAACAAGGAGCTTGGCAGAGAGGATTGTTCCGGACAATTCCGCAAAGGGCAGCTATTCTTGCGTTCCGCACTGCTTGGCCTTGGCGTAGGCATGTATCACGGCTTTTATGCCGCCGGAGCCGGTATGTTTTATATGCTGGCGTTTGTCCTGATCGATAAGCTGGATCTGACCGTTTCATCCGGAAATACAAAACTTGTCGTGGTTTTTTCCAACATCGCAGCGACCGTTACTTACGCGTTATCCGGAGTAATTATATGGAAATTTGCGCTTGTTGCCATGTTATTTACCATCAGCGGAAACTATTTGGGCGCCAAACTGGCAGTCACTAAAGGAGAAACCATTATCCGGCCCATGTTTTTTGTGGTTATCTTCATTCTGCTTGTCACAATTCTAGGTAAGCTGATTGTAAAATAATCTATTTTGCTCGCCATAGCTATTTCTTCTAAACAGGTGATTCATAACTCCCAACAGCCGGTTCGAAATGATTTCGAACCGGCTGTTTCTTTCATGTTCTGTCTTACGTTGGTGCTGTCTTAGTTCCAAAATTATGCATGGACACGAGAATGCTTTGAAAAGAACTCCTCCCAAATCCGGAAGCTCATCTCAGGCATCGTCGCATGCGGCATGTAATCCACCTGCGTAAAACGCACGGGGGCAGTGCCCTCCTTCTCAAACGCATGATCCAAAAATCTTCCGTTCTCCTGCACTGGGACGGAGCTCCAGTCCCTCGGGATCATTTCCGGCTTATGGTTCTTCTTCAGCCACATTGCAAGGGTGGATCCTGTTTCATTTTCATGCGTCGGATTCCCCTGGATCAGCCAATCCTCTTCCATTCCCCAGAACATCCAGACCGGCAGTTGGATCCCGTTATCTTCGCGGAAACGCGGCAGTGACAGCATGCGCTCCGATGCCCCGCCGAAGAACACTCCGGAACACGGCGCCACCGCAGCGAGACGATCTGTCATGCCAAGCGCCAGCATCTGTGTCATGAGCGAACCCCACGAATGTCCGCTGGCGAACACTCTCGTTTCATCCACCGGATACTCGGCAAGCATACGATCCAGCAGATAGTGAAAAAATTTCAGCTCATCCGGGCGGTCATCCTCTTCAAACACATTCCATGCGGCAAGCGGCGCCCATTCCGGCATCAAATTGCAGTCCGGCATACTGACTCTTCCATGCAGCGCCGAAGGGAATATTACGAGAAATCCATATTTCTCCGCGACCTTATGCCAATCACTATTGCCAATATAAATTTCTCCGGAACAGGTGTAGCCATGCATTGCAAAGACCAATGGAACTTTTTTCTGTGGATTTTCCTTGACCGCACGCGGAACGTACACATACCATTCCCGCATCCAGCCATCCACTTCTTCGTAGTGGTATTCCATCCCCAGGTCACGGACCGGATCGCGTGTTACCCGAAGATCGCCTCCCGGACAGCTCATCCAGCGTCTCTGGCGATACAGGAAATCCTTCCAGAGACGCCGAAGCATTGGCTTTGCGTATCCTGCGGACGCCCCGGGTATCTTGCTGTAGCAGACACGATAGGCTTCCTTCTCCTGATTCAACGGATATGGCGTTTCCTTCGTACGGTAATACTCGACTTGATCAAACTGAAGCTGTCTCGGCTTTGGTTCTGTCCCGCAGGCTGTTTTCCAGTAGGTCAGGATGGCTTCTCCCGTTCCTGTCCGGACTTCCGGATCATCGATAATCCATGCCGGCATCGGAATATCACCTTTGCGAATATCTTGCCGGTGTGCCTCATCTACAAATCCATCCAGATTCGTAGCGTATGCTCTGCCTGCCTTTTCCAAATACTCCGGCGAAACCGATGATCCTCCAACGGTTGCAACGCCAGCGAAAAATGCCGGATTCCATGCGGCTGCCATATTCGCAAGAACACCGCCCTCACGACAGCCGGTTAAGTAAATTTTCGACTCATGAACACAGAATAAGTACCGCTCTGCCGCAGTCATTGCCGCAGCATCAATATACGCAACATCTCCGTCCGGCATACCGTATGCTTCTTCCGTATTCCATTTGCCGTTCTCCGGCTCCAGGAAAAATACGATCAGCTTTTCCTTACACTCTTCGCTTTCGGCAATTTCACACCATCCGCTGTCTTTCAGCAGATCGTCTGCCGTCTTGCCGTCCTCTCCGAGGACAATCACCCCTGCTGTGGAATCACGGATGTCTTTGGGGGCATATGCCAGCATCCGGCGTTTTTTTCCGCCGACTTCTATTTTCAGCTCGAATATTCCATGAAATCCTGGTCGGTACGGATGATGCGGATCGCATGCATCCAATGTATAATTCTGATAGGCAGAATGTTGATTCAACTTTTGATAAACAAATTCACTCATACAGCCGTTTCCTTTCCCAATATAAATGTTATCTCCCGCAGGAAGGTATCTCCTTCCCATTCTCGCGAACAGGAAGGAGACGATATCCGCATTCGTTATGCATTTTCACGCTTTGCCAGATCCGCAATAATTCCATCGTACTGCTTATCCAGGTGATAGAAAATCATGATGACTGCAACAGCTCCCCAGGCTACAACCGAGCCCCAAATATACAGGTTCTGTACCATTGCAATGGCAGATGGAATTTCCATCTCAAGGCCGGTAAATCCGGATGCCGTCATCAACTGTCCAATGACCCACGCGGCGATACCGCCGCCGAGTTTCTGTCCTACCGTAAAGGCGGAGAACAACAGGGCATGTACACGAATCCCAGTCTTCCAATGACCAAACTCAATTGCATCCGCAATCATTGTGAAAATACAGCCATAGAACGGGGCTTCCCCAAAGCCACGCATAATCGCGGCGGCAATCAGGATCGGATAGCTGGTCGGGGCGAACTGCACGAGCACCATTGCGACCACATTGAGCAGCGCGCCAAACAGAACCAGATTCCGCTTGCCAAATTTCTTAATAAACGGCGCCAGAATAATAACACCGACAATCCACGGGATTTTCTCCGCTGTCTGCAGAATACCCATGACTTCAACATTGCCTAAAACATACTGTGCGTAGTAGGTCGTGCACGTACCGTTGACATTCTGGTAAAGAGCGACTGCAATCATAGAAAGCGTCAGCATGATGAAATACTTATTGCGAAACGCCGCCCCCAGGCGGGTCAAAAGCGGCAGTCCCTCCGCTTCCTTTGCGGCAGCCGGGCGGAAGCGCTCCTTTGTACCCAGGAACGTCCACATCAGCATGGCAAACGCGACAACGGCATAGACAATCGTAACAATAATCCAGGCCTTGCGGTCCCCGCCCAACCTATTGATAAACGGCAGAGTCAATGCCGTGATGATCAGATTGCCGATCGGCGACATCGACATGCGGAACAAGTTGAGCTTTGCCAGATCGTTGTCGTCATTCGTCATGGTCGGTGCCAGGGACGAATACGGCAAATTGAGCGCGGTGTAGCACACCGTTGTGCAGAGGTTATATGTGACAAAAATATAAATTGCCTGAATCAGCTGTGTCGCCGTCGCCGGTACACACACAAGCAAGACTGCACTGACTCCATATGGTATCGCCATCCAGAGAACCCACGAGCGGTATTTTCCGTGTTTGGAATTGACTTTATCCATAATCTGCGCCATTGCCAGATCCGAAATGCCATCAAACAGGCGGGATGCCAGCAGAATCGTGCCTACAAGAGCCGCAGAAACGCCAACGACATTCGTATAGAAGTAAACCAGCAGGCTGGAGGTGATTGCAAATACAACATTACAAGCGACATCGCCCATTCCGTATGCAATCTTCTCCATCAACGAGGTCTTCCATATTTGTCTTCCTGAAATTTGATTCGAATTTGTCATATTTAATGCTCCTTCCTTAGACCGGACTCTCTGCGCAGAAATTTGTTACCGTTCTATTGTAATCTCATTTTAACAGCAAAAATCCGACGTTAATACCGACTTTTTCGTCTCATATTTCGCGAATAATTTCTTATTTCACAAAACCCAAAGATTCTCCGGCAAAAGGAATGACAAAAATCCGATATAAAAAAGAAGTGACCCCATTTGTTTGTCCTATCGTTACCCCACTCATGTCCGATGAAGCGGCTGTAGAATCAAAAGCTCGGTCTCCAGTGGATTCAGCAGAGTCCCCACGCGCAGGCCCTTTCTGGCCTGGACTGTCTCAAGCTGATAGGACGGGCGCGAATTCTCCGAAAGATACTGCACTTCATCTACATTGGGATAATCCGGCGCGCCAATCTCCAGCCATTTATCAAAGGAGGAGCCATTTTCCCGCGTAATCCGATACCGTTCCACTCGGTACAATCCGTCCTCTACATCTACGAGATGAAATTGCATCCGTTTTATCTCCCCTGTCTCGAAAACCGAATACGCTTCTTCTGGCTGTCTCAGACGCTGATAACGATAGCGATACAAATTGCTGTAGTGACAATAATTGTAGGCCATCAGCTGATAGCCTTCGCTATTCCGCGTTAAAATCCATCCTTCGCCAGCCGCGACCTTTTCTGCACCGAGCTTGCTGAGCAAGTACATGGCCCAATAGCCTGCCTTCGGAACGCCGTTATAGGTCATCAATCCATATCCGCCATGAAAAATACGCTCCAGCATCGAGCGTTCTTCCAGAAGATCCGTCAACAGCCAATAGCCGAACACCACTTGACCACGGTTCTCACAGACATTTTTCGCAATCCAAACCGCTTTGTAACAGGTCTCGCTGGATAAATCCCGCTGCCAAAGGGTTGCATTACTTTCCTCCAGATAGATTTCACGATCCGCCAGCTCGTATTGCTTCATTCTTTCCTTTAACGCATCTATGGAATGCTTTAAAAAACTGGCGTCCTTCGATATAATCGCCGGAGCGGATTTCTGGCTCAGGGTAAAATCCATGAAAAGCTCTGTTTCCGCAACCTGCGCATGTGGATGCCCCTGAATCGAAATAAAGTCCGGCAGACAGGCATTTTCTTTTGCCATCTCTAAAAAATAAGGGAGTCCCTTCTTCTCTGTGATCAGGTGGGCGAAGCACCCCGGGCCGCCCATGCAAAGCAATGGGTCAACCGCTTTTACCGCTCGGAAGGTCGCACAGTACAACGCATCATAATCCTCCGGTAAAATACAGCCGATGTGTACATAGCTCTGGCTGATCGTGGTAAACCGCCATTGCCGGACGAGTTTGCTGCCATACCGGGCAATAAAATTTCTCAAAACAGCCTGCACCAGCAAGGCCCACTTGGTCAAATCCGTGCAGCCGGAAATAATAGACGGCCGGTCAAAAATCCTGGTCTGCTCCCGCGCCAGCAGGGACGGCATAAAGCTGAATTCTACATAGGGCTTTAGATTTTGCGAAACGATGAAATCGAACAGCAGGTTCACATACGAAAAATCATAGTGCGGCGTCCCATTCTCATCCTCAAAATAAAGATTCATGTCCCGATCAAACAAGCCGTGGAATCGCAGATACTCAAATCCGATCTCGCGCTGCGCCCGGCGAATCTGTTCCTGGATTGGCGCCAGCAGTCCGTCACGGGCATAGCCAATGTTCAAAATTTTGCGCCAGCCATTCTGGGATTCGATCGGCTGTGCCGCACAGGAAACAGTGAATTGCTGTGTGCACCGCGGCAGCGCGCGCTCCTTCTCCGCCGGCAGATACTGCATCAATATGGAAAGGTCGTTCTGCAGATCGTGTCCCAGCAAATGATCGAACGGCTGCTGGCTGCGTGTTTTCTGCCATTCCCGCCGATATTGTTTCGGTGTTTTGCCATAGTATTGCCGGAAGGTCTCGATAAACATGCTCGGCGTACGGAATCCACAGTCATATGCGATATGCGTCACGGATCGTTCACTTTGTATCAGCATCTGTCTCGCATTTCGCATACGCAGTTCTTTGACATATTGAGAAAACGAAATATTCAGATTTTTCTGGAAAAACCGGGATAGGTAGCTCGCAGACAGATATTCTTCCTGTGCAAGCTGGGAAAGACTGATGGTTTCATTCCATCGCTCGTGGATCCGATCCAAAATCCGCTTCAGGCGCTGCATCGTCGGCTCATTGCGCATACTCTCCAAATCGTGTATACAGAAGTAGGTCTGCAATCGCCCCATAAACTGCAGAACCAATCCCATCACGGAACCGGACACATCGCCATTTTTCTCAAAAAACTTATGAAAAATAACCGCCAAATCCTTGCGCAGATGGTCATATTCCTCGCTGTCGTCTATACCGGAATGCGCATAGCAGGAACAATAATCGGTATCCTTCCAGCCACAGAGCTGTAGAACCGAACGCGAAATCTCCATACAAAGAACCGCTCCATCCGCAGAACACCCCAAGCGGTAGAGCTGAAAGGGGTTAATCACCAGGATACCAGCCGGCTGAAGCTCATATTCGGTGTTACCACTAAAAACATGGCAACGTCCATGCAGTCCAAAAAATACCAGCATGGTCTCATGGAATTGAAACGTATCTTCTTGATTTTGATATACCTGGAATGAAATTTGATTCGAAATATTCTGCATAACAACTTCCTCAACCGACGATATTGTGTCTTTCTTTCTCACAATTTATTATATCACATCTTGGCAAACTTCTCTTCTGCGGTATTGCCATAAGCAAAGAGGGCGGTTGTGCAAAACCGCCCTCTCCTCGTCAGCCTTATCGGCTGATTCTGTTGGAGATTCTATCTTTAGAGGATGAAAATAAGGAACAAGAGGAAATATAACTCTATGGATTAGTAGTCGAAACCAGCATCACGCAGGCTCTGAATAGAATTGTTATAGAATTCTTCCGCATTGCTCTGGTCAATCATGTCATATGGTACTTCATTCTCCTTCTCGACTGTCTCGCCGTTGAGCACCTTGGTCGCCAGAACGACAGAATCATAGCCCATCTGAATCGGCTGCTGTGCAGCATCCGCTGTCAGCTCACCAGCTATGATGGATTCCAGTCCACCCAGAGAAGCATCGAAACCGTACACCTTAATCCGGTCGGTCAGGCCGGAGGACTTGATCGCCTCATAAGCGCCCAGCGCCATCTCATCCGAGGTCGCTGCAATTGCGTTGATATCCGGATTTGCCTGAATCAGATTTTCTGCGACCGTAACTGCCTTTGCGCGGTCAGAGTCTGCCGGCTGCTCATCAACCACCTCACCGCCGCCTGCTTCTACGCCCTCAGCAATACCATTCGCGCGCTGGTCGTGTGTAATAGCACCAGCTACACCGCGGATAATTGCCAGTTTGACATCCTTGCCCTGCGTTTCTGCAATGTAATCACCCAGGCCTCTTCCTGCTGCTGCGTCATTGGTGCCGGTATAGGCATCATATGCACTCTCATCGGTCAGCGGGTTGGCAAAGGTAATGATTGGGATATCAGCCGCATGTGCATCTGCGATGGTGGACTGCATGGAATCCGGGTCGGTCGCACAGATGCAGATCGCATCTGAATAGTTCTGTGCATCCAAAACCTCGTTTATCTGCTCTTGTGTATTCGTCTCGTCATTTGGACCCAAAACCTTAATTTCGTAGCCCAATTCTTCACCCGCCAGAATTGCACCTGCCTGGACTTCATGCCAGAAATCCGAATTGAGCGCCATTGTGATTACGGTAATTGTACCCTTGGAACCTTCGGACGATGCCGAGGTGCCTGAACCGGCCGCCGAACCCGTCGGAGCCTCGGCGGTTGCACCGCCGCCGCATCCTGCCATCATACCTACCGTCATCGCGCCAGCCAGTGCCATTGCCGCGAATTTTTTGAAATTTGTCATGTTTAATACTCCCTTCTTCGACCGGAATCCCTGCGCAGAAATTTGTTACCGTTCTGTCATAATCTCATTTTAACAGCAAAAATCCGACGTTAATACCGACTTTTTCGTCCCATATTTCGCGAATAATTTCTTATTTTACAAAATCCAAGGGGTTTCCGACAAAAGAAATGACAAAAATCCGATATAAAAAAGAAGCGATCCTATTTTCAACCCATTCATGTCCGATAAAGCGGCTGTTGTACCGCGTGTCTGCTGCGATTCCCGACGATATTGTGTCGTGTCTCACTTACTCTGTCCATTCTGAACAGAGAGCCCCATCCCATTGGTTCTCTCCCTATACTCCCATCCAATTAGCAAAGGGACACTGCGTTTGCAGTGTCCCTCCACAAAGAATCACGTATCGGAAACTATCCTCTGCCTTTCAAATACGCCTCATGCAGCTGCACGCCGTATTTTAGGCTCATAGTGCCGTCATGTGCCGTTACCTCTGGTCTTCTTCCCGTCGCAATGCAGTCGACAAAATTGTCTATCTCTGCTTCAAACGCATCGCGCCAACGGTCAAGAAAGCTTGTTTGGCATTCCTCGAGATAACCATTTTCCGTAAACATAGACAAGCAGCTTTTGCGGGGAACGGAATTGATACGCAGAGTCCCTTTGGTTCCGACGATCTCACTCTCCACATGGGCGCAGGTATTCGTTCTCCCCACCTGAATATAGGCAGTCGTCCCGTTATCAAATTTCGTCAATGCAAATCCATTGTCGTAATCATTGTAGTCCTCCAAGCCTTTGCACAGATAGGCGCCGCCGGTAGCGAACGATTCCACCGGCTCGCCCTCCAGGAACCAGCGGGCCAAATCCGTATCATGACTTCCCATTTCCATAAACCACGGAAGATAGATCCCGTTCTTAACCCCTTCGAGATGCGCGTCCAGCACGCTTGCCGGGTCGAGAGAGACCCCTTTAAACAGAATCGGTGTTCCAATAGCCCCCTCCCGGATTTTCTGCTTTGCCTCCGCATAGGCTGGATCAAACCGGCGCATGAATCCCACCGTAAAGCATCGATCTCCGTTCTTTTCAACAGCCTGTTCAATTTCTGCACAGTCCTCCAGCGTCTTTGCCAGCGGCTTTTCACAGAAAACATGCTTTTTCGCCTTGCATGCTGCAAGGCATGCCTGCTTGTGAGCATCCGCCCCTGTCGCAATCACAATAGCATCAATTTCCTCATTGGAAACCATATCTTCGACTGTGAGATAGCCGTAAGGAATGTCAAATTCCTCCTGTAAAGCCGTTATTTTATCCTGTGAGCGAGCGCAGGCGGCAATCACTTCCGCATGTGGATGACGCATTATGTTGTTCAGATGCATTCTTCCCATCATGCCAATGCCGACAATGCCAAATTTGATTTTCTCCATACGTGCTTCCTCCTAAATGGAAATTCCGTTCTTTGCTCGAATGCTAGGGGGATGACCTGTGGAACAAACACTCAGTATGTAACCCAGCTCGAGCCGTTGTTTGCGGATTCCACACACTTTTCAATCCACTTGACGCCCTGTGCACCGGCCGCAACGTCCGGATACCAGAAATCACCGTACTCCGCCTCGGCATCCTTGCCATTGTTGACTGCATCCATTGCGACGGCAAAGCGGCGATACAGGTTTGCCCACGCTTCAAACAGGCCTTCCGCATGGCCGCCGCCGATGCGGTCTTCCACACGAGCCTCCGGATACAGATAACCGGCGCCGCGCTCCAGAACACGAACCGGTTCGCCCTCAATCTCATAGCTCATCTGGTTCGGACGCTCATCGTCCCACTCCAACGAGGCCTTCGAGCCAACGACACGGATCTTATGATAATGCCGTGCACCGCAGTTGATCGAGCTGGACCAGCAGTAAACCTTCGCCCCCTCCTGGATGTTTTCGCCTGCCTTCAGCTTCATAATGGTGAACGCATTGTCCTCCAGTTCACGGCCCTCGACAAAGGAATCCTTGGTGCACATCAGCGAATCGATTGTCATATCCGGCAGCATTGCCTCAATGATGAACAGCGGATGGGTTCCAACATCGCCCAGTGCAAAGGACGGACCGGCCTTCGACGGATCAAAACGCCACTTTGCCGCTGGATTGGTCTCTTCAATTTTATCGTTATAGCCGCCGAACGCAAAACTCATATTGATGACACGGATATCTCCCAGATCACCGTTCTTAATCATCTGACGGGCCTGCTGGACCATCTGATGACCGGAATAGCCATACGTCACACCGACCACACGGTTGCTTTTCTTCGCCAGTGCCACCAACTCTTCTGCCTGCTCCGAGGTAAAACACAGCGGCTTCTCGCACACGGCGTGCAGCCCTGCTTCCAAAGCAGCCTTTAACACCTCATAATGCATGCCGTTCGGCGTCGCGATGGATACCGCCTCGATGCCGTCCTCACGCTTTGCCTCTTCCGCGAACATGGTCTTGTAATCCGGGTAGCAGCGATCCGGTGCAACGCCCAGCTCTGCGGCAAACGCCATGCCGCGCTCCGGATTGATGTCAAAAGCTCCGGCAACCAACTGGAAGTTGTTATCTCGCAGTGCCGCCGAACGATGGATGTATCCAATCTGGCTGCCCTTACCTCCGCCGACCATTGCCCAGCGAATCGGATGATCGATTACTTTCGAACCGTTAATCATAAGAATTCCTCCTAAAATATTTTTCCTTCTGTCAAATTTGATAGCCTACGGATTTCAAATAGTCCACACTTGCCTTGACGTCGCGCAGGCTGGTATCCGCATTGCGCGGATCGCGCTCCTGTTCAATCGTGATGTAACCTGCATAGCCAATGTCCTCCAATGCCTGACGGATCGCCGGATAGTCCAACGAGCCGGTGCCGATCGGGCACATCGCACCCATCCCACAGCCCTCGAAAAATCCGATGGTATCATCTACCACAACCTTCTTGTAGATCTCGTCATTGACATCCTTAAAATGGACATAATCCAGACGGTCTGCGTGCTTTTTCAGCCAGATGACCGGGTCCATGCCGTCGTAATACAGATGCCCGGTGTCCAGGCAAAGGCCAGCAACCTCGTACGGAATTGCCGCAAGCATCGCTTCGATCTCGTCCTCAAATTCAATGTATCCGCCTGCATGCGGGTGGATCACTGGACGCACGCCCCACGCATTGGCACGCTCACACACCGCACGGACATGATCCATAAAGCGCTTCCAGTCATCCGCATTCAGCCGCGGAGCCTTCGCCGAATTGCCCGCATGGTAATTTCTCTCGTCATGACCCCAATCCATGACGGTCATATACGGAGTCGGGAATTTCTGTCCATCGTGCGTCTTCATCTTCGGCAGTGCCGGGTCGGTAATCAGCTTACAGATATCATCCACCGCTTTCAAAACGCTCAGCTGGTTGTCATCGTCCAGCAGGTCGTGAAAGATCGTCCCTGCAACAATGGCTAACCCATTTTTACTCAACTCTTCAGATACCGCCGGAACATCGATCGGCAAGTAACCGTATGGCCCAAGTTCAATCGCACGGTATCCGGCAAGCCCCGCTTCCTTGAGTACACGCTGCCACGGCGGAAGATACGGATTTTTCGGATCATCTACGCCCCAGCAGCAGGGAGCGCCGCAAATTTGAATCTTCATATAAAAACCTCCTAACTGATATATCAACCTGCCCTTCCATCTTCTACAGGATATCAAAGCAGGAAATATTGTTCTCTTAATGATTTTATTATAGTAGGATTTCCAATGTGTAAATATGCATTCTTGCGGATTCAATCGAAAATAAGGCGAAAAAACTGCATAAAAAATCGTTTTAATTTTTATTTTATATTTATTCTTGCGGTTAAATTTATTTCCGGCTATACTGTACACAGTACATGCCAAGAAAGGGGGCGTCCTGCATGAATCATCCTGAAATTCGTTTCGCTTCCGGCTGTGTACCACACCTTCTATATGCAACCAAGCAGGTAGCACGAAAACAACGAATTAACCGATCCATTCACCGTCACGAAAACTGCACCGAATTGCTTTACGTTTCACGCGGTGTCGGGGACTATGTGGTGGATGGCTATCATTATTCCATTTATCCCGGCGATTTGCTGCTGTACAACCAAGGGGCTCTACACGAAGTCACATCTTCCGTAGAACGCGAGATCGAAACCTATTGTTTTGGTATCGCCCATCTCCAATTTGATGGGATGTTGCCCGGACAGATGAGTGATCCATCCCGCGGTTTTGTCCGCCCATCGGATGGACATGAGGAATTGGCTCTATTCAGCCGTCTACTGTATGAAACTGTGGAAAGCTCACACAATTATCGACGAGAATTAAGCGAAAGTCTGCTGCAGTCGCTGTTATTGATAGCCGTTAACCTTCCATCGGATGAGCGGAGCCAGCAGCAGAACAAAGATGTCATTCTGTCCAATCGCATCCGCCAATACATCGACACACATTTTACCGAAAACCTGACACTAAACGACATTGGAACTGCACTTCATGTTTCTCCCTATTACGCGGCTCATGTTTTCAAATCCGTTATGAATATATCTCCGATTCAATATATGATTCGCTGCCGCATCGGCGAGGCACAAAATTTTCTGATTGCCAGCGATCTAACGGCAAATGAAATTGCTGCTATGGTCGGATATTCCAACGTCAATTATTTTAATGAACTTTTCAAACGAAAAGTAGGGATGCCTCCCATTCAGTACCGAAAATACTATCTGAAACACATGCGAGGAAAGCGTACACAGTAATCCCCAATCTATATAGAATCATGCAATACTCATAGGGTATATCCGCCCCATAAGCATTGCATTTTTCTATGGCCTTAAACAACAGCAAAAAGACTGTCAACCAAAGTTGACAGTCTTTCCGGGCAGTTCCACAGCTCCCATCGTGTCCGTCAGTCGTCACCGCTCAGAAGGTTTCTGCATAGTCCTGCAAGCTTTCAAAGGAGTTTACCCCGTCCGCACGGGTGCTGATCTGCTCTCTCACGTAATTGGGCAGCTTTTCAAATACAGTTTGACTTCCGGCGCGTCGGCCAGGAGCGTATGCAAATCTGGATATTTTAAAATAATCACCTCAACGGTAGTATTCCCAGAGAGAAGGAGGTTGTAAGATCTGGAACAGGAAATGTATAGAATAGCCGCAGTGGAACGATATTCCTTTTATCCGCTTTTACTCACTCAGTGCCGTGTTCGCTGTTTTCTCTCCTGCAATTCCTTCTGAATCTGCGGGAACTGCTTGTCCAGCTTAAACAGCCAAGACAAAACAAGCATAACCAGATAGATTACGATTGGGGCCATGATAAAGATGATGCGGATGCAGCTGACCGCGCTGGCGGTCTGTACTTCTGCCATACCGTTGTAGCCGCACATGGTCAGTATCGCGCCGAATGCCGCTGTGCCAAGTCCGCTGCCGATCTTCTGGCCTACGCCGTTCGCCGTGACATTGATCGCCTGTGTCCGCACACCGGTCTTCCATTCACCGTACTCAACGGTGTCTGCCAACATGCCATAAAGGACGCTGCTCAGTCCGCCGAAGCCAATACCGCGTAATGCCATCGAAATAACAAAGGGAAATCCCGCTGCATATACTACGGAAATCGCTGAACCCAGCAGCATAGAAATGCTGCTCAAAATTGCAATCAATCGCTTTGAGACGCCTCTATCGATCGCCATTGGGAGGAGAAGCATAACAACCAAAGCCGGGAAATGATGGTACATGATGATGTTTCCCACCAGCTTGGCATCATTCAGAATGTACTTTGCATAATACACACCGACGGTCAGCGTAGTGACCTGATGCAGAACACAGCAGAACTGCAGTGCCAAGACCAAAAACCAGTATTTGTTGTGCATCAGGGCCTTTAATCCGACCAGCAGCGGTACATCCTCGCCGTTTTCTCCACCGCTGGTGACTGTCTCGCGGGTGGTGAAATATACGATTATAAATATGACAGCGGCAATCGTGCCCAAAATAGCTGCCAGCTTAACCCATGCCTGCTGTCCGCCGCCCATCGCTTCAATAATATTCATAAATTTCAGCGAAAGGACTGTCTGCGTCGCCGCCGCGATAAACAGACGGACCGCATAACAGGACGATCTGCTGTTTCTATCCCCAGTCATGTAGGTCGGCAGCGCACTCATAGCCGCATTTGCCATCGTGTACACGACACTCTGGACGACGTTATACGATACAAAGATATAAACCAGTTTTCCCCATTCTCCGCAGTCCGGAACCGTGAACATCGCGACGTAGGATACGCCGAGCGGAATTGCAATGCGCAAAATCCACGGTCTGGCAGAGCCGCTGCGCGCGTGGGTATGCTCTACAAGATTGCCGGCAATGACATCACTGAAACCGTCAAAAATACGGCTGACCAGAATAATTGTACCGACCGCTGCCGGATTGACACCGATGACATCCGTATAGAAGTACACCAAAAACGAACAGAAAATCGTGTACATCGGATTACAAGCAATTTCTGTAATGCCGTAGGCGATTTTCTCCCGCAAGGAAACGACCCGGTTTGTCTGATCGATTGCTTTACTCATGATTTCACTCCTTCTTTGTGATAAACGATTTGATCATCTACGCGTGCAAAATGCGAAAAGAATTCGTCCCAAATTCTCCAGGACATCTCCTCCATCGTTGCATGGGGCATGTACTCTACCCGGGTAAATCCGACAAACGGAACTCCATCCTTTCGGTACATCAGGTCTTCCCAGCGCGTGCCATGTGCCGTCCAGCCCGCTGTCCAGTCTTGCACAGCGGCCGGCTCCATGTGATTCAACCTGCGCCACGCTTCCAGCGTATACGCCGTGCGGTTGCCATCCTCCGGACGATCCGGAACGAGAAACGCCTCCTCGCTGCCGCCAAACATCCAGATCGGAAGCTCCAGATCCCGACGGGATGATACCTCCGGCAGGGAAAGCGGTTCCTGCTCCATCCCACTGAACAGCACGCCGGAACAGGGCGCAATGGCTGCAAACAGCTCCGGCATGGCAAGGCCGAGCATCTGTACCATGAGAGATCCCAACGAGTGCCCCGTTGCAAAAACCCGTGTGCGATCCACTGGATATTCCTGCGCCGTGCGGTCGATCAAGTAACGGAAGAACGGGAATTCCTCCGGTTGGGTTTCCTTATGGAAAATATTCCATGCCGGCAGCAGCAGATTGTCACTGCTGCAATACGCATTTTCGACACACATCCGTCCATAGCTCGCCGTCGGGAACACAACGATAAAGCCGTTCTTATCCGCAACATGATGCCAGCCGGAATGCCCCATATAGATTGCACCATTGCAGGTATATCCATGACAGGCAAACACCAACGGTACCGGCCGCTCCGGATGCTCTTTGACGCATTCCGGGACATAGGTATACCATTCCCGAAGCCAGCCATCGACCTCTTCCATGTGATACGCAGCACCCTCATCGCGAATCGGATCGCGGGCTATGCGCAGGTCTCCACCCGGATCTCCCATCCATCTCCGGTGCGTATTCAAGAAATCTTTCCAAATACGGCGCAACAGACGATCTCCCGACCGCTCTGCCGCATTGGCAATGCGGCTCTCCCATACAACATAGGCTGCGGCATCCCGATTCCGAAGATACTCAATCGGTTTCGTCCGTCTATAGCAGACCGTATCCTGCGTCAGATAACTCATCTTGGCATCGGTCTGATTCCGGACTTTCCAGTACGCTACCGTGTCCTCTTGCGGCTTTCCGCTGTAAATCATCCAGGTGGGCAGGGCAATGTCTCCCTTTTTGATATGAAACCGATGCTGTGGATCCTCAAATCCATCCAAATTCAGAGCGAAATCTCGTTCCGCAGTCTGCATATATCCCGATGAAACCCTGTCATCAATGGTACACAATCCTGCATACACGGCCGGATTCCACATTGCTGCCATCTGTGCAACCGTTCCACCTTCCCCACAGCCAAACAAATAGACCGAGGATTCATGTACATTGAACAGATGGCGGTCGCTTAACTCACGGAATACCGCTTCGACATACGCCACATCGCCATCGGAACAGCCATATGGCTGCGCTGTCTGCCAGCATCCCTGCAACGGCTCCAAAAAGAACAGAATCGGTTTTTCTTTGTTTTCTGTCTCAGACAGCCATGTCCAGCATGTCTTTTCCAGGAGATCATCTGCGCTCCAGCCGTCGGGCGGAAGAATGAAAATCCCGGGAGCCGCCTCGCGGCACTCCTTTGGAATATGTACCAGAAACCGTCGCCGCTGTCCTCCGACATCAACCCATCGCTCGAACGTTCCCTGCTTGGAAACTTGCAACGGATGCTTCGGATCGAAGGCCTTACACTCGTTTTGATACATCCAATCACCCCTTACACTCAATTTGAAACTGCTTGCAAACAATTTGTATAGCTGTATTATACGATCTGTTCGGTTGTAGAACTATTCTTTTCGTTTCCTGATTTGTGCGATTTTCTTTCGACTTTTCGCCGTTACTTATAAAAAGCCAAATATCAGGATAGATTTTAACGATTTTATCGATAGAATCTGCGCAAAAAATAACGCATACACGCAGAAATCTATTCCGATTCATTCCATGTGTATGCGCTATAGAAATTTTATCCCGCTTTTCATCCTGGTGGTGAAAAGCAATCGGTTGGTTAAATCAGCTCCATGACAAAAAGCTGCACTTCATGTGGTTTGAGTTCTGTCTGTATGGTATAATTGCCCCGTTCATCTGGACAGACCTGCTCCGACCGATATTCCGGCGCGGCAGCAAGCTGAAGCTGTTCAAGAGCCATTTGGTTCAGCTCCGTCGGAGCACCCCATCGCAGCCATTGGTCAAAGCTGGAGCCCTGCTCCCGTCCAATGCCAAAGCGATGCAGGCGGTACGGCTGCTGCGCAATCCCCTGCAGGCAGATTTCTGCCTGTATCGTCTTGGATTTTCGAAACACGCGGTAGGCCTCCTCCGGACTTTCCAGCTTGCGATAGCGATACCGGTACAAACTATCATAATCGCAATAATGAAACAGCAGGACCTGAATCTGCCGCGCACTGCGTGTGACAAAGTACCACTCTCCGGAACACAACTGTTCGCTTCCCATTTTCCGCAGCAGGCCAAGCGCCGTCCAGCCACTTTTTGGCACACCGTTATAGGTGAACAGCCCATATCCGCCATGAAACATCCGGTCAAACGCTCCCCGCTCCTCCACAAAATCGGTCAGAAGCCAATATCCAAACGCTTCCGCCTGATCGTAGTTTTCTGTAATGTCCTTGGTCAGCCAAGCGGATTTATAACAGGTCTCGCTGGACAAATCCCTCTGCCAAATCGTCGAATTCCATTCCTCCATCCAAATCGGAAGATCTGGTTCCCCGGCCTGCTCCAACACCTGATGAATGCGCTGTAAAAGGTGTCTGGTAAAATGCCGGTCACCGCTGAGTGTCGTCGGTAAAAAATCCTGTGAAACGGAAATACTCATAAAATCCGTATCGGACTCCATATTCTGATGCGGATAATTTTGCGTCGTAATAAAATCCGGAAAACAATCGTTGCGTTTGGCAAATTGGAAAAAATTCAACAGAATCGAATGATCCCACACGATGCTGGCGAATCCTCCCGGTCCACCAAACTGGAGCGCTGGCTCCACCGCTTTTACCGCCTGATAACTGGTCAAATAGTGCTGGTAAAACTCTTCAAATGTAATAGAAGTGAATACCGGAACATGGATTCCAATTGTCGTAAATCGCCAGGTTTTTACTCGTTCGCGTCCATAACGGGAAATCCAATGCTCTATACTCTGCATGACAACGGTACGCCACTTATCCGGATCTGCGGCCACTGAGTAATTGCTGTCCCGATTGAGTATAAAAATGTCGTATTTTTTCAGTGCTTTCGGCATCAATCCCAATTCAATGTACAGCTTAAATCCCTGTCCAACGAGAAAATCCAACAGCAAATCGACATACAAAAAGTTCAGTTTGGGATTTCCCTCTTCATCTTCGTGATAAAATTGCATATTGTCATCAAAAATGCCGTGAAACCGGATGTATTCAAAGCCAATTTCTCTCTGTGCCTGACTGATCTGCTGCTGAACAGCTGCCAAAAGCCCTTCGCGTGCATATCCAAAATTGAGTAATTTACGCCATGTATGCCGCAGTGGTTTTACAGTTTTCCGGATATCAACCGTCAGATGCCGTCGGGTACGCACACCCTCCCCCATCTCATCGGGTTCATCCTGCTGCGGCAAATAATCCAGCAGCGTGGAAAGATCGTTCTCTGCCTTGGTATCCACAAAAGAATATATGCGATTCCGGGAATCTTTCGCCTTGCTTTTCTGCTCTTTTTGATACTGCTTAGGCGTCATACCATAGCGCTGCTTAAACGTTCGGATAAATGTCGTCGCACTGGGAAATCCGGCTTTCATTGCAATCTCTGTAATCGAGCTCGGATCATTTTCCAGCAGCTCTACTGCTGCCTGCATTCTCAGATTTAGCAAATACTCTGTGATTGTCGTCCCCAGATATTTGTTGAAAAATCGGGAGAGATAATTGGGACTGACATACACTTGCGCCGCGAGCTGGGCTACCGACAGATTTTCCTGCCAGTGCTGATGCAAATACTGCAAAACATCATTGAGTCGGACAATTGATGTCTGCGAAACATGATTTTGTGCAGCATCCGACGGTGCCTGGAAATTGTATTGGATGAATTGCAGGATCTTTAAAAATGATGGATAGAGCTCTTGCTTTGTGCCCTGATTGAAATAAAGGGAAACTACTTTCGCCAGTTCCCTGCGCAGCTCATCAAAAATCGTCTGTGGATGGGATTGCTGATCTTTCGCACAGCATCGGAACTTTTCCCGCCCCTGCGCCACTCCTGCAATTTTCAAGCACTCCTTTGGAATCTGCAAAGCGATAGCACGGCTATCTGTCGAGCAGGTTACCTGGCATAATTCCAACGGGTTTATCAGCAAAAGCCCCGCCTTTTCCAAGGTCTCCTGTTGTCCGTTAAACAACACATGCACCGCCCCATTCAGCACAAAAATAATGTTGATGCCCTCGCTCCACAACAGATATGGCTGATCATCCAGCAAATTTGCCAGAACAACATGATCGCTATGAAACCGAATTACCATGCCTGCATTTCCTCCCCATCGTTAAATCTCTTTTTATCCAATATTTGAATCGATTGAAAATCTACTTTTTGTTTAAGTATGCCACATTTTCGCACAGGATTCAATTATCGTCTTTTATCTTGCAAATCATGACTGTAAGTGTTACAAGGAAGCGTAACAAAAGGAAATAATCCGCAACCGACTTCCACCTCCCTTGAGACTATAGTAACAGTTTATAGAAAACTCTCAAAAATCCGGTCATTCATCAGTCAGATCAATGAGCACAGAAAGAACAGATACTCTCCTTCTCTTAAAATTAAGGAATTGAATTCCTTAAAGAACTTAGAAATCAGCCACACCTAATACAATCTGTACCCCAAAATCTTTTCGGCGACATTCCGACCTTTCTATAGATGTTTAGTCTGATTCCAAATAAACGGATTTATTTCTGAGTTTCAAAAAGGAATTGAATTCCTCTGAATTACATCTTAAAAGGTCATTTGCTTCGTTTTGTTTTTCGTATTAAATCGGTTCCTATAAAAGGCCGATTACTATGTACGCAAATGCCTTTTTTAGAGTCTTGACGCAACGCATCCCGTTCCAATTCAACCGCACTCCGATAGATTTCCGGAATACCGTTTTCTATGTCTGAATACTGTTTCTCCAGCAAAGCTCTTTCCTGTTTCATTTCTGCAATTCTTTGTTCCAGCTTTCGAAGTTCTTCCCTGTTTTGTTCTAACGCCTGATTGGCTCCAAGCAATGTTTCTTTATCTGTTAATCCTCGTTGAGCCAATACATTGTTCATATATTGTTTTCTATCGGAAATCTTTGTCTGCTCCCGCTCAATTTGACCCCGCAATTCACTCTTGCGCCGGAATTCCAGTCTTCCGCAATTGTTTAGTAACTGTGTCAACTGTTCCACAACAGCAAGTGATTTTTCATTCGCTGCTAAGACCAAATCCGCAGTTGATTGTACCTGTTGCAAATCATCCGTTTGCTGTTTCACTGCCTGTTGTGCAGTCTGCAAGCCTTTCATAGCAACGCTTCCCAGATGCGCGCTTTGTGTTATCTTTCCCCGGTATGATTCCAAAACCCGCGCAGTATCTTTTACTTTTGTATCGGCTACAGCTTTTATATCCTGATAAGTGTGAACAGAATCATTGTACTCACGAATGTCCTTATTTAATTCACCGATGTCCGAACCAGTACCAGATATCCGCACCGCTCTGCGATCCATATTTTTTGCCGATATCCCCATATGTACGGATGGAATCTCTTTGCGACCCTGTGCTATGAACGATCTCGAATCAATCGTTTCGTTAATTCCCAATTCCTTTAATGTTTGATTGACTGCATTTTCCCAAGCGGTTCTCCATTCGGGTACTCGTTCTTCGTTGTTCCAATAAGCTGTTTTAGAATTTTCTCTGCCGTGAACCGTTGTTCGCGGCATTTTGCTTGTCCGATCTGCAATGACGTTTAATCCCCTGTTTGCCGCTTCTGATTTTGTCAGCCATACCTTTTCTCGGCCGATCTGATAGCGATACTGTTTTTCCCAACCGTCTAATTGCGCCTTTGGAAACTCCGAGGCGGTAAAACCTCGTTCTTCTTTTCCGCGTTTACAACGATATTCAATTTGAGATTTTGGTTCCCACTTTCCATTCTCATCCAGTGATCGGACCGTTAATAAAATATGTGCGTGAGGATTTTGAAATATCATTTTCTTTTTATCCGCTGTTGGATTTCCGTCAACATCAAGCGCTCTTCCCAAATCATCTCTTACCGGCGGATTATGAATTGCAATATCTGCACACATTCCAAGCCTTATGAAATTGTCTCTTACAAAGTTCTGTACCAAACGAATTTGTTGATCCAACGTGAGTTCTTTTGGCAAAGCGATTTCACATTCCCTTGCCAGCCGACATTTCGTGGATTTCTCAACTGCCTCCACGGAATTTCAAAGCGTCGATCGATCCCGATACTTCTCCGGCGCATTTTCCGGCAGCATGATTTCTGTATACTCTATCCAGCCCTTTTTCGTGTAGTCGTGTGTCACACCGTCATAAATGTTTCTCATCTTTTCTCCACTGCGATAAGCCGCAGCAGCCACTGCTGACCGACCTTCCGAACGGGATATGTTTTTCAAGGTGAAATGATAGATTGCCATATACACCATCCTTTTCCGTTGTTTCTACCTATTTTGAGGGAGGAGAGTCCGAAAGGCGCACTTACTCATAACCCTTCGGATTATGTAACTGCGCTCTGCTGAGAACTTTGCAGGCAATAACGTTCATCACAAGCCTTTTCGGGCCTAATTCCAAAAAAACGGAACAATGTTCCGTTTCTTGAGAATTCATTCTTTTATCTTTGTAAAAACAATGCTTTCAAGGCAGCCTCAAATTGTTCATTTGTCAAGCGATCTGCACCGGGAACGAACTTCTCTGCAATGGCTCCACGAACAATCAACCGATGTGTCCGCGCTTTTCTTGCCGCTATTCTTTCCCGATTCGCTTTTAACTCCTGACGATGTTTCTCTTGCATCTCCACCAACTGCTTTAAATCCAAACTCTGCAAGAGTTCCAAATCATCCATATTGAACTCCCCTTCCTCCTATCGCTGCTTTAGATTCGGCTTGTTTTAAATCGTATTTTCACGAAATTTTATAACCGTTACTCTCTCTGTAGCAGGATCTCGTTGATTGTTTCGTTGTGCTGTCTGATTTCCTCCCCCAGCCCCTTAAAATATGGATCTTTATAATACATACATTTTTGAATTCGATTATAACCATGTGGACTTATCAAAATCAGTTCTCCAGTCTTCGCAAGAGTCATCAAATCTGACGGCAATAAAATATCTTTTTCCTCGTAACTCGTAGTATTTCTCCGCTTTGAACCTCCGTCCGATACGGATAACTTGCGTTCCTTGTATTTACCGGCCCATTCACAGACCATCTTCTGGGTCTTGGACGATGAGGCGTCCAGAATAATTTTATAAGCACAGTTGCTCATCAAATCCATTGTCTCATTCTCCGAATATGCTGCCATGAGAGCTTCCATGGACTGTGTTACCAGCATCAGCCGGACACGTCGGCTCCTCAGGGTCCGACTGCTGTCCAGCAGCTTTTCCAATTTTCCCACGCTCAGGATGCGCGGCAGCTCATCAATAAGAAATAATATCGGTTCGGCATCCTCCGACCGTTTCTCCAGTTCCCCTAATGTCTGATTCAAAATCAGTTGGAGGACAGTATAATAGGCCGACAGTTTTTCTTCCCGGATTCCAAGATAAATGCTGTGTCCATCCTCTAACATCTTCGGACTGATTTTTCGCCGATTGTCGCCGAAAGCATATCGAATGTCTTCATCGGTACTGAAAACCACAAGCGCATTCGCCACTTCTGCAAACACTCCGGATAGTGTTTCCTCCGCCATGTCAGAAAATTGAACACAA
>JAUNSG010000010.1 GCA_030539335.1 Eubacteriales bacterium | reverse complement strand
CTGGCGCGGGCGTGACAAAGAAAAAGCTCGGCACGATCAACAAGGGAGCCAAGCTGGTTAAGCTGTCTGAGACAGGCAATTGGGTGAAAACCTATGTGTGGGTTTCGCGGAAGTATTGTGCGATCAAGGGTAATACGGCAAAACTCAAAGCCCGTTTGAACGCCCGTGTGTCGAACAGCATAAAAAGCAAGAAGCTGGGCGTGTTCTCTAAGGGCACGACGTTGTCTGTGTTGGATAAGACTGAGAATTGGGTCAAGGTTGCAATCTGGGTGGCCAAGAAGTATACGAAATAGATGATGTTTAGGTAAGGTGGAACTATGGTTTACAGAGGAGTGGACGTGTCCGCTCGCTCAGGCAAGATTGATTGGCAAGCGGTTGCTACTGATAGCATCCGCTTTGCTATTATTCGTGCCGGTGTAGGAGAACAAAAAGACACAAGATTCGAAATTAATTATAATGCAGCAGTTGCCTCAGGGTTGCCGGTTGGTGTATACTGGGAAGGAAGATCCTGTAATTGTGATGCAAGCAGAGCTGAAGCCGAGGCTTGCCTGCGCGTTCTGAATAACCGAAAGCTTGATCTGCCCTTATACTATCAGTGGGACGAGACGAGTCGAAATCTGGCAATCCGAAAAGGTCAAGACCTCAGCAGGGCAAAAATGCAGTGGATCGGCGTGGAATTTGCTGAACGGATTGCTGGTGAAGGATATATTCCTGGTTTCGCATTTGGTGCAGAGCTATTTCAGCTCTATATCCGCAATGGGAATTTTCGTGGACGGGGTGTACAAAGGTTTGTTAATCACCATCAATGGTGTAGAACTCCAGGAGAGCGCCCACCGAGTAGTACCGATTTTGGATTGTGGACGCAGACGAAAACAGGAAGAGTGCTAGGTATCCCGAGCCGGGCAAGCATTGACGTTCTTTACAGCACCTATCTGCTGGGGAGATTCCTCCATCCGGAATATTCGTCCGTTCGGCCTGTTTTCAGAAGAGGCAAGCGGTATCTTGCCGAGACATATCTCAAGATGAGAGCGGAGCCAGTACTGGATAGCAAGCTTATCAAGTTAGATGATTTGTGGCCGACCATGAAATTCAGCTGTATAACTGGAATAGACGGTGAGGCTATATTCAAGAAAGGTTATCGATACCCGGCAAAACAGGTTAAGCAGACGGACGAAGGGACATTCATACAGATACCTTGTGGTGCATGGTTGTTAGCGTGGAATGCTAAAACCGGGCGGAGGAACATGGCATAGAAAACATTGGGGACAGGAAAAGGAGAGAGCTATGAAAAAGAAAAGGTTGGTTGCTTTGCTTTTAACAGCAGTATTATCCTTGCAAGGCAACGCGGCATTTGCTGCAAGCATTTCAGTGTGTAGCAACAATGCGCAGACAGCAGAGCCGATAAGTTTGAATGAGCGTAAAGTCCACGGGTTTCACAACTATGATTATGGAACAGATGGTGGGTATGAATATGTTGATGAATCAGAGCATTACTATAAGTTCGTCCCATCGGTTACAGACTACTACGATGTGAATGTTGAAAATTTCATAGAAGGAGATACATCGATTGAAGTATATGACAGTTCAGGAAAAGAATTAGACTACGGAAATTGGAACCAGTTTACGAATGTTTGCAAAACAGATGGCACCAAACTGATATCTGGAAATGTATATTATATTCGTATTTACACATATTTTAACGGAGAGGTAGCTCGCCCGGTATACACGACTGTCATAAAACACACGCATTCTTATAGGTTGGAGTATTCTGGGGAAGCTAGTTGTGTAAGAGAGGGCTACAAGATCTATCGCTGTGATAATTGCGGGAATGAATATGAAACCACAATTCCTAAAACGGCGCATATGTGGAATACTGAGTATACGATTGACAAAAATCCGACCTGCACAACAGCAGGAAAAAAATCAATCTACTGTTCATACGATGATGTTAATGATATTTGCACAGCAGTTAAAACAACGGTTACAATTCCTGCTTTAGGACATAATTATAAATTGGATGTCATTTGGAAAGCAGATCAATACGAAAATGGTGGCGAATTATATTTTTGTAATCGTTGCGGAAAAGAAAAAACAGTAACGATTTCGCGACCCAAAACAATAATATTTTCAAAATCATCCTTTGTTTATAACAATAAGGTGCGGAAACCGACCGTTACGGTTAAGGATGCGAAGGGAAATAAAATTGCGTCAAGTAATTATACAGTTTCCTATGCCAAGGGGTGCAAAAACGTCGGTGCCTATAAGGTAACCGTTAAGTTCAAAGGGAAGAAATATACCGGTTCCTTATCAAAGACCTTCACTATTGTTCCAAAAGCTACAACCCTCAAGAGTGTGACTGCGGCAAAGAAGGGCTTCACGGCCAAGTGGGCCAAGCAGGCGCCGCAAACGACGGGCTATCAGATTCAGTACGCGGCCAACAGCAAGTTTACCGGTGCCAAGACCGTGACGGTGTCCAAGAATAAAACCGTGTCCGCTAAGGTCTCTAAGCTGGCCGCAAAGAAAAAGTACTATGTCCGCGTTCGCACCTATAAGACGGTGAACGGTAAGAAGTACTATTCCGCATGGTCGAAGAGTATGCTGGTTACAACCAAGAAATAAAGTTAATGGGGACGAGCCACAGAATCCCGTTCCTAATGTGATAAATGTAATCGGAATTTTGACGACATTTTACGACACACAGCGCGTATTATTGAAGTAGCAACGTGGATTTGTGTTTTTGGTATTGTTCGATTATTGTTCGAAAAATCTAAGAATACTGTATGTTTTGCATTGAATTACGGATTGAAAGTTGCAAAATATACAATTGAAATAGATATAAGAATAACACTTTGATATGAATGGCATTCAAGGGGTCAGGGGTTCGATCCCCCTTATCTCCACCAATTTTGATACGCCGAAACCGTTTGGTTTCGGTGTTTTTTTCGTATAGATATCCGGTAGGGCCCGTGATGAAAAGTCAACAGTTGAATTTTACGGAATATGATAGAAAGAAGGGGGTGTACGCATGCAGAATTCATGTCAATTAAATAGTACAGCCAGAGAGTATCTCAGTACGTTCCGTTGTATTTTGGATGAAATGATACAAGGGATGACGGAGGCGGAGCGGACAGAGAGTATTTCACAGAATTTTATTGCACAGATGATACCTCATCATCAAGCTGCGATCGAGATGTCATATAATATTCTCAAATATACAACCGATGCCGCACTGCGGGAGATTGCAGAGGGGATTATCGAGGAACAGACAAAAAGTATTCGGAACATGCGCTGTATCGAAAATGCCTGTGGGAAATGCAGCAATTCTGAGCGGGAGCTCGGTCAGTACCAGTGTAAGGTAGATCAGATCATGCAGAATATGTTCTGCAGAATGCGGTGTGCTTGTGCCACGAACCGAAACAACTGCAATTTTATGTGGGAGATGATACCACACCACCGAGGAGCCATTGCGATGTCCAAACTTACCCTTAACTTTCCGATCTGTTCGGAATTGAAGCCAATTCTGGAGGCAATCATAACTTCGCAGGAAAAAGGCGTTGCACAGATGAAGCAGCTTCTGCGTTGTTTGGGATGTTAGGGAAGTAAAACGGGGATGTATAGGATGCAAGAAAATTAATCCTGTATATACTAAAATAGTAAATTTTTCTTTTGTGTCATGTACTTTTGAAGGGTAATATGCTACAATAACTATAAATCACATCGTACAAAGACGTTGCTTTGTAGGTATTACAATAGAAAGTAGAATGTAAATGCGGAAACAGAAGAAGAAAAAAGGAACAGTATTCATGGTTGTCGGGCTGCTGATGATAATCGCAGCGCTTGGATTGACCGTTTATAACATTTGGGATGGCAATCGTGCAGGAAGAGAATCGCAGGAAGTTGCGGAAAAAATGCTCGATGAGATTCCGGAGGCAACCAAACCAAAGTATGATCCGACGAAGGAAATGGGGACGTTGGAGCTGGACGGAGAGGAGTATCTTGGCCTGCTGGAGATTCCATCGCTGAACCTGCAATTGCCTGTCATGGCGGAATGGGATTATGATAATCTTCGGACAGCGCCCTGTCGGTATTCCGGCTCGTGCTTTACCAACAATCTGGTGATTGCCGGGCATAATTATTCCGGCCATTTCCGGGATTTGAAATTGCTGGACATTGGTGCAGATGTTTATTTCACAACGGTTGAGGGCGAAGTATTCCACTATACAGTAGACAATCTGGAGACGTTGAATCCGACGCAGGTTGAAACGATGATTACCGCCGATAACTGGGATTTGACGCTGTTCACCTGCACCGTCGGCGGCAGGAGCCGCTGCACAGTGCGTTGTGTGGAAGAAGACTAGTCTCTTCATCGTGAAAAAGCAGAAAAAAGACCGGACACATTCTGTGTCCGGTCTGAATTTTCCTTACAGCAGATGGATCAGGCTGGCGACCCCCTGGGAGCCGACCGTCATGATGATGCCGGCAAGAAGGATGCCGCATAGAATGCCGGGAAAAGCACGCTTGGGGGGAACACCGAGCAGGACGGCGATAAACGAACCGGACCATGCCCCGGTTCCGGGCAGAGGGATGCCGACGAACAACAGAAGACCCCAAAAGGAATACTTTCGGATGGTGTCCGATTTGCTCATCAGGTGCTCTTCATACCATTTGGTAAACCCGCGAAGCAGCGGCTGACGGCGCAGCCAGGCAAAGAGCTTTCCGCCGAAAACCAGGATAAATGGGATAGGGATCAGATTGCCGATCAGACTGATCAGCAGGACACGCAGCCACGGCATACCAATTGCCGTGCCGAGGATGACGGAGCCGCGCAGTTCGATCAATGGGATCATTGACACTAGAAAGACGGCAAGCTCCGCGCTGACATGCTGGCTGAGAATATCAAACAATGCTTGCATAAACAGAAGTACCTCCGAATGATTTACTCACGAAATATCTGTATAACATAATAGCATATTGTGTGTCAGGGGAAAATAGTGAAATGGTTAAGAAAAAGTAAAAATTCACCGTGATTTTCTGGCATAAATTTTATCCGGTGTTGTGTGAATTCATTGCAGGAAAATCGACCTGTTTTTCGGGAAAAGCACGGAAAAATGGGGAATACGGAAAATTTGCTGGCAAAGCGCTTGCAAGAAGCGGAAACTGCTGGTATTGTAATAAGGGACAAAAAGAACTGCCTTGCAGACGGAAAGGAGAGGAACTGGCGTGGCGAAAAAGAAAAAGAAGTCGGAGCAGGAAAAGGATACACCACGCGGCCGGTTTCACAGCGAACTGTTTGACTGGGGCGAAGCGCTCCTGATTTCGCTGACGGTTGTTATTTTAATTTTTGTATTTTTGGTACGTATTATCGGTGTATCCGGAGAATCTATGGTTCCAACCCTGCAGGATGGCGATCAGATGCTGGTTTCCAATATTGGTTATACGCCGGAGAAGGGCGATATTGTCGTATTGACAAAGGATGAGTTTCTGCCGGTGCCGATCGTGAAGCGCGTGATTGCAACCGCCGGTGATGAAATTGATATTAACTTTGAAACCGGCGAGGTCAGCGTCAACGGTGAGGTGCTTGACGAACCCTATATTGCGGAGGAAACCTATACCTACTTTGATGTAGAATTCCCACAGACGGTACCGGAAGGCTGTATTTTTGTGTTGGGAGACAACCGCAACAATTCGACCGACAGCCGATACAGTGAGCTGGGGATGGTGGATACAAGATACGTGCTGGGCAAGGTACTCTGCCGCATCTATCCGATTGGTGCATTTGGCCCAGTGGCATAAGGAGTTATACGAATGAATATTCAATGGTACCCCGGACATATGACACGCACCCGCCGTCAGATGGTGGAAAAGCTTGGCCGTGTGGATGCGGTGTGTGAGATTGTAGATGCGCGCATTCCGCAGGTGAGCCGCAATCCGGATATGGATTCCATCGCCGGGAGCAAGCCGCGGCTGATGATCCTCAACCGGATTGATCTGGCAGATCCGGGAGCAACCCGACGTTGGACAGATTATTACCGGGCGAAGGGATATGCGGTCATGACGACCGATGCACGCAGAGGCAGCGGGGTCAATCAATTTACCGAAGCGGTGCGCACACTGCTGAAGGATCAGATCGAACAGTGGAACCAGAAGGGACAGACCGGACGCGCCGTACGCGTCATGGTTGTCGGCATCCCCAATGTCGGCAAATCCACCTTTATCAATAAGGTGCTTGGAAGGAAGTCGGCAAAGGCGGCGGATAAGCCGGGTGTCACACGGGGACAGCAGTGGTTTCGTGTGGCGGGAGGACTGGAGCTGTTGGACACGCCGGGCATTCTGTGGCCGAAGCTGGATGACGAACGCACTGGTATTTATCTGGCGGTCACCGGCGCGATCAAGGACGACATTTTGGATGTAGAGACGTTGGCTTGTAAGTTGATGGAGATTCTGTACCATCATGCACCGCAGGCGCTGGCGGAACGATACAAGATTGATGTGCCGGAAAACGGCGACGAGGTAGACTTTCTCGGCTATGAGCTGCTGCAGGCAGCCGGAAAAAAGCGCGGCTTTTTGCTGCGCGGCGGCGAAATTGATACCGAACGCATGGCACATATCCTGTTGGACGAATATCGAAGCGGCAAGCTCGGACGGATCACGCTGGAAACACCGGAGGAATATGCAGGATGAGGAAGGCAAAGCAGCCGGTTATCCTGACCATGGAGCGGGAAGAGAAGATGCGCACCGAAGGCTACACGGCGGTGTGCGGCATTGATGAGGCTGGGCGCGGCCCACTGGCCGGACCAGTGGTTGCAGCGGCAGTGATTCTGGCGCCGGGAACGGAGCTTCCGGGGGTCAATGATTCGAAGAAGCTCTCGGAGAAAAAGCGTGAGGCGCTGTTCGACTATATCAAAGAAAACGCCTTGGCATACGGCATTGGCCGGGCGAGTGAGCAAGAGATCGACGAGCAGAATATTCTGCAGGCGACATTCCTGGCAATGCGCCGTGCGGTAGAGGCGCTGCCGGTTCCGGCGGATTTCGCCCTGGTGGACGGCAATCGCATTCAAGGCCTGGATATCCCGGCAGAATGTGTGATCGGCGGCGACGGCAAAGTGTTGTCCATTGCAGCGGCGTCCATTCTGGCGAAGGTCACACGAGACCGGGAGATGCGCGAGCTGGCAAAGCAGTATCCGGAATATGGATTTGAGAAGCACAAGGGATACGGCACCAAGGCACATTATGCGGCGATTGCGGAATGCGGCATCTGCCCGATTCACCGCCGCACCTTCCTGAAAAAGGTATTGGACAAGTGACGCGGAACAAGCGGTCCATCGGCGCCGTCTATGAAGCGATGGCGGCCCGCTATCTGACCGAACATGGTTATATCATTCGAGCACGCAATTATCACAGCCCGTATGGGGAACTGGATATTGTCGCGGAGAAGGATTCGGTTCTGGTCGTCGTCGAAGTCAAATACCGTTCGGGAACCCGCTATGGCAGCCCGTTGGAGGCTGTCACCCGGCAGAAGCAGCGGCGCATTTGCCGTGCGACTATGGGGTATTATGCGGCACACGGCTATGGGGAAGAGCGGGCCTGCCGGTTTGATGTCATAGGCATTGCGGGGGACGGCACAATACAGCATATCCAAAATGCATTTGAATTCCAGTGGGAATCGGGCGGCTGATCTCTGCATAAGATGTCAGCAGTTTTCTTCGTGCTTCTCTGGCTTTCCAAGCCGATTTGTGATAGAATTGTAGCGAAACTTTTTCGATTGCGGATGCATTCGGGGAGACAAGTATGAAGTATTTTGATTTGCACTGCGATACCCTGTTCGCCATTGCCCAAGAGGGCGGTACCTTGCGGAAGCGGGGCGGTCAGGTTGACCTGGATCGCGCCCGGAAGTATGAGCCTTATGCGCAGGTGTTCGCCCTGTTCTGCGGTGCAGAGCCGCTGGACGATCCGGCGCAGGCACATGTGATGTTTACAACGCTGCTGCGCACCGCACAGGAGCAGTTTGCGGCCAACGCCGATGGTCTTATGTACTGCCGCACGGCAGCGGACTTTGACCGTGCCTGTGATGCGGGCAAGGTTGCGGCGTTCCTCTCTGTGGAGGGAGCGGAGCTGCTGCAGTGGGAGGAAGACATCTGTGCCGCGATCGATGCGGGTGTTCGGGTTGTGACATTGTCATGGAATCACGATTCCTGTTATGCCTGTGGCGCGGCACGCAGCCGGAGGAAGGGCATTACCGAACGTGGAAAAGCGTTGGTAAAACGGCTGGATCAGGCGGGGATTTTTCTAGATGTCTCCCACCTGTCGGAGCGCGGCTTCTGGGATCTGACGGAGCTGACCGAACGCCCAATTCTCGCGACGCATTCCAACAGCAGGGCAATCCGACACCATGTCCGCAATCTGAAGGACGATCAGTTTCGGGAGATCTGCCGTCGCGGCGGGCTGACCGGGCTGAATTGTTATGTACCGTTTGTCACACCCAATGTGACGGCATCGGTGCGCGACTTATTCCCGCATATCGACCATTTCATGGAGCTGGGTGGAGAATATTGTCTGGCGATCGGTGCGGATTTCGATGGCTGTGACCGTCTGCCGGATGAGATTCATAGCGTCGCGGATATGGACTGCCTCGCGGAAGAGATGAGGCGCCACGGATATAGTGAGGAATGCATCCGGAATTTATTTTTTGAAAATGCCGCACGGTTTGTGCGTGAATATTTTTAACTGGAATAGAAAAAAGAATGGAACTCGAGGAGGCTATCGAATGCAATATATCAGCACACGAGACAAGAATCAGAGCGTTTCTGCGGCACAGGCCATTGCCATGGGCATCGCGCCGGACGGAGGACTGTTCTGCCCGACGGAAATCCCGAAGCTGACACAGGACGACATCAAGGCCCTGTGTGAGATGGATTATCGGGGCCGCAGTGCATCGGTCATCGGACGTTTTTTGGAGGAGTTCTCCGCGAAAGAGCTGGAGAGCTTTGCGGCCAAGGCATATGCGGATGAGCGGTTCGGCTCGTCCAATACCGCACCGCTCGTCAAGACAGAGGGCGGCAAGTACATCCTGGAGCTGTGGCACGGTCCGACCTGTGCATTTAAGGATATGGCGTTGCAGATGCTGCCGCATCTGCTGACCGCATCGCTGCGCAAGACCGGAGAGACCCGCACGGCCTGCATTTTGGTTGCCACCTCTGGCGACACCGGAAAGGCGGCGCTGGATGGCTTTGCCGATGTCGACGGAACAAAGATCATGGTTTATTATCCGGTCGATGGTGTCAGCACAATGCAGAAGCTGCAGATGGTGACGCAGGAGGGCAAAAACGTTCAGGTCTGCGCGATTCGCGGCAATTTTGATGACGCACAGAGCGCGGTCAAGAAGATTTTCACCGATCCGGAGACGCTGGAAAAGCTGGACAGCCAGGGGATGATGCTCTCATCGGCAAACTCCATCAACTGGGGCCGACTGGTACCGCAGATCGCGTATTATGTGTCTGCCTATTGTGACCTGGTCACAAGCGGTGCACTTTCGATGGGCGAGCCGATGAATGTCTGCGTGCCGACCGGCAACTTTGGCAACATTCTGGCGGCGTATTTTGCGCGGGAGATGGGGATTCCGATCGCGAAGCTGATCTGTGCGTCCAATGAGAACAATGTCCTGACCGACTTCTTCACGAGCGGCGGCACCTATGACCGGGAGCGTCCGTTCCACACGACGATTTCTCCGTCGATGGATATTTTGATTTCCAGCAATCTGGAGCGTTTATTATTCCTTGCGTCCGGCTATAATGATACCGCAGTTGCCCAAATGATGAAGGAATTGAGCGAAACCGGCAAGTATACCGTACCGGAGGACATCTTTGCTCCGATCCGTTCGCTGTTTGAGGCCGGCTGCTGCAGCGATGCGGAGACCTGTGAGACCATCCGCCGTCTGTTTGAGGACGAGCATTATCTGTGTGATACCCACACGGCGGTTGCGGTCTCGGTTTATGAACAGTATTGTGCGCGCACGGGCGACACCACGCCGACCGTGATCGCATCGACGGCAAGCCCCTATAAGTTCTGCCAGAGCGTCATCGGCGCATTGGGCGGAACGGCTGCAACTGACGGCACGGAGCTGCTCGATCAGCTGCATGAGATGACCGGGACGGAAATTCCGGCACCGCTGGCCGCCCTGCGTGGAAAGCAGCCGCGGTTTGACCTTGTCATTGACAAGGAAGAGATTCTCGCCTCTACCGATCTGCTGGCGAAGCTCTGATGGCACTGTATGCAATTTCTGACCTGCATCTTTCCAACAGCGTATCCAAACCGATGGATGTGTTCGGCGGAAAGTGGCAGGGATATATGGAGAAGATCGAACGGAACTGGAGCCATCTGGTGGACGAGGAGGACACCGTCGTCATCGGCGGTGATATCTCGTGGGGGATCAATCTGGAGCAGGCGCTGGCGGACTTCCAGATGATCGAACGCCTTCCGGGAAAGAAAATCATCCTCAAGGGAAACCACGATCTGTGGTGGTCCACCGTCCGGAAAATGACACAGTTTCTTGCCGCACATGACATCCACAGCATCGAATTTCTGTTTAACAATTGCTTTGTCTATGGCGACACTGGCATTTGCGGGACGCGCGGCTGGTTCTTTGAAGAGGATTTCAAGGAGAGCCACGATGAGAAGATTTTCCGCCGCGAGCTGATCCGGCTGGAGACCTCGCTCAAGGCGGCGCGCAGCCGGGGCGTGAAGGAGATCATCTGTTTCCTGCACTATCCGCCGATCTATACGAAATTCCGCTGTGGAGAAATCCTGGATCTGCTGAAAGCGTATGGCGTTTCGCGCTGTGTTTACGGCCATTTGCATTCCGACAGCCTTCGCCATGCCGTCACCGGACCGCAGGAGGGCATTGAATTTACACTGACATCGGGAGATTTTATTGATTTTACTCCGATTTTGTTAAAAAAATAAAAAAACATCTAGCCAAATGCAAAACAATCTGATAGAATAGATTGGATATAATTTTAGGAGGATTCACCACCATGGAACTCAAAAATGTTGAAAAGCTTGAGCATAGCCAGGTTAAGCTGACCATCTCCATCTCTGCAGAGGAGCTGGACAAGGGCAAGGAAACCGCATATAAGAGAAACCGCAGCAAGCTGCAGGTACCGGGCTTCCGCAAGGGCAAGGCTCCGCGTAAGATGATCGAGAAGCTGTACGGCGACGCTTTCTTCCTGGAAGAGGCGCTGAATATTGTTTATCCGGACGCATATGATAAGGCAGTTGAGGAGGCAAAGCTGGAGGTCGTAGGCCGCGCAGAGGTTGTTTCCGCAGATCCGGAAGAGGACGGTTCCTTCACCATCGCTATCGAAGTGCCGGTTGAGCCGGAAATCACCATCGGCGATTACAAGGGCATTGCAGTTGAGAAGGCAGACGACACCGTAACGGAAGAAGACATCAAGAAGGAGCTGGATCGTCTGGCACAGCGTGCAGCAAGCACCGAGACGGTTGAGCGCGCTTCTGAGCAGGGCGACACGGTCACGATTGACTTTGAGGGCTTTGTTGACGGCGTAGCATTTGAAGGCGGCAAGGGCGAGGACTACGATCTGAAGCTCGGCTCCAATACCTTCATCCCGGGCTTTGAGGATCAGCTGGTTGGCAAGACCGCTGGCGAGGACGTTACGGTCAATGTTACCTTCCCGGAGAACTATCCGTCGGATGACCTGAAGGGCAAGCCGGCTGAGTTCAAGTGCACCGTAAAGTCGGTTTCCACCACGATCGTACCGGAGATGGACGACGAGCTGGCAAAGGACGTTTCGGAATTTGAGACGCTGGATGAGCTGAAGGCAGACATCGAGAAGAACATCGCTGAGTCCAAGAAGACCGCAGCAGACCGCGATCTGGAGACCAAGCTGCTGGACAAGATTCTGGAAACGCTGGAGGGCGAGATCCCGGAGGCAATGTATGACTCTCAGGTAAACAACCTGATGCAGGATTTCGCTTACCGTCTCCAGTCCCAGAACATGACCCTGGACAGCTACATTCAGGCAATGGGCATGGACAACGAAGCATTCCGCGGCATGTTCCGTGAGCAGGCAGAGCGTCAGGTAAAGGTTCGTCTGGTGCTCAAGAAGATCGCTGCCGACGAGTCCATTGAGCCGACCGCAGAGGAGATCGAGGCAGAGTACAACCGTCTGAGCGAGAGCTATGGCGTAAAGGCGGAGGAAGCACGTCAGTTCATTCCGGAAGAGAACATCAAGACCGACCTCGTTGTTGATAAGGCACTCGACCTGATCAAGAGCAGTGCGGTTGTTACCCCGAAGGCAGAGTAATCCAGGCATGATTTCCTCCCTGATTACATAACCTTATGCGAACAGAGGAGAGTTCATTATGAGTTTAGTTCCTTATGTAGTAGAACAGACCAACCGTGGAGAGCGGTCCTACGACATTTTTTCCCGTCTGCTGAATGACCGCATCATTATCCTGTCGGAGGATGTCAACCAGACAACGTCTTCGCTGATTGTGGCGCAGATGCTGTATCTGGAGGCACAGGACCCGGATAAGGATATCCAATTCTATATCAATTCCCCGGGCGGTTCTATTACCGACGGCATGGCGATTTATGATACCATGCAGTATATTAAGTGCGACGTTTCGACCATCTGCATCGGCATGGCGGCCTCCATGGGAGCGTTCCTGCTTAGCTCTGGTGCAAAGGGAAAGCGTTTTGCACTGCCGAACAGTGAGATTATGATCCATCAGCCGCTGATTGGCGGCGGCGGTCTCTCCGGTCAGGCTACCGACATCAAGATTCATTCGGACCACCTGATTCGTACCCGCGAGAAGCTGAATCAGATTCTCGCAGAGAATACGGGCAAACCGATTGATATCATTCGTCAGGACACTGAGCGCGACAACTTTATGTATGCGGCGGAGGCGAAGGAATATGGCCTGATTGATGAGGTCATTGCTCACAGATAATTGCTTTTGGAGAGGAACACCGGGGCAGACGATGTCCCCGGTGTTTTATCCGTATTTGTCATTGTATTTGAGGTGAAATATGTCTCGTAACGATGGAAATCGCGGTGAGCTGCATTGCTCATTCTGCGGCAAGCCGGCCTCTGCCGTACACAAGCTGATTGCAGGGCCGGAAGTTTATATCTGCGACGAGTGCATTCAGGTTTGCCAGAGCATACTGGATGAGGAGTTTGACCTTCCGGAGGATATGCATTCGACGTCCTCTTCGGTGTCGCCTGTCCCATCACTGGGGGAGCTGCCGACCCCGAAGCAGCTCAAAGAGACGCTGGATCAGTACGTGATCGGACAGGACCGCGCAAAAATTGCGCTGTGTGTCGCGGTGTACAATCATTATAAACGCATTTCGTCGCCGACGACCAAGGAGGATGTCGAGCTGCAGAAGAGTAACATCCTTCTGGTTGGCCCATCCGGTTCCGGCAAGACCCTGCTGGCGCAGACGCTGGCAAAGACGCTTGAGGTTCCGTTTGCCATTGCGGACGCAACGACACTGACCGAGGCCGGTTACGTTGGCGAAGACGTCGAAAATATCCTGCTTCGTCTGATTCAGGCGGCTGATTTTGATGTTGAGCGCGCACAGCGCGGCATCATCTATGTCGATGAAATCGATAAGATCGCCCGCAAGAGCGAAAATCCGTCCATCACCCGTGATGTCAGCGGTGAGGGGGTACAGCAGGCGCTGCTGAAAATGCTGGAGGGCACGGTTGCCAATGTGCCGCCCCAGGGAGGCCGAAAGCATCCGCATCAGGAGTTCATCCAGATCGATACGTCGAATATCCTGTTTATCTGCGGTGGTGCGTTCAGCGGTCTGGATAAGATCATCAAGGCGCGCACGGACAAAAGCTCCATGGGCTTTGGTGCGGAGATTCATTCCAAGGATGAGAAGGACGAGGGGACAATTCTGCGCGATGTCGAGCCGCATGACCTGCTGAAATACGGCATCATTCCGGAATTGATCGGTCGTCTGCCGATGTTGGTTTCGCTGGATTCGCTCGATCGCGAAGCCCTGATCCGCATCCTGCGTGAGCCGAAAAATGCACTGGTCAAGCAGTATCAGCGCTTGCTTTCCATGGATCAGGTGGATCTGACCTTTGACGAGGAGGCGCTGGAGCGCGTGGCTGATATCGCGTTGGAACGCAAGACGGGCGCCCGCGGCCTGCGCGGTGTACTGGAAGCGGTCATGACACAGATTATGTTTGACGTTCCGTCGGATCGCTCGATTCAGGCGGTACGCATTACGAAGGATACGGTCGATAAGGCCGGAGAACCGGTTTTGACCCTGCGGTCACCGGAGGACGCACAGGTTCTGATTTCTGGAACAGGAGGACAGATATGAGTGAAAATCCATTTGCCCTGACCGTTCTGTATAAGCAGCCGGGGGAAAAGCCGGAAGTCATGGAGATCATGAATTCCGTAGGCGATATGGACGATTTGGTCCATGGAAAGATTGAATCGCAGGGAATTGATGACGGTGTGTGCATCATTTACAACAATCTTGCAGTCAAGATGAGCATGCCGCTCTGCGCAACGATCTACAATCAGACGTTCTACGGCCCGATTATTTTCGTCGAGTTCGATGAAAACGGCGCACTGCGCTCGCTGGATCCAGCGAATATTGAGTACTATTCCAGCATGCTGGAAGGACAGTAAAGAGAAAAACAGAAAGTGTCTGTGGGAAAGAACCGCAGGCACTTTTTTGTAATTTTGAAAGTTGATTCTTCCAAAATCGCCTTTTCCTCGCAGAATTGTGTATTTTGTGGGGCAACGGGGCAAGATTGGCAGGAGAATCATGCATAACGTGTCTTGCAATGTCGTTAGAAATCAAGTATAATCTCTACTGAAGTAGTAGTTTTAAAGAAGATGCGAATGCTGCATGTTCTTATTATGACAGGGACACAGTATGTTGCTGTGTGCGGACGTTTGCCGCTCAAAGGAGGTATACCCATGTCCCAGACAACTGACTATACACCGGAGGTCCTGCCGGTTCTGCCGCTGCGCGGACTGGTTGCTTTTCCGGAAACATTGATTCATTTTGATGTAGGCCGTCTGATTTCCATGAAGGCGCTGGAGGCAGCGATGAAGGGAAGCCAGAAGGTTTTCCTGACGGCTCAGTGCGATATCAGCACCGACCTGCCGCATACCGATGATCTGTTTACGGTCGGAACGATCTGTACCATTAAGCAGATTCTCCGTCTGCCGGGTGACAACATCCGCGTGCTGGTACAGGGCACAAGCCGTGCCATGGTACAGGAATTCCAGGACGAAGATAGCGAAAAGTGCATGTATGCGAGCGTAGTCCGGCTGGATACCGATCCGGGACGCATTTCCCAGAAGCGGCGCGAAGCTTTGGTGCGGACGCTGCAGGAATCGGTGGAGGAATATGCACAGCTCTCGTCCCATGTTTCGCGCGATATTGTCATGACGGTATTGGATAACGACGAACCGGGCTATTTGGCGGACTATACCGCACAGAATTTGCCCATCAGCTATGAGATCAAGCAGGAGCTGCTCGAAGAGCTGCGCGATGTCCGCCGGATTGAAAAGATGATCCGTGTACTCGCACGGGAAATGGACATCCTGCAGTTGGAGGGTGAGCTGCAGGACAAGCTCAAGGAAGCGGTGGATAAAAACCAGCGCGATTATTATCTGCGGGAGCAGATGAAGATCATACAGGATGAGCTGGGGGAACCGGGCACCGAGGATGAGTCGAATACATACCGGACAAAAATCCTCGCGCTGAACCTTCCGGAGAAAGAGGAGGAAAAGCTGCTCAAAGAGGTTGCCCGTCTGGAAAAGATGCAGCCAATGTCCGCAGAGAGCGGCGTCATCCGCAACTATCTCGATATTATTCTGGAGCTTCCGTGGAACACGACCACACCGGAGAAGCACAATCTGACCAATTCCCGCAAGATCCTTGACCGCGACCACTATGGTATGGAAAAGGTCAAGGAACGCATCATGGAATTTCTTGCGGTCAAGGCGATGGCGCCGGAGCTCAAGGGACAGGTTCTGTGCCTGGTCGGCCCTCCGGGTGTCGGCAAGACATCCATTGCGCGTTCGGTTGCGGAGGCAATGGGGCGGAATTATGCCCGTCTGTCTCTGGGCGGCGTGCGGGATGAGGCGGATATCCGCGGACACCGCAAGACGTACATCGGTGCCATGCCGGGCCGCATTATGAATGCCATTTCGCAGGCGGGCAGCAAGAACTGCCTGCTGCTGCTGGATGAGATCGATAAGATGGGAGCGGACGGCCGCGGCGATCCCTCTTCGGCGATGCTGGAGGTATTGGATACCGCACAGAACAACGCGTTCCGCGATCACTTCATCGAGCTTCCGTTTGATCTATCCGATGTGTTGTTCATCACGACGGCAAATGATCTCGGAACGGTTCCGCGTCCGCTGCTCGACCGTATGGAGGTCATCGAGCTTGGAAGCTATACGGAGGAAGAGAAGGCAGAAATCGCGCTGCGTCATCTGCTCCCGAAGCAGCTGGAAAAGCACGGCTTGAAAAAGAGCAACATCGCGCTGAAGCACGATGCGATGACCTATTTGATTTCTGCATACACGCGGGAAGCCGGCGTGCGCCGTTTGGAGCAGCTGCTGGCGAAGATCTGCCGCAAGATCGCCCATCGGATTGCGAAGGAGCAGCAGGAGAATCCGGACAAGACCATCCGTCGCCGGATTTCGGTGACCCGCAGCAATATGGAAGAATTCCTTGGAACGCCGCGGTACAAAAAGGACAACGTTTCCGGCCGCGACGAAGTCGGCGTAGTCAATGGATTGGCATGGACATCGGTCGGCGGCGAAATGCTGCAGGTCGAGGTCAACACAATGCCGGGCACTGGAAAGCTGGAGATCACCGGCAATCTGGGCAACGTCATGCAGGAGTCCGCGAAAGCAGCGGTCACCTATGTCCGTTCCATTGCCGATACGCTGCACATCGATCCGAAATTCTATAAAGAAAACGACATCCACATCCACTTCCCGGAGGCGGCAATTCCAAAGGATGGTCCGTCTGCCGGTGTGACCATGACAACCGCACTGGTTTCCGCATTGACCAACCTTCCGGTACGACATGACGTCGCAATGACCGGAGAGGTCTCGATCCGCGGACGGGTGCTCCCGATCGGCGGACTCAAGGAGAAGACCATGGCTGCCTATCGGGCGGGCATGAAGACGGTGATCGTACCGATTGACAATGAGCCGGATTTACAGGACATTGAGCCGGTCGTGCGCGAAAACATCCATTTCGTCACGGCGGAAACTATGAAAACCGTTCTGGATACCGCGCTGTGCCAGCCGGTGGAGAAGGAGCTGGCGGTCTTGCCGCTCGGACAGATCACTCCGCCGCTGGGCAATGCTTCCGGGATCCAGAAGACAACCATGAAACAGTAACGGACGACAGAGGAGAGCTATGCTGAATCTTCACAATGCTGAGTTTATCCGCTCGGCAGTACGGCGGTCGGATTTCCCAAACGATGCGCTCCCGCAGATTGTGTTTGCGGGGAAGTCCAATGTGGGAAAATCGTCGACAATCAACAAACTGCTGAACCGCAAGAATTTTGCCCGTGTTGGCAATGAGCCGGGGAAGACGATCCATATTAACTTTTTCTGTATCGACAAAAAGGCTTATTTTGTCGATTTGCCGGGCTATGGCTACGCTAAGGTTTCCAAGAAGGAGCGGGAACGCTGGGGTGCGCTGATGGAAGAATATTTCGCGACCGAGGGCGCCATCACACTGGGGCTGCAGATTGTGGATGCCAGACATAAGCCGACGGCGGACGATGTCGTCATGGCCGACTGGTTTTTGCAGACCGGCATGCCATTTGCCGTGATTGCCAATAAGCATGACAAGCTGAAAAAGAGTGCGGTAGAGGACAGCATGAATACCATCCGTACAACGCTGCATCTGCCGGAAACTGTTCCGGTGATTCCGTTTTCGGCGGTCAAGGGCACAGGACGGGATACCGTACTGGAGCTGATTTTTGACCATGTGGAGGCGTAATGCGGATTGGCATTCCAGTGTAAGGAAACGGATAAAATTGACATTATTATAAAAGACAAATAGAAGGAAGATTGAACCATGAGCGAAAAGAAACCATTTATCACCAAAGCACAGGCAGAGGAGATGGTGAAAACCTATCCGACCCCATTCCATCTCTATGATGAAGCTGGCATCCGCAACAATGCACGCGAGTTATACAAGGCATTTTCGTGGAACAAGGGCTTCCGCGAGTACTTTGCGGTCAAGGCGACCCCGACCCCGCGCATTCTGCAGATTCTGAAGGAGGAAGGCTGTGGCACAGACTGTTCCTCCATGACGGAGCTGATGATGAGTGAAGCCTGTGCGTTTTCCGGAGAAGAGATCATGTTTTCCTCCAACGAGACCCCGGCGGAAGAATACATCTATGCAGACCAGCTGAATGCAACCATCAATCTGGATGACATCACGCACATTGACTTTTTGGAAAGTGCACTCGGTCATATTCCGGAGCGCATCTGCTGCCGGTATAATCCGGGCGGCGTGTTCCAGCTCGGCGATTCCAAGGAAGGCTTTCAGGTTATGGACAACCCGGGCGATGCCAAATATGGCATGACGCACGAGCAGATTATTGAGGCCTATCAGATTCTGAAGAGCAAGGGCGCGAAGGAATTTGGCATTCATTCGTTCCTGGCTTCCAACACCATTTCCAACGAGTACTATCCGGCGCTGGCACGCATTCTGTTTGAGCTGGCGGTTGAGCTGCACGAAAAGACCGGTGCACATATCAAGTTCATCAACCTTTCCGGCGGTGTAGGTGTTCCGTATCGTCCGGAGCAGTCCACCAATGACATCGCCGTGATCGGTGAGGGCGTCCGCAAGGCGTACGAAGAAGTCCTCGTGCCGGCCGGCATGGATGACGTTGCGATTTACACTGAGCTGGGCCGTTTCATGCTCGCCCCGTACGGCGCCCTGATCACCACGGCCATCCATGAAAAGCACACCTATAAGGAATACATCGGTGTCGATGCGTGTGCGGCAAACCTGATGCGTCCGGCGATCTATGGTGCGTATCACCATATTACCGTCCTGGGCAAGGAGGAGCAGCCGTGCGATCACAAGTATGATGTGGTTGGCTCCCTGTGCGAGAATTCGGACAAATTTGCGGTAGACCGCATGCTGCCGGAAATCGAGCGCGGTGATATTCTGTTTATCCATGATGCCGGCGCCCACGGCTTCTCCATGGGCTATAACTACAATGGCAAGCTTCGCTCCGCAGAGGTTCTGCTCAGGGAGGACGGCAGCACCGAAATGATCCGTCGTGCAGAGACTGCGAAGGATTACTTTGCGACCTTTGACTTTACCGGATTGTTCGACAAAATATAAGTAAAAAATGGGACCCTGAATCCGAGATGCTCGGATTTGGGGTCTTTTCCTGGAAAAAGCAAAAGAGAGCAAAAAGCGTTTCTTCCGTTATCCTCTATTTTTTGTTCCGGGCCTGCTTATTTTATGGGAAATAACGGAATAATAAGGCAGTCTGTGTAAACAAAATCGGTACGGACGGATGAAGGAATGCGGAAGGATTGTAGATTTTTCTCATCCATCCTTTTTTTGCAGATGCTTTTTTTATATTCCTCACAAATCGAAAAAAGTGGGTTTCATTCAGCTGTCGAATATGGTAAAATAAAATGAATATGGAATGAAACCGAAGAAAGGGGACAGCTAAATGCGTCACATCAATGATCTGAGCGATCTTACTATGGAGGAGTTCCGTGAACTGTACAAGCTGACAACCAACATCATTGACCGTCCGGAGGGATATGCCGATGCCTGCCGCGGCAAGGTACTTGGCAGCCTGTTCTATGAGCCAAGCACCCGCACGAACCTGTCGTTTTCGACTGCGATGATGCGTCTGGGCGGAAGTGTCGTTGGTTTTAATAACCCCAGCTCGTCCTCTGCGTCTAAGGGCGAGAGTCTGAAGGACACCATTCACATGGTATCCAACTATGCAGACCTGATTGTTATGCGCAACCCGAACGAGGGCGCAGCCAAGGCGGCTTCGATGTTCTCCGAGGTCCCGGTCATCAATGCTGGTGACGGCGGACATCTTCACCCGACGCAGACATTGGCGGACATGACGACCATTCTTCGTCTCCGCGGCTCGGCGGACAACATGAAGATCGGTATCTGCGGTGACCTGAAATATGGCAGAACCGTACATTCGCTGATCCACTTTCTTGCCAATTATGAGAACGTTCAGTTCTATTTGATTTCGCCGCGTGAACTGGCAATTCCGGAATATCTGCGGCAGTTTATGAACAGCCATAAGATGAAGTTTTTTGAGGTTGCCGGTCTGGAGCCGGTTATCCCCATGCTGGATGTCCTCTATATGACCCGTATCCAGCGCGAGCGCTTCCCCTCGATCGAGGAATATTACAGCCTCAAAGGAATTTATTGTCTGACGGCAGCCAAGCTCCGCAACGCGAAGCAGGATCTTCTGGTCATGCACCCTCTGCCGCGTGTGGATGAGATTGCACAGGATGTGGACGATGATCCGCGGGCAGTTTATTTTGACCAGGCGCGCTATGGCATGTATGCCCGTATGGCATTGATTCTGACGCTGCTGCGTCAAAAGCGGGAACGCATGCCGAAGTCGGTAAAGGGCCTCAAAAATATGCGCTGTACCAATCCCAAATGTATTACCCGCAGTGAGACCTATCTCCCGATTCGGACACACCATACGGAGCAGGGAGAACGTTGTCTGTACTGTGATCAGATCGTAACGCCGCATTTCACGCGTCGCTATGAAGATATGAATTTAGTGTATTAACGGAAAGGGCAGGATTTTTGTTATGACAGCGGAGCTAATCAGTGTTGGAACCGAGATACTGCTCGGCAATATTGTCAACACCAACGCACAGTATCTGGCGAAGAAGTTGGCCGATCTGGGCATTGAGGTCTATTATCAGACGGTTGTCGGTGACAATCCGGAGCGCATCCGGTCTGCACTGGACATTGCGTATTCCCGCGCACAGATGGTTATCCTGACCGGCGGCCTCGGCCCCACCAAGGACGATCTGACCAAGGAGATGCTGATTTCCTATTTTGGAAAAAAGCCGGTGCTCGATCAGACGGCATATGAGATGCTGGAACAGCACCTCAAGGAGCTGGATGTGCCGATGTCGGATGGATTGAGGAAGCAGGCGATTGTGCCGGATGATTCCATGATCCTCTATAACCATCATGGCACGGCGCCGGGCTGTATCATGGAGCAGGATGGGAAGGTGTGCATCCTGCTTCCGGGACCGCCGAAGGAAATGAAGCCGATGTTTGAGGAGTGCTGTGAGCGCTATCTCAACGGTATCCGTGATAAGGTATTTGTCTCCATGAATATCAAAATGCTGGATTTTGATCATGCCCCTGTTGCGGTTGTCGGGGAAGCTCCCGTTGCCGACGCGCTTGGCGAACTGCTGGACAGCGAAAATCCAACGGTTGCCACGTATGCGAAGGATGACGGCTGTCTCATTCGCGTGACGGCGTCCGCGGCTGACCGGGAGGAAGCGCTTGCGCTCGCCAATGCGATGGTCGAAAAATGCCGTGCAATCCTAAAGGAGGAGTATATCCGCTATATCCGTGAGGATACATAAGCTTAACTCGTTATGCGGCAGTCGTCGGATCAGACGGCTGCTGCTTTCCTTTTGAAACATAGACAAAAGATTGGACAATCCATTTGTGCAATTGGTATTTAATTACAAATAAAAAATGTGAGACTTTCTTTTTCTGTTTGGATATGCTATAATAAACAAAATTTTAGCATGGATCGTGTTCAAGGGGGACTGGACACGGCGTGCAGATATTGTTAGGGGGAAATTTTATGAAACAATGGAAACGACATGCCCTGCTTCTGACAGCGATAATGATGTCGGCTGTGATGCTGATTGGTATCGTCGGCTGCTCTATTTTCCCGACGGAGATCGCCGTGGGCGAGGAGACAGAGAATCGTACGACAGACAAAACCGAGCAGCAGATCGGCAGTGCGCTTGCAGCGGAAGATGCACAGGACGCAATGGAATCCGGAGAGATTGGCTCTGCGGTTTTGACCGGCGGACTGGAAGAAGAGTTTCCGATGGAACCGCAGGAGCCCGAACAGGAATTGAATATTCCGGTCGGGGAGAAGTACATCGCCATTACCTTTGACGATGGTCCAACCGGAAACGAAGGTGGACGAACCGAACGCCTGCTGGACGGCCTCAAGGAACGCGGTGTGCATGCAACGTTTTTCCTCTGTGGTTACCGTGTCAGGGACTACAATTCGATGATGGACCGTTATCTGGCCGAAGGCCACGAAGTCGGCAATCACACGATGGATCACAAGATTCTGACGACACAGACCAGCGATGGCGGCTATGAGCAGACCAGTACGAATAACGATCTGATCGAGGAATACCTCGGAGAAAAGCCGACCCTCATGCGTCCGCCCGGAGGCGCACATGACAAGTCGGTGCGCAAGGTCATGCGGGAGCTTGGAATGCCGATCATTCTCTGGAATGTGGACACGCTGGACTGGCGTGATCAGGACGCGGGGACGGTCAAGCAGCGTATTTTGGATGGAGCGCAGGATGGAGCCATCGTATTGGAACATGACCTGTATGAGACAACGGTCGAAGGCGTCCTTGCAGCGATTGATGAACTGCAGGAGCAAGGCTATGCGTTTGTCACGGTGTCGGAGCTGGCACAGATCAAGGGCGTAGAGCTGCAGCCCGGCCATGTATACAGTGACTTCACGGATGCAACACTGTACGGCGAGGAAGAAGACTCAAACGACGAAGAGCAGTCCAATGAGGACAGCGCGGACAATGGGTCGCAGACAGACGAGAAGTAAAGAAAAGACAGACGGAACAGCAGGGATTTGCCGTTCCGTCTGTTTTCTCTTGGAAAAATTGTGCTGGTTAGACATCATGACACAGCTGCGGAACATATCCGAGCTCGGTCAGCATCTGCATATCGGTTTGAATGGTGATGCCGCTTGTCGTCAGCATATCACCGGAGATCGCCGCATTGGCGCCCGAGCGGAAACAGGCCCGTCCCTGATCGGACAGGAGGCCGCGTCCGCCGGCCAGACGAATGGATGCTTCCGGGATGAGAAAGCGGAATACCGCGACAATGCGGCAGAAATCCTCGTTGGTCAAGGGCGTAAGCGGTTCATAGGGCGTTCCCGGAATGGGATTGAGCATGTTCACGGGAATGGAGCGGACGCCCAGTTCCCGCAGGTCGAGAATCATGTCAATGCGGTCTTCCATCGTTTCGCCCATGCCGACAATACCGCCGGAACAGACCGAAAGCCCGGCGCGCTGTGCAGCGCGAATGGCGTTGATCTTGTCGTCGTAAGTATGTGTCGTACACACAGACGGAAAATAGCGGCGGGAGGTTTCCAGGTTGTTGTGTACGCGTGTCGCGCCGGCGTCTTTGAGCCTGCGATAGGAGGCCTCGTCCAACAGACCGTTGGAGATACAGACCGCGATATCGGTTGCCTCGCGTACAGCGCGAACGCTCTGACATTCGGTGTTGACCTCCTGTTCGGTCAGCCGCCGTCCGGAGGTCACAAGCGAATAACGCAGGACACCGCGCTCAGCGTTGTATGTCGCCTGCTTCACGATTTCTTCTGAACCGAGCAGGGCATATTCCTCACTTCCGGTATGATAATGCGCAGACTGCGCACAAAATTTGCAGTTTTCGGAACATTTTCCGCTCTTTGCGTTGATGATGGTACAAATATCAAAACCATTTCCGCAAAAGTGTTCCCGGATGCTGTCGGCCGCCTGTGTCAGATCGGCAAGCGGTGCATTCGCCAGCTCCAAAGCCTGTTCTTTCGTGATGGGTTCTCCGCGTAAAACTTGTTGTTTCGCTTCCTGTACGGTCATATCCATTGTCCTCCCATGATTTCTCTGGTATCTTTTATAGTATACTCCAAAATCAAATTGATGTAAACCGAAAAATAAAATTAAGTTGACGAGGAGAACCAATCGGGAAAGGGCAGCGGCATCGCGCTTTTCTTCATCCCTTGTAAAAGACAACGTGGACTTTTTGCGCCGGGTACAGGCGGAAAATGCTTTGGAAATGTACATCGGAGGGATGATTGGGTGCAAAGGCGATGCGTATACCGGGGAAGGGGCGCTTTCTCTGGAGCAAGCACAGGCATTTCATCGATGGGAAATAAATCTTTTTGCAAAGGCAGGAGTTGATTTTCTGTATGCCGCGTTGATTCCCTCTGCGGAAGAAGCGGCCGGAATAGCACGGGCGGCGCAGGAGACAAGGATTCCGTATCTGATCAGCTTTACGATACGGAAGGACGGCTGTCTTATCGATGGAACGCCGATTTCCGAAGCCATCGCTTCGATCAATGCGATCACCGAATACCGCCCCGCAGGATATATGACAAATTGCGTACATCCCGCGATTGCTTATGAAGCGTTATCGCAGCCATGCAATTCTTGTGAATGGGTGCGCAGCCGCTTTGTTGGCATTCAGGCCAATACCGCCTGTTTGTCCTACGAGGAGTTGGATCATTCGAAGGAGTTGAAGTCGTCGGACCCAGTTGAACTTGCAGAGGCGATGATAAAGCTTCGTGAGATTGTCCCATTGCAAATCTTTGGCGGCTGCTGTGGGACGGATGGCAGACATATGCTCGAAATCGCGAAAAGAATTGGAGAGCGCGGAGACCAATCGCCGTTAATTTACAAAAAATAATTTCTTTCCACCCAAAGTATGGTATAATAACATAACACAATCACATCGACTACATAGACAATCGAACGAGAGGAGATACAAGGATGGGATTTCAATATTATGTTCCGACACGCATTTTGTTCGGCAAAGGGCAACTGGAGCGGCTGTCCCGCAAAAAGCTGCCGGGAAAAAAGGCGCTGATCGTGATTTCCAGCGGAAAATCCACGCGTGCCAACGGATATCTGGATCGTGTGGAGCAGCAGTTGGAAAAGGCTGGTGTGGAATCGGTTGTCTTTGATAAGATCGCACCGAATCCGATGAAGTCGGTTATCCTGGAGGGCGCACAGCTTGCCAAGGCAGAGGGCTGTGAGTTTGTCGTAGGACTCGGCGGAGGCAGCAGCATTGATTCTGCGAAGGCGATTGCCGTTATGGCGACGAACGACGGGGACCTCTGGGACTATGTCTATGGCGGTACCGGCGGTGCAGGCCGTATGAAAAACAAGCCGTTGCCGATCATTGCCATCACTACCACGGCTGGAACTGGTACGGAAGCAGATGCGTGGGCTGTTGTCACAAATGAGGCGACAGAAGAGAAAATCGGCTTTGGCAACGACAATACCTTCCCGATGCTGTCCATTGTAGATCCGGATCTCATGCTGTCAGTTCCGCCCAAATTTACCGCATACCAGGGTTTTGATGCGCTCTTCCATTCGACCGAAGGCTATTTGTCCACCCGTGCGAGCCTGATGAGCGATATGTATGCCCTCAAGGCCGTAGAGATGGTTGGACGCAACCTCGCCAGAGCGGTTCATGACGGTTCGGATGAGGAAGCCCGTGAAAAGATTGCCTTTGGCAACACGCTGGGCGGTTTCGTCATGAGTGTTGGCACGACGACGTCCGAACATTCGATTGAGCACGCCATGTCGGCCTATCATTCCAATCTGCCGCACGGTGCGGGATTGATTATGATCAGCCTTGCGTACTATCGCTTTTTCGCCCAGAAAGAGGAGTGCCGTGAGCGCCTGATTGATCTGGCAAAGGCGATGGGCAACGAAACGGCGAATGATCCGATGGATTTTGTCGATGCGCTGGAACAGCTCCAGAAGGACTGTGGTGTGGCAGATCTGAAGATGTCGGACTATGGCATCACGCCGGATGAATTCGAACAGATTGCAAAAAATGCCCGCAGTACCATGGGTGCGCAGTTCAAGTGTGACCGTGTCCCGCTGACGGAAGAGGATTGCATCGAGATTCTCAGACAGTCGTACAAATAAAATCAACCCCCGAAGCAATGCCGCTTCGGGGGTATTTGCGTCTTCAGATAAAATATTCGATGGTGTTGTCCGCCGTCAGCTTGGTTTCCTTGTTGAATAACAGTACGGCCTCACGGATGTCCGGGGTCGCGAAGGAATACAGCTGTTCTTTTTCGTTATTAAAATAATAGGATGGTACAATCCGGTTGTATTCAAACGGATGATCGTGCACAATTTGAATGTCCGGCTGCTCAAAGGCTTCGGTGCGATAATAAGGATCAAACAGATAGATGTTTCCATCCTTTTCGCCGGTGAAAAGGACATAATGCCATTCGTCATAAAACAGACGGACGACAGCTGCACCGCCGCGGTGCAGCGCGTCGGATAAGCGGCTCTGTTGTCCCAGAAACACCAGTTCCCCGGATAGATATTCCGACGAGACAGGCAATAAGCCGAGTTTACCGAAGTCATTGAGCCAACTGCTCAGAAACATCATAGCGGAGCAGGATGTTCCGCGCCGCCCCGGCTTTCCCTCGGTATTATAACAGTCCAGACTGTACAGCATGATGTTGCGGATGACCTCCGGCGGAACGGTTTCGCGTTCGAACAAAAAGCCGATGGCGTTCAGCATGGAGGTCGGGCCGCAGTCGTAATTGGATAATTGATAGTGCAGAGGGATTTTCATGGTGAGGTTACTCCTTCGAGGTCATAAGAGAATAGGCAAGCTTGGCCGCCGTCGTCAGGTCAGAGATCGTCGTGTATTCGTGACAGGTATGGCATTGGAACATTGCCGTTGCAGGGACAATGCCCTGAATGCCGTGCAAAACCAGATGATTGTTGTCGCTGCCGCCGAACGTCGAGCACAATGTGGGGTTCAATCCCAGCTGTTCACAGGCATGGCGATAGCGCGCCACGACGGGGGCATCCGATGCGACCTGGTACGCCGTGACATGCCGGTTTCCCTGCACATCGACGGAGGCGCCAAACTGCTCTGCGGCATTCTGCGCGATTTGCTTGATCTGATGCAACAGATCGACCGCATGGGAGTCGGTATAGCTTCGGATTTCACCGGTAAAACAGCAGGAATCCGGTACAATGTTGTTGGCGGTTCCGCCGGAAATCGTACCGACATTCACCGTGGAGTCCGCAACACGGCCGGATGGGATCTGTGTGATTGCACAGGCGGCGGCACGAACGGCATGGATGCCGGATTCCGGTGCAAAACCGGCGTGTGCCGCGCGTCCGGAAAACGTTACGGTGAAGGAGAGGATGGTCGGCGCCTGTATCGCAGCAGCGCCCATCTCGCCGGTCAGATCAAACACATATGCCTCTTTGGAGGCCAATTTGGAAAAATCAAAGGCCTGAATGCCAACACAGTATGGCTCCTCCGCCGCAGTGAACAGCAGTTCGATCGGGCGGTGAGGGAGATCGTTTTCGCGCAGCAGCGTCAGCGCCTCCAGAATCGCCGCAATTGCCGCCGCATCATCGGCACCGAGTACGGTAGTCCCGTCCGAGGTGATCGTCCCATCCTCCGAGAGCAGCATTTTTTTGCCGCAGGACGGCTCCACCGTGTCCATGTGTGCGCAGAACAACAGTGGGGGGAGCGGTTCCTCCCCGTCCAGCAGGGCATGCAGATTGCCACAGTTTCCGCCAATACGGGAGGCGGCATCGTCCTCCTGTGGGGGAGCGCCGAGTGAGGCCAGCTTTTCTGCGAGAAAATCACCGACTGCCCGTTCTCCATAGGAGGGGCTGTCCAGCGAGACAAGCTGCCCAAACAGCGAAATTAGCCTGCTTTGGTTGACTGGGATCTCTGTCATGGATACTCATTCCTTCAAAATTCATATTTCCTAGAAGATTTATATGATATTATAATAAATTGATAAACCTACTTTGTCAAGGGGTTTTTGGGATCGTTTCTGTTTGGGAGGAATTTTTTCTCTGTGAGCGGCTTTGTGATCCCTTGGATGACAGGGAATTCCGGAAATTCTCTCGGCATTTGCGTTTGTTCGGGGAAAAGATACAAAAAATTCAAGAACTGGTTATTGACGATTTCTGGTCAAGATGGTATGTTAAAATGAAGAAATCATAGAAAGCAGGGATAGTTATGTTAGAAGCTGGAATTCAGGGAGTTTGTGAACTTCAAGTTGACGATACCAATTCGGCAAAGACGATGGGGAGCGGTGCACTGGATGTTTTGGCGACACCGGCCATGATCGCCCTGATGGAAAAGACGGCGTGGACCAGCGTCCAGCCCTATCTTGACGAGGGCTGTGGTACAGTTGGCACACTGCTGAATGTGACACATGACGCACCGACCCCGCTCGGCATGACGGTCCGCTGTGAGAGTGAACTGATTGAGGTCAAGGGCCGCAAGCTGGTCTTTTCCGTTACGGCCTATGACGAAGTGGGAAAAATCGGCGGCGGTACGCACGAGCGGTTTATCATCCAGAATGACAAATTCCAGAGCAAAGCGAACAGCAAAGGAAAGTAACGACTACGGGACAAAAGGGGGGACGTTGCGGTGAAGGTTCAATCTGTGACAGCGGTTTATTTCAGTGCGACGGACACCACCCGAACCGTTGTGTGTCGTATTGCACAGCGGGCAGCGGATAGGCTGCATGTTCCGTGCCGCACGGTTGATTTCACTCTGCCGGATGCGCGCAGGCACACGACGGAGTTATCCCGGACCGAACTGGTGATTTTCGGAGTTCCGGTCTATGCCGGACGCATTCCGAATCTCTTGCTGCCATTTGTCCGAACCGGGTTTCTCGGCTGTGATACCCCGGCGGTGCCGGTTGTCCTGTATGGAAACCGCAATTACGACGATGCGCTCATCGAGCTGCGGGATGTGTTGGAGAGCAGCGGTTTTCACACGATCGCGGCCGGAGCCTTCATAGGGGAACACTCCTTTTCGTATACCCTGGCGGCAGGCCGCCCGGATGCGGCGGATTTGGCTCTGGCGGACACACTGGCGGAACGGGTGACGGCACGTATAACCGGGACAGAGGCGCTGCCGGAGCGGCCGGTTCCCGTTCGGGGACAGACACCGCTCCGACCGTATTACACCCCGCGTGACCGGGCTGGAAATCCAGTAAATATTTTAAAGGTCAAGCCCAAGACAAACGAAGGCTGTGACCAGTGCGGTCTATGTATTACCGTCTGTCCGATGGGAGCGATTGATGCGGGGAATCCCAGGGCGGTGACCGGTATTTGTATCAAATGCGGCGCTTGCGTGAAGAAATGTCCGCAGCACGCGAAATATTATGATGATGAGAAGTACTTATATCATCAGCACGAGCTTGAGGAAGGCTTTGCCCGCCGGGCGGAGCCGGAACTATTTTAGGAGGGAACGGTTGTGAAAACTTGGAAACGCCTGTTGGCATTGGCGCTTTGTGGCTGCCTGCTGTTTGGTCTGGCTGCCTGTGGAGCGAAATCCCAGACCGAGGAGACGACGGATGCGGAGGAGACCGTCGGCTCGGCATCGGGTTCGGCAGAGGATGAGGACATCGAAGAGATTCTGGTCGAGGAAGAGACCTACGAGCCGCAGAGGATTGAGGCAGACGAGGAGGAAGAAGAGGGCATCGTCGAGGAGGAACCGGATGTCAGCGAAGACGGCGAGGCCAGGGATGACATCACGATGGACGAGGCGCTGGAGCTGGTAAAAAATCAGTTTGGAACGGAGGATCCGGACAGCGGATACGCCTATGAGTACACACTGGAACGCGCCGATGAGATCGATGGACAGGCATATTATATTTATAAGCAGACCTGGGCAGCGGATGAGGAAGATGCAGAAGCAGGTGCAAAGGTATTGCGCTATATCTTTATTGCGACCGATGGCTCGGTTTTATACACTGGTGTCGTGGACGGCGAAGAATCCGTGATCGATTACGATACCGAAGTAGTGCTGTAAACAATACGAAAGAAACAAAGGACGCTGTACCGGTATTCCGGTACGGCGTTTTTTGCCGATTTGCCGGCTTTGGAGACGTATGCTACAATGAAAATAACAGGGCGGAGAACTTCGCAGGATGCCAGCCACAGGAGCAAAACTGCTGCTGGTTTGCGGTGACTTTGAAAAGGCCAGTTGACCATATGCCTTGTGAATGGTACAATTTAGTAAGAAAAAACCTCGGGAAAGAGGAATTTAGCAAAGTAAGGATTGGAAAATCTTGAGTGAATTTGTCATTCGCCCGGTTACCATGGAAGATGCGGGGGAGATGTTGGCGCTCTATGCACCGTATGTGTCGGATACGACGGTATCCAGCGAATATGTACCTCCCACATTGGAGGAATTTCGCGGCCGTATTGCGACCTATACGAAGCTGACCCCGTGGCTGTGCTGTGACCGGGACGGGGAGATTGTCGGGTATGCCTATGCATCGCCGCACCGTGCCCGCGCGGGCTATCAGTGGTCGTGTGAGACATCCATTTATACGAAAAGAGGATTTCAGCGCATGGGAATTGCATCCGCATTGTACGGCGCACTCGATGAGATCTTGACCTATCAGGGCTATTACAGCATCTATGTCGGTATCACCTGCCCGAATGAGAAGAGCATGTCGTTCCACAAATCCATGGGATTTGATTATATGGGAGTTTATCGCAACAGCATGTTCAAATTTGGAAAGTGGCGTGATGTCATTTGGATGGGAAAATCCCTCCGGCAGCATCAGGGGGTTCCGCGGCCCATCGTCCCATATCCGGAGATTCCGGACCCGAATTTTTGCCGGAGTATTTTGGAATATTATTCGTCCCGCATTCATGAGGAAAAAGCATGAGACAGCCACTGTATCAAAACTTATATTTGCAGGTGCGTGAGGAAATCCTGTCCGGACGGCTGGATGCCGGTATGCGGCTGCCATCCATCCGGCAGATGACACGGGATTCTTCGGTCAGCCGGACAACGGTGGAAACGGCCTATGAGCAGCTCTGTGCCGATGGCTTTGTTACCTGTGTGCCGCAGAGTGGCTATTATGTCAACACACTGCCAAAGCGTGCGGAGCCAGTAGTTCAGCCAGAGCCCGGGCCGGAACTGGCGGTTCCGGAAATCCGCTATGATTTTTCCGGTAAGACATTGGATGCCGGTTCGTTTGACTTTACCATCTGGCGCCGGCTGTCCCGTGCGGCAATGAGCGAGCAGGACAGCTTCCTGCGCTATGGTGACAACCAGGGCGAATTTGCCCTGCGTGAACAGATTGCGAAATATTTGTCAGCCGGACGCGGCGTTTATTCGCGTCCTCAGAATGTTGTGGTCAGTGCCGGTATTCAAAGCCTGCTGAGCATCCTGTGCGAGATGTTTGACAAGCCGCACATGCGCATTGCCTTTGAGGACCCCGGATTCCGCAAGGGACATCGGATTTTTGCCGATCATGGCTATGAGACGGTGTTTGTCGCGGGAAGCAGTACAGGCATCAATTTGGAGGAGCTGGAACGCTCCAAGGCCAATATGATTTATCTGTCGCCGTCGCATTCTTTTCCATATGGCGCAACGATTCCGCACCGCAAGCGTGTTCAGCTCATGCGTTGGGCAAAACAGCACGATGCGGTTGTCTTCGAAGATGACTACGATGGCGAATTGCGCTACACCGGAAAACCATTGGCCACACTGTCCGGACTGGATGAAGAGGGACGTGTGATCTATCTCGGTACGTTTTCCAAGCTGCTGCCGCCCTCCATCCGTATCAGCTATGCGGTGTTGCCGGATCGTCTGCTGACACAGTATCAGGCGATTGCGGATCAGTATAATCAGACCTCCAGCACGATGGAGCAGCTGACAATGGCGCGGTTTATGGAAGAGGGCCGACTGGAGCGGCAGGTGCGCCGCCTTCGCCGTATTTATGCCCGCAAGAATGCCCGTATAGAATCTGCGGTTACAGAATATTTCGGGGATCGCGCTACGATTCAGCCAAATGATACCGGTCTGCATGTCATTCTCTCTCTTCATGGGGTTTATGACGTACAGAAACTGCGCCGTCTGGCAGAGGAGGAGGGCATTCGGATTGTGCCGATGTCATCGTATCGGATGGGACAGCGGACCGAAGCGACAACCGATTTTTACCTTTCCAGCGCTGGTATCCGAGAGGAGGACATCGTCCCCGCGATACGGCGGCTGAGTGAGATTTGGTGATGGAGGAAATGGGGGGCAGTATGTCAATACACGACGGACACAGAGAGCGCATGAAGCAGCGTTTTCTTGCACACGGATTGGACAACTTCAGTGAGCACGAAGTGCTGGAATTGTTGCTGTATTATACAATCCCGCGCGGGGATGTCAACCCGCTTGCACATCGCCTGCTCCAGCAGTTTGGATCGCTGCGTGCTGTTTTTGATGCAGACCCGGCGGAACTGAAGAAGGTGGAGGGCGTCGGGGAGAAAACGGCTGCGCTGCTGCATTTGATGCCGCCTCTGTTCCGCCGCTATCGTCTGTCCGGCCATACGGAAACGATCTTTGATAGTACCGAGAAGGCGGGGAAGTATCTGACGGATTATTATATCAGCCATGTCAATGAGCTGATTACGGTCATGCTTTTGGACAACAGCTGCCGCCTTCTGGCGGTCAAGGCGCTGGCGGAAGGCGACCCGTGCTCGGTACAGATCAATTATCGCACGATGCTGCGTGAAATCCTGAGCTGCAACGCAACCAATGTAATTTTGGCACATAACCACCCCGGCGGCCTGTGTGTGCCGTCGCGCGAGGATTTTATTGAAACACGGCAGGTGCGTGACCAACTGCGCCGGATTGGCGTTCGTCTTGCCGACCATATCATTGTCGCGGGAGAGGAATGGACTTCGGTTGCAGGAACCGGGCTTTGATGGCATCCGTCAGAGGAAAAGCAAATCGAAAACCAGTTTACGGGAGGAATAATTCCATGTATCAAATCAAAACGTATTATTCGGCAGACCCACAATATGATATGAAACCGATGACATGGAAGAAAACCGTACTCGGTGTTCTTTTGCCGTTTTTATGGCTGTTTTTGGCCCTTTCGTTTTTTCGGAACGAAAGCGGGAACTTCTGGGATATTTTGGGCAACGGAATTGGCCGGATGCTCTCCTATGGCATTCTGGTGGCTTTCGCTGTTTTACTTGTCCTTTTGACCGTTTGGCTGGGGAAGAACCTCTATGCGAATAGAAAAAATGCGGTCTCCAAACAAAAGACCCTGATCCGCGTGACGGCGGATAAGATCACGATTCACTACCCGAAAAAGAGTGTGAAGTATGAGATTGCCAAGGATTCGTTAACCGACATCAAGGTAAGGAAATGGATCGCGGTGAAAGCGGAGGAATCGGGAGTTAGAGATCTGGATGGTATGGCATTGGGGTTAAACCAAGTATTTCGATCGGTGACCTTTTCCGGCTGTATTCGCCGGAATGACGGAGCGCAATTTGAACAGTTTGTTTTGAAGTTTGCACCGGGGGAATATAAGCGGATCAAAAAGGATTATGACGCATTCCATTCCGACCTTGTCCGGTTGATTTTTTCGAAGGGCTTTGGAGAAGAAAATACGATGCATGATTGGAAGGAAGAATCCTTTGAGGAGGATTCGTAAGCGGTCCTGAGGAGAGAAGATCATACATTTTCATAATGGATTTTATTAAGGTACCTTGACAAATTCGGGTGAGGCGAATACAATGTCAAGGTACCTTACTATTTGGGAGGAAGGAAAACCGATGGAAAACGAGCTGTGCAGGACACCGGATGAGGTGGACGATCTCAACGAAAAACTGATTCTCTATCTTCGGGATTTGGGACATATTATGCGTTTGCAATACGAAGGAAAAGCCAGTCAGAAGCGGATTTTGATTATTCTCAATGAAGTTGGAAATGTCACACAGCGTGATTTGACAGAGCGGCTCGGCATTCGTCCGGGAACGGCCAGTGAAGTGATTGCAAAATTGGAAAACGCGGATTTGATTCTGCGGACGAAGAATCGAAATGACCGCAGAACGACGAACATTCAGCTGACCGAGGCGGGAAAGAAGCTGGCGTCTGAGGCGGTGGAACAGCGAAAAAAGCGACATCAGGAGATGTTTTGCGGTCTCTCAGAGGAGGAAAAGCAAAGTCTCGCCGTATTGCTGGAGAAGCTCTCCGCGGATTGGGAATTTCGTTATCACAAGCATGCCCGGGATACCCAAAGCGCAGATGTACCGGGCGATTGGGATGAATCATCGAAGAGAGGCGCATGACTGTGTGGAAATATAGTAAACGATATCTTCCCTTTGCTGTTCTTGCCGGCCTTTTTATGGTTTGCGAGGTGCTGATGGATTTGATTCAGCCGGGAATTATGCGTGCCATTGTTGACAACGGTGTTCTCGGAATCAACAATGGTGGTGTGGGGGATTTAAATCTGATTTGGACATTGGGACTCCAGATGATCGGTCTGGTCCTCTTTGGCGGGCTTTGCGGATCGCTCAACAATGTGTTTGTACATCTATCCGGACAAAATATCGGAAATGAGATGAGAAAGGATTGTTTTCGCAGCATCATGTCCTTTTCTTTCCCGCAGCTCGACCGATTTGGAACCGGATCGCTGGTGACGCGGGTAACCAACGATATTACACAGGTACAAAACTTTCTATCGCAGTTTGTACGCGGTATGATCCGCACATCCCTGCTTATGTTCGGAAGTATGTACTGCATGTTCCGTTTGAATCATGCTTTTGGATGGATCGTACTCTGTGCCTTTCCCTTCCTGGTTGGCTGCCTTGTTTTTTGTCTGGCAAAGGCCAACCCGCTGTTTTCTAAGTTGCAGAAGCAGTTGGATTTGATCAACGAGATCATGCAGGAGGACGTATCCGGCATTCGGATTATGAAGGCCTGTGTGCGTGAACTCTACGAGAAGGCACGGTTTGGCAAAGCGAACGATGCCCTGATACGGACACAGCTTCGTGTGCTTGTGATTTTTGCCTTTATGAATCCGGTCATCAATGCACTGATGTACCTTGTGGTGGCCGCCATCCTATTGGTCGGCTCTTTTGCAGTGGACGGGGGCGGGGCGACCCCTGGAAGCATCATGGCAGCGATTACCTACACCACGCAGCTTCTCAATGGTATTCTGATGCTTGTGCTGCTGTTTCAGAATATTTCCAGAGGGCTTGCTTCCTGGGAACGGATAAAAGAGATATTATATAGCCAGCCGGAACAGAAGGATGGTACCTTTGACGGGATCACTCCGCAGCAGGGGGAGATTGCATTTCGCGATGTGTCCTTTGCCTATCCCGGAAGCGATCAAATTGTACTGGAACACATCGATTTCACCATTCACAAAGGGGAGACCGTTGCCATTATGGGGGCGACCGGCTGTGGAAAAACCACGCTTGTGAATTTGATTCCCCGTTTTTATGACGTCACAGCGGGAGCGGTATTGATCGACGGCATAGATGTGCGGGAATATAAGCAGGAAGCGCTGCGGGAAAAAATTGCAATTGTTCTGCAAAAGAGTGAATTGTTCTATGCAGAAATCCAGGAAAACATTGCCTGGGGCAAGCCGGGAGCCACAGAGGAAGCGATTCGGGAGGCAGCCGTTACGGCACAGGCGGATGAGTTTATCCGGTCTATGCCGGACGGCTATCATACCCTTGTGACAGAACGGGGGATGAGTTTGTCCGGCGGACAGAAGCAGCGGCTTTCCATTGCGAGAGCGGTAGAGAAACCGGCAGAAATTCTGATTTTTGATGATTCGACCAGTGCGCTTGATTTGAAAACGGAGTCGGATTTTTACAAAGCGCTGCAGTGTTCCAAACCAGACAGCACCAAAATCATCGTCGCACAGCGGATTGCCTCCGTACGCCGGGCAGACCGGATTATTGTTTTGGAAAACGGCCGGATTTCCTCCTGTGGTTCTCATGCAGAGCTGCTGCAATCCTGCCCGATCTATCAGGATATCTATCATTCTCAAATGGGAGAGGAGGGCGAGATTCATGAGTGAACGGGGAAAGCAAAAGCTGGAGGAGCGGAACATTCCTGGAATGAGACGGCACGAACGTTTTATGCAGATAGAATATGCCGAAAACATCCGCGGCACGCTCAAACGCATCGTTGCATATTTCGCGCACGAAAAGAAGATGGTGCTTGGAATGCTGTTTGTCGTATTGTTTGGGACGCTCTGCGGCGTTTTTGCGCCGAGCCTGCAAAGCAATGCCGTCGATATCATTGCGGGGACGAGGGCTGGAAATCTCATTCCCACCTTAGTTTGGATGTTGGCTGTTTATCTGCTTTACAGCGGCAGCCAACTGTTACAGGGGATATTCAGTGCCAAACTCAGTCAGCAGATTGTGAAACAGATGAGGGAAGAGCTGTTTGGCAAAATCGTGGATCTTCCCATTTCGTATCTCGATACCCACTCGCATGGGGACGTGATGAGCCGCATGACGAATGACATTGAGAACATCTCCACAACAATTTCGCAGTCATTGCCATCCCTGTTTTCGGGTGTCCTGACGATCTTTGGCACGGTGACGATTATGCTTTGGTATTGCTGGCAGCTTGCCCTTCTCAGCTTTGCAACCGTTCTTCTGACGCTTCTCGCCACGAAAATCCTCTCGGGGAAGGTGCGCCGATTTTCCCGAAAGCGGCAGATGCTGTTGGGGCAGCTCAATGGCACCGTGGAGGAAATGATTTCCGGCTATCATACCGTCGTCGCCTACAACCATCAGGAGATGACAAGCGCAGAATTCTGTGATACGGCGGATGCACTGACAAAGGCGGGTATCCGGACCGATATTTTCAGTGGTGTCATGGGTCCGGTGATGAACTGCATCGGCAACATTGGTTTTGTTATCATTGCGGTGTTCGGTGGATATTTCTCGATCCATGGATTCATTTCGATCGGTGTTATTTCCGCCTTCCTCGTCTATGCAAAACAGTTCAGCCGTCCGATCAATGAGCTGGCGCAGATATACGGTCAGCTCCAGACCGCAATTGCCGGTGCGGAGCGTGTGTTTACTGTGTTGGATGAAGAAAGGGAAGAGAAGAGCGGCGAAGAACTGGTCGATCGGGAGTGTGCCGAGGTATCCTTTCAAAACGTACAGTTTTCCTACGAGCCGGGGAATCCGGTCATTCGGGATTTCACCCTGACCATACCTTCTGGGAAAAAGGTGGCGTTGGTCGGCGCAACGGGGAGCGGAAAAACGACGATTGTCAATCTGCTCATGAGGTTTTATGAGATTGACGGCGGCGATATTTCCATTAACGAACAAAATATCCGGAATGTAGCGCGGGACAGTTTGCGCAGGAACATTGCGATTGTTTTGCAGGATACGGTTCTGTTTTCCGATACGGTTCGGAACAATCTGAAGTATGGAAATGAGATGGCAACCGACGCGCAGTTGGATCAGGCGGTGGATATGAGCCGCTGTGCCGAACTGATTCGGAGGATGCCACAGGGGTATGATACCATTGTGACCGGTGCCGGGGAAAACATCAGCTATGGACAGCGGCAGCTGCTTGCGATTGCCCGCGCTCTGGTGGCCGATCCAAAGATACTGATCCTCGATGAAGCGACTTCGAATGTGGATACACGGACGGAAAAGGCCATTCAGGATGCGATGCGGCTTGTCATGCGCAACCGTACCAGCATTGTGATCGCCCATCGCCTGTCCACGATTCGGGATTCGGATCTCATTGTTGTCATGGATCACGGAAGAATTGTGGAGCGCGGGAACCATGAGGAGCTTCTGGCACAAAAGGGGAAGTATTATGAGCTTTATCAGACGCAGTATGCGGGATTCTCGACTTGAATCGATGGAAAATTTCATAGAAGTTTTCCTTTTTCATCCGATTTTCATAAAACTCTGCTATACTTAATCCAGATTCATTTTAGCTATAAGGAAAAGGAGGGTCCCGCTATGCGTATCTTAGTCGTAGAAGACGAGCCCAAGCTCAACGAATTGACCTGTGCCCGCCTGCGCCGGGAGCATTATAGTATAGACAGCTGTCTGGACGGGCAGGAAGCATTGGATTATCTGGCCTGTGCGCAGTATGATCTGCTGGTTCTGGATATCATGCTTCCGGGAATCAGCGGACTGGAAATCCTGCGCCATTTGCGCAGTCAGGGAGATAAAACCCCGGTTTTGCTGCTGACGGCATTGGACAGCATCCCTGACCGTGTGTCCGGACTGGACTCCGGTGCGGATGACTATTTGGTAAAGCCCTTTGCCTTTGAGGAACTGCTCGCCCGCATCCGTGTGCTGCTGCGGCGCAGTGTGGACAGTGTCAGCAATACCTATACCCTTGCAGATCTTACGGTGGATTGTGATGCGCGGTCGGTTAAACGCGGAGAGACGGTGATCACACTGTCTGCGAAGGAATTCTCCATTCTGGAGTATCTCATTCGCAACAGCGGCATCGTGCTCTCGCGTGACCGTATCAGCAACCACATCTGGAATTATGACTATGAGGGCGGCTCGAACATCGTCGATGTTTATATCCGCTACCTGCGAAAAAAGATTGATGACGGCTTTGAACCCAAGCTCATCCACACCGTACGTGGTGTCGGCTATGTGCTGAGGGCAGAATCGTGAAGCGGCTGTCCATCCGGCTGCGCGTGACGCTGTGGTTCACGGCATTGATGTCACTGCTCGCCATACTCGTTTTAATCTTTTTGTATCTTGCCGGGCAATATTCGGTGCAGACCAGCATGCAGAACCAGTTGGTCAATACCATTACCAGCAGTCTGGATGAAATTGAGTACGACGACGGCGCAATTGAGCCGGACGATGATTTGGATTACTTTATTGGCGGCGTCTATTTATCGATCTATGATGCGGAAGGACGCTTGCTCTATGGACGCATTCCCTCGGCCTACAATGGAGTTCTTCCATTCCGGGATCAGACGCTGCAAAAGTTCTCAGAAAAGGGCCTTGTTTGGAGTATTTACGATGTGAAATACGATGTGTCGGGCTATGGAACCGTATGGGTCCGCGGCATTCTGTCCTCCGAGGGGGCGAGCTCCGCGTTTTCCACCTTGTTTCGCCTGGCCTGCATCTCCCTTCCGGTCCTTGTGCTGCTTGCGGCATTGGGAGGATATTGTTTGATTTGTCGCGCCTTTCGTCCGGTGCGCCATATCATTGAATCCGCCGAACAGATCGGCAGCGGCAATGATCTGAGCCTTCGCATTGGTTTGGAGGAAGGCAACGACGAAATTTATCACCTCGCAGAGACCTTTGACCGCATGTTTGACCGGTTGGAGGATTCCTTTTCCCGGGAACGGCAGTTCACCTCGGATGCGTCGCATGAATTGCGGACACCGCTTGCGGTTATCCTGTCGCAGTGTGATTATTCCCTTTCCGGAAGGCAGACGGAAACAGAATATATACAAGCATTGGAGACCATTCAGACGCAGGCAGGCAAAATGTCCGCACTGATTGCACAGCTTCTGACATTGGCCCGGGCAGACCGCGGACAGGACAAGATACTGCGGGAGACGCTTAATTTGAGCAATCTCGCAGAAATGGTTGTCCTTCAGATGGAGGAAAGTGCTCAGGAAAAAAACATCACAATACACACGGATCTTGTTCCGGATCTTACGATCCAGGGAGACGAGACGATGCTGATGCGCCTTCTGCTCAATCTGATGGAAAACGGCATCAAGTATGGACGAGAGGGCGGAAATCTCTGGGTATCGTTGGACCGGCGGGACGACACAATATATGGCACGGTCCGCGATGACGGCATCGGGATTTCTTCGGAGCATCTGCCGAAGATTTGGGATCGTTTTTATCAAGCAGACCTCTCGCGCTCCTCTACCCGGGATGGCGTTGGTTTGGGGCTTTCGATGGTAAAATATATTGTGCAGGCGCATGGCGGTACGATCACCGCGGAGAGCACACCCGGTGTTGGCTCTGTTTTTCGCTTTGATTTACCGGTTCTTTAGAAAATGCAAAAACTTTGGCCGTTTTCATTTTTCTTTCATATTTCTCGGATATAATAAGGCCATACTCAAAGAAATCACATTTATGAGATACAGAAAGGACGGTTTTTATGAAAAAAACAATTTTTTTCGCACTCAGCGCGACAACATTAACTGCATTGCTTCTTGCGGGCTGTGGTGCCTCCAAGACGGAAAATGATGTATATCCGCAGATCGGCTCCGCGGCTGGCACGCAGACCGAGGCTCCTGCCGCTGCCGGGACGGATTACATCGGAGAGGACGAGGCAAAGAAAGTTGCTCTGGAAAATGCACAGCAGGACGAAGCGGATGTCACGAACCTCCGGGTAACGTTGGATGAAGATCATGACGGCGATGATCCGACCGTCTATGATGTCGAATTCTTGGCAGGAGACAACGAATACGACTATGAGATTGATGCCATCACCGGGGATATCCTTTCGCAGGATATCGATGCAGTCAAGACCGGCACGACGACAGCGTCGGCACAGACCAGTTCGGATTACATTGGAGAGAAAAAGGCGAAGAAGATTGCCTTGAAGGACGCTGGTCTGACTTCTTCCGATGTCTCCGCTCTCCGTGTTGTTCTGGACATCGATGACGACGGCGATGATCCGACGGTCTATGATGTCGAGTTCTATGCCGGAAATACCGAGTATGACTACGAAATTGATGCCGTATCCGGCGATATCCTCTCTAAGGATGCCGATGCGGAGCACATCGATGCCAGTGCCGCGAACAATTCGGATGCAGACCGGATTAGCGAGAGCAAGGCGAAAAAGACGGCGCTCAAGCATGCCGGTTTGAAGGAGTCCGAAGTGGAATATCTGACGGTAAAGCTGGATCGGGATAACGGCATTTACGAATATGAAGTGGAATTCTATGTCGGCCGGCTGGAATATAGCTATGAGATCAACGCGGTGAGCGGAGAAATCATCAGTTATGAGACCGATTATGACGATTAACCGATAATCAGAGGCTGTGGAATATTCTTTTATCCCATAGGAGAGACTGTTGCAGAAGGAAGATTCTGCAGCAGTCTCTTTTTCTCTTAGCTCGGGCTGACCGCCAGGCCCTGTGGTTGAGGGAACAATTCGACACTTTTTCATCCAAATAAAATCGAACATTTGTGCGATTTTATATTGTAGTTTTTTTGGAGAAGTGGTATAATCGAATCTCAGGAAAGGGAGGGAAAGGCGATGGATCATTTTCATCTGAAAGCGCCGTATAAGCCGACCGGAGATCAGCCGCAGGCCATTGAGAAACTGGTCAATGGCCTGAACGCCGGGGTGGATGATCAGGTTCTGCTCGGTGTTACCGGCTCCGGAAAGACCTTCACAATGGCAAACGTCATCGCGCAGGTCAACCGCCCGACGCTGGTGCTGGCGCATAACAAGACGCTGGCGGCACAGCTGTGCAGCGAGTTTCGGGAATTTTTCCCGGATAATGCGGTGGAATATTTTGTCAGTTATTACGATTATTACCAGCCGGAGGCCTATATCGCCTCGACCGATACCTATATTGAAAAGGATTCCGCTATCAACGACGAGATTGAGCGTCTGCGCCATTCGGCGACATCGGCGCTGTTTGAGCGGCGGGATGTGATTATCGTCGCTTCGGTTTCGTGTATTTATTCCCTCGGCGATCCGATCGATTACAAAAACATGGTCATTTCTCTCCGGCCCGGCATGGAGCGTGACCGGGACGAACTGATCCGCAAGCTGATTGAGATCCAGTATGAGCGCAATGACATTGCGTTTGAGCGAAACCGCTTCCGGGTTCGTGGCGATACGATTGAAATTTGGCCGGTCTATACGGATTCCTATGCGGTGCGTGTGGAATTCTTTGGCGATGAGATTGATCGAATCAGCGAAATCAATCCGTTGACCGGGGAGCGCACCTGTGATGTACAGCATGTCGCCATCTATCCGGCGTCGCATTATGTCACGCCACAGGATAAGATGCAGGAGGCGCTGGAGGAGATCCGCCGCGAGATGGACGAACGCGTCAAATGGTTCGAGAACAACGGAAAACTGGTCGAAGCACAGCGCATCGCTCAACGAACCAATTATGATATGGAAATGCTGCAGGAGATCGGTTTTTGCAGCGGAATTGAAAACTATTCCCGCATTATGTCCGGCCGTGCACCGGGGTCGGCGCCCTATACACTGCTGGATTATTTCCCGGATGATTTTCTTCTGTTTGTGGATGAATCGCACGCCACACTGCCACAGGTTCGTGCTATGTATCACGGCGATGCGGCGCGAAAAAAGAGCCTGATTGACAACGGCTTCCGTCTGCCATCTGCGTATGACAACCGTCCGCTGACGTTCCCGGAATTTCAGGAGCGCATTCATCAGGCGATCTATGTCAGTGCGACACCGGCGGAATATGAACGATCGCGTGCAGGACAGGTAGTGGAACAGGTCATCCGTCCCACCGGACTGGTTGACCCGGAGATTCAAATTCATCCAGTTGAGGGACAGATCGACGATTTGATCGGCGAGATCAATGCCCGCACAGCGAAAAAGGAACGGGTGCTTGTCACGACGCTGACCAAGAAGATGGCGGAGGATTTGACCAGCTATCTGGAGGGTGTGGATATTCGGGTGCGTTATATGCATCACGATGTCAAGACCATCGAGCGAATGGAGCTGATTCGCGATCTGCGCCTCGGTGTGTTTGATGTTTTGGTCGGGATTAACCTGCTTCGCGAGGGCCTGGATATTCCAGAGGTCTCGTTGATCGCGATCCTGGATGCGGACAAGGAAGGTTTCCTCCGCTCGGAAACATCGCTTATCCAGACAATTGGACGTGCCGCCCGCAATGTGTCCGGACAGGTTATTTTGTACGCAGATACCATTACGCCTTCGATGGATCGGGCCATCCGGGAAACCGAACGCCGCCGTACGATCCAGAAGGCGTACAACAGAGAACATGGAATTGTGCCCAAGACCATCCGGAAGGACGTGCGAGAGGTCATTGAGATATCGGCGACACCGGGTGTGGGCGCCGCAATGAATCAGAAGAAGCTGAGCCGGGCTCAGCGCGAAGCACATATTAAGGTGCTGACGCAACAGATGCGGGAAGCTGCGAAGATGTTGGAATTTGAAATTGCCGCCGATCTGCGCGATCAGATCCGTGAGTTGGAAAAACAAGAAGATTGAGAGCTTGAGAAAAACAATGCAGGATTTTATTCATGTAAAAGGTGCCCGAGAGCACAATCTGAAAAATGTAGAGGTGTGGATTCCGCGCGATAAGCTGGTTGTTCTGACCGGCCTGTCCGGCAGCGGCAAATCCTCCCTTGCGTTTGATACCATTTATGCGGAGGGGCAGCGCCGATATGTGGAATCGCTCTCCTCCTATGCCCGTCAGTTTTTGGGGCAGATGGACAAGCCGGATGTGGACTATATCGAAGGCCTTTCTCCGGCGATTTCGATTGATCAGAAGACAACCAGCAAAAACCCGCGTTCTACCGTTGGAACGGTGACGGAGATTTACGACTATCTTCGTCTGCTCTGGTCGCGGGTTGGCATACCGCATTGTCCGAAATGTGGCAAGGAAATCAAGCAGCAGACGGTCGACCAGATTGTTGACCAGCTGATGAGCCTTCCGGAGCGCACCAAGCTGCAAATTTTGGCGCCGGTCATCCGGCAGAAAAAGGGACAGCATGTCAAGGTGCTGGAACGGGCAAAAAAGAGCGGCTATGTCCGCGTCCGTGTGGATGGGAATCTGTACGATCTGTCGGAAGAGATCGAACTGGATAAAAATAAAAAACACAGTATTGAGATTGTTGTCGATCGTCTGATGGTGAAGGCAGAGATTCGCAGCCGTTTGACGGAGTCGGTGGAAACCGCGTGTGCACAGTCCGGCGGCCTGTTGATCGCCGATATTGTTGGGGAGCGGGAACTGTCATTCTCACAGAACTATGCCTGTGAGGACTGCGGGATCTCGATCGAAGAAATGGCACCGCGAATGTTTTCATTTAACAATCCGTACGGTGCGTGTCCGAGCTGTGCCGGTCTTGGGATTCAGATGAAGATTGATCCGGATCAGATCATCCCAAATCCCAAGCTGTCCATTCGGCAGGGCGCCATTCAGGCGAGCGGATGGTCCAGCTGTGATCCGGGCAGTATTGCGCGGATGTATTATGATGCGCTGGGGAAAAAATATGGTTTTGATCTGGACACACCGATTGAAAAAATGAGTGAAGAAGCGGTGGAAGCTCTATTGTACGGTACGGGGGAAGAAAAGCTGCTGCTTCGCGTGGCACGCTATTCCGGCGGACGTATGGAGCAGCCGTTTGAGGGAGTGATCTCCAATCTGGAACGCCGCCATGAGGAAACGACCTCGGACTACGTTCGTGTGGAAATTGAAGAGAGCATGAGTGCCATTGCATGCCCGAAATGCAAAGGACGCCGTCTGCGCAAGGAGCTGCTGGCGGTTCTGGTCGACGGGCTGAATATTATGGAGTTCTGCGAGAAATCCGTCACAGAAGAGCTGGATTTCATCCGGAATTTATCGCTCACACCGCAGAAGAGGAAGATTGCCGACCAGATTCTCAAGGAAATTACCAGCCGTCTTGGATTCCTCAATAGCGTCGGGCTCAATTATTTGACTCTCGCGCGTCCTTCCGGAACGCTGTCCGGCGGGGAGAGCCAGCGTATCCGCCTTGCAACGCAGATTGGTTCTTCTTTGATGGGGGTACTCTATATCCTCGACGAGCCGTCCATTGGCCTGCACCAACGCGACAATGATAAGCTGCTTGGTACGCTCAAGGAGCTGCGCGATATGGGAAATACACTCATTGTTGTCGAGCACGATGAGGACACAATGTATGCGGCAGACCATATCATTGATGTCGGTCCGGGGGCAGGAGTCAACGGAGGCGAGATTATCTTCGAGGGTGAAGTCGATGACCTGCTGCATTGCGAAGAATCTGTTACTGGCCAATATTTGAGCAGAAAACGGCAGATTCCTGTGCCATCTGAGCGAAAAATAGGGAATGGCAATGCGCTCACCTTTACAGGGTGCCGCGTGAATAATCTGAAGAATCAGACCTTCACCATCCCGCTCGGAACGATGACCTGCGTCACAGGTGTTTCCGGCAGCGGCAAGTCCTCCTTTGTCAATGAGATCCTTTATAAGAAGCTGGCCGCGGAACTCAACCGCGCAAAGAAAAAAGCGGGGGCATTTGACGAGGTCTTCGGTATGGAGCATCTGGACAAGGTCATTGCGATTGACCAGTCTCCGATTGGACGCACGCCGCGTTCGAATCCGGCGACCTATACCGGTGTGTTCAACGATATTCGTTCCCTGTACGCGGCGACGCAGGACGCGAAAATGCGCGCCTACGGTCCGGGACGGTTCTCTTTCAATGTGAAGGGGGGACGCTGCGAGGCATGCATGGGCGACGGGCTCAAAAAGATCGAGATGAATTTCCTGCCGGATGTTTATGTCCCGTGCGAGGTCTGCGGCGGCACACGGTACAATCGTGAGACGCTGGAGGTACGATATAAAGGGAAGAACATCAGCGAAGTGCTGGATATGACGATTGACGAGGCGGTTGTGTTCTTTGAAAATCAGCCGAAAATTGCGCGGAAAATTCGCACGCTGCAGGAGGTTGGTCTGGGCTATGTGAAGCTGGGACAGTCTTCCACAACGTTGTCCGGCGGAGAGTCCCAGCGTGTCAAGCTTGCAACAGAGCTTTCCAAGAAAGCGACCGGACGGACCATCTATATTTTGGACGAACCGACGACCGGACTGCACATCGCGGATGTCCATCGCTTGACGGATGTCCTGCAAAAGCTGGTCGAGGGCGGCAATACGGTCGTTGTCATCGAGCACAATCTGGATGTCATCAAGATTGCCGATCATATCATCGACCTCGGCCCAGAGGGCGGCGACGAAGGCGGGTACATCGTGTGTACCGGTACCCCGGAAGACATTGTTCGGTGTGCGTCGTCCTATACCGGTCAATACCTGAAAAAATATCTGGAATGATTGAAAACGATTTGGCGGCTGGCAGAAAGCATTCTGTCAGTCGCTTTTTTCTTCCAAATTCTTCACAGACTCCGGAAATGGACAAAAAATTTACTGATTTTTCTCTGCGTTTTATGGTAATTCTGCACATATCCGTTGTGAGAATGATTTTTTTCTGCTATAATGAATTCGAATTAAAATATATCACTGAGGAGTAGCAATGAGAACGAAACAATGGAATATTGCCAAGCTGGATGGCAATGCCGTGCGCGCTCTTTCACAGGAAGGAGGATATCCGCTGCTGACCGCGGCCGTTTTGTGCTCCCGCGGGATGGACACGCCGGAAGCGGCGACAGATTTTCTGGCGGCAGACTTTTCCCGGCTGAACGATCCGCTGCTGTTGCCGGATATGGAAAAGGCCGTTCAGATTATCCGCGATGCGGTGGATGCCGGGGAACGGATCGCTGTTTTCGGGGACTATGACGTTGACGGCATCACGTCAACCTGTGTCCTGGTTCGCTATCTGCGCAGTCTGTATGCGGATTGCACATTTTACATTCCTGACCGGTTGACGGAAGGCTACGGACTCAATTGTTCCGCCCTTCAGAAGCTGCGGGACGAGGGAGTCTCGTTGGTCATCACCGTGGATTCGGGAATTACAGCAATGGAAGAGGCCGCCTTTGCGAAAAAAATCGGATTAAAAATGGTAATAACCGACCATCATGAGTGTATGGATCAATTGCCGGATGCTTTGGCGATTGTCAACCCAAAGCGGCCGGACAGTCGATATCCGTTCCAGGAGCTGGCCGGTGTCGGCGTTGCCTTTAAATTGATCTGTGCCCTGGCTGGGCCGGAGTATCTTTCGGATGTGCTGGACAACTGTCTGGATTTGGTTGCCGTTGGCACGATTGCGGACGTCATGCCGCTGCGCGGAGAAAACCGCGCGATTGTGGCGAACGGACTGCAATATCTTGTGCATACGGATAACCCCGGACTGCGTATGCTGATGCGGGAGGCCGGTGTGGAGGAAAAGCGTATGACCGCGAGTGTGGTCAGTTTCACGCTTGCGCCGCGCATCAATGCCGCCGGACGTATGGGCTGTGCACAGATGGCCGCAGAGCTGTTTTTGACAAACAGCCTCTCCCGCGCCGCGGAAATTGCAGCCATGCTCTGTCAGCAGAATAAGGAACGGCAAAATGAAGAAAATGCCATCCTGGAGCAGGCATATGCGGTGCTGCAAAAGGAATATGATCCGGAAGAGGACCGCATGATTGTTCTGTGGGGCGAGGAATGGCACCATGGTGTGATCGGCATCGTCTCCTCCCGGATTTCTGACCGCTATGGCTGTCCTACCGTGCTGATTTCGCTGGATGGCGATCGGGGCAAAGGCTCGGGACGTTCGGTGCGCGGCTTCAACCTGTTTGAAGCGCTGGAGCACAGCGCAGGATTTCTGGAGAAATTCGGTGGCCATGCACTGGCTGCCGGTCTGACCATTGAACGCGAGAACCTGCCGGCGTTTAAACAGTGCATTTGTGACTATGCCAAGGAAAATATCCGGCAGGAAGATACCGCGCCAATCCTCGATGTAGATTGTATGATCCGTCCGGAGCACGTCTCGATGGAATCCATTCGCGGACTGCGCATTTTGGAGCCGTATGGGATGGGGAATCCGGAACCGGTTTTCGGCATGCGGGAGATGGTCGTTGAGGAGATCACACCGATTTCCAGTGACCGCCATTTGAAAATGCTGTTGAGCAAAAATGGTATTTTCTTTACGGCGATGCTGTTTGGAACGGGGTCCGGCGGATGCAGTGTTGTACAGGGCAATATCGTGGATGCGGCATTTAGCCTGGAGATCAACCATTTCCGCGGTAAGAGCACCATTCAGCTCATGCTCAAGGACATCCGGCTCAGTGCCTGTGAGTTGAAAAAGGATCACACCCTGATGAAGAGCTATTCGACCTTTATCGATGGGGATGCGATTACCGCCGGGGAAGTGGACCGGTTGTATCCGGACCGCAGGGATTTGGTCGCTGTCTGGCGGCATCTGAATTCCCGTGCGGAAAATAAGCGTCTGAGCGCGCCCTATAACACTTTATCCCGCCGCATTGAGTGGGAGAGCAAACGAGACATAAACATTGGCAAACTATTTGTCTGTCTGGATGTGTTTTCCGAGAGCCGTTTGCTCAGCTATCATTTCAAGAACGGATTGGTCAATGTCCGGCTGCTCCCGTACACGGGAAAGGCGGATATCAGCAAATCGGTTGTGCTGAGCACCTTGCGTCGGATGAAACATCCGAATACATCGGCGACCTGAAGTCGTCTGGGGAGTAAGAACCATGGATATGAAGACAAAAGCTGATTTTTTAATCGAGCGAGTACAAAAGCAAAACCCCTCTGCAGATGTGGAGAAAATTCGTGCTGCCTATGAATGCGCTGCGGCCGCCCATGAGGGGCAGAAGCGCAAAAATGGCGACCCATATATTATTCATCCGCTGTCGGTAGCGGAGATCATTGTCGAAATGGGACTGGACACGGATTCCATCTGTGCCGGCCTGCTGCATGACTGCATTGAGGACACTTCCTTTGACTACGAGGCGATTTCACAAAAGTTTGGCGAGACCGTGGCCGAATTGGTGGATGGCGTCACACGACTGGGACAGATCCGGTATTCCAAGGAGCAGGAGCAGATGGAGGATCTGCGCAAGATGCTGATCGCGATGGCAAAGGACATCCGAGTCATTCTCATCAAGCTGGCTGACCGCCTGCACAATATGCGGACGATCCAGTTCATGACGGAGGCGAAGCAGCGCTCCAAGTCGTTGGAGACCATGGAGATCTATGCGCCGATCGCCCATCGTTTGGGCATGCAGCGCGTCAAATGGGAGCTGGAGGATCTGTCGCTCAAGCATTTGGACCCGATTGGATATCAGGAAATTGTAGACGGCTTGGCAAAGCAGAGCAGTGAGCACGAAAAATTCTTGGAGCGCATTCAGAGGACCATTGGCAAGAAGCTGAACGAGAGCGGCATTCAGAACACAATTTCCGCCCGTGTCAAGCATATATACAGCATTTACCGCAAGATGTATTCACAAAACAAGAACATCAATGAGATTTATGACATCTGTGCGGTGCGTGTCATCGTGGAATCGGTGGCGGACTGTTATAATGTTCTGGGTTACGTCCACGATCTGTATAAGCCGATTCCGGGACGGTTTAAGGACTATATCTCCACGCCGAAGCCCAACGGCTATCGGTCGCTGCACACGACGGTAATCGGCCGTGCAGGCATTCCGTTTGAGGTACAGATTCGCACGGAAGAGATGCATAAGATGGCGGAATACGGTGTCGCAGCGCATTGGAAGTACAAACAGGGACTCAACACCAAGGGAGACGAGGACACCTACGCCTGGATTCGCCAGCTTCTGGAAGCACAGCAGGATACCGAGGCGGAGGATTTCATCAAGGCGATCAAGGTCGACCTGTTTTCCGACGAGGTATTCGTATTCACGCCGCGCGGCGATGTCGTCAACCTGCCGGCAGGGGCCACACCAATCGATTTTGCCTACGGCATCCATTCTGCGGTGGGCAATCGCATGGTCGGATGTAAGATCAACGGCCGCATTGCCCCGATTGATTATAATTTGCAGAACGGCGATATTGTGGAGATCATCACGTCGAAGGAGACGCGTGGCCCGAAGCGCGATTGGCTCAAGATCATCAAGACGTCGGAAGCGCGCAACAAAATCAAGCAATGGTTCAAAAAGGAATGTCGTGAGGAAAACATCGTCCGCGGCAAGGAGGATTTGGAGCGTGAGCTGAAGGCAAATCTGCTGTACAGCCACTTTATGGAGAAGGATGAGATTCGCCAGAGTGTGCTCAATAAGTTCAATTATGCCTCTCTGGAAGAGCTGTACGCGAGCCTCGGTTACGGCGGCATTACCATTACCAAGGTCATTAATAAGGTGCGGGATGAGGTCATCCGTGCGCGCAAGGCCGAGGCGGCAAAACAGCCGCTCACCGGCAGGAAAGCCCCGAAATCGGACTCCGGCGTCATTGTCGAGGGCATTGGCAACTGTCTGGTCAAGTTTGCCCGCTGTTGTACACCGATTCCGGGCGATGACATCGTCGGCTATATCACACGCGGCTATGGCGTTTCGGTTCATCGGCGGGATTGTGTCAACTTTAAAAATAGCAGTGAAGAGGATCAGGACCGCTGGATTGATGTCCGCTGGGATGAGAGCAACATCGAGTCCAAGGAACGGTTCAGTACGGCGCTGCAGATATCCACGTCGGACCGCGTCGGCGTCATGAGTGATGTTTTGATGATGCTGTCGAACAATCGCGTCAATATTTCGGACTTTAACGGAAAAACGTTGTCGGAAGGCTTTGGGATCATCAACGCGGTTGTGGATGTGACCGGCATCCCGCAGCTGGAAATGCTCATCAGCAAGCTCCGTTCGATCAAGGGTGTCATCAATGTCACCCGTCAGTCAAACTGAGGACAGCCGGATGAGAGCAATTTTACAGCGTGTCACACACGCCAAGGTATCGGTAGACGGACGGACAACCGGAGAAATCGGAGACGGATTTCTCATCCTGCTCGGCGTAGCGCCGGAGGACACGGAGGAGCAGGCGCGCTATTTGGCAGGGAAATGTGTCGGACTGCGCGTCTTTCCGGACGAAGAAGGCCGTATGAACCGTGAACTGTCGGACATTGGCGGCAGTCTGCTGGTGGTCAGCCAGTTCACCCTGTATGGCGACTGCCGCAAGGGGAAGCGCCCGAACTTTATGGGCGCCGCCAAGGGAGAACAGGCCAACCGTCTGTACGAATATTTTGTAACCTGCTGCCGGGAGCTTGGCGTCCCGGTGCAGACCGGAGAGTTCGGCGCAGAGATGAAGGTCGAGCTGCTCAACGATGGTCCGGTGACTCTTTTTCTGGATACCGACCAGATGATGAAAAAATAAGGAGGGAACCCCTTTGAAACTGTTAAAAACCTGTGTGGGCGATATCGGCACCAATTGCTATCTTATTTTTGACGAGGAAAGCAAAGAGGGCGCCATCATTGATCCGGGCGACAATGCATCGCAGCTGATGAAGATGATCCGTGACAATCAGGTGGATTTGAAGTATATCCTGCTGACCCATGCACACTTTGACCATATCCTCGCCGTCGGCGAGATTAAGCGCCAGACTGGAGCTCAGGTTGTCGTCCATTCGGAGGAGCGCTATCTGTATCAGGCGGATGCCGGACTGGATTCCTTTGGTGCATACGGACGGCAGATCAAAAACCGTTACGATTTCCCGGGCGCAGACATTGAGGCAAACGAGGGCACAGAGGTGACCTTTGGCGGATTGACCGCTCATTATTACCACACACCGGGGCACACCCCCGGCTCGTGTACGATTCAGATCGGCGAGAATTTATTCACCGGAGATACGTTGTTCTGTCAGGAGTGCGGCCGCTGTGACCTGCCGGGCGGAGATTTTTCCGCCATGCTGCGTTCGCTCAAGCGTCTGCATGACATGGAGGGCAACTACAACGTCTATCCGGGACATATGATGACCTCGACACTGGACTATGAGCGCAGGCATAATCCGTATATGAAACAGGCGGTTGGAAAATGATTTACACGGTAGACGGGCTGGAAAACGATCATCCGATCCGTGATATGCTGCTGAATCTGCTTCCGGCGGAGATTCCGGAACGGGTGGATGTGGCGGACGATTCGGAACCGAATGCGCTCGGTGTTACCGTTGATCGTCTGGGCAGTGAGACGCGCATCCGTGCCTGCTGCCGCAGAGAGGGAAGGCAGAACTGCTGTGAAAAGGTGGTCCCGGTGACGGGATCGCCTGCGGATAACAAGCGCGCGGAAAGCCATGCCATCAAAATGGCAGTGTTTGACACCGTGACGCCGTTTCTGGATTTTGTACCGGAATGGGGATCGCTGACGGGGGTCCGTCCGGCGAAGTTTGCCCGCGGTTTTCTGGAAAAGGGCTATACACCGGCAGAGGTTGCCCGCATTATGACCGAGGAATATAAGGTGTCTCCGGCACGCCGGGCGCTTGCCATCCGCTCTGCGGGAATTGCATGGGATTACAAGAAAAAGCTGGCGCCAAAGGACATTTCGCTCTATATCGGCATCCCATTCTGCCCGTCGCGGTGCAGTTATTGTTCGTTTGTCAGCCATTCCATCGAAAAGGCCGGCGCACTTATGGCGCCTTATCTGGATACCCTGTGTGCAGAAATCGAGCATGCGGGGCAGGTTGTCCGGCAGGCAGGCCTGCGCATTGTTTCCGCCTATATCGGCGGCGGCACGCCGACAACCTTGTCGGCGCAGCAGCTCGAGCGTCTGCTTGGTACCGTACATCGGTCCTTTGACCTGTCGGCCTGTTCGGAGTTTACCGTAGAGGCCGGACGCCCGGATACCATCACAGAGGAAAAACTGCGGGTGTTGGCACAGCACGGTGTGGATCGGATTTCGATCAATCCGCAGTCGATGAACGATGAGGTCCTCGCTGCCATTGGCCGAAAGCACAGCGCGCAGGATGTCATCCGTACCTACCGGATGGCGCGGGAGATTGGATTCCACGTCATCAATATGGACACGATCGCCGGATTGGACGGCGACACACCGGAACGCTTTGCGCACACCATCGAAGAGCTGATTGCGCTGCAGCCGGAAAACATCACGGTGCACACCCTGGCGGTCAAGCGCGGCGCCAATCAGAACGACCGTCTGCGCGCGGTGGGACGGCATGAGGCGGTCCGTCAGATGCTGGAGCACGCGACAAAGCGGCTCACAGCGGCGGGGTATTCCCCCTATTATCTGTACCGTCAGAAGTTTATGGCGGGGGGCTATGAGAATGTCGGTTGGACGCGGCAGGGCTTTGAATGCGCGTATAACATCTATATGATGGAGGAGCTGCAGACCATTCTGTCACTCGGCGCCGGCGGGGTGACCAAGCTGATCGGTGCAGATTCCTATAAAATCCGGCGCATCAGCAACCCGAAATATCCATACGAATATAACAGCGCACTGGAAAAGATCAACGCTGGAAAGCAGGCGCTGATTGACTGGGCGGCTGCTTTGTGAGGGAGCAACATGGTTAAGTTACAACTGAAGGAGATCAACGAACGCTGCCGCAGGGACCCGGCGGAGTTTGTGGAAGAGAGCGAACAGGCTTACCGGGACACCATCCATTCGGTCGCGGAACTGGTTTGTTCGACCCATGAGGAGCGTCCGATCGTTTTACTGAACGGCCCGTCCTCCAGCGGAAAAACGACAACGGCACGCTGCCTGCGGGATGAGATGGAACGCATGGGGGTACATTCCCATGCGATTTCGATGGATGACTATTATCAGACCCGCGGGAGCTATCCGATGCCGGTGGATGAGGAGGGGAAGATCGACCTCGAATCGCCGCTCTGTATGGATTTGCCGCTGCTCAGCGGACATCTGGCGGCCTTGGCCGAGGGCCGGGAAATTTCGGTGCCGCAATATGACTTTCCACAGCGCCGACGCACGGAGGTGACCCAGCCGGTTCGGCTGCAAAAGGACGAGGTTGCCGTCATTGAAGGGATCCATGCGTTAAACGACGTCATCACAGGCCCGTTGGAGGCGTGCTCCATCGGTGTCTACATGGCGGTGGGAACCCAGGTGGTTGTCACGGATCAATTCCGTCTCGCGCCGCACAAACTGCGTTTTGTGCGCCGGGCTATCCGCGATAAAAACTTCCGCGACGCACCGATTTCCGAGACCATTGACCTCTGGCGTTCGGTCCGGCGCGGGGAAAAGCTTTACATTCATCCGTATGTCCCACATGCGGCGCGCATCATCAATACCTATCTGCCCTATGAGGACTGTATCCTGATGAATCAGCTCCGAGAGCAGGTACAACCCTACTTAGAAGAGATGCAGAAGGCGGGGCTGGACGATATTATTCAGGCTCTGGAGCTGTTTGAACCGTTGACGGATTATTCACTGCTTCCCCAACAGACAATCATGCATGAGTTTATCGGATAACGGAGAGGAGAATATCTATGGATCAGAGAGTAAACGATTTGTTTGGCAAAATACGGACTTCGGCAGAAAACTTGGTGGACCGTACGGAAGAGGCAGCTTCGCGTGCTGCGGATGTCGCCGGGCGGAAGGCCTCCGGTGTGGTGGAATCGACCAAGCTGAATCTGAAGATTTTTGACTTGAATTCGGATATGGATCAGCTCTACCGTGAGATTGGCAAGATGCTGTACGATACGCATCTGGGGGAGCAGGTCGATCAGGAGATGGTACAGGAAAAGCTGTCTCAGCTGGATGAAAAGCATGAGGAAATTGAGCGCCTCCGCGCCAAACTGAACGGCTTGAAAACGGTTCATAAATGCCCGGTTTGCGGCAAGGAATGCAAGTCTGACGACGCTTTTTGCAGCGAATGCGGCTCACAGCTGTAAAACGATACGATGAAAAGGACGCCTTCGGTGGATATCACGATCCCCGGAGGCGTTGTTGTTTTCTCTGCGTCTAAACCTTTTCTCTCCCTCATATGCTTATGATGAAGAAAAGGAGGTGCGGTATGCAGGATAGAAAAGGGTACATGCATGGGGCGATCCTACTGCTGATCTCCGGATGCGTCGTGAAGCTGCTGGGTGCCCTGTTCAAAATTCCTCTGACCAATTTGATCGGGGACAGTGGCATGGGGATGTTCTCCTTTGCCATGCAGTTTTTCTCCATTCTGTTTGTGGTCTGTGCGGCGGGAATCCCCGTGGCGGAATCGTATCTGGTTTCCGAATCCCTTGCGCTGGGCAAAGCACAGCAGGCACGACGGATGGTCTGTACGACAACCATTGTATTTACACTGATTTCGATCCTTTTTGCAGCGGGACTGGCGCTGGGAGCGGACGAACTGGCGAGCCTGTTTGGCGAGCCGGAAGCGGGAGATTGCCTGGTCGCGATTGCACCCGCCGTCGTGCTGGTCACGATAGAGGCCGGCCTGCGCGGCTGGTATCAGGGTACTGGGAATATGGAGCCGACTTCGACATCGCAGGTGCTCGAAGCGGTGGGCAAGCTGCTGTTTGGCCTCCTGCTCGCGCGGCGCGCGCTGTACTGCGGATTTGGAATCCCAGGGGCGGCTGCCGGGGCAGTGCTGGGCGTCACGGCTGGAGAACTGATCGCGGTGCTCTATCTGATTTGGAGCGTCCGTCACAGTGTATGGTCGACCCTTCTGCACCGGGAAAAGCGGGTTCCGGGAACGGTTTCACGGTTTCTCTCCCTCATGATCCCGGTCACGCTGGGGGCGGCGGTCATGACGGTTTCCGGCTTTCTGGATATGGCGCTGCTCTATCGGCGGCTGCCGCTGATCGGCTTCGGAGCGGACGAGATCACGGCGCAGTACGGGGCTTATACCGGGATGGCATTGACGCTGTATCATCTTCCACAGGCATTTTCCGGCGCGATTGCCGTCAGTATCCTTCCTGCCATTGCATCTGCGTGGACAAAAAAGCAGGAGGACACATGCCATCGGCTGGTATCCTCCTCTATGCGGCTCACCATTCTCGTCTGTATTCCATGCGGAGCGGTGCTCTCCGTCTTTTCGCGCCCGCTGCTAGAGCTGCTGTTTTCCTCTCAGCCGCAGGGAATCGCGGTGGCAGAGCCTCTGTTGGCCTGCCTTGGGTTTACCGAGGCATTCGTCGGACTGGCATCCGTGACGACCTCCGTCCTGCAGTCCATCGGTCGGCCGGATATTACCGTGTGCACCACGGCAATCGGCTGTACAGCCAAATTTGTCGTGTCCTATTATTGGATGGCGCAGCCGGAAATCGGGATGATGGCGGCGCCGCTGAGTACGCTTGTCTGTTTCGGTGTGATTCTTGTGTTGAATCTTTTCGCGATTTATACTAAAATGAAATGGGTTCCGGCGTTGCTTTCTCCGGTCCTGCGCATTTCGCTGGCTGCCTGTATGATGTCCGCCACCGGAATGCATGTCTATCGGATGCTGTTGACCTGCAACAGTCTGCTGATTGCCCTGTTTTTGTCCGCTGTCTGGATGTGTTTCATTTATTTCATTCTGCTTCTGGTGCTTCGCGCCCTGCACTATGAGGATGTCATCATGCTTCCGGGCGGCAAGCAATTGGCGCTTTTGTTAAAATTATCCTGAAACGGAAAGGAAATCACTATGGATTTTACGTTGAAAAACAGATATACATTGGAGGATTTATTCAAGGTGATGGAAATCCTGCGTTCCGAGAACGGCTGTATGTGGGATCGGGCACAGGATCATCAATCCATCCGCCGCAATTTTATCGAGGAAGTCTATGAGGTCTGTGAAGCGATCGATACCGATAACAGCGAATTGCTCAAGGAAGAACTGGGAGATGTGCTGTTTCAGGTTGTCTTTCATGCAGAAATCGAAAAGGAAAAGGGCGTGTTTGACATCAACGATGTCGCCGATGGAATCTGTAAAAAGATGATTTACCGCCATCCGCATGTCTTTGGCAGCGTGACGGTGTCGGAAACCGAGGAGATTCTCGACAATTGGGATGCGCTGAAAATGACGGAAAAGCATCAGGAGTCGGCAACCGACACATTGAACAGCGTGGCCCGAACGCTTCCGTCCCTGATCCGTGCGGAAAAAATTCAAAGCAAGGCCGCAAAGAGTGGATTTGAGTGGCCCACAATTCAGGATGCGCTCCGCAAGGTGCGGGAAGAGCTGGACGAAGTGGAGCGGGCGATTTCCGGTGACGGCGATATCGCGGAGGAAATCGGCGATCTGTTGTTCGCCACCGCGAAAGTGGCACGTTTTGCCGAGGTGGACTCCGAACGTGCACTGGAGCAGACCTGTGAGAAGTTTATCCGCCGGTTTTCCTATGTGGAGTCGGCAGCGGAGGCCCAGGGGAAACCGATGAATGCGCTGAGCTTGGATGAGATGACGGAACTTTGGAACGAAGGAAAGACCAAGGCATGAAAAAGGCAGAATTTGTAGCACGGATCGCAGAGCAAACCGGCTGTACGAAAAAGCATACGGAGGAAATGCTGAATGCATTCCTCGAAGGGATCGGCGACGTGCTGGCAGAGGGAGAGAAGCTGAACTTTGTCGGCTTCGGGGTGTTTGAGACCAGACAGCGTGAGGAGCGGAACGTACACTCGCTCAAAACGGGCCATACCGATGTGCTTCCCGCGGCATCCGTCCCGGTTTTCCGGCCGGGAAAGGGATTGAAGGAAAAGGTAAACCCGGATTGATTTGTGCTATTCACAGATTATGAAAACAGGGACACTTCCCAAAGGAAGTGTCCCTGTTGCTGTGTATTTGGTTTTACTTGGCCGAGCGGCTGAAGCGGCTGCTTCTGGAACTGCTGCGCGTGTTCTTTGTATGCAGCGTCATGACCGGCTTGGAACGCTTGCCCTTCCCTTTTTTGAGAGATGGGGAGGCATTCTCACGACGGCAGAGCTTTGCTCCTTCGTAGCGCGTCGGATGATATTCATAGCTCATCTGTTTGACGGAAATACCACAGTTCTCCAGCTCTTCGGCAAACGCATGGGCCAGCCGCGGGGAGAAGTCGCGCTGTGCCAGCGATACCTTCATCGTGCCGCGATACGAGCTGACCAGAACGCCGAGCGGCTGATAGGCACAGGGCAGGATTGCGCCGTAATCTTCGATGTATTCCTGCATACATACCGGCACATCAAAGCGTCCAATGTTGGTGAGGATAAAGCTGTCGCGGCGGACATAGTCGCGCGCCATCTTGCGCATCATCGGCTCTTTTTCGTCAATTCCCATATCCGAGGTGTGGCCTTCGGTGACACGTCCGCTGCCGGCCTTGCCCCAGAAAGCGGCGTGGCGCGGTGCGCGCTGGGTATCGAACATTTCACGTACCTTGCGGCAGGCATCCACAAACGGCAGGGAGAACCAGTCGTACTCAAACGGCAGGTCGAGCAGGGAGACAAAGAAATGTGTGGTGTCCGACGGAACGATCTGACGCAGATCCAGCGGTACTTCGGCGACAACCGGGGTGCCGGCGTCCTTTTTGGTGTAATATGTGCGGTACAGTGCGAACGAAAGCGCGGTATACAGCAGGCTGATCGGCGTTGCTCCGTGTGTGTGCGTCCACTGACGGACCGAAGAGTAGGGGAACGTAAGCTCGGTCATACGCTCATTGCGGTCATAGTCCTCATCGGCAACCGGGACACGGAAGGATTCCTTTACTGTATAGTGTCCTTCCTCGGAAGGCTCCGCACGGTCGAGCATCGGGTAGCCGTCTTCGCATTCCGAGAGCTGGAATTTGGTATCACGGGTACGGATGCTGCCGTCGTTCTGGATCGGCTTGCCACATAGTGTCAGGTATTCAAAGAGAACCGAGCGGATAAACTGATCGAAGCCGTGTCCGTCACAGAGCGAATGCTGGTATTCCATATAAATGGTATGGTCGTTCCAACCAATGGTAAACAGATAGCCGTTGTTGTCCTCCGAGCCCATGTAGTACGGGGAAATATCAGAAAACGGGAGAACAACCGGAGGACGCTCAATGAAGTAATAATGATAAGCGTCATCGTCGCGGGAGAGTCCAACACGCATCTGTGGGAAACGGATGAGTGCAAGCTCCGCTGCCTTCTGTAAGAGGGCCGGATCGACCGGTTCCGTCATGCGGATGATGTGGCGTGGCGCGCAGGCCAGATCGCGGTGTGTTGCGTACATAAAGATAGGGCCATAGCTGTCGGCGTCAAGAATTTTACGCGGAAGGCCAGAAGTCATCGTGTTCATAAACAGTAATCCTCCTTTACAGGGTTTCAGTTATTCATCATAATTATCTCTTGTGTTGATTGATGTACATAGTATAGCCGGAATGGATTGTGGAAAGCAATGGAAGAAACCATGAAAAAGTACGCCGACAAATTGAAAATATCAGTTGTTTTCACAACGATAATAGGAAAAATGATGAAAAACATACAAAATAAATATAAAATGAATAGAAAGTTACCAAACGGAGCTTTCGCGATGAAGGGTCAGCTTACCTCGCGGTTAGTATGCTCGTTTTTTTCCGAGACATCCAAATTGCGAAGCCTGTCTGGATGTGATATAATCAAGAAACAATTGTTTTGTAAGGGATGTGTTGGAATAAAAATGAGACTGGATAAGTATTTAAAGGTATCGCGTTTGATCAAGCGCAGGACAATTGCCAATGAGGCATGTGATAACGATCGCATCACGGTAAACGGCAAAACCGCAAAGGCATCCTATCAGGTCAAGCCGGGGGATATCATTGAGATTTCTTTCGGCAACCGCACATTAAAGGTTGAGGTGCTGGCTATTGCTGACCATGTCCTCAAAAATGATGCCTCAACCCTGTACCGTGAAATCTTATAACGCATACGATAGCACCGAAGCGCATAGAGTGTAGGGAAGCGTTTCGGTGTTTGTTTATCGGAGTGGGAAGGATGGAGCGCATATGGGACGAGAGAGCCAGAACAAGAAGGAAAGCATTTCTATGCCGCACGGTCTGACCCTGCAGGATCGCAGCCGGATGACGCTTTCCGGCATCAAGGATGTTGTCAACTTCGATGATACGCAGGTCATTTTGAATACCGATTTGGGAACGCTGACCATCCGTGGGGAACGGATGCATGTTGACCAGCTCAACCTCGACACCGGGGATTTGAGCCTGACCGGCAGTATCGAAGCGATGGAATACGACGATGTGATCCGCGGAGGAGGTTTCTTGGGACGGCTGTTTCGATGAATACCGAATTGATCCCGCAGCTGTGGAACAGTCTCTGTTTTCTTGCTGCTGGAATACTGGGGGCCTTTGTGTCCGATATCCTGTTCGGCGTGCGCTGTGCGGCGCGTGGGAAGGCTGCCGAGATACTTTTGGATTTTGGAATGTTGTCTTTCTGCGCGGCTCTGATTTTTCTGACTTCGGTCAGTGTTGTGCAGGATACCCTGCGCGGTTATATGCTGGCGGTCTTCCTCCTCGGCGTGATTGTCTGGGAGAAAACCGTGGGAAAAGGGGTTCGCTGGCTGCTGTGTACGGTTGTCCGCCTGCTCTCCAAAGCGGTTCGCCGGACCAAATCCTTCCTCTTGCGGGGAATGCGGAAGGGAAAAACCAGGCTGGCCGCCCGCGCCCCTGAAAAAATTTGCAAAAAAAATAAGAAAGCGAGAAAAAGCACTTCCATTTTTCACGGGAATCGGTTAAAATGAATTTGTATTTGGTAACAAAGGAGGAGATTGTATGGGGAAAAAGCGGGGGCTGAGTTCTTCTGCCTTGATCCGAGCAGCGATTCTTCTTTTCTGTCTGTTCTTCGCCGTACAATGGGTTTCTCTTCATTTACAGGTTACCGATCTTCGGGCGCAGAGTGCGGAATTGGATAAGGAGATTTCCAGAAAAGAGCTTGCGAACAAGGAACTGCAGGAGTCGCAGTCGGAGAGCGATTCGGATGAGGCGATCGCTAAGATCGCACGCGATGTTCTGGGATATGCCTCTCCCGGCGAGAAGGTGTATATCGATAGCTCGAAGCAGTAATGCGCATTTGTTTCACATTTTAATGGAGGAGTAAATACAAAGGGTATGGGGTTAACCGTAGGTGAAATTGTAACAGGCAAGGTAACGGGCATCACAAAGTTTGGTGCATTTGTCGCATTGGACGCCAAAAGAACGGGTCTGGTACATATTTCGGAAGTTTCACGTTCGTTTGTCAATGATATCCATGACCATCTGACCGAGGGACAGGAGGTAAAGGTAAAAATCATTGCGGTTGAAGAAAATGGAAGGATCAACCTTTCCATCAAAAAAGCGCTGCCGCAGGAAAGCAACAGAAATCATATAAACAGCAATACTATATCCGGCAGCTCCGAGCGTCCGGTGCAACGCCGCCCGAGAGGGAATGCACCGCGCCGCGGAACCTATGCGGCACAGGAGCTCAAGAATGAGGCGAACAGCACGTCTCTTTCGTTTGAGGATAAGCTCAAGCACTTTATGCAGGACAGCGAAAGCCGCATGTCTGATATTCGTCACAATATGGACAGAAAGAGTGGCTCGAGACGCCGGAAATGAGAATACTCAAATGCCGCCGTTTTTGGGCGGCATTTTTCAACGCGGTTCTTTCAAAGCAAAAAAAGCGCTCTCCAGCACAGGGCTGAAGAGCAGAATTGGATTGTGGGGATAAAGATATGAACGGTGCATAGATGATAGAGTTCTATCACCGTGACCATAGTACCATGATATCCAGTAACTGTCAAATAGATTTAAACGGGGAAAAATTATGTTTATTTGCAATGGTCGCGTGGTTTCGATGGAATCCGACCCGATTTTGTGCGGATTTGTCGAAATAACGGATAAGAAAATCGGGCGGATTGGTTCTATGGAGGACTACCCCGGCACACAGGATGATATGGTATGGGATGCGAACGGCGGATGGATTCTGCCGGGCTTCGTCGATGCGCATACGCATTTGGGTCTGTTTGAGGATTCCCTCGGCTTTGAGGGGGAGGACGGCAATGAGGACACAGACCCGGTTCTGCCGCAGCTGCGCGTTATCGACGGGATCAATCCGATGGAACGGAGCTTTGACGAAGCGCTGCATGCGGGTGTCACAAGCTGCCTTGTTTCCCCGGGAAGCTGCAATCCGATCGGCGGACAGGTCGCGGCGATAAAAACGTATGGACGCCGGATTGACGATATGATCCTACGGGAACCCTGCGCGGTCAAATTTGCATTGGGGGAGAACCCGAAATCCTGCTATAACGATAAGGAAGAGTCTCCGGTCACGCGCATGGCGACCGCATCGCTCATCCGTGACACACTGATGCGCGCGCAGGAGTACAAAAACCGGAAGAACAATGCCGAGGAGCCTTCGGATGCACCGGATTATGACAGCAAGCTGGAAGCATTGCTGCCGGTGCTGGATCGTTCCTGTCAGGCGCATTTCCATGCGCACCGCGCGGATGATATTTTCACCGCGCTGCGAATTGCCAAGGAATTTCAATTGGATGCAGTGATTATCCATGGCACCGAGGCCCATCTGGTCGCGGATCTTCTGGCGGACGAGCCGGAGATTCGTATTTGTGCCGGACCTTGCCTGACCGACCGGTCAAAACCCGAGCTTGCCAACTTGACCGAGGCGGCGCCCGAGCTGTTGACCGAAGCGGGAATCCCGACGGCAATTATCACGGATCATCCGGAAATCCCGCTCAAGCATATCCTGCACTGCGCGCTTTCTGCGGTGCGGGCGGGGATGGAACCGATGCAGGCGCTCCGTGCGATTACGATTGTTCCGGCCCAGATTGCCGGAATTGCAGACCGTGTCGGGTCAATTCAGACCGGAAAGGATGCGGATCTTGTCATTTTCAGCGGGGATCCGTTGGAATATCGTTCAACAATTACGGCAGTGATTGCCGATGGAACTTTTATTACAGGAGGAACAGCAAATGCGTACAATTGAGGCAAAAGAAATCACCAAATTGGTGCGGGAGCTTTGTATGGATGCAAACTATGTTTTGCCGGATGACGTGCGTCAGTCTTACATAGACGGTCAGAAAAAGGAAAAATCTGTGGTTGGCTGTGAGATTTTCCGCAAGATGGTTGAGAACTGTGATATCGCGGCGGAAAATCGTGTGCCGATCTGTCAGGACACCGGCATGGCGGTTGTCTTTGTCGAGGTGGGCCAGGATGTCCATATTACGGGCGGTCTGCTGGAGGACGCGGTTGAGGAAGGCGTCCGGCAGGGCTATGTCGACGGATATCTCCGTCTTTCGGTGGTACGTGACCCGCTGGATCGCGTCAATACGAATGACAACACTCCGCCGATCCTGTATACCCGTCTGGTCGAGGGAGATCAGATCCACATTACGGTAGCGCCGAAGGGCTTCGGCAGCGAGAACATGTCGGCGATGAAGATGTTCACCCCGGCAGCGACCCGCGAGGATATCATCCAGTTTGTTGTGGACTGCTGTGACCGCGCCGGTTCCAATCCATGTCCGCCGATCATCATCGGTGTCGGCTTGGGCGGCACGTCGGATAAAGCGGCCTATTTGGCCAAGCGCGGCTTGATGCGCGAGGTGGGCCGCTTCCATGAGAATCCGCTCTATGCGGAGATGGAGAAGGAGATCCTCGACCGCGTCAACCAGCTCGGCATCGGACCGCAGGGACTGGGCGGCACGGTGACTGCACTGATGGCTGCGATTGAGCCGTTCCCAACCCATATCGCGGGTTTGCCCTGTGTGGTCAACATCGGATGCCATGTAACCCGCCATGCTGAGGGTACCATTTGAGAGACGAACTGCGCTGCACCCTGCCGGATTTTGGCAGGGTGTTTTGTTTGTCTGCGTTAAGCAACACTTTCCCTCGTAATTGTGCACTTTGTTCAATCTGATTTGAATTCATGAAAAGTTAATAGAAAGTTTGCACAAGGCTATTGCGAAATGCGTCCGGAAATGCTATACTAATTATAATATTTAAGCCGACTGGAGAGAACAAAAAAGTTCTTTGATCCACATGGGTTATTGTCGGATACAACTTCATATCGGAATTTGGGTATTAACCGTAAGGAGCTGATGTTATGAAGATCACCATCGTTGAGAGAAAAATGCAGGCAAGTGAACAGCTTCGTGATTACACCACGAAAAAGGTTTCCAAACTGGAGCGCTATTTCCAGAAAGATACCTCTGCTGTTGTGACGTTCAGTGAGATCAAAGGCCGTCAGACGGCTGAGATTACCGTTCGTCATAGTGGTATGGTATTCCGCGCCGAGGAAACTACGACGGACATGTTCGCTTCTGTTGATGGTATGATCAGCAGTATCGAGCGTCAGATCCGCAAAAATAAAACCAGATTGGAAAAGCGTCTGCGCAACGGCGCATTTGAAAAGGCGAGCGCCAATGAAGCGGGCATGGCGGAGTACATAGAGGATCCCTATGATGTTGTTCGCCGCAAGAAATTTGACGTTCTTCCAATGTCGGTGGAAGAGGCTATTTTGCAGATGAATCTGCTCGGCCATCAGTTCTTCTTCTTCCTGAATGCAGAGGAAGGGGACGCGCCGGCGGTTATTTATAAGCGTGCATCGGGCGGTTACGGTCTGATTGAGAGCAACTAATTTGTATACGTTTGGGCATCGTTCTTGGGAGCGATGCCCATTTTTTATGTCGTCGCTTGCTTTTGCAGGGGGGATATGCTACTATAGGGACAAAGCACAGCAAGGTGCCCGATGCGTCGGGAGAATAGGGAAATGGTGAAAGACCATGCGGGACCGCCGCCGTTGAGGAGGAGCTTTGGGGCCGAATGCCACTGTGGAGCACACGGGAAGGCAATGCCGAAGCAGCGATACCTGAGCCGGAAGACCTGCCCTGCTGTTTATATCTGCTGAGGGATTCCGGCAGAAAACCATGCGGCGGACGGACAAAACGCCGGCATGGATTATGAGCACCGCGATGGAGACGGAGCTTTGTTGTTATGCCTTCCTCTTTTTTGAAAGAGAAGGGCTTTTTTCTTGGAGAAAAGGAGTGGGTGGAACGATGAGTCGGGCATTGCTGATGATTAGTTTTGGAACGCGTGTTCCGGAAGCGAGAGAGAGTATCGAACAAGTGGAACGGGCATTGCAGCACGCTGCGCCGGGGCTGCACGTTTGCCGTGCGTTTACCAGTCCGACGATCCGGAGGATTCTTGCCAAACGCGGCGAGATGGTGCCTTCTTTGTCGGAAGCGCTCGCTTCCCTGGAAAAACAGGGCGTAACGGAGATAATAATTCAGCCAACCCATATGCTATACGGCTTTGAATATGATAAAATAAAGGAGACGGTACAGCAGTTTGAAAACCGGATTCCCGACATCCGGCTTGGCAAACCGCTGCTTGCCGGTTCTGCCGATCTGAGACGGCTCGCGGATGTTCTGATGGAGCAGTATCCTGCACGTGAGGACGAGGCGTTGCTTCTGATGGGGCATGGCACCGAGCATTTTGCCAATGCGGTTTATCCGGCGCTCCAGACGGCATTTTGTTTCGCGGGCCGCACCGATATCCTGGTCGGGACGGTGGAGGGCTGGCCATCGATTGACGATATCAAAACACAGCTAAAAAAGCGCGGCTATCACAAGGCACATCTGGTGCCGCTGATGCTGGTGGCCGGGGATCATGCGAAAAACGATATGGCCGGGGCACATCCGGATAGCTGGAAGAGCCAGCTGGAAGCCGATGGGGTTTCTGTCCGCTGTACGATCCGCGGCTTGGGTGTGCTGCCGGAAATTCAAAGAATGTATGCCGACCATCTGAGCGAGCTGCTTCGATGACAGAGAGGGAATCCGAATGGCGTTTGAACATTATATCCGCAGCGGACAAAAGCTGCTGCGTTGTGGCTATACGACCGGAACCTGTGCCGCTCTGGCGGCTTCCGGTGCGGTTCGTCTGCTTCTGAGCGGGAAAGCGCCATCGCATGTATCGCTCCGCACGGCGAAGGGGATTGTAGTTGATGTTCCCTTGGCCGGCTCCGGTGTGACAGGCAATACCGCATGGTGTTCGGTTGTCAAGGACGCCGGGGACGATGCGGATGTCACGAATGGGATGGAAATTGTGGCGTCGGTCCGCCGGACCGACAAACCGACGATAACCATTGACGGCGGCGATGGGGTTGGCCGGGTGACAAAGCCTGGACTCGATCAGCCGGTCGGCATGGCGGCGATCAACCGCGTTCCGCGCGAGATGATTGCGTGTGCGGTTCAGGAAATCTGTGAACAATTGGGCTATGACGGCGGCATTGCAGTCACTATTTCGGTTCCGGATGGGGAAACCGTCGCACAACAGACCTTTAATCCGAAAATTGGGATTGTCGGAGGGATTTCGATTCTCGGAACCTCCGGAATTGTGGAGCCGATGAGTGAAAAAGCCATCGTCGATACGATTGCGGTGGAGCAGCATCAGGCACGGCTCCGGTCGGCGGATGTGATTTTCACACCGGGAAACTACGGTCAGAGCTTTTTGCAGCGGTCCGGCTTGGATAGTTTGGGTGTCCCGATTGTCACGGTGTCGAATTTTGTCGGTGAATCGCTCGATATCGCAGCCTCCGAGCAGTTCCAACGTGTGCTGTTGGTGGGACACATTGGCAAGTTGGTCAAACTCGCCGGCGGCATTATGAACACACATTCCAAGTGGGCGGATTGCCGTGTGGAGTTGTTTTGTGCCTATGCGGCATTGTGCGGGGCACCGCAGGAACTTTGCCGGAGGATTATGGATGCGGTGACCACCGATGCCTGTCTGGCTATTTTGGAAGAAGCCGGCTTGCGAAAGCCCGTGATGCAGTACATTTCGGATGCAGTACAGCATCATTTGGAACGCCGTGCGGCGGGGGCATACGCAATCGGTGCGGTTTTGTTCTCCAATGAATACGGATTGCTGGGCTGTACGGAACCGGCAAAAGAGATCATACAGCAATGGAATGGAAATACAAGCTTTTTTGAGGAGTAAACGATGGTACATTTTGTAGGAGCCGGTCCGGGGGCACCGGATTTGATTACGGTGCGCGGTGCAAAGATGCTGGAACAGGCGGATGTCATTATCTATGCCGGGAGTTTGGTGAATCCGGCGTTGTTGGAGCGCGCGCAGGCAAACTGTGCCGTTTACAACAGTGCAACCATGACGCTGGAGCAGGTGATTGATGTGATGCGGGCCGCAGAAAAAGAGGGAAAAACGACCGTTCGGCTGCATACCGGCGATATGAGCCTGTACGGTGCGATTCGTGAACAGATGGATCGCCTGGATGAACTCGGCATAGCTTACGATGATACGCCGGGAGTGTCCAGCTTCTGCGGCGCCGCCGCAGCGCTCTGTGCAGAATACACCCTGCCGGGGGTGAGCCAGAGTGTGGTCATTACCCGTATGGCCGGACGGACACCGGTGCCGGAGCGCGAGCGCATTTCCAATTTTGCCAGACATGGTGCGACGATGGTTCTGTTTCTCTCGACCGGATTGCTGGAGGAGGTGCAGGCCGAGCTGCTGCAGGGGGAATACACCGAACAGACCCCGGCGGCGATCGTCTATAAGGCCACCTGGCCGGAAGAAAAGGTTGTGCGCTGCACGGTCGGCACTTTGGCAGAACGTGCAAAGCAGGAGGGAATCCACAAGACCGCCTTGATTCTGGTCGGTGATTTCCTGGGAACGGAATATGACCGCAGCCTGCTGTATCATCCGGCGTTTACGACAGAATTTCGCGAGGGTACAGAAAAATGAAGCTCGTGAGTTTGGCATTTACCGATACCGGCTACGCGTTGGCGCAATCGGTTGTGTCTGCGCTTGGCGGACAGGCGGAGCGCTGCAATCGGCCGCATTCACTGCGCGAGTGGACGGAGCGGTATTTTTCCTCTGCCGATGCATTGCTCTTTGTCGGAGCGGTGGGGATTGCCGTGCGGGCCATCGCACCGTATGTGACCAGTAAGACGAGCGATCCGGCAGTGCTGGTGATGGATGAGGCCGGACGCTTTGTCATTCCGATTTTATCGGGCCATCTTGGCGGCGCAAATGACCTCGCTCAGAGGATAAGTACGCTCTGTCATGCCGTACCGGTTCTGACGACAGCGACGGATGTCCACGGCGTGTTTGCTGTGGACGAATGGGCAAAACGACAGCATTGCGCTGTGATGCATCCGGAACGGATCAAAACCGTATCATCGGCGGTTCTTCGCGGGGAAACAATAGCGGTTTACAGCCCTTGGGACATCCGAGGGCCTCTGCCGGAGCATGTGTGCCGGACAGACGCGGCAGATTCCTGCGCAGTACAGCTTACGGTTCGCCAGACAGCGACGGAGGCGCTTGTGCTTGTTCCGCGTATCCTGACACTGGGCATCGGCTGCCGGAAGGGAACGGCCAGAGAAACGATCGAAGCGGCATGGGATCGGCTCCAGCAGGAAACCGGAATCCTGGAAGCGGCGGTCGCCGGTACTGCAACCATCGACATCAAGCAGCATGAGGCAGGACTGCTCGAATTTTGTGCGGCTCACAATTGGGAATTGCAGACAGTCGCTGCGCAGGAATTAGCGCAGGTGGAGGGGGAATTTACCCCTTCTGCTTTTGTCCGGCAGATCACCGGGGTGGACAATGTCTGCGAGCGCAGCGCCGTGTATGGATCCGGTGGGACCCTGATACAGAAAAAATTTGCGTATAACGGTGTCACACTGGCGTTGGCCTGTGCCCCATATGATCCGGATTGGAGATGGAGAGATGAATAAAGTATATGTTGTGGGCATTGGCCCGGGAGGAGCGGAATACCTGACGGAGGAAGCGCGAGCTGCTATGGAGCGCGCAGAGGTTCTCGTCGGATATACCGTGTATATCAAGCTGGTGTCGCCGCTGTTTCCAGAAAAAGAGACCTATACGACACCGATGAAGCAGGAAGTGGACCGCTGCCGGTGGGCGCTGGAGACGGCACAGGATGGAAGAACGGTCGCACTTGTGTGCAGTGGAGATGCCGGCGTCTACGGTATGGCTGGGTTGGTGCTTGAGCTGGCCGAGGGATATCCGCAGGTGGATGTCGAAATTGTTGCGGGTGTGACTGCGGCATTGTCCGGCGCAGCGGTACTCGGCGCACCATTGGGGCATGATTTTTGCGTCATTTCCCTGTCCGACCTGCTGACGCCGTGGGAGCAGATTGAAACGCGGCTGCGTTGTGCAGCGGAAGGGGATTTTGCCGTTTGCATTTACAATCCCTGTTCGAAAAAGCGCGTGGATACCTTACAGCGTGCCTGTGAGATTTTATTGGAGAAGAAATCGCCGGATACCGTCTGTGGATGGGTAAAAAATATCGGCCGTGAGGGGCAGGAGAGCCGTATAGTGACCCTGGCACAGCTTCCGCACGAGCCGCTTGACATGTTTACCACAGTGTTTGTCGGGGCCGAATCCACACGAATTTGTACCGGGCGCATGGTGACGCCGCGGGGGTATCGAAAGAAATGAAGGTTGTTCTATTCAGCGGCACGACAGAGGGGCGTATGCTTTCCCATGCGCTCGCCGCATGTGGGATTGCGGTCAAGGTCTGTGTGGCGACCGAGTATGGTCGCGAAGAGCAGGGGACAGCAGAGGGAATTGCGGTGGAATGTGGCCGGAAGGACATCCAGGCCATGTGCGATACGATCGCGGGAGCGGATCTCTGTGTGGATGCGACCCATCCGTATGCGACACAGGTGACGGAGAATATCCGAATAGCGTGTGAGGAAAGTGCGGTGCCGTACCGACGTCTGCTGCGGCCAAAGAGCCAATTGGAGGCGGGAGAGATCCTCGTGAAGAGTGCGGCGCAGGCGGCGGACTATCTGGCACAGCGGGAGGGAAACATTCTGCTCACGACGGGAGCCAAAGAAATCGCTGCATATGCCGGAATTCCGGTGGAACGTCTGTTTCCGCGCATTCTGCCGATGCATGCCGGCCTGACAGCTTGTGAGGAGATGAAGATCCCGCGACGCAATATCATTGCCATGCAGGGACCGTTTTCCGTGGAGCTGAATGAAGCGCTGCTGCGACAGTATCAGATTCGCTATCTGGTGACTAAGGACGGCGGGAAGACCGGTGGTTTTGAAGAGAAGGTGTGCGCGGCGCATCGTACCGGGGCAACGCTCATTGTGATTGCGCGACCGGAGGAGCACGACGGCGCATCGTTGGAGGAGATTTTACAGGAATGCAAGGAGAGACAGAAATGCAGGTACATTTAATCGGAATGGGATGTGGCAATGTGGACTTGCTGACCGTGGAAGCGCGTGACGCACTGCGCGCGGCGGAGCTGGTCATCGGTGCGGCCCGCTTGCTTCGCACCCTGCCGGAGGACTGTGCGGCACAGCGCATTGCCGAATACCGTCCCGATACCATTTGTGCGATCATCAAAGCGCATCGGGAGCTGTCCTGTTGTGTACTGTATAGTGGAGATACCGGGTTTTATTCCGGCGCGCGCGGATTGCTGACCCGTCTGCAAGAGGAAGCAATCCCGGCCCGTGTCCTGCCCGGCATTTCCAGTGTACAGTATTTTTCTGCAAAGCTGGGTCAGCCCTGGCAGGACTGGCGGTTGGCGTCGGCACATGGCGTCTCTTGCGACGCGGTGATCGAAGTCATGCAGGGGAATCCGGTGTTCTTCCTGACCGGCGGCTCGATATCTCCCCGTGAACTGTGCCAACAGCTGACGCGGGCCGGGTTGGGAAAGCTTTCCGTTGTCGTCGGAGAAAACCTCTCCTATCCCGACGAGCGCGTGGTATCCGGCGCCGCAGAGGAATTTGCCAACCGGTCCTTTGCACCGCTTTCCGTGATGCTTTGTGAGGCTGCACCGTCCACACGGCGTCTGCCGTCGGGCATTGCGGATGACCAATTCCTTCGTGGGAAGGTACCGATGACCAAGCAGGAGATTCGCGCCGTCTTGCTGGGAAAGCTGGCGATTCAGCCGGAGGAGACGGTCTGGGATATCGGCGGCGGTACGGGAAGCGTATCGGTCGAGCTGGCACTGGCAGCGTCGCGCGGGCATGTCTATTCCATTGAGAGCAAAGACGAAGCCTGTGATCTGATCCGGAAGAACCGTGATGTCTTTGGTACATGGAACCTCTCGGTTGTTCCGGGAGAGGCGCCGGATGCGTTGGAGGAGCTGCCGGCACCGGATGCCGTCTTTGTCGGCGGATCCAGCGGGAAATTGGAGGATATTTTGGACCGTATTTGCAGAAAAAATCCCATGGCACGGATCTGCATTTCTGCGATTGCGATTGAGACACTGGGAGTCGCGGTATCGGCATTGACCAACCGTGGATTTTGTGTGGAGGTGGTCCAGATTGCGGCCAGCCGGAGCAGACCTGCCGGTTCGCTCCATCTTTTGATGGCGAACAATCCGACCTTTTTGATTACCGGGGTGCCGCATGATTGAGTTGATGATTGCTGCACCGGCCTCCGGCAGTGGAAAGACCGCGATAACCTGTGGTTTGCTTACCCTGCTGCACCGGCTTGGAAAAAATCCCTGTGCTTTTAAGTGCGGGCCGGATTACATCGATCCGATGTTTCACCGCTCCGTACTCGGTGTGGAGAGCCATAATTTGGACTTGTTTCTTTCCGGGAAAGAGACCATGCGTGCGATGTACCGCCGTGCAATCGCCGGACATGCGGCGGCGGTCTGTGAGGGCGTTATGGGGCTGTATGACGGTGTCGGTGGGACAACCACGCAGGCAAGTGCGTGGGAGGTCGCGGACACGCTGGGACTTCCGGTTGTTTTGGTCGTGCGTCCGAAGGGAGCCAGCCTGACACTGGCGGCTCAGATACGGGGCTTGCGCGAATTTCGGACACCGAGCCATATCGTGGGCGTGATTTTGAATGATTGTTCGGAGATGCTGTATCGCACCTTGGCGCCCATGCTGGAACGGGAGACCGGTCTTGCGGTGATGGGTTATCTGCCGCACCTGCCGGAGGCACAGTTCGAGAGCCGTCATCTGGGCCTGTATACCGCACGGGAAATTACCGATCTTACACAACGAATCCATCGCATTGCGGATCAGCTGGAACAGACGCTCTCTCTGGAACGTCTGTTGAGGCGGTGTGAGCAGAACTCACCTCCATGGGGTGGCATCGAGACGTTTCCAAAACCGGATGTCCGTCTTGCTGTCGCCCAGGACGAGGCGTTTTGCTTTACCTATGCGGAAACCCTGGAGGAATTTCGGCGGCAGGGGATCGCGATCGTCCCGTTCTCTCCACTACACGATGCAAAACTCCCCGATGACGTCCATGGGCTCTATCTGCCCGGCGGATATCCGGAGCTGTACGCCCCACAACTGGAGCGAAACCGGGATATGCGGGAAAGCATTTGCTGTGCAGTCTGCGGCGGATTGCCAACGGTTGCCGAATGCGGCGGTTTTCTCTACCTCGGAGAGCGCTTGGAGGACAAACAGCATATGTCCCATGTCATGGCCGGGGTATTGCCGGGGCATGGGGTTTACCGGGGCCGTCTTGTCCGTTTCGGTTATGCGGAATTGACGGCAAAGTGCGACAGCCTGCTATTTCGCACCGGCGAACGCATTCCGGTTCATGAATTTCATTACTGGGATTCGGATGAAAACGGCGATTCGATGGAAGCGGTGAAACCGGTTTCCGGACGCCGGTGGGAATGCGGCATCACGACAGAAACGATGTACGCCGGATTTCCACATTTGTATTTTGCGGGAAATCCGCAGCTTGCCGGACGGTTCGCTGCCGCGGCGCGAAATTATAAGGAGATGCACTATGGAACTTGAATTATTGCTCAGCCAGATCACTCCACCGGAAGAATCCGTACGTCAGGAGGCAAAGCGCCGGTGGGATGCCTGTGGAAAACCCCTCGGCAGCCTCGGTCTGCTGGAAGACGCCATCATGGATATCGCCGCATTGACCGGATCAGCGACGGTTTCCCTGGATCGGCGGGCAGTTCTCGTGCTGTGTGCGGACAACGGGGTTGTGGCACAGGGTGTGACGCAGACCGACAGCTCGGTAACTGGAATTGTCGCACGCAATTTGGCTGCCGGGCGTACTTCTGTGTGCCGCATGGCGGCGTATGCAGACTGCCGGGTTGTCCCGGTCGATATGGGGATGAAGGACTTTGCACCGGCGGAAGGCGTGCTGTCCCACCGCGTTGGAAATGGAACCGCGGATATTTCCCAAGGGCCTGCGATGACGCGCGAGCAGGCAGAACAGGCGATTCTGACCGGCATTGCGCTGGTAAAGGAACAAAAAGAACATGGGATTCGGCTTCTCGCCACCGGCGAGATGGGAATTGGAAATACAACGACGACCAGTGCCGTTGCAGCCGTCCTGCTGGGACGCGATCCACAGGAGATGACGGGGCGCGGCGCCGGCTTGTCCGATGAGGGCTTAAAGCGAAAAATTGCAGCAATCCGGCGCGCGATCGCCGTCAATCGGCCGAATGCGGAGGACCCGATCGATGTGCTGCAGAAAGTCGGCGGCTTTGATCTTGCCGGTATGTGCGGAATCTTTTTGGGCGGTGCGCGGTATCGCATCCCGGTTTTGATGGATGGTGTCATCAGTGCGGTTGCTGCACTGTGTGCCGTACGCCTCTGCCCTGCGGCATCGGGGGCTATTCTGGCAAGTCACATCTCGGCGGAGCCAGCCGGACACTGGATTTTGGATGCACTTGGCAAGCGCCCGTTGATTACCGCAGAGATGCGTCTCGGAGAAGGGACCGGCGCGGTTGCCGCAATTCCTCTTTTGGATATGGCGCGCGCTGTCTATGCCGAAAGCTATACCTTCGACGATGCGGGGATCGAGGCCTATACACCGCAGGGGACGGACGCATGATGACACTGGTCGTCGGCGGCGCAGCGTCGGGCAAGAGCGAATATGCGGAATCGCTGTTGATGCGACTTGACGGCAGGCGATACTATATCGCCACCATGCAGCCGTTCGGAGAAGAGGCCCTGGCACGCATTCGAAAGCATCGAGCCATGCGTGCATTAAAGCGTTTTGAGACCATCGAATGCAGTACCAATTTGCTGTCTGTGCATTTGCCGGAGCGCGGCAATGTCCTGCTGGAATGCATGAGCAATCTGGCAGCCAATGAATTGTATGCTCCGGAAGGCGCCGGAGAAGCGGCGTACGATGCGATTTTAACCGGAGTGGATGTGTTGCGCCGACAGTGTGATGCGCTCGTGATTGTCTCCAACGAGGTGTTTACCGGAGGGAATCAATACGCCGGCGATACCGATCATTATCTGCATCTTCTGGCGAAGGTGAATCGTGCGTTGGCCGGGCGTGCAGACAATGTCTGCGAGGTCATCTGTGGGCAGGCATACTATTATAAAGGAAGGGAAGGTGCCGTATGATCCTGTTGGAAACCATCGCAGTAGCCTTCGCCATGTTTTCCGCACTGCCGGTGCCACAGCCGGTGTGGAACGAAAAAAATATGCGGTTCGCCTTGTGTGCGTTTCCGCTCATCGGCATTGTGATCGGTCTGCTCTGTGCAGGCTGGGCCTGGATTGCAGCACAGCTTGGTTTCTTGGCACTGCTGCGCGGTGCAGGCTATTGCATGATTCCGATTTTGGTGACCGGAGGCATCCATTTGGACGGCTATGCGGACACCAGCGATGCCCTTTCCAGCTACGGTCCGCCGGAGAAAAAACAGGAGATTCTGAAGGACCCTCATTGCGGCGCGTTTGCTGTGATCCGTCTGCTTGTCTACGGCATCGCGTATTTGGCACTCGGTACGGAGTTTGTCGCGTCTGCGCGGTCGCTGCTCTGTCTGGGATGCCTGTTTGTGTTGTCCCGCACCTTGTCCGGAATTGCGCTGACCCTGTTTCCGTTGGCCAAAAACACGGGACTGGCACACACGTTTGCTTCCGCGGCGGACAAACGGAGGGTACGCATTGCGCTGCTTGTTCTCGCAGGAGTGACGGCAGTCCTCTTGCTGATCGCTGGACGTTTGACCGGCTTGCTGATGCTGGTGGCGGCGGTGTTGGTGTTCTGCCGGTATCGTGTGATCGCTGTCCGGGAGTTTGGCGGCGTATCCGGCGATTTGGCGGGATGGTTCTTACAGAAAGCGGAGCTGTGGATGCTGGCGGTTCTGGTATTTTGTACGCTTGTGGAGAAGTTGTTATGCTATTCGTGACAGGACCGCTTTACAGCGGAAAAAAAGATTATGTGAAGCTGCGCTTCGGCTGGGATGATACCCAGCTTGCGTCCCATGCGGTATGGGATGTGCAGGAGCTGGCAGCCCAGGAAGAAGCGTTGGAAGCATTGGCGGACAGGCTGTCGGCACATGAGGTTGTGATTGCAACCGAGGTCGGCGGCGGCGTTGTCCCCATCGATCCGCAGGCGCGGCGGGCGCGAGAGGCCGCCGGACGGCTTTCCTGTCTGCTTGCACAGCGGGCTGATACGGTCATCCGCGTCTTCTGCGGATTGCCATTATTGTTAAAAGGAGAATGAACATCCATGCTGATTTATCTATTGCGCCATGGATTGACAAGATATAATGCGGAAAAGCGCTACCAGGGCGTACAGGATATTCCACTCTCCCCGGAGGGAATCGCCCAGTTGTGCCGGGCCGATTTTTCACCGGCGGTTGTCTATGTCACGCCGCTGCGCCGCACACAACAGACGGCGGAGCGGGTCTTTCCAGAGGCCGAACAGATCATCGTGAAAGACCTGCGCGAAATGGACTTTGGTGAATTTGAGGGGCGCAACTACATCGAAATGGAGCACGATCCGGCATACCGTGCGTGGGTCGAGAGCGGATGCTGCACCCGTTGTCCCGGAGGGGAAAACAAACGGGAGTTCTGTGACCGGACCTGCGGTGCGTTTGAGGAGATTGTCGATCGGGCTTTTCGGGAGAAGGCGGACGTTGTTGTCCTTCTGGCACACGGCGGCACACAGATGGCGATTATGGAGCGTTATGGACTGCCAAAGCGGGAGTTTTATCAATGGTGTGGTCCGAATGCAGGCGGCTATGTGGTGGAGACAACCGAAGATGCGTGGCGTGGACGGCATGAACTCCGCTTGCTCCGCACCGTACAGTACACGAAGGATGGTCAGATGTGATGGTATCTGGTGCAATTTTTTGTGGTTTTGTTCTGGATTTGCTATTTGGAGACCCGGCATGGATTTTGCATCCGGTCGTGGTCATGGGGCGCTGCATTTCCCGCTTGGAGCAGTTCCTGCGCACGATCCTTCCCAAAACGCAATCCGGGGAACGCATCGGCGGACGGATGTTGGCCTTGATTTTACCGCTCGGCACCCTGCTTCTCACGGGTGTGGTGAGCTGTCTCGCCTTCTGGATTCATCCGGCCGTTGGGTTTGCGGTACAGGCCATTTGGTGCTGGCAGGCGCTGGCGGTGCGCGGTCTGCGGTCCGAGAGCCAAAACGTCTATGCGCATCTGAAACATAAGGACCTTGCAGGGGCGAGGAAAGCGGTTGCGCGGATTGTGGGGCGTGATACGCAGGAGCTGACCGAGGAGGGCGTTACCAAGGCGGCGGTGGAGACGGTCGCGGAAAACTTTTCGGATGGCGTTATGGCGCCTCTTTTCTATATGGCGATTGGGGGGGCGCCGCTCGCGATGACGTACAAGGCGATCAACACCATGGACAGCATGGTTGGTTATAAAAATGAGACTTATTTTCACTTTGGACGGGCAGCAGCGAAGCTGGATGACGCGGCGAATTATCTTCCCTCCCGTTTGGCGGCGTTGTTTTGGATCGTGTCGGCCGGTTTGACCGGATATTCCCTGCAAGGGGCATGGCGTATCTGGCGACGGGACGCGCGAAACCATGCCAGCCCGAATTCCGCGCAGACAGAGTCGGCCTGTGCCGGTGCGCTTTCGATTCAGCTTGCCGGACCGGCTTATTATTTCGGAGAACGGTATGACAAACCGACTATTGGCGATCTCATTCGTCCGGTCGAGCCGAGGGACATCCTGCGCAGCAACCGGATGCTGTATGCGGCGAGCACATTGGCAGTTTTGGTCTGTGTGATTGTCCGTGCCGCAGTTTGCCGGCTGGTTTTGGGGGGAGTATTATGAGAGGACATGGCGGCGATTGGGTCAGCTATCACGAGAAATACGGCAGATTGCCGTTGGATTTTTCCACCAATGTCAGCCCGTTGGGTCTGCCGGATTCGGTACGTGAGGCCGCAATACAGTCGCTGGATAGTGCCGACCGGTATCCCGACCCGCAGTGCCGTGCCTTGAGACGGGAAATCACGGCGGAGCTGGGGATTCCGTCGGAATTCTGTCTGTGCGGCAACGGCGCGGCAGATCTGCTGTTCCGTGTGATGTTGGCAAAAAAGCCGCGCCGCGCGCTGCTTCCTGTGCCGACCTTTTCCGAATACGAAGCGGCTCTGAAGGCCGTGGACTGTGTGGTGGAAACCGTTCCATTGTCCGAAAAGACGGAATTCCGGCTGTCGGAAGAAGTTCTCCGGTTCATTACGCCGGAAACCGATGTACTGTTTCTGTGCGAACCCAACAATCCGACCGGGTTGACGACGCCGAGAGAGCTGCTGCTCCGCATTCTGCGGCGCTGTCGGGAGACAGAGACACTGCTGGTGCTGGATGAGTGCTTTTTGGATTTTTTGGAGGAACCGGAACAGCACACCCTGCTTTCGGCGCTTTCGTATCATCCGAATCTGTTGATCCTTCGGGCGTTTACCAAGCTGTATGCGATGGCAGGACTGCGGCTCGGCTATTGTATCTGTTCGGACACCGAACTGTTGCGGCAGATGCAGGATGCCGGTCAGCCCTGGGCGGTATCCGCAGTCGCACAGTATGCCGGCAGAGCAGCACTGCAGGAAACAGAATATGTGCACCGGGTGCGGATGCTGCTGCAAAAGCAGCGCCCACGACTGTTGCAGGCGCTGCGGGCACTCGGTCTGCGTGTGCTCCCCGGTGAGGCAAATTATCTGCTGTTCCAGGGCCGTACCGGCTTGGCAGAGGCCTTACAGGACAGAGGAATCCTGATCCGGTGCTGTGCCAATTATGATGGATTGGATGCGTCGTGGTATCGGATTGCCATCCGGACAGAAGAAGAAAATACCCGCCTGTTGGCGGCATTACGGGAGGTGCTTGGATGAATCGTGCAAAATGTATTATGGTGCAGGGGACGATGTCCGGTGCCGGGAAAAGCCTGCTTTGCGCGGCATTGTGCCGGATTTTTCGACAGGACGGCTACCGTGTCGCACCGTTTAAGAGTCAGAATATGGCGCTCAACAGCTATATCACACGGGATGGGCTGGAGATGGGCCGCGCGCAGGTGATGCAGGCAGAGGCTGCCGGAATTGAGCCGGATGTGCGGATGAATCCGATTCTGCTCAAGCCGTGCAGCGATACGGGAAGCCAGGTGATCGTTTGTGGAAAGGTCAAAGGCCAGATGCCGGCGAAAGAATATTTTCGCTATAAAAAGCAGCTTATTCCGGACATTTTGGAGGCATATCGCACTCTGGCGGAGGAAAATGACATCATCGTGATTGAGGGCGCCGGAAGCCCGGCGGAGATCAATCTGAAAACAGAGGATATTGTCAATATGGGTCTCGCAAAGATGGTGGATGCACCGGTTCTTCTGGTGGGCGACATTGACCGGGGCGGTGTGTTTGCGCAGCTCTACGGCACCACGGCGCTGCTGGAACCCGACGAGTACAAGCGTGTCAAGGGACTGGTGGTCAATAAATTCCGCGGTGATCCGACGATCCTTGAGCCGGGATTGGACATGCTGCGGGAGAAGACTGGGGTTCCGGTTGTCGGTGTTGTCCCGTATCTGACGGTGGATGTCGACGATGAGGATTCGCTCGCGCCGCGGCTGACCCGTGCCGAGACAGTGAAACCATTGGATATCGCTGTAGTGCGGTTTCCACGCATTTCCAACTTCACGGATTTCGGACCGTTGGAGGCGCATCCGATGATCGGCGTCCGCTACGTATCGGCGGCGAAGGAGCTTGGACAGCCGGATCTGGTGATTTTGCCTGGCACCAAAAGCACGATGGATGACCTCCTCTGGATGCGGCAAAATGGGTTGGAGGCAGCGGTATTCAAGTTGGCCGCGTCCAATACGCCGGTTTTGGGCATCTGTGGTGGATACCAGATGCTCGGAGACACGCTGGAGAATCCGGAAAAAACAGAGGGAGAACGGTTGTCACTACAGGGAATGGGACTGCTTCCCGTTCGGACGACCTTTACAAAGGAGAAAACACGAACCCGTGTACAGGGAACCGTAAGTGCGGCGCTGTGGGCAGGGGCCAAGCTGGATGCATATGAGATCCATATGGGTGAGACGGTGGTACACGGCGAACCCTTTGCCCTGCTTGCCGATGGCACACCGGATGGCTGTGTCTGCGGCTCGGTGTTTGGAACGTATTTGCATGGCCTGTTTGACACTGGGGAGGTGACCGCACGCCTGGTCCATGTTCTCTGTGAGAAAAAGGGCCTCACGCCGGAGGAGATAAAACCGATCGCACGACGGGACTATGCAGACCAGCAATACGATCGGCTGGCAGAGGGTGTGCGGAACGCCATGGATATGGAGGCGATTTATCACATGCTGAACGAGCAGAACGGGAGGGATGACGTATGAGGAAACACACACTGCCTGCGGATATTGAGCGCACAAGTATGCGCATTATCGCACAGGAGATGCACGATCGCGGCATTGCAGTGCCGCAGGAGCATCAGGCAGTTGTCCGCCGTGTGATTCATACGACAGCGGATTTTGAGTATGCGGAGACCCTCCGGTTCACTCCCAATGCGGTTATGCGCGGTATGCAGGCGCTGCGAAACGGGGTTGGAATTGTGACCGATACCAACATGACCCGCGCCGGCGTCAGCAAGCTGGCATTGCAGCGCTTTGGCGGTGAAGTGCATTGCTTTATGGCGGAACCTGCCATTGCCGAACTGGCAAAGAGGGAGGGAACGACCCGGGCAGTGGCATCCATGACATATGCGGCACAGCAGTACCCGGATGCGGTTTTTGCGGTTGGCAATGCACCGACAGCGCTCATCCGCTTGTCCGAATTGATTCGGGACGGCCTGCGTCCATCGCTGGTTGTCGCCGTGCCGGTCGGTTTTGTAAATGTTGTGGAGAGCAAGGAAGAACTGTTCTCGGCCTGTGAGACATATGATGTTCCGGCAATTGCAGCGATGGGGCGAAAAGGAGGAAGCACGATCGCGGCGGCGGTGTGCAATGCGCTGCTGTATTCGGCGGCGGATATGCTGGACCCTTCGGCGCGCGGCTGGCAGGGATAAAACATGCAGTATCGGAAGAGCACAGAAAAGGATTGTTCTGCGGTTTACCGCCTGATTTGTGAACTGGAACAGAACGTATTGCCGTATGCCAATTTTGAACGAATTTATTTGGCACAATTACAGGACAAGCGCTATTATTGTCTGGTCTGTGAACGCGGTGGGGATGTGATTGGGATGTTAAATCTTCGGTTGGAAGAGCAATTGCATCATGAAGAAAAGGTAGCCGAAATCCTGGAATTTTCGATCACGGAAGAGGAGCGAAACAAAGGGGTGGGGAAAGAGCTGTTCGCACGGGCCTGCCGGATTGCGCAGGAGAGAGGCTGCCGACAGATGGAGGTGGACTGCAACCAGCGAAGAAGGGATGCACACCGGTTTTATTCCCGGCAAGGGATGCAGCATTCCCACTTTAAATTCTCCAAAGAATTGGAGAAATAAAGAAAACTGTCTCATTGCAATGCTGGAGGAATTCGGGTATGCTTATGGCAGGAGGTGCAGGATATGGCAAAGGAAGACAAAAAAGATTTTAATGCAATGCTGCATGACAACAAGGATATGCCGAAGGTTCAAACGATTACCGATCGCAAGAGCATTGAGAAATATGGTGGAGACCAGATGTACTTTGCCCCGCCGATTGCGTATGACGCAGTCATGAAACGCATTCCTTATGGCAAGGTGATCACGGTTGGGAAAATCAGAGAATTTTTTGCCCGCAAACACGGCGCAGATTTTACGGAACCGATTACCGCCGGAATTTTTGTATCCATCGCAGCTTGGGCAAGCCATCAGCGGGAGCAGGACAAAACGCCCTATTGGAGGACGTTAAAAGCGGATGGGGAACTCAACCCCAAGTATCCCGGTGGTGTCGAAGCACAAAAAGAAAGGTTGGAGGCCGAGGGACACAGCATCATTCAAAAGGGCAGGAAGAACATTCGATATTATGTAAAAGAGTATGAAAAGGTTTTGTTTGCATTGGATGATGATTCAAAAGATTGGAGTTTGCAGAAAATGATCAAATGCGATAGTTTAGAAGAAGTGAGAAAACAGATTGACCGAATCGATGAAGAAATCGTGAAATTGATTGCAGAACGGGGAAAATACGTGATGCAAGTGGTTTCCTTTAAGAATGAGGAAGAGGGCGTCAGAGTGCCCGCGCGTGAAGCCGCCGTGATCCAAAAGGTCCGGAATCGCGCCGAAGAATATGGAGCGGATCCGGATATGATGGAAGCTCTGTATCGGGAGATGATCGCGCGGTTTGTCGATCTGGAAATCGAGGAATTGCGAAGGAAAACATGAAGCCAATGTCTGCAATGTTATTTGGAAAATTACTTTTGGATATATAGAATGCTCCCTTTTCGATGGAAAAGGGAGCATTTTCATAGGAATTGGATTGCTTCGGTCTCACGTTACGCCGGCTGCCGTCTGTTGTAAAAGAACATGAAGATGGAGATGCCACAGATGATGATATACCCGACAACGCTCCAGACGTCCGGAAGCTGTTGGAAGAACATCAGCTCCATGATTGCCGCGAAAATGACCTGAGAGTAATCGTAGATGGACAATTCGCGGGCAGGTGCATTGGAATAGGCGGCGGTGACGGAAAATTGTCCGCCGGATGCTGCCAGACCGGCACAGAGCAGCATGGCGAGCTGGTAGGGCGACATCGGTGCGTAGAAGAGCAGCAGATAGGGAAGGCAGAACAGACAGGAAAAGGTCGAGAAGAAAAAGACGATGAACGGTCCGCGTTCTCCGTTTAAACTCAGTTTGCGTACCATCGTGTAGGCGGTACCGGCGCCGAGGCCACCGAGAGCGCCGATAATACACGGGAAAAATTGAGTAAAGGCCGTAAAGCCCGGTTTGATGATGAACAGCGCACCGATGAACGCAATCACGACCGAACCCGCCTGCATCGGTGTGACTTTCTCTTTCAGGTAGAGATAGGACACCAAAATGGCAAAGAACGGGGAGAGCTTGCCGAGCATGGAGGCATCCGGAAGCAGAAGATGGGTGACTGCATAGTAGTTGCACAAAATACCGATGGTACCAAAGATCGAGCGTGCAAACAGGATCGGCAGATTTTTTCTATGGAAGGCAAATTTTTCTTCCGAGCGCAGAAGGATGACCAGTGCAAAGATTAACGCGACCAGATTGCGGAAGAAACTCTTCTGCATGGATGGGAGATCGCCGGAGAGCTTGACAAACAGGTTCATCAGCGCGAAGAAAAAGGCAGACATGACGATAAACAGAATGCCTTTGCTTTTTTGGGACATGGGAGAATTCGTTCCTTTCTTTTGGATTATCATAAGAAAAGACGGGAAGTCCCGTCCTTTCGTGCACATTTATTCCTCGTCGTAATTTCGGGTCAGAGTAGAGAGCAGATCCTGATAGATGTTCTCCGCATGCTTCTTGAAATTCTGCTCCAGCAGAGAAGCCTGTGACTCACTGACTACATTCATCTGAATCGAGAAGACATCCTTCATTTCTAAGGTGACCACGTAATCCTTCTCGTCCCGTTTTTCCGTATGAGCCGTTACCTGGGCATCGCGGCGAATCTTGCGGATGACGCGGAGGGCGGACAATTCTGCGGATTCGCGAACGGTATAGGGAAGCCGGGTGGCAAATACCTGAGCGGTTTCGCGTCCCTTTTCTGTGATGGAAAACAGGTCATCGGAATCGCCGGTGAGCCGGTCCACATGGTCGGATTCCAGAAGCTCGGAAAAGGCTTCCGTCAATTCGAAGTAACCAAAACCGTCATCACACCAGGTGCAGATGTCGACAATGGCATCATAAGATACTGGAAATGGCAAATAGGTCATACAGGTCAGCAATAAAAACTTAATCTCATCTTTGGTACGGATAAAACCATAACGAATCATAATGTCACCTCACAGCAGGAATAAATTTAGTATAGCACATTACTGCGGAAAATCAAAGGGAAGATTCCAGGCGGACAGAGGAATAATTTTGACCGCCAGTGTGGGCTTGACATAAGAAAGCTTGTTCCGAACACCAGAATCTGGGAACGGAACAAGCATTTTCTATTCCTCTACTGTGGGTGCGGCAGCGTCACGACAAAGCATGAACCGCCTCCGGGTGCATCTTCGACCCGGATTTTTCCTCCCTGTGCCGTTACAAGCTCTTTGGCGATGCACAGGCCGAGGCCAAAATGACTTTTGTCGCTGTGTGCCGCATCCGCGCGGTAAAAGCGCTCGAAAATCATGGATTTTTGTTCGTCTGATATGCCGCATCCGGTGTCACAGAAGCGGAATTCAAATACATGAGCCCGGTCCAAAAGCGATAATGTGATGGTTCCGCCGGCTGGGGTATAGCACAGCGCGTTGTCCGTCAGGATGGAAAATACCTGGATCATTCGCTCCCGGTCGCAAAGGCAGTCCGGCAGCAATGCTTCGGGCAACGACAACGAAAACGAAATATTCTTCTGCTGTGCGAGGGGCTCAAAAGCCTCATAGACGTGCAAGAGCAGCTCGTCCGGCTGCTGCGGCTTCCGGCTCACAGGAAGCGTTTTGGAATCCGCGTTTGCAAGCAGCAGCATATCGTCGATCAGATGCTGCATGCGGTGTCCCTCCGTGGTCATCAGATGGATGAAATGCGCCTGCTTGTCTGGGTCGCGCGTTTTGGCGATGGACTCCAATCCGGACAGAAGCACAGACAACGGGGTGCGCAGCTCATGGGAAGCGGATGCAATAAAATGCATCTGTTTTTTCTGATTTTCCGACAGTGGCACAAGAAGATGAGCCGTGAACCGCCATGCGAACACGGCGAGCGCAAGAATCGCACACAGGTCCGCTGTGCCGACAATACAGCGGAGACGGGTAAGATGCCGATTTTGCTCAGCCCGGGAGGACAATACGAGAAAGCTCAGTGAGCCGTTGGTGTTGGGGACAATACCGACGGATACTTCGTATTGCTGACCGGACGACGGCGCAAAGGAAAACTCCGTGTGGGAAGTGATATGCAGATAGGCCGGATTAAAAATATCGATGTTGTAGGTCTTCTTGGCATATGCGGCGACCTCCTGCACCAGCGCTTCCTCTTCCTCGGATGAGTGATAGTCTTGATAGGCCAGGGGGATACCGTTGTCATAGAGATACAGGCGAAATACATTGCCCTGCTGGATCTGGTTGAGCCATTGGTGGGAAATGCTGTCCTGCTCCTGCAAATGTACGATCACGGAGTTTAATCGGGTGAGAAAAGAGGTATAGCTGCTCTGTCGGATGCTGCTTTCGGCAAAATGCAGGCATACACCGGTGAGCAGCAGGAAGATGAGACTGGTGACCAGGGTAAAAAATACGGTCAAACGGATGTGTAATTGCTTAAACATGGCCGGCTTCCAACAGATATCCGACCCCGCGCACGGTCTTTAGGGCAAAAGCGCTGCCGACATAGCGAAGCCGCTTGCGCAGATAGTGGATGTAAGTATCCAGATTGCTCTCTTCGACTTCCGCATCGGAGCCCCACACGCGGGCAAGCAGAACCATGCGCCGCAGTACGGTGTCCGGACTGCGCAAAAACACCTCAAGCAGCCGCCCTTCCCGCCCGGAGAGCTGGATGCTCGTTTGAGGGCCGGTCAATTGACGCAGGTCGCAGTCATACTGGATATCACCGAGGGCAAGCAGGGAAGAGCTGGTCCATTTCCCACTTCGCCTGCCGAGAGACCGGATGCGTGCCATCAGCTCTTCAAATGCAAACGGTTTTGTAATGTAATCGTCGGCGCCGCTGTCCAGCCCTTCCACACGGTCATACAGCTCGCCGAGTGCAGTGATGACGATGACCGGGGTTTGGATGCCCGCCTTGCGTGCCGTCTTTAGAATCGTCAGACCGCTCTTGTTCGGCAGCATCCGGTCGAGCAGAACGAGATCATAGCTGTCCTGCAAAAACAGATCCAGCCCGTCACTGCCATCGTGACAAACATCGACGGTGTGCTGTTCCTGTTTGAGCTGGAAGCGCAGCGTATCGCACAGACTGACATCGTCCTCAATCAATAATATCTGCATAGTGATACCTCCTGTTGCTTGCATTATAGCATATCTATCTTAAAGTAATCTTTAAAATAGAAAAATTAAAGAGAGTTTAAAGGGAATTCTTAGAAAATTTAAAGATTTGTTTGATACAATATATTCAAAATATGGATATGGAAGGGGAAATTGTGTATGAAACGAACGAGATGGACACAAAACCGCATACTTGCGCTGCTGTTGGCGGCGGCACTGGCAGTCGGAATGCTGGCCGGTTGCGGTGGAAACAACGGGGATGGAAGTGCAAAAGAAGAGACCGGACGGTTTCTGGAAAAAGAAATCGCGCTGCCGGAGGGATTTTCTCTGCAAACCATTGCGAAGCTCGACGATGGAAGCCTGGGAGTGGGGGGAACGACAGACACCACCTATTGTCTGCTGCGCAGCACGGATCTGGGTCAGACATGGGAGACGGTCTGGACGATGGATACCGACTGGGAGGAAGAAGAATCATACATTAATTATTCTGCGATTGCACCGGACAGCACCGGATATATCATTCGGTCGGAGTGGGGCGAGGAAACCGTTACTGAGACGTTGTATCAGGTGTCTCCGGAGGGCGAGATAAGCGAGCAGCAAATCACGCTGCCGGACGGAGAAGATGGAGAGTATAATTATATTGCACAGGCCGCATGCGATGCATCCGGCACCTTATTCGTGGTGGATGGCAACTATGATTTGTTAAAAATTGATCCGGAAACAGGCAAATGCCTCTCCGCCTATCAGGGAGACCGCGTGAGCACACCCTATTTCGGCATAGCAGGAGAGACGTTGTGTGCGGTGAACAAGGATGGCGTCCTGCTGGCCGGCACGCAGAGCGGGGAGAAGGAGGAGACGGACGGAGCGCTGGATGATGTGGTCAAGAACACAGAGTATGCGTCGCTGGCCGTGACCACAAAAGGAGTGCGTATACCGATGGCATTTGGCTCCGGAGAGGACGACAGCATTTTGTTTGTCAATCACGAGGGCATCTACACCCATCAGAAGGGCGGAAGTGTAAACGAGCAGCTCGTGGATGGAACACTTGGCTCGATCAGTGACACCAGTATGGGCTTCCTGAATATCGTCCAGCTGGACACAGAAAATCTCTTTGTCGCAATCTGTGACAGCGATGTGGCGATGCGGCTGCTGCATTATGAATACGATGCCACAATTTCGTCGGTACCGGAAAAGGTGATCACAGTCTACTCCCTGACGGAATCCACGATGCTGCGGCAGACGGTGACGGCGTTCCAGAAGAGCAACCCGGATACGTATGTCAAGCTGGAAGTCGGAATGACGGGGGATGACGGCGTGACCGCAGAGGATGCGGTCAAGCTGCTCAATACCAATATTTTAGCGGGAAATGGGCCGGATGTCCTGATACTGGACGGCCTGCCGATGGATAGCTATGTGGAAAAGGGGATCCTAGAAGATATCAGCGACATTGTCGATGAGGTGGAGCAAGAGGATGGCGTGTTTACCAACATCCGTGACGCCTACCGTCAGGATGGAAAACAGTATGTCATGCCGGTTCGGTTTTTGTTCCCGGTCATTGTGGGAGACACGGAGACCGTCGCCGCAGGAGGCAGTCTGGAAACGATTGCGGACCGGGCGGAGCAGCTCGCAGAGCAGGGAGAGCAGGCAAATGTTCTTCCGGTTTACAACAAAAAGAAGTTTTTGGTCTATCTCATGGAAGTCAATTCCGCTTCGTGGACAGACGGAGAGCAGATCAACAGTGAAAAACTCAAGGAATTTCTGAAACAGACCAAGCGTTTATACGATCTGGATGATTACAGCGGATATGATGAACGGATCGAGGCGGCTGGTGATACCGGGCTGGAGGAAGACAGTGTAAAATCTGGTTCCGTGGATCTATTTCAAGTGCTGGCAGAGGGCCCGGGATGTGGACAGATGGGCGTCGGCACGATGAGCGGTCTGCGATACATTCAGCTTCTTTACAGCGCACAGCAGCAGATGGATACTGGGTTTGCCCTTGCGGACAACGAGGAAGCTTTGACGTTTGTCCCATATCTGATGACAGGGATTGTTTCCGGAGGAGATACCGAGACGGCGAAACAATTTGTCCGGATGCTGCTGGACAGCGAGATCAGCGATGCATGGGACAATGGATTCCCGACCAACCGCGCCTCATATGAAGCAAACTGCGAGGAGGTTATGAACAAAGAGGAGGATCTCGGCGCAGCGACATATATGGATGGAGAAGGAAACACTTTGGAAATTTGGTACCGCGCGATGACCCAGGAACAAATTGACACGACGACGGCGATACTGGAAAGTCTGACGCAGTCGTCAATGACCGATCGTGTGATTCGTGACCTTATCGTAGAGCAGGGTGTCTCCTATCTGGATGGCACGCAGGATCTGGATACTACGGTCAATGAAATCCAGAAGAAAGTCAATCTGTATCTGTCGGAGTGAAGGAATGGAAGTGTTGCAGCAAAACAAAGGAAACTTTAAGGTTGTTTTCAGGAATTTTAAAGATTCGTCTGCTACAATAGACACAGACACGAGGGGAGGTCTTATGAATGAAACACAACCGAAAAACATTCACACGTATTTTTGCTCTGCTATTGGCGGCTATTCTGACCGCAGGGATGCTGGTCGGATGCGGCGGAGACAGCGGGGGCGGAAGTGCAGGGCAGGGGGAAACCGGACGGTTTCTGGAAAGTGAAGTCGAGCTGCCCGAAGGATTCCAGCTGCAAACCATTACCAAGCTGGACGACGGCAGCTTGGGGGCAGGCGGAATCCTATACGACCAAGAGGCAGATAAAGTAACGTATTGTCTGCTGCGCAGCTCCGATTTGGGGCAGACATGGGAGACCGTCCGCGAGGAAGAGACGCCCGATGTGGCGCAATCCGTGATGGCGCCGGATGGCGGGGCCTCGGTGATTTCCATTGAGGCAAACGAAGACGATGGGGACTATTCCTTTTCGTATACGTTGTATCAGATCCCTGTGGAGGGCGACATAGCGAAACAGAAGCTTACGCTGCCGGACGAGCAGGATATGATTTTACAAATAGTGCGCGATGAATCCGGTTCGCTGTTTCTCGTCGATGTCAACCATGACTTGCTGGCTGTCGATCTGGATACGGGAAAGTGCTCTCCCATTGGTCAGGATGACGGTGTGAGCACCGAGTATTGCGGCATCGCGGGAAAGACGCTGTTTGCGGTCAATGAGGACGGCGTGCGGATGATCGACACGGAGAGCGGCAAGTCGGAGGACGCCGACGGCGCGCTGAGTGATGTGGTCAAAAATAATGACTACGCATTTGCGACAAGCACGGAAATCGGACTGCCGATGGCGTTTGCCGCCGGTGAGGATGACAGCATCCTGTTTGTCAATCACGAAGGCATTTTCACCCATAAGCTGGGCGGAAGCATCAACGAACAGTTGGTCGATGGTTCGTTGGTTTCGTTAAATGACACGAGTATTGTATTTTTAGACGCGGTCCAGATGGACACCGACAATATTTTTGTTGCAGTCCTGGGCGACGACGGCAGCGAACAGCTGCTGCACTATGCATACGACGCAGAAACCGCGGCGGTACCGGAAAAAGAGCTCACGGTCTACACGCTGACGGAATCCACCCTGCTGCGACAGGCTGTGACGGCGTTTCAAAAGAGCAACCCGGATACGTATGTCAAGCTGGAAGTCGGCATGACGGGGGATGACGGCGTGACCGCAGAGGATGCGATCAAGCTGCTCAACACAAACATTATGGCAGGAAAGGGACCGGACGTGCTGATTTTAGACGGTTTGCCGATGGACAGCTATGTAGAAAAGGGCATTCTGGAGGATATCAGCGATGTGGTCGATGCGGTGGAAAAAGAGGACGGCTTGTTTGAAAATATCCGCGATGCATACAAGCAGGATGGAAAACAGTACGTGATGCCGGTTCGATTTTTCGGCTCGCTGGTTGCCGGAAACGCAGATACGGTTGCCGCAGGCGGCAGCCTGAAGAAGCTCGCGGACCGTGGGGAACAGCTCAAAAAACAGGACAGCAGCAAAAATGTCTTTTCAAGTTATACGAAACAGACATTCCTTCTCTCACTGTACGAGGCGGATTCCGCTTCGTGGACGCAGGGGGACAGCATTGACGCGGAAAAGCTCAGAGATTTTCTGACGCAGGCCAAGCGCCTCTATGATTTGGACGATTACAGTGAGTTCGACAAGCAGGCGGAAGCGGAAGGCTATGACGGAATCGAAGTGGACGGAATAAAGATCAGCACATTGAATGGGCTGGGAATCGTAGGCGGAAGCGGTCAGATGAGTGTCGGAACGCCGACCGGCCTCGGCGACATCCAGCTGATGTACAGCGTGCAAAGGGAATATCCGGAGATTGAATTTGCACCGGCCGACACGGATTCGGTTTCGTCGTTTGTCCCATATCTGATGACGGGCGTGGTCTCCGGTGGAGACACTGAGACGGCAAAGCAGTTTGTCAAGATGCTGCTGGGAAAAGACATCGGCAACCAGTGGACGGATGGATTTGCGACCAATCGCGCGTCCTATGAGTCCAGCGCGGATGCGATGATGAACAGCGATCAGATGGTGAGTACCGGGTTTTCCGATGAAAACGGCAATATGGTGACGATCGAAGGGGAGCCGATGACGCAGGAGCAGATCAATGCAATGACAAGGCAGCTGGAGAGCCTGACGCAGCCGTCGATTACCGACCGCGTGATCCGGGATCTGGTTCTGGATCAGGGCCTCTTGTATCTGGATGGCACGCAGGATCTGGACACGACGGTCAACGAAATCCAAAAGAAGATCAACCTGTACTTATCGGAATGAGGCGACGGAAGCGCTGCGGCAAACGGCATTCGGCAGTGTGGCTGTTTTTGCTGCCGGAGATGATCGGCGTACTGATCTTTTATCTGATTCCATTTGCAGATGTGGTGCGCCGGTCCTTCTCCCGTGCCATGGGAGGCTTTAACGGACTGGATAATTACAGACAGGTACTGAGCAACCCAGCCTTTCAGCTGGCAGCAGGCAACACACTGAAATTTGTCGCCGTGTGTCTGCCGCTGCTGCTCAGCCTGTCCCTTGGCATTGCGATCATGCTGCAAAAGATCATCTGCGGAAAACAGCTTTTGAAAAGCATGTACCTGCTGCCGCTGGCGATCCCGGCGGCCAGCGTCGTGCTGCTGTGGAAGTTGGTGTTTCACCCACAGGGACTGCTCAATGCACTGCTGCATGCTCTGCATCTGTCCGGAACCGACTGGATGAACACCGGGACTGCGTTTGGTGTGCTTGTGTTCACCTATATTTGGAAAAACCTCGGCTACGATGTGATCCTGTGGACAGCGGGACTTTCCGCAATTCCCAAGAGCATTTATGAGGCGGCTGATGTGGACGGAGCGGGGGAATGGGCAAAGCTTTGGCGGATTACACTGCCGAATCTGCGCCCAACTGCGTTCACAATCCTGGTGCTTTCCGTGCTAAACACCTTCAAAGTGTTCCGGGAAGCCTATCTTGTGGCGGGAAGTTATCCGCAGGAGAGCATTTATTTGCTGCAGCATGTGTTCAATAACTGGTTTCAGGATTTGTCAGTGGACAAAATGTCAGCGGGCTCGGTCTTGCTCGCTCTGGTCGTCCTGGGATTTGTTCTGCTGCTGCAGCGGAGCTGGGATAAGGAGGACTGACTATGAAACGACGAATCCGGCTTGTCGCCCTGAGCGCTATTGCACTGCTGTCCATCGCCCCGCTGCTCTTTTTGGTGAGTGGGACTTTGATGGGGAATCAGGAGATTTTTACCTGTATCGCCCCGGGGCTGGGAAAGGCGGAGGGCTATGCCTCATGGCATCTGCTCGCCGCGTATCCGACACTGCGCAATGTCGTCGCGTTGTTTTTGGACTCGCCGGAATTCTTTTCGATGTTTTGGAATTCCGTCAAAATCAGTGTCGGCATTGTCGGGGGACAGATTCTATTTGGAATGCCCGCAGCGTGGGGGCTGGCGTGTTATTCCTTCCGCGGACGAAAAGCGCTCTATCTGCTGTGTATCGTCCTGATGATGATGCCGTTTCAGGTGACTATGCTGTCAGAATATCTGGTGTTGGATCGGCTGCATCTTCTGGACACACTGGCTGCGGTCATTCTGCCGGGGATGTTTTCGACCTTTTCGGTCTTTGTCATGTACCGGTTTTTCCGTTCGATTCCGAAAGGTATTCTGGAGGCCGCGCGCATTGACGGTGCATCGGATTGGCAGATATTTTTCCATATTGGCGTTCCAATGGGATCGTCCGGTATTCTTTCTGCCGTGATCCTGTCCTTTCTGGAGTGCTGGAGCATGTTGGAGCAGCCGCTGACCTTTTTACAGAGCAAAAACCTGTGGCCGCTCTCTCTGTTTCTTCCGGAAATCCAGTCGAACAATGCCGGAGTGTCCCTGTGCGCCTCCTTGGTTGCACTTGTGCCGGCGGTACTGATTTTCCTGAGCGGACAGGATTATCTGGAACAGGGAATTGCGGCGTCCGCAATGAAAGAATAGAAAGAGGAATTGCTTTGCGACATTTCGAATCATCCAAATCACATACGGAAAGAAGGATTGTTCTACGCCATTTGAAATCATCACAATCGCGTACCGTTTGGCTCAGAGCGCTGGCTATTTTCCTATTGATTATGCTGGTGTGTACGGTGCTGTCGCGCATTGCAGCGTCCTTTACGGTAGCGCAGGTTGTTGTCGTCAATCCGACCGAACGGCGCATTACGCATACCGTCACGGTTGGCGGCGTCGTGGAGAAAAACAAGGAGCGTGTGGTCTTCACCCAGCCGAACATTTTGGTGCGGAGCATTTCGGTTCAGGTCGGACAGAGTGTAAAAAAGGGCAGCGTCCTGATGCAGCTCGATTCCAATAGTCTGCAAGAGCAGATTGACCTCGTTTCGAGCAGCATCCGGGAACTGGAAAGGGGGATTGCACGTGCCAAGGAAGACGATGCCTATACGCGGGAAAAGATGCAATGGGAGGTCAATGTAGCTGCGCAAAAGGTGAAACAGGCCAAGGATACACTTGCGCGGTACCGGAGGCTGAGCAGTGATAAGAAAGACCAGGCGACGGGGGAGCAGCTTGTACAGGCGGTTTCCACCGCGCAGGAGGAATATGCGAGGGCGCTCATGACGCAAAAGGAGGAGCTTCGGGCATCCAGCCGTGCGGTCGAGGACGCCCAAAATGCGAGCGGTGAGAACGGATCGCTGGACAGCCTGTATAAAAAATGGAAGAAGCTCAAGCGTCTGAAGAAAAAGGACGGTAAGATCTGTGCATCAAAGAGCGGTGTAATTACGGAAATCATCACAGGAGCGGGACAAATGACCGCAGATACGGCGGTCCTCAAGATGTCGGACAATCGTGCTGGACTGCGGTTTGTCACACAGATCACGAAGGACGATGCGGAGTATGTTTCGGTGGGGGATGAGGTCACCGTAAAAATAGCTGATCAGGACATTGAGGGGGTAACGATCGATTCTCTGGAGGCAAATGAAACAGGGGAAATGCTGAATGCGACGGTCATTGTTCCGGCAAAAAAGCTGTCGATCGGGCAGAGCGGAGAGATGACCCTCACGCGCGATTCCGAAAAATATTCCTGTACGGTTCCGATTATGGCGTTGTCGCAGGAAAACAACCGCTCGTTTGTCTATGTCATCGACGAAAAGGAAACCGTACTGGGCACACAGACGATTGCGCGGAAAGTAGAGGTGACCGTACTGGATAAGAACGATTCCTATGCAGCGATTGAGTCAAGTGAATTGAACGCACAGAGCGAGGTCATTGAGGACATGGATCGGTATGTAGAGGAGGGGGATCGCGTACGCTTGGCAGACTATTAAGGACAAACGGGGGAAGATTCCTGCTCTGTCTGCTGGCTGGTGTCGTGTTTTCCGGCTTGGCGGTGTATTATGGTCAGTGTGCAAAAAGCCGGATGATGGGGACGATCACACTGTTGCTGGAAGATGAGACGATTGATCCGGTACTGCTGACCGAAATAGTTCAGCCCGCCATGGAAAAAGCAGAGGTACCTTCGGTGGCAGTGTGGAGGGAGTATGAAAGTCAGACTGTCGTTGCGGATCTCAATCAAAAGAGCGAAGAGACAGATGTCATCGTGGTCTATGGAAGCTCTCATTGCCTGCTTCCTTACGGAAAAAACTTGCAGCCGGAACAAAAGGATGGATGTATCATCAGTGAGGGTTTGGCGGAGAAATTGTTCTCCACCCGCCGGGCAGAGGGACAGACCGTCCAATATGCCGGACACACATGGACGATCTGCGATGTGATTCCCCAGCCCAAACAGCTGCTGCTGGTTGAGGGGACAGACCTGCTGGAGGATGTGACATTCAACCGGCTCAGCGCCATGAGGGATGGTGGTGTGCCACGGCAGCTCGCCGCAGAGCGGCTGATCCGGCAATATGGTATTTCCGCAAAGCTGCTGCGGCTGGATGTCTATACCGATCTGTCGTGGATTAGCGAGATGATCCCATCCCAGTGGTCGGATTTTAAGGGGTGGCGGCAAAACTGGAAGCAAAAAAAGCAGGAGCTGCAATTGACTGCGGGATGTGAAAAAAGCGAGGTGGAATTGCTGTATTTGCGCGATGTCAAGCGTTGTTATGCGTTTGCCGCCCTGTCCCTGCTTTGTCTGATTCCGATGGTTCGTCTTGTCCGTACAGGAATCCGGGAACGGAAAAGAGAAGAATAAAAGTTTCATCCTGTTATATTTTCAAAGGAGCCGGCCGTCCGGCTCCTTTGTTTTGTATCCGGATGAGAGGTTTTACTTGTGCGGAGAAACGAAGTATTGTACAATAGAGCGTATGAATGATTTGTCAGAAAAGAGGCGGAAAACCATGACATATGAGTTTTGCTGTCCAACTCTGTTTGGGCTGGAGGGCATCGTGGGCGACGAACTGCGGTACGGTGGCAAGCTGGAGGATGTCCGTGTCGAAAATGGCCGTGTATTTTTTTCCGGCGATGAGCAGACACTGATTTGGGCGAACCTTTGGCTTCGTAGTGCGGAGCGTGTGTTGATCACCATCGGTTCCTTTGAAGCCCACACCTTTGAAGAGCTGTTTGATGGGGTCTATGAACTGCCGTGGCTGGACTATATTGAAAAGGACTATGCCTTTCCCGTAAAGGGCTATTCGCTCTCCTCCGATCTGCACAGTGTCCCGGACTGTCAGAGCATTGTGAAAAAGGCAATCGTCAAAAGCCTCTCGGAGGCATATGGGATCGAATGGTTTGAGGAAACTGGTCCCCGCTGCCAGATTCAGTTTGCCATCATGAACAATCAGGTGACCCTGTATCTGGATACCTCCGGCGCCGGACTGCACAAGCGTGGTTACCGTGCCAACGCCAAT
>JAUNSG010000009.1 GCA_030539335.1 Eubacteriales bacterium | reverse complement strand
TACGCCGACAATACTTGCTTGGAGACGAGCCGGGAAGATAGGTCGATGCCTACACCAAAAGGACAGATCATTTGATCTGTCCTTTTTTCTATGTTAAAATTTATTTTCTGGATATGGAATGATTCTAGAGGGTTTAAAATAATTTCTTTTTATTTTTCTATTGACTTTAATTTTATTTATGATATACTCAATATTGTTAAAATTGATAAGAAAGGAGTATTCAATTGGAGATTGATAAAATTCCACAGTGGGTCCTTGCTTTGGAACAGGAGGATCTGACATTTTTAAAGAACTTTGTCCTCAAGTCAGGTTCCCTCAAAGAGATCGCAAGGCTGTATGAGGTTTCCTATCCTACCGTTCGTTTGCGCCTGGATCGTCTCATTCAGAAGATTGAAATGGGCGACCAAAAGGAGGAAGAACCTTTTTCCGCGTTCATCAAGGGCTTGGCCGTCGACTCACGGATTGATTTGGAAACGGCAAAAATCATTATTGAGAAATATAAACAGGAAAGGGAGAAATAAAAATGATGACATTGCTACTTAGCTTTCTCGTTGCCGGAGTGCTGCTGCTGATCGAATATCTTCTCTGTGTCAAACAGAGCAATCCCCTTTGGGGTGGTATCCTTCCGGTGCTTCTTTTACTCGGGACGATCTGCCTCTTTGCAAGTGGGAAAATACCGCTTACCACACAGACGATCTTTCCTTTTGTGGTACTCAATACAATCTTTTTCCTGGACTGGGCAACCGGCAGGGAGAAATACAAAAAACTGCAGCAGGAAGAACTGGATAAGATGAAAGCCAAGGACATCTGATTGGACAAAAAACAGAACCTCCATGCAAATGGAGGTTCTGCGGTTTTCTTTCGAGAATTATGCTTTCTTTCGAATGAGGGATTTCATACTGTGCGGCTCTGGGATGTGTGTTCTCCACACGCCGAGGCGGTAGTAGCGGATCGAAAGCAGGGTGCCGAAAATCCAGCCGACCGGATAGGCCCAGCAGATGGAAGCGAAGCCGAGTTTGCCGGCGAACAGGAAGGAGAAGGCAATGCGGATGAGCAGATCGGAAAAGGTGGTTGCCATGAAGGGCTTCATTGCGCCGCCGCCGCGCAGGACGCTGTCACAGCAGTTCTTGATGCCGACCAGGAAATAGAACGGGGCGAGCGTGTGCAGGAACTGGACACCGATTCGAATCACCGCACGGCTCTCGGTCGCCGGGATAAACAAGCTGAAAATCTGCGGTGCCGCAAGCAGGAACAACAGATTGACGCCCAAGATAATGACTTCGGCAATGACCAAAGAGATGCGCAGCCCTTGACGGACGCGATCGATCTCATGGGCACCGAGGTTCTGCGATGCAAAGTTAGACAGTGCATTGGGCAGGGTGTTCATGACCATGAGTGCGAAGGTGCTGATCTTGAGTGCGGCGGAGAAGGCCGCCACGGTGTCCGAGCCGAAGCTGTTGACGACACCCTGTACCAAGAACACACCGATGGAAACAAACGATTGCTGACAGATACTCGGAATGGCAATGTACATCATATTGACCAGCAGACCGCGGTTCCAGACGGAGACCTTGCCGTTGACCGGGATGGTGCGGATACGGAAAAGCAGTGTAAAGATGGAAAGCAGCGCGGAGATGCACTGTGCGGCAAAGGTCGCCCAGGCCAGCCCGGCAACGCCCATGGAAAACGTTGTGACAAACAGGATGTCGAGCACGACATTCAGCACGGAGGAGAAGATCAGGAAGAACAGCGGAGTACGGGAATCGCCCAACCCGTTATAGATCGAAGTCGCTGCATTGTATAGGAACAGGAAAACTAGACCACAGACATAGATGCGAAGGTACTGGGCGGAGTCCGCAAAAATATTCTCCGGAGTTCCAATGACAGACAACAGGAAATTGCAGCTGAGAAGGCCCAAGACGGTGAGAGCAAGCGCAAGGAAAAACAGGGTGAGAATGGCGGTATAAATTGCACTTTTGACGCGCTCCATCAGTTTTGCACCGAAAAACTGGGAGATGACGACGGAGCTGCCGACACTCGCACCGGTTGCCACAGCGAGAAACAGTGTGGTGATCGGATAGGAGGCGCCGGTTGCGGCCAATCCATCCACACCGATGAAGTTTCCAGCGATAATGCTGTCGATGACGCTGTATAGCTGTTGGAAAACCATGCTCAGCAGCATCGGAAGGGAAAAGGTAATGAGAATTTTTAATGGCGAACCACTTGTCATATGATTCATGGGAACTGCCTCCGTGGATATGCAAAATTTATCAGAAGAAAATCAAGAAAAAACCAAGATTTCTTTGATCGCACCTATTATACGGCGATATGCACAATATATCTAGTTTAAAATTGTGCAAAATATCCATGGAATTAGCAGGAAATTTCATAATGTTCCCCCTGCGCACACGGCCGGGCAGAGGGGCTTTGCCGGGGATGAAAAAAACATCCGTCTTATACGGGATAAGACGGATGGGAGGAAAGAAAGGGAATCACGCACGAACCTTAATTTCGCCGCGGTCACAGCGGTTGCCCCAGGCATCGATCAGCTTGCCATTGCCGTAGACACAAATGATCTCACAATGGTTTGCACAGTGACCGCAGTTGACTTCACGGGTCTGGAAATCAATATCGGCGACATTGAAGTCAAACTTCTCACGCTTGCCGCTGTTCTTCGCCATGATGGCGATGCCGTAGGCGCCCATCAGATGGCCGTTGTCATCGACGATGACCTTCATGCCAAGCTGATCCTCAAATGCTTTGACGACGCCGATGTTCTTGCTGACGCCGCCCTGGAAGACAACCGGCCCGATAATTTTCTTGCCTTTGGCGACGTTGTTCAGATAGTTGGTGGCGACAGCGCGGCACAGACCGGCGATGATGTCCTCGCGGCGGTGACCCATCTGCAGCTTATGGATCAGGTCGGATTCTGCAAATACCGTGCAGCGAGCCGCGATGTTGGATGGATTCTCCGAGGTGAGGGCGATCTTGCCAAACTCCTCTACTTCGACACCCAGACGGTGTGCCTGGCTGGACAGGAAGGAACCGGTGCCGGCGGCACACAGTGTGTTCATCGCATAGTCAACCGCAATGCTGTTTTCCACACAGATGATCTTGGAGTCCTGTCCTCCGATTTCCAGAATCGTGCGAACGTTTGGATGCAGGGTTGTGGTGCCGACCGAGTGTGCGGTGATCTCATTTTTGACCACACTGGCATGACACATCGCACCGACCAGCTTGCGGGCACTGCCTGTCGTGCCGGAGGCCATGACCTGATAGGTGTCGTTGTCCAACCGGTCGTGCAGGACGGTAATCAGCTTTTTGGAGGCTTCCATCGGATTGCCTTCGGTCCAGAGATATTCACTGGCGAGGATTTTTCCGGCATCGTCAATGATGACACCCTTGGTGGAGATGGAGCCAATATCAATTCCTAAATATGCATTTTTCATCGTAATGTCTTCTTTCTCATCGAAATCATATCATAAAACGCTTCCAGACGGGTATTCAGTCCGGTGTCGCTGGTTTGTGAGTCATAGCTCAGGAACAGAAGCGGGACCTTGTAATCCTGTCCGATGGTCTGGATCGCGGGGACGGCATCGACCTCCGGCGTGCAGCCAAAGGATTTGACATGGATAATGCCGTCAAAGTGGCGTTCGCCATAGCGCATAGCGGCATGCAGCGTACCGACCGTGGTCGGACCCATGACATATTTGCTGTATTCTCCCAGACCGGCAAGCAGATTCTGTTCGTTGTAACCGATGTTCCGGTTGGAGATGTTCATCCAGCGATGGACCTCCGTTCCCATCTTGGCGAGCTTTTCTTCCAGGTTGAGATTGCTGAACGAATCCATGACCGTGTAGTATTCGCCGATGATGCCGACACGGAGTGGGTGATCCGGCTTGTTGACCGGCAGATGCGTCATGGTGTCTTTTGCCTTGGCATAGGCTTTGCGCAGATCACTGCCGCTGGTGGCGCGCTCCAGTGCATGGAGGAATTGGGTGTACGCTTTCTTGAAGGAACCGTCTTCGGCCTCAAAGCCCATGTTCTGATGGTACAGCTCCTCGATCTCATCCATGTGCTGGATCAGACGGAGAGTTTCCGCGGCAGCAGCCAGCATCTTTGGTGTCGAAAGCTTGGGATTCAGCTTGCGCATCAGCTTGACGTAATCCTTTGGCTTGGAATAGCGCAGCTCGGCGATGTCCAGAAATTCAAATTCATAGCCGAGATCGGTGAGGATTTGCTGTTCCAGCTCGCCATAGTAGGCCAGACGGCAGGGACCGCCCGGTGCGACGATGGTATTGGCACCGCATTCCAGCGCTTCAATCAGACTGCCGAGCGTGTGCTTGAACGGAGCGCAGATAAAGTCCGGGCTGTATCGGCTGCCGATTTCCAGCGTGCGGCGTGTCATTTCCGGCTGCATGATGTAGGTGGCACCGAGCCCCTGCTCGATAAAATATTTCATGGCGACATTGTAATGCGCCATGCGCGGGAACGCGACCTTTTTCTCACGAACGGTTGCCATAGCCACCCTCCTTCTTGTAATGCAGAATATCCACAAAGCTTTCCAGACGGGTTTCCAAACCGGCAGTACCGGATTGGGCGTCCAGTGTTAGCTGTAGAATCGGTTTGTCCTTGATGCGGCGGATGATCATTTCGTTAATCATGGAATCCGGACCGCAGGGGAAGGCGGTCAGCAGAACAATGCCGTCCACCTTATCCTTCATCGACAGAATGGCGCCGACCAGCTCACGGCTGATCATCCATGGGATCATATTGGAAAACGAGCGGCAGGCCTTTCGTGCATCGTTGCGGCTCCAATCGTCGGCAAACAGCACGGTTGCTCCCATTTCGGTCAGGATACGAGCCGGCTGGGTGCCGAGATAGTCGTCGCGGAGCACATAGGGATGTCCGACCAGCAGGATACGCAGGCCGGAGGATTTCTTAAGTGTCACATGCAGTGCCTTGGCACGCTGCTTTTCGTCGCGCTCCTGCGCCTTACATGCGGCGTCGTAGGCGCGCAGCGTCTCCTTTTTGGTCTTGCCGAGGCGCAGGCCGAGTTCCAGAAAGGCGGGTTTTTCAGGGCGTTTGTGGGTCAGATCGACTTCCGTGTCCAAAATACAGGGCGCCTGGTCGTGAAATGCATGGCGGGTCAAATCGGGCAGCGCATGGAATTTGGTACACATGTCGCGGTACTCCCCATAATTGGCAATGCGCGGGATAAAGATGGCGTCGCAATTGCCGATCAGTGCGGCGACATGGCCGAGAAAGATCTTGGAGGAGAGGCAGCTCTCGTCGATGGAGAGCGCCGTGCCCTGATCCATAATCGCCCGGTCGGTTTCCGGACTGAGCACACAGGTCAGCCCCAATTGCTCGAAAAACGTCGTCCACTGGACACCATAGCGATGGTACAGCAGCGCGCGTGGGATGCCGATGGTCCGGACGGATGCCATATCGGCAGGTTTGGAAAGCTTCATAATGTTCCTTCTTCCGGTGACAGGGTATGTATTTTTGCCCTGCACATAGTGTGGTTTTGAAAAATAGAAAAAGTAGAGTTCGAAACTATTTTTGGATTTAAACCGCATTTTTTGCGATATTAATGCTATTTTACACCTTTTTTCAAAAATATTCAATGTTGAACATTCGTCAAATATATGGCAGTTTGTCGAAAATTGGGGGAAATAGAAAGAGATAGCATGGAATGATGGATTTGCACAAAGCATGTGGAAAATTCCACCGAATTTTCAGAAGGATTTCTATTGGAAAACGATCCAAATCGTGGTAAGATGCAAACATACAGAGCAAGGCAGAGAGAGCATTCCCTGCATACCACTTCTCTGTTCGATCGTATAAAATACTTTCCTTTGTTCAACGAAGATGCTGTCGCTTTCCTGCGATGTGCCTTCGTTTTTTCTTTTGTATGGACGCGTCAAAACGCCTCGGAATCCAAAGATTCCGAGGCGTTTTCTGTCTATGGGGTTGGCACCGATAAAAAACATGCCTGCCGTTGGAGGGGCAGGCATGTAATATGTGAGGAATAGGGTGATTCGGTAAAATCAGTCGGCCAGACGCGCTTCCAGATCAGCCTTGGCGTCCTCATACCCCGGCTTGCCGAGCAGAGCGAACATGTTCTTCTTGTAGCTCTCAACACCCGGCTGGTTGAACGGATTGACACCCAGCAGGTAGCCGGACAGACCGCAGGCCTTCTCAAAGAAGTAGACCAGGTAACCGAAGTGATACGAATCCGCACGGTCGATCTCCAGGATGATATTCGGGCAGCCGCCGTCCACATGGGCCAGCAGGGTACCGTTGTATGCCTTGGAGTTTGCGAACTGCATGGTCTTGCCGGCCAGATAGTTCAGGCCGTCCAGATCGCCGTCCATCTCTTCTACCGTGACTTCCGAGCGGGCTTCCTTGACCCACAGAACGGTTTCAAACAGGTTGCGGGTGCCGTCCTGGATGAACTGGCCGATGGAATGCAGATCGGTAGAGAAGTTTGCGGATACCGGGAAGATGCCCTTGAGATCCTTGCCCTCGGACTCCGCCATCAGCTGCTTGAACCACTCGCCGAACATGGTCAGCGCCGGCTCATAGTTGACCAGGATTTCCGTGCCCTTGCCCTTGCGGTACAGGATGTTGCGCAGAGCGGCATAGCGGAAGCAGTCGTTGTCCATTGTGGTGCCGTTTTGGAAGGCCTCCCGCGCCTCAGCCGCGCCCTTCATCATCTCCGCGATGTCAAGACCAGCCGCAGCGATCGGAAGCAGGCCAACCGCAGACAGGACAGAGAAACGACCGCCGACATCATCCGGTACGACGAATGTCTCGTAGCCTTCATCGGTAGCGAGCTGCTTGAGGGCGCCGCGCGCCTTGTCGGTCGTCGCGAAGATGCGATCCTTTGCACCGTCCTTGCCATACTTCTTCTCGCACAGAGCCTTGAAGAAACGGAAGGCGATTGCCGGTTCGGTCGTCGTGCCGGACTTAGAGATTACGTTGATGCCAAAGTCGCGGTCGCCAATGATCTTGACGATATCGTTCAGCTGTGCAGAGCTGATGTTGTTGCCTGCGAAGTAAACCTCCGGAATGCCTTCCGGACGAACTGCGTTATACATCTGACCGTTGACAAACTCCACAGCAGCGCGGGCGCCCAGATACGAGCCGCCGATACCGATGACAACAAGAACGTCACAGGTTTCCTGGATCTTCTTTGCCGCGGCCTGAATGCGGGCAAATTCTTCCTTGTCGTATTCTACCGGAAGATTGACCCAGCCGAGGAAGTCGTTTCCGACCGCGTTCTTGTTGAGAAGCATGTCATTGCAGGTCTGAATCAAAGGATTCATATTTTCAATTTCTGAATCCTTTACATAGGAAGTCAGACCAGTCATTTTCAGTTCCATAGCCATGATTGAATTCCACCTTTTCCAAATTTCCTTACTATTGTGTAATTGTGTTATTTTTAATACAATGACAGTATAACACGATTGTCCTGTGATTTCCAGTGGTAATTGTGCATTATAGTAGGCAAACGGAAAATTTTTTCGTTCAAATCGGTCATTATCGCTAATGATTAGGATGTAAGAGCGAATTTTATGAAAAAGAGGATGCAAAAGAAGATGAAATATGAGAAAAATTGTGAAGAAAATAGCAAAGATTGTCCAGAGCGGGACGTCTGGCGCAGAGGCTACTTTCCTGCGGCTGCGGCCTGATAGGCGGTACCCCAGTCGCATAAGGCCTGCAAAACCGGTAAAATGGTCAGTCCCAATTCCGTGAGGGAATACTCGACTTTGGGAGGACGTTCCGGATAGACGACCCGCTGGAGGATGTGCTGCTCTTCCAGTTCCCGAAGCTGCTGCGTCAGTGTTTTGGTTGTGATTTCCCCAAGCAGCCGCTGCAATTCATTGAACCGCACCGCTCCTTTTGAGAGATGCCAGAGGATGCGCAGTTTCCATTTGCCGCTCAGGATATTGAGACCGATTTCCATTGGACATTGTTCGGCGATTGCCATTGCCTTTGCCATATAAGACCTCCTGTTGCCCGTATCCAAAAAGATACTATGTGTCAAAAAAGTGCGTTCTTGTTTGGGTTTTCGTTTGGTGTTACGGTTATTATACCATACACGAAAGGAATGAGCGCAGTATGATTATTGACAGCCACGAGCATGTGATGCTCCCCACAGCAAGTCAGATTCAGAAAATGGATGATGCAGGAGTGGACAAAACGATTTTGTTTCCGACCACACCGCATGTGGAAAAGGCAGCGGATGGCACCCTGGATGCCATGGAACGGGAGATGCAGGTGCTGTACCGTCTGCTCTCCGGCAGATATGCGCCCGAGGAGCGCATCGAGGCGATGAAACAGTCGATTTTGGAAGTGAAGCAGGCGATTGCCTTCGCCCCAAATCGATTGTATGGATTTGGAGCGGTTCCCTTGGGCTTGTCCGAGGGGGCTGCAGCCGATTGGCTGGAGACGCAAATTATCCAGAATCGCTTCCGGGGGCTGGGAGAATTTACACCGGGATCGGAGCAGCAGGTTGCGCAGTTGGAACCGATTCTGAGGGCAGCCGCAGATTATCACCGACTCCCCGTCTGGGTACACACATTCCATCCGGTTTCGTTGGACGGAATGAAAGTCCTGATGGAGCTTTGCCGGAGCTATTCGTCTGTGCCGGTGATTTTTGGGCATATGGGCGGGACGAATTGGATGGAGGTCATTGCGTTTGCCAAACAGAATCCAAATGCATATTTGGATTTGTCCGCAGCATTTACTTCGCTTTCCGTGAAAACCGCTCTGGTCGAAGTGCCGGAGCGGTGTCTGTTTGGTTCGGATGCGCCGTTTGGAGAACCCAAGCTGACGAGACAGCTCATCGAATTTGTCAGCCCGTCGAAGCAGGTTGCCAAGCGTGCATTGGGAGAAAATATAGCGGAGCTTCTGCGCTTGTAACGGAGCGTCTGAGGGATAAAAAAACACGCACTGTGCTGAGGCACAGTGCGTGGAAAACATTTTTAGGAAAATTACTCAACCGTGACTGACTTTGCGAGGTTTCTCGGCTTGTCGACGTCACAGCCGCGGGCAACCGCGATGTGGTAGGCAAACAGCTGCATCGGGATGACCGTCAGGGTGGAGGTGAACAGATCGTCCGTAACCGGGATGTAGATCACTTCGTCGGCCACCTCTTCGACATCGGTACAGCCTTCCTTGACGATGGCGACGACGTGTGCGCCGCGCGCTTTGATCTCCTTGACGTTGCTGACCAGCTTTTCGTACAATGCATCCTGCGTGGCAACCGCGACAACCAGAGAGCCCTCTTCAATCAGGGAGATGGTGCCGTGCTTGAGCTCACCGGCTGCATAGGCCTCGGAATGGATATATGAGATTTCCTTGAGCTTGAGGGAGCTTTCCATCGAGGCGCCATAGTCGATGCCGCGTCCGATGATAAAGACATCGTTTTTGTCCGCGTTTTGGATTGCCATGTCGCGGAGACGATCTTCCATCTGGGTCAGCTGTTCGATCTGTTCCGGCAGCTTGGTCAGCGCCTGGGTCAGTTCAGCAATGCGCTTTGGACGGAGTGTCTGACGGACCGCAGCGAACTTCAGCGCGATCAGATAGATGACCGCGAGCTGAGTGGAATAGCCCTTCGTGGTGGCAACTGCGATTTCCGGACCGGCCATGGTGTACAGGACGTCGTCGCTCTCGCGGGCGATCGAGCTGCCGACCGCATTGACGATGGACAGGACGTGGACATCGTTGGCGCGTGCCTCACGCAGCGCGGCCAGTGTGTCGGCGGTCTCGCCGGACTGGCTGATGGTGATGCACAGATCACTGCGGGACAGGATCGGACGGCGGTAGCGGAATTCCGAGGCGAGATCGACCTCGACCGGAATGCGGGTCATCTCCTCAATGACATATTTGGCGACAATGCCGGCATGCCATGCACTGCCGCAGGCAACAATATGAATGCGGCCGATGTTGCGGATCTGCTCCTCCGTCAGACGGATTTTATCCAGCTTGATCTCACCGTTTTCGGTCAGGCGGGAGCCGATGCAGGTGCGCATGGCGCGCGGCTGCTCCTTGATTTCCTTCATCATGAAGTAATCATAGCCGCCCTTTTCCGCCGCGGAAATGTCATAGGTAACGGTGTAAACCTCGCGCTGCAGCGGCTTCCTGTCGAGGTCGAGCAGTTCGACGGAATCTGCCTTGATAATGGCAATTTCGTTGTCCTCGAGCAGGTAATAATCGCGCGTGTGCTCCAGAACCGCCGGGATGTCGGACGCGATGTAATTTTCGCCCTCGCCCAGACCGATAATCAGCGGGCTGTCCTTGCGGACGGCGACGAGCTGATCCGGATGGTCGGAACAGAGAATACCAAGTGCGTACGAACCGCGGATGCGGCCGATGACACGGATCAGGGTGTCCACCATATCGCCCTCGTAGTAGTAGTCAAACAGCTGTGCGACCACCTCCGTGTCGGTTTCCGAACGGAATACTACACCGGCAGCCTCCAGCTCCTGCTTGAGTGAGATGTAGTTTTCAATAATGCCGTTGTGTACGACGGTGACACGGCCGCTCATGCTGCTGTGCGGGTGCGAATTGATGTCGTTTGGCGCACCGTGGGTGGCCCAGCGCGTGTGTCCGATGCCCAGTGTGCCGTTCAGATTTTTCACCTGGTCGACCTTGGCACGCAGGTCAGCCAGACGGCCCTGGGATTTGACCGTGCGAATGCGGTCACAGAAAACCGAGATGCCGGCCGAGTCATAGCCGCGGTATTCGAGCTTGCTCAGGCCGTCAAGGAGAAAAGGGGCAGCCGGACGGTTTCCGGCAAAGCCTACGATTCCACACATAATAGTGTACCTCCAGAAAAAATATCGTGCACGATTGCGCTCCCTTTTGTCCGTCCGGTTGTCCGGGCGATTTGTAGGGCGCCTGCGTCCGTGTGCCGCGGTCGGGAAGCATCCGCCGAAGGATTCGATCACTTCCGCCTCGTCAGCTGGCTCTGCACGACAGCTCTGGCGCTTGGTTCCGGCGGTGTGGGGCTGATACGAAAGTCTCACATCATTGGGTTTCGTCTGTGCAGAAGACGTTGGGATGTCCATGGAACGTGGAATCCCCGGATTTCGATTATTATACCATGACTTTGTTCCCAGGGGAAGAGGCAGGGCAGTCAATTTGTATGGGATTTTTTTCGGAAAATTGGGCAGATTTTCTTTGATAGCACCGGAAAAATGAGAAAAATACCCCGAAAGAAGGGCAGAATGAGGAAAATCGGTCCGGTATTATCGTTGCCCTTTCCGCCGAGCGGGTATATAATAAGAAAAAAGATACTAAATTTAGAAAGCAAGGAATGTCTATGATACTCACCACATTGGCGCATCCGCTGATTGGCGCAGTCATTGGTTATTGTACAAACTATATCGCCGTAAAGATGCTGTTTCGTCCGCTCCGCCCGATCAAGCTGTTTGGGCACACGCTGCCGTTTACCCCGGGAATTATCCCGAAGGGACAGGAGCGTTTGGCACGGGCGGCGGGAGGTGTCGTCGGACGGGAGCTGCTGACACAGGAGGAGCTGGAAAAAACGCTGCTGTCGGAGGAAATGGATGAAAAAATCCGCCGTTCGGTGGCGCATCTGCTGCAAGCGCAGTGTGGGAATGAACAGCAGCTGGGCAGCCTGCTGACCGCAGCGGTCGGGGCGGAATCCTATCAGATGGAGCGGGAGACGCTGTACCGCGATGTGACCGATCATCTGACGGAAAAGCTCAGTGAGATGGATCTGGGCAGTGTGATCGCGGAACAGGTTCTGGTCGCGGTCAAGGAGAAGGTACAGGGAACATTGCTGGCGATGATGCTCAGTGACGAGATGCTCGACGGCTTTGCACAGCCGGTTGCATCCCAAATCAATCAATATGTGCGGGAGAACGGAGATATGATTCTTGCGCCGATTGTCTGTGAGGAGATGGAGGAGATCGAGCGCCGGACGGTTGGGTCTCTCGTGCAGCGTATGCAGGACAGCGCGCTGGATTTACCGGAACTCGCCGTTTCGCTGGTTCATGCGATGGTTCGAAGCCGCCTGTCGGATATCCTGTCCGCAGTGGATCTGGCGGGGGTTGCGGAACGCCGGATCGCGGCGCTGCCGCCGGAGGAGCTGGAAGCGCTGGTGCTTTCGGTGATGAAAAAGGAGCTGAATGCGGTCGTCAATCTGGGCGCACTGGTCGGCTTCTTGTTGGGTCTACTCAACCTGTTGTTTTGAGGAAGGGGCACACAAAATATGACGATTTCGGAAAAGATACAGCAGAGAGCGATTTTGATCTGTCTGGACGATCAATCCGTCGTTCTTCGGACGGAATATATGGAGGAGATGGCGCTGCAGGCGCCGGAGACTACACTGGCGCAGACCGCGCGGTTTGTCGCACATCAGCTGCATATGGAGGGGGAGCGCTGGGCGCTGTGCCGCTGCCGTTTTGGGAAGAATGGGGCCGAGCTGTCCCCGGTCCCGGCGGCAACCAAGCTGTGTGAGCTGCAGCAGCCGCTGTCCCTCGCTCTTGTCGCGGAGGAAGAGATGGTCCATGCCTGTGAGGGAGGCGAAGCATGAGACGTGTGGATATCGACCTGAATATGGACACCATCCGGCAGAAGCTGGCGCCGGTACAGGAGGCGGTACAGAACGCCGGATGGTACAAGCATCTCATGACAGTGAACCATCACCGTCGTTTGGTGCGGGAGCACTGTTTTCGCCTCGGGCTATACCGCCAGGGCCTGCTGCACGACCTGTCCAAATATTCGCCGGTGGAGTTTGCCGTCGGTGCGAAATATTATCAGGGTTTTCAGAGCCCGAACAATGCCGAGCGCATGGACCGTGGCTACAGCAGCGCATGGCTGCACCACAAGGGGCGCAACAAACATCATCTGGAATACTGGATTGACTATTCCCTCGGGGAGGAAAGCCCGCTGAGCGGCATGGAGATGCCGACCAATTACGTGGTGGAGATGTTTTGTGACCGTGTTGCGGCGAGCAAGACCTACCGCGGCGCGGCCTATGAGGACAGCGATCCGTGGAAGTATTACGAGCACTCCAAGTCCCATTATTTGATGCATCCGAACACGCGTGCGATGCTGGAATCCATGCTGAAAAAGCTGGCGGATGAGGGCGAGGACGCGGCGTTCGAGTATATCCGGACAGAGATATTGCACAATCGGTAAGGAGACAGTATGCAGCAGCTTTATGTATTCGGTACGGGAAATGCACAGGCGATCCATTGTTATAACACCTGCTTTGCCCTGCGTGCGGACGAGGATTATTTCCTGGTCGATGCCGGCGGCGGAAACGGGATCCTCCGTATTTTGCAGGAGATGGCGGTTCCGCTGAACCGGATTCATCACCTGTTTGTCAGCCATGCCCATACGGATCATGTGCTGGGCGTCATCTGGATCATCCGCACGATCGCGCAGGCGATGAAGAAAAAGCAGTATGAGGGCAAGCTGCATGTGTACTGCCATGCGGAGCTGGCAGAACAGCTGCACACCCTGTGTCAGATTACATTCCCGACGAAAAAGCTGTACCGGCTGCTGGATGACCGCATTGTTTTTTCTGTGGTCGAAGACGGGGAGAGCAAGAAGATCCTGGGGCATCGCGTCACCTTCTTTGATCTTGGGTCCACGAAAAGGAAGCAGTTCGGCTTTCAGGTTCGGCTTCGGGAAGGCGGACGGCTGTGTTTTGGCGGGGATGAGCCGCTGCAAAAGCGCAACTGGCGCTATGCAGAGGGGGCCGACTGGCTGCTGCATGAGGCATTCTGCTGTTATGCGGATCGGGAGCGTTTCCAGCCGTATGAAAAAAATCACAGCACCGCGAAGGATGCCTGTGAATTGGCGCACTCGCTGCAGGTAAAGCACCTGGTGCTGTGGCACACCGAAGACAACGACCTGCCGCATCGGAAGGAGAAATACGGCGCGGAGCGCGGCGAATACCGCGGCGTGCTGCATATTCCGGACGACGGGGAGATCCTGCCGCTGAGCCAAGGAAGACAGAAAGACTTGTCAGACCACATGGAATGCGATAAGATAGAAAACAGAACGATATTTGCAAAGACGAAAGAGGTTTGAACGATGGACTGTCCAAACTGTGGAAAACCAATTCCCGAACATGCGTCGTGCTGCCCGTCCTGCGGGGACGAGGTGCTGACACCGGAGGCGCTTGCTCGTAAAAAATGGGTGCAGCGTGAGCGGGAGCGGAAACAGAGAAAATATAAAAAGAGGAAAGAGACAGAGGGAAAGCTGGAGCCGATTGCGGGACCGATGGCGGATCTCGTACAGTCCCTGGTTGCCGAGCTGGACGAGATGGATTCGGCGGAGCAGGATGCCCCGGCACCATCCGTAGAGGATGCGGTCGATCAGGCGATGCAGGAGGCGGATGCGACGGAAGCCGGACAATGGGACGTGACAGAGGACTCCGCAGAGGAAACGGTCGCGGAAGAGGTGTCCGTTGAAGTCGAGCGGGAAGAGCCGGCGCCGGAGGAGACCGAAACGGAAGAGCCTGAGCCGGTGGAAGAACCCCAAGCGGAGCAGCCGGAGGAAGCACAGCCGGAGCAGACAACGCCGGCGGAGGAACCCGAAAAGCGGAGTATGCTCGAGCAGCAGGGGACAGTCCACATCAATGTGGAGGAAGCGCTGGCCACACTGCCGCAGGAGGAGCAGGACGAAATTCCGGACATCCGCATTCCAGAGATCTATGCCCGCGCTAAATACATTCCGAACCATTCCCAGAAGTGGGCGGAGGAAGCCGCGCGGGATGAAGAGGATGATTGGGAAGGATTTGACCCGGACAATGAAGACTGGACGGAAGAGGAGGAATCCTCCCATCCGGTGCTGTTCCTCGTGGTCGGTATCATCCTTCTCGTATCGGTTTTGCTTGCGATGTATTCGTATTTTACCTCCGATCTGACGGGAGGAATTGGACTGACGGTCGGCAGTCTTTGACGCCGTGGAGATACTGCAAAAGAGCATTTATGTGCAAATGGAAAATGGACACTTTTTGGATTTGTTTTGTTGTTTTGTGGTTCAAAATGTTTAAAAATGAGGAAATGACACGTGATTTGCGGCTGTATTTTTGGTTTCTTCGTTGACTTGAAATAATAGCTGGTATATAATAAAAACACAGGAAAGAATTTCAAAGCGTAGATGAAATCTGTGCAAGAAAGGTAAAGCCCGCACAGATTCGAGAGCATGGAAGGATAGTGAGGTTCTATGAAAAATATTTTATTCGCTGCCTCTGAATGTGTTCCGTTTATCAAGACTGGCGGTTTGGCTGACGTTGTCGGCGCCTTGCCGAAATCCATTGACAAGGAGAAATATGATGTCCGCGTGGTTATTCCGGACTATACCTGCATCCCAGTAGAGTACCGCAATCGTTTTACGTATTTTGGGAATTTCTACATGGATCTGGGCGATGTCGGCAATTATTATGTTGGTATCATGACCTGTCAGATTGACGGTGTTCAGTATTATTTTATCGATAATGAGCATTATTTTCATGGAACGAAACCATATAGCGATCTGTTGTGGGACATCCAGAAATTCTGTTTTTTCTCCAAGGCAGTACTCTCTATGCTGCCGGTCATCGGTTTTCATCCCGATATCATTCACTGCCATGACTGGCAGGCGGGATTGATTCCGGTATTCCTTCATGAAATGTTTAAGGATAACCCGTTCTATCACGGTATCCGCACGATTATGACGATCCATAATCTGAAGTTCCAGGGTGTCTGGGATATCCCGACGCTCATCCGCTTTACCGGGCTGCCGCGGCATATCTTTACGCCGGACCGGCTGGAATTCAAGAAGGATGCGAATATGCTGAAGGGCGGATTGGTCTATGCCGACCGCATCACGACGGTCAGCAATACCTATGCGGAAGAGATCCGCATGCCGTACTATGGTGAGGGCCTGGATGGGCTGCTCAATGCCCGTTCCGATTCGCTTTGGGGCATTCTGAATGGCATTGATTATGATGCGTATAACCCGAAGACGGACGAACACATTGCAAAGAAATACACCGCACGTACCTACCGCAAGGGCAAGCTGGAAAACAAGCTGGCGCTCCAGCGTGAGCTTGGAATGCCGGAGGATCCGGAGATCATGATGCTGGCGATGATTACCCGTCTGACCGATCAGAAGGGTCTGGATCTGGTCGAGTGGGTGATTGACCGTCTGTTGCAGTCCCGCATCCAGCTTGTAATCATCGGTACAGGCGATCCGCGCTATGAAAACCTGTTCCGTCATTATGAGTGGACACGCAAGGGACAGGTCTCGTCCAACATCCTGTTTAACGAGACACGGGCGCACCGTCTGTATGCCGCAGCGGATGCCATGCTGATGCCGTCGCGTTTTGAGCCGTGCGGCCTGACCCAGCTGATCTCCCTGCGCTATGGCACCGTTCCGATTGTCCGCGAGACGGGCGGCCTGCGCGATACCGTAGAGCCATACAACTGCTATGAGCAGACCGGAACCGGCTTCTCCTTCGCCAATTACAATGCGGATGAGATGCTCGATACGATCTATTATGCGGAAAAGGTATTCTATGAACAGCCGAAGGAGTGGGCAGGGATTGTCCGCCGCGGCATGGAGAAAGATTTCTCGTGGAATTCCTCGGCGAAGAAGTACGAAGAGCTATACGAGTCTCTGGTCGGCGAATAAGGAAACAAAGAATAGACAGGCATGCGATTGCATGCCTGTTTTTTTCGAATTTGCAAGCGTTTGGAAAGCTTGACCGTTGAGAAAAAAGCCGGTGCAACGGATCGTTGACAAGGTTTCCACACTTGATGCTGGTATGCAACGGCTGTTTTTGTTATGTTATATGCAGGAGGTGAGCAGATTTGGAACTGGATGAACGACTGTTGGCGCTTCGCAAATCAAATCATTTTTCACAGGAGGAAATCGCAGAGCGGTTGGGTGTTTCCCGTCAGGCCGTTTCCAAATGGGAAAGCGGACAGGGAAAACCCGAAATAGGAAACGTAATTAAGCTGGCAGAAATTTACGGGGTAACAACAGATTATCTTTTGCTGGGGAAAGGCTTCGCGGAAAACATTCCCCAAAAACAGTTGAGTAGAACCTTTCGGAGAATGATTGCTGTTATTGCGATTATTGGCGCAACAGCAGGGATAACGGTATTGTTTATTGCAGCATTGGGATTGTTGAGTCGGGTGCTATGAGATGCCTGGGGAAAAACGATCGCAGGGAAACCAAACGGGAACACCGTGCGGTTTCCCTTTTTCATGCATGATTTTCCTCACTACGGTACATACTTTAGGAAAGTGGAATGGATACAAAAAAGGAGGAATTTACATGGAGCTGACCCCGAAGGAATACCAGTCCATGGTGGAAAAGGCATCGGACCCATCCCCGCTGTGGAAGGATATGGTGGTTGCTTTTTTGAGTGGCGGTGCGATCTGCCTGTTTGGGCAGTTGATCCTGAATGGATGGAAGAACACCGGTCTGGAGCAAAAAGATGCGGCTGCGGCGACCTCCATCACACTGATTGCGATTGCTGCGCTGCTGACGGGAATGCACCTGTATGATAAAATTGCAAAACATGCGGGAGCAGGAACCCTGGTACCGATCACCGGCTTCAGCAATTCCATCGCGTCGGCGGCGCTGGAGTTTAAAAGCGAGGGTCTGATTTTGGGAACGGCGGCGAAGATGTTCACGATTGCCGGTCCTGTGCTGGTTTTTGGCATTTCGTCGAGTGTCCTGTATGGCGTGATACTCTATCTGGCAGGGATGTTCTAAGTGGGAAAGGAGGGCGCGATGAGAGAGAAGAGGCGAGGGATGGCTACCATCCAGTTTGCGAATCCGCCGCAGATTTATGCATGGGCGGCGGTGGGCGGCAAAAAGGAGAGCCAGGGGCCGCTGAGCCATGCATTTGATATGCTGTTTCCCGACACGATGTGTGGTGAAAAAACGTGGGAACAGGCGGAGATGCACCTGCAAAAATGTGCGATCTACACAGCGGCGAACAAGTGTGATATGCCGGTGGAACGGCTCGATCTGTTGATGAGTGGTGATTTGCTCGGACAGTGTGCCGCCTCCGGCTATACGGCGCGCGGCTGTAAGGTCCCCTATGCCGGACTGTATGGCGCGTGCTCCACTATGGCGGAGAGCCTGGCGCTGGCGTCCTGTATGGTGGATGGCGGCTTTGTGGAGACGGTTTGTGCCTGTGCTTCTTCTCATTTTTGTACCGCAGAGCGGCAGTATCGCTTCCCGCTGGCTTATGGCGGACAGCGTACCCCAACGGCGCAGTGGACAACGACCGGCGCCGGTGCCTGCATTTTGGGGCCGGCGAAAGACGGTGCCAGTGTGCGGGTGACCCATGCCACATTGGGCAAGGTACAGGACTATGGGATCACGGATGCCAACAATATGGGAGCCGCAATGGCGCCTGCTGCACACGATACCATCCGCACGTTGCTCAGCGATACCGGGACCCATCCGGAGGACTATGATGGGATTTACACCGGGGACCTCGGTGAGGTCGGCTCCCGGCTGCTGTGCGAGCTGTTCGAGCGGGACGGCATTGATCTGACGCAGGTGCATCAGGACTGTGGAACCATGTTGTTTGACAGCCATCAGGATGCGCATGCGGGGGCGTCCGGCTGTGGCTGCAGTGCATCGGTTTTGTGTGCTGTGCTGCTGGACGAGCTGCTGGAAGGCAAACAGAAGCGCATTGTCTTTGCCGGCACAGGTGCGTTGATGAGCCCGACGACGGTACAGCAGGGGGAAAGCGTACCGGGAATCTGTCACGCGGTGGTTTTGGAATCAGGGAAAGGAACGAACTGAGATGGATTATGTAAAAGCATTTCTGGTTGGCGGTGTCATCTGTGCACTCAGTCAGATTCTGATTGACCGGACGAAGCTGACACCGGCGCGTATTTTGACGGCCTATGTCGTGGCGGGTGTGGTTCTCACGGCAATCGGCGTTTATGGGCCACTGGTGGAATGGGCAGGCGCCGGGGCGAGCGTTCCGCTGTTCGGCTTTGGCTATACGCTGGCAGAAGGGGTAAAGAGTGCCATATCGTCCGACGGCGTGCTTGGCATTTTTCTGGGCGGCACAAAGGCGGCTGCGGGCGGCATCACAGCGGCAGTCCTGTTCGGCCTGCTGACGGCGCTTATTTTCAAGCCGGCGGATAAGAGCTGAGGCGTGTCTACTCCCTTTTCCTTCTGGGGGAGAAGAATCGTAGCAAACAGAAGTATAAAACGGGTAAAAATATTAAAAACAAGATAAATTGCACAAAAATAGATGAAAAAACCGAAAAATAATGCAAGAAAATGTTCTTGACGAAAACGGGAAAACAGTATAAACTATGGAATAGAAACAGAACATGGAAAGTACAAAGACGTAACTGCTCAGGGTAGTTGCGTCTTTTTCTTTTTTTCGACAGAATTGGGATCACTCCCGACCATTACAGGAGGAAACAGACATGGTAGAGAAGACAAACCGACTTTCATTTGAACGGATGCTGCGGGACGTACTGCGTGAGTACAGGAAAAAGGGCAGCATTTCCGAAAAGGGTGTCATTGCCAATGATCTGCTGGCGGCAATGACCCGAGGTGTCCGCACATTTGGCATGAAGCTGGTGAAGCAGGAGAATGGAATGCCGGGTGTCCGTATTTTTGCAGATGGCATGGAGTACAGTGCATTGGAGAAGGAGTTATCTCCGCGTGCGGTGATTACCGAATATCTGAAGGCTTGGTTTACCGCAGAGCTGCTGGCACGTGAGTTTGGAATCTGCGACGCAGAGGATCTGTGCTTCGCAATGGAGGTCGATGAGGAGGCAGTGGTGATCCCATCGCAGGTTGTTTCCGATTTCGTTTCTTCCCGTGAGAATCCATCCAATACCAGAGCATGGAAGAACTGCCGCAAGGTGGCGTTGGATCATTTGGATTGGTTCGAACGTGTAGATGCGATCATGATTTATGGTGTACTTCCGGTGCGAAAAATCGCGTAAGGAATCGATATCCCACTAATATATCCCATAAAAGAAACCGGCCGATCTGCAGGCTATGGCAGATCGGCCGGTTTCGCATATTCTTTGTCATACTTTGGATTCGTCGGAAGAATCCGACATATTTTTGTAGCTGGTGCCGTAGATTTTCCGATAGCGCAGGGGGGAGACCCCGGCGGTCTGCGTAAACAGCTTGGTAAAATAGCTCTGGTTGTCATATCCGACCTCGCGGGAAATTTCTGCGATGGAATGGTCGGTGTGGAGAAGAAGGGTCTGCGCTTCACCGATCCGGCGGCGAAGGATGTAAGTTGTCAGCGGAGAGCCGCTCGTCTGTTTGAATACACGCGCGAGGTAGGAGGTACTGATGTCAAAGGTTTTGGCGATCCCCTGAACCGAGAGTTTTTCTTTGATATGCGCGTCCACGTAGGCACGGATGCGGTAACCGAGATCATTCCCCTGAGCCGCATCCGGATGGTTCGCCAGCTGCTGCGAATCGATGACATCCAATGTCATATGAAGGAACGCCAGAAAGAGGGATTGACAGGCGGTGCCGCAGCGCGGATCGCTGCTGGCAGCTTCCTGGAAAATCAGGTTGATTAACCGGCGGAACATCTGTGCCTTGGAACCGAGATGGAAGATCGGCTCGATCTCCTCCGAAAACAGGCAGTTCGGTGGAAGCGACGGCAGTTGAATCCCGGTTGCTGCAACGCAGAGCATGGGGATGGCATTGGGGGAAATGTGCTCATCGTGCAGGACGCCACTGTTATAAACGATCAGATCTCCGCCGGAAATCGGATAGATTTTCCCATCCAGTTCGCAAATGCCCTGTCCGGAGAGAATATAGACAAATTCCACGGCATCGGTGTGGCGGTGGAGATTGCGTGGGAGAAGAAGGGAAGGCTGTTCCCACTTCCCGGTATAGAGAAGACGTGGATTCCCCAGCAGCTGTAGGGATTTGTCTTTTTGTTCCGGGATAGAAATATTAAACTGCATAAAATCACCCAACTTTCCTCAATTTACTTTTATTATATTTCATAACAAATGTGAAGTCAATTTGGGGAAATTATAAAAATAATAATTAAAAATTTTTTGAGTTCATAAAAAGACTAAAATATAGGAAGGCCTTCTTGGCGTCCTGGGTTCATAAAAAGAAAAAATAGGGGGATTCACTGCGGATAATACGAAAAAATAGGATAGATTTGTGATAAAATGAATCGGAGGACAGGAGTGAATTGGGGAAAGAAAACGGGAAAGATTTGTGATAAAAAGGGCGTTATTACTGAAAGGACAGCACAATTAATTGTAGAAATTTGAGGATAGACTTATGATAAAACGACTGCTATACTATGATCAACCTGATCAGGAAGGTAATAAAAAGCCATCTACAACGATTGTTTTTGTGAGGTAGTTGAATATGAACATTTTTAAAGGTCTGATTTGCGCACAGTTTCAGGTACGGTGCAAAGATTCTATCTCGACTCGGTACCGTAACGAGTGCAAGAACAAATAAGCGTTTTTTCAAGCAACTTATCTATCTTCCATAACCATGTTTCCGTGAGGTGATTGACATGAACATTTTCAAAGGTCTGATTTGCGCACAGCTTCGGGTACGGAATAACGATTCGATTTCGACCCGGTACCGCAATGAGTGCAAAAACAAGTAAGCATTTTTACTCAAATAATATTTCTCTTCCATAACCATTGTTTAATGAGGTAATTGATATGAATATTTTCAAAGGTCTGGTATATGCACAGCTTCGTGCACGGCGTGAGGATTCGATCCACACCCGTTACTGCAAAGAGCGCAAGAACTAATTCCTTGCGGACCAAATTCGATTTGCTCCTTCTCAAAGGAATCGGAAACTCTGATGCAGTAAGCCAAAAAAGTGGGAGGCCTTACTGACAGCATCCGGGTTTCCATCTCTCTCCAACATAAGCGGCATAAGCCGCACAAAAAAGAACGCACGGCTCACCGCCGTGCGTTCTTTTTGTATCGTTAGGAACTGGTATCGTCAGACTCCAGAGGAATATCGTCGTAAATATACTCGTGCAGATGAGTGGTGAGAACCGCATCACTGAAGGTGATGATGGACATGCCGTCCGTGGTAGTGCTGTATTCCCATTCGCCGTCCAGAGGAAGACGGGCGTGTTCCATGCTCGGCATACCACGGCGGAGACAATGCAGGCCCAGACGAAGGAAGTCCGTTCGGCTGAGCGAGGTAGTGACATTCGGCATAAGCCCGTTCAGGAAACGGAGCAGCGTGATGGGATTGCTGCTCGCTTTGGAAAAGACCTGGTTGAGGACGACGGATTGGCGTTCGGCACGCATCCAGTCGCCACCGGTGTTGCCCTTTCGGATGCGGCCATAGGTCATGGCCTGAATGCCGTTGAGCTTTTGCTCTCCGGATTTCTTGATGCGGTTCCGTTTGTAGGACAGACCGTTTTCGTTGCAGTATTCCTTGATATATTTGTTGGTTTCCTTCCGTTCGGCCTTCGTGACGTTGACACGCACACCGCCGACCGCATTGATAATCGCGGCCATTTCTCCAAAGTTTACGGTTATGTACTCGGAGATGTCCATATCAAATGCCTCATTGATGGTTTGAATGGCAAGCTGGGGGCCGCCATAGCTGTATGCGTGGCCCAACTTGGTCATGCCATAGCCCGGAACATTCACATAGCTGTCACGCATGAGGGAAATCAATTTGATTTTGCCCGTTTTGGAACTGACGCTCATAATCATCATGGCATCCGCCCGGGTGCCAATTGACGAGTCGTTCTCCCGCGTATCCACGCCGAACAAAGCGATGTTGACCACACCGTCGTTGACCGACAGAGCGGCGGCGTTCGTGTTGTCGTAATGGTAACAGACCATCAGACGGACGGCATCCAGCACAAGCAGGAGCAGAAGGATCAGAACGGTCAGTTTGATTTTTTTGCGGAGTGGCATTTTTCGGCCGGACCGTCTGCGGCGAAGCTTTTTGCCGGACGGCGGCACAGGCTGCGGTTCCTCGGGATAAGGGATTTCCTGTCCCTGCAGACGGAGTTCCCGTCGTCGCATGCGTTCTTCATAGGAATCCGGTATGTTGTCGTCGTATTCCTGTCTTTGTTTTTTCGGTTTCAACCCGATCGCTCCTTTTCTGAGAAGGGGATAGTTTGTTCTTACTATCATACTCATTTTCCCAGTAAGATTCAACTGAAATATTGGGAACAATTTCGGAAGATATTACAAAAAGGAAAAGTTTTTTGACAGGGAATGAAGTTTTTCGCGGGAATACAAGAGGGAACATTGTCAACAAAGAAAAAATCCTGTATAATACAGGAAGAATCCTGGGATTCGTCTGATTATAAAAGAGAATATTTTTGACTTCGAGAGTGGGGAAAGCAGCTCGGAGAAGGATGAGAGAATATGGGAGGGATTGACGATGTCAAATCCGGTTTTGGTAGTTATGGCGGCAGGTATGGGGTCGCGTTATGGTGGACTCAAGCAGATTGAGCCGGTCGGCCCGAATGGGCAGATCATCATGCATTATTCGATCTATGATGCATGGAAGGCCGGTTTCCGCCGCGTTGTCTTTATTATCAAGGAAGAAATGATCGAGGCGTTCCGTGAGCGCATCGGCGGTTATGCGGAATCCCTGATGCAGGTAGATTATGTATTCCAGTCGATGGACCGGCTGCCGGAGGGCTATACGGCGCCGGAAGGACGGGTTAAGCCGTTTGGCACCGGACATGCGGTGTACTGTGTCGGAAAGACCTTCCGTGAGCCATTTGCCGTCATCAACGCGGATGACTTCTATGGTGCGGAAGCGTTCTCCTGCATGTACGATTATCTCAAGGATGCACAGGATGACGACAAGTACCGCTACTGTATGGTTGGTTACCGTGTGGAAAACACACTGACTGAGCATGGAACCGTAGCGCGCGGCATCTGTCAGACGGATGAAAGCGGCAATCTGGCAACGATCACAGAGCGCACGAAGATTTCCCGTGACGAAAATGGTGTGATTTCCGATCCGGAAGCGGGTATCATCCCCGAGGGGACGATTGTTTCTATGAACATGTGGGGCTTTACGCCGTCGTTCCTGGATGAGCTGGAAGCTGGATTGGTCGATTTTCTGGAGAACAAGCTGCCAAACGATCCGATGAAGGCGGAATTTTATCTGCCGTTTGCGGTGGACACGCTGATTCAGGAGGGTCGTGCAACGGCACGTGTTCTGGATACACCGGCCCAGTGGTTCGGCGTTACCTATAAGGAAGATAAGCCGGTCGTAGTGGAAGCCTTGCGCCGTATGACCGAGGCAGGAATTTACCCGGCGGAGTGACGGATGATGAAGGACTTTACAGCAGCAGCACAGGATATGCTGATCGAGCTGGAAAATGGGCTGCGCGGCCCGTTTGCAATCCAGCGCAATTATGAATTTGACGGACATACTTATGCCTCTCATGCGATTTACGGCAACAACGATCCGCGCAAGATGATGTTTATCAAGGCGATTCAGCGGGCGCAGAACTCGTTTGAATTTGTGTATCTCGATGTGTGCCGGACGATGACGGAGGAGAAGCTGAATTTTTACTTTGATACGCTCTGGAAGATGACACGGGAGGTCGTCCCGTGGGACTTGGAATCCCATATGTACACGATGCTGACGATGTTGGTGCTGATCGATAAGGAGCCGGAGAAAAAGCTGGTGAAGCAGCTCAAGCGGTTTCAATGCCGTCGCGAGTGCACTCCGAACGAGCCGGACAATGGCTGGAGTGTGGCACGTCTGTGCCTGATTGATGTACATACCGGCAAGGTATACTGCAATGCACAGGGAAAGCCGGCGGCGGAACGGTCGATGTCGGCGATCAAAAAAGCGCTTACGCGGTGAAATTATCGAATTCGCGATAAATTCTCCTTGAAATGCGCGGCTTGATATGCTAAGATTAACTGTATGAATGAAAAAAAGACAGCTTCGGCATGGCGAAGCGATCAATGATACAATGGAGGTAGAAAATTTCCCATGGTTTTGAATGTATTAGGCGTAATTCAGGTGGTTTCCTGTTTGATTCTGATTTTGACGATTTTGCTGCAGAAGGGTGCATCACAGGGCCTCTCCGGTGCGATTTCCGGCGGCGCAGACACATTTTACGGAAAAAATAAAAACACGGGTATTGATGCGATCCTGGCAAAGATCACCACATTCTTCTGTGTGATATTTGTCATCCTGTCGCTGATTCTGTGTGTATTGAGCTAAATGGTATTCGGGCGCTGCTTTGTGCAGCGCCTGACTTGTATTTCGGAGCAAAGGGGACATCGTATGAAAATTTTGATGATTGTTTTCCTGATTGGCTTTCTGGTATTTGGCGCGATTGGACTGGTGATCCGCCTGTCACACGATTGGAACAAGCTGGAGGTCGAGACGGATAAGCTGAGTGAATATTCCACCGCCAAACGCGACGGACGCGCAATGCAGATCGTGAAGCATGAGCATGCGATCGATGCGGAACAGGTACAGAAGAAAGTAGATCATAAATTCCGCAGGCAGCTTTTGTTTTCTGTTCTGTCGGGTCTCTGCCTGGTTGCCGCAATTGTGTGCGGTGCGATTATGCAGGCATAAAATACAACCGGAAAAATTCTGTTATGAAAAAAAGAGCGGCCGATCGGTCGCTCTTTTTCTATTGGCAGTCATTCCTGTGCATCCGGGCGGTTCTCCTGTCCCCATTGACACATGAAATCCAGCACGGGAATGAGGGAGATTCCTTTGGGGGACAAACGATATTCCACCTTTGGAGGAATCTGTGGATATTCTGTCCGAATAATGATGTGATCTTTTTCCAGTTCCTTAAGGGACTGACTCAGCGTTTTGTGGGAGATCGTGCCGATCTTCCGCTTTAATGCGTTATACCGGATCACCTTATATTCGGCGATCCAATATAAAATAATCATCTTATATTTTCCACCAATAACGGATAGCGTATAGCCAAAGTCGGTATTCTCAATCGGGATACCAGTAGAGACACAGCCGGTTCGATCCATTTTACACTCTCCTTTGGGTTAGTATCTAACCAAAATGTGCGTACTTTACAATCCTATTATATCGATTTATACTTTTTTGTAAAGAAATTTAGCTGGAGGAAGTAATCATGAAAAAGAATTTTCTCGTTCTCGTGGGAAGCCCGAGAAAGGGCGGAAATACCGACGCTTTGGCAGATGCGCTGATCGAAGGGGCATTGGAAAGCGGTCATACGGTTGAAAAGCTCACACTGCAAAATTATAATATCCACGGCTGTCTGGGATGCGATTACTGCATGAGAAATCATGGGGCATGTGTGCAGAGTGACGATATGCAGAGAATCTATGACAAATTAGACCACGCAGATGTTGTCGTTTTGGCGACACCATTGTATTTCTTTGGGTTTTCCTCTCAGATGAAGGCGTTTGTAGATCGCTGTTATGCATTGTTGAGTAGAACCCTGCCGCAGAAACAGTCGATTTTGCTTGCGGTCTGTGGCAGTCAAGACGATCATGAGATGGACGGACTGATTGCTCAATACAGAATGATAGCCGCCGCTTTGCATTGGAGCAATAGGGGAGAGGTTTCGGCAAAAGGGGTTTTGAAAAAAGGAGATATTTCAGGTCATGCGGCTCTGGAGGAGGCCAGAGAATTGGGAAGAAGCGTGGCAGTACGTGAGAGAAAAAAGCCGTTTTAGGTAACTTCGGAGAGAAACGGAAAAAGAAGGAGTAATAAGCTGCAATCTTATCGCTCCTTCTTTTCTATTCTACAGATGAGTTAATGCGTTTCGCCCGGTACAAGGAGAAAATCGATCTGTCCGGAGGTCGGCGACGCGTTGGCCACCTTGATGCGGACCCTGCGTCCGAGATAATACCGCTGTCCGGTGCGTTTGCCGATCAGGATCATGCGCTCCGGATCATATTCAAACCAATCGTTCTGCATGGTGTCCAGACGGACGAGGCCCTCGATGAGGTTGTCCAGACAAACAAAGATACCGAAATTTGTCACGCTGGAAACATAGCCGGAGAACTCCTCGCCGAGGAACTGCGATAAATACAGTGCCTGATACAGCTTGTCGATCTGCCGTTCCGCGTTGTCCGCCGCGACCTCACGATCCGAGGACTGTACTGCCGCTTCCGTGCAGAAGGCGCGGTCGTCCGCGGAGGACTGCTGCCCGTCCAATTGCTTTGCCAGCATCCGGTGTACGACCAGATCGGGATAGCGCCGGATGGGGGAGGTGAAGTGCAGATAATATTTTGCAGCTAATCCATAGTGACCGAGGTTGTCCGGGGCATAACGGGCACGTGCCATGGCACGCAGAAGCAGGGTGGACAGGGCGTATTGGAAATCCTTCCCCTCGGACCGGTGAAGAACTTCCTGTAAAGCACAGGTGTCTTTTAAGTCATCATCGCTCAGGCGGAACCCAAACAGGCGGGCCTGACGGGCAAATTCCTGTAATTTCTGCGGATCGGGGCTTTCGTGGACACGATAGACGCATGCCATGCTCTGCTTGAACAGGTGCTCGGCGACCGCTTCGTTGGCAAGCAACATAAATTCTTCGATCAGATGCTCGGCGTCGCCGCGCTCCCGTTGGGAGACGGTCGAGACATTGCCCTGTTCGTCGCAGTCGATTTCACATTCCGGAATGTTCAATTCCAGTGCACCACGGGTGAGGCGAAGCGCATGCAGCGTGTGTGCCAGCGCATTCATCTGTTTCAGCGTAGGGATCAGTGCAGCGGGAACCGTGCAGGGCTGATCGGTCAGCGCCAGATTGACCTGGTTGTAGGTCAGACGGGCAGATGAGCGGATGACAGAGCGGTGGAATGCAACGGTACCGCGCGTACCGCCGGAATCCAGCTCGACGAGGACGGAAAACGCGAGACGGTCGACCTCCGGGTTGAGCGAACAGATGCCATTGGAAAGTGCAAACGGCAGCATCGGGACGACATGTCCGGGATAGTAAACCGAAGTGCCGCGGCGGAATGCCTCTTCGTTCAGGTGGGTGCCGGGGCGGACGTAATGCGAGACGTCGGCGATATGGACACCGAGCCGGAAGCGGCCATTGGGAAGCGACTCCAGAGAAACGGCGTCGTCGAAGTCCTTGGCGCTGTCGCCATCGATGGTGAATAGAACCGTGTCACGCAAATCGAGACGACCGACGCAGTCTGCTTCGCTTACCGTCGGGCCAATGTGGTCGGCTTCCTGCAAAACCTCCTGCGGGAATTCATCAAGGATGCTGTTTTCGTGCAGGATGGCGGCAATCGATGCCTCCATGCTGTCCGCCGCGCCAAAGGTCTGGACGACAACGCCCTGCGGCAGGTATTTGTCGCCGCCGCGGAACACCACCTGTACCGCGACACGGTCGCCGGGATGGGCGCCGCCCGTGTGCTTTTTGCCGATAACGATGTCCGGATATTTGCCGTTGTCCGCACGGAATACGACCATTTTGCCGCGCAGCGCCAGTGTGCCGACCAGCTCCTCCCGTTTTTCTTCCAGGATGCGGTAGACTTCCGCCTCGCGCCGGGTTTCGTTTCGGCGAGAGGCCCCGCGCCGATGTCCGGTTTTTTCGAGATAGTGTACCAGCACACGATCTCCGTTCCAGGCTCCGCCGTCGCGATGCGGCGGGATAAAAATATCTTCGCCGCCGCCTTCCGGCGTGACAAAGGAATAACTGCGGCCAGTACCGCAGAAAGTGCCGCGGAAACAGCCAAAGTACTCCGGATGGGCATAGCGGCTGTTGCGGGCGCGCATCAGTTCGGCGCGCTCGACCAGCGCGGACAGAGCTTCCTGCATCTCGCGCCGGTTCGCCTTGATGCCCCGCTTGGACAGCTGACGCAGGAGCTGATCCGGGGTTTGCGGTTCGGCTGTGCAATCGAGGATTGCCTGCTGTAATGTGTCTTGATTGGATGGTATCGTCATAAAAATCTCCCTCCGTTTTCAAACGGGTACGATTGTGATATCAAGATTAGTATATCAAAGATTGGGAAAGAAAAACATAGGCGGGAGAAAGAATGTGGCGCAATCTTCGCTGGGATAAAAAACGACTTCCTGCATCAACAGGAAGTCGTCAATTACCATTTTCTGCGAAACAGGACTCGTTACAAAAATCCTTTTCGAAACCAACGGTCACTTCTTCTAGGCCCATCGGCTTCACCCGCTTTCTTTTTTTTATTATTATTGAGAATCCGGAATCGAATTCTCCTTTATCATCCCCATGATGACGTTACTTCATAAACTACCAGATACAAACACCCATTGGAATCACTCGCTTACAAAAGAAATTTTTGATTTTCGGATATTGCGAACCCATTCGGATCCACGCCTTCAAAAATACTTAACAAACGATTCAGCAATCTGCTTCGTTTCCTGCGATCCCATCGGACTCACTCGCTTTCCATAGTCTCGGCACAGGCAACATTCCAAATCATCTTTCGCAAACCTATGGGCTGCACTAGTGTCGACTCCTGTCGTATTCACTCCAAATAGAGACGTCTGTCCGATTACCTATGCAAGATGAAATTGTTTGTACGATAACCACAGCGAGCCATCTGGCTGCTGCACGAATGTTCAATTGCCATTGGACCCACCGCCTTTCTAATAGATTCCGATTGTGATAAGAATCTATTTAAACAGAAGAACGATTAGGTAGCGTTTTGTCCTTCTGTTATTTTGTGATTAAACTATAACATTTGGAATAGGAAATGTCAATAGAAAATTTCAAAAAAATCTATTTTTTTTGACGGTTTTTCACAAAGGTAAACAAATTTTAAAAGATATCGGGCAGTTCTTGCGCCCTGTTACAGAATGTGATATACTATACTTGTTGAGGGTTACCGAAAGGGTATACCCTCTGTTTTTGTTTGAAGAAAAATTACAAAGTGCAATCAACGATCAGCGCGGGTCCTGCCCTTGGTTTTCGTTGCCGTGCTCCGTTTTCCAATGCTTGAGTTTGGGGAGCTGTTCCTCACAGAACCGGCGGACCTGTTCCGCAGGATAGGTCTCGCTTGCCATGTGATCGGCGAGAAACGCAATCAATTCCTCCATGGATTGATATACGAAGCGGCCGTCGGCATAGCACCATTTGCAATAATCCTCGTTAAACGCCCCATCCGGTTCCCGGCTGATCGAAGCGTCATCCAATGGCATGCCGCAGCATTGGCAGATCAATTGGCGGGGGCTTCCCAACAGTGTGTTGATGGATCGATCAAACAGCTTGGATAACGCCTTCAGCGTATCGATGTCCGGGGTGGTTTCGCCGGTCTCCCAGCGTGACACCGCCTGCCGCGTGACGGAAAGCCGTTCTGCAAGCGCGCTCTGTGTCATATGATGTTTTGTCCGCAGTTCGAGAATGATATCCTTTGTTTTCATGGCGTGTTCCCCTTTCTTCTTTTATCGGTATTGTAGCACACGGAGGGTGGAGGAACAAGCAACGGGCTGTTGCTCTCCCCGTCTTCCGGCACGATGCGACGGCGCTCTCGGCAAGTTGTGGAAAACAACCTAGATATTCCACGAAAGTTTGTAATTTTTTTGCGTGCGTATTGCGGCGATTTGCCGTATAATGTAGTATGACTAACAGTATAACAGATTCCGACTCGAAAGAGAGGATTTAATTGGTATGAGTAAGAAAACCCTTGTTGTTCTGTTTGGCGGACTGTCCTCCGAGCACGATGTTTCGTGCATCTCGGCGGCAACGGTTCTCCGCCACGCAGACAAAGAAAAATATACGGTTCTGCCGGTCGGCATCACAAAGGATGGCCGTTGGTTCTTATATGAATCCGACGACTACGATGCCGTGGAGAGCGGAGCATGGAAGGAAAGCGAGGCGCTGGTCCCGGCGATGCTGTCGCCGGATCGCAGGGTACATGGGCTTCTGGTCCTGCGCGAAAGCGGTGCGGAGACGATCCGCGTCGACTGCGTCATTCCGGAGCTGCACGGCGTCGGCGGAGAGGACGGAACCATGCAGGGCTTGTTGGAGCTTGCGGGGATTCCCTATGTCGGCCCGGGCGTTGCCGCTTCGGCCAACAGCATGGACAAGAGCCTGACCAAGATTCTGGTGCAGCAGGCAGGCGGCGTCCGGCAGGCGGCCTTCTATCTGGCGCGCCGTGCCGAGTTCCGTGCCGATCCGGACGCGGTTGCCCACGCGGCAGAACAGGCGCTCGGTTCGTATCCGGTCTTTGTCAAGCCGTGTTCACAGGGTTCGTCGGTCGGTGTAACCAAGGCGACCGACTTTGCCTCGCTCAAGGAGGGCCTGTCCCAGGGCTTTGATTACGACAGCAAGGTTTTGGTGGAAGAATTCATCGATGGACATGAGATCGAGGTCGCAGTTCTCGGCAACGAGGAGCCGACCGCAACGGTTGCGGGAGAGATCGCACCGAGCCGCGAGTTCTATTCCTATGAGGCAAAATATGTGGATGGCTCGTCCGGTCTGTACATTCCGGCGCATATCAGCGAGGATGCCATGCAGCGCGTCCGGGAAAATGCGGTCCGTGTGTACCGTGCGCTCGACTGCAAGGGCTTGTCCCGCGTCGATTTCTTCTGCACCTATGACGGGGACGAAATTGTATTTAACGAGATCAATACCCTTCCGGGCTTTACCAGCATCAGCATGTATCCAAAGCTGCAGGAATACAGTGGACTGCCGCTGCCGAAGCTGATCGACCGCCTGGTAGAGCTGGCGATGGAGAGACAGGATGGATAACCGAGCGATCGGCGTATTTGACTCCGGTCTGGGCGGGCTGACCGCGGTGCGGCAGCTGCATCGCCTCATGCCGGACGAGCATATTATTTATTTTGGAGACACCGGCCGTGTGCCGTATGGCTCACGCAGCCGCCGGACGATTGTGGAGTATACCCGGCAGGACACGGCGTTCCTGCTCAGCCATGCGCTGAAGGCCATCGTTGTCGCCTGTGGTACGGTGAGCTCGGTTGCACTGGGGACGGTGCAGCAGGAGGTTTCCGTTCCCATGGTGGGGGTTGTCCAGCCGGCCTGCCGCCGTGCGGTTCGCGAGACGCGCAACCGAAAGATCGGCATCATCGGCACAAAGGGAACCATCCAGAGTGGCTCCTACGAAGCTGGATTACATACCCTGGACCCCTCGGTCCAGACGATTGCGCGGGCGTGTCCGCTGTTTGTTCCGCTGGTGGAAAACGGACGCTTCCGCATCGGGGACCGCGTGGCCGAGATGGTCGTGGAAGAGTACCTAAAGGAAATCCGTGATTTTGGAGTGGACACGCTGATTCTGGGATGTACGCATTATCCTCTGCTGGCGGATATCATCCGCAGCTACATGGGGGAAGAGGTACATCTGATTGATCCGGGCGCAGAGGCGGCCGCGTATACCAAAACATTTGTGGAGCCGTGCCAACCGGGAAACGGCAGGACCGAATATTATGTGTCGGACGATCCGGACAGCTTTGGGCAGTATGCTTCCATGTTCCTTGGGGAGCCGAAGCGGGTACAGGCGGAGCTGATCGACATTGCCTCGTATGGAACCATACAGAAAGGGAATAAAAGATGATGGAAAAGATGGAATCGATCAAAAAAGATGTGGTCATCACAATTGTCAGCCGCCAGAATTTTGAAGGCTGTGAGCCGGATCAGGTCGATCTGATTACAACCGGCCGTCTGTATGGACGCAATGGGAAGTTCTATATCTCCTATGAGGAGAGCGAGCTGACCGGCATGGAAGGCTCCCGGACAACCTTGAAGATCGAGCCGAAGCAGATCACGATGACGCGGACGGGGACGTATCCGTCGCAGATGCGGTTTGCCGAGCATGAGCGTCAAGTTGGATTGTATCAGACGGAGCTGGGCGAGGTCGCGGTTTCGACGCATACATCGCAGCTGACCAGTTCGATCGACGAAAACGGCGGCGCACTGGCGATCGATTATACGGTGGAGATCGATGCCAGTCTTGCGGGGGCACACCGGTTTGAGCTGTCGGTCCGCCCGTCGTAACCGTTTTTTTTGAATAGCATATAGTAAGGAAAGGGATATTCTTTTTATGAATATGATAGAGAAAGCAAAGCAGCAGGCGGCACAGGTGGTGGCCGCAGCGTATCAGGCGGCCGTCGCGGCAGGGACTCTGCCGCAGGGCGATGTTCCGGCTGTTGCGGTAGAGATTCCGAAGGACAGCAAGAACGGCGATTATGCATCTTCGTTTGCCATGCAGTGCGCTCGTGCGCTGCACATGGCGCCGCGCAAGATTGCGGAGGCGCTGGTCGAGCAGATGCAGCTGGAGGATACCTATTTCACGGAGATTTCGATTGCCGGACCGGGCTTTTTGAATTTCCGCCTGGGACAGAAATGGTATGCGGATGCCATTGCTCTGGTACAGTCGATGGGCGTCAATTATGGACGTTCCACGGCGGAAAAGCCGGAGAAGATCATGGTCGAGTTCGTTTCGGCCAACCCGACCGGCCCGATGCACATGGGCAACGCCCGCGGCGGTGTCCTGGGTGACTGTCTGGCCGAGGTACTGGCGTGGGCCGGCAATGACGTAACCCGTGAGTTCTATGTCAACGATGCAGGCAATCAGGTGGACAAGTTTGCCCATTCCGTAGAGGGACGCTACATTCAGGAGCTGAAGGGCGAGGACGCGATCGAATTTGATGAGAGCTGGTATCAAGGTGCAGACATCCGTGAGCTGGCACACGACCTCGTGGAGCAGTACGGTGACAAGCTGCTCACGATGGACGAGCAGGAGCGCCGTCAGCTCATTGTCGAATACGGCTTGCCGACCAATATTTCCCGCATGAAGCGCGACCTGAACCGGTATAAGATCGAGTACGATGTCTGGTTCCTGGAAAGCTCGCTGCATGAGTCCGGCTTTGTGGAGAAGACGGTAGAGGAGCTGACCGCCAAGGGGGCGACCTATGAGAAGGATGGCGCACTGTGGCTGCGCTCCACCGATTTCGGTTGTGAGAAGGACGATGTCCTGCGCCGCGCCAACGGCTTCTACACCTATTTCGCGGCGGATATTGCGTATCACCGGAATAAATTTGCGGTTCGTAATTTTGACCGCGTCATCAATATCTGGGGCGCCGACCATCATGGCCATGTACTCCGTCTGACGAGCGCACTGGATGCACTCGGACTGAACGGTTCCGACCGCCTGGAGATCGTCCTGATGCAGTTGGTCAAGATGATGCGCGACGGTGAGATTGTCCGCATGTCCAAGCGTACCGGCAAGTCGCTCCAGCTGGCGGATTTGCTGGATGAGATTCCGGTTGATTCGGCGCGTTGGTTCTTCAATTCGCGCGCTGCCGAGACACAGATGGAGTTCGATCTCGGCCTGGCGGTCAAGGAGGACAACGAGAACCCACTGTACTACTGCCAGTATGCGTATGCCCGCATTTGCAGCCTGCTCCGTAAGATGCAGGAGGAAGGCGTTGCTATGCCGGAGGATGCCGATCTGACGGTACTTCAGGAGACGGAGGAAATTGCACTGATCAAGCAGATCAGCCTGCTGCCGGAAGAGATTGTTCAGGCCGCAGCGGACCGCGACCCATCCCGCATGAACAAGTATGCGGTGGCGATGTGTGCGCAGTTCCATCGTTTCTACAATGCCTGCCGCATCAAGGAGGCAGAACCGGCGGTACGTGACGCGCGTATGATTTTGTGTGCGGCGGCACGACAGACCATCTTTAATGTTCTGACGATCATCGGTGTCGATGCGCCGGAGCATATGTAAGCATAGAAGACAAGTTCATTCTGGATCCGGACGGTGCACCGTTCTGGAATATTTCATTGGCCCGAGAGGCAGATTGGAGAGTTATGGAACCCGTTCCTTTGTGTAAGGGAGAAATTATCGTTCATATACAGGACCGTGAGCATCTGGCTGCGCTGGATGCAAACAGCCGTGCCGCAGCGATCATCGTGGATGACGCGGTCAATGTCACGCGGGCACGCCGACATGCGGGAGAGCGTCTGATTGGCGTGGCGATCGAAGCGCGTCTCGCACAGGAGGAGGACACGACATCGGAAACGTGGAATGCTGACTGGATGATCCATCAGTTCCGCGATGTGGTGGCGAAGGCCCTGCGTGTCAAAGCAGATTTTCTGTATTTCCGCATGGGGGAAAGCCTGCAGGCACTGCGGGCTGCCGTTTTGGCGGCGACCGATCAGTCGGGAGTCGGCATTCTGGTTGAGCTGCCGGTGGATGAGGATGGCTGTATGCCGGACGGCACACCGCTGATGTGCGCGCTGGGAATTCTGCAGCGCATCGGTGTGGCGGGACTGATTCTGACCGGAAATCTGGATGAGATTGATGAGACGATCAGTGAGCTGTCACCACACTCCCGTGTTGCCCTGGGGCTTGCGTTGAAAGCAAACGATGGCAAACACGGTAAGACACTGCCGGAGGCGGAGTTTTATCTGGCGGTTAGCGAAGAGCAGGCGGAGCGGATTGTACCGCTCATCCCGGAGAGCGACGACACAGAGGATCCGGAGATCGACCGCGACTATATTCTCGCACCGGTCGGCCGCAAAGTACATTTTGTCGATGCTACCATTGATATCTCTGACCCATTGGATTTGGAGGATCACTTCGAGGAGACGCTGCTGGAGCTGGAGGACGTCTGGTCGGGAGCCATCAAGCTCGAGATCACCTCGCTAGAGGACATTTATCTGCTGGCGGAAAATCAATACCTGTTGGAGCGTCCGGTCTGCCTTGCGGCGGAAAATCCGGTTCTGTTTGAAAAAGCCCTGCGCGTCTTCAACGGCATTGCGCTGTATGACGGAACATGGGAGCTGGATTCCGAACATCTGGATATGTTTACGCGCCACTATGGATTGATATCATTATAAAATAACTTATGTGCCGTGGGGAATTGCTTCACGGCACATTTTGACAGGAGGAATTGCTGTGAACAACTGGACAGAAGTGACGATTTGGACAACCACACCGGGCATTGATGCCGTCACTGGAATGCTGATGGATTTGGGGATCAATGGGTTTGTCATTGAGGATGCACAGGACTTTGCAGATTTTCTGAAGGATACGGAAATTTACTGGGACTATGTCGATGAAGAGCTGTCCAGAGAGAAGCAGGCGGCAGAGACCAATGTCAAGATTTATGTAGAGGATAGCCCATCCGGCGCCGAGCTTCTGGCGCAGGTCGATGCCGGGCTGGCGGCGATCCGTGCGCGGGATGCCGAAGGACAGTTCGGCCGCTGTGTGACGGAGCTGGCCTCCATCCGTCGAGAGGATTGGGAGAACAATTGGAAGCAGTACTTTAAGCCGTTTGCAGTCGGCGAGCGGTTCCTCATCAAGCCGTCGTGGGAGACCTGTGACGATACAGACGGACGCATTGTTCTGGAGATCGATCCGTCCTCCTCGTTTGGAACGGGAACGCACAACACGACCCAACTGTGTATTTGTGAGCTGGAGCGGCTGGTCAAGCCGGGTGACCGTCTGCTTGATATGGGCTGTGGCAGCGGTATTTTATCGGTTGCAGCGCGACTTCTGGGGGCAGAGGACATCGGCGCGGCGGATATTGACCCGAACGCGGTCAATATTGCACGGGAAAATGCGGAGAAGAATGGCTTTGCCCTCACAACCTATGTCGGGGATGTGACGGGGGATCCGGATTTGGATGCAGCCATTGGCGGCGAGTATGATATCATTGTTGCCAATATCGTGGCGGATGTCATCATGGGCATGCGGGAGATTCTAAAGCGAAAACTCAAAGACGATGGGACGCTGATTGTCTCCGGTATTATCGCGCCGCGTGCGGATGAGGTGCAGGAATCGCTGTTGGGAGCGGGTTTTGTACTGCGCAATCGCCAGCAGTCAGGTGATTGGGTCGCTATGACACTGACAAAGCGGTGAGCTTGCCGGACAGAGGATAGGACATCCTCTGCCGAAAGGAACGGCGGGATTGTTTCTGCAAAAAACAACGGGAAAATTCAAAAAAGTTGTTGACAAACGGAGTTCGGCGCGATATAATATATTTCGTCATCTGGCGAGAGACAAACGCAAGACGCTGGAGACGATGGTACTTAATGGATATGGCGGTATAGCTTAGTTGGCTAGAGCGTCCGGTTCATACCCGGAAGGTCATTGGTTCAAGTCCAATTACCGCTACCATTTGGCCCGTTGGTCAAGCGGTTAAGACACCGCCCTTTCACGGCGGTAACACGAGTTCGATTCTCGTACGGGTCACCACTCGGAAGTTTAGCTCAGCTGGGAGAGCATCTGCCTTACAAGCAGAGGGTCACAGGTTCGAGCCCTGTAACTTCCACCAAAAAAAGACTTCACAGAAATGTGAGGTCTTTTTTAATGTTTTGTAGAGCAGGAAAAGCAATTGCCAACCGGCAGCAGGATCGCGAGTTCGAGCTCTGTAGCTTTCACCAAGAAAAGGACTTCACAGAAATGTGAGGTCTTTTTTAATGTTTTGTAGAGCAGGGAAAGCAATTGCCGGCATAAAAACGGTTCATTCGTTCTTTTGAAATCGTATCCGATCTTTCGAGGTGGGAATTGCATTGGATACTCGCTTCCATTCGCCATCTTGGAAGATTTCATACTGCGCAAAGGCACATGGTAAACCGTTTGCCGTTGCGATATCGCTGCTGTCCATAAGCTGGAAATGCAAATGTGGCCCAAACGAATTGCCGGAATGTCCCACTCGGCCAATGAGCTCGCCTGCCCGCACCATTTGTCCAACCGAAACGGAAATAGATCCCTCTTGAAGATGACATAGGGCGGCATAGACATTGTCCTTATATTGAATAATGATATAATTTCCGGCCACCGATTGAACATCATCGGTTTCCGGATCGAAATGATGAGCATTTTTATATGCGTTACACAGATCAAGCAGAAGATTGGTCCGGGATCGTTCTTGATAACCATCTTTCGCGACAATGACACGTCCGTCACAGGGGGAATAGATTTCCTGTCCAAAGCAATAATACGCTTCTCGGGAAGCCCCGAAAAGAAGATAGTGTGGCAGACTGACACGATAGGCCGGCCAGCCTTTTTTCTCCCAATTCACCTGGATAAAGTCATAGGCGTATCTTGTCCCCAATCGGTTTGTCCCATGGCTTGGTATTTTGCTTCCGGGTGTGTTGGGAGAATACCATTCTCCCCGTAAAGGAAATTCCACAACAATTGGCTCAGGCATTTGATCCCTCCGCTCGGTCTGCATTTTGTCCGCATTACTGGAAACGAAGAAAACGGCAAAAAGAAATACAAGTATAATACATCGTCTCCGAATTCGGCTATTCATGACTTGTAAAAGATTGTTCTCAATTCCTCGAGATACGCATCAAGTGTCGCGAGAATATGCGGATAATCCAGATCTTTCCTTTGTGAAGCCCGGATGTTGTCAAGGATTTGTTGAGTAAAACCGACATTGGCCCAAAGAATAATTTGCTTGCACTTTTCGATATCCAGATCGTCTCGGAATTTGGAAAGATCGATCTGTTCCAATATCGGGCAGGATGGTTCGGGGACAGATCGTTTTTTAAGCTCTGCATTGATTTCATCAGAATTTGTCGTTGCAGAAAGCTTATGGAAATCAAGAATCCAGGGATATTGTTTGAGTAATTCAAGTTGAAGCAAATAGGATAGACGCAGGCGCGCAAAAATATCCGTTTCGGCATGGTTCATTTTTTGATAATATTCTTTCCTGAGCAGCTGGTTAAAGTAGTCATATACGGCCAAAAAAAGTTCTTGCTTGCTGTTCACATAATGAAACATCAGCGCTTTGGAAATTCCGGCTTCCTTCGCGATTACATTGGTTGATGCATTGTCATATCCCTGTATGGCAAATTCTTTTAATGCTGCGTTTAAGATGGCATCCCTTCTCGGTATTTCTAAATCGAATAGTTTGGTCAATGCCAGCACTCCTCTCCCTGCGTCTCGGACAATATTAACCTTTTAGGTCAATTCCATTATACATCGATTTACCTAAAAGGTCAATCGGCTGTTCTTAACCAGCTATTGCGGGAAAATCATTCAGCCCACTCCCCGCATACAATGGAATGATACTGATTGATGGGGGAGAATGGGGATGAAACATAAGGTGACATCGGCGGTGGCGATGCTGACCGGCGGAAATGGCTATCCCGACATTCGCGGGACAGCATTGTTCCAGCAGAAAGAAAATGGCGTTTTGATTACGGTAAATGTATTTGGCTTACCGAAGGGCGGTACGCAATGTGATTATCGTATTTTTGCCATGCACATTCATGACGGCACAGCGTGTACCGGCACGGAGGAGGATGCCTTTGCCGATGCGGGAATGCATTATAATCCCAAAGACTGTCCGCATCCGCAGCATGCCGGAGATCTGCCGCCGCTGTTTGGATGCGATGGAGTGGCTTATTGCTCGGTGCTGACCGATCGATTTTTGTTGGATGAGGTTGTGGGAAAAGCTTTGATCGTACACGATCAGCCGGATGATTTCACGACACAGCCGAGCGGCAATGCAGGGACGAAAATTGCGTGCGGGATTATTCAAGCATAACGGAAAAAGACTGTAAGACTCCGGCAAATCGATTGCCGGAGTCTTACACATTTTATTTGTGGGCATTTTCATACGCCTGCCTGATTTCCTGTGGGAAATCCTCTGGCTTCATGCGATGGAGCCGATCTTCGTTTCCGTCTTTGATGGCCTCACCGTAATACCAACACTTGAACCGCAGCATATCCAGAACCCGCTGCATTCTTTCGATTTCCGCCTCCACATTCGCTTTTTGTTTGAGAAATAGATCGCGGCGCTGGGGATAGGTTTTGCTTCCCTGCATACACCATTCCATAAATTGTTTGATGTCCTTGATTTGCATACCGGATCGTTTCAGACATTCAATCACCCGTAAGGCTTCGATCTCTTGTTCATCGAACCTGCGGATGCCGGAGGATCGATGCATGTTGGGGAACAATCCTTCCTTATCGTAATATCGCAATGTGGAAATGGGTAGTCCAAACAGTTCGGATACTTGACCAATCGTATACATGATTTGCTCTCCTGTACATAAAATTTTTTCAAATTAATCATTGACCTAAAGTTAGGTTTAGGATTTAAAATCATTGTATCAGAGATCTGGTATTTCCGTCAATTGGGGAATCACCAAACATGGGCAGATCCTTTCTTTACATGTGAGGCAGATTCTGAAAATAATGGAAGATCCTGTGCCGGGAAAGCTTGTGGTCTGGGATGCAGGAATTAAACGAAGGAGGACTTAGAAGATGCAAGAAAAATTAAGTTTTGTGAAGGAATGGGACAAGACGTTTCCGAAAAGTAAAAAAGTCAATCATCAAAAAATTACATTTCATAATCGCTATGGAATTGATCTGGCCGCTGATTTATATGTTCCGAAAGATGTGCATGGAAAGTTTTTGGCACTTGCAGTGAGCGGGCCGTTTGGGGCGGTCAAGGAACAATCATCCGGTTTGTACGCGCAGGCGATGGCAGAAAGAGGTTTTTTGACAATTGCATTTGACCCCTCTTTCACGGGAGAAAGCGGGGGGACTCCCAGATACGTAGCCTCTCCGGACATCAACACAGAGGATTTTCAGGCGGCAGTGGATTTCTTATCCGTGCGGGATGATGTTGATTCGGATCAAATCGGGATTATTGGTATTTGCGGCTGGGGTGGAATGGCGTTAAACGCGGCGGCAGTGGATACCAGAATCAAGGCAACAGTTGCCTCGACCATGTATGATATGACTCGCGTCAATGCAAAAGGATACTTTGATTCTGAAGACAGCGAAGATGCACGCTATGAGAAGCGCAAGGCTCTGAATGCACAAAGAATTACTGATTATAAAAGTGGAACCTATACGAGAGCGGGCGGAGTTGTGGATCCTCTGCCGGAGGATGCGCCATTCTTTGTAAAAGATTATTATGATTATTATAAGACCAGCCGGGGCTATCATGCCAGATCGTTGAATTCCAATGACGGTTGGAACGTTACCTCCTCGCTGTCTTTTCTGAATATGCCAATTTTGCAGTACAGCCATGAAATCCGCAGTGCAGTGTTATTGGTTCATGGCGAGAAGGCTCATTCATGTTACTTTAGCAGGGATGCCTTTGCAAAGCTAACAGGGGATAACAAGGAATTGATGATTATTCCGAACGCTGTTCATACCGATCTCTATGATAAAATGGATGTCATCCCCTTCGATAAGATGGCAGAGTTTTTCCGAGAGAACATGAAATCGTCGGAAATGGATTGATTTTTTATAATGCCGGATGATTTCACGACACAGCCGAGCGGCAATGCAGGGACGAAGATTGCGTGCGGGATTATTCGGGCAAATGAAAAAGAATCGGAGGCGAAAGCTTCCGATTCCATTTTTTCGTGTACAACAATAGAGGAAAAATTTTCTTCGAAAAATGTGATGATTTCCCGTGCTGTATTGTTTATAGGGTGAGATCTCAAAAAATCAATTCAATCGGAAAGGAGGAAATCTGGATGCCTATGCAGATGTATGAGAGTTTAACTATAAGGAAATCGTGATGTCGGGAACGAATTATTCGGACTGAGAAAGTATCACTAATTTGTGGTCACTTTTGAAGAGAAAATAGAAAAGTAAGCTCTATTTTACATAATAAGGAGTGAATGAATTTGAAAAAAAGAGTAAGAATTCTGGGAATCTTATGTATGCTTATGCTGGTTGCAGTGTTAATCCCGCAAACAAAGGCACAAGCCGCATCTGTTACCAAAAGCAATTGGTATAAAACCGTGTTAAATTCAAAATCTGGTTCTTATAAAATTGGATCAAAGACGTATAAGAGAAGCAAATATAAGTATTATAAATTGGTTGATATCAATAAAGATGGCACAAAGGAACTCCTGTTATCGCAGGCTCCGAACTCACGTATCTCAAGCGAACATTCTGTTCTTCTGCTAACGTATTACAACAAAAAGATTAGAGCAATAAAAGCTTTTCACTCAGCGGGAGGCGGGGAACTGCTCTGTAGGGGGGCTACAAAAACTATAACGCATTATACGAGAGGTTCAGATTTCGGACAGATTGAAGTATATCAATTGAAAAAAGGAGTATTGAAAAAAACAGGAAAGATACTGAATCAAAGACAGGACGATTACACATGGCAAGGCTATAAGGATGGCAAAAAATGCTCGAAAAATACCCTAAATAATTATTGGGGGAAATACTATGATAAAGCAACGTTGTTGAAGTACAAAAAGATTTCTTAGACCGAATACTGTTATCCGTTACTTTATAGCAAAATAACAAATTGTTTTCTTCAAAGGAAATAGAGGCCCAGGGGAAATGTATCTGACGTATTTTCCATCAGATTGTTTTCTCCTGGGACTCTTTGTGTTATCATAACTTATTCAGTAAATCAGGAAAGCAGGGTTCTCACTGACCAAAGTTTGAATCCTGCCTCTGTAGTTGACGGAAGAACTATCGATTCTCCTTCCCTTTCATCGAAATCTGTGAAAAAGCTAAAGAATAATTATGAAATAGTATCCGCATAGTGGGAATTGGAGTAGTGCTGGTTAAAAAACTAGAGTGAAACATTGCAATCCGAATGAAAAAATAAGACAAAAATGACGTCGGGTTTTTATTGTAACCGTATTCGCTCGATTATTAGTTCTTATATTCAATATCATACTTCCAATCCATGGCGGCACGGCGTGTACCGGTACGACAGAGGACGAAGATTGCGTGCGGAATTATTCGGGAAGATGAAAAAGAATCGGAGGCGAAAGCTTCCGATTCTTTTTTATATTGAAATAATTTGTAAATTACTCATTTATTTTTGGATTAGTTGTCCGTTCCAGAAGATAATCAATAGAAACCTGATGAAAATCAGCTAGTTTAATCAAAATCGCAGTGGGAATATCAATATCTCCGCGTTCGTAATTGCTGTACACACGCTGACTACATGATAAAATACTTCCCATTTGTGCTTGGGTTAGATCCTTATCTTCTCTTAAATCGCGAATGCGTTGATACATAAGAAAAGCTCCCTCAAAAAAGATAATATTAGTATAAGGGAGATAGATATTTACCATTGACTTTTAGCGGGAAATTCGCTAAAATGGAAGAAAAGGAAAAATTGGAAAAATAAACATATGTATGGGAGGAGAATATGAAAACATTGCGGTTGAGCAAAAAATTTTTTGCAGCGTTTTTAATGATGTTTGTGCTGGTATTTGTTGCGCCCACAGTTTTGCCCGATGTTCCAACTGTGATAAAAGCACAGGCAAAAACAACTGTAAAACTAAACACAACATCTGTGGTCATTCGTCCGGGAAAAACGAAAACCTTAAAGATAACAGGAACAAAGAAAAAGGTTACGTGGAGCAGTTCGAACAAAAAAGTTGCCACTGTATCCAGTAAAGGAAAAATCACTGCAAAGAAATATGGCGTTACCACGATCACGGCAAAAGTTGGCAGCAAAAAGTATAAGTGTAAAGTGAAAGTCATCTATTTAGACGGAGATTGGTACACTGGTGGAGAAAATCGACAAGAAACATATCATCTGGTTGTAAACGGAAATAAAGTTGTTTTTCGAGGAGGAGGAGAGCAAATTAAGTGTAGTGGAACAATCACACAGCTTTCTAATACAAAATTCAGAGTGAAAACCACTAGTTGTAAAATGTGGATAAATGGACGATATGTAACAAAAAATATGAAATTACGGATTGATATTACGTTGCATCCAGACGCATGGGCAGATGTATGGGAGTTTGACTATAAGGTAACTATTACGTCGGGGAAAAACTATCTAGGAAAGACAAAGGGCACGATGTTTCCAAATGGAGATGCCGTAGGTTATTAATTTTATCAGAGAGGCGAAAGAAATGAAATCAAAGATTTTAGGAATTTTATGTATGCTTATGTTGGTCGTTGTATTCGTCCCGCAGAATAATGCACAAGCCGCATCGGTTACCAAAAGTAATTGGTATAGAACCGTATTAAACTCAAAATCTGGCTCTTATAAAATCGGATCCAAGACGTATAAGAGAAGCAAATATAAGTATTACAAAGTACTCGACATCAATAAAGATGGTACGAAGGAATTGTTCCTTTCGACCTATTCTGGAGGCAAGCACTATTCCCAACCAAAAGATTCTGTTTTAGTGCTGACTTACTATAAGAAAAAGATAAAACCTCTGAAAGCATACACATGGCCAGCGGGAGGATATTTGATTTATAAGAGCAGCAAAAAGACGATGACTTATTATAAGCGTTTTTCTGATAGTGAGTTTTTTGATTTTTATCAACTGAAAAAAGGAACTCTGAGTAAAAATATGAGTCTGGGACATACTTGGTATACGAATGATAATTATGTCGATAAATATTATAAGAATGGGAAAAAGTCCACAGAAACAACCGTTATAAAGTATTATAATCAATATCGTGCTGGAGGGATCGAATTAAAGTACTCCAAAATTTCCTAAAAGATCAACGATTGCAGATACAAACTATTTTTAGAGGAGAACTTGCATGAAGAACATTCAGAAAATATTGTTTGTGTTAAGCTTGGTGTTTGTAATCGGTTTGGCAACACCGCCATCACAGGCTGCAAGCGTCAATAATTTAAAAGAGAAGAAAACATATCACTATAATCTTGATCAAAGTGGTAGCAAGGAGAAGATTTCCTATTCGCTCAGTTCGAATAAGATCAAGGTCAAAATTAATGGTAAGACAATAAAAACAATTACATTGGATTCGTCATTTTATGAGGCCCATATGCAGATCTTTAACTGCAATACAAAGACGAAGGGTCTGAATATTTGGATTTATGCATATGCAGACTCGGAAGACATTCGATACTCCGCATTGTATCAGTATAAGAACAAAAAGCTGACGCGGATATGGAATTTAACGACCGATTCTGACTATAGTACACAGAAGATGTATCACAGAAACTGTGGAAAGGTTGTCTCTACGAATGGGAAGGGGCAGTTTACCGTTGCAATGGATCGTGCCTTGGACGTGGATTGCCTGACAGGAAATCACTGGGACAAGGTCGTTTATAAACTGAGCAGTGGGAAGGTCAGTAAGGTTACGGGGAATACCTATCAGTTTTATCAGACGTATGCAATGGTGGGTACATCGAGTGTGAAGAAAAATGGTGCACTGAAAACGGCAAAAGCAATAAAATTTTATAAAAATCATAATAAGTCAGGTGGTTCTTTTACTGTAAGTAAGGGAACGAAAGTATATCCTCAAAAAGCTTATGTGTCGTCAAAGACCACCGCTTATGTGCAGTTTAAAACAAGCAACGGAAAATTGGGATGGCTTTGCACGAACGATTATTCATGGACAAACTATCCATTTTCTAATATGCATTTTGCTGATTGATTTTATTTCCGGATTACAAAAGCACAGAGGGCTAATGCCCTCTGTGCTTTTCCTTCCGCTTGGCCTGACGCAGTTCAAACCGCCGCTGCTTTTCGGCTTCCTTTTGTTCGCGGGAACGGATGTGCCGTTCCTGCTTGCTCTGCTCCCGCTGGAGCTGGAGCGCCTGTTGTGCCTTGGTTCCAATACCACTGCTGTCCCGGAGCTGCCGGCGGATCTCCCGCTGGAGTCGTTTGGGATTGCAGGGCTTGTCTGCGTCCTCGTCTGCGCGGACAGACGGACTGAAACGCAATTGACGCCAGTTTTGAAGCAGGTACTCGTATACCTCATATTCCCTCGGCTCCGCGCCAAAGGTGATCTTGCATACTTCATACCGCCCGCCGGATGTGCGTTCGTATACACCGATCCAGAAGGGTGCTTCAAAGCAGACCGTCAGATGAATGGTTGTTCGTTCCATAGCCAAATCCTCCTTAATATAGAACCACAGAGGATGGACAACCAAGGAGGCAGGTTACTGACAGTATGGAATACTGCGTCCGGACTACCGACCGGACCGTGTTTTTTCTCTCTGCATTCCTATTGTACGCGAGAGGGAGAAGGCGTGTCAAGAGAGAACATAATTTCAAAAATATTCCAAAAACTGTTCGACAAATTCTGCAAACTGGAAGATTCGACCATTTTCCCAGACGTCAGCGGCTATAATGGTTTCACTGACAGGAGGGACAGCGTCATGCCGGACAAGCAGAAGCAAAAGCAACGAATATTTTCCAATGACCGAAAACGCAATACCGCGCGTGCGGCGTTTCATTTTGCCATGGCGGCGCTGCTTTCAACGGCAACCGTACTGTCAAACTGTTCTCCGTTTGGCATTGCCTATGCAGCGGCGTGCTGCAGCTTTGGCAATGGATTCAGTGCCGTTTTGGGTACGTTCTGCGGCTATCTGCTGGCGCATCCGGGGGCAGAGGGCGTCAAATACGCAGGAGCCGCGCTGATTGTTATGACGGCGGCGACGGTATTTTCCGGGACCGGAATGGTGGAGAGCAAATGGTTCCTGCCGCTCAGCGCATCCCTTGCGACGTGTATGACCGGCTTTTTGTTCGTGACCGGCGCCAATTTCACGGTGGATGCCGTGTTGTATTTCTCGGCCGAGCTGGTGCTGGCCTTTGCCATGACCTATTTTTATATGGCGGCCTACAGCAAACGGATTTACGCGCAGACCTTGCGCTTTGGCGGCGTGATGACGCTGGCGGCGAGTGGGCTGATTGCCCTGTATCCACTCTTGCTTTGGGATATGTTTTCTCCATCGCGGATCGCAGCGGCGTTTCTTGTGATGGGCGTCGCCTATCTGGGCGGCTTTGCCTATGGCGCGGCGCAAGGCGCCGGCATGGGGGTCGCGATGGATGCCGCTGGGGCGGAGGGCTGGCTGTATGCCGGGATTTTTGCCTTTGCGGGCATGATTTCCGGATTTTTTACGCGCGGTGGACGGGTTGTGTTTGCCGCCGTCTTTTTGCTCGGTACCGGAGCGGCGGGCCTGCTGGGGGACAGCTTCCGTCCGTACAGCTTTTGTGAGGCCTGCATTGCAGCGGCGATTTTCCTTGTCGTACCGGACCGTATCTGGCGTCGCGTGCGGGAGGTCATGCTGCCGACCGATCCGGAGCCGACGGATTATGCCGCGCGTGTCTGCCGGGTGGCGAACCGCTATGCGACAGCGGCCTCGGAGGCGTTTTCGGAGATGTATGAGGCGCTGACGCGCGGGGTTCTGCGGCGCAAGGAGGACAACGACCTCGGGGCAGTGTTTGACCGGACGGCCGACCGTGTCTGCCGTCGGTGCAGCTCCCGCGAGTTGTGTTGGGAGCGGGATAAGCTGGCGACGATTCGGACACTGGATGCGGTTTCCGGACAGCTTCTGCGGACCGGACATGTCTCTGTTTCGGATTTCCCGGGACACTTTGCGGCACAGTGCCTGCGGTTTTCGGACTTCATTCTGGCCATCAATGAGGGGATGGATGCGCTGTATCAGCGGCGGCAGAATGCACGGCGGAGTGAGCAGGGACGCAAGCTGATTGCCCAGCAATACGCGGGTGTGACCGGCGTGCTGAAACAGATCGGCGAGTACATGAGCACCGGGCCGGAGGCGATGCCCAACCGGGAACAGGAGCTGCGACAGTATGCGGAGGCCTTCGGCGGTGTGCGGACCGCGGCGGCATGGCGCGATTACAACGGACGGATGCATCTGGAATTGTCCGGGGAATGCATGCCGCGGATCATCCAAAACCGGGATGGCTTTTTGTCCGGGCTGAGTGCACTGATGGGTAAAAAGCTCACCGGGCCGGAAAGCGTCAGCGGCCCAGGCGGGACGAGTCTGCTGTTCCGCGAACAGGAACCATACCGCATCACGATTGGCATCGGCGCCAAGACACGGGAAGGGGAAACGGTTTCCGGGGATACGACGAGCTGGTTTACGACCGAGGAAGGCGTGGCCTGTGTCATCCTGTCCGACGGCATGGGAACGGGCAAAAAGGCAGCGGAGGAATCCGGCACCATTGTCCGTATGGCAGAGCGCTTCCTCAAGGCGGGGATTGACGCGGCGGATGTGGTGCGGACGATCGGGCCGGCGCTCAAACTGCGCACCCAGGGCAATTCGTTTGCGACGCTGGATGTCGGGACGATCGACCTGTTCACCGGAACGGCGCAGTCGATCAAGTGCGGCGCCGCGCCCAGCTTTATCCGCGCGGTGGATGGCGACGGGAGCATCCGGATTCGAAAGATCCTCTCTTCTACGCTGCCCGCGGGACTGGAGGAATCCGGTGAGATGGACGTCACACGCTTCCGCATGGGGAGCGGCGATGCGATGGTATTGCTGAGTGACGGTGTGATGGATTCCGGCGGCAGTTCCTCGGTTTGGATCGAGGATATGCTGATGCAGAGTATGCATCTGAGTGCGCGGGAGCTGGCGGCACGGATCGTGCTGGAGGCCTCCGCACGCGGTGCGCCGGACGACATGACGGCGGCGGTTGTCTATCTGGACAAACGGACCGCCTGATGCGTGGAAATGGATATATCGGGAATGGCGGAGCGGCTGTGTGAGAAATCATGCGGCCGCTTCTTGTCTCATCAATATGAATAGTGTGTAAAAAATACAAAAAACAGTTGAACTGAGCAGATAATCCGGCTATTATGAGAATCAGAGAGGAATAATAGTGAAAAGGAGAACGGCACCTATGCTGTATACAATACCCTTGATAAGCCCGTTTTTTCGGGATGAGGTTCTGCCGGTTCTGCTGTTTTTCGGCATGTTTTTTCTGATCTATGGAATCGGCGTACCGTTGTTCCGCCGTCTGCCGCATAAGAAGGGTTCTATGTGGGACGAAATGCTGAATGACCGCTGGGAGGATGCGGAACAGGAGAAAGCGGCGGAGGAGACGGAAGTGGATGAGAAAAGAGAGGAATCCGAATGACCATTACATCCGCGCTGGAATTGATCGATCAATATGGACTGTTTGTCCTGTTTTTCATATCTCTGCTGGAGGCGATGAACTGCCCCGGTATGCCGGCGGGGGTGATCCTCCCGGCGGCGGGGCTGTTTGCGGGGGAGAGTGGACATCACCTGCTCATTGTCTATCTGGCCATGCTGATCGGCGCCAATCTCGGCTGCCTGATTCTGTATCTGTTCGGCATGCTGGGGGACAAAGTTGCAGAGCGCTGGATCAAACGCCACAGCGGAAAATATCTGGAAAAAATCGAGCGCTATTTGGAACGCATCCGAAACGGAAACTGGTGGACAATGTTTGTCTGCCGCCTGATTCCGGTCATGCGGACGCTGGGTTCGCTGCTCGCGGGCATCTCCCGGATGCCGCTGAGGAATTACATGCTTGGGACGGTGTGCGGCGTGGCGGTGTATAATGCGGTTGGCATTGGCCTCGGCTATTTCGCCAGTTGGCTGTTTGTTTGAAAAGAGAATAGCAAGACCGGCCGCGGGATGCGTTGGCCGGTTTGTTGTGCCCAAAATTGGGCGAGAAAAAGCAGACATCGTAATTGGGATGTCTGCTTTTCTCATATGAAAAATAGGAAAAAGAAAGAAAAAATATGAAACGATCCAAACGGATCAAACACAAAAAGAGGAGTGTTTTAATATATGTAAGCTATGGCAGCAGCCACAGGATTTGTTAGTCTGTCTGCCGGCGGATCTAGGGAAAGAATGTGGTCTTGTCCATCCTCTCATGGCAATCAGAATAGCATCCGCCGACAGAGCAGTAATTGGTTTTTGGTGAATTGCCTTCCATGCATATATACTACCAGGGAATTGTGACCAAATCTCGAAACAATTGCGGCTGTATTGTGAAAGAAATGCAAACAATTTATGACGATGCGGGAAATTCCCGTGACCATCCGCAGGTCTCTTTTGTATTTTGAGCAGATATGCTATACTGAGAAAAACGATTTCGGAAGTGCGGATGCATCCGGGCTTCCTTATACGAGGTGTCCAATGGAACAGCAACAGATTCCAAAGAATATGAAAAAATATATCATCGCCTATCGCTACCTGCTGGATGTTTTGGATGAATATCAGGAGGATATTGTGACGGAGCGGCGGGAGAACTGCCATCCACAGCGCAGACAGGAGATCCGCAATCGGATTGCGCGCCGCTGTCGGAAGGAAGCGCGGGAGGTTTTTTCCCGCATTCCGCGGCAGGAAAAGCGGTATCGCGGCCTGCGCTGGGTCAGACGGCTGTGCTGGCTGGGCGGCTGTCTCAGCCTGGGGCTGGCAGTGGTACTTTTGCTTGAAGCAGTCGTGTGTCATCAGGTGTTCTGGTGTCTCTTTGGGCTGATTGCGCTGACGTCGAATCGCATTTTCGACAAGATCTCCGGAATCGCACAGGACCATCTGGTCTGGTCGATCATGGAGACGGAGTACAAGCCGGTCAAAACCGTGTGGAGCGAGGAGCAGAAGCAGCTGCTTCCGGAGCGGCTGCATTCCTGCATCCAGCCGCTCTCCTGTACGGTCGAGCCGCAGGACTGCATCCGCGGTAAGCTCAAATGCTTCTGTGGGAGCGAGGTGTTTTCGGTCTGGCGCCATCCGACCGCAGGCTATCTGCGCGCGGTGTGTCCGGACTGCAAACGGGAAATCGTCCTGTTTGATGAGCATCTGGATGCCCATCACGCCGATGGGAAGGCGCAGCAGTATTTTCCCAATGTCTTGGAAATGGCGCTGTGCCGGAGCTGTAAGAGTGAGCTGCACGGTGTGACGCTCACCATCGTATGCGATGAGGAGCGCACCTTTTTTCAGGAAAACCCGGCGCAGCTGACGGAGGAAAGCGGATTTTGTATGCTGTTTCAGATGCATTGCGCGGATTGCGGGATGCTGACCGGGGAAGGAAGATATGTCTGGAATGCACAGACACAGCAGGCCGAAGAGGAGGAACGACAGGCGTGAATATCTGGATCGGCCGGGCGGGGAGCGGCAAGACGACCGAGCTGCTCACTTGCATCAAAAAAGGGCTGGAAGACGGAAAACGCCGTCAGATCTGGCTGGTTCCCGAGCTGGCCTCGCACGATTGTGAACGGGCGCTGGCGAAGGCAACACACAACCGCGGCTCGGCGGGAGCGGAGGTGCTGACCTTCCGCCGCATCGCCAACCGCGTCTTTTCGGAGGCCGGCGGTCTGGCGGATCAGAGCCTGACACCGGCCGGACGGCTGATGGTCCTGTACGAATCGGTACAGCGCACACAGGGTGTGCTGTCGGTCTATGCCGGAGCCCAGCGCCGTCCGGAGGTATTAAAGGACCTGCTGGGTGTGATGGATGAGCTGAAATGTGCGTCTGTCTCACCGGAGACTCTGCTGAGTGCTTCGGAAGAATCGGAGGGCACGCTTTCGGACAAGCTGCGCGATCTGGGACAGATTTTTTCGGTCTACGAATCCATGACGGCGGATGAGATCCCTGACCCGCGGGATGAGCTGACCCGGGTGCGGGAGCGGCTGCCGCAGAGCACGTTGTTTGACCGCGCCGATGTCTATCTGGACGGCTTTGACAACTTTAACCGGCAGGAGCTGGACATTCTGACGTGGTTGATGGGACACGGTGTGCATTTGACCGTTACGCTGACCGGGGACCGCCGTGAGCCGGAGCGGTTTCCGGAGAGCATGGCTGCACTGGCGCGGCTGCGGGCGGCGGCCGGCCGTGCGGGACAGCCGGTCGTGCTGCGCGATTTTGGCGGCTGCCGGATGGAGAAGCCGCACGATCTGCGGATTTTGGAGCAATGCGGTCTGCAGCCCGGAGTGTCAGCCGTTCCGAGCGACGGAAAGAGCGTCCGGCTGCATGCGGCGGGCGACATCTATTCCGAGTGCGAATATGCGGCGGCAGCGATCCGCCGGATTATCCGCGAGACGGGGGCAAGAAGGCGGGATTTTGTCGTGACCGCACGGGAGTTTTCCACCTATGCACCGGTGGTGGAGCAGGTCTTTGCGCGCTATGACCTGCCGGTATTTTTGAGTGAAAAGCATGATATCCTGCAAAAGCCGGTGCTTGCCCTCGTGACGAATGCACTGCGCACGCTGACCGGCGGCTGGCGGTATGAGGATATTTTTTCGTATTTGAAGACCGGGTTTGCGAGCCTGGAACCGGACGAATGCGATATTTTGGAGAACTATGTGGACTTCCGCCGTATCCGCGGAAGCATGTGGCAGAAGGAGTGGAAGGGCAATCCGGGACGGTTCAGCGGCGTCATGAGCGAGGAGGAACGGGCACAGCTCGAACAGCTCAACGCCCTGCGGGAGCGGGTGATCGCCCCGCTCAACGCCCTGCAGGAGGCGCTCAACACAGCAAAAACCGCCCTCAACTATGTGCAGGCGGTCTATGATTTCCTCGAAGCGGTCGGGGCACCGCAGCGGATCGAGCAGCGCGCACAGGCACAGGAGGACGCCGGACGGCTGCAGACGGCGGAGGAATACCGCCAGCTGTGGGACATCCTGACCGAAGCGCTGGAGCAGATCGCGTGGGTGCGCGGGGAGGCCGAGATGGAGACGGAGGTCTTCGTCGCGTTGCTGCGCATGGTGCTGTCGGAGTACGATGTCGGCACGATCCCGATCGCGATGGATCGTGTGACCTGCGGCTCGATTGACCGTGTGTGCCGCACGGGCATTCCCCATTTGATCGTACTCGGTGTAAACGACGGTGTACTGCCCGCGGCGGGCGGTGCCGGCGGCATTCTGACAGACAGCGAGCGCGGGGAGCTGCTCGGGTTGGAAATTGAACTGGAAACCGGGGAAGACCGCCTGATGCGAGAGAACAGTGCGATCTACCGGGTGCTGGCGTCGGCCAGGACCAGCTTGCTGCTCTCCTGGATGACCGTGGGGGCAGACGGGGAAATGCGTCCTTCTTATTTGATCGGATCTGTCCGCCGCCTGCTGGATGGTGTTCCGCTGACGCGGGAGAGCGAATTGGACAGCGTGTACCGGCTGGAAGCATCCCGCCCGCGGTTTGAGCTGGCCTGCCGGGCCCGCGGTGGGGACCGCACGCCCGCGGCGCTGGCCGCACTGCGCGAGCTGGGGGACAGGACGCCGGAACAGACGGCCGGAAAACGGCGCGGCCCGCTGAACAATAAGGAGACGGTGCGCGGCCTGTACGGCGAGAAAATCCGCCTGACCGCGTCGCGGCTGGATTCGTTTTCGCGCTGCCGGTTTGCGTATTTTGTGCGCTATGGTTTGCGCGCGCAGGAGCGTCGCCGGGCGGCATTCGATGCACCGGAGAGCGGTACGTTTTTGCATTATGTCCTGGAGCATGTGCTCAAAGAGGTGCTCGGGCCAAATGGCGAATGGCGCGGTGTGTCGCGGGAAGCGGTGCGCACCTCGGCGGAGGCATGGACGAAGGAATACGTCGAGGCATTTCTCGGCGGCATGGAGAACCACTCCGAACGGTTCCGCTATCTGTTCCGCCGCCTGGTACGGACGCTGGATCGGATTTTGGACAATCTCATGGAGGAGCTGGCGTGTTCGGAGTTTCGCCCGTTGGATTTTGAACTGAGCTTTTCCGGCCATGGCGACCTGCCCGCGATCGTCATGGAGGGCGAATACGGTCAGCTCGAGTTGGTCGGAAAGGTCGACCGCGTGGATGGATATATCAAGGACAACCGCCTCTATGTCCGCGTGATGGACTATAAGAGCGGTACGAAGAAGTTTGAATTGTCCGACCTTTGGTACGGACTGAATATGCAGCTGATGATCTATCTGTTTGCGGTGAAGGACAGCGCGGCGGCACGCTACCGCAATAAGCTGAAGACTCAATTTGACTCGATTGAGACAGCCGGTGCGCTGTATGTCCCGACGAAGGAAAGCGTTGTCAGTGCCCCGCGCGGCATTGATGACCAGGCGCTGCACGACATGCGTGAAAAGCTGCTGCGCCGTTCCGGTCTGCTTCTGGATGACCCGGAGGTGCTGGAGGCGATGGAACACGGCATGGAGGGCGACGGACGTTTTCTGCCGGTCGGCGTGAAGAAGGACGGCACATGGAAGGCCGCCTCCCGCAGCAGTTTGGCGTCGATGGAGCAGCTGGGCAAGCTGTACCGCCACATGCAAAAGACGCTGAAGGGTATGGGACAGGAGCTGCTCGAGGGCAGTGTGGAAGCCGAGCCGATCGTGCAGGGCAAACAGAACACCGCGTGTACGTGGTGCCCTTATGCCGCGGTGTGTCAGTATGACGAGACGCTCGGCGATCACGGGCGGCCGGCGTATCAGCGGCCGGCAGCGGAAGTTTGGGAATCTCTGGAGCAGAGCGGAAAGGAGGGAACACGATGAGTACCAATTGGACCGAACAACAAAAACAGGTCATTGCGAACCGCGGCGGCACGCTGCTGGTTTCGGCGGCAGCCGGTTCGGGCAAAACCGCGGTGCTCGTCGAGCGCGTCCTGCGCCGCATCGCGGACACAGAGCAGCCGTGTGACATCGATTCCTTCCTGATCGTGACCTATACGCGCGCGGCAGCCAGTGAGATGCGCGGCAAAATTGCCGAGGCCCTCACGGAACTGGTCGCGAACAATCCCGCCAGTGTTCCTCTGCGCCGCCAGCTCCTGCTGGTGCACCGGGCACAGATCACGACGGTACATGCCTACTGCATGTCCCTGCTGCGCGAGCACTACAACGAACTGGGTCTCACACCGGATTTCGGTATGGCGGATGAGAGTCAGATTGAGAGTATCCAGACCGAGGTTCTGGAGGAGGTTTTGGAGCGCAAATACAGTGAGGACGAGCCGGGGTTCGGCCTGCTGGCGGACGTCATGGGCGCCGGGCGCGACGACCGGCGATTGATGGAGGTCATTCTGGAGACCTTCCACACGCTGCAATGCTCACCCGATCCGCGCGCGGAGCTGGAGCGCTACAAAGACAGCTTTTCGCAGCCGTTCGACCGGTTTGCGGACACGCCGTGGGGCAAGCAGCTGCTCACGCAGGCGATCGAGATGACCAAATACGGCCTCGCCATGCTGCATGGAGCGCAGGACGAGATGGATTCCGCCCCGGATGTCCGGGAGAAGTACGGCCCGGCATTTGCACAGGATGAGAGCGACGCACGCACTCTGCTGACCCTGTTGGAAGATGGCGCATGGGATGCGGCGGCGGAGCAGTGCCGCAGGATCAACAAATCCCGCGCGCGGCTGGGCAGCGTGCGGCAGTATCCCGACCCGGACTTTCTCAAGCGGCTCAAGGATATGCGCGAGGTGTGGAAGTCGCTCTCCAAGGAGATGACAGAGAAGGTACTCTGTCTGAACGAGGACGAGATCCGAGAGGATTTGGGGCGCATGGCGCCCGCAGTGGCGGCGCTGTGCGACACGGTACAGGAGTTTTCCGATGCGTTTGCGGAGGAGAAACAGCGGCGCTCTCTGCTTGATTTTAATGATTTGGAGCATTTTGCGCTCAAATTGCTGGTTGGGCCGGATGGACAGCCGACCAGATTGGCGCGGGAGATCCACTTCACGGAGATCATGGTCGATGAGTATCAGGACACCAACGCGGTACAGGATGCGATTTTCCGCGCAGTGAGCGAAAAGGAAAGCAACATCTTCATGGTTGGCGACGTGAAGCAGAGCATTTACCGGTTCCGTCAGGCCAATCCGGGGATTTTTTTGCAGAAATATAAGACGTTCCGCGATGCGGAGGCGGTGTTTGATGATGCGCCGCGGCGCATCGTGCTGTCGAAAAACTTCCGCTCCCGCCCGCAGGTGCTGGCGAGTGTCAACACCCTGTTTGCCAACGTAATGAGCGAATCGCTCGGCGATCTGGATTATACCGAGCGGGAGGCGCTGTATCCGGGCGCCGTGTATCCGGAGAGCCAGGAGGATTACCGCACGGAGCTGTGCCTGCTGGAAACCGGATCGGAGGATGAGGATGCCCCCGAACGCATCCAGCTCGAGGCGGATTTCTGTGCGCGCAAAATCCGGTCGATGCTGGACAGTGGGTTCCGTGTGACGGACAAGGAGAGCCGCACGTTGCGTCCATGCCGGCCGGAGGATTTTGTGATCCTGATGCGTTCGGTGAGTATGCGGATGCCGATTTATCAAAAGGCTCTGCTGCGCTATGGCATTACCGCTTCGGGCGACGCAGAGGACGAGATTCTGCACACGCCGGAGGTGCTGGTTCTGCTGTCTCTGCTGGAGGTGCTGGACAATCCGCATCAGGATCTTCCGCTGCTGGCGGTACTGCGCTCGCCGCTGTTCGGGTTCTCGGAAGAGGAGCTGGCGGAAATTCGGCTGGTGCAGCCGGAGTGCGATTTTTACACCGCCCTGCGTGCCTCGGCAGAGGGACACGAAACCGTGCGGGACTTTTGTGAGCGGCTGGATACCTGGCGGCTCATCGCATCCGATTTGCCGGTACATGAGCTGCTGGGACAACTCATCAACGAGACCGATGCGATGGCGGTATACGGCGCCATGCCGGGCGGAAAGAACCGGCAGCGCAATCTGACCGTACTGCTTCAGCGCGCGATGCAGTTTGAAGCGGGTGGAAGCCGCGGGTTGTTTGCCTTTGTGCGCGCCATGCGTGACCTGCGTGAGCAGGACCGCGGACTGACGGTTGCCGGCGGCACCGGTGCGGTGGACGCGGTGCGCATCATGACGATCCACAAATCCAAGGGATTGGAATTCCCGATCGTGCTTTTGACCGATTGCAGCAAGCGGTTTAATGAGACCGATCTCAAGCGACCAGTGCTGCTGCATGAGGAGCTGGGGATTGCGATGAAATGCCGTGATGTGGATCGCGGGCTGGAATACGATGGTGTGGACCGGCTGGCGCTGGCGGCACGGACGCGGCAGGAGAACGTCAGTGAAGAGCTGCGCATCTTGTATGTTGCGATGACGCGGGCGAAGGAAAAGCTGATCCTGACCGCCTCGTTTGATAATCTGGAACGGACGGTACGGAGCTGGGAACTGCTCGCGTCGCTCGATCCGATCCCGCCGTATGCGCTGGGCGCAGTGCGGCAGTACAGCACCTGGGTCGGTGTCACGATGCTGTGCCATCCGTCCATGCAGCTGCTGCGTGCGCTGTGTGTCTCGCCGCCGGAGGTACGGCTCCGGGAGGACAACAGCTGGCGCGTCGAGCTGATCCCATATACGCAGCTTGGCCAGGAGATCGAGCCGGATACTGTTGAGCTCTCGTCGTTTAAAGCACGGGCGGATGAGGTTGAGGTGCCCGAACTGGTGCCGTATGCGGCGGAGGCTCTGGCATCGCTGCCATCCAAGCTGACCGCGACGGCGATTGCGGCGGGCTACAAGGCAGAGGAGGCGGGGGAAGGGACGATGCCGCCGCGCCGACCGGCAGAACCGCTGCGGCGTCCCTGCTTTGTGCGCCGTGAGCGTCCGATGTCGGCATCGGAAATCGGCACAGCACATCATTTGTTCCTGCAGTTCTGTGATTTTGCACGGTGTACCACACCGGAAGGGCGCAAGGGAGAGCTGGCCCGCCTGCGGGAGAACCATATTCTGCGTGAGGAGCAGGCGGACTGCATTTCGCTTGACGCGATTGCACGGTTCTTTGATTCGCCGCTGTTTGCCCAGATGCAGGCGGGTGGAAACTGCCAGCGCGAATTTAAATTCTCGGTGCTCGTTCCCGCGGGGGATTATTTCCCCGAAGCGGCGGAGATGCCGGGGGAAGAAGTACTGCTGCAGGGTGTGGTGGACTGTATGTACGAAACCAGGGATGGCATTGTGATCGTGGATTTCAAGACCGACCGCGTGCGTCCGGGACAGGAGACCGCGCGCGCGGCGCGGTATCAGCCGCAGCTTGCGGCCTACCGGCGGGCGGTGCAGGAGGTCTTTGACCGGCCTGTGACGGCGTGTGTGCTGTTTTTCCTGCACACCGGAAAGGCCGTCCGCGTGAAAGACACCATACGAGGCAAATGGTGAGAAAAATCGGCACAGGGAATCACAATGCCGCAAAAAAATACACGTTGAAACGAAAATTTGTCTTGCAATTCGTTTCCTGGTGTGATATCATAATTTCACGACTGTAAGGCTTATGCGGAAAGAGGTGAATCAAAGATGAAGGAAGGAATCCATCCGAACTACGTTCCGACTACGATTCGTTGCGCCTGTGGTGCTGTATATGAGACTGCTTCTACCAAGCAGAACATTTCCGTCGAGATTTGCTCGAAGTGCCATCCGTTCTTCACCGGCAAGCAGAAGCTGGTTGATACCGGTGGACGTGTTGACCGCTTTAAGAGAAGATTTAATCTGGACAAGTAATCAAGTGAACCCGTCTTGTATAAGGCGGGTTTTTGATTATCCGAATAACGGGAAAGCGATGTAGGAAGGATTCGATAGGAGGAGACGGTATGCTGAAAGAGCGTGCGGAGAAATATTACAACGAGAACTACAACTGTGCGGAGACCATTCTCCATGCGGCGAACGACGAGTATCATCTGGGACTGGACGACGAGGCGATCCGCTTAGCCGCCGGCTTTGGCGGCGGCATGGGCTGCGGCCAGGCATGTGGTGCGTTGTGCGGCGGCATCTGTGCGATCAGTGCGGCCCTTGTGGAGGATCGTGCCCATCAGACACCGGAGCTGCGTGCGAAGACAACCAAGCTGGTGGCGGCGTTTAACCGGATTCTCGGCGATACCCAATGTAAGAACCTGATGCGCAAGTATAAGACGCCGGAGACGCGCTGTCTCCAAACCGTCCTGCTGGGCTGTGAAGCGCTCAGCGAGGTCATGGAGGAGAAATAATACAGTCCTTGTTGGAAAAAACAGCGGGAGCCCGATTGTGTGTCGGACTCCCGTTTTTTGTTGGAAATGATGTTTACAGCGCCTCCGGTGTCACAATGCTCGTGTTGACATGACGGAGTGTGCGGCGGATCGGGCGGTGGTAGAGGAGAAGCTGTGCCAGAAGAAGCAGCGCCTCATAGACCTCGCTGGGGAAGTCCTGCTCAATGACAAAGTCGATGCGTCCACGGCGAAGCTGCTGCCGGGCAAAGGGGGTGAGGTCGTTGCAGACAACCGCCAGTGGGGAGGTGACTCCCTGCAGGGCGTGCACACAGCCGCGCACACTCTCGGTACCCATGTAAATGCCGCGCAGATTCGGCATGGTGTGCAGCGCGTCTTTGACGGCATTGTAGGTGAGCTGCTCGTCCTCGTTGCATTCGACAAGGCGATAGGAGTTGTCACGGAAGCCAAGCTCCTTCAGACGTTCGATAAACCCATTGATGCGCACGCGGTGGGTGCGGAATTCCAGATCACCGGTGACGAGCAGGAGCTGGTCGTGTGGACGGACACTGCGTGCCATCAGACCGGCGGCAATGCGTCCGGATTTCAAAACGTCCTGTCCGACGTGACAGAGACGGCTGGAAGACGGCAGGTCGGAATTGTACGTGATGACCTTGATTCCGCGCTGGATCAGTGAGTCGATTTCCGCTTGCAGCAGGTAGTTGTCCAGCGAGTTGAACACAATTCCCTGTACCCCCTGCTGGACAAACTCCTCACAGGCGCGGATGCATTCCTCATCGGAACGGGTTTTTAGCTGACAGACCAATACCGTCACCTCACGGGGATGCAGCAGGCGCTGTGCACGCCGGATACCCTCCTGCGTCTGCCGGATGAAATAGTCATCCGGCCAATAGGGGATTAAAACACCGATAGTGACCAGGGGGGAATCTGTGGATTCGACCGGACGGTAGCCGGTCTGCTCGATGATTTTCTCTACGCGGGCGCGCACCTTCGGGTTGACATTCGGCTGATGGTTGACCACCCGGCTGACGGTGCCGCGCGAGACACCGGCCATTTGGGCGATGGAGCGGATCGTGGGTTTCATATGTAGGGAACTCCTTTTTTATCTGGTTGGATTCAGTATACCACAGAAAATCTGGTTTGTCACATGTCACAGTTTTTTGAACGAAAAATCCCGGGTTTTGCTGTGTAGTATGCTGAAAATCGGAATTGCAAAGTTAAGCAAAAAAGCGAACTTTTTTAGGGGATATTGACTTCATATTGGGCTGGTTTTATACTATAAACACAATCAAAAACAGAGTTCACTTTTCCACACGGCACCGACAAATATAGGATATTTGTAGAGAGATTGGGATGTACGAGAAGAGAATTGGTGTGACAACGTTTGAAAGAGATTGTCTGTGTCCGTGTGAAAAGTGATCCGAGACTGCAGTGGGTGTCGGGCTGTTTGATTGCTCCGCAGAGTGTTGGATGAAAGTGCTGTGCAGGACGAACGCCTCGGCTTTATAAGAAACAGGAAGTCGACCTCAGGTGTCCAGGCATAGTAAAAGCTGCGGTTTTCCCCAAAAGAGCTTGGTCGGTTCTGGCCAGGCTCTTTTTGTGCGTCAAATTATCGCAACATTTCTCCGCAACGTCTGGAAGAGAACAGGAAAATGTGATATACTAAATTGGATTTTTCTTTTTTTAAGGGGGCAGACGATGGAACTCTGGGAAGAGCAGGAAGAGATGTGCGAACGCGCGGTTCTCGTGGGACTGCATACCAATCAATTTACAAAGGAAGAGGACGCGAGCTGGGCTTCTCTGGAGGAGCTGGAGGATTTGCTGGAAACCGCAGGCGGCGAGTGCGTCGCAAAGGTGCTGCAAAACCGCGCCGCGCCGGATGCCCGCACCTTTCTTGGAGAAGGAAAGGTACAGGAGCTGTGTGAACTGGCGAAAAACAACGACGCTACCTTGATCGTGGTCGACAACGAACTGTCCCCGTCCCAGATGCGTGTGTTGGAAGAGCTGACCGGGCGGACGGTACTCGACCGCAGTGCGCTGATTCTGGATATTTTTGCCCAACGCGCCCGCACCGGAGAAGGCAAGCTTCAGGTCGAGCTGGCACAGTATCAATATATTTTGCCGCGCCTGTCCGGCATGGGAAAAATGCTGTCGCGTCAGGGCGGCGGCATTGGAACCCGCGGTCCGGGCGAGTCCAAGCTGGAAAGCGACCGGCGTCATATCCGCCGCCGCATCGACAAGCTGCGCCGCGATCTGGAATCCGTCCGTCAGGTGCGTTCCGTCCAGCGCCGGCAGCGCAAAAAAGCTGAACTGCCTTTGGTAGCGATTGTCGGCTATACTAACGCGGGGAAATCCACCCTGCTCAATACGCTGACGGATGCCGGAATTGAGGCGAATGACCGCCTGTTTGACACGCTGGACCCGACGACGCGCAAGCTGCGCATTTCGGATACGCAGGAGATTCTGCTGTCCGATACGGTTGGATTTATCCGGAAGCTGCCGCATCATCTGGTGTCCGCCTTCAAGGCGACGCTGGAAGAGCTGTCCTATGCCGATGTGCTGCTGCATGTGGTGGATATTTCCGGCGAGGACTGGCGGGAGCAGGCCGAAACGGTAGAACAGGTCATTGAGCAGCTGAATGCCGGACACATTCCGCAGATTCTGGTCTGCAACAAAGCGGATCGCTGTGACAATCCGGATCTGATCCCGTCGGGAAAGGGCATTGTTGCCATTTCGGCCAAATACGGCCGCGGGATGGACGAGCTGAAGGCGGCGATCGAGGAGGCGCTGGGCCGCGGCAAGCACCGTGTGACCCTGCTCATTCCGTACGCCGAGGGCTATCGGATGGATGTGATTCACAAGGAAGCCAAGGTGTTTTCCACGGAGTATGAGGCGGACGGCACGCGGGTCGAGATCGAGTGCGACGACAAATTGTATGGCCAACTGCGCGAATACGAGGTGAAATCCGATGGGTGACAGCAGCTATCTGGTCCCTTACGAGGAATATGCTACAGATCGTTTTGAGGAAAAACGGTCAAAATTTATCGGGGAGCTGTTTCGCGTGGAGACACCGGAGCAGGCGGTGGAGGCAATCAATCAGGTCAAGGCAAAGTACCGTGACGCGCGCCACCACTGCTATGCCTATATCATCCGCGAGGGCAATTATATGCGTTATTCGGACGACGGCGAGCCACAGGGGACGGCGGGAATGCCGATTTTGGAGGTACTGCGCCATGCGGGGGTGACCAACGTCTGCTGTGTGGTGACGCGCTATTTCGGCGGGATCCTGCTGGGGACCGGCGGTCTGGCGCGGGCGTATACCAAAGGGGCACAGATCGCGCTGAAGGCGGCCGGACTTTCGCAGATGGATCGTTATTCCCAAATGCTGCTGAGCTGTCCGTATAGCCTGTTGGACTCCATACAGAAGATCCTTCCGGAGCACGATGCGACGGTGGAGGAGACCGATTACGGGGCGGATGTCACACTCACCATCGCCCTGCCGGAGGGCGGTGAGGACGCGCTCAACACCGCGCTGATGGATGCATCCGCGGGACAGGTGTCGGCGGAGTACATCGAAAGCCGATTTATGGGGCGGAAAGTCGAACCGTCCGCAAATTGACTGTTTTTGAAAAAAACAAGAAAGAATGCAAAATTTTTTGCAAAAAAAGAGGAAAAAACACCGGGATCGCGTATTATATTTACGAAAGGTTTCTTCGGAAAGGAGAACGCAATGGGCACGATGCGGGAATGGATTGAACAACGGGAGCGCGACATGCTTTGTGAGAAGGCATCGTTCGCGGCGGAGAGCCGCGGCCGGGAGACTCCGGTGGAGCCCTGCCCGCATCGGACCTGCTTTCAGCGTGACCGCGACCGGATTATTCATACAAAGGCGTTCCGCCGCCTGAGCCACAAGACACAGGTCTTTATTTCTCCGGAAGGGGATCATTATCGGGACCGGCTGACGCATACGCTGGAAGTGGCGCAGATCGCCCGCACAATTGCGCGCAGCCTGCGCCTGAATGAGGATCTCACCGAGGCCATTTCCCTCGGACATGACCTGGGGCACACGCCGTTCGGTCATACCGGTGAGCGGGTGCTCGGCACCCTCTGTACGTTCCAGCACAACATACAGAGCCTGCGCGTGGTCGATCATCTCGAGCGCAGCGGAAAGGGACTCAACCTGTCGTGGGAGGTGCGGGACGGGATCGTCTGCCACACGGGAACAAAAAAGGCATCGACGCTGGAGGGGCGCGTCGTTCACTTTGCCGACCGGATTGCCTACATCAATCACGACATTGACGACGCGATCCGTGCCGGATTGCTGGTGGAAGACGATCTGCCAAAGGAACCGCTCGCGGTGCTGGGATACAACCACGGTGACCGCATCGACACGATGATTTCCGACATGATCCGGTATGGACAGGACAGACAGGAAATCGGCATGTACGATGAGGTACACGATGCGATGATGCAGCTGCGGACGTTCCTGTTTCGCAGTGTCTACGGTCGTGCCAATGGCGATACGGAAAAGGTGACGCATCTGATTACGGCGCTGTTTTCGTATTTTTTAGAGCACATTGAGGAGCTGCCGGAGGACTATCAAGTCAACCGGGGGCGGGATGGGGATCGACGGATTGTCTGCGACTATATCGCGGGGATGACCGATCGGTTTGCCGTTGCCAAATATACGGAGTTATTTATTCCGCAAAGTTGGAATATAAAATAGCACAGACTGGAAGAATGTAAGGAGGGATGCCCTGTGCCAATCGATCCGCGCTTTTTGGATGATCTGAATGCGCGCTGTGATATTGTCGATCTGGTATCCCGTTACGTATCACTGAAAAAAAGCGGAAGCAACTATTTTGGCCTGTGCCCGTTTCACAACGAGAAGACCGCATCGTTCTCGGTTGCACCGGATAAGCAGATCTTCCACTGCTTTGGCTGTGGTGCCGGCGGAGGGCCGATCCGCTTTGTGATGAAAATCGAGGGACTGGAGTTTCCAGATGCGGTTCGCTATCTGGCAAAGCAATACGGCATGGAGGTGCCGGAGGACACCGCCGACCGCGGACAGAGGCAGAGGCGGGAGCGGCTGCTGACCCTGATGAAGGAAGCGGCGCGCTGGTTTTATACGCAGCTCCACGCACCGCAGGGGAAACCGTCGCTGGACTATTTCCGCCGGCGGGCGCTCTCCAAACGCACTATGAACAATTTCGGGTTGGGCTACGCGCCGGATTCCTTCCACGCACTGCTCGACGCGATGACGGCGAAAGGATATACAAAAGACGAACTGTTTGCGGCCGGATTGATTGCGCGCAGTCAAAAAGGTACATACTATGACAAGTTCCGAAACCGCGTGATGTTTCCGATCATTGACATCCGCGGGGATATCATCGCCTTTGGCGGCCGTGTGATGGACGACAGCAAGCCGAAATATTTGAATTCACCGGAGACGACGATTTTTAATAAAAGCCGCAATTTATTTGCGATGAATCTTGCGAAAAAGACCAAGAGCGATTATTTTCTGCTCGCGGAGGGATATATGGATGTCATCGCCCTGCATCAGGCGGGCTTTGACAGTGCGGTGGCGTCGCTTGGGACGTCGCTGACCGAAGAACAGGCGCGATTGCTGTCGCGCTATACCAAGAATGTGATTATCTGCTATGACGCGGACAATGCCGGACAAAAGGCGGCACAGCGCGCGATCGATATTCTGGGCCGCGCCGGGCTTTCCGTCCGCGTGCTGCGCATTCCGGGGGCGAAAGACCCGGACGAGTTCATCAAGGCGAACGGGGCGGAGGCGTTCCGCAAGCTGGTGGAACGGTCGGAAAACCATATCATGTACCGTCTGCAAAACATTCAGGATCAATACGATCTGACGCAGGATGACCAGCGCGTGCTGTTTCTAAAGGACGCGGCGAAGGAGGTCGCGGCGTTGGAAAACGCCGTGGAGCGTGAGGTATACACCGCACGGGCGGCGAAAACCGCCGGGGTGACGCCACAGGCCTTTGCACTGGAGGTCAAGAACGAGATGGCGCGGCGACGACGGTTTGAGAAAAAGCGCTATCAGCGTGAGGTCCGTGCGGCGGCGAACGCGGCACAGCCCAAAGACCGCAGCCTGCACTATGACAACATCCGATCCGCACGCGCGGAAGAGGGATTGCTCGGACTGATTTTTGCGGATGCGAGCCTGATTCCGCGGCTGCGGGAGCTGATTTCCCCCGCGGAGTTTTCCTCCGAATTGCTGGGGAAGATTTATGCAAAAGCATGCGCGTTGTATGACGAAGGGCATCCGGTTTCCGCGACGTCGCTGGAGCAGGAGCTGACCGCCGGCGAGATGGATCATCTCGCGATGGTCCTGGGAAAGCCGGTCCCCAACGAAAGACGGGAGCAGGCGATGCAGGATTATGTCAACGTCATACGTGCGTCCGCGATGCAGGAGGATGAAAACAGCCTGCTGCGCATTGCGGAGCGCAAACGAAAACAATCCGGATAGAACCGGAGACACCGAGAAGAAAGCACAAGAATTCACGCCGGAGAAACCGGCAAAACAGGGATTTTGGAGGCATAAAGAATGGCACAGGAACAGGATATCAATGTAAAGAAGGAACAGGCGCTGAAGGGACTCCTCGAGCTGGGCAAGAAAAAGGGACAGCTCACTTTCAAGGAAATGTCGGATGCTCTCGTGGATATCAATCTGGAATCCGATGAGCTGGATGCATTGTACAGCGATCTGGAATCTGCCGGCGTCACTATTCAGGGGGCGGAAGCTGTAGTTGCCGCAATGGGAGACCCGGAAGAGGAATTCAATGAGGACGCCGTGGAAGAGGTAACCGAGGAAGAAATTGCGGATACGGACGCGATGGCGGACGGTTTTGCGATCGACGATCCGGTTCGTATGTACCTCAAGGAGATCGGCAAGGTGGACCTGCTGACACCGGAGGAGGAGATCGAGCTGGCACAGCGCATGGCAGAGGGCGACGAGGAGGCAAAGCGCCGTCTGGCGGAAGCGAACCTGCGTCTGGTTGTCTCGATTGCCAAGCGCTATGTTGGACGCGGCATGCTGTTCCTCGATCTGATCCAGGAGGGTAACCTCGGTCTGATCAAGGCGGTTGAGAAATTCGACTGCACCAAGGGCTTTAAATTTTCGACCTATGCGACCTGGTGGATTCGTCAGGCGATCACCCGTGCCATCGCCGATCAGGCGCGCACGATCCGTATCCCGGTGCATATGGTGGAGACCATCAACAAGGTAATCCGGGTTTCCCGTCAGCTGCTGCAGGAGTTGGGACACGATCCGCAGCCGGAGGAAATCGCAGAGGAGATGAACCTCCCGGTCGAGCGCGTCCGTGAAATCCTCAAGATTGCACAGGAGCCGGTTTCCCTGGAAACACCGATCGGCGAAGAGGAGGACAGCCACTTGGGCGATTTCATCCCGGACGACGAGGCGTTGGAGCCGGCGGAAGCGGCTTCATTCACGCTACTCAAGGAGCAGCTTATTGAGGTGCTGGAGACACTCACTCCACGTGAGGCAAAGGTATTGCGTCTGCGCTTCGGCATTGAGGATGGACGCACCCGCACCCTGGAGGAAGTCGGCAAGGAATTCAATGTCACCCGTGAGAGAATCCGTCAGATTGAGGCAAAGGCTCTGCGCAAGTTGCGCCATCCGAGCCGCTCGAAGAAGCTGAAGGATTTCCTGAACTAATTTCACAGAACAGAAGAACATACAATAAGGAGGTGACGCCGATGGTTCGGCGTGACAAGCACAATTATTATCTGGATATGGCGCAGGTCGCGCTTGAGCGCGGAACCTGCCTGCGGCGCAATTTTGGCGCTGTCATTGTAAAAAACGACGTCATTGTCTCCACTGGCTACAATGGTGCCCCGCGTGGACGGGCCAACTGCATTGATCTCGGGGTCTGCATCCGGGACCAGCGCAACATCCCGCGCGGCACCCATTATGAATTTTGCCGTTCGGTACACGCGGAGGCCAATGCGATCATTGCAGCGTCCCGGGAGGAGATGCTCGGCGCGACATTGTACCTGGTCGGGCGTGACGCCAAGACCGGCGAGATCATGCCGGATGCCAATTCCTGCACCATGTGCAAACGGCAGATCATCAACGCCGGCATCGAACAGGTGGTCATCCGCCGTGACAACGAAACCTTTACCATCATCCCAGTCAGCGACTGGGTGCGGGAGGACGACACACTGGGCGCGGATCTGGCCTATTGAATACATAGTGGAAGAAGAGTAAAAATCGCTGGAAGCGGCGGCCAATTTGTTGAGAACGTGGAGAGAATCGGGAACGGTTCTTTCCACGTTTGCTTGTTCATAAAAACGACATATAAAATTAACAAAGTTAACTGTTGACTATGTTAACTGTTTGGCGTATACTATCCCTTGGTAAAAAATGTACATAGTTTCCAGTCAGGAGGTGAGTGGATGTCACAACAATTGCAATTGATGCAGGAATGGATTGCGGTTGCACACCGGTTTCGCCGTATCCGATGGCCGAACATGATTCATGGGATGTCCCGATCGGACTTTTTTGTGATGAATCTGTTGTTTCATCATCGGCGGCATCATCCGGAGATTCCGGGGATTTATGCTTCGGCGATTGCCGAGCGGGCACAGGTGTCCCGGGCCGCGATATCGCGCCAGCTTCAGCAGCTGGAGGACCGCGGCTGGATTGTACGGCATACCGATCCGGACCGAAAACGCAATGTGTTTGTTGACCTGACCGAGGAAGGGATGGAGGCCATCCGCCAGCAGCACGAATACGGGGAGCAATTTGCCCATCGTGTTTTTTCGCGGATCGGGGAGCAGCGCATGGAAGAAGCGATGCAGATATTAAATGAGCTGGCATCGGCGATGGAAGAGGAAATTCAACATTTCGCGGACTCTTCTCAGGAGACCCAAGCAAAAGGAGAGTGTAAATGAGACATTTATTTGGATATTTGAGACCGCATTGGCGGACGGTATGTATCATACTGGTATTGTTGGTTGCACAGGCATATGGTGAACTGGCGCTGCCGGCATATACCAGTAAGATTGTCGATGTGGGGCTGCAGTCCAGTGGCATTGAACACGCCGCACCAGAACAGGTCAGCGAGCAGAGCATGCAGGAGCTGAAGCTGCTGATGACCGAGGAAGAGCGTTCGGCGGTGGAATCATCGTATACGCTGTCCGACTCCGACGGCATTTACTACCGCAATGGCGATATTCGCGGCGAAACGCTGGAGCAGCTCGATGCGAGCATGGAACTGCCGGAAGCGCTGTTATATCAGATGGCACAGAGCGGCAAGGCAGACCCGGAACAGCTCTTGACGGCCTATCAGACGGGAAAGCTTGATGAGGAAACAATTCTGCAGATGCGGGAACAGGCTGTCGCGGCGATGGGGGATATGAGTGACACGATGCTCCATCAGGTTGCTGTACAGTACGTACAGCAGGAATACACGGCGCTCGGCCTCAACCTCAATCGAATACAAAACCAATACCTGTGGAAGAGCGGAGCGAAAATGCTGCTGATGACACTGGTGATCGTGCTGGCTGCTGTGCTGATCGGCCTTTTGGCGGCCCGTACTGCGGCAGCGGTCAGCCGGGATCTGCGCGGCGCAGTCTTCCGTCAGGTTGTTTCGTATTCCTCCAAGGAAGTCAATCAGTTCTCGACCGCATCGCTGATTACCCGGAGCACCAATGATATCCAGCAGATTCAGATGGTGACGGTTATGATGCTGCGTATGGTGTTGTTCGCCCCGGTCATGGGCATCGGCAGCATCATTAAGGTGATTTCCACGCACACTGGCCTCGGATGGATTATCGTTGTCGCGGTTGCGGCGACGATGGGCGTGGTCTTTGGCCTGATGGGCATGGCGATGCCGAAATTTAAGAAAATGCAGACACTCGTGGATAATGTCAACCGAGTCAGCCGTGAGATCCTAACCGGTATCATGCCAATCCGCGCCTTCTCTCGGGAGAAGCATGAGGAAGAGCGTTTTGATGTGGCGAACACCGAGCTGAAACGTACCCAGTTGTTTACCAACCGCGTCATGACCTTCATGATGCCGACGATGATGCTGATTATGTACTGCGTCATGGGTGCAATCGTCTGGTTTGGTGCACGGAATATCGACAACGGCATAATGCAGGTAGGCGATATGACGGCATTTCTGTCCTATACCATGCAGGTCATCATGTCGTTCATGATGATTTCCATCATCTCCATCATGCTTCCGCGTGCCGGTGTTGCGGCGGACCGTATTTATGAGGTTATCACAACCGAGCCGTCCATTCACGATGCGGAGGATGCTGTGGTACTGGATCAGGAAACGGCGCGCGGTGTGGTGGAATTCCACGATGTTTCGTTCCGTTTCCCTGGAGGGGAACACAACGCACTGGAGCATATCTCCTTCAAGGCGGAGCCGGGAAAGACAACGGCGATCATTGGATCGACCGGCTGTGGCAAATCGACCCTGCTCAACCTGATTCCGCGTTTTTACGACGTGACGGAAGGCGCGGTGACCGTCGATGGTGTGGATATCCGCACCATGACACAGAGCAGCCTGCGTTCCCTACTGGGCTATGTCCCGCAGAAGGGCATCCTGTTTTCCGGCGATATCGAATCCAACCTGAAATTTGGCGGGGATACAATCACGGACGAGGAGATGGTTCGGGCGGCACAAATTGCACAGGCCGCTGAATTCATTGACGAAAAGGTGGACCGCTATCACAGCGTGATTGCACAGGGTGGTTCCAATGTGTCCGGCGGACAGAAGCAGCGTCTGTCGATTGCGCGTGCGATTGCCAAGAAGCCAAAAATTTTCCTGTTTGACGATTCGTTCTCTGCATTGGATTATAAGACCGATACCCTGCTCCGGCGGGAGTTGAAGGAGAACGTCGGTGACGCGACTGTCCTCATTGTGGCGCAGCGCATTTCGACGATCCTCCATGCCGATCAGATCATCGTCCTCAATGAGGGACGGATTGACGGAATTGGCACACATGAACAGCTCCTACAGTCCTGTGCGACCTATCAGGAAATCGCACACAGCCAGTTGTCGGCAAAGGAGCTTGGGATGGAAGGAGGTCAGGCATAATGGCAAATGAGACACGCAGACCGCCGCGCCGGGGACCGGGAAGTAATATGATGGCGGGCGAAAAAGCAAAGGACTTTAAGGGGACGATCCGCAAGCTGCTGCATTATATCGGGTTTTACCGTATTGCGTTGGTATTTGTCCTGATTTTTGCGGTATGTAGTACCGTATTTACGATCCGCGGCCCGAAGGTAATGGGCCAGGCGGTTACGGAGATCTATGTCGGACTGACCGGGAAGGTCGCTGGGAATGGCGGACTGGATTTTGCCGCCATCGGACATTATGTCGGCATCATGCTGGCACTGTATATTATTGCTGCGGCGTTTAACTTCCTGCAGGGCTGGCTGATGACTGGCATCTCGCAGAAGCTATGTTATCGCATGCGAAAGGAAATCTCGGAAAAGATCAACCGGATGCCGCTCAAATATTTTGAGAAAAAGACGGTCGGTGAGGTTCTGTCGCGCATCACAAACGATGTCGACACCTTGGGACAGAGCTTGAACCAGAGTGTCACACAGCTCATCACATCGACCGCGACAATCATCGGCGTACTGTATATGATGCTGACGATTTCCCCCCTTATGACGCTGATTGCACTGGTCATCCTGCCGGTGTCCATGGCGTTTGTCATCGGGATTATCCGGTTCAGCCAGAAATACTTCCGTGCACAGCAGAAGTATCTGGGTGATATCAACGGTCAGGTCGAGGAGGTATTCTCCGGACAGAATGTTGTCAAGGCATTCAACCGGGAAGAACAGGTGCTGCATACGTTTGAGGAGATCAATGAAAATCTGTATCATTCCGCATGGAAATCCCAATTTCTGTCCGGTTTGATGCAGCCGATCATGCGTTTTGTCGGCAAGCTGGGTTATGTTGCGGTTGCTGTATCCGGCTCGATGCTGGCGGCGGCCGGTGTCATTCAGGTAGGTGATATCGTTTCGTTCATTTCCTATGTGGAGAACTTCACCCAGCCGATTACCCAGCTTGCACAGATATCCAATATGCTGCAGTCGATGGCGGCGGCAGCGGAACGCGTCTTCGAATTCCTGGAGGAAGAGGAAGAAGATCAGACCATACCACATCCGGCATCGGCGGAAGATTTGCAGGGTGCCGTTTTGTTCGATCATGTACAGTTTGGCTATGATCCGGATAAAATCATCATCCATGACTTCACCTGTGAGGTCAAGCCGGGACAGATGATTGCGATTGTCGGTCCGACCGGCGCCGGCAAGACCACGATGATTAAGCTGCTCATGCGGTTTTACGACGTCGATCATGGCGCGATCCGCATCGATGGCAAGGATGTCCGTCAGTTCAACCGTTCCGCCCTGCGCGAAGGGTTTGGCATGGTATTGCAGGATACCTGGCTGTTTAAGGGGACGATTATGGAAAATATCCGCTATGGTAAGCTGGATGCCACCGATGAAGAGGTTATTGCCGCGGCAAAGGCTGCACATGCCGACCACTTTATCCGCACCCTGCCGGGCGGCTATCAGATGGAGCTGAATGAGGAGGCAAGCAATGTCTCCCAGGGACAGAAGCAGCTGTTGACGATTGCCCGTGCGATTCTGGCGGATAATCCGATCCTGATTCTGGATGAGGCGACCAGCTCAGTGGATACCCGCACCGAGCATCTGATTCAGCAGGCGATGAACACATTGATGGAAGGGCGCACCAGCTTCGTCATTGCCCACCGTCTGTCCACGATCCGCGATGCGGATTGCATTTTGGTCATGCGGGACGGCGACATTGTCGAACAGGGAACCCATACCGAGCTACTGGAGAAGAATGGCTTCTATGCTGAGCTGTACAACGCGCAGTTTGAAGAGGTATCATAATGAAAAGAGAAGCGCACGCTTTCCGAAAAGGAGAGCGTGCGCTTCATGTGTATTGGAAAATCGTTTTGTTATGACTGTGAAAATTATTTGTCAGGGAGTTCTCTGTATTCCTCCGAAAACGGGTAATTTGGGTCAAGCGGCTTGCCGGAAGAATCGACATCAATCTGATTGCCATCTGAATCATACGCATTTCGGATGGCATCATCGGGAGTATAGGTATACTCCAAATCATATTTGATGGAATTTTGAACGTCTTGGGGAAATCGCTCCACATCGCGTTTGGTGTCATAGCTGTAGGTTTCCACCGCTACACCATAGTCGGATTCGTTTTTCTTGTTGTTCCATTGATATTGCAGGAACAAGCATCGACCAATGGCGGCAATGCAGCAGAAGGTCAAAAGTACAAAGCACAGCCGCCACATCCGTTTGTGTGACAGTTTTTTTGTGTAGGAGCGCGAAAATATCGTGTTCGCCAGTTCCTCCGGTGTGCCAAAGGCATCCCGCAGTTCCTCTGCGGTGGGGTTGGGATGTTCCCAAAGATAATCTTGCAGCGTTTTTCGCAATAACTTGGTTTTTTGCCACCTTTGAGAAAACACACAATCCAAAAAGGCTTTGGATTCCTGGAAATATTTTTTCGTCGGACGATTGAATTTAACCCGCTTGCGTGTTTTCCGACTCTGCGGTTCGTTCGGGATATAATATAGCTTGGACACCGTTTGTAAACACCTCATAACATTGAATCAGGCGATTCAAATACTCTTTTCCTATATCCGAGACCACGTAATATTGTCTCCGCCTTCCGTCGGGGGCAATGCATTTTTTTAGTTCCGTAATATACTCCTGATCCAGCAGGCGATAGATTGCGGAATAAGGACAGACAATCTCAAACACACCGTTGTTTCGCTGTTTGATGGTTTCGGTAATCTCCCCGATATAACGCGGTTTTTCACTCAGGACATAGAGGATCAGCATTTCCGAAAGGGCTTTTTTCAGGTTCTCTTCAAACCCAGTTGTCAATTCTTTTGCCATAATATCACCTAATTTATTTGAGATCAATTTATTATAGCATAAATTCGAAAAGTTTGAAAGAAGAAAAATAATAAAATTAAAAAATTATATAATAACAAAAAATATTGACAGGATGAAAAGAGATGGTATAATATACCTATCAAAAGTATGGAGGAGTAGATTGCAAATATCCAACGAATAAAAGTTTTGCAGTTACATGAAAGGGGAAGGATTCCAGTTTAAGATATGGGATTGTACGTGTTAGTTAGATAGACTTTGGGATAGGTGATTTTGTGAAAAAAAGAAAAATACTGCTTGCATTATCAATCCTAGTACTGGCTTTTTGGGCTGTGTTTTTCAGCTTGAATCAAGTAACCGTCTATGACAGTGACAATCTACCAGATGAGTTAAAACAGCATTTGATTGGAACAAACGATTATGAAGCGGATGCAAAATTAATGGAAATCAATCCAGTTGTTGTACAGGATATTGCAATTGGGGAGATAGTGATCGCGCTGTATCCGGTATTCACCGATTCGCAACAGGCGTTAAAAAATGTGTCGGTTTCATGCAAAGAGTTACTTATGAAACTACAAGCTGATAATAGATTGGATTCTTTAGCCGATAGCACATGGCAGGACTATCAAAAGGTATTGGCGCAATATGATGCCGGATCAATACCACGATCTTATGATGAAGATCAATTTGCTGTTTTGGACATGTTTTTGGATTTGTATGAAAATCAGTTGAAGAATCAGCAGATTATCCAAGAAGCTAAGCGGAGTTTTTCGGTCAATGCGCTGTTTCATAACGAGAAGATTGATTTACCCATAGCGACAATGCAGCAGTACGAGGAAAAATAAAATGATTCAATTTGAATCCGATTTTGGACTTGATGCTGCGTTTGTCATAATGCTTTTCTTTCCAGTTTGGCCGTAAAAGGAGGAAGTAGCTATGAGAAAAAGGGTAACCAATTTGGTAGTCGCTGCATTTCTCATGGCTGGTGTAGGTGTTGGCTATCAGATGTCTCACCCTGCAAATGAGGAGAATCCTACAACTTCGATCGTAGTTATGCAGGCGGAATATCCGGAATATGATACCGCTCGGGATCTTGTTGGAGCTTCCGATTTGGTATTTCATGGTGTGGTACGAAATATCGATTATCGGATGCTGGATGTAAGTACAAGTGAGGGGGCGGAAGAAGATACCGGATTTTCTGATGCAGAGGCAATCCCGTATACACTTTACACCGTTGAGGTAGATAAAATATATAAGGGAACGATAGAAAATGATACAATTACAATAAAGCGTCCGGGCGGCAGACTTGGCGAAGAAGAATATATTGTCGAAGACGCAACAGAAATTTCAGCGGGCAGAGATTATTTGTTTGTTACAGAAGCCTATGAGGACACCTATCCGAGTCTGCTCAATGTAACACAGAGCGCGTATGATATGGATGCGCCGCAGACTATGAGCGAAGGAGGAAAATCGGAAATTACGTTATCAGAAATTCTTGCATTATTTTAAACGAAAGGAATTGTGAGGTGCAACTTTAATGAACTGTGTAAAAAGATTATTGTGCGCAGCACTCATTGCGGCAACCATGCTGCCATGCGGCGCCTATGCGGTGACGGAGATGCCGGGCAAATCCGAGAATCTGCCGGAGGGAATCCAAGAGGCCAACATCCCGTGGAAATCCGGCGAAACGCTTTCCACAGAGATGCAGAACGCAAAAGCGGAATGGAAGATTGCGAAGAGCCAAAATTGCAAAAATTCCATTCTGCTGTATTATCCGACGCAAGGACAAGCGGATGCCGATGGTATGCTCTATTGCCGACAGGATAAAAAGGGCGGGCCGTTTCAGATTATTGAGGCGATGCCATTTTTGTATGATCCGAGCATTACCGAAGACGTAGATGATTCCGAGCCGCTCAACGAGGGCTGGACCGATAAAAAGGTGAAAAATGGAAAGCAGTACCGTTATCGGCTGTTTTTTGTGAAAGAGGACGGGACATACTCTGCGAGCAACATTATAAAAATTACCCGCCTCTCCACTCCCAAAATCACGAGAGTTGACACCAAAAACAAGAAAAAAGGGAAGGTTTCCTGGAAGAAGAACTCGAAAGCGGATGGCTATCAGATTAAGATTTCCCGTTATAAATCCATGATGGACAGCCGAACCTATACGGTTTCTTCGGCAAAGAAAACCAGTTTGACACTATCTCAATTGAAACCAAATAAAAAGTATTATGTTCAGGTGCGTTCGTTTGTCAAGGAAAATCACAAAAAGACCTATAGTGCAAAGAGTGATCTTGCGACCGTAAAAACCTGATTGAAATATCGAATCCTGATAGCCAGGGGGAAAAGGCAGCGCACGCTTTCCGAAAAGGAAAGCGTGCGCTGTTTTGTGTCCGGTTCGATTATTCGGCCTTTTTCACAGGGAAGAAGATCTCGGTTTCCCATTCCTCCACGGGGATGTGCTGAAATGCGTTTTTGCGGTAGATTTCAAATGGAGCGCCGGCAATCTGATAGCCGGTGGTGCTGATCCATTCGGTAATTTTCCCGTAGGCTTCCGACAGGGAGGAATACGGCCCCTTGTGTACGGCCGTCGCACACAGCGTGGATGGGATGATACGATCCGCCTTGTCGGCTTCCAGAATCTCCACACCGATTTCAATATCCGTATGCAGGTGGTCAAATTCTTCGTCGTGATAAATTGCGAGGGTAAGACCGCTGGAGGTCAGATGTTCGTTGATGATGCGCTGATACAGTCGGCTGTAATAGGTGCCAAATTCTTCGACCGACATGACTTGACGCGATGTCAGCAGGGTGAGCTGAGGGCTTTTTGCCAGTGTGATTTCATATTTTTCCTGATAGCTCATAATATCGCCTGTCCTTTCAAATTCGTGCAGATGCGATTCCATCTCCTGAATCACAGCGGTGAGCTCCTGCCGCTGCGCTTCCAGATGGAGTTTTTGAAATTTGAGATGCCGATGCAGATCCCAGTTGTCGGGAAGGGCAAGCAGCTCCTGAATATCCGAAAGGGAAAAGCCATAGCGCTTGAGACGGGAAATCAGCAGCATGGTAGGAATCTGTTCCTCGGAATAATACCGATAGCCGCTGGATTCCTCGACTGCACAGGGGCATAGCAGTCCGATTTTATCGTAATGCCGCAGTGTTTTTACCGTGACACTACAGGCTTTAGACATTTGGCCGATGGATAGCATGGAATTCGCTCCTTTCGGATGGTTTGTATTTGGAATTTGTCTGCAGACGGTCACCATCCCATGGTGACTATGGTTATGATACCGTATGCCCCTAGGGGAGAGTCAAGGGGTTGGGATCAGAAAGAATGAAAAATGTTTTCAAAAAAATCATGCCGGATTTTTCGTCGGTGTCTCTGTGGAATTTAAGCAAAAGTGTGGAAGAAAAGGAAGGAGCCGGTAAACTTTCTGTGAATCCGCTTGACACTCTCTGCTGTGCGTGCTATTATGGCAGGCAATCCGAATGCGGATAAATTTTCGATAGACAGAGAAGAGGTACATTGATGAAAAAAGTAAAATGGATTGTTCTTCTGGTAGTTATTGTCGGTGTCGTCGCAGGGGTACGTACCGCGGTGGCAAAGGTAACCAGTACGGTAGATGATGCAAAAAATGGTCTCGGCAGTGTGGTCGATACCGTGAAGGAGGGGGCTTCCTCTTGGGCGGAGAGCGCCAAGGAGAAGGCTGGTGATGCCGCAGAAAGTGCGAAGAGCACAGCGGACAGCGCGAAGGAAAAGGCAAACTCGGTGAAGGATTCGGTCAAGGAGAAGACCACAACCGAGGAAAACGAAGCGACGGAAGAAGGCGACTTTGAGACCCCGATTTCGGCAGAGGATGACTATGACGATTCGCAGGACGGCGAAGCGCCGCTCGACGATGCTTCGCAGGATGGCGAGGCGCCGATCGGATAAGATGCGAAAGGAACTGGAGCCCTTTGGCGTAGAGGGAAGAGAAATCCAGCCGGTTGGCTATCTCATTCGTGTGGATGAACCGGAATTCGGGTGCGAAGGCCGCCCGGACGGACAGCCGGTATATGGGACGGTCTTGCTCTGCGATGCGCAGGGCGAGCGTACGGTGCCGATCGAGGAAACCGTGCTGATGCGTTCCCGATTGGATGACAAGATGACCATCGGTCTGCTGGATGGCACCCTCGTGCTGGTATCGCGCACCCGCACCACCTATGTTCCGCTTTCGGAGGAGGAACAACAGTGGTGGGATCAGCAGCAATCCAAATAAGAAAGCCCGAAGCGTTTGCTTCGGGCTTTTCTGCCTCTAGGACAAATGTGAATTTAAAGATAAAGCGCATTGTTTTTTCGCTCGGAACAGGCTTTTTTCATGGCCCGTGCAGCGGCGGCAACCATGACGCGGTTGATCTGGCGGGCAGATTGCGGACATTGTACGACACATCGCATACAGGAAATACATAGGTCGCTGTCCGCTGTGTTCAGATTGTCCCGGCGGATCGCCTGTGCGGGACAGTTTTCCGCACAGAGCCCGCAATGGGTACATTTTTTGTTCGCCTTTGGCACAAGGCTTGTGCCACCGCTTTTTTTATATGGATGATTGCCGGGGAGTGACAGGGTGGATGCGTAGCCGCCATCGCTCGCATGGAGCCTGTTCTGGATTTCTCCCGCAAAGCGTTTTAGATCCTGTTTGTCCTGCTGGTCAGGCCGGCCGGCTGCATATTGGTGCATAATTGAGTGTTCCGCAATCGCCGCAATGGCGGCAAAGGGCTGGAACCCGCTTTGGTCGGCAAGATCCTTCAGCTCCAGCAGTGTGTCCTCGTATGCGCGGTTGCCATATACGACAACAAGGATACAACGGGCCTGATTTCCGTGGATTTTTGCGATCCGATGTGCCGCAAGCGCCGGGACACGCCCTCCATAAGAGGGGACGGCAATGACTGCGATAGCGTCTTTTTCCAAACGGACGGCATCAAAATCAAGCGCCGCGTTGGTCAGGTCGATGGTGTGACTTGCCATTTCCCACTCTGCGGTTAAGGCGTCCACGACGTTTTGTGTTCCTCCGGTGGGGCTGAAAACGATTGGAACCACATTCATATCCATTCCTCCTGTCGCTGTTCTTTGGGGGACTCTGTGCATTTTGCTCGGATTATTGTCTGCCGATCTTTTTTCATTTCCAGATAGGGTAAGACTTCATAGCCGCAGCGCTGATAGAGGGAAATCGCACCGGTGTTTTCCTCTTCGGCCTCAAGCCGCAGGACACAATCCGGATATTTCTGTTCGATATAGCAAAAGAATTCTCTGCCGATCCCGCAGCCGCGATATTCCGGCTTTAGGTATAGATCCTCAATCCAGATGCAGGGCTTGCCAAATTCGGTGGAAAAGCTCTTGGCAACCATGGCATAACCAAGTCGTTTGGTATCCTCCTCAAAAATGTACCCCTCCAAATACGGGGAACCCTCCACGCAGTGTTTGATATCGGCTTGGAAGATTTCCTCCGATCCGTTGCTCAATACGGCGGGGGAGGCGTAGAATACCCGCATCATTTCCAGAACGGGTTCCGTGTCCTCCGGTTTCATATCTCTTATGGTAAACAATAGTGATTCCTCCTCTGCATATTCCGGTATCGTTTGATTTGGCGTATCAGGAACATGTTTCTCAGACCTTTTCCAAATACACAAACGATAGTTCTTCTGTCAGCCGCGTTTCTTTGAATATCCGATATCCCAACCGCTCATACAGCGCAATGTTCCGTTTGCTCTTGGTGCTTGTGAAAAGCTCGTATCTTTGGGCGGGATATTCCTGCTCGATGGCGAGCAGGAGTTTTGTTCCGATCCCCTGCCCTTGTTTTTCCGGATGAACGATCAATTTTCCAATGAAAACCGTTCCGTTTGTGCAATGCGCCCGTACGGAGCCGATGATGGCATCGTCCTCACATACCTTTAAAATAATACCTTTTTGAAATTCCTGTTCTACCTCCGGCAGCGTTTGCGTTAAAGGAGGGATTTTTTTGTTGGCAAACAGTTTGGCTTCGCTTTGATAGGCGAGATATTGCAGCGCTAATATTTCGTGCAGATCCTCGCTTCCGGCCCGCTGAATTTTCATCTTGGTTTCCCTCCTGGATTTTCTTTTTATTATAGCACAGGAAGCCGTGTTTTGCCCTCCTTTCCGGGATTTTTTGCAGCGGCAAACAAATTATCCGCAGGGGATATCTGTCTCTATTTCCTTGAAAAGCGATAGGAATTTTGTTATCATAACAGGGAAGAAAAGGAGATTGATTTGACCCATGAAACCCATTTCGGATTATCTCAAAGAAAACCGGCTGCTGACCGACGGTTCTTTTGGAACCTACTATGCAGAGAAATATCAAACCGATGACACGCCGGAACAGGCAAACCTCGACCATCCGGAGCGTGTGTTGGAAATCCACCGGGAGTATGTGCAGGCGGGGGCAAAGCTTCTGCGCACGAATACCTTTACGGTAAATTCGGTTCATTTTCATGATCCGGCACAGATGCGCCGTGTCATCCAGGCGGCGGTGCATCTCGCACGGGAGGCGATTGGTGACCGAGAGGTCTACCTGGCCGGCGATATCGGTGCGATTTCGGAATATCAGCTCAAGGACTCCGAGGAAAAGACGCAGGAATACATCGAGATCGGGCGAATGTTCCTGGAAGAAGGGGTGGATATCCTGCTGTTTGAAACGGTATCCTCGCCGGATTGTGTGCTGGATGCCATTCGCATCCTCAAGCAGGAGCGCCCGTTTTACGCGATGGTGCAGTATTCCGTCAATCAGTACGGCTACAGCGGCGCCGGATTGAGTGCACGGCGTCTGCTGCAGGAGACGGAGAAGACACCGGAGGTCGATGCGACCGGCTTTAACTGCGGCATCGGTCCGGGGCATATGGAACAGCTCCTGCGCCGTCTGCCGGTGTCCGGCGGAAAGCCGCTGGTCATCATGCCGAATGCCGGCTATCCGCAATATGTGCGCAATCGCGTCCGGTTTGCAGATAATATGGATTATTTTGTCCTGAAGATGAAGGACTTGGCGGCGTTTGGTGCGGATATCATCGGTGGCTGCTGCGGCACCAATCCGAAATATATTCAGAAGATTGCCGAGCAGGTCGACCTGTGCGCCGGGCAAAAGCACGGCGCGGTACAGACGGAAAGTCCGGAGCGGATGGTGGCGCAGGACAGCAGCTTTTTCCGCAGAAATGGAAAAGAGAAACGCGGTAAGCTGTACGCGGTCGAGCTGGCGCCGCCGCTCAACGCGAATGATGAAGCCATTATGGATGCGGCCCATCTGCTGGAACAGGCAGGGGTCGATGTCGTGACGTTCCCGGATTCGCCATCCGGACGTACCCGCGCCGATTCGGTGCTCATGGCAGAAAAGGTTCTGCGTGAGACTGGTCTTTGTGTGATGCCGCATATCTGCTGCCGTGACAAAAATGCGATTGCGATTCGGTCACAGATGCTGGGCGCACAGCTCAACGGCATCCGCAACATGCTGGTGGTCACAGGCGATCCGGTGCCGATGATGGCACGCGAGATGGTCAAGAGCGTCTTTAATTTTGATTCTGTCGGCCTGATGAAGATTCTGCGGGATATGAACGAAGAGGTGTTTCCGGAGCAGCCGCTCACCTATGGTGGCGCGATCAACCAGGGACGCCGCAATCTGGATGTAGAAATCGGCCGTGTGAAAAAGAAGATGGCAGAGGGCGCTTCGTTCTTCTTCACGCAGCCGGTGTTTGGGGAAGCGGACGCCGCGCGGGTGCGCCGGATCAAAGAGGAAACCGGTGCGCGGATTCTATGCGGGATCATGCCGCTGGTCAGCCGCCGCAACGCCCTGTTTATGAAGAATGAGATGACCGGCATTGCGGTGACCGATGAGATCGTGGCCCAGTATGCGGAGGACGCAACCCGCGCTGAGGGCGAGGCGGTCGGTGTGCGCATTGCGCGTCAGGTCATCCGATTGACGGAGGATTTTGCGGACGGATACTACTTCTCGTTCCCATTCAACCGCGTCTATCTGCTGGAACAGATCTTGAAGGACGAAAAGGAATAAAACCAAGAGAAACAACAACTGCCTGAGGCATGATGCCTCAGGCAGTTTGCGTTTTCAGTTGAGTACGGTGACATTGGCGTACTGGACACCGAGCGCGTTGCAGCGGGCGTGGTCTTCCATATAGATATCGATATGGTTGCCCTTGATGGCGCCGCCGCAGTCCTCTGCGACGAAATCACCGAAGCCGTCGATATGGACACGGGTACCGTATGGGATGACGCGCGGGTCAACGGCGATGGTGCGGCCCTCGACACAGGTTGTGCCGGTCGCTGTCTGCTTGCCCCACTGCTCCGAACAGGAGACACAGCCGCAATAGAATGTCAGCTTAAATGTACCAAGGCTGGTTCCGCTCGCCGCGTCCGAACGGAGATCGGTCGACGGGAAATAGCTCTGGAGCACACCGGAAGAGGTGTCCGGCGTGGTAGTGGCGGTATCGACAGTGGCGGATTCCACCAACGGAGCTTCCAGCTCTTTTAAAAATTTCGCATAGATATAACCCTGTTTGCTTCCGTAGGAAACCTTCATCCATTCTCCGTCATTGGACATTTTTATGGACTGCACCTTGGCGCCGGCCTTTACGACCTTGACGGCCTCAGAACCGGTGTTTGGACGTTGACGCATGTACACACACATCGTGGTTTTATACGAGGAAGCAAAGGCACTGGTGACAAGTGTTGTCACCGTGATAACACCCACAAGAGCAGCGCGCAGCGCTCTGCTAATGTGACAATTCATATGTATATCGTCCTTTCCAACGCAAACTCTGTTTTCAAATTTCTTTGTATTCAAATTTATGGTATCAGATTGGAAACAGCTTGTCAATTCCAATCGAAAAGTTCACAAAGATTTCACATTGCGGGAAGAAAAAGACCGGCTGTCCATAACAGACAGCCGGTTCATGGAATGTCGAATCAGTGTCCAAATACCACACGGGCGGCATCGACCGAAGCCTTGGCATCGCGGCAATAGAAATCCGCGCCGATGGATTCGGCAAATTCCGGGGTCAGGACGGCGCCGCCGACCATAATCTTCCCGGTGTATCCGGCGGCCTTGAGCGACTGGATCGTATCGGACATCGCGCCGAGCGTTGTCGTCATCAGGGCGCTGAGGCCGACGAGCTGGATGTTCTGTTCCATGGCAACTTCGACCACGCGCTCCGGTGGGACGTCGCGTCCGAGATCGATCATATGGTAGCCATAGTTCTCCATGACGACCTTGACGATGTTTTTGCCGATGTCGTGGATGTCCCCCTTGACTGTGGCAAGGATGACGGAATCCGAGGACGGCTGCACGTCGCCGGTCTTGGCGATCGTGTCGCGTACGACATCAAAGCCGAAGCTGGCGGCTTCCGCCGAACGGATGAGCTGCGGGAGGAAGATCTTATTCTGCTCGAACAGATCGCCGACCGCATCCAGCGACGGGATCAGGTGTTGGGAGACGATGTCCAGCGGTGCGGTGTTGTCGTCCAGCAGACGACGGGTCGCAGCGGCACATTCTTCGCCCAGACCCTTCAGGACTGCCGTGGCGATATCCATCTTTGCATCCGCGCCGGCTTTCGGTGCGGACGGCGTATCGACCGGAACCGCATACTTGTCCAGATAGTTGACACAGCCCGGGTCCTGCAGGTGGAGCAGATTGTGGACATCTACCGCCTGCATCATTTCGGGAAGGTTCGGGTTGATGATGGGGAAGTCCAGACCGTCGTGCATGGCCAGCGCGAGAAAATGCGCGTTGACCTTGATGCGCTGCGGCAGGCCGAACGAGATGTTCGAGACACCGAGACAGGTCTTGACGCCCAGCTCCTGCTTGACACGGCGGAGCGCTTCGAGTGTCTGTACCGCACCCTCCGGCTCTGAGGAGACCGTCAGGGTCAGGCAGTCGATGGCGATGCGATAGGGCGGGATGCCATATTCCGCCGCCCGCGAAACAATTTTGCGGGCGATGGCGACGCGGCCCTCGACCGAGTCCGGAATGCCATTTTCATCCAGTGTCAGACCGACGACCATCGTACCGTATTTGGCAACCAGAGGCAGGATGGAATTCAGGCTCTGCTCCTCGCCGTTGACCGAGTTGATCATCGGAATGCCGTTGTAGCAGCGCAGAGAGGCCTCTAAGACATCCGCGATGTTGGAATCGAGCTGGAGCGGGAGGTCAATGATGCTTTGCAGCTCCTTGGTGACCTCCAGCATGGTCGCGCGCTCATCGATGCCGGGCAGACCGACGTTGACGTCGAGAATGTGTGCACCGGCATCCGCCTGCTGGATGCCCTGGTCGATGATATAATCCAGGTCGTGCTCACGAAGGGCGGCCTGGAAACGCTTTTTTCCGGTTGGATTGATGCGTTCCCCGATGACACGGACGCCGTCCGCACGGACAAAGCGCGTACCGGAGCAGAGTGCGGCGATGTGCTTGGGTTCCGGAAGACGGAACGACCGTTCCTCGACATTTTTTCGGATGAGCCGGATGTATTCCGGATCGGTTCCGCAACAGCCGCCAAAGACGGAAAAGCCAAGATCGAGATATTTTTTATAGGATTCCGCGAACTCTTCGGCGGAAATGTCATACGAAAGGGTGTCGGACGACGCATCCGGCAGACCGGCATTGGCCTTGATGACCAGAGGGATCGAGGTGCAGGACTCCATGCGCGTCGCGATGGGGAGAATCTCCTCCGGGCCGAGCGAACAGTTGATGCCGATTGCGCTGGCGCCCAGACCTTCCAGTGTGATGGCAGCGGCCTCCGGCGGGACGCCGAGGAAGGTGCGGCCGGTCGCCTCAAACGCCAGGGTGGCGAAGACCGGCAGGTCACACAGCTCACGGGCGGCAAGCACTGCGGCCTTGATCTCCAGAAGATCGGACATGGTTTCGATATAGATGGCGTCGACCCCGGCCTGTACGCCGCAGCGGATCTGGCGGGCAAAGATGTCGTAGGCGTCGTCAAAGGAGAGCGTACCGGTCGGGGCAAGCAGCTCGCCGACCGGGCCGATGTCCAGTCCGACAAAACGGGCGCCCGAAGCACGGGCGTTGGCGACGGCGGCCGGGATGATTTCTTCTACCGTGTGACCGGAACCGGCGAGCTTGTGTTCGTTCGCGCCAAAGGTACACGTGATGACCATATCCGAGCCCGCCTCGACATATTGCCGGTGCACCGATGTGATCAGCTCCGGGTCAGTCAGATTGAGCAGCTCGGGAAGGGCGCCGGCTTCCATTCCAGCGCGCTGCAGCATGGTACCCATGCCGCCGTCCAGAATTAAAAAGTTCGATTGCAGATAGGTTTTAAGATCCACAGGTAATTCCTCTCTTTCGGAAGGGACAGGATGCTGTCATACGACAGGTTCCGCAGCCGCGGCGCCTGCCTTCCACCGGGACGGAGGAGGCACCCAAAATGGCGGTAACGGATTTGCGTGGGATAAGAATGCCGGATTGGGTCAGAGACAGACCGATCCGGCGCGGTGCGTCACACAGGCGGATCAGCTCCGGCTGAACGGTCATGGGAAGATCCCCATAACCGGGGGAGAAGCGCCCGGTGATAAAGCGGCCGCTGTTTGCTTCCAGCGTACGGATTTCCTCCTGTGCATGGTCGCAGACCTTTTCAATGCCGTCTCCGGCGGCCGCGTCGAGCGCCAGAGCGTTCAGCATACTGGTCCGTTCGACAAAGCGGATTTCGCGGTCAACCGCGGCGCCGAGCGTAGCGCACAGCAGATACATGCTGTCACAGCCCGCCAGATGGCGGCAGATGTCCTCCCCGGGCAGCTTCATGGCATCCAGAGGCAGCTTGACATACCGGTAACGCGGCTGGGCGATGGCGGTCAGCCGGTCGATGGCCGCTTGGGCGATTTGGATGATATCTTCGTCGTCCTGTCCGGCATGGCCCATGTAACGCAGAACCTCCCTGCGGTCAAGTGTCCATTCCATCTTACTTGTTGGAGGCATCCAGAACCGTACGGATGCGGTCGTAAATCAGATGCGCTACGCGCGGATTGTTCATGGCATAGAGATGGATGCCATCGACGCCATTGGCGATCAGATCGATGATCTGGTCGACGGCATAGGCAATTCCGGCGTCGAACAGCGCCTCCGGACTGTTCTCATAGCGCGACATCATATGGGTAAACTTGCGCGGCAGGCTGGCGCCGCACATGGAAACGGTGCGTTCGATCTGCTTCTTGTTGACCACCGGCATGATACCGGCTTCGACCGGAACGTTGATTCCGGCGAGCTTCATGCGGTCGCGGAATGCATAAAAGTCCGCATTGTCATAGAACAGCTGTGTGACCAGATGGGAGCAGCCGGCGTCGATTTTTGGTTTCAGATTCATCGTGTCGGCGATCAGCGATGTGGATTCCGGATGTCCCTCCGGGTAGCATGCGCCGCAGATATCAAAGCCGCCGAATTCCGTGATAAACGCGGTCAGGTCGCTGGCATAGGGGAAATCCGTCGAAACCGGCAGATCCTCATGGCGATCGCCGCGCAGGGCGAGGACGTTCTCGATGTCGTTGTCGCGCAGCTCGGCGAGGATGTCGGCCGCCTGTGCCTTTGTCGTGTGAATGCTGGTCAGATGCGCCATCGGCTCAATGTGGTACTTGTGCTTCAGATCGGAAGCGATTTGAGTTGTGTAGCTTCCGGTACCGGTGCCGCCCGCGCCGTAGGTTACGCTGATAAAGTCGAGCGGAAGGTCGGCCAATTGGTCAAGGGTGTTGTAGATGGTTTCAATTCCGCTGGTTTTCTTGGGAGGGAATACCTCCAGAGAAAAGACGGTATTCTTTTTTTCAAAAATATCGGAAATCTTCATATGTTTCCATCCTTTATTCTAACAAATTTCTGCGTAATATAAGTATATCCTATATACAGGGCAATTGCAAAGGATTTTGTGGAATCCAATTAAAACGATAGGAAATCAAAGGAGAGGAGAACAAACGTGCTGTCGGGAATATGCACAAAAAAATGCAAAAAAATCGCAATTATTCGTGAAAAGGATAGTGTATAAGGAAAATACGTCATTTTTATGTACAAATTGATAAAAATGTGCTATACTGACTAAACTAAATGGATGGGAGACTGCGGCAGAATTGCGCAGTTCAGACATAAAAATAACGAACAGGATTTTCTGCAACGGAGGGTTCGTCAGACCGCCGTAAGCCCGTTTGCAGGGGCACAGCAGAAAGCCTGATGCAAAGGAAAGTGATTTCAAATTTATGAAGGAAAAACTGAAAATTGTACCGCTCGGCGGACTCAATGAGATTGGCAAAAATATGACCGTCATTGAGTACGGACAGGATATTTTTGTCATTGACTGTGGCTTGGCGTTTCCGGACAACGAAATGCTGGGTGTCGATCTGGTCATCCCGGACATCACCTATCTGCGCCGCCATAAGAACAAGGTTCGCGGCATTGTCATCACCCATGGTCATGAGGACCATATCGGTGCGCTGCCGTATGTTCTGAAGGAGCTGAAGGTCCCGGTATATTGTACCCGTCTGGTTGCGGGCATTCTGAACTCCAAGTTCCAGGAACACCGCATGACCAATCAGGTGGATATCCGCTGCGTCCGTGCCGGCAATCACATCAAGCTGGGCTGCTTTGATGTGGAGCTGATTCACACCAACCATTCGATCGCCGATGCTGTTGCGCTGGCGATCACGACACCACTCGGTGTGATTATCCACACGGGCGACTTCAAGATTGACCCGACACCGGTATCCGGCGAAATGATCGACCTGACCCGCTTTGGTGAACTGGGCAAGAAGGGTGTTCTCGCGTTTATGAGCGATTCGACCAACGTGGAACGAGACGGCTATACACCGAGTGAGATCGAGGTCGGAAAGACGTTTGAGGCCCAGTTCAAGGGCTGTGAGCAGCGCATCATTGTGGCGACGTTTGCATCGAACATCTACCGCATCCAGCAGATCCTGGACGCCGCGGCACACCACGGACGAAAGGTCGCGATCTGCGGACGGAGTATGGAGAACATCTCCAACGTCGCCATTGAACTGGGATATCTCCACGTTCCGGATAATGTTCTGATCGATATTTCCGAGGTCAACCGCTATGCCAAGAGCAAGGTAACCGTGATTTGTACCGGTTCTCAGGGCGAGTCGATGAGCGCACTGTACCGCATGGCGTTCTCCGGACACAAGTATGTGGAAATTGGCGCGGGCGATAAGATTATCCTGTCTGCATCGGCGATTCCGGGCAATGAAAAGTCGGTCACAAAGATCATCAATGAGCTGAGCAAAAAGGGCGCGGAGGTGGTGTATGACCGCAACGCGATCATCCATGTATCCGGCCACGCATGCAGCGAAGAACTGCGCCTGATGCTGGCGCTGGTTCGGCCGAAGTATTTTATTCCGGTACACGGTGAGTACCGCATGCTCCGCCGCCACGGCGAGCTGGCACAGCAGACCGGTGTCCCGGCAAAGAATGTATTGATTACCGATATCGGACGTCCGATTGAAATTGGCGTCAAGGGCGCACGCCTTGCAAACCCTGTCCCATCCGGCAAGGTGCTCGTTGACGGCTTTGGTATCGGCGACGTCGGCACGGCGGTTCTGCGTGACCGCAAGCATCTGTCAGAGGATGGCCTGTTGGTTGTCGTTGTCACGATCGACAGCGAGAGCGGCCTGGTCATCGCCGGACCGGATATCGTATCCCGTGGATTCATCTACGTGAAGGAAGCGGAGGATCTCATGGAGGAGCTTCGTCTCGTAGCAGAGCGCGCCCTCGACCGCTGCACCGATCAGTATGTCCGTGACTGGACGACGATCAAGGCGGCTGTCAAGAGCGACCTGTCCGAGTTCCTGTACCGCAAGACCAAGAGAAGCCCGATGATCCTTCCAGTCATTATGGAAATTTAAAAAACAGAGAATAAAAAACAGCAGTTGGAGGAAACAACTCCCGCTGCTGTTTTTTTGTGTGATTTTATTTCCACGAAAAGTTTTCGGTTCCGGCGCCGAGTTCAAAATGATACTTGGCGATGCCCAGATCGATTTTACTGTAAAATCCCAGCCCCGGTTTTGCCGTCACCTGATTTCCGTTCAGGGAGAAATGGAATTTTTGCTGATTCACCGCGGTCGGTGCCAGCAGAGCCGCTTCCACACCCTTGCGGAACCATTCCAGCGGATTGTCCGCGGTGCTGACCGCCTCCGGGGACTTGGATTTGTGGGCGACGCCCTGCGTCGTGCCGTAACCGATCGCGATGACAATCGCCAGCTTTTCGCCGGGGGCTACCTGAAACGCGGAGGGGATTTTCTTGTAGGTCAGGGCAACCCAGCAGGTGTTCAGGCCTAGGCGCTGCGCTTCCAGCACCAGCTTTTCGCCATAGTAGCCGCACCGCTCCTGTAAAGCGGCGCTCTTTTTCCCAATCATGGCGAGGTAGTTGGTCACACCGGAGAATTTGCCATAGTGTGCCATCCGGCTGTCAAATGCGTTGGGCTCGTCGGTGACCAATTGGATGTGCAGGCCGCTTTCCGCGTTGTACGCCTCGATCAGGCGGGATAATTCCGCCCGTACATCCGGGGTCAACGGTTTGTTCTGATAGCTGCGGACCGAATGCCGCTGCTGCATGGCTTCCCATAACTCCATAGGGGTACCCTCCTTTTCTCCGTTCATGCTTGCTACTCTCCGCTCCGGTCAGGCATCTGACACATCAGTTCTTTGGCATGCGTCAGCATATGGATCAGATCGCTGAGCGAATCGGCGGCATCAAAGTAATAATAGTTTTTGGTTCCCTCCCGCCGCATTTGAACAATACCGGCGTTTTTCAGAATTTGCAGATGGTGCGACACGGCTGGACGGGACAAATTCGTTTTTGCGGCGATGTCCAGAACGCGGAGACCGGAACACTCCGGAGATTGCAGCATGACAAGAATCAGATGCTGACGCACCTCATCCCCCAATGCGGTCAGGATTGTTTTTGTTCTCCGGATTTCTTCGGCCAGTGCGTTTGTTTCCTGTTCTGAAACCATGATGACTCTCCTCGTCTGCGTTTCTGCTTTCGTAATTATACACCGGAATTCTCAAAAATGTTCAATGGTAAAGAAAATCGAGACGAATCCAAACAGATTCAGATTTCCTTCGGCATGTCGGTCTGTTCCTCCAGACGGATGCTGATTTCTCCGGCGAGGATGGTTTCGGTTGTTCCATTTTTTTCAACAATCAGATGACCGTGCTCGTTGATGGACAGGGCGCGAGCCGGTTCGGCTTTGCCGTTCGAAATCACCCGGATTTCCTGCCCGAGGAATTTCATATAAGAGCGGTAGTCCTCCATCAGCGCCGCGGTATTGCCCGAAGCGATCAGATGATAGCAGCGCTCCATGTGGTTGAGGAATGCGGCGACAAGCGCGTTGCGGTGTACGGCATGGGGTGCGAAATCCTCCAGGCTTCCGGCGATCGAGCGGATTTCCTCCGGCAGGCCGCACTCCGGTGTGCGCACGTTGATGCCGATCCCGACGATGGCATAATTCAGGGAACCGGTTTCCGCCTCGACCGAGGCTTCGGTCAGAATGCCGCACAGCTTTTTACCGTTTTGCAGCACATCATTGACCCACTTGATGGATGGGGAGAAATCCGCCGTCTCCTCGATGGCATGGCAGATAGCGACCGCCGCGCCGACCGTGATCAGGTTGATCTGCTCGAGCGGCAGGGACGGATGCAGCAGGATACTCAGATAGACCCCGCTGCCCGACGGGGAGAGGAACGAGCGTCCGCGCCGTCCGCGTCCGGCGGTCTGGCAGTCGGCAACCGCCGTGTGACCGTGCGGAAGTTCGGCAGCATGCAGCTTTAGAAAATTGTTGGTGGAGTCGATTTCCGAAAAGACATCCAGGGAGCGGCCGATAAACTCCGTCGTCAAGTGCATGGTGATGCCGGCAGAGGACAGGGCATCGCTGCTGCTGGAGAGGCGGTAGCCGCCGCCGGCGACCGATTCGATGGGAAAGCCCTCCTCGCGCAGCGCGGTGATCGCTTTCCAAACCGCTGTGCGCGAAACCGTCAGCTCGCGCGCCAGCATACCGCCGGAGACCAGTTCCCCGCGGTGTTCTTCCAAAACCTGAAGTACGTCATCCCGTACCATAGTTGATTCCTCCTGTTTTCCGGTAAATTTCCTTTGCTGATTCTTATTGTAATACAGACTTTTGTGCGGTACAATAGGAAAGAAAAAATTCGGTGAGGGAAATGCGATACGATGAAACAACGGGCAGAGCGGATAAAAAAGTTGGCACAGAGCGCAGAAGAGCGCATACAATTGACACGCGTTCTGGAAAAGGCGGATACCTGCCGGGAAAAATGTTATGTGACGAGCACGCGCTTTTTGGACATGCGCGAGGCGGCGCTGGCGGAAGAGCTCCTGCATCAGAGCGGGGAGCACCGCTGGCGGTTTGTCGGCGGCCATACGGATGCAGAGCGCCGCGTGATCGTATTCCTGCCGGACTATCTGGAGGAGCTGGAAGCGGACAGTGAGGACATGCCGATCACAGCGATCCGCTGCACCAAAAACAAGGCGGATACGCTGACGCACCGGGATTACCTCGGCTCCTTGATGGGGCTGCAGATTAAGCGGGAATGCATCGGGGACATCCTGATCGGCGACCACGGCGCGGATATTGTGGTGCTCAAGGAAATCGCGCCGTTTCTGCTTTTGAACTACACCAAGGCCGGACGAAAGAACCTGAGTACGGAGGAGATTCCCCTGTCGCGGCTGATCGTTCCGGTGCCGAAAGTCACCCACATCCGCGATACCGTGGCATCGCTGCGGCTGGATGCCGTCTGTGCGTCGCTGTTCCGGATCCCGCGCACGCGGGCGGTCGAGGCGATCAAGGGCGGACGGGTCTTTCTGAACCAGCGTCCGTGTATGCAGCCGGACCGCGAGATAAGGGAAGGGGATAAAATTACGCTTCGCGGACTGGGTCGCGGCGAGGTGGATGAGATTCTGGGAGAGAGCCGGAAAAAGAGAATTGTCATATCTCTGAAAAAATTTGTATAAAACCTCTGCTCACTGCGGAGAAGCGAAAACAAACGCTGTGCCTGTCGGAAAGTTCTGACAGGCATGTTCTTTTTTTTGACAGCTTCGGTCACAGCTTGTTTGCTACAATGACGGCGTCAGGAGGTGGAACCGATGCGCGTCGTGTATCTGGACAGTCTGGCGGCGCTGAATTTCTGTATGGATTACTGCATTTTGCGGGCATCCGCGCAGTTCAGCGGCCGTCCATCGACAGGCACACGGCTGGCCGCCGGGGCAGGTCTGGGCGCTGCCTATGCGGTGTTGTGCGTTGCGGTTCCGGTGTGCGGGGAACTGCCGTTCCGGCTGATCGGTGTCGGAGGTATGTCCGCGATGGCATTTGGAATCCGGCAGTGGGCCGGGTGGATACGAAGCACGCTGACTGTGCTATTGATCTCGTTTGTGTTTGGCGGAGGAGTCAGCGCCCTGAGTGCGCTGTGCGGAGCGAATTTTTATCGCAGCGGAGTGTTAGTTGCGCCAGTTTCATGGACGGTCTTAGCGGTATCAGCGGCCCTGTCGTATGGCATCAGTGCAGTGGTTTTTCGACGGCAGACAGCGGCGGACGCGCCGCAAACCGAGCGGGTGACGATCCGCGCGGGAGGCCGGACGGAATGTGTGCAGCTGCTGTGCGACAGTGGGAATCTGCTCACGGACCCGCTTACGGGACGGCCGGCACTCATCCTGACAAAGCAGTCGGCACAGCGATTGTTTCCAGAGGCGGTTCAGTCCGCAGAGCCGGGACGCATTCCATTTGATTCGCTGGGAGGAAACGGATGGATGGAGGCGTTTCTGCCGGAAGAGATCCGAAGGGAGGACGGATCACGGTATGAGGCGGTGATTGCACTGACGAGCGCATTTCTGGGAGCGGATTGCGATGGCCTGATCCCACAGGGAAGGAGGAGTCATGCGGAACATTTGGAAAGCCCTGACGGGGAAAGTGCACCGATGGCTGATTCGGTGCGGAATTCTTCCGAACAATGAGGGCGTGTTCTACATTGGTGGAACGGTGGTATTGCCGCCGCCGCTCTGCCGGGACGAGGAAAAGGAGGCGATTGAGGGATGCCAGATGGGCGACGCAGCCTGCCGAGACCGCCTAATCGAGCATAATCTGCGATTGGTCGTGTACATTGCAAAAAAGTTTGAAAACACCGGCATTTCGATGGAGGATTTGATCTCCATCGGGACAATTGGACTGATTAAGGCAGTGGAAACCTTTAATATGGAAAAGAAGACGAAGCTGGCGACTTATGCGTCACGATGCATTGAAAACGAGATTTTGATGCACCTGCGCAAGGTATCCGGCCAGCGCACGGAGGTTTCCTTTGATGAGCCGTTATCCACGGACTGGGACGGCAACGAACTGCTGCTGTCGGATATCCTTGGCACGGAACCCGACAGCGTGATCCGTCCGATTGAGGACGATGTTGACCGGCAGCTGCTGCGAAGGGCGATCGGGCACCTGCCGGAGCGGGAGAGGCTGATTATCTCCCTGCGGTTTGGCCTCGGCGGCCGCGAGGAGCAGACACAAAAGGAGGTAGCCGATCGGCTCGGCATTTCACAGTCGTACATTTCCCGTCTGGAAAAGCGCATCATTCAGCGGATGCGCCGGGACATTCTCAAATGGGTATAATGAGATTGGCATGAGGGTAGAAAAAACGGGCATCCGCGGAGGACGGATGCCCGTTTGGTGTGTTTGGATTACTTTTGATACAGGATGCGGATGGAATTGAGAACGCACAGCATCGCAACGCCGGTATCGGCGAAGACGGCGAGCCACATGGAGGCAATGCCGCACAGGCCGAGGATCATGACGAGCGCCTTGACGGTCAGAGCAAAAACAACGTTCTGCTTTGCAATCCGGCAGGCTGCGCGTGCGATGGAGATGGACTCCGGAATTGCGTCCAGTTCACTGGTCAGGAAGACGACGTCTGCCGCTTCGATGGCGGCGTCCGCACCGCTTCCCATCGCCGCACCGACATCTGCTCCGGCGAGGACCGGGGCGTCGTTGATGCCGTCGCCGACAAACAGAACCGGGCCGTACTTCTGGCGAAGATCGCCCAGACGAGACAGCTTATCCTGCGGAAGAAGCTGGGCATGGACCTCCGGAATACCGGCCTGCTGTGCAATGGCAGCGGCGCTGTCCGGCGAGTCGCCGGTCAGGATCGCGGAGGTAATGCCGCGGGACTTCAGAGCGGATACGGTCTGTGCCGCGCCGTCCTTCAGGGTGTCGGACAGCAGCAGGCGGCCGAGGTATTTGCCGTTGCGGGCTGCGAGCACAACCGTAGTGCCCGGGGCCGGGGGAAGGGACGGCAAGGAAATGTGTTCCTGCTCCATCAATGAGGCGTTGCCGCACAGGATGGCTGCGCCGTCCAGCTTGGCCGAGATGCCGTGACCGGCCGTTTCGTGGATGTCATCCGGCTGGTGAAGTGTGCAGCCGTGTTCCTGTGCCGCCGCAAGAATGCTGACGGCGATCGGATGGGTGGAATCCTGCTCACAGCACGCCGTCAACGTCAGCAGCTCCTGTTTGGAAATGCCGTCTGCCGGCTCAATGGAAGTGACGGTAAAGGTACCGTGGGTCAGCGTACCGGTCTTATCCATGACCGCCGCCTTGACACCGGACAGTGCCTCCAGCGAGATACCGCCCTTGAACAGAATACCCTTGCGGGAACCGGTACCGATGCCGGAGAAGAAGGCGAGCGGGACGCTGAGCACCAGCGCACACGGACAGCTGATGACGAGGAAGGTCAGGGCAGTGTACACCCAGTAGTGCCAATTTCCGGTGAAAAGAGATGGAAGGATGGCAACCGCTGCCGCCAGCGCAACGACAAACGGCGTATAGACGCGGGCAAAGCGGGTGATAAACCGGTCGATTTTCGGCTTGCTTGCCGCCGCGTTTTCGACCGAATCCAGAATGCGCGTGACCATGGATTCCGACAGAGGACGATCCACACGCATGCGAAGGACGCCGTCGGTGTTGACACAGCCGCTGGTCAGCTCGTCGCCGGCCGCAACGCGAACCGGAACCGGCTCGCCGGTGATCGCCGAGGTGTCCAGATAGCTTTCGCCGGAGAGCACCGTGCCATCCAGCGGAATGCGGTCGCCCGGACGGACGATCAGGATATCCCCCACAAGGGCGTTGACCGCCGGGATAACACGGGTTTTGTCGCCGATTTCCTTGGTGACGACCTCCGGACGGAGGTCAACCGCCTCCATGATCTGTGAACGGCTCTTCTCGACGGCGACATCTTCGAAGTATTCGCCGATCTGGAAGAACAGCATGACGCCAACCGCTTCCGGGAATTCCTGAATGGCGAAGGCGCCCAATGTGGCGACGGTCATCAGGAAGCTCTCGTCGAAGACCAGTCCGGTGAACAGATGGCGGACCGCCTCGATGACGACCTTATGTCCGAGAATGATATACGCGAGAATGTAGCAGACAAGAGACGGCAGGAACAGGTCTCCCAGGTGCTCCAGCAGAAGACCAGCGGCAAATAATACCGCACCGCAGATGATCTGGGTCAGTTCCTTGTGCTCGGCGATCCAGCCGGGTTTTTTCGGTGTTTTTTCGTGTTCATGGGAATGCTCGTGCTGTTCGTGCCCACAGCTGCACTCGTCGTGAGGATGGTGCTCGTGTTCCGGAACAACAGGTTCTTCCGGTGCACCGTCGCGGTCCGTAACATGAATGTCAGATTCATAGCTGCGCGCGATTTCTTCAATTTCCTCGCGCAGGCCGAATGGATCGGTCGTCGTGACGCGGAGCTGTTTGGTCGGGAAGATCAGCGTGGCCTCCACAACATTGCTCAGCTCGGAGACTTCGCGCTCAATCTTGGCACCGCAGTTAGCACAGCAAAGCTCTTCCAGAAGATATACCTTTTTCACCGGTGTCATCGCATCGCGGTCCACCACATGGATGTCGGATTCGATGCCGCGGGCGATGCGTTCGATGTCTTCCCGCAGGCCATCCGCATTGGTTGCCGTGACACGGAGCTGCTTGGTTGGGAAAACCAGAGTGGCTTCCTCGACCGACGGCAGTTCGTTGACCGCCCGTTCAATCTTGGCGCCGCAGTTGGCACAGCAAAGCTCTTCCAGCAGATATACCTTCTTCACCGCGCCAGCCGACGTGTGTGCATGGTGATGATGTTCATGATGATGCTCATGCTCGTGGTCATGTCCGCAACCACACTCGTCGTCATGGTGGTGATGATGCTCATGCTCATGGTCGTGCCCGCAACCACACT
>JAUNSG010000003.1 GCA_030539335.1 Eubacteriales bacterium | reverse complement strand
TGACTTTCTTTTCTTGTCTTACGTCCCTTTCGTCGAGCGCTTGATTATAATATCACACCTTCTTTCTCCTGTCAACTACTTTTTTCAAGTTTTTCTCCTTTTTTCTCATATTATTCCGGATAAACCAACTTTTCTTCTGTCCAATCGCTGAGAATCGGTTTCATCTTCTCTGCGATCTTCTTAGCTCCTTCCAGGTCGTGATCCTGATAATTGCCGCACTCCGCCTTTTCCGCTCCCGGAATTGTCCCTTCAAAGCCCAGAACAAAGTCCATTGTCTCCTGGACCAGTCGGATTGCCGTCTCCGGCTTCATGGTCTCTCTGACCAGGAAATAGAATCCCGTGCGGCACCCCATCGGTCCGACATAGACAATCTCCTCACTGTATTCTGTGTTGCGGACATACGTCGCAAACAAGTGCTCAAAAGTATGTGCCGCCGCTGTGGTCAGATAGGTTCCGCAGTTTGGCCGAACCATACGAATATCATAGGTGATCACATCGCCGTCAATGCGCGAAGTGTAAATTCCCTCTGTCAACACATCATGATTGATGCAAAAGCTCGCGATACGCTTCATTGCTCTGTTCCTCCAAATTCCATGGTTGTCCTATTATACGATATTTTCGTTGACGAATGCAACCCTCTTCCTCTATACTAAGGGTTGATAAGATAATTTTACCCATATAAGGAGTGATCGTATGGTTTGGGGTATTTTGGGTGCGCTGGATGCAGAGATTGCACTGATTCGCGAGCAGATGACCATCGAGCGACAGGAAGATCGATTTGGAACAACCTTTTATTTCGGTACGGTACATGGAAAATCCATTGTTCTTGCCTGCTGCGGTGTTGGCAAGGTGAATGCAGCCGTCTGCGCCGCCTATGTTTTGGGGACCGGTGGTGCGGATTGTGTCATCAATGTCGGCATTGCCGGAGCCATGAAGGCAGGGCTTCATATGCTGGACGTGGTGATCAGCGAAGAAGCCGGCTTCCACGATCAGGATTCCGTCATGCTGAATTACTATCCGCATCGTGCTTTTTTCCCGGCCGATGCGCAGCTCGCCGCGCTGTGTGACCGTGCGTGTGCACAAATCCCGCGTTTGGACGGAAAATATATCCACGGGCGCATTGTTTCCGGTGACCAATTTGTCAGCGAAACGACCGCAAAGCACTCCATCAACGAGCGGTACGCCCCCGCTTGTGTTGAGATGGAGGGAGCCGCGATCGCCCATGCGGCATTTATGTACGAAAAGCCGTATCTGGTCATCCGCACCATGTCGGATGCCGCCGATGACGACGCCGATGAAACCTATGACAACTTTATTGACGAGGCAGCGAAAACCTCAGCGGAAATCATCCTGCACATGCTGGCTCTCGCCGAATAATCCCCGCACAAACAGATCGAAACCGCAGATCCTTTTGAGATCTGCGGTCTTTTTTGTAGAAACGCATCCTTACAGCAAAATCGGCTGAATCTGCTTTCCTTCCACCGCTGCTTCTACGGTCTCCGGAATGTTTTCCAGTACGGCAACCACGGACCGCGGCTTTGTCTGCGGGGCATCCTGCCGCATCGGTACAAAATAGTAATTCTTGCGGTTAAGCAGTTTCCCAATATTCTCCGCCGAACCGGACAGCGCATCGTTGGTAGATACGGCCAACACGACCGGACGCTCCACCCGAAGCTGTGATTTTGCCGCCAGCGTCTGCGGTGTGTCACTCAGTCCATAGGCTAAACGCGCCAGTGTACTCCCGGTACATGGGGCGATGACCAAGGCGTCAAACCACTTCTTTGGTCCGATGGGCTCCACATCCTGCAGCGTTTTCAAGGCCGGTCTCCCGCAGATATCCTCAATCTGGTCAATAAAATCCTGTGCTTCTCCAAACCGCGTATCCAGCTTTGCCATATTTTCCGAAAAAATCGGCGTGATCTTCCATCCCGCCTGCACCATGCGCTCCAGCACGGTGATCGTCCGCGCCAGTGTACAATAGGAACCGCACAGCGCAAATCCTATCTCCCGACTCACAACAGTTGTTCCTCCTCCAGCATATGCGTCACGGTATCGCAGATATCTGCCGCTGCGGTAACCGGTGCAACCTTTCCCGGCAGCGACAGCGCGTGTATAATCTTTCGGAGGGTGCGAGCGTCCGGAGCGATTCCTCCCTCTCCGCTCGCCAGATCAAGCAGCAAAACATCCTTTCGGCACTGTGCGACAAGATGCCTCGTCAGAATCGGCGCCGGAACGGTATTGACAATCAGCGCATAAGAATCCAGCGTTCCATCCAGCGCACGGGTATCTGCACTCCGATAGCCCATACTGGAAATGCGCGCAAAGTCCTCCTGCCGCCGTGCGGATACCGTCACCTCTGCCCCCAGTCCTTTCAGGCGCTGTGCCAAAGCCGATCCGATCCGTCCATTGCCGATCACCAGCACCGGCAACCCGTGTATGGTCACCGGCAGTTGTTCCATCGCGATCTGGATGGCGCCCTCTGCCGTCGGAATCGCATTGCGCACCGCCAGCTCTTCCCGTGCCAGATAATCCCGCACCGACAGCTTTCGTCGCTTTGCCATCTCCGCAACCATCTGCGGAACCGAGCCGCCAAACACCGGCATTCCCGCCGGAATGGCATCCAGGACATCCGTGATGCGAAATGGCGCATTCGCCAGCGGCGCATTGAGCAGCCCACGCCCCTGCATTACCGGGAGAGGCAGCACAACCACATCTGCCTCTGCACAGGTGCTCCGCAAGTCGGTCGCCAGCCGGAACCAGTTTTCCCCTTCATACCGCTCTAACCCCACAGCGGTGACCTGTTCTCCGCGTTCCGCCAGCAGCTTCCCCAGATAGGCCTGCCGCACATCTCCGCCAACCAGCACAAACGAATGCTGCTTCATCTGCCACCCCTCCTTCTTTTTCATTGTATGCGGAAGGGAGGATTGTGCTACTCGCGATCATAAACCAATTCCGGAATCCAATACCCATACTTTCCCTCGCTGTACCAGAAATATTCCAGCTCGACATTGCCCTCATAACCGTCATCTCGATCGGAAACGTGATAAATCCACTGGGTTTCACAGTATTCCTCGTCAAAACGGCAGCCAATCCGCTCACATGTATCGAAGGAATACCGGCTCATCTCCTTGTCGGCAATCTCCTTTGTCACGCCGGTCCGGGGAATCAGTGTATCATTTTTCGCTTCACAGGCTTCCAGCCCCCAGCCCGTGCCCTTAGCATACGTATAGTGCAGCGTTTCATCCGCAGTATAGCGATACGCTTCGTTTTCCATCGTCACGGCACAATACACCGTCATCCTGTTCCCGTCTCTTTCCCGCTCCTGTACTGTAAGTTCGCTTACCTCCAGATCATAGGAATCCCGGTTCGAGCCACAAGCAACGGAAACGATTGTCTCTCCCCCAAATGCCTGCAGATCCACCTTCATCTGATCTTCTGACACGCCGGAACCGCAGCATCGTGTCAGAAGGAACACCATTCCAACGATCCCAAGCAATCCCCACCATTTTTTCATCTCGCACCTGTCCTTTCGCGTATGATCTCCCCCCGCGCTGCGTGTGTTTTATCTTCCTCCCTCTCCCATGGTTAAATCCCCATTGTCACACATAGACTAGATCATCTTTTTGAAAATTATAGCCCGAACACGGGCAATTGTCAATATACGAACACCTCCGTATCGTTGAGTTAAGCAGCCGAAGGAAGGAGTTTCACACGATGATTGTATTTGACAAGCTTTGGATTACCATGAAAGAAAAAGGGATTTCACAATACAAACTGATCAAAGAATACCACATCAGCACCGGACAGCTGGACCGGTTGCGAAAAAACGGCAATGTCAGCACATATACTCTGAATCAGCTCTGCGAAATCATTGACTGTTCGTTAGAGGACATTGCTGAGTACAGAAAAGAGGGACCATAACGCGAAAAACCGCCACAGAGCAACCTCTGTGACGGTTTTTTATTCTCTTTTACAACGTCATCTGTCCCTTGTCCTCCTCGCGCAAAATCGCGCCGACGGACGGGATGGAATGCGACACATACCGCCGCGACTGGGAGAACGGGGTGTCCTTTGTCCAGACCGCATGGGTCACCGTATGGTTTCCGCGCAGCACCATCGTCTGAACGCCAATCGTCGTCCGGGTTGTCTTGAGCGGAATTGTGGAGGTCTCCACCGTGAGCGCCCGCCCATTGGTCGCAAACAACGTAATGCGTTCCGCTTCTTCCACATGGAAAAACGCCTTCGCCGGGGAACGGTCGGAGTAGGCACCAGTCAAGCGGCGGCGCTTGGTCTTCGTGACAAAGCTGGACAGTTCAAACCGCGCTGCCTTACCGTTCTCGAACACAATCACGAGCTGTCCCTCGTACTTGTCCGGCAGAAGCATGTAGCACGGATGCTCGTCCGCATCCATTTCCAGCTTGCTCGGCAGGTAATCGCCCAGTGTGCTCGCCTTGGTGTCGTCAAAGTCGTAGGCGTGGACTTTATAACACTGCTGCTTGTCGGTCAAAATCAGGATTTCCGTCGTGTTTGTCGCATCAAACGACTGGAGCAGGCTGTCGCCTTCCTTAAACTTGTGATCGGAACCGGAACGGTAGGACTGCTTCGTGATCTTCTTGAAATACCCTTCCCTGGTCAGGAACAGATGAACCGGATAATCCGGGATTTCTTCCTTGACTTCGGTCTGCTTCAGCTCTTCCTCCGGCAGGATGTCCGAGCGGCGCGGCGCTGGGTATTTCTTGATGACAAATTCCAGCTCTTTGATGATCAGATTGCGGATCTTCGCCTTGCTCTTTAAAATCCCCTCCAGACGGGCGATTTCCTTTTCCAGCTCCTCGGTCTCCGTCAGACGCTTGAGGATATATTCCTTGTTGATGTGACGCAGACGGATTTCCGCGATGAACTCCGCCTGCTTTTCGTCGATGCCAAAGCCATCCATCAGATTCGGCACGACCATCGCATCGGTTTCCGTGTTGCGGATGATTGCAATCGCCTTATCGATATCCAGCAAGATCGCGCGCAGGCCGTGCAGCAGATGCAGCTTGTCCTTCTTCTTGTTCAGGTCATAGTAAATCGTGCGCTTTTTGCACTCGGTGCGCCACGCCGTCCACTCATCCAGCAGCTCCCGCACACCGAGCACACGCGGCATTCCCGCGATCAGCACGTTGAAGTTGCATGAGCAGCTGTCCATCAGCGGCGTCATCTGCATCAAACGCTCCATCAGGCGGTCCGGCTCCACACCGCGCTTCAAATCAATCGCAATTTTCAGACCGGACAGGTCACTTTCATCGCGGATATCGGAGATTTCACGGATTTTCCCCGCCTTGACCAGATCGGTGATCTTGTCAAGGATCGCCTCGATCGTCGTCGTGTAGGGGATCTCCGTGATCTCAATGATGTTCTCCTTTTTCAGATGCTGCCACTTGGAGCGCACCTTGAACGAACCGCGGCCGGTTTCGTAAATCTTCCGCATCTCCTCGCGGTTGAGGATGATCTCGCCGCCCGTCGGGAAATCCGGCGCTGGCAGCGTCTCCATCAAATCGCAGTTGTTGTCGCGGAGAAACGCAATGGCCGTGCGGCACACCTCATGCAGGTTGAAACCGCAGAACGCGCTCGCCATACCGACCGCAATGCCGGTATTTGCCGAAACCAGAATGTTCGGAAAGGTTGTCGGCAGCAACGTCGGCTCTTTCATCTCGCCGTCGTAGTTGTCCACAAAGTCCACGGCGTCGTTGTCGATCTCGCGGAACAGCTCGGCACAGATTTTATCCAGCTTTGCCTCCGTATAACGCGATGCGGCATACGCCATATCCCGCGAATACACCTTGCCGAAGTTGCCCTTGGAATCGACAAACGGTGTGAGCAGCGCCTCATTGCCGCGCGTCAGACGCACCATCGTTTCATAGATCGCGCCGTCACCGTGCGGGTTCAGCTTCATCGTCTGTCCGACAATGTTGGCGGACTTCGTGCGGTTCTGTCCCATCAGACCCATCTTGTACATGGTATACAACAGCTTCCGATGCGACGGTTTGAACCCGTCAATTTCCGGAATCGCACGCGATACAATGACGCTCATCGCATACGGCATATAGTTTTCCCGCAGCGTCTCCGTAATGCGCTGATTGGTTGGCTCGAGCGGATGATAGACCTTCTCGGGCTGTGCTTTCTTTTTTTTCGCCATAAAGCACCTTTCTTCTTCGTATTACTTCCAATTAAGAGATATCGGCGACATCGAGATACTGCCAGCCGTTCTCCGCAATATATTCCTTCCGTCCCGCCAGATTGTCACCCAGCAGCAGATCAAACATCTCCCGCGTCGGGCTGACATCCTCCGGCGTCACGCGGATCAGCCGCCGTGTCTCCGGATTCATCGTGGTCTCCCACATCATCTCGGCTTCGTTCTCACCCAGGCCCTTCGAGCGCTGAATGGTGTATTTTTTACCTTCCAGTTTGCGTAAAATCGCGGTCTTCTCGCTCTCATCAAACGCAAAATAGGTGTCGTTTTTGCAGTTGATCTCGTACAGCGGGGACTCTGCGATATACACGAATCCTTGTTCGATCAGGGTCGGCACCAGCCGATACAACATCGTGAGGATCAGGGTGCGAATCTGGAAGCCGTCCACATCGGCATCCGTACAGATAATGACTTTGTTCCAGCGCAGGTTGTTCAAATCAAAGTTGGACAAATCCTTGGTCGCCTTTGTGCGCACCTCGACGCCGCAGCCGAGCACGCGCAGCAGGTCGGTAATGATATCGTTTTTGAAGATCTTCTCATAATCCGCCTTGAGGCAGTTGAGGATCTTGCCGCGCACCGGCATGATCGCCTGAAACTCGGAATCGCGCCCCTGCTTACAGGAACCGAGAGCGGAATCGCCCTCCACGATATACAGTTCGCGTCGCGTGACATCCTTCGTCCGGCAGTCGACGAATTTCTGTACGCGGTTCGCCATATCCAGATTGCCGGAGAGCTTTTTTCGGATGTTCAGCCGGGCACGCTCCGCCTGTTCGCGCGAACGCTTGTTAATCAGCACCTGCTCGGCGATCTTGTCCGCCTCCGCCTTGTTCTCAATGAAGTAGATTTCCAGACCGGAGCGCAAAAACTCCGTCATCGCTTCCTGAATGAATTTATTGGTAATGGACTTTTTCGTCTGGTTTTCGTACGATGTGTACGTCGAAAAACAGTTGGTCACCAGAATCAGGCTGTCTGAAATATCCTGAATGGAAATGCGGCTTTCGTTTTTGTTGTATTTGCCGATCTGCTTCAGATAGGCATCAATCGCGGAGACAAACGCCGAGCGCACCGCCTTTTCCGGCGCACCGCCGTGCTCCAGCCACGATGAGTTGTGGTAATACTCCGCGCGGGAGACCGAGGAGGAAAAGCAGAACGCGCAGTTCATCAGCACCTTGTATTCCGGCTTATCCTTGCGGTCCCGGCCGCGGCGCTCGGAGGAGAGCGACTGCACCGAGGTCAGTCCCTGTTCGCCCGCGATCTCCGCGACATAGTCCGTGATGCCATTTTCATAATAAAATTCTTCGGTTTCAAAACCGTCTTCGGTCTCGTTTTTCAGCACAAAACGCAGATGGGGATTGACCACCGCCTGCCGCTTGAGCACATCCCGATAATATTCGACCGGGATGGCGATGTCGGTGAAGACCTCCAGATCCGGCCGCCAGCGGATGATAGTTCCGGTCTGTTTTTCCGTCGTCTTCTTCCGTCGGAATCCCGCCTTGACCCCGGTTTCATTTTCGCCCTTCTCAAAATGCAGCGTGTACTCATAACCATCCCGCCGCACTGTGACATCCATGTACTCCGATGCATACTGCGTCGCACAGGTGCCCAAGCCGTTCAGGCCGAGTGAAAACTCATAATTTTCACCGTCATTCGTGCGGTACTTTCCGCCCGCATACAGCTCGCAAAAGACAAGCTCCCAGTTATATCGTTTTTCATTGGAATTGTAATCCACCGGAATGCCGCGTCCGTGATCCTCCACCTCGATGGAGTAATCACGAAAGCGTGTCACAGTGATCACATCACCATAGCCCTCGCGTGCCTCGTCGATGGAGTTGGAGAGGATCTCGAATACCGAGTGCTCACAGCCCTCCAGACCGTCCGAGCCAAAAATGACACCCGGACGCTTGCGCACACGATCCGCCCCTTTCAGAGCGGATATGCTTTCGTTTCCATATTCCTTCGATCGTTTCATGAATCGCGTCTCCTAAAACTTTTTCGGCATGAGTCCTTGTCAGTATAGCGCAAAAAGAGGTTTTCGTCAAACTTTTGGACAAAATCCGCCTTAAAACTGCGCTTCCAGCCCCCGGATCATCCGGTAAATGACCGTACTGACCGGAACCGGAACACCGTGCTCCTTCGCCAGCGACAAAATGCACCCGGTCAGGGTCGCAATCTCCGTCTTGCGCTTTCCCTCCAGGTCCTGCAGGGTGGACGAGCAGTGCGCATAGGTATCCGGGACCAGTTTCCCGTAAAAGACCTCCCGATATTCCTCCGGTGTCTCCCAAAACGTCCGGTAGCCCGCCGCATGCATGACGGCGAATTCCTCGTCAATCAGATCGTTCATGATGGCAACCGTTTCGTCCTTCTCACACAGGGCGCCATACGGCACATGCAGAATCGCGCCCAGCGGATTGAGCGTACAGTTGTACAGCATCTTTGCCCACAAAGCCTCTGCCACGGTATCACTCGTCTCACACGGGATGCCCGAACGATCGATGGCCTGCGCCAGCGGCTCCAGCGGTGTGGGATCACAGCCGTACAGCGATCCCAACAGCAGCGGCTGTGTATGTACGGTGACGACACTGTGGCTGCGCGTCTCCCGGCGGAAACCGGTGATGACCCGAGCAGAGCACACCTGCTCCTCGGAAAAATAGCGGCGGTACCACGCGTCATTTCCCCAGCCGTTCTGGAACAGCACCAGCTTCCCGCCTTCCTTCAGGCAGCCGCGGTGCTCGTTCAGCTTGTCGCTGATTTCCTCATTTGCCATCGTCTTGGCGCTGATCAACACAAAGTCAAACGCGCCCTGCGGCAGCGCCGCATAGTCTGAGACCGTCGTTACAACCCCCGCCGGAATGTGTTTTTCTGCAAACAATCCCGTGCGGTGCACTCCATCCGAGTCGATCGCCCGTCTGGTATCCTCCCGTGCCAAAATGGTCATATGATGCCCTTCGTCCGCCAATCCGGCGGCCAATGCCACGCCGATCGCACCGGCGCCAATCAACAAAAGTTCCATCTTTCTGTGCTCCCTTCCCTTTTCCATTTTTATAGTATAACACGAATGGGAGAAAAAGAAAATTCCTACATCGCCGGAAAAAATGACCTGCCGAAGCGGGCGCCTCAGCAGGTCATGGATTCTCTTTTTTCCGAACGCTCCGGTTTAGATGGTGCGGGTATCGCCCAGCGCCTCATCGACATCCTCTGCAACCGAATTCAGATCGACGGCAGCATCCGGCTCGGCGGCCATGTCATCGTCTTCATGGAACGCTGCACTGCCAAAGATGGCCTCCTGCGTCTGACGGAAATCCTCCGGCACACCCGCAGCAAAGGTCTTGGTATCGTCGTCCTCCAGCGAACGGGTTCCCATAAGCTCGGTCATCTCTCCATCTGTCTGCGTCTCCTGCATCACATCGGCGACCTCATCTGCATTCAGCGGACGGGTTTCCTCCAACGAGTCAGCGGCCTGTTCGACCGGGACGCGGCGGATCCGCTTCTTCGGATGCGACTTGCGGTCCATGCGGAGCATCGACGTCGTCAGGACCAGGAACATCAGGCAGGAAAGAGCGGACAGCGCAAACTCCGGAAGGTTCTGATCCACCAGCGGCGGGAAACAGCTATACAGCGTGTATCCAAACATCGCGAGGAAGGTAATGCTGAGCAGCTTGTACCGGCGTGCGGCGTAGCACAGGAATGCAAAGATAACGACAACCTCGACATGGGCCGACTGGAATACGATCACCGCGACGGCCGAAAGCAGCATCAGAATCGGGGCAATCGCCATCAGGAAACGGACAAAGCCCTTGCGGCGCATCGCGTCGTTCAAATCATCCGCAACCATACGCGGCGCTTCCGGTGTCTCGTCGATCTCTTCGTACTGGATGTCTGCCGCTACGGTATTCAGCGGACGGGTCGCGTCGTCCACCGGCTCGGTGACGTCGCCGTCCTCGCCCTGCGGCGCTTCTTCCTTCCCCGCCTTCGCCTTGCGGAAGCCCGGCTTGGTGCGTCCGCGCGTGGTGAGGAACTGGATCAGCATACCGAGAACCGACAGGACAATCCCCGCCAGAAGCTTGATCGTCATCGAGGTTTCCATCCCGGCGAGCGAGAAGATCTGCGGCGCTGCAACGATGCCGCCAAGGCCGGTCAGAATAATCATCACCGGCTTAAAGAACAGGATACCAGCCGCGCCAAACAGAATCGCGCACGCGGCGATAATCACATAAAAGATCGCCGAACCGGAACCGACCGCCAAGGCCGGGACACTGCCCAGCGCTCCGCCGGCGGCTGCACAGATGACAAAGACCACGGCATAGCTGATATGATAAAACAAATACGCCACAAGCAGCGCGCCAATGACACCCGCCGCTACCGTGCCAATGGAGGCAATGGACTCCGGCAAATAGCTCGATGCGACAAAGGCACACAGTCCCCCTCCGAGTACTGCTCCGGCAATCGCACTTACAAATCGTGTAAGGCGGAAGCCCAGGAAACAGAACAGCAGACCGAGAACCAGAAGGACAATGACTCCAATCATCGATCCGCTCAGCGCAGAATAGACGTCTTTGAGCGCTCCAATGGCATCGTCTATTCTTGCAATGTTGATAAATTTCATCTTGCACCTCCCACAGGATTATTACATAATCTCTGTCTTTTCATTAAAATAGTATTCCTGCGCAGCGCACTGCGCTTTTACACGGTCGTTGGTGGCTGTATTACCGCCAGCCCATAGACTCCTCATAGTTCACAATCGTATCAATGTTGGTCTGTTCTACTGAGCTTAAACGGGAGGAAACCGTAGAAGCTGTGCAGCTCTCATCCCGGTAATACCAGCTCTTTGCCGCAAAATAGTTTTGCCAGCGCGTCTGCTGGAACGCATAGCCGTGACGGGCATAAATCTCATTCCGGATCGCCGCCACCGTATCCCTGCTCAGGCCGCTCAGGTCCGAGGAGGTAATGTACTGGGTATCGGTCGGCCACAGATAGCCGGAACTTGTCACAGAGGTATAATAATCATCCGACGGATTGCCGGTATTATAGTAGTAGTAATTGTTGACGGTGGTAACTTCGCTCTTGGACTCCTCTTCGGCCTCTTCCTTTGCCTTCGCTTCTTCCTCCGCCTTTTTGGCCTCTTCCTCTTCCTTTGCCTTTTGCTCTTCCTCTTCCTGCTTGGCTTCCTCTGCGGCCTTTTCTTCCGCTTCCTTCTTTTCCTTTGCCTCGCGTTCCGCCTGCTGCTCCTCGGCCTGGATCTGTGCCAGCTGTGCCTGCTGCTTTCCATGGGTCAGTACGGTAAAGCAGACGATCGCTGCAATCAATACCACCGCAACCGCCGCGATGGCGCCGATAATAATCGTGTTGTTCCGCCTGTGCTGCGGCGCGGCCGGCGGCGGAGATACGGAGGTTGGTCGGAGTGCATTGGAATTGGTCTTGATATGCGTACCACATGCCGCACAGAATTCCGCGCCGTCCGGTATCTGTGCACCGCAGTTTTTACAATACATATTCGGATCCTCCCTTACATCTGTTGATTGAACTGTTCGTATGTAAGCAATGCCGTCAGCTCTTGCCGGGAGCTGTGGCCCTCTGCATCCCGCCCGTTCCGGAGCCATGCAGAATATCATCGCCATAATACGGTTATTATAGCATACTCCTGTGCGACTTGTCACGTTTTTGCGCCATTTCTGGTCAAATTTGTCGAAAATTCGCACAAGAAAACCGGCCGACCCCAACGATCGACCGGTTATGTTTGATTTGGTGCTTGTGTTATTCTGCCCAGCCAAAGGTGGATGCCACAATACGGACCTCATTGTTCTGTACCGCCAGCATGCCTCCGCTGCACTGTGCCGAGCGGGTTGTCCCCTCGCCATCGGTGACGCGGCAGTCACCCTTGCCCAGCGCCGTCACATAGTTCATGTGATTGGCCATGATGCAAACATCGCCGCCAATGGAGCGGAGCGATATTTTTTCCGCATTGCCGTCATAAAACAGGCCATCTGCGGTGACAATCTGAAGGTGGAATAAACTCATGGCTTACGCCTCCTTCTTTGCCTTCTCAACAGCCTCCTCAATGGTACCAACGAACAGGAAAGCCGACTCCGGCAGGTCGTCGTGCTTGCCCTCGATGATTTCCTTGAATCCGCGGATCGTTTCCTTCAGCGGAACGTACTTGCCCGGGATACCGGTAAACTGTTCTGCTACCGAGAACGACTGGGACAGGAAGCGCTGAATCTTACGTGCGCGTGCGACGGTCAGCTTATCCTCGTCGGACAGCTCGTCCATACCCATGATGGCGATGATATCCTGCAGCTCCTTATAACGCTGGAGGATTCTCTGTACTGCGCGGGCAACCTCATAATGCTCCTTGCCGACCACTTCCGGGGACAGGATACGGCTGGTGGATTCCAGCGGATCAACGGCCGGATAGATACCCTGGGATGCAATGCCACGGTCCAATACGGTGGTGGCGTCCAGATGGGTAAAGGTCGTCGCCGGAGCCGGGTCCGTCAGGTCGTCGGCCGGGACATAAACCGCCTGTACCGACGTGATCGAACCGCGCTTGGTCGAGGTAATACGCTCCTGCAGGGCGCCCATCTCGGTCGCCAGCGTCGGCTGATAGCCTACTGCGGACGGCATACGTCCGAGCAGTGCGGATACCTCCGAGCCTGCCTGCGTGAAGCGGAAGATGTTATCGATAAACAGAAGTACGTCCTGACCCTCACGGTCACGGAAATACTCCGCCATGGTCAGACCGGACAGCGCAACACGCATACGTGCTCCGGGCGGCTCGTTCATCTGACCATAAACCAGTGCGGTCTTATTCAGAACGCCGGATTCGGTCATTTCGCCGTAGAGGTCGTTGCCCTCACGGGTACGCTCGCCGACACCGGCGAATACCGAGATGCCGCCGTGCTGCTTTGCAACGTTGTTAATCAGCTCCATGATCAGGACGGTCTTGCCGACACCGGCGCCGCCGAACAGGCCGATCTTACCACCCTTTGCGTACGGGCAGATCAGGTCGACGACCTTAATGCCGGTCTCCAGGATGTTGGTGGAACCTTCCTGCTCCTCATAGGACGGAGCCGGACGGTGGATTTCCCATTTCTCTTCCGCCTTGATCTCTTCACCCTGATCGATCGGCTGGCCGAGAAGGTTGAACATACGACCCAGGGTCTCGTTGCCAACCGGAACACGGATGGATCCGCCGGTGTCAACGGCCTTTGCGCCGCGAACCAGACCGTCGGTCGAGCTCATCGCGATGCAGCGCGCCGTGTTGTCGCCGATATGCTGTGCAACCTCAGCGACTACCGTAACGCCGTTGTTATCGACTTCCAGGGCATTGAGAAGATTGGGAAGCTGTCCGTCTGCAAATTTTACATCAAGTACCGGGCCGATGACCTGTGCCACGGTACCAACGTTTTGCTCGTTCATGCACATATCTCCTTCTTGATTTCAGTGAAGCAGCCGGATTTTACTGTTCCGCACCGGCTACAATTTCGGTAATTTCCTGCGTAATCGCGCCCTGACGAGCACGGTTGTACTTCAGGCTCAGATCATCAATCATGTCGCCCGCGTTCTTGGTCGCGGAATCCATTGCATTGCGGCGCGCCGCAAGCTCTGATGTCCAGGACTGGCTGATGGCGCCGTACAGCGTACCGGAAATATACTCCGGGACAATCGCCTCGAATACCTCTTCCGGGCTCGGCTCATACAGCGTAACACCGCTCGGTCCTGCCTCCTTCTCGGCCGGCTCTTCGGTCGGGATCGGCAATACCTGAATTACCGTAGGGGTCTGGCTCAGCATGGTCTTAAACAGCGTGTATACGACCTGAAGCTGGTCGAACCTGCCATTCAGAAATTCCTGTGCCAGATACTGAGCAGCCTCTGCGCAATCCGCCGGGGTGATTTCCTCGACGATGGCATACTTCTCAGTCAAAATCTCCATGCCGCGCTTTTTGCAGTACTCCACTGCGCGCTTGCCCACCGGGATAACGCATGCGGGTACGTTATCCTGTTTCATTTTTGCCTCGAGCATCTTGAATACATTGGAGTTGTATCCGCCCGCAAGGCCTCTGTCGCCGGCGATCACCAGATAGCAGATCTTATTGATCTGCTGGCGCGGAACCATAAAGTCCGACCGGATGCCCTTTTCGTTGGATGCAATATCCGACAGAGTCTCATGAATCAGCCGAAAATACGCACTCGTGCGCTCAATGCGGTCGCGGGCACGTCTCAGCTTGGATGCAGCAACAAGCTGCATGGCCTTGGTGGTCTGCATGGTGTTCTGCACACTTTTGATGCGCAGCTTAATATCCTTCATTGAGGCTCCCATGTCAAAGCCCCCTTATCTTCTCTTCAGAAAGGCGGTCTTTACTGTGGAGATAGCCTCCTTGAGCTTTTCCGTTGTCTCGTTGCCCATTGCACCGGTGACGCGGATCTCCGCGAGAATATCCGGGTTTGCATCGAGATGATCGTACAGCTCATCCTCAAATTCGGAAATATCCTCAACAGCAACATCGTCGAGCAGATTGTTGGTAACGGCATAGATAATCGCTACCTGGTTCTCAACGGAAATCGGGTTGCTGCGGTTCTGCTTGAGCACTTCCACGATGCGCTCGCCCTGTGCCAGACGGCGCTTGGTATCGTCGTCGAGGTCGGAGCCGAACTGCGCGAAGGACTGCAGCTCACGGTACTGCGAGTAAGCCAGCTTCAGTGTACCGGCAACCTTTTTCATTGCCTTGACCTGTGCGTTGCCGCCGACACGGCTGACAGAGATACCCGGGTTAACCGCCGGCATGATGCCGGAGTGGAACAGCTCACTCTCGAGGAAGATCTGTCCATCTGTGATGGAGATGACGTTCGTCGGGATATACGCCGAAACGTCGCCGGCCTGCGTCTCGATGATCGGCAGTGCGGTCAGAGAACCGCCGCCCAGCTCATCCGACAGCTTTGCCGCGCGCTCGAGCAGTCTGGAATGCAGATAGAATACGTCGCCAGGATACGCCTCGCGTCCGGGCGGTCTGCGGATCAGAAGGGAAAGGGCACGGTATGCAACTGCGTGCTTGGACAGGTCATCATAGATAACCAGGACGTCCTTCCCCTTGTGCATGAAATATTCACCCATCGAGCAACCGGTATACGGTGCGATGTACTGCAGCGGGGACAGCTCACTTGCCGTTGCGCTGACCACAATCGTGTAGTCCATCGCGCCGGCCATCGTCAGCTCCTCGACGAGCGATGCAACCGTCGAGTTCTTCTGGCCGATTGCAACGTAGATGCAGATAACATCTTTGCCTCTCTGGTTGATAATGGTGTCGGTTGTAATGGTCGTCTTACCGGTCTGTCTGTCGCCGATGATCAGCTCACGCTGACCCTTGCCGATCGGGATCATGGCGTCAATTGCCTTGATACCGGTCTGCAGCGGCTGCTTAACCGGCTGACGATCAATGATGCCCGGTGCCGGACTCTCGATCGGACGGGTTTCCGAAGTATCAATCGGGCCCTTGCCGTCGATCGGCTGACCAAGTGCATTGACAACACGGCCGATCAGCGCATCGCCGACCGGTACGGATACGACCTGTCCGGTACGCTTGACGATATCGCCTTCTTTAATTCCCTTATCGGAGCCCAGCATTACGATGGAAACGGTGTTCTCCTCCAGGTTCTGAGCCATGCCGTATTCGCCGTTGCTAAATTCGACGAGCTCGTTGGCCATACACTTTTCCAGACCGGTTGCACGTGCGATACCGTCGCCGACCAGAATGATCGTTCCGGTTTCGCTCTGTTCGATCTTTGTATTATAATTTTTAATCTGTGCCTTAATGACACTGCTGATTTCTTCAGGACGTAACTGCATAGTCTCACCAACTTTCTTTCTGCTTTACGCGAGCACGCCCAGCAGGCGTGTACGGATCGCGTCCAGCTTATTTTTAACGGTACCATCCATCTGGACGCCGTCCATGAGCAGACGGACGCCGCCAACACAACTCGGATTTACCTTCTTGTCCAGTCGGACGGTCTTTCCGGTCACTGCATTGAGCTTTTCTACCAGACTGGATTCCTGGGCGTCGGAAAGCGGAACGGCAGAAATTACCGTCGCCTGAACGATGCCGTTTTCCCAGTTATACCGGCTGCGGAACTCCTTCGCCGCGTCGATAAACTCGCGCGCGGTCCCATTGTCCGCAATAATCTTCAGGAAATTGAGCAGGTAGATGTGAAGCTTTCCGCCGAATGTCTCCTCAACCACCGCCACACGCTCTGCCTTGGACATGGTCGGGGTGTTCATGAGGGTGATAAACTGCGGATTCTCCTCAAAGGCCTGACGCAGGGTGTTGATCTCTTCGAGCATGCGCTCGACCTCACCGCTTTCGACTGCCAGATCGTACAGCGTATCGCCGTATGCTTTTGCAATCTCTGTCATGAAGCCTCACCTACACCCTTGATAAACTCCTGGATCAGCGCTTCGTGATCCTTTTCATCGATCTCACGCTCGACTACCTTGGAGGCGATGTCGACGGCAATACCCGAAATCTCGTTCTTGAGCTCGTTCATTGCCTTCTTCTTCTCCTGTTCAATTTCTGCGTCTGCCTTCTCCAGCATACGGTTCGCCTGGTTGCGCGCGTCGAGGAGGATCTCCTCACCGTGCGACTGCGCCTTGCGGTTGGCATCCTTTATGATCTGGGATGCCTCGCTCTTGGCGTCTGCCATGCGCTTCTCGTACTCTTCGCGCAGCGCCTTTGCGTCCGCGGAAGCCTTGCTTGCATCGTCGTAATCCTTCTGGATCTCGGACTCGCGCTGGGCAAGGATGTTCTGGATCGGCTTGAAAAGAAAGTGTTTGAGCAGCAGGAACAACAGCAGCAGGTTTACGATCTGCACAATAATTGTCCACGGGACTATGCTTACAAATTCTAATGCTCCCACGTTCATTTTCTCCTTTCTAACAAATCGGGTTTTCGCGTCTGCGAAACGCTACCATTAAAGCTTGCCGATGAAAGGATTAACGAACATCAGGATCAGAGCAACGATGAAACCGTAAATACCGGTGGTCTCAGCCAGTGCACAGCCGAGAATCATCGTCGAAGTAACCTTACCGGAAGCCTCCGGCTGACGGCCGATGGCCTCACAGGCCTTACCAGCGGTGTAACCCTCACCAATACCAGGGCCAACACCGGCGATCATTGCTAAACCGGCACCAACAGCGGAGCCACACAGTACAATTGCTCTTGCGATATCTTCCATGATTAGTTCCTCCTGAACTTGTTAACGAATGATAATTTTTTTACGAAATAACGTGAATGGTTTTGGGGGAATGGTTCCAAGATTGGATTGCGCTCTCTCTTTCGCATTGCTCCCGGAACACAATTACTCTCCGGCCTGCGCGACAAACAGCATGGTCAGCATACAGAAAATGAACGGCTGAACCAGGCCAGAGAATACGCCGAAGTAAATCTGCAAAACAGCAGGGATACCAGTTGCCAGGAACGGAATCGTTCCGAGGACCTGTCCGACGGCGCCCGGAATCAGTCCAAACAACAGCTTATTGACCGCTTCCAGTGCGGAATACAGCAGAAGCGTGATTACCGTACCGGATGCAATGTTGCCGAAATGACGGAATGCCATAGAAACCGGTGTTGCCACTTCACTGATTACATTCAGCGGCGCCATGACCGGAATCGGGTCAAAATAGCCCTTCAGATATCCGCCAAAGCCGTTGGTCTTAATCTTCCAATACGTGATCAGGACAAAGACGACAATCGCCCACGCCAGCAGCGTACTCAGATCACAGGTCGGCGAAAATGCGCCGGTCAGACCCATGAGGTTGTCCACGGCGGACATCGAAAAGATTGCCGCAATAAACGGAATAAACCCACTCCATTTCTTGCCCATATTGTTGTGAACCAGACCGGTAACCATACCAACCAGATACTCAGCAACAAGCTGCCGCTTTGAGGTCGGCCGGACAGACAGATGGTGCGTCAGATAAATGCACACACCGACAATGATTGCCATTGCAATCCAGGTGTTGACCAGCGTTTCCGTAATCGGCAGATTCTGGTTGCCAAACAGGTAACAGTATATTTTCGCACCGGTGACATTCAGATCCATAGATCATTCTTCCCCCTTTCTTTGAAAAATAGGCAGGGTCATGATGAATATGGTGATTCTTGGGAAAAACAGCGGGACGATTGTCGTAATCCAGTTGAAATACGGGACTTTAATGCCAACAACCAGGACCGCAGCCAAGAGAAGCAGACGCTTGGTATACGAGCTTTGCGTGATTTTCTTTGCCTTTGCCGGATCTCCCTGTGTGACGGATCGCTGAACCGCCATCGCCATCAGGAAGAAATTCAGGACGGCAAAGCCAGCGCCAAGCAGTGCGCCAAGCAGCACGGTATAGTCAAAACGTCCCAACACAAGGAAGACGAGCAGCAGGACGACCGTCATGCCTCCCACTCCCGTTGCGATGTGCTTTGTTTCCGTTTTGACAGCCTGTTCAATCTTGATGTTCCTCACCACCTATATTCTCCGATTTCCCTGAGCCAGAGCTGCCCGCATCCTCGTTTTGGAACCGTTTCCGGATCATCCGCCAGAACTTCCAGGCGCTCATCACGCCTCCGCCGATGCCGATGACCAGTCCGACGGCCAGAATCCAGCCGCCGAGCGAAAAGCGATCCCGGAGCCAATCCGCTGCGTACAGACAGAGCAGGGGCGGCACCGCAATCGAGATTCCGAGCTGCGCCAAAAGTGCTAAATTCTCTGCACATTCTCTTAGGATTTGCCGATTATCCATAACCCATTCTCCTTCAAGATCATGCAACACGCTCTCACTCTTTTTCAGGCTTGTTTTATTATATCAAGAGAACTCCAAAACTTCAACTCTCAACTTTGTGTTTTCGTTAAAATCCTGTATAAATCTTGGTATCTTTTTTATATTTCTCACAAATCATTCAAAAGAACTCCCCATGTTTCACATACAATTCAACCAAAATCTATTCACTTTTTGCAAGTTCCGTTTTCGCTCCCTGCATTGTCATTCTCCATCCAAAACAATTCTGCTCCAATCGGGCTTTTTTTATGAAAAAAATAACAAAAAATCTTTCTTTTTGGTGCAGGATTCGCTTGATTCCCCCGCATTTTTGTTTCGTTTCCAAATCGTCCATCCGCACAAAAAAAGCCGCTTTTGCATGAGGTACAAAAGCGGCTTCCGCCTTCCCCAAAAGGAGTAATCACACTTTTTCCGTCGAATTTCTCCGACATTTTGGGTATCATAAAATAGTGTTTTTTTGCTTTTCTCCATCCGCCGCACACGCCGGTTTTCCAGCCGGACAGAGTCCGCCTTTCTCCCCCCGCGCAGCGCTTATCTGCCGATGGCGCGGCGGCGTTTTTCCTGCAAATCATGCGCCTGCCAGCACAGCAGCGCCTCATAGCCCAGCGTGGCGATCAGGGAAATGGTCTGGATCACCGTTCCGACTAAAAGGCCGGTTTGGAGAATCAAACCATAGCCCAGCACCGCACTCCCATCGGGAAACCGCCTGCCGGAGCTTTTCACCAAATTCAACCATATTCGTCTCACCTCGTAATTCTAAATTTGTTCCCGGGATTGACTCTCATGATACCGGCCGCGGGAGCAAAAAACAAGAAACACCGTGAAAAACCAAGGAAACCAAATGGTAACAACCCAAAAAAGGCCGCTTTCGTGCAAAATAAGCACAAAAGCGGCTTTTTAATCAAGCATGTTTTCCGCGGTTCACCACATGAACCGGAGCTCCGTCACGATAGGCGCGGACGTTCTCCACCGCAATATCCATCAGACGCTGTCTCGTCTGATCGGTCGCCCAAGCGATGTGCGGTGTCAAAATACAGTTCGGCGCCCCCAACAGCGGGTTGTCCCGCTGCATCGGTTCGACGGACACGACGTCCGCGGCATATCCCGCCAGCGTTCCCTGCCGCAGTGCCTTTGCGATGTCCTGCTCGACGGCGAGCGGCCCGCGTGCGGTATTGATGACAAAAGCCGACGGCTTGAGCCAAGACAGGGTCCGGGCACAAATCAGCCCGCGCGTCTGCTCGGTCAATGGCGCGCACAGGGCGACGACATCGGCCTGACGGAAACCTTCCTCCAGCGCGACAAACGGTGCGCCTTCTGCCGGTGCGGTTGCCGCCGGATCGCGTGGAACCACCACGGTTTTCATGCCAAATGCCTGCGCCACACGGAGTACCGCCCGTCCAATCCGCCCGCAGCCGACGACGCACAAGGTCTTTCCGGTCAGGTTGATCAGCGGACGCTTCCAGAAACAAAAGTCGATGCTGTCACACCATTCCCCCGCATGGACGGCCTCGCTGTGCTCTCCGACGTGCAGGCACAGCTCCAGCAGCAGCGCCATGACCATCTGCGCCACGGCATCGGTGGAATACGCCGGAATGTTTGTGACCACAATCCCATGTGCCGTGCAGTAATCCAAATCCACGACGTTATATCCGGTCGCCAGCACACCGACATACCGAACCGACGGGCACTGCGCCAGCACCTCGGCGGACAGAATGACCTTGTTGGTCAGCACAGCCTCGGCATCCCCAATGCGGCGGACGGTATCCTCCGGCGCCGTCCGGTCATAGACCGTCAGCTCCCCGAGCTGCTGCATCGGCTCCCACGACAGATCGCCGGGATTCAGCGTATAGCCATCTAAGACAACGAGTTTCATCGCATGTCCTCCCTCGATTAAAATACGCAGTACTTCTCCATGTACGACTCCATCAGCGGCAGCAGCTCGTCATACGTGCCCTGCTCCTTCAGATATTCGTGAATATCGCGGACATCGATGAGCGAATGTACCTGGATGCCGAATTCCTCACCGACTTCCATGACGGCGGTCTTACCCGGATTCTGGCCGATCTCACAGCGGTTGACCGAGATAAACATGTCGGTCACCTTGACATCCGCACAGCCGTACAGCACCGGCAGGGTCTCCCGGATTGCGGTTCCCGCCGTGATGACATCCTCAATGATGATAATGCGGTCTCCGTCCACCGGCTTGTAGCCGACGATCGAACCGCCCTCGCCGTGATCCTTTGCCTCCTTGCGGTTGAAAAAGAACGGCTTGTCAATGCCGTAATTGCGCGCCATCGCCCCGGCAACCGACGTCGCCAGCGGGATGCCCTTATACGCCGGGCCGAACATCGCATCGAACTGGTCCCCGATGGTTTCCTTGACCATCGCCGCATAGAATTCCCCCAGCTTGGAGCTTTGCAGACCGGTCTTGTAGTTTCCGGTGTTGACGAAATACGGTGTATTGCGGCCGCTCTTTGTGACAAAATCGCCGAAGCGCAGCACATCTGCGCTCATCATAAACTCAATAAATTCCTTCTTTGCCTGTGTCAGCATGGAAATCTTCCTTCCTGTGTTAGAGTATGTTTAGTATAACAGAAATTCCCGAACGGAACAAGGGAAACCGCCTCGTCACGAAACAATCCGCAGGAAGCCCACAGCGGCCGCCACAAACAGAAGAAACAGCACCATACCGACCGCCAGCAGGACAGAGGCTTTTGCCGGTCTGTTTTTCCGCGGGAAGAGCATCCCCAGCAGCCGGCACAACATATACAGCGCGGAAAATGCGACAAATGCTCCCAGCAGCGCCAGCATGCTCTCCAATCCACCCCAGATCCCCTTCGAAAGGGTATTGAGCAGCCAATACAGCAAGAGCAACGCCACCTTGGTAAATGTCCCACGAATCGGGATGGTATACCACAGAAAGATAGGGAAGAGTCCTCTTCCCTCTTCCAGATAGTTCTTCTGGTAATCCTCCAGAATATCCCCCATAACGTCGCGGAAGCTCTTCCCCTCCTGTTCGCGCTGGCAGATCAATTCATCATACCGGTCGACGGAGAGTGTTTCCATGCGCTCGGCTCTTTCCTGCATAACGGTGCACAGCTCCAACGACCCCTGCATCTGCTGTATTTGGGATTGCAGCTCGAATTTCGCTCTCGCTACTGCCTCCTGCAGGGAAAGGGTTCCGTCAAATAATTTCCGGATATCTTCGATCGATATCCCCAGCCGGCGGAACAATACAATCTTTCGCAGGAGCTCCACATCCTCCTCGGAATAGTCCCGATAGTTGTTTCCCTCCCGCGTCGGACAGAGCAGGCCCTTGCTTTCATAAAACCGGATGTTGGCACGGGTAAGGCCGGTCCGTTCCTCGATCTCCTTAATTTTCATCGGCGCCTTCCCTCCTTTTCCCGCTCAGATTACACTATCAAGCCCGTTTACAGTCAAGTATTTTCCTCAAAAAAACCAAAAAGCGTCCGGCAGTGAAACCACTGCCGGACACAAGAAGACATGGAAATTTACTTATTCGGGTTCTCGATGGTCTGAATGCCGTCCTCACCAGCGGAGATGATGATATCCGTGCGGTTGAGGAAGAAGCCGGTCTCCAATACGCCCAGCGTGCCCTTGAGGAACGCTTCCATCGCCGCGTAGTCCTTGCCGAACTTGGACTTGGTATAATCGGTATCCAGGATGTAGTTGTGGTTGTTGGTCTCGTAGATCGAGCCGTCCTTGTTCATGCGGAGCTTCGGCTCAAAGCCGGCTTCCTCCATCTTCTTGACCACGTGCTTGTAGCCAAACGGCAGAACCTCGACCGGAAGGCCAAAATCGCCGATCTCGTCCACCAGCTTTGCACTGTGGCAAACCCAGATGTTGAACTTTGCGCTGGATGCAACGATCTTCTCGCGGAAGAGCGCGCCGCCGCCGCCCTTGATGCCGTTGAACTGCGGGTCAACTTCGTCCACACCGTCGATGCAGATATCCAGCACCGGTGCGTCGTTGGTGTCCAGGAGCGGGATGCCCAGGCTCTTTGCCTGCTCCGTAGAAGCGTCCGAAGTGGATACACACTGGATCTTCAGCCCTTCCTCTTTCACGCGCTGACCGAGCTTCTCAATCAGATAATACGCGGTCGAACCGGTGCCGATGCCTACCAGCATACCGTCCTTGACATACTTTGCCGCTTCATATCCTGCCATCTGCTTTTCATTCATGTTACGTCACCTCATCATATGTTTTCTATTCTCAATCGTGTACAACACTCGATACTTGTATTGTAATACACCAAACCGTGCCATGCAAGTTTTTTCCTGTGTGTTTCTCATCTTTCCCCTGTTGTTTTCTCCCTGAGCTGTGTTATACTGAGAGAAAGCACTGCGAGGTGACCCACCTATGGAGCATATCTTTCTGTTAAACCCGGCCGCCGGAAACGGACGCACAATCCCGCGTCTGGTTCCGCAAATCCGTGCTGCCTCCGCGCAGACCGGGATTCCCTATACGCTGTACGAAACCCGCTCGCCCGGCGACGGGGCAAGCCTGGTCGCCCGCTGTGCAACAACCCGGAAGCGCTATCGCTTCTACGCCTGCGGCGGAGATGGTACGCTGAACGAAGCGGTCCGCGGCGCCATCCATCAGAAAAACATTGAAGTCGCTTCCATCCCCTGCGGAACTGGAAACGACTTTGTGCGAAACCTCGGCGGCCGTCAGCGTTTCCTCGATCTGGTGTCCCAGCTTCGCGGCCACGCGGTTCCGGTGGATGCCATTGTCTCCCATACAGGAGAGGTCGCCATCAACGGCGTCAACATCGGACTGGACTGTAACATCGCCGACGGCGCCGGCGCCAAGAAAAACCTGCCGTTTGTCTCGGGCATGTTCGCCTATTTGCTCTCAATCGCCGATGAGCTGCATCGTCCGCTCGGCCAGACCATGGCGATTTCCACCGACGACGGCGAAATGCAGGTCGGGAAATACCTGCTGTGCGCCATTGGAAACGGCGGTTACTGCGGCAGTGGTTTTCATGCGCTTCCCCACGCCGATGTCACCGACGGAAAGCTGGATTTCACCGCTGTGCGCACCCTGCCGCGCCGTGAAATTCTCTCCCTGCTTCCGCGCTATTATGCCGGAACCCATCTGTCCAGCCCGCTGGCGAAAAAATATATCCAGACCAAGACATGCCGCCGGGTTCACATCCGTACCACCCAGCCGGTGCGCGTCAGCTTCGACGGAGAAATCATCCGCACAAACTCGCTCCGTCTGCACGTTGCGCCCGGTGCGGTGCAGTTCTGCATTCCCAATTAACCCCAACGACACAAACACAGCCCGCCGGGAGTTCCCGACGGGCTGTTTCCTTTTATCCATGCCGCTTCGGAAGGCTGTGCTCCGGCAGATTCATCAGCACAATGGCCGTCAAAACAAACACAACGCCCAGCGCCGTCCAAAGGGAGAACGGATCGCCAAAGGCGAGGATGCCGGCTACCGTCCCGACCAACGGTTCCATCGTCGCAAAAATGGCCGCCCGGCTCGCCGGGATGCCGCTCAGGCCGTTGGTGTACAGCTCAAACGGAAGCACCGTGCAGAACAATGCCAGGCCGATGCCGGCCAGCAGAACCGAGGGATGCGCCTGAAGGACCGCTGCACAGTTCTGCACCGAAAACGGCAGCGTGGCAGCCGCCGCCACCGCGAAGGTATAAAAGGTCACGGTTTCGGTTTCATAGCGCTCCAGCGCCTTTTTTCCAAAAATGCTGTACAGGCCGTAGAACAGGCCGGAACCCAGTCCGGTGAGTACAAACGGCAGGGGAATGGTCTGTGTCTCGGAAAACACCCCGGTGACACAGGCACAGCCAAATACCGTCAGCACGAGGGCGAACAGCTTGCGCCGTGTGATCCGCTCTGCGAACAGCACCCGCGCCAGCAGCATGACAAATACCGGGGAAGTGTACAGCAGCAGCGCGGCGACCGCAACGCTCGCGTGCTGCAGCGTCACAAAATAGCAGTAATTAAACAGGGCGATGCTGACGATCCCGGTGCCGAGGAAAATCCAGATGTCGCACAGGCGGATGCGGAGCAGTTTCGGGCTGCGCACCGCCAGAAAGCCTCCCAGCAAGGCTGCCGCCAGCACATTGCGATAACAAACAATCGGCAGCGATCCCATGCCACTGTCCGACAATTGATGGACAAACAGCGCAATCAGTCCCCACAAAAAGCCTGCCCCCAGCACCATACACGTCGATTTTCTTTGCTGTATCATTCCATTTCATCTCCTGTCGATCTTGTATTATAACAGAAAACGGCAGGGCTGTACAGACAACAAATACACAAAAAGCCGGTCGGACACATGCGGTCCGACCGGCTCTGATCCATGCAATTAAAACGGGACTTCCTCTTCGTCGTCCGGCGTTTCAAAATCCGGCTCCTCGTCAAATTCCTCGTCCTCAAATTCTTCCATCTCATCCAGATCCTCATCGAACACCTCGTCCTCTAAGAATCCATACTGATTCAGCAGCTCCGAATCGCGGTTGTTGCTGCCAATTGTCACACGGATGCCCTGCTTGATTGGGGAAATCAGGAAGCCAAGGATGACTCCCAGGCAAACCATTGCCATTCCACGGAAAAAACGATCCACTTTGCTCATACTGCATTCCTCCATCCGGCGGCATCCGCCGTCCGCTTTTGTTACGATTAGGATACCATATTTTTCGGGTTTCGTCCAGAGGCGATCGACGGAGCAGAAAAAATTCCGATCTGCACACGACAAATCGGAATTTCTCCCGCAGGGCCCCGGATGGAGCCTGCTGTTCTGCGGCGTGGGACGCACAGGAATCGAACCGAATTGGTTTGTTCTTCTTCCCTGCCGCAGCTGCGCTCTCTGGCGCGATTGTTAGATTTCTGCTCCAAGTGCAGTATATGCAGCTTTTCCCGTTTTATTCGAAAAAGCAAAAACACCGAAGTACTCATGAGTACTTCGGTGTTTCCATTACGATACGATATTAGTAGCGCTTTCTCTTTGCGCGTGCCGCCTCGGACTTCTTGCGACGCTTAACGCTCGGGCTCTCATAATGCTCACGCTTGCGAAGCTCGGAAAGCACACCCGCCTTTGCGCACGATCTCTTGAATCTTCTCAGAGCACTGTCCAGAGACTCGTTTTCCTTTACGCGGATTTCCGACATTGTTTTCCCTCCCTCCGCGCGTTTCAAAAATAACGCTTTTAAGGACATACGGCCAGAATGCCGTAAATCTATTATATCTTCTTGCTCGTGTACTGTCAAGTACAACTTTCTGTTTACTTGACAACAAGATTGATAATCTTATTCGGGACAACAATGGATTTGAATACCTTCTTGCCGTCGATCGCTGCGATGACCTTTTCATCCGCCATCGCCAGCTCCAGCGCGGTATCCTTGTCACAGCCCTGCGGCACCTGGATCTTTGCCTTGATCTTACCGTTGATCTGAATCGGCATCTCCACCGTATCCTCTACGGTCTTCGCTTCATCAAATTCCGGCCAGGTGTGCAGGCTCAGCAGATCGCTCTCGCCGCACAGATTCCACAGCTCCTCGGTGACATGCGGGGCAAACGGGTTGAGCAGGACGAGCAGCGTCTTGTACTCCGCCATGTTGACACCCTTGTCGTAGAACTGATTGAGCAGCGTCATCATCTGTGCAATTGCCGTATTCATCTTGAGGTTTTCGATGTCCTCGGTCACCTTCTGGATGGTACGGTGCAGGATAACCTCATTGGCCTTGCTGTAGGAATCGCCCGGCTGTACCTTCTCATACAGCGCCCAGACGCGGTCGAGGAAGCGCTTACAGCCCTTGATGGCCTTCTGCGACCAGGCCGCCGCCTTCTCGAAGTCGCCGATGAACATCTCGTACAGACGCATGGTGTCGGCGCCGTACTCGTCTACGGTCTCGTCCGGATTAACGACATTGCCCAACGATTTGGACATCTTTACAATCGGATGGTTCGCCATCTCACCGTACTTCTCCGCCAGATATTCCCTGGCAGCCTTCTCACTGCCGTACTTCTCCAAAAGCTCCTTCTGCTCGTTGACCGGCAGATTGACAAAGCTGTGCGGGTTCAGGCCCAGGATCATGCCGTGGCTGGTGCGCTTGTGGTACGGCTCCTTGTGCGGAACAACGCCGATGTCGTACAGGAACTTGTGCCAGAAACGGGAGTACAGCACGTGCAGTGTGGTATGCTCCATGCCGCCGTTGTACCAGTCAACCTGACCCCAATACTCCAGCGCTTCCTTGGAGGCCAGCGCCTCGTCGTTGTGCGGGTCCATGTAACGCAGGAAGTACCACGAAGAACCAGCCCACTGCGGCATGGTGTCCGTCTCGCGCTTCGCCGGGCCGCCGCAGCACGGGCAGGTCGTGTTGACCCAATCGGTCATCGCTGCCAGCGGGGATTCGCCGTCGTCGGTCGGCTCATAGGACGCGACGTTCGGCAGAGTCAGCGGAAGCTGATCCTCCGGAACCGGAACCCAGCCGCACTTCTCACAGGAAACCAGCGGAATCGGCTCGCCCCAGTATCTCTGACGGGAGAAGACCCAGTCGCGCAGCTTATAATTTACCTTGGCATGGCCGACGCCCTCCTTGGTGAGGAACTCGGTGATCGCCTCCTTTGCCTCTTCGACGGACAGGCCGTCCAGGAAGCTGGAATTGACCATCACGCCGGTTGCACAATCGGTAAAGGCGGCCTTCTGTACGTCCTCACCGCCCTTGACGACCTCGATGATCGGCAGATTGAATTTCTTTGCGAACTCCCAGTCACGCTCATCGTGCGCCGGTACCGCCATGATGGCGCCGGTACCGTAGCTCATCAGGACGTAGTCCGAAACAAAAATCGGGATCTCCCGTCCATTGACCGGATTGACCGCACGGACGCCGTCGAGCTGTACGCCGGTCTTTTCCTTGACCAGCTCGGTGCGCTCGAAGTCCGACTTGCGCGCCGCCTCCTCGCGGTAGGCGCGGACGGCATCGATGTTGCTGAGCTTGTCCGCCCACTTCTCGACCATCGGATGCTCCGGCGAGATAACCATATAGGTTGCGCCGAACAGCGTGTCCGGACGGGTGGTATAAACCGTCAGCGTATCGCCCTCGGTCGTCTTGAAGTCCACTTCTGCACCGGTGGAACGGCCAATCCAGTGTCTCTGCTGGCTCTTGACGCGATCAATGTAATCGACATCGTCCAGATCATCGATCAGACGCTGTGCGTATTCGGTGATCTTCAGCATCCACTGGCTCTTGTTCTTGCGGACGACCTCGCTGCCGCAGCGCTCACAAACGCCGTTGACAACTTCTTCGTTTGCCAGTACGCACTTACAGCTCGTGCACCAGTTGACCGCCATTTCCTTCTTGTAGGCCAGACCCTTCTTGAAGAGCTGGAGGAAGATCCACTGCGTCCATTTATAGTAGCCCGGATCGGTGGTATTGATCTCACGCGACCAGTCAAAGGACAGACCCAGGCTCTGCAGCTGGCTCTTAAAGCGGGCAACATTCTGCTTGGTGACCTCCGCCGGATGAACATGGTTCTTGATGGCAAAGTTCTCGGTCGGCAGGCCGAACGCATCCCAGCCCATCGGATACAGGACGTTATAGCCCTGCATACGGCGCTTGCGGGCAACGATATCCAGCGCTACATACGAGCGCGGATGACCGACATGCAGACCCGCACCGGACGGATACGGGAACTCGACCAGGGCATAAAACTTCGGCTTGGAATAGTCCGTGCCTGCGGCAAAGGCCTGCTGCTCCTCCCAGGTACCCTGCCATTTCTTTTCAATCTTCTTAAAATTGTATTTTTCCAATGATATAATCTCCCATCCGATTTAAGATTAAAACACTGCTGTGTTCCTATTACAAGCTTTCTACATCCACCGGGATCGCATCCTTCCAGAGCTTTTCCAGTCCATAGAAGGTACGTGCGCTCTCCAGGAAGACATGTACAAGCGCAAAGCCATAATCCAGAAGAATCCAGCTTGCCGAATCATGTCCTTCAATGTGATGCGGCGCGACTTCATAATCCTTTTTCAGGCGATATTCCACCTCATCGGCGAGCGCCTTGACCTGCGTCGTGGAGGTCGCGGTGCAGATGACAAAATATTCGGTCAGCGCCGTCAGCTCGGCTACCTTCAGCACCTGGATATCCTGTCCCTTTTTGCTTTCCAGCGCATCCGCAATCACTTTTACATACCGTTCGGTTGTTTCCTTCATTCGTATTCTCCTCACTTCACTGTTGTGATGGTTCGTTTACCAGTCCTCGTCATAATCGTCATATTCATCGTACCCATACTCGTCGTAGCCATACTCTTCCCCGTCGGAATATCCGGTACGCTCTTCGTCATCGTACCATTCGTCCTCTGTCTCCGGCAGCTCGTAGGTAAAGTCCAGCCCCGCGACGGTATAGCGGTACTCCTTTTCCTCTATCCAATTCGGGCTGTACGCACCGGGAATCGTATCCGGTGTCACGACATCCAGCTCCGTGATCGGCGTCGTAAACGGATTGAATGACTGGTTGATCTGTTCCAGGGCCATCTCCTCGTCGATCACGTAGTACCACAAATAATAGCCCATATTGATATCGACCTCGGCGCTGTCCCCGATTAGGGTTTCCATGCCGACATCGTCCATATTCATGCTCATTCCCTGCATCGCCAGCCACATGAGCTGCGCCCGTGTCAGATCGGTTTCCACATTGTCCGCCATCGTCCGCGCCATCTGCGGCAGCTTGAGCAGGTTTTCCGGACGGAAAATCTCCTCACCGAATGCCTTGAGGAATTCCTGCAGCTTTTCGATCCGTCCAACGTCGCCGTCCGCATAGCCGGTGCCGTCGTCGTTGTGCCGCCAGCGCAGGAACTCGACGGTCTGCTCCCCATTCAAGATCTGCGTGCCTTTTTTGAGTTCGATCGACAGCCCCTGGGAGGCGTCGTGATAGTTCATATCAAACGGCACGGTATACTCGATGCCGCCGATGGAATCCACAATGGAGGCGATGCCGTCGAAATGCAGGATCATCGTGCGGTCCGGGCGATACCCGATGACCGACTGCACCTCGGTGCAGAGCTGGTCGATTCCCTCTCCATACGAGGCATTGATCTTTTTTCCATCCCCCGTCCGCTCGGTATCCACCAGCGTATCCCGCGGGATATTCAGCACATCCACCGTCTTCTTTCGGAAATCGAACGTCACGACCATAATCGAGTCCGTCCGCTCCTGTTCCTCGTCCGTCGCCGCCACAAGAAGGGTAAATACATCCTCCCGCCGCGTCATGCCATACGGGGTGTCCCAAACTTCCTTTGTGAGATCCCCATATTTGTTTACCCAACAGGTAAACCCAATATATGCGGCCGCCGCCAGACCCGCGAGAACGCACACGAGCAAAAGTACCGTGCGCACGGTCCCGGCTTTGGAACGTCTTTTGTTCATTTCTATTCCATTCCCCCGCCGATGGGATCAGTCCGAAAGCAGGCTGTTGCGCGCCTCGACTGTATCCGCATGTATTTTCTTTCCCCGGCGAATCAATTCGCGCAGCGAGGAATCAAAACAATACCGCAGTGCCTTATCCATGTTGCGGTATGCCAGCTTCCGCGCGGTTTTTACCCCCTCAAAATCGCGATTTTCCTCAATATAATCCGCCAAATAGACGATTTTTTCAATCTTCGTCATATTGGCACGGCCCGTTGTATGATAGGCAATGGCGTCCGCAACATCCTGCGGTGCACCGTATTCATGCTGTGCAATTGCCGCTGCCGTCTTGCCATGGAGCATTTTCCACTCGGTCTTCTCCACATCCTTTGGTATTATACCGTATTTCTCACACAAGTTCAACTGCTGTTCCTTAGAAAATTCCTTCGTAATATCGTGTAAGAGCATGGCAAAAGCGCACTTTTCCTCGTCTTCTCCAAACTTTTTCGCCAGTTTGCGTGCGGCCTTCTCACACCCCAGCGTGTGCTTGAGGCGGTAGCCGGACAGGCGGGACAAAATATCCCGGCGCATTTCATCACTGCAAAGCATTGTGTTTGACCTCCGTTCCTCTTTTCCCACAGAATCAACGAACAAAAATACCGTAATTATTTTCTCTTATTTGTTCCAGCCATACAGCCGGTGTTCCCGGATATACGCCAGCACCGGCTCCGGCACCATCGCGGCCATTGCGTCCTTCGATCCGCGCAGCGCCGTCGAGGACATCGGCAGCGCCGGGCAGTCTACCAGCGCAATCCGCGCATCCCAATCCGCCCGGTATTTGCGTACGGCCTCCGCAATGGCCGCACGGTCACGCTCGTCCCGTGCGACAATCGCCAGCGCACACAGGCGGCAGATTTCTTCCGGCCGGTACCATTTGTCCAGCGTGAGCACCATATCCGTCCCCATGATGAAATGGTATTCCGTGTCCGGGTTCTGTCTGGTCAGCTCGGTCAGGGTGTCCACCGTGTAGCTCCGTCCGCCGCGCCGCAGCTCCAGATCGGACACTTCCGCACCCGGGATTTCCTGCGCCGCCAGACGCGTCATCTCCAGCCGCTGCTGCGTGTTGGCCGAGCCGTCCGGCAGTACCTTGTGCGGCGGGATGTTGTCCGGCATCAGCACAATGCCATCCAGCCCCAGCGCAAGCTGCGCCTGCCGCGCCGCATGGATGTGCCCGTTGTGCGGCGGGTTAAACGTGCCGCCCAGAATGCCAATCTTCCTCATTTGGAAACCAGCACAATCCAGCGGTCCTCCGGCTCCACCGCCTCGCGGTAAATCACGGTTTTGGTCCCGATGCACTGCACCGGCAGGGCGTCCAGCTCCTCACACAGCACCGCCTGTGCCGTCTTTGGGGTCAGCATCGCCGATTCCAAAATTTTGATCTTTACCAGCTCTTTCTTGGCCAGAACCGCATCTACCTCCCGGATCACGGCGTCCGTCAGGCCGCCCTTTCCGATCAGTACCATATCCTCCAACGGGTTCGCCAGTCCGCGCAGCTGTGCGCGCTGTTTGCTTGTCAGTTTCATTTATTCCTCTCCTGTTGCTTCGAGATACGCCCGCAGTGCACTTCCCAGCGCCGTAAACGCCCGTGCCCGGTGCGAAATCGAGTTTTTGACCTCCGGTTCGAGTTCCCCAAAGGTACAGCTATACTCCGGTACACAGAAAATCGGATCATAGCCAAAGCCGCCGGTCCCGCGCTCCTCGTCCAGAATCGTGCCGCGGCACTCACCGCGCACTGTCAGCGCCTTGCCGCTCGGGAATACACAGGCCGCCACACAGACGAATTTTGCCCCGCGTTCGGTCTCCGGTACACTGCGCATGCGTTCGAGCAGCAGCACATTGCGGTCATGGTCGGTCAGTCCCGGCCCCGCCCAGCGGACCGAATGGACACCCGGCTCCCCGTTCAGTGCCTCGACCTCCAGGCCGGAATCGTCCGCAATCGCCGGGGCGCCCAGTGCGTCGCATACTGTCTGCGCCTTGATCTTCGCATTCTCTGCGAAGGTCGTCCCGTTCTCCTCGATCTCCGGGAAATCCTCAGGCAGCGGCTCCAGTTCCATCCCCAGCGGCGTGAGAATTTCCGTCAGCTCCCGCATCTTTCCTTTGTTCCGGGATGCCAGATAAAATTTCATCGCTCTCTTTCCTCCTGTCGGACTTATCGAATGTCTCCGGTAATCTTTCTCTGTTCCCGGCACAGCTTTGCCGTGCCGCGGCGCGCGAGGGACATCAGCTTGGTCAGCTCCTCGCGGGTAAATGGGCGGCCCTCTCCGGTGCCCTGGATCTCGACAAACTCCGCCCGGTCCGTCATGACAAAGTTCGCATCCACAATCGCGCTGGAATCCTCCTGATACGCCAGATCGAGAATGGGTTCGCCCTCCCAGATGCCGACGCTCACTGCGGCAACCTGCCCGGTCAGCGGCAGCGTTTCAATCACGCCGTCGTCCACCAGCTTCCGGCACGCCAGATACAGCGCGACAAAGCCGCCGGTAATCGACGCACAGCGCGTGCCGCCGTCCGCCTGAATGACATCGCAGTCCACAATGATCTGACGCTCGCCGAGCGCCTCCATATCCGTCACCGCGCGCAGGCTGCGCCCGATCAGACGCTGGATCTCCGCACTGCGTCCGTTCAGCTTGAGTTTGGAAATATCGCGGCGGTTGCGGGTCGTCGTCGCACGCGGCAGCATGCTGTATTCCGCCGTCACCCAGCCCTTTCCGCTGCCCTTGACGTGCGGCGGGACTGTTTCCTCCACCGTCGCGTTGCAGAGCACCTTGGTGTTGCCCACACAGATCAGCACCGAGCCCTCCGCATGCATCGTATAATCCGGAATAATTTTCACCTTGCGCATCTCGTCGTTGCGCCGCAGATCCGGTCTTGCCATCGTTCTCGATTCCTCCTGTTATTCTTCGTCTCCCGGAAGCAGTGCATCGACAAATGCTTCCCGTTCAAACGGCATCAAATCGTCAATTCCCTCGCCGACGCCGACGTACTTGACCGGTACCCCCAGTCCGGCGGAAATCGCGATGACGATACCGCCCTTCGCCGTGCCGTCCAGCTTGGTCAGCACAATGCCGGTCAGCTTCGCCGCCTTGTTAAACTGCTCCGCCTGCGACACCGCATTCTGTCCGGTTGTCGCATCCAGCACGAGCAGCGTCTCCCGGCTGGCGTCCGGCAGCTCACGTGTGATTACACGGTCAATCTTGTTCAGCTCATTCATCAGGTTTGCCTTGTTGTGCAGGCGTCCGGCCGTGTCCACCAGAATGACATCACAGCCGCGCGCCTTCGCCGCCGCAATGGCATCAAAGACCACCGCCGCCGGATCGGCGCCCTCCTGATGGCGCACAATATCCGCACCGGAGCGCTCCGCCCAGATGGTGAGCTGATCCGCTGCCGCCGCACGGAAGGTGTCCGCTGCCGCCAGCATGACACGCTTCCCTTCCGCCGCAAAGGCGGCTGCCATCTTGCCGATGGTGGTCGTCTTGCCGACGCCGTTGACGCCGATGACCAAAACGACCGAAGGCTGTGTCTCCATCGTCAGGCCGGTGTCCTCCTGCATCATGTCGCACAGGATGTCCTTCAGCGCCGCACGCAGTTCTTCCTTTGTGCTGATGCGCTCGTGCTTCGCGCGATCGCGAAGCCGGTCCACCGCTTCGCTCGCCGTCACAACACCGAGATCGGCCAGGATCATCGCCTCTTCCAGCTCCTCCAACAGATCTTCATCCACCTTGACAAACGTCGCAAATACGTCGCCGATGGATTCCGCGACCGCATCACTGGTTTTCTTGAGTCCTTCTTTGATTTTATCGAAAAATCCCATGTGGAATCCTCCTTCTTCTATTTATTTCCCGGGCAGACTGCCCGAGTCCTCTACATTTCAATGCCGAGCTGCTCCTCCACCTCGCGGATGTTGAGCATCAGCAGCTTGGAAACGCCGCGCTCCTGCATGGTGACGCCATACAGCATGTCGGCCTCCTCCATCGTACCGCGGCGGTGCGTGATGACGATAAACTGCGTCTTGTCCGACAGACGGCGCAGATATCTCGCATACCGCGTGACGTTGACATCGTCCAGCGCCGCCTCGATCTCGTCCAGAATACAGAATGGCGTCGGGCGCACCTTCATGATGGCAAAATAGAGCGCAATTGCGACAAACGCTTTCTCGCCGCCGGAGAGCAGCGACAGGTTCTTGACGGATTTGCCCGGCGGGGTGACGCGGATCTCAATGCCGCAGCCCAGTACGTCGTTCTCATCCTCCAGCCGCAGCTCCGCACTGCCGCCGCCAAACATCTCACGGAAGGTCTCCCCAAAGTACTGGTTGAGCAGGGCAAACGATTCGGCAAACACCTGCTGCATCTGCACTGTCAGCTCCGCAATGATGCCGCGCAGTTCGCCCTCTGCCTTCTCCAGATCGTCCTTCTGTTCGGTCAGGAACACCAGGCGCTCTGCCAGTTTGTCGTATTCCTCAATCGCCCCGATGTTGACCGGGCCGAGCTTGCGGATCTCACTGCGCAGGCTGTTCGCCCGCTTTTCCATCGCCGCACGGTCCTCCACCGGCTGCGCCGTTGTACGCGCCGCCGTCGGGGTCAGCTCATAGCCCTCCCACAGCTTGTCGAGCAACTGCTTTTCCTCACCGCGGATGCGGGCCGTGTTCGCCTCCGCCCGCGCGACCTCGCGCTCCAGCGAGACAATCTGACTGGACAATGCCTGTACCAGCTTATTTTGCTCGGTTTTGTTGGCTTCCAGCCGGGTCCGCTGTTCGGTACTGTCCTGTATGCTCTGTTTCAGCTCCGCCAGCACGGTTTCCGTCCGCTCGGACTGCGCCGCAAGCTGTTCCAGCTCCGCGGCATCCGCCTCGCTCTGCGTCTCGTACTCCGTGATACGGCGCTCAGCATCCTGTGCGGTCTGCTCTGCACCGACCAGAAGCGCCTGCAAATCGTGCAGCGCCTGCCGATGGGCATCCTGCTCCGTCTGGGCCTGCACCAGCTTGGTGCGCAGCAGCGCTGCCTGTTCCCCCAGCTCACGCAGGCGGTCCGCCGTCTGCTGTCCGGACTGTTCCGCCTGGAGGGCACGCTCCTCGGCCTGTCCGCGCTCCTGCGCGACCGCCTGTATGTCGTGCTCCAGCCGTCCGATGTTCTGTTCGTATTCCTTCCGCAGGCGGTCTGCGTCGTCGCGTTCCGCGCGAAGCTGTGCAAACGACTGCTCCACGCTGTCGAGCAGCAGCTGATGCTGCCGCGCCGCCGCCTGCTGGGCCGCAAGCTTCTGCCGGTTGGCGCCCAACAGTTCGCTTGCCGCCTCCACCATCTCCTCGGCTTCCTGTGCCTGCGCCGCCAGCGCATGGCCGCGCTCCTCCAGCTCCTCGAGCTGTCCCGCCTGAACACGCTCCTTTTCCTGCAGCGCCTTGAGCTGGTTGGCGCGCGACAGGATACCGGACGAACGTCCGGTCGAGCCGCCGGTCAGGGAACCGCCCGCATGGACGACCTGTCCGTCACACGTGACGATGCGGAACCGATTGCGGTGCCGCCGCGCCATCTCCAGCGCGCAGTCCAGATTTTCCATCACGACCGTGCGTCCGAGAAGATTGAACACAATGTCGCGGTACGTCCCATCGCAGGAAACCAGCTCCGCCGCAATGCCGCAAAAGCCGTCCTGCTGTTCCAGCCCGCGCTCGTTCAGCGTCATCGGCCGGATGGTATCCACCGGCAGGAACGTCGCCCGTCCGCCGTCGCTGCGTTTGAGCAGGCCGATGGCGTGCTTTGCGTCCTCCGGGGTATCGACAATGATATTGGATGCTGCCGCGCCGAGCGCTGTCTCGATCGCGGTGACGTAGCGGTCCTCTACCCGGATGAGTGAGGACACCGGTCCGTGGATGCCGTCCAATTGGCCGGATTCCGACCGGTTCATAATCAGCTTGACCGCACGGGAAAAGCCTTCATAATCCTTTTGCAGCTCAAGCAGCATCCGGATGCGGTTGCGGCTGTCCAGCAGGGTCGACTGCAGGCGGCCATGCACGCGGCGCGCTTCCTGCAGCTGTGCCTTTGTCTGCTCCGCCACACTGCGCTGCTCGGCGAGGTCGTCCTCCTGCCGGGCGATGTCTTCTTCCAGCCTGCGCTGGGTTTCCTGCATCCCCGCCTGTGTCGCCCGTTCCTGCTCAGCACGCGTCTGTGCGGCTTGGATTTCATCCGCAATCGATCCCTGCCGTGCCTCCATGGTTTCGAGCTGGGTCTTGACCGCTGTCTGCTCATTTTGCAGGCGGAAAATGTGCTCGGCATACTGCTCCGCCGTCCGGCGCAGCTCTTCCATTTCCTTCTGGCCTTCGCCGCCGCGCTTCGCGGTCTCCGCGAGCTGCTGTGCGGTCTCCGTCTGCTCCGTCTGGATGTGCCGGATCTCCTGTTCCAGCTCCTTCAGGCGGGTCTGCCGGGTTTCCTTCTGCGCCGCAATCGTCTGCTTCTGTTCGCTCTGCGCGGAAATCTGTTCCTTCGCCAGCAGGATGTTCTGCGCGGCATTGCGGCGGCTTTCCTCCAACACCGCGGCACGCTGTGCGCGTGCTGCCTGTTCGCCCTCGGTCTGTGCCCGCTGGGTGCGAAGCTGCTCGGTCTGCATGTCCGCCGACTGGATGGCAAATTCCAGCTGTTCGATCGTGTGATAGCGGTCGGACTGCTCGTCCTTTGCCTTCTGCAAATCGGTCTGCGCCGTGCGCAGCGCCTGCTCGCCCGCCTCGATCGCATCTTTCATGCCGTCGAGCGAGTCCATCCAGAGCGATACCTCGTGAACGCGCAGCTCATCATGCAGGACCAGATATTGTTTCGCGGTCTCCGCCTGCTGCTGCAGCGGGCCGGAACGCGCATCCAGCTCGTTCCAGACATCGCGGATGCGCGCAAGATTGTTGTCCGTCTGTTCCAGACGCTTTTCCGCCTCCCCCTTTCGGGTGCGGAATTTGGTGATGCCGGCGGCCTCTTCAAAGACCTCGCGGCGGTCTACGCTCTTGGTGGACAGGATTTCGTCAATACGGCCCTGTCCGATGATGGAATAGCCGTCCCGTCCCAGGCCGGTGTCCATGAAGAGCTCACGGACGTCCTTTAGACGGACGCGCTTTTTGTTGAGAAAATATTCGCTCTCGCCCGAGCGGTAGTATCGGCGGGATACCATGACCTCCGCCGCATCCATCGGAAATCGCCCTTCGGAATTGTCCAGAATCAGCGTGACCTGCGCAAAGCCCATCCGCCCGCGCTTGGCTGTGCCGCCGAAAATGACATCCTCCATCTTATCGCCGCGCAGGCTCTTGGTCGACTGTTCGCCCAGAACCCAGCGCACCGCATCCGAAATATTCGATTTCCCGCTTCCATTCGGTCCGACAATGGCGGTGATGCCATCCGAAAACCGAATCGTCGTGCGATCCGGAAAGGACTTAAAGCCCTGCAGCTCCAACGATTTTAAATACAAAAAAACACCTCATACGATGGGTTTTCAATATCATCCCATTATAGTCTAATGATAGCATAGCACGTTTTTCCTATATGTGCAACGTAAAAATCCCAGTCCCTCTGCGAGAAAAAGGGCGAACGCTCCCGTTCGCCCTTCCATTTGTTTTCCCATGGAACCATCACGCCGTGTGTGCCCCCATCGCATACAGCGACGCATAAATTCCGTTTTTCTGCATCAGGGACTCATGCGTCCCCTCCTCCTCAATGCCGTGTTCTGTCAGCACAAGGATGCGCTCGGCATTGCGGATGGTTGACAGGCGGTGCGCAATGACAAACGTCGTGCGGTTTTTCGCCAGCGCCTCGAGCGACTGCTGCACGATTTTCTCGCTCTCGTTGTCCAGTGCGGAGGTCGCCTCGTCAAAGATCAGCACCGGCGGATTCTTCAGGAAGACACGCGCGATCGAAAGCCGCTGCTTCTGTCCGCCCGACAGCTTGACGCCGCGCTGCCCGATGTCGGTATCGTATCCCTGCGGCAGGCTCAGGATGAACTCGTGTGCGTTCGCCTCAATCGCTGCCCGGATGACCTCCTTCTCGGTGGCGTCCGGCCTGCCGTAGCGGATGTTCTCCATCACGGTTCCGGCGAACAGATAGACGTCCTGCTGCACAATGCCGATCTGACGGCGAAGGTCGTCCAGCTTGATGGAGCGGATATCCATGCCGTCCAGCGTCACACGCCCCGACGACACGTCGTAAAACCGCGGGATGAGCGAACACAGCGTCGTTTTTCCCGCACCGCTGCTTCCCACGAGCGCCACATATTCGCCCTGCTTGACCGTCAGGTCAACATGCGACAGAACATTTTCCTTGTTGTCCTGATAATGGAATGTGACATTGTCAAACGCAATGTCTCCCCTCGCCTTTTCCAGGGAAACTGCATCCGGCGCATCCGCAATATCCGGCGCGATGCGCATGATTTCCAAAAAGCGCGAGTAGCCGCTGTAGCCGTTCTGGAACTGCTCCGTGAAATTGACCAGCTTCTTGACCGGCTCGGTAAAGCTCGTGATGTACAGCAGGAACGTGACCAGATCGGCGGTCGAGAGCTGTCCCTGCATCATCAGCCATCCGCCGGCGATCAGCGCCACAACGGTAATCAGGGTGGTAAACGCCCCCATACCGGCGTTATAGATCGCCATATAGCGATAGCTCCGGGTTTTGGATTCCACAAAGCGGTTGTTGCCCTTGTTGAATTTGCGCATCTCACCCGCTTCGTTGCCAAAGGACTTTACCACACGGATGCCCGACAGGCTGTCCTCAATCTGGCTGTTGATGTCCGCAATGCGCGCCCGGTTCTCGCGGAATGCGCCCTGCATCTTTGCATTCATGACCACCGCATACACCAGCATGAGCAGCACAATGGCGATGGACAGCAGCGCCAGCTTGACGTTGATAAACAGCAGGATCACAAACGCGCCGGCCAGCTTGATGGTCGAGATCGTCAGATCCTCCGGCCCGTGATGCAGCAGCTCGGTGATCTCAAACAGGTCGCTCGTGATGCGCGACAGCAGGTGTCCCACCTTCTGGTTATCATAAAACGCAAACGACAGCCTCTGATAATGGCCGAAAATCTCACTGCGCATATCCCGTTCCATCCGTGCCCCCATCGTGTGGCCATAGAACGTGATGAAGTAATTGCTGTAGCACTCGACCACCACCATGACCAGCATCACGGCGCCAAGCTTCAAAATCAGGCCGGTGGCCTCCTCCAGGGACAGTTCTGCGACATGCTGTGTGAGATACCGCACCATCAGCGGGATAAACAGCGTGACTGCGGCACCCAGCATGGCGAAAAATAAATCCGCCCAGAACAGGCCAAGATACGGCTTATAATAACCTGCCAGCCGCCGCAGCGGATGCTTTTCCGCCTTGCTTTGCTCTTGTTTCATCGTAAATCTTCCTCCCCCAAAAAGCGCCGAAGGGGTGGACAGCGTTTGTCCCCCCTCTCATTTTGCTTTGATTTGTATGTTCCGATCGGGAAATTCCTCACGCAGGCGCAGCAGATTGCGCCGCTTCTGTCCAATCGCCCGCGACAGCTCCCGCGCCGGGACCGTCAGGATATCGCCCGCTCCGGCTTCGAGCTGTGCCCGCAGACGCCGGTACCACAGCGCGTTGTACGCCAGCTCACCCATCGCCGGATGATACGCCCCGGCGACTGCCTGCGCATGCAGATCTTCACTCGGGTTCAAGCCCACGCGGATGACCGGGATATGCGCCGGGAGAAATACCTCCAGCATATCCGCACACCATTCCGCCGCTTCGTCCGGCTCGAGCGCGTGGTATTCGCCACACCGGTACTGTTCGTACAGCACGGTATCCGGCAGCACCACCACCGGGTAAATGCGCACGCCGTCCGGCTGTAAGGACGCGATCTCCTGTGCGGTCCTGCGCACCGTCCCGCGCGTGTCTCCCGGAAGGCCAACCATCGTCTGCAAGATCAGCGACAGACCGGCCTCTTGGACAAGTCCCGCCGCCCGCCGGGTATCCTGCGCCGTGTGCCCGCGTCCGGACCGGAGCAGAACGGTTTCATCCATCGACTGGGCGCCCAGCTCCACGGTCGTGACCCGGTGCCGCCGCAGCCGCGCCAGAATCTCCGGTGTGATCGCATCCGGACGGGTCGAGATGCGCACGTCCGACAGGTGTCCCTGGGCGATCATCTCATCCGTCACCGCCAGCAGCGCCTCCTGCTGCGTTTCCGCAATCGCGGTAAAGCTGCCGCCGTAGAAGGCTGCCTGCGGCCGGCTGCCCTCCGGCAGGCGCGAAAGCCCTTCGCACAAAATCTTCCGGGCGCGTTCCGCCGTCATACCGGCGGTCTGCCCGGCGATCGCGTTCTGGTTGCAGAACACACAGCGGCAGGGACAGCCCTCGTGTGGGACAAAGACCGGCAAAATCGAAGCCATTATACTCTTCCCATCAGCTCCAGCGCCGCACGCGCCGCCATCTGCTCCGCTTCCTTCTTGCTGCGGCCGACGCCCTCGGCAAAGATGTTGCTGTTGAGCAGGACCTGTACCGTAAACCGCTTATCATGATCCGGTCCGGATTCCCCGCTCAGACGGTACTTCAGCGTTTCCTGACGGTTTTTCTGTACGATCTCCTGCAATGCAGTCTTGTAGTCGCGGAATGCATGTCCGTTCTCCGCCAGATCCACCTTTTCCGGCAGGAATGACAGGATAAACGAGCGCGCCGCCTCCAGGCCGCCGTCCAGATAGATCGCGCCGATCAACGCCTCCACCGAGTCGGCCAGAATGGACGGCCTCTGCCGTCCGCCGCCCATCTCCTCGCCGTGTCCGAGCAGCAAATGGTGGTCCAGTCCAAGCTCCTTGGCCACCTCATACAGGGTCTTTTCGCAGACAACCGCCGCACGCACCTTGGTCAGCTGACCCTCCGGTACATTCGGATAACGGTGGAAAACATAATCTGCGGAAACCAGTCCCAGTATGGAATCGCCAAGAAACTCCAGCCGTTCGTTGTTCTGCATATGCATATCCCGATGCTCGTTGGCATAGGACGAATGCGTCATCGCTGTCGTCATCAGTGAGGCATCCTTAAACTGATAAATCAATTCATCTTCCTTCATAACGCTTCTCCTTTCTGTTCTTGTTTTGTCAGAATGAAGTGAGACCCTGCACCGCGGCAGGGTCTCGCCATATTTCCTGAATCAGTCGTCATCGCCGATGCGCTCTACGAGATCGCCGATGGTCTTAATCTTCGCTGCTTCTTCTTCGTCAATCTCGCCGATGTCGAATTCCTCTTCGATGCTCATCATCAGCTCGACAACGTCAAGCGAATCCGCGCCGAGATCTTCTACGAAAGCGGTTTCTCTGGTCAGCGTCGCTGCGTCGACGCCGAACTGCTCTGCAAGAATGCTGCAAACCTTCTCGAATACCAACACACTTACCCCCTGTCTTTCTCAAGTCTTGAAACAACTGGGTCTGATTCCAATTGGCCCTAGTTAGATAATATGCGACTGTGCGCGTCCTGTCAATAGGGAGTCCACGAATTTGCTGGAAGAAAACCGGAATTTGCCGCAGACCTCCTCGTCCCGCCGCTAGGGCGCGGTCCCGCACACCGTCAAATCGTCATCTGATCGATATTTTCCTGGATGGTCTTGACCACATCGCCCTCGACATAACGGATGGCCTGCATGACCGCCGAACGGATCGCGCGGGCATCCGACGAGCCGTGCGCCTTGAACACCGGCTTGGATACGCCGAGGAACGGCGCGCCGCCGACCTCACTGCTGTCCATGACCGCCATGAACGACTTGAGCTGCGGCTTGACGAACAGATAACCGAGCTTGGTGCGCGTATTGGTCAGGAACACCTTTTTGATCCCGCTGCCGAGGAACTTAGCCGCGCCCTCAATCGTCTTGAGCACGACGTTTCCGGTAAAACCGTCGGTCACGGCGACATCACACGTGCCGAGCATGATATCGCTGCCCTCTACATTGCCGACAAAATGGATGCGTCCCTCATCGCCTGCCTGCTTGAGCAGGGCATAGGCCTCCTTACGCAGCGGATCGCCCTTGGTGTCCTCCGTGCCGTTGTTGATCAGGCCGACGCGCGGCTTGTCCACTCCGACCACCTTCTGCATGTAAAAGCTGCCCATGAACGCAAATTGCAGCAGATATTCCGGGGTACACTCGGTATTTGCACCCGAATCGATCAGCAGGACCTTGCCGGTCTTGGTCGGGAGCAGCGTCGGCAAAGCCGCACGGCGGATGCCGCGGATGCGCTTGACAATCAGTGTCGCACCCGAAAGCTGTGCACCGGTGTTGCCGGCCGAAACCAGCGCATCGCCCTCGCCCTCGGCCAGCATGCGGAAGGCCACCGCCATCGACGAGTCCTTCTTGCGGCGCAGTACGCGCGCCGGGTCGTCGTGCATATCCACGACCTCTGTCGCGTTGCGGATCGTGATCGGCAGATTTTCTGCCCCTTCCTTGTTCAGCAGGTCCCGAAGGATGTCCTCTTGGCCGACCAGAACGTATTCCTGGCCGAATTCCTTCGCTGCCATGACACAGCCGGATACCAGCGCCTGTGGGGCGTTGTCCCCGCTCATGGCATCAATAATCAGTTTCATATTCTGTCTCCTGTCTTACCGCCGGATTTCCTCCATCCGTCCGTCCAGCACCTCCAGCGCCCGGAGGGCGATCTGTGTATTCTTTTCCCGCTTGCCCTTGATGCGGTAGCCCAGCGGTTCGATAATGCCGAAGTTAATGTTCATCGGCTGAAATTTCTCATTTGCCTCGTTGGAAATGTACAACCCAAGCGCCCCGATCGCCGTCTCGCGCGGAAAGTCAATCGGCTCCATGCCGCGCAGCTCACGTGCCAGATTGAGCCCGGTTTCCAGTCCGGCTGCGGCCGACTCGATGTAACCCTCCACGCCGGTCATCTGTCCGGCAAATCGGATGCGCGGGTTGGTGCGCAGACGGAAATGGCGGTCGAGCAGACGCGGGGAATCCATAAACGTATTGCGGTGCATGACGCCGTAGCGGACAAACTCCGCATTGCGCAGCGCCGGGATCAGTGAAAAGACGCGCTTCTGCTCCGGGAACTTCAGATGGGTCTGGAAGCCGACCAGATTGTACAGCGAACCGGCCGCATTGTCGCGGCGAAGCTGCACAACGGCAAACGGGTCGCGCCCCGTGCGCGGATCGCGCAGACCGACCGGCTTGAGCGGGCCGTACAACAGGGTGTCGTGCCCGCGGCGTCCCATGACCTCCACCGGCATACAGCCCTCAAAGACCTTCTTGTCCTCAAAGCCGTGTACCGGCGCCTGCTCCGCCGAGCAGAGCGCCTCCCAAAACGCTTCGTATTCCTCGCGGTTCATCGGGCAGTTGATGTAGTCCGCCGTCCCCTTCCCATACCGGGAGGCAAAATAGGCCGACTCCATATCGACGGATTCAAACGTCACGATCGGCGCCGCCGCATCGTAGAAATGCAGATAGCGGCTCTCGCCCAGCAGGGCGGAAATGTCCTCAAACAGAGCGTCCGAGGTCAGCGGACCGGTGGCGACAATCACGGCGCCCTCGTCCGGCACATGGGTGACCTCGCCCTCGTGTACGGTGATGTTCGGATGGCTGCGGATCTTCTCCGTGACCCTCTCGGCAAACGCCGTGCGGTCGACCGCCAAGGCGCCGCCCGCCTCGACACGGGTCGCATCCGCACAGGCCAGGATCAAACTGCCGCAGCGGCGCAACTCCTCCTTGAGCAGGCCGGGCGCGGTGTGGATCTCCGCTCCGCGCAGGGAATTCGAACAGCACAGCTCGGCAAAGGTATCCGCATGGTGCGCCGGGGTCCGTTTGACCGGCTTCATCTCGTACAGGTCGACTGAGATGCCCTTTTCCGCCAGCTGCCAGGCCGCTTCGCTGCCCGCCAGTCCGGCTCCGATTACACTCGCCTTATGCTTCATCCGTCGTCTCCTCGGTCACTGCCTTTTTCCGTGTGGTCTTCTTAGTGGTGGTCTTTTTCGCGGCCGCCTTTTTGGTGGCAGCCTTCTTTGTCGTGGTTTTCTTGGTTGTGGTTTTCTTCGCCGCCGTTTTCTTGGCGGTCTTCTTTGTCGTCTCGGTCTCCGCCGCTGTCTCGCCTTCCGCCGCGGCCGTCTCGGTCTTTTTCTTGCGCGGCGTGCGCTTGCTGACGAACTTGGAGTAGCCGCAGCCCTCCTTATAGCAGACCATCGTCGTCTCACCGGTCTCCCGGTCGTAATGACGGAACAGCGGACCGTCACAGTCCGGGCAGCGCTCCTTCGTGGTCTTATCCCACGTCATGAACGAACAGGTCGGGTTTTTCTCACAGCCGAGGTAGCCATAGCCGCGCTTGGACTTCTTCTTGACGATGCGCGCACCACAGAGCGGGCACTCGACGCCGGTGTCCTCGACAATCGGCTTGGTAAACTTACACTCCGGATAGTTCGGGCACGCCAGGAACTTGCCAAACCGGCCAAATTTGATGACCATGTTGCGGCCGCAGTTCTCACAGATCTCCTCGGTTTCCTCCGCCTTGATCTGGACGCGCTGGCCCTCCATATCCGTCTCGGCCTTTTGCAGCGCCGCCGAGAAATCGTCATAGAAGCGGTGGAGCAGCTCAATATAGCCGATCTTGCCCCGCTCGACCTCGTCCAGCTCCTCCTCCATCTTGGCGGTGAAGCGCAGGTCGGCGACCGAGGTGAACTTATCGACCAGCAGCTCGGTAACGCCCTCGCCGAGCGCCGTCGGTCTGAGTGAGCGGCCTTCCTTATCCACATAATCGCGGTCGAGGATCGTGGAAATCGTCGGCGCATAGGTGGACGGGCGGCCAATGCCCTTCTCCTCCATCGCCTTGATCAGAGAGGCTTCCGTGTAGCGCGCCGGCGGCTGGGTGAAGTGCTGTGCCGGCTCAAGCTTCTCGCAGGTAACCGCGTCCCCCTCCGCGAACGGCGGGAGCGGCTTGCCGGCCGCGGCCTTCTTCTCCTCCTCCTTGGCATCGTCGGTGGATTCCTCATACACGGCGGTATAGCCCGCGAATGCGACGCGGTGTCCGGTCGCACGGAACAGATATCCCGCCGATTCAATGTCCGCCGATACGGTGTCCAGGATGGCCTCTGCCATCTGACACGCAACAAAGCGGCTCCAAATCAGCTTGTACAGCTTGTACTGGTCGCTTGTCAGATATCCCTTGATATCATCCGGCGCCAGATGGACGTTCGTCGGGCGAATCGCTTCGTGCGCATCCTGTGCACTGTTCCGCGTCTTGAACGCACGTGCCTTGCCCGGATAATAGGCCTCGCCGAAGCGGTTGACAATATACTCCTTCGCCGCGTCCGTCGCTTCCGCCGACAGGCGCAGGGAGTCGGTTCGCATATAGGTAATCAGGCCGGTGAGTCCGTCCTCCCCCAGCTCAATGCCTTCATAAAGCTGCTGCGCTGTGGACATCGTGCGGCGCGGCACCATGTTCAGCTTGCGCGATGCCTCCTGCTGTAAGGTCGAGGTGGTAAACGGCGGCGCCGGGCTCTTTTTCTTCTTGCCCTTCTTGACGCGCTTGACCGTGAACGGCTGTCCGGTGACGGCATCCACAATGCCCTGGGTCTGCTCTTCGGTCTTCAGCTCGATCTTGCCCTCGGCATTGCCGTAAAAATGCGCGACAAATTTCCCATCGTCCGCCGTGGTCAGATGGGCATCCAGCGACCAGTATTCCTCCGGGATAAAGGCGCGGATCTCCTTCTCGCGGTCGACGACCATACGGGTGGCCACCGACTGCACACGGCCGGCCGACAGGCCGCGGCGCACCTTCTTCCAAAGGAACGGCGACAGCTCATAGCCCACCAGGCGGTCAAGGATACGGCGCGCCTGCTGTGCATCGACCAGATCCGCGTCAATGTCGCGCGGATGGGAAATGCCGTCCTGCACGGCCTTTTTCGTAATCTCATTAAACGTCACGCGCTTGGAACGCTGATCCCCCAGATACAGCAGCTCCTTTAAATGCCATGAGATCGCTTCCCCCTCGCGGTCCGGGTCGGTTGCGAGATAGACGAAGTCGCTCTCATCTGCTGCCTCGCGCAGCTCGTTGATAATTTTGTCCTTGCCTTCGATCGGGATATACTCCGGCCGAAAATCGTGCTCGATGTCGATTCCCATTGTTTTTCGCGGCAGATCACGCAGATGCCCCATGGAAGCCTTAACCACATAATCGGTTCCCAGATACTTCCCGATTGTTTTCGCCTTTGCCGGGGATTCCACAATGACTAGCTTTGACATAAATGTCTTTCCTCCTGACTGATCTCTGTTTCCCTATGCGCACAGAGACCTATATAAAATCGTATCTCGTAAATACGGAATGTTCTGTTTCAATCTATCAGCAGCACCCTCGCGCCCTCCTGACGGAGAAGCCCGTTTACCTCCAGTGTCGTCAGACAGGTGAGGACACGGGACGCCGACCGTCCGGTCGCGTTGATGACTGCATCGCGGCTGTCGGCACCGCCGCGCACGGCATCCAGTACCGCTCGTTCGTCGGCGGAAAGCCGGATGGATTCCGGCCGGTGTACGGGTTTGGTCTGCTTTGGTTGGTCGCTGCGCTTCTGTGACCGGTCGGGCAGCGACGCGGTCGGAACCAAATAGCGGCTCTCTTCCGGATAATGCGACAGCACATCCGCCGCACAGGTGACCAATTCCGCCCCTTCGCGCAGCAGTTGGTTGCTTCCCGCACTCTTCGGGGAATTGATGTTGGCCGGGACCGCAAACACATCGCGTCCCTGCTCCAACGCCCGGTCCGCCGTGATCAGCGCACCGGATTTGGTCGGCGCCTCGATGACGATCAAGCCGCGGCTGAGTCCGCTGATGATGCGGTTGCGCTGTGGGAAATGATGCGGCCTGGGTTCGGTTCCGGGCGGATACTCGGTGACGATCGCCCCATGCGCCGCGATATCTGCCATCAGCTTTTTGTGCGCCGGCGGATAACAGATGTCCGCGCCGCAGCCGAGCACCGCAATGGTTGTCCCATCCGCCTCGATTGCCCCGCGGTTTGCCTCCCCGTCGATCCCCAATGCCATACCGGATACAATCACACAACCCGCATGGGCCAGATTGGCGGAAAGCCAGTGGGAGGCGCCGCGGCCATAGGCCGTCGCGCGGCGCGTACCGACAATGCCGATCGCGAGCGTATGATCCCAGTCCGGAAGCGTCCCGCGCACATACAGCACCGCCGGGGCATCCGGCAGATCGCGCAGCGGATTCGGATATTCCGGGTCCTCGATGGAAAGCACGCGGATATCCTGTTTTGCGCAGTCGCGCAGGATAATATACGCGTGCTCCAGTCCTTTTTGCAGCAGCGCTTCCCGGCAATTTTTCTTTAGCCCCGGAATGGACATATAATCCTGTTCCGTGCCCTTCCAGACCGCTTCCGCCGAGCCAAAGTGTTCCAGAAGCTGTATCTTCTGCTCCGGCGGCAGTCCCGGCCGTTCCGCCAGCCAAACCGCATACGCATGTTTCATCCGCGTTCTCCCTTTCCTTCCGCTGTGCCCTGCCCACTCCGGCTCATTTCGTACATGACGATCGCTGCCGCAATGGAGGCGTTCAGCGATTCCGCCCGTCCGGCCATCGGGATAATCAGCTGCTTCTGACTGAGCTGCAGGCCGCGTTCGGACACACCGCGCCCCTCGTTTCCAATCAGCACTGCCGCCCGATCCAGGCACACCTGCGTCAGCGGGACGCTGCTTTGGCTGAGTGCGGTCGCATACAGCGGAATCCCGCGCGCAGTGAGCCATGCCGCCGTCTGCTCCAGCATTGCCATGGCGATGGGGATTCGGAAAATCGCCCCCATCGTCGCACGGACGACCTTTGGGGATACCGGATCGACACAACCCTCGCACAGGATAATCCCATCCAGCGCGAACGCATCTGCGGTGCGCAGGATCGTCCCCAGATTGCCCGGGTCCTGTAAGCCGTCCAGCACAAGCACACGCTGCGCTTGTTCCAGCCGTTCCAGGGAAACGGTCGGCTGCCTGCAGACAAAGGCCAGCCCCTGCGGCGTCTCCACATTGGACAGTCGCGCCAGCAGGCTCTCCGGCACCTCGGTCAGACGTGCCCCCTGCCGCTCAGCCTGTTCCAGCAGTCCGGTATCCAATTGCCTGGTCTCGCCAAGGACAACCTCGGTCACCGGGATGCCGCTGGAAAGCGCCTCCCGCAGCAGCTTTTCTCCCTCGCACACCATCTCGCCCTGTGTCCGGCGGAATTTCCGCTCTCCCGCCAGACGGCTCAGACGGCGGATCAGTGGATTGTCCTTACTCTCAATTCGTCTCATATTCCGTCCGCTTTTCCTGCTTCTCGCCGCAATCGGCGCCAAAGCATGCCCGTTTTTTTCCGGCATCGCGGCGTTTCCGCCATGCCGACATTCCAGTTCTAGTTTATATTAGCAGACATAACCGCTTTCTGCAAGTTATGATTTCGCAGGGATTGCAAAAGAATCCCAAAAAAGGACACCTCCCTGTCGGGAAATGCCCTCTTTTCCTGTCTACTTCAGCTTGCCCAGCTTCTGTGTCTTCCAGCGCTTTCCAATGATAAAGACTACATCGCCCTCACAGAATTTGCGGTGCGGGTTCAGCTCGACAATCAGGGAATTTTCTACGCCGCTGGCACGCACAGCCAGAATGTTGACCTGGTATTTCTTCCGAATATCCAGCTCGATCATATCCTTGCCAACCCAGCTCTGCGGCGCCGGGATCTCGACAATCGTATCCTCCGGCGACAGCTCAATGCAGTCAATCATGTGCTCCACCGCCAAAGACTGTGCGACGCGCTGTCCCATATCGCGCTCCGGAAAAACCACGCGGTCAGCACCGACGCGCTTTAATACCGTCATATGCTGTTTGGACTTCGCCTTCGCCACGACGTACTGTGCGCCCAGCTCCTTGACCATAAGCGTGACCATAATACTGTCCTCAATGCTGGTCATCGCGACAATGACACAATCAAAATTGCCGACGCCGACCGAACGAAGGACACCTTCTTCTTTTGCATCGGCGATGACCACATGTGCCACCTGATCCGCCAGGTTCTGGCCGATGGTCTCATCGCTCTCAATGGCAACCACATCGTGTCCCAGCTCGATCAGCTCCTCCGACACGGCCCGGCCAAAACGGCCCATACCGATTACCAAAAATGATCTCATGTCTCTTTTTCCCTCCGTTTTAACCCACCATAATATTGGCGTCCGGATAGCGGTACTTGGATTCGTGCATCCTCCGTGTCATCAGGCCCAGTCCCAGCGTCAACACACCGACACGGCCGATGAACATCTCTGCCAGAAGGCAAAGCTGCGAAAAATGTGACAGCTGCATGGTCACGCCGAGCGAGATTCCCGTCGTGGAAAACGCAGCTATGCTCTCATACAGCGCCGGTACCGTCGAGATGCCGTCCACCGCCATAAAGAAAAACGCGACGCCCAGGGAAATCACGATCCCCAGTGTGAACATGGTAAAGGCACTGCGCATGGTGCGGCGGGAAATCCGCCGATGAAACAGGTTCATATCGGTTTTTCCGGCCAGCGTCGCGTGGACTGCGATCATCATGACGGCGACCGTCGTCGTCTTGACGCCGCCCGAGGTGGAACCGGGCGAGCCGCCGATAAACATCAGGGCACAGCCGATCATCGTTGTCGTCTCACGCGCAGCGCTCAAATCAACCGTGACAAAGCCCGCCGTGCGGTACGAAACCGAATGGAAATAAGACACCATCAGTTTTTGCCAAAACGGCATATCGCCGATCGTCGCCTCGTTGGTATATTCACACAGCAGGAAAGCAATCGTTCCGAATGCAATCAACACCACTGACATAATCAAAACGACCTTCGTATGCAGCGCCAAACGCTTGCGCCGCTTGCCCCGGTCCAGCAGGCTGCTCGCCAGATCGCCCCAGACATAAAAACCCAGGCCGCCGAGAATCGCCAGCACCGAGGTTGTCATCGTTACCGGGACATCACCCACGAAGGAGGTCAGACCAGAACGCGGCCTGATTTCCCCCATGATATCAAAGCCGGAGTTGCAGAACGCCGAAATGGAGTGGAATACCCCCTGATAAATGCCTTCCTGCAGACCAAACTGCGGTATAAACTGAATGGAAAGCAGCACTGCGCCGATGGCCTCCAGAAACAGGGTCGCGATCACGACCCGTTTGGTCAAACGGACGACACCGGAAAGCTCATCCAGATTCAGCGAGGCCGACATGACCATCCGTTCCCGGATGCCAATGCGCCGCCGCATGAAGAAGGAAAAGGTTGCAACAAAGCTCATAAAGCCCAGACCGCCGATCTGTACCAGTGTCAGAATGACAATCTGTCCAAACAGGGACCAATGGGTCCATGTGTCAACCAGCGTCATACCGGTGATGCAGGTCGCACTCGTCGCGGTGAACAGGGCGAGATAGGGACTGGTGTGCTGCCCGGAACGCGTCGCAACCGGCAGGCACAACAGCACGGTGCCCAGCAGGATAATCAGCGCAAAACCCAACAGAATCCATCGCGCCGGACTCATCGATTTGGTCTTCGGTCTATCCAGCCGGCGCCGGATATATGCCTCCTGAAGTCGCTGCAGCCGCTCCATTTTGTTCCATCACCTCATCTGCTGCCGTCCGAATCTCCCTGGTTTTTCTCTGTTTCTCCTTATTTTTCAACAATATAAGCAGATACATATTTCATTTTAGCAAACGAGGTCTATTTCAGCAAGTAGTGTAGGAATCCCTTGTGTTAAGAAAGTGTTTCTTTTTTCAACATCTCCTCCATCTTTTTTGAACAATTTCCCACAGATCGTTTTCTTTATGATCCTGATAGCCACCTTCCATATTTTTATATAGCTGAAACCCAATCAGCATCCCTGCTTCAAAAGAAACATTCTCATGCAGTATGGTAAAATCCATTACCAAATCACAGAGATCATTCCTATTCCGGTCTGTCTCCGGATACAGGATTTTTAATCGGTCAAAAAATATATCATATGATTTTTCAAGCGTCTTCTCGTAATTTTCAAATGCGGTTTCCTCTTCTCCAACACCATAGAGAAAAAGCGATGCAAGGTTTTCCGGCCTTGTTTTTTTGAGCATTTCTGTTAATTCGGACATGGATCTTTTCTCCTTTGACTCTATTTATTTTACTCTGTGCTTTAAACTAGTTAATGTATATCTCCGTCTTCTTTCGTCACTTTTTCAGCTTTTAATGCATCCAAGCCCATTCGAATTAATTGTCGGTACATCTCCGAATATGACTTATCATGGAATAACTCTCTTTTAACGCGGGCAACATCGGCTTCAATATCATCCGGTACGGTCAACATAAAACGTTTGTTTTTCGTAGTCATCCGATTATCTCCCTTCCCTTTGGTGATGCAGTGGTTCTCTGATTACATTATAGTGGTTAAGTGGTTCACTTGTCAATAGTATGAGCTAATTTTCACCTCTTGCTCACGTGGTTCACTGGTGGTATAATATATTCGGAGGTGGTAGCATGGCAACCAAAAAACCAAGATATTCAATTACATTAGATGATGAAATGTTCAAAGAAATTGAAGATTTCCGCTTTGAATACCGCTATCCTAATCGCAACCGAGCAACAATAGAACTTATTCGTTTAGGTCTGAAAGCGATTAAACAACAGGAAGCACAAAAAAATAAGGCTACGGTCGATACCGACGCAGACAAATAAATCTGACCATTTTGTTTGCATAGCAGGTTGACAATTCATCGGCTGGTCTGCCTCCGGCGGGACAAGGGACTTCCGTGGCAAAGTCCCTTGTCAATCCCATGCCACTTGGACACCGAAGGTTTCCAAGACCTTCCTCGAGCCTTCCGGGGCGGACAAATCCAAAACCGCATGATTTGTCCGCCCTTTATAGTCGGAGAGCAGACGGTAAAAGGGCTCTCTTTGCACCGGTTCGCTTGGCGTGTCGTGGCCGACGCGCCCGGTAATTTTTGCGGCCTCCATCCCGAAGGGACAGGAAGGCTTTGAGACCGGAGAGATCGCGTGTACCAGCCGGACAAAAACTTGGGAATACGTTTTTGTTCGGCTATAGAAGGCTATCTGATGGATTTTTGTGCGTGTGCATGTTTGAGGGGAAGGTCGTGGAAACCCGTAGGGTTTCTGCGCTGCATGGGTTTGGAAAGGGCGTTTGCTGCGGAACGCCCTTCCCCGTCGGAGACAAGTAAACGAACGATTTCGTTTTTGTAATGCGTCTATGATTCCAGCAAAAAGAAAAACCGATGCAAACTTCTTCGCATAATAATTGAATCCAAATAACAAATAAGGGAAAAGCCTTTTTATCGGCTTTTCCCTTGATTATTCTCTTTCGAATTAATCCAGCGGCTTCATGGTCGGGAACAGAAGCACGTCACGGACGGAAGAGCAGTTGGTCAGGAACATGACCAGACGGTCAATGCCCATGCCCATGCCGCCCGTGGGCGGCAGGCCGTATTCCATCGCATTCAGATAGTCCTGATCCATCATGTTTGCTTCGTCGTCACCGGCATTGCGCAGCTCAACCTGACGCTCAAAACGCTGGCGCTGGTCGACCGGATCGTTCAGCTCAGAGAATGCGTTGCACAGCTCGCGGCCATATACAAAGCACTCAAAACGCTCGGTCAGGCGCGGGTCGCTCGGCTTGCGCTTGGCCAGCGGGGAAATCTCAACCGGATAGTCCATAATAAAGGTCGGCTGGATCAGATTGGCCTCAACGGTCTCATCATAGACCATCGCCATCAGATCGCCCCAGCTCTCCTTCCCCTTTTCTACCTCAAAGCCGGCCGCCTTGACCGCTTCGAGCGCCTGCTCGCCGTCCATCGCCATGAAGTCCAGTCCGGAATATTCCTTGACTGCCTCCGCCATCGTCATGCGGCGCCAGCCCTTGGAAAAGTCCAGCTCGGTTCCTTCGTAGGTGACCTTGGTCGTTCCAAGGACCTTCTCACAGCAGTGGATCACCATGTCCTCCGTGATATCCATCATGCCATGATAATCGGTGTACGCCTGATACAGCTCGATGGTGGTGAATTCCGGATTATGCTTGGTATCCATGCCCTCGTTGCGGAAGATACGGCCGATCTCATAAACCTTCTCCAGACCGCCGACAATCAGACGCTTCAGATGCAGCTCAGTGGCAATGCGCATGTACATATCGATATCCAGCGCATTGTGATGGGTGACAAACGGACGCGCCGCTGCACCGCCCGGAATCGTATTCAGGCACGGGGTCTCTACTTCCATAAAGCCGCGGCTATCCATAAAGTTGCGGATTTCGCGGACGATCTTGGAACGGTTCTCAAAGGTCTTGCGGACCTCCGGATTGACAATCAGGTCAACGTAGCGCTGACGGTAACGGATGTCCGTATTGGTCAGGCCATGCCACTTCTCCGGCAGTGGACGCAGGGACTTGGACAACAAAACCAACTCACTGACACGGACCGAAATCTCGCCCTTCTGTGTGCGGAATACCTCTCCCTCGATGCCGATGATATCGCCGATATCCAGCTTCTTATAGGCCTTGTACTCCTCCACGCCCAGAACGTCGCGGCGGATGACCAGCTGAATGCGGCCATAGCGGTCTGTCATATCCGAGAAGGACATCTTACCCATGATGCGCTTGCTCATCATACGTCCGGCGAGACGGACAATCTTGCCCTCCATCTCGTCGTAATTCTCTATGATATCCGTCGTGTAATTGGTGCGGTCATAGCGAACCTGCTCAAACGGGTCGGCTCCCGCTTCGCGCAGACCTTCCAGCTTCTGGCTGCGGACGGCGTATTCCTCGGACTCCGAACGAACCGGCTTCTGATTCTTTGGCTGCGGATTCTGCTCTGCCATAGTTTTCATTCCTCCTGTGTATCGAACAAAAGGACTGCCTGCCTCTCAATTTGAAACGAAGACAGCCTTTTCGTATGTTCCTTCTTACTTGATGATGTCAGTAATTTTGAAGCGGACGATGGTATCGTTCGGTGCATTGACCTCAACTACATCGCCGATCTTATGGCCCAGCACCGCTTTGCCAAACGGAGACTCATCCGAAATTTTGCCATCCATCGGATCTGCTTCCTGCGAACCGACAAAGTGGTACTCCTCTTCCTCATCGAACTCCAGATCGATTACCTTGAAGCGGCAGCCCGGGGAAACCTCGTCCTTGGCATACATATCTTCTGTGATGACAACGGCGTGGGAAATAATGGTTTCCAACTCGGCGATGCGGGAAGCCACACGGCCCTGTTCGTTTTTCGCTTCGTCATACTCAGCGTTCTCCGACAAGTCGCCGAAGGAACGTGCTTCCTTGATCTGCTCGGCAACCTCCTGCATGCGGACGGTCTTCAAATATTCCAGTTCCTGTTTCAGTTTATCCAGGTTTTCCTGTGTCAGTTTAAACTCCTGCTTCATGAGCCATTTCCTCTCAACTAATCCAAATTTGGTTTCTCATTACATATAGTCCATTATATAAACCCGTTTCGGGTATGTCAAGCGCACATTTCACCGAAAAACAGGCGTTTCCGGTTTCACTTCTCGTTGACTGCATCCAACGCCGCCTGGAGCTGGGTATCCTCGTCGTCCGAGAGCGTATAGTAGTGCTCCAGCTGCTCATCCGTCAGGCTGCATTCCACATCCGGTTCCACGCCCTTGCCGATCAGGCTGGTGCCGTCCGGCGTATAATAGCAGCTACTGGACAGACCGACCGCACCGCCGTTGCTGAGCGGGTAGACAATCTGGGAATATCCCTTTCCGCTGGTCGTTTCCCCGACAATCTGCGCCTTGTCGTACTCGCGCAACGCTTCCGCAAAGAACTCCGCCGCGCTGTACGAATCCGCATTGACCAGGACTGCCATCGGCAGATCCACCTCGTCCGCATCCGATTCATACACCTCTTCGGTGCCGTCCTTGGCGTTGAGCGTGATGATCTTGCCCTCCGGCAGCAGATAGTCCAGGCTGTTGACCAGCGAGGCCAGCGAACCGCCCGGATTGTTGCGCAGATCAAAGACCAGCTTGCTCACGCCCTGCTCCTGCAAGTCGTCTACCGCCGCGATGAACTGCTCATCGGTCTCCGACGCAAACCGGTCGATCTTCACATAACCAATATCGCCGTCGATCACGCGCGAGGTCACATAAATCTGTTCAAATTCCCCGCGCGTCACGGTGATATCCCGGGTTTTTCCGGTATCATAGTCCACAACCGTCAGGACAACCTCGGTTCCGGGATCGCCGCGCACCGCATCGACCGCCTCTTCGTAGCCGCCCAGCTCCGCAATCGAGCTGCCATCCACGCCGATTACCCGATCATACGAACCAAACCCGGCCTCCTCCGCCGGCGAACCGACGGCAACCGTCTGTACCTCCAGCGCCTCGGAGCCATCGTCCTGCGTCAGCAGACTCACCGTAATGCCGATGCCCACACGGGTATCCTTGTTGTCGGTCTTATACTCTTCATATGCCTCTTCGGTCATGTAATAGGACCAGCGGTCACCAAGGCCGCTGACATAGCCGCTCAGGACATAGTCCTCGACATCGCCCAGGTCGTATTCCCCGACAAATTTCTCGTCGACCAGCTGCTGTACCTCATTGAGCTGGCTGACGATCGGCTTGAGCTCCTCCGAGGCCTGCGCCGCGCCGGAGCTGACATAAGCCACCGTCAGGCCGGTCACCAGGCTGCATGTAACCGCAGCCAGGACACCTATGCCGACCGCCTTTTTCCGCGATACCATGTTATCCATAAAATGATTTCCTCTCTGCTCCACAAAAATAACTGCCGCAGGCACAAACCTGCGGCAGGGATCGTTATCCTCTTTGCTGACAAAACGTACAGCCGCATCCGTTGCGATCTTCTCAGAACAGCACCGCAAATACGCTGAACAGCATCAGCAGCGCCAAAACAAACGCGACAATTGACACAATACGTCTCGCCTTATCCGGGTTCATCATAAAATTTGCGCTCTCCTTTTGGGTCTGATTTTACGACAGGATACGTCCTTCGTCACGCGAAGCCAGATACTTGCGTACCATCAGCGCAACCTTGAATACGATGGCATGATCGAACTCACGCAGATCAAGGCCAGTCAGCTTCTTGATCTTCTCCAGACGGTACACCAGCGTGTTGCGGTGTACAAACAGCTTGCGTGACGTCTCCGATACGTTCAGATTGTTCTCAAAGAATTTCTGGATGGTGAACAGTGTCTCCTGATCCAGCGCATCGATCGAACCCTTGCGGAATACTTCCGTCAGGAACATTTCACACATGGTCGTCGGGAGCTGATAGATCAGACGGGCAATACCCAGATTTTCATACGTGATGATATTCGTCTCGGTATCAAATACCGCACCGACCTCAAGCGAAACCTGCGCTTCCTTGAAGGACTTGGCAATGTCCTTGAGCTGGGTCGAGATCGAACCGATGCCGATCTGAACCTTCATCTGGATTTCGTTGAGCAGGGTATCCTCGATCTCCTTGGCAACCTTGACCATTTCCTTGACCTCTGTGTTCTTGCGAACCTCCTTGACAAGGACGATATCCGTCTCATTGATGTGAATGACGAAATCCTTTTTCTTGTCCGGGAACAGATCCTGTATGATGTCCAGCGCCGCGATGTCGGTATTCTCCACCTGACGAACCAGCATCACCAGACGCGGAACGTCACCCTCGAAGTGAAGCTCACGGGACTTGATATAAATATCACCCGGGAGGACGTTATCCAGAATAATATTCTTGATGAACGTTGCCTTGTCGTGCTTCTCATCGTAGAGGGTCTTGATATTGCCAATGGCGACCGTAACGATCGAGCAATAGCTGCGGGCATTCTCATCCTCGCCATGGACGAAAACGGCATACTCAAAGCGGGTCGAACGATCCGACACCGGCCGATATGTATAACCGCCAAAGCGAATCATATCCCCGACATAGGAAAGCTCTGCCGCCGCATCTTCACGCATCTCACCAATGCGCTTCAGATCGGAACATGCCACCACCGTACCGCTGGCGTCAATAATACCGATTGTGCGGTCTATCGCGTCCTTCATCTGGAGAATGATTGATTGGAATAATCTTGATGCCATCTTTCCTCACCCTTCTTTTATATCCTCTCTCGCCGCATGCGCCCGAAAAAACAGCAAGCGCGCAGCGTTATAAAACAAAATATACAATTCCTCTTGCGTATCTCTGTACACTTCTTTAAGTATAACACAAATCGACAAATTTTTATACAAATTTTTTAAATCTTTTTTGTAGGATTTCCCCTAAATAACATTTTTGTCGTAATTGAGAACATTTTTTAAAAAAACTCCCGCATCTCGCGCTCTGTCAACTCCCTCCAAGCCCCCGGTTTCAGGCTGGAATCCAGCTCCAGACCGCCCTCGCGCAGGCGCATCAGCTCCCGCACCGGTGTTCCGCAGGCCGCCAGCATACGGCGCACCTGATGATACTGCCCCTCCTGTACCGTGACGCGCACCTGGTTTTCCCCCAGGATCTCCAGTGTTGCGGGCAGGCAGTGTGTGCCGTCGCGCAGAGTCAGGCCGTCTGCAAACGCCTGCACCGCCGCTTCGTCCGGTGTGCCGTCCGTCTGCGCCAGATACACCTTGTCGACCCGGTGCTTTGGCGAGGTCAGACGATGGGAGAAGTCCCCGTCATCGGTGAGCAGCAGCAGGCCGGAGGTATCCTTGTCCAGCCGTCCGACGGGAAATACCCCGCGTGCCCGGTATTCCGGCGGCAGCAGATCAAGAACCGTCTTCTGGTCACGATCCCTGGTCGCACTGAGCACCCCCAGCGGCTTGTGAAGCATCAGATACACATGCTCCTTCCATCCGACCGGTTCGCCGCGCACCGCCAACGCCTGTTTGTCCGGATCGATTTTGCGTGCGGCATCACGGCAGCACACCCCATCCACGGTTACCGCGCCGGCCTTCACCAGCGCCGCCGCTTCCCTGCGGGAATAGCGTCCGGTGGCGGATAGAATTTTGTCGATTCGCTGTGCTGCCATAAGTCATCCTCTTCGGAAAGAATAAATCAAAATTATTATATCACTTTTGTGCTTTTTGCACAAGGTTTTTTTGACAAGAGAGCGACAGATCGTGCTTGTTCCCACAAATCTGCCGCTGTCTTCTCAATTCTCTGCCGACCCCTGCGCGGCTCCCACCGTATTATCCATCAACCCATACGCCGTTCCGCCTTCGCTGAGCGAGGTGATGTCCCCTGCGATGACACGGTTGCGCCGGATCAGCAGGTTCGCCTCCAGCTCCACACCGTCCTGCACATTTTGTACGGTATAGGTTGCGAGTTTGACCCGTTTCCCGCGGTATTTCTCCAAATCAAAGCCCTGTCGCGCCTGCATCTGCACATAGCTCTGGTAGACGTCGTCAAAATCACTCGGAATAATGACCTCCTGCATCACACAGGAATCCGGGTCCACCTTCCATCCACAGGCCGCCAGATACGCCACACGCTCCTCGTTGCTCGTGACCTTTGTGGAAACATCCGTCGTCTCGGTCACCACTTCTCCCACGGCACTTCCCGCAATTGCACTCAGTGCCGAAACATCTCCCGCCATCTGTGCCGCGACGTGGACACCCAGCAGAACGGCCGCCAATGCCGCCGCTCCACAGAGCAATTTCCGCCCGGACAGTTTCGCCGTAACAATAAACATGATCGCCGCTCCTCCGCCGTTTCGTTGTCTTGGAAGGGCAGTCCAAATCTGCCCCCGTTTGCTTTCAACCTATGCAGCGGCCGTCGGTTTCATGCCTGCTTATTCCTCTTCCACCTCAATGACACTGACCGGACAGCTTCCGGCCGCCTCGCGCGCCGCATCCTCCAGATACCCATCCGGCTGCGCGATGATCTGCGCCAGGCCGTCCTCCTGGATCTGATAGACTTCCGGGCACAATGCCTCACATGTCCCACAGCCAATACATCCGGCACGGTTAATCAATACATTCATACTGTGCGCCTCCTAAAAAATCAAGTACATTTTGTTTGTCGCGCGATCCGGTGGACACCCGCTGCTTCTTCCCATTCTCAAACAGCATCAGCGTCGGCGTCGCCGCCACGCTGTAGAGTCCCGCCAGTTCGGGCTCGCGCTCCACATCCACACGGCAGAGCTTTACATCATGAACCGTCTGTGCCACCTCATCCAGCACCGGCTCCATATGACGGCACGGGCCGCTCCAGTGCGCCCAGAAATCCACCAAAACCGGCTGTTTGGCCTCGAGCACTTCCCGCTTAAAGCTGTCGCGCGTGACATTCGTAATCTCGCCCATCGGCACTTCCTCCTTTTTTGTAGCATCAAGTCCAGTATGCACCGACAGCCGGATTTTATGCCGAACGCAAAAAAATCCCGGAAAGAATGGCTCTTTCCGGAAAATTTGTCTATTTTCTTAATTTTCGCAGCGCACGCCGCAGCCCTGTCTTCGCCTTCTCCACCGTGCTTGTCCGGCAGTACTTGTCCGCAAGCTGCGACACCTCCAGGCTCTCGCTGTCACGCCAGAACGCTTCATATTGCGGATGCAGCACAGCTGCCTGTACGGCGGACGGGTTATATTTCACCGCCTGTGCCGGATCGACCTCGGCATACGCCAGTTGTTCGCGGACCTGCCGCCACAGCGCTTCGCCGTTCGGGGTGTTGACGAACACCAGCGATGTCCCCGGTACATGGTATTGCTCCGGTGCAAGCTTATTCACGCCCCAGAAATCGCCCAGCGTCAGATCGGATGCCCGGCTCTCCCCTTTTGCCGTACAGCTTCCACAGGCACGCCGCAGCGATGCGTTCCACAAAAAGGCCCGCATATACGGGTCATCCTCCGGCCGGCGCTGCACAACATGTCCGTCTGCGTAGCGCAGCTCCATCCGGTAATCCTGCCACGACCGGCCCTCGGCCTTTCTGCGGAAATGGACGCCGGTCACCTTCTGTCCGGCGTGCTCCGCGCATTCGTCCAGATATTTTTTCCAGAACGAGGCGTCCGGTGCACCGTGACAGACGAAATCGACAACCGTCAGCTTTTGCCGATCACCGCACACACGCCGCAGTGCAGCCGCCTGGCAGGGTGAGGTCACAGCCAGCACGCGCTGGCCATCTGCCACGCGGGCTGCAATCTCCTGCATCATCGGCGCGATGGGCACAAAAACGTATTTGGATCCGGACAGGGCGGAAAGCGCCCCGGCATCGGTAACGCCGCGGTATCCGACCGCGCCGTCTTCCTCCCATGCCGCGCCATACACGACGCCGCCCTCTTCGAGCACCTGCCGTGCCAGCGCCGGGAACACGCCGCCGGACGAGGAGGTCCGGACGACCGCCGGATTCCGATTGTGCGCCGCATACGCTTTCTGCATCTCAGCCCCTCCGTTTCCAAAGCTTCCGGACCGGTCCTGCGACCAGTTGTTTCTCATAGTCGTTCATGCTGAATTTCCAGGAAAGGGCGAAAAACAGCGCCGCATACAGGAGGATCTTCGCCCCCAGCAGCAGCCAGCCGCCGCCCGGCAGGAGCCAATTGCTCAGCACACCATAGCCAATCATGACCAGCATGACCGGCAGCAGGCGTGCGATCTCCGCCGCAAAGCCCAGTACATCCAGATGGATCACCTTGACATAATAGATATTGATGATGATGATATTGCCGATAATCATCGCACCGGAGGTCGCAACGGCGCAGCCCAAGCCGCCGAAACGCTGTGCCAGTGGGATGGACGCTGCGACATTGGCAATCGCAATGGCAAAATAGACGACCGAACGGAAGGCGTGCTTATTCATCGCCTGCAAAATACTGATGCCAATGTTCTGAATCAGTGGGATGAGAATCGGGACCATCACGATCAGACAAATATAATACGCCTCGGCCTTCTGTGCATCGGTATAGTTGCTTCCCGCCCACAGCCACAAAAAGCGCTTTCCATAGCAGATAAAGCCGGATAAAATCAGGGACATCACCAAAAACTGAATGCGTCCGACCTTTTTCATGATCGCGTTGACCGGTTCCATACTGCCCGAGGTCGTGACAATGCGCGAGATCTGCGGAAGGAAGACCGAATTGACCGTGCTGGAAAAATTGATATACATGGTATTGATGCGCGAGGCAATGCCATAAATCCCCGTCGCCGCCGTGCCAACCACCGCGCCGAGAATCAGGATATCCGTCTTCCAATAGAGCTGGTCGATCACGGTATTCAGGAAGATAAAGAACGCGAAGCCCAGCATCTCGCGCACAAGCAGACGGTCAAAGGAATACAGCCGGATCTTCATGTGCACATGAGCGAAACAGTGGAATGCATTCAGCGCGACGACCGCCAGATTGAACACCGTCTGGATCACACAGACCGCAAAGGCAGTCGGGACAAAGCACAGGACGATGACATACATCACCGGCTGCAGCGCCTGCGAGAACATCGTCACGCCGCGCAGAAAGACAAACCGCTCCTCCGAGGTCAGCACTGCGACAAACAGATTGGACGGAATGGTAATCGTCATATTGACAATCAGGACAATGAAAATCCGCTTGCAGGAGAGCAGCTCCGCCGGGGTCAGCTTGGCCGAGTAGACCGGCCCGATCGCCTGATACAGCACGGCGCCGACAAACACCGTCAGCACGGCAACCGCCAGATAAATCAAACCGGAGAGCGCCAGAATATTCTGCTTCGCCCTTTCGTCTCCGCGCGCAATGGCCTGGGAATAGTAGCGTGTAATTGTCGCCGACAGGCCGAAATCCATGACCGACATATAGGCGATCAGCGAGCCCATCAGCTCATACAGGCCGTATTCACTTGTCCCCATGAAATGGGTCATCAACGGCACCGTAATCAGTCCGACGGCAATGTTGATAAGCATGGAGGCGTAGGACAATACCACGCCCATTTTGCGCTGATTCATTGTGCGTTCCTTTCTATCCTGTCGTATGGCAGACCCTTACACGCGGCTTTTACGTTCCAAAGTAGGAAAAATGCATATAGTCCTGACTGGTTGACCAGAAGCCTCTGGTAAAGCCGTATTTTTCAAAGATCGTGACCAGGTCACACTCCAGCGGGATGGAATACTTGCTCTTCTTCGGATTCCAGAACGAGCCGGACAGGATTTTTCCATTGTAGATCATATAATTCTCATTCGCATTGATGTCGATGGCAAGTCCCTGACAATGCTCTGAGGTCGATTTGTCCCCTCTCCAGGCATAGGCTCCCACCGTGTGAATCGGGGTGGGATTTTTACTCTTATACAGCTCGGCAAACATCTTCTGTACCGTCCCGGCAATATTCTTATGTACTTTCAGGGTGAACGTCCGGGTGTATTTCTTTCCCTTTCGCAGATCCCAAACCTTTATCTTTATTGTCTTCATATTTTTGGAAGCCTGTTTGCTGGTCTTATACGGAGTATACTCGTCCTTTCCAAAAATACGATTGCACCGGCTGAAATAGCTTTCCTCGGCGTAGCCGTAATAATCACAGTATTTTTCGCAGATCTCCGAGACATTTTTAATCTTCTGCCCGTTCACTACCTTATAGGTCACAACCTTATAATAATATGGCGTGCCGTTTTTGAGGCCCTTGTGTGTGTACGTCGTTGTCTTGTTGTTCGTAATGGTTTTCAGCGCCTTGTATTTGCCGTCATAACTCTTCGAATAGTAGACAATATACCCTTTCGCTGCGGAAACCCTTTTCCATGTGATCGTATTGGTGCTTGCCTTCTTGGAAACCGCCTTGGTAATCTTTGTGGCTGCAACGGTCGTCGTGGCCGCGTGCGCATCCGGACTCCCCCAGTGGAGGAGCACAACACATGCCATCGCCAACAGCAGGGAAAAGAGAACTTGATTTCTTCTTTTTCGTCTCATACATACCGCTCCCTTCATGCCAATCTGTTTCTACACAGAATACACGATAATTCCCCACTATTTTACCACAATCCCCATGATCCTTTCAATAACATCAACACTCGTCCCAATTCGATTTTCCGGATTCCACAAGCTGTGCCGCAATTCTTCCGGCCTCATGCGCCCGGGCGATATAGTCCGGCAGGATCGCCTGAAGCTGCGCCCGGGTCTCCTCCTCGTGCTCCAGTAGCCAATGAAACGCCCTGGTCAGATCGGATTCCTCGCGCAGGGACTGCACCGGAAGCACATAGTTCTCTTCGGTTCCGAACAGATCGCGCGCAATGCCGCGCGCCTTGACGGAATAGCCGACCACGAGCGTCGGCACGCCGGACGAATAGGCGGCAATCGTCGCATGAGTACGCGCACCGACAAACAGGCGCAAACGTGCTATGTAGCCCTTGAGCACCCGGCAATCCGCATCGCCAATCAGAACGACACGTCCGGTGTCCGCAAACTGCTCATACAAACGGCGCAGCGGGACGCGGTCGTCATTGTAGCTCCACACGACGTGTGGAATCAGGGCGACCGAGCAATCCGTGTTTTCCAGGATATCGCGCACCAGTGCAACATAATTTTCCATCGTCACACCCGCCGTCTGCTCGTTGCCGATAATCATCGGGCTGACATTGATGCCGACCGTATTGCCCGGCTGGAACCGTCCGGGCAGCGGACGGCGCTTGCTCTCCAGCGTAAACGCCGGGTCGGGCACCAGATGCAGTTTCTCCTTCGGGACGCCGGCCGCGCCCATCGCCTCATACGAGATGCTCTCACGCACCGTGATCGCGTCGAACAGGGAGAGCTGCCGGACAAACGCCGCATCCAGATCCTCCGGCTCAATCGAGCAGCCAAACAGCATGGTTTTGCATCCCTGCTGCTGCATCCTGCGGTCGGTCGGCCAGAACTGGATCCCCTTGTTGTAGCAATAATTGTCGCCGCCGATGGCAATGGCCAGATCGCTTTCCTTCGCCGCTTTCAAGCACAGCCGCTCGGTCAGGAACCGGTCCTCAAGGAAGCGGGAGTGCAGCAGGCGCCGGTTGACCTGATACAATGCCCACTGCGGGCTCTTCCGGCGCAGTACCGGCTTGTTCTCCGTCAGCTTCACCTTGCGGTCCAATGCATAGCGCCGATCCTCCATGACCGCATTGGAACACAGCGTCGCCAATGTATCTTCCCCCATCGCCTCCCGGCAGAGGGATACCGTGGTGCGCACCAGCGCCTCACAGCCGTGATTGCCGCTGCCACCATGCTGATATAACAAAATCTCTTTCACAATCTCTTCCTCAACTTCTCCGTGGATGCCTTCCTCAGCTCCCGTTATTTCTCTTCGATCATCGGCTCAAAGCCTTCCCCATATACATTTCTGGTCTCCGAAACGACAAAAAATGCCGCCGGGTCACATTCGCGCACGATGCGCTGCAGCTGTGCATAATCGCGCCGCTCCGCCGCGCACAGCAATACCTCGCTGTGTACTCCGCTGTAAGCGCCGCGCGACTGCAAAAAAGTCGCACCGCGGTCCATCTCCCGCAAAATCCGCTGGGCAATCTGCTCCCGCTGATCGGAGAAAATCAGCACACAGCGTCCGCGCCGCCGTCCATACAAAATAGAATCCATCACACGCCCCTGCATATACAGGGCGACAATGCCGTAGAGTGCGCTCTCCAGATTGCCGAAGACCAGGATGGACAGCGCGATAATCAGCATATCCACCGCAGTCAGGATACCGCCGACCTGCATGTGCGGATACCGGCGCTCGACCAGACAGGAAATGATATCCGTTCCGCCGGTCGTCGAGCCGCGTGCAAAGATCACGCCCAGCCCTGCGCCCATACACACACCGCTGACAATCGAGCCGAGCAGCCGGTCCCCCGCATAGGTAAACGCCAATGGTGTGACCACCACATCCAGAATCACACTGCTCAGGACAACCGTGCGCAGTGTCCGGATCGTAAACCGCCGCCCGAGAAACTTCCAAGCGATCAGCAGCAAGGGGATATTGAGCACAAAGGTCATGACACCGACCGGAAGCCCCCACAGATATTTCATCATGATGGCAAGGCCGGACAAGCCGCCCGGCGCGATATCCGCCTGCTCCGCAAAGCTGTACACGCCGATGCCCATCAGGACGGAGCCCAGAAAATCGGCGCTCAGATCCAACAAGTATTCGCTCTTCTTCCTCATGTTCCTGTTTCACTCCAAAATTTCAACGAAGCCCCTGCAGCAGCTCCAGCGATTCCTTCGCCCACGCGAGGTCAATGGTCTGGAAGCCGTGCGCCGGCGTGTACAGGTACTCGCGTACATCGTGCGCCAGCTTTTCGTAGGTAGAGGGCGGCATGCGCAGATACTGCTCCACGCCGTCCGGATGGACCAGCACAAACACAAACTGTCCGCGGGTGTCCACACTGTGGAACACCACATCCACAACATCCGCGCCGTCGCGGGTCAGCTGCATAATCAAAATCAGCTTGGTTAGCTCCATCGCCCGGTCGTCCAATCCGCGCTCCAGAATGTTGACCTTTTCCCGGAACTCGTTCGGTGTCTTGGTCGTGCGCAGTGTGTAGCGGTCGAGCTGGGAGAACTGTGCGCCCTCCTGAATCTCGCCCTCGGGGGCGAACCAGACCATAAATTCATTGTCCATATCATGGTACATGCACGGGTGCAGCACCAGACATACCTTGCCGCAGTTGGGACAGGTCCACTCAAACAGCGACAGATCCTCCACACGGCGGCGGGCATCCGGGTCCTGCGTCACGTTGACGCTCGCCCAAACCTCCAGCGGCCCTTTCTCCTCGCAGTGCGGGCAGGTAAACATATCTTCTCTCAAAATCGACATGGCAATTCCCTTTCTCTGAACATTTTTCCGTGCGCCGGCCGAATCGGCGGCCCGGTCATACCGCGCGCGGATCCGCTCCGTGCGGTTCCCCCTCCGGTCTTCCAAGGGATTGATCCTATTGTACCTTAAATTTGTATTGTCTTCAAGGGTGCCCCGTGGGTTCCGGGTTTCCCCGGCTCCGCCGCAAAAAATTCCACTTTATTCCAAATCGTCGCGGTTCGCGCTTTTTCGCGTGATACTTCTGCTATACTGCATACGAACCAATTTAATCCTGAGCCTGCCGCAGCGAAAAACTCTGCCCGCCCATCGGCTTTTCTCCTGTGGCAGGTCTCCTCCGTTCCGCTCAGCCCATTCTCTGCGGAATCGACGGGAGTGCAGAACCCCTGTGCTTCCTCAAAAAAAGACGCTGGTCCCAGACCAGCGTCTTTTGATTGTTCGATTGGAAAGAATTACTGAACCTTCTCCGAATCCTTGACATCCTTGCGGGACAGGTTGATACGGCCCTTGTCGTCGATCTCGATGACCTTGACCCAGGTCATATCGCCGACCTTGACCGAATCCTCTACCTTCTCGACACGGTACTTCTCCAGCTTGGAGATGTGAACCAGGCCGTCCTTGCCCGGGGCGATCTGAACAAACGCACCGAAGCCCATGATGCGGACAACCTTGCCGTAGAAGACGTCGCCGACTTCCGGATCCTTGACGATGGTCATAATCATCTTCTTGGCTGCCTCGCAGGCATTGCCGTTGATGGCAGATACACAAACCGTACCGTCATCGTTGATGTCGACCTTGGCGCCGGACTCCGCGGTGATCTTCTGGATGACCGAACCGCCCTTGCCGATGACATCGCGGATCTTATCCGGATGGATCTTGAAGGAGATCATCTTCGGCGCCCACGGGGACAGCTCCTTGCGCGGTGTCGGAATGGCCTTGAGCATGATCTCATCGAGGATCTGATAGCGTGCGTCGCGGCACTTGCGGAATGCTTCCTTGATGATCGACGGGGTGAGTCCGTCTACCTTGATGTCAACCTGAATGGCCGTGATGCCCTTCTTGGTACCTGCTACCTTAAAGTCCATATCGCCATAGAAATCCTCAACACCCTGGATATCGGTGAAGGTCGTCTCCTGACCGTCATCGGTAATCAGGCCGCAGGAAATACCGGCAACCGGAGCGGTGATCGGGACACCGGCATCCATCAGCGCCAGCGTGGAGCCGCAGACCGAGCCCTGCGAGGTGGAACCGTTGGAGGAAACAACCTCGGATACGACGCGGATTGCATACGGGAACTCCTCAACCGACGGGATTACCGGCAGCAGGGCGCGCTCTGCCAGCGCACCATGGCCGATCTCACGGCGTCCCGGTCCGCGGGACGGACGGGTCTCGCCAACCGAGAAGGACGGGAAGTTATAATGATGGATATATCTCTTCTCCTTCTGCTCGAAGATGGTATCCAGCATCTGGGCATCGCTCAGCGTGCCCAGCGTTGCGATGGACAGAACCTGGGTCTGTCCACGGGTGAACATACCGGAACCATGGGCACGCGGCAGAACGCCAACCTCGGAAGCCAGCGGACGGACTTCCTCCATGCCACGGCCATCCACACGCTTGCCCTCGGTCAGCCACTTGCGGACAACCTTCTTGCACAGCTTGTCCACGATCTCGGAAATCTCTGCGGCGCGCTCGGTGGCAACCTCTTCGCCCAGGAACGCATCGATCTCTGCACGGACAACCTGCATTCTCGCATCGCGGACCGTCTTGTCATCGGTATCAAACGCAACCTCAACCTTCGCACGTGCAAATGCTTCGATCTGATCGAACAGATCATGATCGACATCGTGATGCTCATACTCGAACTTCGGCTTGCCGATCTCCTGCTGGATCTCCTTGATGAAAGCACACATCTTCTTGATCTCTTCGTGCGCAACCATCAGTGCGTGGAACATATCGTCCTCCGGCACTTCCTTTGCGCCGGCTTCGATCATAACAATCTTCTCTTCCGTACCGCAGACAGTAACGTCCATCTGGCTTCTCTCGCGCTGCTCCAGCGTCGGGTTCAGAACAACCTCGCCATCGACGATGCCGACATCGACACCGGCAACGGTATGGTCAAACGGGATATCCGAAATCGCAACAGCGATGGACGCACCGTTCAGGCCGGTGACCTGCGGGGAGTTGTCATAGTCATTGCCCATGACCGTGCAGACGATGGAAACATCGTTGCGCAGGTCCTTCGGGAACAGCGGACGCATCGGGCGGTCGATCTGGCGGGAAGCGATGGTAGCCTGCTCACTCGCCTTGCCCTCACGGCGCATAAAGGAACCCGGGATGCGGCCAACGGCATAGAGCTTCTCTTCAAAATCCACCGAAAGCGGGAAGAAATCAATGCCGTCACGCGGCTTCGGGGAAGCCGTTGCGGTGCAGAGTACGACGGTATCGCCATAGCGAACCAATGCAGAACCGTTTGCGAGCTGTGCCATCTTGCCGGTTTCAACCGTCAGCTTGCGGCCGGCAAAGGTTGTTTCAAATACACGATATTCGTCGAACGACTTTTTGGTAATCGTAGTCATGCAATTTGTCTCCTTTTTTTAATTTCGTTGACGGGAAAGCATGACACCTTCAAGCACTTGAACCGTCGTCTGACCTGTTATCTTTCCCGGTCAGGCAGCCGTTCAACTGCTTAAGGATGGCTTTCTCGTCGGGTTTTCAGAAAAAGGGGGCATAGTGCCCCCTTTGCCTGTTCTCTTACTTACGGATACCGAGCTTCTTGATGATCGCTCTGTAGCGCTCAATGTCCTTCTTCTGCAGGTATGCCAGCAGTGCACGACGCTTACCTACCATCTTCAGCAGGCCGCGGCGGGAATGGTTATCCTGCTTGTGCTCCTTCAGATGCTCCGTGAGCTGCTTAATGCGCTCGGTCAGGATGGCAATCTGTACCTCCGGAGATCCGGTGTCCGTCTCGTGCAGACGATTGTCTGCGATTACAGCATTTTTCTGTTCCTTACGAATCATGATGATCCACCTCTTGTAAAATATTTTGTCAATCCAGACGCTGAGCTGCGGCAAGGTGATGGTACGGTCTGACGCACCGGAAACCCAGCAGCCCGGCGAGGGACTTCGCAGAATCGCCGGAATCGTCCGGCACTTCCGCATACAACTATCAAATGATAGCATATCCCGGAATTTTTGTAAAGCAGATTTTCCGGAATTTTTTCGGATTTTTCTTTCCTTTTCTTGTGCTTCCTATCCCTTTTGCAACCTCTTTTTTATTATTGTCATTTTGTCCAATCAAAAAACGCTTTTCCCTTTTCTTTTTGTTTTGTCTTCTCCCGCCCCGTTTTATGCAGTGTTATTTTTTATTTCCTTCATTTTTCTTCATTTTTCTCTTTTTGCACCGCATTTTCTGCAATATCGTTCTTTTCTTCCTGCATTTTACTATTTTTTGCACAATTCACGCGTTTTTGGGGAATTTGATTTTGATAATTCTGTCTATTTTCATCCGCAAAGCCAAGTGCTATACTAAGTTCACAAAGTTAAGAAAAACTCTTTTAAAAACCTCCTTTTTTCCAAAAAGTGATTGGTTTTATCACTTTCTCCTTCCTGATAAAAAGCGCATGACTGGGGCTCGGAGCAATAGCTTAGCCTGGGTGTCATGTGCTTTTTCTTTTTTTGTACGCGAAACGAAGGCGCTGACCGTAAACGGCCAGCGCCTTTTTGCTGTTCTTTCCTTTTCTTGCTTTTTTACTTGACGATTTCCTGTGCCGCAGCCGTGTACTTGTCCACCTTTGCGTCCGCCTCTTCCTTGGTGGAAGCATTGGCCATAATGTAGACCTTTACCTTCGGCTCGGTGCCGGACGGACGGATGATAAAGCTCGTGCCATCCTCCAGGTCGTAATACAGTACGTTCTGGCCTTTCAGCTCGACCTCCGAGGTCTCGCCGGTAGCCAGCTCGGTCTGAATGCCGGACTGCAGGTCGCGGACATCCTTCACCGGCGTGCCGGCTACTTCCTTGAGCGGCTGCTCCCGCAGCTCCTTCATCAGCTCTGCCATGCGCTGCAGGCCGGATACGCCCGGCATAACGATGGACAGGGTCTGCTCGGTGTAGTAGCCATAGCGCTCATACATGCTCTGCATTGCATCATACAGGGTCATGCCCTTGGTGCGGTAGTATGCTGCCATCTCCGCAACCAGCATGGAAGCGATGACCGCATCCTTATCACGTGCGTGGTCGCCGCGGAGGTAGCCATAGGACTCCTCAAAGGCAAACAGGTATTCATGCGAACCGGTGGTCTCAAATTCCTTGATCTTCTCAGCGAGGAACTTAAAGCCGGTGAACGTATCAAAGCAGTCAATGCCGTTGTCGACCGCAACCTTGCGTGCCATCTCGGTCGAAACAACCGACTTCAGAACCGCCGGATGCTCCGGCATGGTGTTGGTCAGCTTCTTTGCCGTGATGATGTAGTCGATCAGCAGTACGCCAACCTGGTTGCCGGACAGTGTGACATAATCGCCCTTGCTGTCGCGCAGCACGATGCCGCAGCGGTCCGCATCCGGGTCTGTACCAATGATGAGGTCAACGCCCTGCTGCTTTGCCATCTCAATGGCGATGTTAAAGCCTTCCTTGTTCTCCGGATTCGGGGACTTTACGGTCGGGAAATTGCCGTCAATGACCATCTGCTCCGGAACGCAGATGACCTGCTTATAGCCGATCCGCTTGAGGATTTCCGGAACCAGCTTATAACCGGCGCCATGGAACGGAGTGTAAATAATCTTGAATTCGTCGGCTACCTGGTCAACCGCATCCGGATTGATGCACATCTTCTGCACCTGACGGAGATAGATCTCATCGCTCTCCGCGCCGAGGATCTTAATCAGGCCCTCTGCCTTTGCCTGCTCGTAGTCCATGGTCTTTACTTCCGTGAACAGATCGAGGGCATCCATTTCCTTCGCAACTACGTCAGCTTCCTTCGGCGGGAGCTGTGCGCCGTCTTCCCAGTATACCTTATATCCGTTGTATTCCTTCGGGTTGTGGGAAGCGGTGATCATGACACCGGCCAGCGTGCCATAGGTACGAACCGTAAAGGACAGTACCGGTACCGGACGCAGGGATTCATACTCCAAAACCTGAATGCCGTTGGCTGCCAGAATGCTTGCTGCCAGATGGGAAAACTCGTCCGACTTGATACGGCTGTCGTGTGCAATCGCCACACCGCGCTGCATCGCGCGCGGACCATAGCTCTTGATCAGGTTGGCCAGGCCCTGTGTCGCTGCACCGACCGTAAAGCGGTTCATGCGGTACAGGCCGACGCCCAGAATGCCGCGCAGACCGGCGGTACCAAAGGACAGCGGTGCAAAAAAGCGGTCCTGAATTTCCTTTTCATCGTTTTCAATTGCCGCAAGCTCTGCATGCTCCTCTTCACTCAGTGCCGGAGAATCCATCCACTTGCGATATTCTTCCATGTAGCCCATTCGAAACACCTCTTACTAAAATTCATGATTTCTCTTCCATTGCAGCGTTGTGCCGCCCGTTGACTTTCACGCGGCACAGCACAATACTATTAGAATTATACAACATCATCTCCCAGAATGGAAGTCAAATTGATGGATTTTGGCAGAAAATTTTTCTTGTTTTTGTGCGCTTTGACGCCTCTGTGCAGACACTCTCCCAAAGGCATCCTCTTCCGCCGATTCCACAGCACGAAAAAACCGCGTCGGACACGTTCCGACGCGGTTTGGTTCTGCTATTCCTTATTTCGTAATCAGACGTACCATGGCAACATTCTGATTGCTGCGCAGCAGGTTCAGCAGGGATTCCGGAACCTCCTGTTTGGTCTCAATGATCGTATACGCATAGTCGCCGCGGGAACGGCTGCCGACGTTCTCGATGTTTGCGCCGTGTGCGGATAACAGCGTGGACAGGTTGGCGATCATGTTCGGTACATTGCGATGCATGATGCAGATACGGTTATCCGACTCGAACGGGACCTTCAGGTTCGGATAGTTGACCGAGTTGCGGATGTTGCCCTTTTCCAGGTAGTCGATCATCTCCTGTGTCGCCATGCGTGCACAGTTCTCCTCCGACTCCGGTGTGGATGCGCCCAGATGCGGGAAGCAATATGCATTCGGTGCCTCCAGCAGCTCTTCGCTTGCGAAGTCCGTCATATAGCAGGCAACCTTGCCGGACTTCAGCGCCGCAATCACAGCTGCCTCATCGCACAGGCCGCCGCGGGCAAAGTTCAGGATGCGGACGCCGTCCTTCATCTTCTGGATGCTCTCCTCCCCCACGATGCCGCGGGTTGCATCCATCAGCGGGACATGGACCGTAATATAATCGGCCTTGGCAAAAACCTCATCCAGATTGGTCGTATACGAAACCTCACGCTTGATCTGGAGTGCGGCATCGACCGACAGGTACGGGTCATAGCCGACAACATCCATTCCCAGCGAAATGGCGGCATTGGCAACGCGCAGGCCAATGGCACCCAGGCCGATGACACCCAGCGTCTTTCCGGAGATCTCCGGGCCGGCAAAGTTGGACTTGCCTTTCTCCGCCAGTGCGCCGATCTGATCGCCGTTGCCCGCCAGCGTCTTGGTCCATTCATAGCCGGACAAAATCTTACGGGACGACATAAACAGTGCGCCCAGAACCAGTTCCTTGACCGCATTGGCATTGGCGCCCGGCGTGTTGAAGACGACAATGCCCTTTTCCGAGCAGATATCCAACGGAATGTTGTTGACACCGGCGCCGGCACGTGCGATGCACTTGAGGCTCTTGGGGAATTCCACATCGTGCAGCTTTGCCGAACGGACGAGAATCGCGTCGTAATTCTCGACATCCTCGCCGTAGCAGAACTGTTTCGAATCCAGCAGATCCGTGCCGGCCTTGGCGATCTTATTATAAAGTTTAACCTGATACATGGTAAAAGACTCCCTTGTCAATTGATAATGGATTCCAACCGATGGACATCGGGAAAGATTCCCGGCCCTTATGCCCATCGAATGGACGCATTTGGTTTACTTATTGTTCTTCTCGAAGTTCTCCATGAACTTGAGCAGGTGCTCTACGCCCTCCATCGGCATAGCGTTGTAGATCGAAGCGCGCATGCCGCCGACCAGGCGATGGCCCTTCAGGTTGCTCATGCCTGCCTGAATGGACTCCGCGACGAACTTCTTATCCAGCTCCGGATCACCGGTGCGGAAGCAGACATTCATGCGGGAGCGGGACTCCTTCTGTGCTGCGCCCTGGAACAGCTCGGAAGCGTCCAGATAGTCATACAGCAGACCGGCACGCTGGATGGCGCGCTCGTTCATGACCTCGACACCGCCCATCTGCTCGACCCATTCGACCATGAGCTTGAACATATAGATGGAATACGTCGGCGGGGTGTTGTACATGCTGTTCTTATCCGCCATCAGCTGGTAATCCAGCAGAACCGGCATGTTTTCGCGGTAATGGCCCATCAGGTCCTCACGGATGATGATGACTGCCATACCGGCCGGGCCCATATTCTTCTGTGCACCGGCATAGATCATGCCGTACTTGGAAATATCCACCGGCTTGGACATGATGTTAGAGGACATATCGGCAACCACCGGAACATTTCCGGTCTCCGGGACATAATTCCACTCGGTGCCGAAAATCGTGTTGTTGGCACAGAGATAGAAATAATCAGCGGTCGGGTCCAGATCGAGCTGTTCCTGTGTCGGGATCCAGGTGAAGTTGTCTGCCTCCGAAGATGCAGCGGCACGGACGGTACCGAACTTCTTCGCTTCCTTAAAGGCGCCGCGGGCAAAGTTGCCGGTGATGGCATAATCCGCCTTGCCGGTGACCATCAGGTTCAGCGGGATCGCCGAGAACTGCATGGTTGCGCCGCCCTGCATAAACAGGATCTTGTAATTATCCGGAATATTCATCACGCGGCGAAGCGCATCCTGCGCGCCGTTGATAATATCATCGTAATACTTTGAGCGGTGACTCATCTCCATGACGGACATACCGGAGCCTTCGTAATTGAGCATCTGTGCTGCTGCCTTCTCCAAAACCGGAACCGGCATCATGGACGGGCCTGCAGAAAAGTTGTAAATTCTACCATCAGCCATTGTGTGTTACCTGCCTTTCAAGTGTTACCTGTCTTCAAAAAAATACTTGCATTTCGATTCCTATTTTCCATCATCGAAAAAATGCTACATACTATTTAACTGCGTTTTCCATGCAATTGTCAAGATGGAAACCTGCATTTCATCTATTATCCTAATTCCCACCGCCAATCGTCCGCCTTTTTTGTGGGTTTTGAGTGCGGGGAAATTCGTCCGATCCGACTTTTTCCCTACCTACATTGCCTCGCCCGCAACAAAATGCTATACTGGATACCACAAAGACGACTTCGCGGGACAGGAGGTGACCTTGTGAATCTGCTCCCCTATTTTGCATCCATTCCCTACCGGGGCGGCATTGGAATCTGCCCGCTTTCCGCACTGGCGATGACGGAACAGGCGGCTGCAAATGCAAATTCCCTGTGTCCGGGTGCGCAATCCGTCGCCGTCATCCTATTCCCCTATCTGGTGCGCGATACCGTTCCGCGCAATCTGTCGCTGTACGCCTGCGGGGCGGATTACCATCAGGTCGTCGCCGATGCGCTCCGTCCGGTCTGTCAGACGCTCACCCGCGATTTCCCCGCATACCACTTCGTCCCGCTGGCTGACGCCTCCCCCATCCCGGAGGTGCAGGCGGCTTGGATTTCCGGCGCCGGGATTCTGGGCAAAAACGGTCTGATCTTCGACCGCACCTATGGCAGCTTTGTGTTCATCGGCACGGTTCTCACCAACGCCCCGGCCGATCCTACCCCCTCCTCCCGCCGTGTCTGTCCAAACTGCGGCGCCTGCCGCCGGGCCTGCCCGCTGGGCGCCCTGCATGAGGACGGCACCGTTGACGTCTCCCGCTGTCTGTCCGACCTGACGCAGAGCAAGCAGCCGCTCACCCCGGAGCAGGAACAGGCGCTGCAGCGGCATCCGCTGATCTGGGGCTGCGATCTCTGTTCGGAGGTCTGTCCGCTCAACCGCGATGTCCCGGAGACACCGAATCCCGCCTTCCGTGACTCCCGCGTCACCCGCCTTTCCCGGACGGATGTGGACGGCATGACGCGCCGTCAGTTCCATGAGCGTCATCCGGACCGGGCTTTCACCTGGCGCGGACCCAAACCCATTTTACGCAATTTAAAGCTGCACGGCGAATAGAATTCATTCCGTGCAGCTTTTCTTTCGTCCCAGAATATCCGGTTCAGGAGAGAGTTCTCTTTTTGATGGTTCCATTCGTGGCATTCAGCGTCGCCTTCCAGCCATTCGGAGATTCGCCATATACCGTCAGGGTATTGTTGGACAGCTTCATCCGGTATGCCCAATAGCAGGGATCTTTCAAATCCCGCTTCCATTTGATCTTCCCATTTTTCGAGATGCGGTACACAACCGTATCAAGATAATTCATAGCATACAAATCACCCGCACTGCTGATGAGCGTTACCGGACCGCCCCAGCCTCCGTTTTTCGGGTGTATCGTTTTCTTCACCAGGATCTTTCCGGTCTTCTTGCTCAGACGGATGTATTTCCGGCCTTCGAGCACATAGACATAGTTTCCCTTCGTCCTCACCGTCACAATCGCACACTGTGCCGCCGTATATTTGCCGCTGCGGTACTTCCACACCGTCTTCCCTGATTTGGTTTTCCCCCAGATGGTGACGGATTCTTTCCCGTTGCTATATGTATGTTTGTTTATCACCTTGCTCGCCGTCGCCGCGGATGCGGTGACCATCAGGCAGAGCGCCAAAAGCGCCGTGAGCAGAACGACTTTCCACGTTTTTTTCATTTGGAATCTCCCTTTTCTGTCTTGTGTTTTCTATTATACGCCTTTCCCGGATATATTACAAGAAGTAACCGTCCGTTCCTCCACACCGCTTTCGGCGTTGTTGTGACCAGAAACCTCTTTTCTCCATTCTTTTTAGCCAAATTTGCAATTGAGACTCCCCTCTGTTCGTGGTATACTTACCATGTATCATTATAGTAAATTACATTTGCGCAGGAGGAAAAATACTGTGTTTGAATTTGTTACGGATAAAACACTGGCCGAATACGAGGCATTCAACGAAAGCCATCCCTATGGCCATTTTATGCAGTCCAAGAAGTGGGCAAACCTGAAGGAAGCCTGGAAGTGGGATGCCATCCTCGTCCGCGATGAGGCAGGCGCCATCAAAGGCTCCCTCGCCGTGCTCATCCGCCATCTGCCGCACCTGCCGTGGACGCTGATGTACGGCTGCCGCGGCCCGGTCTGTGATCCGCACGACAAGCAGACGCTGGACGAGCTGATTGCCGGAGCACGTGTGCTGGCAAAGAAGCACAAGTCCTACGTCCTCAAGCTCGACCCGGATGTCAGCATCGAGGACAAGGAATTCATCGGCAATCTGGAAGCGCTCGGCTTTAAGAATGCATCCGGTGACAGCAAAAACTTTGAGGGCATCCAGCCGAACTTTGTGTTCCGCCTGAATGTCGAGGATATGCAAAATGAGAAGGTGTTCTCCGCCCCGCCGGAGGGGGAGCCGTTTGACGTGACGGTGGCGGACACACAGGGTGAGGCCGCCATCATGCACTTCAAGACCGACACCCGCACCAAGGTGCGCAAGGCCATCAAGAAGGGCGTCAAGGTCAAGCTGGTCGGACACGAGATGATGCCGGTCTTTGCACAGATCATGATGGAAACCGGCCTGCGTGACGGCTTTGTCACCCGTCCGCAGAGCTATTTTGACAAGATGATGGACTGCATGGGCGACAACGCCCGCCTGTATATGGCCTTTTATGAGGACAAGCCGATTGCCGGCACGCTGGCGATCTACTACGGCGACAAGGTATGGTATCTGTACGGCGCCTCCGCCAACGGCACGAAGGAATTCGATGTCCGCAAGCTCATGCCGAATTATCTGCTGCAATGGCTGATGATCCAGTGGGCGCTGGAGAAAAAATGCCGCATTTATGACTTCCGCGGCGTCTCCGGCGATCTAACCCCGGACAATCCGCTGTACGGCCTGTACCGCTTCAAGAAGGACTTCAACGGCGATCTGGTTCAGTTTGTCGGGGAATACGATCTGGTCTTTAAGCCGCTGATTAACTTCGGCGTCAACAAGGGCGAATCCACCTACCGCAACCTGCGCCGCAAGCGCTTCCTCAAGAAGAACAAGGATCTGGACACCTCCAAGCCGAAGAACCTGACCGGCGACCATCGTGCCGAGCAGGCAAAGGAGTCGAACGAAAGCGAATGAAACAATTTGTCATAGAGACAGACAAGCTGGCGGCCAACGCCCGCGCCATTCAGGAGCGCGCCGGCGTTCCGGTCATCGCCGTACTCAAGGCGGACGGCTATGGCTTCGGCATGCTGCCGATGGCCAAGGTCCTGAGCGACAACGGCATTACGATGTTCGCCGTCACGGAACCGGAGGACGCGCAGACCCTGCGCGAAAACGGTTATACCTCCCAGCTCATTCTGGTCATGCGCTCGACCGCCATGCCGGATGAGGCGGAGCTGGTCATCCGTGCGAATGCCACCGCAACCGTCGGTTCGCCGGAGGCTGCCGCCGCGCTGTCTGCCGCCGCGCAGAAGCTCGGCACCGTCGCCAAGGCGCACATCAAGCTCGATACCGGCATGGGGCGCTATGGATTCCTGCCCTCCCAGTATGAGCACATCAAAACCGTGTACACCCGCATCCCGAATGTAACCGTGACCGGTATCTATACGCATTTCCATTCGGCCTTTGCCGACGGAGACGCCACACACAAGCAGTGCAGCCAGCTTCTTGCGATCACCGACCGACTGAACGCCGAGGGAATTGAGCCGGGCCTGCGCCATGCGGCCAATTCCTCCGGACTGTACGGCTACAACGACCTGACGCTGGACGCTGTCCGCGTCGGCTCGGCCTTTACCGGACGCATCCCGTCCAAGACCCCCACCGGACTTCATCGGCTGGGCTATCTGGAAAGCCGCGTCATTGAACTGCGGGAGGTTCCCGCCGGACACTCTGTCGGCTACGGCGCCGGCTATGTGACGAAAAAACCGACCAGGATCGCCGTCGTGCCGGTTGGCTACACCGACGGATTCTCGGTCGAAAAGAAAAAGGATTTGTACCGCTTCCGCGACGTGATCCGCTACATCATCGGGGAAATCCGCACGTTCTTCCGCAAAGGAATCATCACGGTCAACGTCGATGGAAAACCGGCCCGCGTGCTCGGCCATGTCGGCCTGTGCCATGTTTCCCTGGATGTCACCAATCTGGAGATTGCGCTGGGCGCAAGGGCCGTTCTGGATGTCAATCCACTGTATGTCAGCCCGCTTGTGGAGAAAAAATATGTCTGAAGCATCGTTGTATCAGGCGCTGCGCAAACGGACGGCCGAAAAGGCCGCCCGTTTTCATATGCCGGGACACAAAGGACGCGCCGCCTATGACCTGCCATCCAACATTTTTTCCATCGATTATACGGAAATCGACGGCACCGGCAATCTGTACGAGGGCGATGAACCGATCCTCTCCGCAGAACGCCATGCGGCACAGACGCTCGGGGCCTCCGACTGCCTGTTCCTGACCGGCGGTTCGACCCTCGCGCTGCAGACCGCCATTGCATCGGCCGTCCCGGCGGGCGGTTCCCTGCTGGTCGACCGCGGCTGCCACAAGGCGGTCACCCATGCGATGGCGCTGCTCGACCTGACCCCGCACTTTGTGTATCCGTCGACGCTGCCGACCGGCATTCCCGGACCGCTGTCACCGTCCGATGTGGAACGGGCACTCAGGGCACATCCCGAAGCCTCCGCCCTTCTGGTCACCAGCCCGAATTACTATGGCGTCCTGCAGGACATCCCCGCGCTGGCGGAGCTGTGCCATCGGTACGGTAAGCTCCTTCTGGTGGATGCCGCGCACGGTGCGCACCTCAAAGCCGTCTACGGCCAATCCGTGATCGAGCAGGGCGCCGACCTCGCCGCCGTCAGCACCCACAAAACCCTCCCCGCCCTGGGACAGAGTGCGGCTTTGCTCTCGTCCGGACGCATCCCTTTCGATACGCTGCTGCAAACCGCCCCGGTGTTCGGCACCTCCAGCCCTTCCTATCTGCTCATGGCGTCCATCGACCTCGCCTGTGCCTGGCTGGACGACGAGGGGGAACAGGCCTATCGCGCGTGCGCCGACACCGTCCGGACGCTCCGCACAGAAATCCCCCGGCACACCCCGTTCCCTGTGTTATCCGAACGCGACGCGGCGCTCGACCCGTGCCGCCTGACGCTCTGCTGTCAGGGGACCAACGTCACCGGCGACGAGCTGAGCGCCATCCTCTGCCGGGAATTCGGCATCGATGCCGAGATGTCCGATGCCCATCACGTTGTGCTGATCTGCACCGGGATGGACCAGCCGCGCGATTATGCGCGTCTGATGGGTGCGCTCAAGCATCCACAGTTCCACCGCGTGGAGGAAGCCCCCGCGGATGCATCCGCCCCCGCTCTCCCACATCCGGTTCGCGTCTGCTCTGTACGGGAGGCGCAGTTTGCCCCCTTTGTTTCCATCCCGGTCGAACAGGCCGCCGGACGGATCTGTGCCCGTGCTGTCACCCCCTATCCGCCCGGTGTTCCGGTAATTTATCCCGGCGAACGGATTGCGCAAGTTCACATTGAATTTCTGCGCCGCGAGTGTTATACTAAAATAAGTGAAATTTGCGTTATCGACGAATGATACCCATTGGGAAAGGCGGGACAGCACATTGCTAACCTTTGATACCCTGCGCGGCAATGAGGCGCTCAAGCAGTCGCTGCGCCGTGCGCTTGCCGTACGGTTCCCGCAGTCCATCCTGCTGACCGGTCCGGTCGGCATTGGAAAACTGACCCTCGCACGCATTTTATCCGCTGCGCTGCTGTGTCAATCGACCTCGGCGCCCTGCGGAACCTGCAACATCTGCCGCCGTGTGGAGCAGTCCATCCACCCGGATGTCACGCTGGTCGATCTGGGTGACAGCGAAATCAAGGTGGACACCGCCCGTATGATCCGCTCGGACTGCGCCGTTCTTCCCAACGAGAGCGAGCGGCGTGTATTCCTCATCCGTCATGCGCAAAATATGAACATTGCGGCGCAAAATGCGCTGTTGAAAATTCTGGAGGAGCCGCCTGCCTATGCGTTTTTCATCCTGATGACGGAAAACGCGAGCGCGATCCTTCCGACGATCCTCTCCCGCTGCACCCAGTTCGCGCTGGCGCCGTTGTCCGTCTCCGAACTGACCTCCCTGCTTCGTGCACAGTACCCCGAGCAGGCTCCGGCGGAAATCTCTGCCGCGGCTGCGGCCTCACAGGGGATCGCCGGAAACGCCGCCGAGCTTCTCTCGGGTGAAATCGGTCTGGCTGCAGAGCTTGCCGCCCCGTTCCTGCGCGCCCTGTCCACACGGGACGAGCTGGAGATCCTGCGTGCCGCCAATGGCTGTCTGTCGCTGACACGGCGCCAGTTCGCACATGTCCTGTCCGCACTGGCCATCAGCCTGCGCGATGCGGTTTTCGCGGCGCAGGCACTGCCGGGCATCCTGCTTCCGGCGACACAGGAGGAATCGCGCGCCCTCGCTGCCCACGCCACCGTGCGTGAGCTTCTGGCGATGTATGACTGGACACAGGAGCTTCTCACCCGCATCGACCGCAACCAGAGCCTTCCCCTACTGACCGGCTGTCTGGCTGCGCGCTGCTATGAATTACTCACCGATCCCACGCGGTAATCCGCCGGAGTATTTCCGGTACAGGAGGAACTTATTTTGGCTGAAATTGTAGGAATCCGATTTAAAAAAGTCGGAAAAGTATATTATTTTGATCCATGTGGCATTCCGACCGAGGTCGGACAGAATGTCATCGTGGAGACGGCACGCGGTGTCGAATACGGTGAGGTCGCCCTCGCCAACCGCGAAATCGCCGAGGGCGAAGTGGTCAAACCGCTCAAAAAGCTGATCCGCATCGCCACCGCTTCGGACGATAAGGTTGTTGAGACCAACCAGAAACGCGCTGACGAAGCCTTCCGCATCTGTGAACAGAAAATTCTGGAGCACCATCTGGACATGAAGCTGGTCTCTGTGGAATACACCTTCGATCTGAACAAGGTTTTGTTCTACTTCACGGCGGACGGCCGTGTCGATTTCCGCGATCTGGTCAAGGACCTCGCCTCCGTCTTCCGCACCCGCATTGAGTTGCGCCAGATCGGCGTGCGCGATGAGGCAAAGGTGCTCGGCGGTCTGGGCATCTGTGGCCGCCCGCTGTGCTGCTCGTCCTTCCTGGATGACTTCCAGCCGGTTTCCATCAACATGGCGAAGGAACAGAACCTCTCGCTCAATCCGACCAAGATCTCCGGCACCTGCGGACGCCTGATGTGCTGTCTCAAATACGAGCACGAGGTGTATTCCGAACTGAGTAAGATCACCCCGCGTCCGGACTCCCTGGTCGAGACGCCGGACGGACCGGGTGTTGTCATTGACTCTTCCATCCTGCGCGGCACCTGTGCCGTCCGTCTGGATGGGGAAACCGATGAAATCCATACGTACAAGTGTATCGACTGTCAGATTGTCCGCTCCTCGCGCAAGGGCCGCCGCAGCAACAATGTCGCGACCCGCGCCGCGGCCGCCGCTGCTCTCTCCTCCCATGCGAAGAAGGAGGAAGAGCCGGTACCGGAATTCCCGGAAGCCCGGCCGGTTGCGTTCTCCGCACCGGTGCCGGATTCCCCGGACACGACGGCGGAAAAGGCGGCTCCGTCCGAGAAAACTGTCAAACCGCGCCGCAGCCGGCGCAGACGCCGTCCGGACAGCGAACACCGCGAGGGCGAGCCGCGGGAAAAGCGCTCCCGCACCGAGCGCACGGCAAACACGGCCGGCGCCTCCCAGCAAAAGGAACGCCGCGAGCACGATTCATCCGACAAAGCGAACAACAGCAAACCTCGCCGCAGACGCCGCCCCTATCACCGCAGCGGCCGCAAGCCGAATTCCGGTGAGCCGCGGAACACATCGAACAAACAATAAGCGAAAGCCACCGTTTGATCCATCAAACGGTGGCTTTTTTCTTACTTTTTGATCTTGATGCTCTTCACGCCGCTCCATGCACCGTAGTTCTTGCCGTCCTCCAGCGTCTTATACGCCCGGATGCGGACATAGTATTTCTTTCCGCCGGAAAGCTTTTTCACGGTCTTTCCAAGTGTGGACGCCGTTCCGGCCTTGATCTTGACCGTCGTGGCCTTTTCCATCGAGCTTTTGGTGCTGTACTGCAATTCGTACCCTGTGACCGAGCTCACCCGTTTCCATCGCGCCGTCAGCGTCTTTTTGCTTGTGCTTCGCAGCGAGCTCCACTTCACCTGATGGATCCGGCGCAGGCGGCTTCCCGCCGTATGGTAGTACGACATGCCTTTGCTGTTGACCGCCCGGAGTGTATAGATATACGACTTCCCGTTGCTCGCCTTTTTGTCCGTATAGCTGGTCGCCTTGGCGCCGAGCGTAGCCAGCTTCGTCCACTTGGTATCCTTGGGCGATTTGCGGTACACGTTATAGCCGGTCGCCTTGCTGATGCTCTTCCACGTCAATTTGATTCCACTGCTCTTGTTGGAAATCGTCAGAATCTCCGGCGTCTTGAGATAATACGCGGATTTGCCGTTTTTACTACAGCTGCTCGCGGTGACCCCATCATACAGAGCGTACACCGTATAAGTATATTTCGTATTGTTCTTAACGGAATAGTCGATATACTCCGATGCAGTTGCCCCCGACACGGTTGCAATCTGTGTGCCGCTCCAGGAGCTTCCGCTCGTACGGCGGCAGATACGATATCCCGTTGCACCGGATACACAGTTCCAGCGCACGAGGATGCCGCCTACCCGCGTCGCTACCGTGGTCAGCTTGGGTGTGCTCAGCTTCGGGATGACCTTGACGGTACACGAGGCTGTGATACCGTCCGCTGTCGCGGTAATGACCGCCGTCCCGGCTCCCACTGCGGTGATCGTCCCACCGGAAACCGTCGCAACTTTTTTGTTGCTCGTCTTCCAGGACAGCGCGATGCCCGACGCCGACTCCGGATAAACCGTCGCACCAATGGTCTTTTTCTGTCCGGCCGTCAGCTGAATTGTGCTGTCCCCGGTCAGCTTGAGGGAATCTACCACATGCTCCCCGGTGTATGCCGCCGTATCCAAAACCGGATAGGCGAACGTCATCGCATCGGACAGGCTGGTATCGTCGTACAGGCGGCCGGAGGACACATGGGTTGCAGAGAATTTCCCCAGACCCAGCTCGGCTGCGGCCGTCCCGCTTCCAACCAGAAAGAAGGTATGTACCGTACCAGTTGCGGTATCGTCCCAGGTCGCATCCACCGCATACCAACGGTTGCTCAGACAGACCACATTCCACATATGCTCCACGCTGCCCGAGGCGGTCTTTCCGCTTCCGCCCACACAGACACAGGGAATGCCAAGGCGGTCACAAATCGCTTTCAACGCACGGCTGTAGCCTTCACAGACGCATTTCTTGTCCACCAATGCGCCATATGCCGACCGCTCCCGCGCCGCGCCGGCGGTGTAGGTGACCGCACTGCACAGAAAATCGTGCGCCAGGCGCAGTTTTTGATAATTGGAGGTCCCCTTCTGCGCCGCGGCAACCGCAGCGTTTAACGCCGTGTCGAAATTGGCTTTCGCGGTGTTCAGCGCGGTCTGGTTGGAAAACAGGGAGGAGATGCTCAGCGTCAGCGAATTGACCTGCGCGGTATAGCCGCTGCTGTCTCCGGATACCGTAAAATCTTTTGTCTTGTCAATCCGATTTCCCAGCCAAAACACCTCGGGATGGTCGTAATTGTATGCCGCATACGCGTCGCATACCCGCTTTCGGATCCATTCCTTCGCCTCGGTTGCCTTGGAGACATCTCCGGCAAAGCTCTGCTTTGCCAGCGCCGCATTCAGCTTGTTCACCGCGTCGCTGCCCGCCGCCAATTCGACGGTCACAGCTCCATTATTACAGGTAAAGGCCCCGGAGGAAAACGCCGTCTCCAGCGCGCGGTAAACCGCTGCGGACTCTGCGCCCAATTGGTTGACAAAGCCGCTGTCCGTGGTACTGTATATGCCGGTATCCGCGACAGAGACCCCTTTGGCTCTCGGTGAAACCCCGAGCGCCAGCGTGTCGGTGCTCGACACATTGATCTGCGTCTGTGCCGCATCGTCGGAAAGCGCGATGGAAATCTCATGATCTTCCGGCATCTCCCCCGAAGCGGTTTCTTCCGTCTCAATCTCGCCGATCGCGATGTCTTCGTCCGGCTCTGCCGCCAGCGCCGGCTGCAGCATGCCGGGAAGCAGGGCCGCCATGAGCAGCCATGCGAGAATCCGATGCTTCATCCGTGTCTCCTTTCCCGTTATTTTATAAGAATAGATAGTTTTATTTTATCATAATCCCTACAAAAAGGGAATGAATTCCACAGGAAAAGTTTCTCCTATTTTCTCCCACCTTTCATCCGCTCGACAATTTTTTGCCAAATGCACATTCTCTTCTGTACTTTTTTTTAAATCGTGTTATAATGGTTTTTGACATACGTTCCCTTGCATCGGAACCAAATTCTGTGTATTGAAATCCGGAGGATCTACACTATGAGCCCCATCCCAAAATCTCAATTCACCAACCTTCGTCACGTTGCTTTGTTCGGCAAAAAGAGCAGCGGAAAGACCAGTATGTTCAAAGCTATGGTGGACTCCCCATCCATCAGCCCCCGTCCCGATGTCCCGCATGTCGGGATCTGTGACCTGGGCCTGAACGGCAAGGCAGTACTGATCGACACAGCCGGCCTGAACAGCACGCTGGAGCTGGAAGATGAACAGATGAAGTCCATCCGCAACATTGTCCGCCGCGCGGACGTTGCCATCTACACGGTAGATATCCGCGGCTTTGACCGCGCTGCCTATGAGCGCGATCTGGCATGGATGAACCGCAATCGGATTCCCCATCTGCTGGTATTCAATAAGTGTGATGTCGCCTACATCGGCGATATTGCCCAGCTCAAGATGGAATTCCCGCAGGCACTGTTCCTCTCAGTTCAGGCGCCGGACTCCATCTCTCTGCTCCGCGCACGCATCGACGAAATGCTGCACCGTCAGAGCAGACAGGAACCGCCTCTGCTCTCCCCTGACCTTGTGAAAAAGGGGGATTTTGTCGTCCTGGTCGTCCCGGATGCGGATGAGAAAGCGATCCGCAACCCCACTACGCTGACCAACGAGTTTCTTCATCACGGGGTGCTCTGTGTCACCTGCCGCGAAAGCGAACTGGAGCTGACCCTCCAGGAGCTGCCGCATATCGATCTCGTGGTCGCCTATGCCCGCTCCTTTGACAAAATCCGCAAGCTCATTCCGGACGAGGTCCGGCTCACCTCCTACGCCATGCTGTATGGCCGCCAAAAGGGCGATCTCGCGCTGTTTGCCGAGGGCGCACGCGCACTGCATTCCCTGACGGAGAACAGCCGTGTCCTGATCGCTGAGGGCTGCCAGTTTAATGCGGCACATCATGACATCGGACATGTCAAAATCCCGCGTGAGCTGCGCAAGACGATCGGGGAAAATCTCCGCATCGACTACTCGCATGGCCTGGATCTGCCGGAGGACATTACCAAGTATGATCTGGTTGTCCATTGTGCCGGCTGCTCGATGTCACGCCGCACCATGCAGGCGCGCATTGCCATCTGCCGTGAGGCCGGTATCCCGATCGCAAACTTCGGCACGCTGCTGGCTGAGCTGTCGGGTGTCCTCGACCGCTGTATGGACGACATCAATCCATAAGTGATACCACCGTAAAAAAAGCCTGATTCCTTAGGGAATCAGGCTTTTTCGATTCTATTACGATTGCTTACTTGTCCAATTGACGCAGGAGGTTCGCCATTTCGATACCAGAGCAGGCAACATCATAGCCCTTGTTTCCTGCCTTGGAGCCGGCACGCTCGATCGCCTGCTCGATATTGTCGGTCGTAACGACACCGAACAGAACCGGGATCTCCGCCTCCAGGCCAACCTGCGCGACACCCTTGGCACACTCGTTGCAGACCAGGTCATAGTGGGAGGTCGAACCGCGGATGACGGCGCCGAGGCACAGAACCATATCATACTTGCCGGACAGCGCCATCTTCTTGGCGATCAGCGGGATCTCAAAAGCGCCCGGAACCCATGCGATGTCTACATCCTCGTCATGGACGCCGTGACGGAGCAGGGCATCCTGCGCGCCGCCAACCAGCTTGCCAACGATGAACTCATTAAAACGTGCGGCAACAATGCCAACCTTTAAGCCTTCGGCTACTACTTTTCCTTCAAACAGATTCATGATACTTCTCCTTTTCTGTCAATATCCGTTTTCTATGATTTATTCGTACTTGGTCATGTGCTCCATGCGCACCTGCTTGGTCTTCAGATAGAAGGCATCCGTCGGATTCGCTGCAATCTGAATCGGGACACGCTCGACAATCTTCAGTCCATAGCCCGACAGGCCGTGAATCTTCTTCGGGTTGTTGGTCATCAGACGAAGCTCCTGTACCCCGAGTGCCACCAGAATCTGTGCGCCGATGCCGTAATCACGGAGGTCCGGCGCAAAGCCCAGCTTGATGTTGGCATCCACGGTGTCATAGCCCTCATCCTGCAGCTCATATGCGCGCAGCTTATTGATCAGGCCGATCCCACGGCCCTCCTGCCGCATATACAGGACCATGCCACGTCCTTCCTTGGCAATCGCCTTCATCGCGGCATCCAGCTGTTCACCGCAGTCACAGCGGGCGGAGCCGAATGCGTCGCCCGTCAGGCACTCCGAGTGCACACGGCACAGGACCGGCTGGCCATCCGCAATATCGCCCATCGTGACGGCCACATGGTGCTCCCCATTGATCTTGTTGACAAATCCATGGATTTTAAAGTGCCCGTACTTCGTCGGGAAATCCGCACACGCAACCTCTTTGACCAGAGATTCTTCCTTGTCGCGCATCCGATAGGAAATCAGGTCCGCAATCGTAATCATGCACAGCTTGTGCTCCTTGGCAAATTCCTTGAGTTCCGTGGTGCGCATCATCGTGCCATCCTCACGCATGATCTCACAGCACAATCCGACCGGACGCAGACCTGCCAGACGACAGAGGTCAACCGTTGCCTCGGTGTGACCAGTGCGGCGCAGGACACCGCCCTCACGTGCACGCAGCGGGAACATGTGTCCCGGGCGGCGGAAATCCGTCGGCTTGGCATCGGCCAGCACCGTCGCACGCGCCGTCACACCGCGCTCTTCTGCGGAAATGCCGGTGGTCGTGGACACATGGTCGATGGAGACGGTGAATGCCGTCTCGTGGTTATCCGTGTTCTGCTCTACCATCTGCGTCAGTCCCAGCTTGTCGCAGTATTCGCCGCTCATCGGCATGCAGATCAGACCCTTGGCGTAGGTCGCCATGAAGTTGACGTTCTCTGTGGTGGCGAACTCTGCGGCGCAGATCAGATCGCCCTCGTTTTCGCGGTCCGGGTCATCAATGACAAGGATATTCTGTCCGGCACGCAGCGCGTCCAGCGCTTCTTCTACGGTATTAAATTCAGCCATATTCGGCTCCTCCTTGAATGAACTTTCTTCTTTTGTGCTGATCGGCCTTCCGTTACAGGAATCCGTTCTGGGCCAGAAATTCTGCACTCAGTGTGCTCGCCGGCTTCTGCGGGTCGCCGGCGGGCTTCATCAGCTTTTCGATATATTTTCCAACAATATCGGTCTCCAGATTCACAACGTATCCGACCGAACGCGACAGCAGCGTCGTCTCCTCACCGGTATGCGGGATGATCGACACCTTGAAGCAGCGCTCGTCCACGGCGGCAACCGTCAGGCTGATGCCGTCGATGGTGATCGATCCCTTTTCCACGATATAACGCAGAATCTCCGGCGCCGCGGAAATGGTGATCCAAACCGCATTGCCCTCCGGCTTTACCTCGGTGATTGTCCCGGTACCGTCCACATGTCCGGCGACAATGTGTCCGCCGAAGCGTCCGTCGGCCGCCATCGCGCGTTCCAGATTGACGCGGGATTTTGGCTTTAAGGCGCCCAGATTGGTGCGGCGCAGCGTCTCCGGCATGACGTCACCGTCAAAGCCGTCGCCGGTGAGGCGAACCACCGTCAGGCACACGCCGTTGACCGCGATGGAATCGCCGATCTTGGTGCCGCCCAGAACGGTCTTTGCCCGGACGCCGAGCACCGCGCTCGTCCCCGTCTGGCGCAGGCCGGTGATCTCACCGACCTCTTCAATAATTCCGGTAAACATGAATTCAACCCTTTCGGATGCGGCCCTCGACCAACAGGTCGTCTCCCAGCCGCGTAATGGTCATTTGCTCCAACGGAAGGGCATCCGCCATCAACGGGATCCCCTCGCCGCCGACCGGCCCTTTGGCTTCCAGCCCGCCGATCAGCTTTGGTGTAATGTACGCCTGTACCCGATCCACCAGGCCGAGGCGGAGCATCGCCGCATTCAGTGTCCCTCCGCCTTCCAGCAGGACGCTGTCGATGCCCCATTCGCCGATCTGCTGATGCAGCCGGCAGAGATCCACACGGTCCCGGTTCTTATCGGGCAGACAGACGACGCTGACGCCATGTGCGGCAAGCGCCGCTTCCTTGGCACCATCCTCCCTCGCACAAACAACATACGTCGGGATGTCCTTCGCGGTACGAACCAGATTGCTCTCCAGCGGGATGCGCAGCCGGCTGTCTGCAATGATGCGAACCGGATCCACACCCGTATCAATACGGCAGTTGAGCATCGGGTCATCCGCAAGCACGGTGCCGATCCCAACCATAATGCCGGACAGACGCCGGCGCGTCTCATGGACATGATGGCGGGCGGCTTCTCCCGTGACCCACCGGGCATCCCCGGTCACCGCCGCAATCTTCCCGTCCAGCGTCATCGCATATTTCATGACGACAAACGGGGTTTTCGTCGTGATATAGTGGAAAAACACCTCATTGCGTGCGAGGCATTCCTCTTCCAGCACACCGGTTTCACATTCGATTCCGGCGTCACGCAGGATGCCAATGCCCTTCCCGGCGACCAATGGATTGGGGTCGAGACAGCCGACAACCACGCGGGCAATCTTGTGTTCCAGAATCGCCTCGGTGCACGGCGGCGTGCGTCCCCAATGGCAGCACGGCTCCAGCGTGACATAAATGGTCGCGCCCGTCGGGTCCTCGGTACAGTTTTTGAATGCATTGCGCTCTGCATGCAGGCCGCCGATCTGCTCATGCCAGCCCTCGCCGATGATGCGGCCGTCCTTGACGATGACGGCACCAACCATCGGATTTGGAGAAACATGTCCGGCCCCGCGTCCCGCCAGCTCCAGCGCCCGGCGCATATACTCGATATCCGTCATAGTATCAACTCCTGACAAAGAAAAAACCCCGTTTTGCTTCACAAAACAGGGCACACAAACAAAAAATCTGATTCCAATGGAATCAGAGCAAATCAAACAGGAGACATTGTAACATGTCTCACATCTTCTCCCATCCAGACTATACTGTCGGCTTCGGAATTTCACCGAATCAGCTGCCGGATTGCTCCAGCAGGTCGCGGGCTGTACCGCCGGTAGGGACTTTCACCCTGCCCTGAAGATCACTGTTATTTTATTGACAAACTCAGTATAGCGTAGTCCGTCACAGAATGCAAGAGAATTTGACAATGTTACAAAAGTTTTTTGTGAAAGCAGACCCATCGGGAAAATCCCGATGGGTCGTTTGCTTTTTACGACTTGTAAACCGTCATGTATTTACTTGGAATATCGTACCGCGTGTGCGGACTTAACCGAAGACCAGGAGGAATAGTATTTCTTCCCATTCACGGTTTTGTAGGTACGGACACGGACGTAATACTTCTTCGAAATGCTGCCGGTTTTGAGTCCGGTGATCTTCTTCGAGGTTGCGCTCTTGGACGCCGTCACCGTCTTGGCATTCTTGAAGCTCTTGCCGGTCGCATACTGGATCTGATAGCCGGTAATGTTGCTCGTCTTCGACCACGTTACCTTAAAGCCCTTAACCAAATTGCTCGCCTGCTTGATCTTCGCTGCCTTTGGATTGATGGTGAACGACTTTGTCAAAGAACCGGTATACTTTGTGCCCTTAAACTTTACGGTTACCTTATAGGTGCCGATATTCTTCCGTCCGGATGCATACGAAACGGTATAATCGCTCGATGCGATCTTCTTGCCGTTCGCATCCTTGACCGTAACGGTCGGCTTCTTTGCCTTGCCGCTGTAGGTATACGACGTTTTGGACAGGGTCACCGTCTTTGGCGCGGAAATCGTCGTTGTGCTCTTGACATCACCGCAGACCGTGCACTTGGTGACCGTGCTGCCGTTTTTACCCGGCTGTGCCTTGGTCGTGGTGGTCTTATAGTTGTGTGCCAGCTTCGCAATTTCACGCGTCTCGGTATGCGTCTTGTCGTTCTTGCAGATTCGCGTCTCTGCACCGGCCTTGGTACAGGTCGCTTCGGTTGTTACCGTCCATTCCCCGTAGTCATGTCCGGTTGCCTGGATCTCGCGTGTCTCAACATGTGTCTTGTCGTTCTTGCACACACGCTGTTCGGCTCCCTTTTCCGTGCATGTCGCGGACTTGGTGGTCGTCCAGCTGCCGTAATCATGTCCTAAAGCCTTGACGGTTTTTGTTTCCCGACTCATCTCTTGCCCACAATCCGCACAATAAACCACTTCATCATACGAGCCGTCCTTCGTGCAGGTTGCAGCCACTTCGTTCTCTCGTACGGCTGCTGCCGGACTATGCTCTACCTTGTCAGTGTCGATATTTCTTGGATCGATTTCCTTTGTTCCCTGCTCGTCTGCAAACAATTTATCACAGACACCACAGATATAGTGTTCGATTCTACCCGTTTGTTCGCAGGTTGCGTCAATCGCTGCAACCTTGGTCAACTTGTGATTGTCATGCGGCTGGATTTTGACATATGTATTTGAGGTGTAAACCTTCGCATTCAAATCCTTTACCAGGGAATTCTCAGTATCACTTCCGGCATAAACTTCCGGTCCCTTTGTAAAAGTCAACGAAGGCTCCTGCAAAAATGGATAGGCCTCAGCATTGACAACAACCGTGCTGTCAATGATGTCGAGCGATCCGCCTACCGCATAAATTCCATATTGATCGGACTTGACTTGTACGTCTGCATCCTTTATTTCAATGCTGCCGTTCTTCATGACATAAATGCCCATCAACGTACAGTCATTCGCTCGCACCGTTCCACCATCTATGGTAATCGTTCCATACATCAGACCAATGCCAACAAGTCCACTTACCGTCAAATCACCGGTAACTGTAATCTGATGCGGCGTTTCAACACGATCCAATCCGGCGTTAATTGCAGCATAGTTATAACTAGTTGCACTGACATCCGCGGTTCCCTCAACGACAATTGATCCATAAAACGAACTAATTCCTCCTGTGGAACCTTTGGCCGTAACGTTGGCATCGTCTAAGATCTCCACGCCTTCGGATCCTCTAATCGCACATCCCGATTTCGATGAAACATTGAGAACTGCCTTATTCTGAACAACGACTTTTTTCGACGATTCAATCAGGGTTGTCGCTTCCATATTCGCCTCGTCCGATAGGATAATCGAATCCTCACAGGAAATCGATGTTCCCCCTGTTCCGCCCAACTTCACTACCGCATTCTCCGAAACCAAAAGATCTCCATTTTTTATATAGATCGCAGCGGATTGGAAATTTTTAATGGTAAGCTGTACGCTGCCCTTAATGTTTACATCGCCATTCGCTTTGCTATTGATTCCCTCCGACTGGGGCGTGATGATCAGTTTGCCATTACCCTGCAGTGTAAACGCTCCTGCGGATCGAACCTGAATGCCAGTACCACCTTCAATGCTGTTCTCTCCTTCCACGGTCATCACCGTATTTCCCGGAACATATACCGAACTCTTAATCGTCGCATCTTTAAGTGTCAGATACGGAATATCCTCTTTGACTTCATAATAAAGGTGATAATCATCCTCATTGCTTTCTGTGAGTGTTATTCCGTCGTCGTTTATCCGATAATATTTCCCGGATTCCAATTCGGAGCGCCCGATTCCTAACTTTGGCAGTTCTGGGTCGCCAATATCTGAATTCACTGTTGGCGCGTCCACTACTTCAATGTCCTGTACGTTGATCTCCTCTTCGGTGTTTTCCTCCGACGGTTCACCTTCCGCTGGTGTGACCACTTCCTCCTCTTGTTCGTCATCCCCGATAACGAATTCTTGTGCAGCATCTTCGCTGTCGCTGATGTCAATCTCCGCCGCCAGCGCCGCGCCGGACTGTGCTGCCAGCGCACCCGCCAGCAACAGAGCTAATAATCGTTTCTTTTTCATTGTATCGTACCTTTCCTTTCTTTTTGGTCTCTCTTTACAATAATTTTCCTACTTTGCCTTTATTATATCATCGCGCCGCCTCATTTGCAATTCATTTGTCATACACTTGAAGTTCTTTTGCATTGCAATTATGGATTCAAAAGTTGTACACAAATATCCTATAATCTGTAATACAATAAAATTATTCCAGAGAAAGGGCAAGGATCTTGATAATGCGAAAATTCAGAATTCCGAATATCCCTCCAACCGAATCAAAGAGCATCCGCTTCCCCGTCGATGTGATTGCACAGGTCAACGAAGCGATCCAAGGAACAAATTGTACCTTTACCGCCTTCGTCGTCGAAGCCGTCCGCGTCGCGCTGGATAATCTGCAGGAAGAAGCGGAAGAAAAAGAAATGACCCATCTTTAACCCCATGAATTGAAAAAAACAGAGCATAAGGAGTATTCCATCAAACTCCCTATGCTCTTTCTTTTGCTCTTTCTTTTGCTTTTTCTTCGTGCTTACTTCCTGCGCTTGTCCTCCATGAGGTCGCCGCGCAACTCCAGATATTCGTCGTACGTGCACTGCTTGTCCCAGGTGCCGTCCTCATTCAGCTCAATGATGCGGTTGGCGATGGTCTGCACAAACTCATGGTCGTGCGACGCGAACAGGACATTTCCCTTGAAGTCAATCAGTCCGTTGTTGACCGCCGTGATGGATTCCAGATCCAGATGGTTAGTCGGCTGATCGACGACAAGGACGTTCGAGCCGTACAGCATCATGCGCGCCAGCATGCAGCGCACCTTCTCGCCGCCGGACAGGACGTTCACCGGCTTGTACACATCGTTGCCGGAGAACAGCATCTTGCCAAGGAACGAACGCAGTGTGGTTTCCAGCGTGTCGGTCTGCGAATACGGCGCGAGCCAGTCCAGCATGGACTCCTCATGACCGTTGAAGAAGGCGGAATTGTCCTTCGGGAAATACGACTGGCTGGTGGAAACACCCCACTTGAACGTGCCCTCGTCCGGCTCCAGCTCTCCCATCAAAATCTGGAACAGCGTCGTCGCCGCCTGCTCCGTCTTGCCGACAAAGGCGATCTTATCGCCGCGGGCGACGCGGAAGGAGACGTTGTTTAACACCTTCTCACCGTCGATCGTCTTGCTGATGCCGGAGACCTCGAGGATATCCTTGCCCGGCTCGCGGTCCATCTGGAAACCGACGAACGGATAGCGGCGCGACGATGCCGGAAGTTCCTCGACACTCAGCTTGTCAATCAGCTTGCGGCGGCTGGTCGCCTGACGGGATTTGGATTTGTTGGCGGAGAAGCGGCGGATAAATTCCTGCAATTCCTTGATCTTCTCATCCGCACGCTTTTTCTGATCGTTCATCATGCGCTGCATGAGCTGGGAGGACTGATACCAGAATTCATAGTTGCCGACATACAGGCGCACCTTGCCATAATCGATATCGACGATGTGGGTACACACGTCGTTCAGGAAGTGACGGTCATGCGAGACGACGATGACCGTCCCCTCATAATCCGACAGGAAGTTTTCCAGCCACTGGATCGAGCGGATATCGAGATGGTTGGTCGGCTCGTCGAGCAGCAGGATTTCCGGATTGCCGAACAGCGCCTGCGCCAGCATGATCTTGACCTTTTCCGCATCCGGACGATAGCGCATATGGCCGAACAAAATCTCATCGGCATCCAGACCAAGACCCTGCAGCAGCTTGGCTGCATTGGTATCGGCATTCCAGCCGTCCAGCTCGGCAAATTCGCCCTCCAGCTCGGCGGCCCGGTTGCCGTCCTCTTCCGTAAACGGGTCCTTGGCATACAGCGCGTCCTTTTCCTGCATGATTTCATACAGGCGCGGGTTGCCCTGGATGATGGTATCCAGTACCGTGAAATCATCAAAGGCGAAGTGATCCTGCCGCAGGACGGACATGCGCAGGCCCGGCTTCATTTCCACGGTGCCGGTGGACGGCTCCAAATCGCCGGACAGCATCCGAAGGAAGGTGGACTTTCCGGCGCCGTTGGCTCCGATGACGCCATAGCAGTTGCCGGGGGTGAATTTCAAATTGACGTCGGAAAACAGGTTCTCGCCGTCAAAATTAATACTGAGATGATTGACTGAAAGCATGGGATGACCTCCTGAGAGGACATGTGTCCTCAAATAATCTTGTTATTTTGGGGAAATCGATCTTCTTTTTACAACAAAAGCTGAAGGATTACACCGGCCGCGACCGCAGCCAGATACGTACAGGCGATAATCTTCATCGCTTCGCGGCGGTCGGGTGCATCGGTAAACAGCAGGAGAAAGCCGAACCCTGCCCCGGCACTCAGACCGGCAATGGCGCCGCCAAAGCTGATGGCGCCGGACACAAACAGTTCGGTGAGCAGAACGGATACCGCACAGCCCGGGATCAGACCGATCAGCGCACAGAGCACCGGCTGAAAAATCGTTCCATTCAGCAGGAATTTGGACAGGGTATCCGTACCGACCGCATAGACGATCAGATTCAAAATGACCATGGTGACCAGCAGATAGAGGCAGGTCGTGACGGTACGGGAAATGGCAAAGCCAAGCAGCGAGCCGCCGGAGCACTCCACACAGTTGCAGGATACGTCGATCTCTTCGGTATCCAGCTCCTCATCCGGCAAATCCATTTCACTGAGCCGGGTGCGGAAGACGAAGAAATAAAAGAAATATCCGGCGACAATCGCGACCACCAGCTTGACCGCCAGAAGCAGCAGCACCGTCTTCCATTGCTCTGCACCGTTCGCCAGCAGCACCGGGATCGCCTCATCCGAGGTGGAGAGGAATACCGCAATCAGGGCAGCCGGTCCGAGGAAGCGCCGGCAATACAGGGCGGAACAGCCGACCGAAAAGCCGCACTGCGGGATGGCGCCGACCAGGGCGCCAATCAGAGGGCTGAGCGGCTCCGCCGTTGTGACAACCCGTGTCACCGCATCCGCCCGTGTCTCCAGCCAGCCGACCACGAAATAAACCACGAACAAAATCGGGACTGTTTTTATGATATCCAAAACTGAATCTAAAATGACATCTGCCATCCAAAAAGCACCTACCTTTCTAGTGGGCATTTAAACGTAGTATAGCACACGCAATATGACCAGAACAAGTGGAAGAATTCATAAAGAAAGCCGCTCCAAACGGCAAAACTGTCATCTCGATTACAAAAAATCAAGATGACAGTCGGGTATTCTTTTGTTTTTTTGCTTCGGGACGGTCAGCTCTTTGCTGCACGCTGTTTTTCCAACAGTTCGCCGTAGGCCAGCACCATTTCCATCGCGCCGTCAATGCCGAGTTTGCTGGTGGAAACGCTCAGGTCATAGCTGGAGGCGCTCTCCCACCGCTGTCCGGTGTAATAGTTGAAATAGTTGGAACGCTTCTTGTCCCGCTTGCCAATCTCATCCTCAATGCGGTTCTCCGGCAGACCGAGGTCCTTGACCGCATGGTGGATGCGGAAATCCAGATCTGCCGTCACAAAAATACGGGCGACATTCGGGCGGTCACGCAGGATATAGCTGCTGCAGCGGCCGACAATGACGCACGGTCCCTGATCGGCTGCATTGCGGATAATCTCCGCCTCCTCGGCAAACAGGCGGTCACTGATGTTCAGGCTCGGCGAATGTGCCAGCGGATTCACCGCCGTATAGGTCCCCATAACCAGGGAATACAGGAAGCTGTTGGTCGGCTTCTCGTCAAACCCCTCGAATAGCTTGCGGTTGACACCGGCGTTCTTTGCCGCAAGATCAACAATCTGGGAATCATAAAACGGAATATCAAGCAGCTGCGCAAGGCGTTCTCCCACGATGTGTCCGCCGCTGGCAAACTCTCGCTCAAAGGTATAAATTGTTGAGGTTGTCATAAAAACGCTTCCTTTCCACTGCTGTTTTTATTAGTATAGCATATTTTTGCAAAAACAGCAATGCATGGATTACATTCCGCACCGTATGAAAAAATATCCGGCAAATTTTTTATCTTTTTCCTCGGTTTTAATGTTTCTCTCATTTTTCCCCAGTATACTAAAGCCAGAAAAGAAAAAGAAAAGAAAACAAATCAAAGAAAGGGGAGTTATCCTATGAAAATGACAAACTTAGTTGCCAAGAGAATCCTCTCGATCGCATGTGCCGCTGTCCTTTTGGCGGGAACACCACTCGCCTCACTATCTGCGGATGCGGCGAGCACCATCAAGCGGGTCGGCAATCAGAAGAAATCCGTGATCACCGGACAGGAATTTGAATTGAAGGTCAGCAAGTCCAAGGGCGTCCGCGACAACGATCTCAAGTGGACCATCGCCAATACCTCCATCGTTGCTTACGATGACAACGATCGGTACGACGACGACATGGATTTCAAAGCGAAAAAGGCCGGTACGACAAAGATCACCTGCAAGAATACAAAGAACGGCAATACCGTCACCTTCCAGATCACGGTAAAGAGCACTTCCAAGAAAAATACCATCAGCAGCAGCGGCGCCAAGACCCGCAGCATCAAGGTGGGACAGGAACTTGAGCTGAAGGTGAAGAAGCTGAACGGTGCGAAGGAACGCAATCTCAAGTGGACGGTTTCGGATACCAGCATCGTGGCGTTTGCGGACAAGGACCGGTACGGCGACGATATGGACTTCCGCGCCAAGAAGGCCGGCACGACAAAAATCACCTGTAAGGATACCTCGACCGGCGATACCGTCACCTATACGGTCACGGTAAAAAAGCCCTCCTCGAAGGATACCATCAGCCGCGTCGGCAACCAGTCCCGCACCTACCGCGTCAATCGGGAATTTGACCTGGAGGTCAACACCTACAACGGCGCGAAGGAACGCAATCTCAAGTGGAGCATCTCCAATACCTCCGTCGTTGCATTCGATGACGACGACCGCTACGGCGACGACATGGAGTTCCGTGCGAAAAAGGCCGGTACCGCTACCATCACCTGCAAGGATGTCAGCAACGGCGATACCGTCACCTACAAAATCACCGTGAAATAATAACGCGCTTATTTCTGCAATTCCAGCCAGCCATCGGAACCCATCCGGCGTTTCGATGGCTGTTTCCCTGCGCGGTCCCGGCTGTCCCTGTTTCGAGTGAAAAAAACAGCCAAAAATCCGGGGAAATATTTTTATTTGTTATGAAAACATACGAAACATCCGCAGAAGAGGGTGATTTCTGGCATGAAGTGTCCAAAAACATTGCAACTTTTCAAAGTCCGTGCTATAATAGCTACTGTGTAATCCAGATACAGGAAAGTAAAACACCAAAAAAGTCGAAAACACAAACGGGAACCCTGATTGAATTGGCACGAGGGGACTTGAAAACCGTTCCGCGCGGGTCACAAACCGCCGGATGCTTTCGAAGGTCGATGACCGAGATTCAGGAATTCCCCGAAACATGATTGTAAGGAGACTGTGAGAATATGGAAAAGTTTAATGCAGCTGCATGGTACACAATCGCAGCAAAGGCAAGCGGCAAGGTCATTGAGACCGCAGAGGCTTCCGCAGAAAACGGCGCACTCGTTTGCCTGGCAGAAAACACGGGTGCAGAGCAACAGCTCTGGTCCATCGCTGCCGAAGGCGATTGCTACAAGCTGGTAAACAAGGCATCCGGCAAGGTGCTGGATATCATTGAGCTGGGTACCGTTGACGGCGCAAACCTGCATCAGTGGGAGTATGTCGGCGGACAGAGCCAGCAGTGGGTTCTGGAAGCACGTGAGGACGGCGCGTTTGCGATCAAGTCCGCACTGTCCGGCAAGTGCATCGATGTCGTTGATATGGCAGCGGATGTCGATGGCGCACGCCTCCAGATCTGGGAGGATGTAAACGGCGAGAACCAGCAGTGGATCATTGTGGAGGCGATTGCCGCACCGAAGGCAACACGCACACGCAAGACCGCTTCTACCGCGAAGAAGCCGGCTGCCAAGAAGACCACAACCCGCAAGACGGCCACCAAGAAGGCCGCTGCAAAGGCAGAGTCCGCAGAGGGTGAGACGAAGGCCGCTGCTACCAAGAAAACCGCAGCGAAAAAGACCACGACCCGCAAGACGACCACCAGAAAGTCTGCCAAGAAGACGGCAGCAACGGAAGAAGAAAAGTAAGAGAAACGTATCTGGAAGACAAACGCAGCCGCGATTCGCACTGCTATTCGCATTTCAACAGGCCGTTCGCCCTTGTCGCGAACGGCCTGTTTTTTTCGGCTCAAAAATCCCGCGGCTTCCCCCGCGCTGCCAGCCACAGCTTGCGCACCCAGTCCACTGGGATGACGGTAAACGCAAGCGCTGCAACCACGCCCAGCTCGGACAGCGTCAGCGGTTCGGTGCGGAACAGTGTCCCGCCGAAATAGATAATCACGATCTGTATGGCGGCAACCGCCCCCATAATCAGCACAAACAGGGGATTTCTTACAATGTGTGCGAGCAGATTCAATCGATGCGTCCGCGCATTGAACGCATGGAAGACACTGCAAAAGATGAACAGTGCGAAAAAGGCGGTCAGCAGATGGATGGGATCTGTGTCATAGTGCAGCCACTGCCGCACGGGCGGCAGCCACAAAAAGACCGCACACAGCGCAACGGTATAGCAGCCGATCGCGCTGATCTGTCCGACCATGTAGCGGTTGAGCACCGGATCATCCCGTTTCTTTGGCGCTTCCTGCATATACTCGGCAAGCGGCGGTTCGCCGGAGAAAGCCAGACCCGCCAGCGTATCCATAATCAGATTGACCCACAGCATCTGCATAACTGTGACCGGTGTGTCAATGCCGATCAGCGGTCCGACAACCGACACCCCAACCGCACAGACATTCATCGTGAGCTGAAAGACGAGGAACTTGCGGATGCTCTTGAAGATCGTCCGTCCGTACAGCACCGCCCGTGCGATCGAGGCGAGGTTGTCATCCGCAATGACGATATCGCCCGCCTCCTGTGCGACTTCCGTCCCACTTCCCATGGCAAATCCGATGTCGGCCATCCGCAGCGCCGGCGCATCGTTGACCCCATCGCCGGTCATGCCGGTCACCAGGCCGCGCGCCTGTGCCGCCGCCACCAGACGGGTTTTGTCCTGCGGCATGGCACGCGCCAGAACACGCAGGTTCGGCAGCAGTTTGGCGAGCTGTTCGTCGCTCATGTGCTCGATCTGACTGCGCTCATAGATGCCGTTTTCCTGCTCATCCAGCAGCCCCGCCCGCCGCGCAATGGCCCGGGCGGTGTCCACACTGTCCCCCGTCAGCATGACCAGACGAATCCCGGCCTGTTCGAGCTGCTGCACAGCGCCGCAGGTCTCCCGCCGGAGCGGATCGCGCAGTACGACTGCCGCCGTCATGGTCAAGCCATCCGGCAGGGTGTCCCGCACGCTTTTATCTGTGATCGCGAGCAGCAGAATCCGTCCGCCGGTGCCGGCTTCCTGCCGGATGATCCGCTGTACCCGCCGGTAATCCATCGGCGCTGTCGTCCCATCGGGCAGCAGACACTGCGTGCAGTGCGGGAGCAGCAGCTCCGGCGCCCCCCGGATCAGCGTGACCGCCCGTTCGGTCAGGCGTACCGCCGCATACTTTTTCGCGGAATCAAACGGGATGCGCTGTGCCGTCCCCTCGCTCGGCTGTCCCGCCACAATCGGCAGGACCGCCTTCAGCATCGCATGATCCGTCGCGTTCCCGCCCACGACCCGTGCGCCTGAGATCGCCGCGGCGGTGTTGTAACGACAGTCGGCACAAACTAACTGGAACAATCCCGGCGCCCCGCGCTGCAAGGCGGAAATCCCGTCGATCCGCGTCCCATCTCCACAGAGAAAGCTGTCGGCCGTCATGTGTCCGCTGGTCAGCGTCCCGGTTTTGTCGGTGAACAGGATGTTCAGGCTTCCCGCTGTTTCAATGCCGGTCAGGCGGCGCACCAGGACGTGATCGCGCATCATGCGCACGACGTTCGCGGACAGCACCACCGTGATCATCATCGGCAGGCCCTCCGGCACCGCGACGACAATGACCGTGACGGCGAGCGTGACGGCATGCAGAATGTGTGAAATCTGATCCGCCAGCGGCTGGTGCAGGCCGCCCTGTATGCCGAACGACAAAAACAAATCGGCTGCCGCGACAAGGACTGCCGCGGCGATGCCAAACCGGCTGACTATCCCCGCCAAATGCTCCAACCGCAGGTGCATCGGGCTGTCCCGTGTCTCTTCCTGCACCTGCTCGGCCATGCTGCCATACGTCGTGGCGCGGCCGACCGCAAATACCTCCATCTCCCCCTCGCCCGCTGTGATGACACTGCCGCGCAGCAGCGTACTCTTTGTGTCGGACGGACTGCCGTCCCCAGGCGTTTTGGTGATCTCCCGGCTCTCGCCGGTCAGAGTGGACTGATCGACCTGCAGCTCCCCACGCAGCAGGACGCCATCCGCCGCAATGCGCTCCCCGCTTTGCAGCAAAACCAGATCTCCCACAACCACTTCGTCGGCGGGAATGCTCTGCACCATGCCGTCCCGCCGGACGCGCACCTGCATCCGGGCGGCCTCCTCCTGCATCCGCCGGAACGCCGCGTCACTGCCGTACTCGGACAGCGCGGAGATGAACGTCGCCAGAAAAACCGCCGCCGCAATGCCCGCCGTCTCAAACCACGGCGCCCCGCGCAGAAGGAACAGCGCGTTGATCGCCAGCGCAATCAGCAGGATGCGGATGATCGGATCGCCAAACCCGGCCAGCACCTTTTTCCACAAGCCGCTGTGCGCCTGCTGTTCCAGCGCATTGCTCCCGTGCTGCTGCCGTGACTGGATCACCTGCTGCGCGCTGAGTCCTCCGCTTCCTGTCATGCTGCTCTCCCCTTTTCTGTCCGTATCAGTACGTTATATGTCTGTCCGGAGAAAAAAATACCGGTCAGCAGAGGAGACGGCCCGTGCAGATACCTTATTCTTTTTCTTCCCAGTTTGGTCTGCAAAGCGGCTTCTGCTTATACTTTTTCAAAAGCTCATCCACCTCCCAAGCCCAAGTCCTACCTTGATTTACCGCAACAATAAGAACGACGTCTCTACGGTCTTTCGCGTATAGTTCTTGAAACCCATACAGCTTTAACGCCTGCTGAATTTGTTTGAGATTCATCTCCGCGGCAATGCATAGCCGAATAATCCAATCGCGTTCATCCGTCCGACGTTCTCCCGACAAAAGCTTATATCCTAAGCTTTCCGGAATATCTGCTCTGTGGATCACTGTAATCCGCTTTAACTGCTTATGCTGAAGAATATCTGTGACAAATACAGAAAATTTTGTATATTCATTCCCCTCCAGATATTGATGAAAATATCCTTCCAGACCATTTTCATCCATATTTTCTAAAATCTTTTCTAACTGTCCTGTGGTTTTTTCATCCATAATAAATTCCTCTTTCTGTTCTATACGGAAATATGCTATTATAATACTAAGAATTCCCACCGTTTGACAAGTCATATCACGAGGTACTGCATGACATTAGAACAGGAATATGCCCTCTCCTTTTATCGGGAGATTGCAGCAATCAACTCGACGCATCAGATTTATCTAGTTCAACACATCGAAACGCAACAGCTTTTTGTCAAAAAGATGCTGACCTACTACCATCTGGACGTCATGATCCATTTGCGTGATTTCCCCATCGCAGGTGTACCGCGGATCCACGAGCTGATCGAGGCAGACAACTCCCTGACCGTAATTGAGGATTATATCCATGGTGAAACACTAGAGCATCTACTTGCGCGACGCAAAACGCTTTCTGAAACCGAAAGCATTGATCTCATCCGTCAGCTATGTACAATTTTGCATCCACTTCACGCTTCAGTTCCACCAATTGTCCATCGCGATATCAAGCCGTCCAACCTCATTCTCTCGCAGGATGGTACACTATATTTAATTGATTTCAACGCCGCAAAATTATCCTGTGAATCTGCATCACGCGACACCGAACTGATCGGTACACATGGTTACGCTGCACCAGAGCAATATGGGTTTGCCCCCTCTGGCCCAGCAACGGATATTTATGCCATCGGCGTGCTTCTCAATGTTATGCTTACCGGTGAACTCCCCTTTGTCCGAACTGCTGGCGGAGTATTAGGAATGATTGTGAAAACCTGCACGGCAATGGAACCGTCCCGCCGCTACTCTTCCGTTGACCACCTTCGATTCGCGCTGACAAACACAGAAAAATATACAATTCCAATATCATCAACAAATCCAAAAGCGAAAAAAGAATTCACACAAAGAACCTCGAACAGCAGCTGGCTCCCACCCGGGTTCCGAACCAGGCGATGGTGGAAAATGCTGCTGGCCAGCGGATACTATCTTCTAATATTCCTATTCAGTTCTATACAAGAAGTAACAGACTCACAGGGAAATCCCATCCAGGGATTCGGGTTACTTTGCAACCGTATAATCTGTTTTCTGTTTCTTGCTCTTCCGGTTTTTGTCATGGCAAATTATCGGAATCTGTATCATTGGCTTCCCTTACAAAACCGACCCTTTCTACGCTGGATTGTTCGTATTCTCGTCGCACTACTCTCAGCGGTAATTCCTGTCGTTATCTTATTAATATTAGAATCTCTCCATGTTAAATAGTTTGAGCGTACCGCATCATCGCAGTACGCTCAAATTATGTATTAACACTGTATTTATACTATCAGTCTAAATGATCGATCGCATATTGTGCTTCCTCCTCTGTAAATTGTTCTCCATAGGACGAGGTCAGCTGGTCATAAATAGCAGATGGAGACATATCCATTTGCGTTTGATATTCCTTCGCCTTTTGCAATGCATTTGCATTATAATCAGCTTCTAAATTATCAACAGCATATTGAGCCTGTTTTTCGGTAAACTGTTCCCCTGCCGAGGAAATTAGCTGATTATAAATCCCCTTTTTCGACATTGCCATTTGATCACTATATTCTTTTGCTTTGTGCAACGCGTTTTCTTTATAATCCACATCAAGATTATCTACGGCATACTGGGCCGCTTCCTCCGAAAAGCCTTCCCCATACGACGATGTCAACTGATTATAGATACCCTTCTTGGACATAAACATTTGATCGCTATAACTTTTTGCTTTATTAAGGGCAGATTTATACTCTGTCGGAATATCTTCTTCCTCTTCGGCTTCTGTATTATCGTTCATTTCAATCTGAGTATTTGTCGTGGAATTAGAGTTATCCTCCAGATCTGAGCTGTCTCCCGATCCCATCGATCCAATTACCGCCAAAATTATAATGATGACTACCACAATGAAAATCTTCGGCAAGCATCCCATCCCCTGCTTTTTTCGGCAGTTCGGGCAAACCTTTGCAGCAACTGGTATTTCTGTCTGACAATGTTTGCATGACTTTGTTCCATTCATTTCTTTCTTCACGTAAAAATTCCTCCTTTAATGTTCCATAATAGTAAATCCTTTTTGTTTGATATATGCAAGTATTTCTATTATATTCGTTTCTATCCAACTCTTTTCCCCGAAAAACGGGGAATTTTTTCTTTTATTATAGCATTATGAATTCTTATAGTCAATATATACTTCTTTTAGTCACTCTTATATTTTCAGAATTTTGGTTACTATAATGGAAACTGAGGAGGTGTGGATTGATGATTGATTACAACGCATTGGGCTGTCAGATTCGTGAACTACGAAAAAAATGCGGCTATTCACAGGAGCAATTGGCCGAACTCTGTGATATTTCGACCTCGTTCTTGGGTCATATTGAACGCGGCACACGCAAAATGTCATTGGAAACCCTGATTTCCCTTTCCAATGCATTACATGTCACCCCCGATGTCATCCTGCAAAACCAGATCACGTTAACGGATTCAACAATCGGCTCATTTCTCTCCTCTCTTACGTTTGACAGCGAATCGCAAAAGCAGCAATTTTACCGTTCGATTCGCGCATTGGCCAAAGGACGGACTGAGCTATAGCTCTGCATCTTTTTACGTATCTTTTACCTCTTTTGTTCCATTGACACACACCTCTTGCATAGGATAGAATACAAATAGAGCAAAGACGCTTTTTGAGTGTCTCTGCTCTTTTGTCATTTTATGTCTGTTTTTCTCCGTTCTACAGGAAAGGACGTGTTTGTTTGGCTGCTTTTGATCCGATTTTGACCGGTTTCCCCGGACTCGACCAAGCGTTGGATTCCATCCGCCTGGGCGACAATGTCGTCTGGCGTGTCTCTTCGGTCGATGATTTCCGCTATTTCGTCGGCCCCTATGTGGAGCAGGCGATCCGTGACAAGCGCAATTTAATTTACATCCGTTTCGCCCAGCACGCACCGCTGGTCGAAGAACGTCCGGAGGTCAAGCGCTATACGCTCGACCCAAACGTGGGGTTCGAACCGTTCACCATTGAGGTGCACAATATCGTGGACAAAGAAGGCTTTGATGCGTTCTATGTCTTTGACTGCCTGTCGGAGCTTCAGGTCGCCTGGGCGGCCGATCTGATGATGGGCAATTTCTTTCAGGTCACCTGTCCATTCCTGTTCCAGCTCGATACCGTCGCGTATTTCCCGGTCATCCGCGGACGGCATTCGCACGATGCCATCGGACGCATCCGCTCCACGACTCAGATTTTGCTCGATGTCTACCGCGGGGACGGTACGTATTACGTCCAGCCGCTCAAGGTCTGGCGGCGCCATTCCCCGACCATGTTCCAGCCGCACCGGTTTGACGGCAAACGGTTTGTCCCGCTGACCGATGGCCATGCCGTCGGTCGCTTTTATCAGCTCCGGGAGGATATGCCGGATTCCGAGCAGCATCTGGACAGTTGGGAGCGCTTCTTCACCTATGCGCGGATGCAGTACGACCAAGGGACACTGAGCGAGGACAATCTCGTGGAGATGTGTCGCTTGCTCATCACCCGTGAAGAGCGCATGGCACAGCTCATCCTCCGCCATTTCCGTGCGCGGGATTACTTCCGCATCTACAAGCGGATGATCGGTACCGGCACCATCGGCGGCAAATCCTGCGGTATGCTGCTCGCCCGCCGCATCGCACAGTCCTCCATGCCGGAATATGCGGAACACTTTGAGCCGCACGACTCGTTTTATATCGGTTCCGATGTCTACTATACCTACATCGTGACGAACAAATGTTGGAATATGCGCATCCTGCAAAAGACCGACAGCGGCTATTTCTCCGTCGCGCGCGAACTGAAGGACCGCCTGTTCTCCGGCACATTCCCGCCGGAGGTCGAGCAGCAGTTCCGTGAAATGCTGGAGTATTTTGGCCAAAACCCGATCATCGTCCGCTCCTCCAGCCTGCTGGAGGACAGCTTCGGCAATGCGTTCGCCGGAAAATACGAGTCGATCTTCTGCGTCAACTCCGGTTCACCGGAGGAACGCCTCAAGGAATTCGAACAGGCGGTGCGCACGGTTTACGCCAGCACGATGGATCCCTCTGCCCTCGAGTACCGGCGGCGGCGTGGCCTGGATGTCAAGGACGAACAGATGGCGATCCTTGTCCAGCGCGTCTCCGGCACCAACTTCGGCAATTTCTTTATGCCGAGCGCCGCGGGTGTCGGCTTCTCCCACAGCGCCTACCGCTGGCGGGAGGATATGGACCCCTCTGCGGGTATGCTGCGCATCGTCATGGGTCTGGGCACCCGCGCGGTCGACCGCGTGGACGGCGACTATCCTCGTCTGGTCAGCCTTGACCGTCCGGACACCACAACGCTCACCACCATCGCGGAAAAGCACCGCTACTCCCAGCATTTCGTCGATATCCTCGACCTCACGACCAATCAGCAGACGACGGTTCTGCTCAACCAATTACTTCCACATCTGCCGCAGTGGTACAAATACCGTGTGCTGGAACACGATTTCGAGGCGGAAAGCCGTCTGCGTCAGCGCGGACGCTACCGAGAGGTCTGTTTTGCCACCTGTCAGAATCTGCTCTCCAACCGCACCTTCACCCGCATGATGCGCGAGATGCTGCATGTGCTGGAGGAAAATTACGGCGTTCCGGTCGATACGGAATTCACCGTCAACTGTACCAGCGAAGGGGATTTCTCGGTCTGTCTGCTGCAGTGCCGTCCATTGAATTCCGCCGGACAGAACGAGCAGGCAGTCACCCTGCCGCAGCTCGCGGAGGAACAAACCCTGTTCCATACGCGCAATGCCTCCATGGGCAACTCGCGCCACTTCCCGCTCGATCTCGTCATCGAGGTCGATCCCGCCGGGTACTGCAACTATCCCTATGTCAAGAAATCCGACGTCGCGCACTGCATCGGGAAAATCACCCACTCCTTCGCCGGACAGGGAAAGAAAATCCTGCTGCTGTCGCCCGGACGCATCGGCACCTCCTCTCCGGAGCTTGGCGTACCGGTCTCCTTTGCCGACATCGCCGAGTGCTCGGTCCTGTGTGAGGTCTCGGACAGCACCGCTGGATACATGCCGGAGCTGTCCTATGGCAGCCACATGTTCCAGGATCTGGTCGAGGCGGATATCTTCTACTCCGCGATCTTTGAGACCGAACAGACGCTGTGCTATCATCCCAAGCTGCTCCGGCAGTTCCCCGATCTCTTTTCTTCCGTCGCGCAGGAGTTCCCTGAACTGAACGGGATCATCCGTGTCTTTGATGTCAGCGGCTCCGGGCTCTCCCTCTGGTCGGAGATGCTCCGCAGTGAGGCGATCTGCGGCATCGCTCCCACAGAATAATCTTTTCCCATACAAAAACGGGCGGACCCATGGGTTCGCCCGTTTGTTTTGTCCATTTCAATTTGCTCTGTCCCTTCATCCATGGTATACTGAATGCAGCAATTTTGATGAGGTGAGTACCATGTTTTTGAAGCGACGCCGCAAACCGAATAAGCCCTCTGCCCCGATGCCGGAAGCATACGACACGCCGCTCGACCCGGCGCTCTACGGAAAGCTGGTGGACGGCGAGCTGCCGGTCGGCTGGCTGGACTTCCACCGCGCGTTTCTGACCGCCCGCGACGAAATGCTGCTGGTGCTTGCACAGGAAAGCGCCAACGCGCCGGATGACGCCTCCGCCCGTGCGCTGCACGAACAGTACCTGGCGGAATACGCGTCCTATCAGAAGGAATGCGCCGAGCGCGGGGAATGCTTTGTCAAATACTTTTCCGACACACACGACGGAAACGACCGCCCGCATCGGGAATGGCTCGCATCACACCAATAACTAACGATTTGCCACCAGAAGGAGCGCCAGAAACGCAAGGACCAGCACCGTGCAGGCGGCGGCCACGACCGTTAAGACGGCATTTGTCTTTTCCTTTAACCCTTTGGAGATGAGCCATACGAAAACGATCCCAACAACACCGCCCAGCGTATTGCTCAGCAGGTCGGTGATATCACTCGCCCCTATGGCAAAGACAAACTGGAGGATTTCATAGACCAGGCTCAATCCAAAAATCGGGCACACCTTTTTCCAGAACGGCCAGCCCGGTTTGAGCATCCCAAGGTATCCCCCGACCGGGATAAAGACGATCAGATTATTGATGATTTCATCCAGATCAATCGTCCCATTTGTCACGACAGAACCCGCAAAGGGAATCCAATTGATCCTTCGGAAGTGATCCAAATCCGAAAAGGAAAACTGCATTTTTAGCAGAATAATCCACGTTAAAACAGCCAGATAAAGGAAAAACAGCGCTGCTGTTATTTTATTTCCGCGCTTCATGTTTTTACCATCCTTTCTCTATACCAATTTGTTCTACACCCTTTCTATCGAAACACCCTGATTGATAAAAAAACACCCTTGTTATAAAAAAATTGCTGCAGTATTTCCTCTGCAGCAGTTTTTCTATCGGTTATTCAGTTTGTAAAAAACCGGTAATCAGCATCTGCTTGTCGGCAGCACGCAGCATAACATCCAAAACATCGTCTTCGAGTTCGCCTTCCGCACGGAATTCCAGGGTCTTGTCTTCCAGACCCAGTGTTCCTTGGAAACTCCGTTTCTTTCCGTCAAATTCGACATTCGAGAGCACCAGCGGAAAGTTTCCCAGTTCCATCTCTCCGCTCGTGATACCTTCGTGGTTACTTAGCTTCAGGGTGCCGGAAATCAAGCCTGCTTTGCTGTCCAGGAAAATCCGATAATCTTCTCGCATTCCTGTCTCTCCTTTCTCTTCCGTTCTGCCGGAAACGGTTTCAGTTCGTCTTTTATCGGAATACCGACGAAAAATCAGCATTCACTTACACCCTTAACGTTATTTTATAGCACGATTTTTAAAACATCAATGGTCATTCCCAAATTCTTTTGCGTTTTAATACACATTTTGTTCTTTTCTGAGAATCATTTGATACTTTTTACAATCCGTTAACATCTCCATCATATCCGTATCACATTTGTCCATTATGATAATACTATTCTTAATAATCTACGGAAGCGATACTTTCCTGCGGGTTTCCCGCTATTCTGCGCTTCTGTAGAGGGGGGACTTATTTATGACTAGAATATCTTCAAACAAACCACTGGATCGCCGTCAGCGCAAATCCCGCGAAGCGATTCAGAACGCCCTTCTCGCCCTGCTGCGCGACAAGCCGCTGGACGAGATCACCATCAGCGAGCTGGCGATCAAGGCAGACGTCAACCGCAAAACATTCTACAACAACTACCACAACATTCAGGAAGTGCGCGACGAACTGGATGACCGCTATCTCGATATGATCTTTTCTCTGGTCGAAAATACCGAGATCAGCGCGCTCCGCTCCCGTCCGGAGGATTTTTTCCTGAAAATGTTCCGTGCGATGCACGATAACATCGACCAGTGCCGCTTGCTGTTTGACGCTGGGGAGCATTTCTGCTTAACCGCACGGCTGAAGGAAAACATCCAGCCTTATCTGGAAAAGGAAATGGAAGAGCATTCCCCGGGGGCACCTCTCGTTCCGTATATTCAGGAATATGTCGTCAGCGGTTTGTCTTCCCTGATTAACCTTTGGCTGCATTCGTCGCCAATGCTTCCGGATGAGGATATTGCCAAGCTGGCCACGGAACTGATCCGCGCCACGGCATCCGGATTCCACAAGACCTGGTAAGCGCGATCCCCTGCAGCAGTTGGCGAAAGGAACGAAAGAACACACATGGGAACTATCATCGGAATTGATCTCGGTACAACGAACAGCTGTGCCGCTGTGGTGGAGGGCGGAAAGCCCACCGTCATACCAAATCGTGAAGGAGGACGGACAACGCCATCGGTCGTTGGCTTCAGTCCGGAATGGGAACGTCTGGTGGGCAACGCCGCCCGCCGGCAGGCTGCCATTCATCCGGAACTGACCGTCTCCTCCATCAAGCGAAAAATGGGTTCCGGCGAAACCGTCCGGCTGGGAAGCCGCGACTTCCATCCGCAGGAAATTTCCGCCATGATCCTGGCTCATCTCAAGCAGGATGCGGAAGACTTCCTCGGTCAACCGGTCACACAGGCCGTCATTACGGTTCCCGCCTATTTCAACGACGCCCAGCGCCAGGCCACCCGCGATGCCGGCAGGATCGCCGGTCTGGAGGTCTGCCGGATCATCAATGAGCCGACCGCCGCTGCACTCGCCTACGGGCTGGACAACGAAAACGAACAAAAGGTGCTCGTCTATGATCTGGGCGGCGGCACCTTTGATGTCTCCATCATCCAGATCGATCACGGTGTCATCCAGGTCCTTTCGACCTGTGGGGACAACCATTTGGGCGGGGATGATTTCGACGCGCGCATTGCCGATCATCTGACGGCACAGTTCCGCCAGCAGACCGGCATTGACCTCAAGCGCGATCCCTCCGCCATGCGCCGCATCTACGAAGTCGCAGAGGAGGCCAAGAAACAGCTCTCCTCCGCACAGGTCGCCGATGTCCGCCTTCCGTTCCTCACAACGCGGAAGGGAGAACCGGTTCATCTGGAAACGACATTGACCCGGGCCGAATTGGAATCCATGACCTCCGATCTCATCGAACGCACGACACAGCCTGTGCTCTCCGCCCTGCGCGATGCACGGCTCGATGCCTCTTCGCTCACGCGCGTCCTGCTTGTCGGCGGTTCCACCCGTATGCCCGCGGTACAGCGCAAGGTACGTGCCCTGACCGGCCTGGAGCCGAGCAAGGCGCTCAATCCGGACGAATGTGTTGCACTCGGCGCAGCCGCACAGGGCGGCAAGCTCGCCGGTGCACTGGTTGTCTCGGACAGCGGACAGCAGGAGCGGTTTGGCAAAGACCTGCTGCTGATGGACGTCACTCCCATGACGCTGTCCATTGAAACCGTCGGCGGCGTGGCGACCCACTTGATCGAGCGGAATACACCGATTCCCACGCGTGTCTCACAGATTTTCACCACCGCCTCGCTTTTGCAGCGTTCGGTGGAAATCAAGGTGCTCCAGGGCGAACGTCCGCGCTCCCGCGACAACAAGCTGCTCGGCACCTTCCGCCTCTCCGGCGTCAAGCGCCTGGGCGGCCGGCCTCAGATTGAGGTCACCTTTGATATCGATGTCAACGGTATCGTACAGGTATCTGCCAAGGATCTGGCGACCGGGAAACAGCAGTCCATCACGATTCAGGACAGCACCAATCTATCCCCGGAGGCCATTGAACAGGCGCGGCGGGATGCGGCACAGTATGCTGTCTTTGAAAAACAGCGCAAGGCAAACCTCACCCTGCTTCACGAAGCCGAATCGCTGCAAAACGACGTCAAACACGCGCTCAAGGGCGATTCCGGAAAAAACCTTGACCGTGCCATCCGGCACCGCATTCAGGAGAGCAGCCGGGTACTGCACAACCTGACCCGAAAGGCCAACCCAAACACCGGGGAGGTCGCGTATGAGTCCATCCAGCAGGCGGTACAGCAGCTTCGTACCGATGCCGCACCGCTGCTGAACCAAACGCTTTAACCCGGCTTTTCCGGAAAGCATCGTTCAACTGAATTTTCGCACGTTGTGGAGATCACAGCAGTTTGATTTCCACGACGTGTTTTTGCGTTCAGTGGGAATCCCCCATCTTGTAAAAACAAGCAGAATCATTATAATAGTTAATATAGGGAACGATCCCTCCTGTCGATCCTGCTTGAAACACAGGAATGCCATGAAACAGACGTAGAAAGAAGGCAAAGTGATGGAAATTCAAACGATTCGTTTGACAGAAACCGCCCAATTGAAGACGTATGTCCCGGACTCCGAGATCGGATATGGAATTCACCGAAAGAGGCCGGGAATTCTGTTGGCTCCCGGAGGGGCCTACTTGATCCATGCCACGCGGGAACGGGAAGGCGTCGCGCTGGAATTTCTGGCCAAGGGCTATGCGGTTTTTGTCCTGGAATACAGTCTGGGGTTTTCCTCCAGAGAAGTGAAGGAACAGGGAGCCGCTGCTCTGGATACGGATGCCCGGTACCCGCTCCCTGTGCTGGAAATGATGGAAGCGATCCATTATGCGAAGGGGCATTGTGAGCAATTAAATCTCGACCCATCCCGTTTGTTTTTAATGGGATTCAGTGCGGGAGCACATGTCTGCGCATCCTGCGGCGTATTTTGGAATTCGCCGGAATTTACCAGCCGGCTTCGCTTCGTGCCGCAGGGAGACGAACTGAGAGTATCCGGAATGGTCCTGTGCTACCCGTTACTCAACCCAAGTCCGGAAAAAGTACTGGAGCTCAATGATACAAATAACAAGGACGCAAGGTTGGTGAAGGAATTCCTATTCCAGACGCGGACCCCTTCACAAGAACAATTGGATGCAGTCAATCTGGTAAAGCATGTCGATTCCTTCACCATTCCGGCCTTTCTATGGCACAGCATCGACGATCCTATTGTCTATGCCGTGGATACAACCCGCTTTGTCCTCTCTTTGCAGCAGCATGGCGTGAACTGTGAATATCACCTCTTTGACAAAGGAGGCCATGGATTAGGGCTTGCCAATGCAATTTATGCACAAAACGAAGCGGAAGTCCAGCCTGATCTCGCAGTTTGGACAGAGCTTGCCCACAAATGGATGGAGCGAAAAAAGCAAAATAATTAAATCACATACCCATTTCCAAAGAAGAAATCGTCATTTTGCCCTTGGAAATCTCCTCCCAAATCCGTTATAATAACAAGCATTGCAACACGTTGTGAAAATCACGTAAGTCTAGTTGATTTCCACAGCGTGTTTTTTCTTGTTTATTTCTTGCTTTAGGAGGAATCTTATATGCCAAAAAACAAAGTTCAGGGAATCATTTTCGGTATCATCATGTCCTATGCCATGGCATACGGCATGGAGGTCTACAACGTCGCCATTAAGATGGGCGTCGATCTGACCGCCGGTGGATTCAGCAACATGACCAACATCATCTTCTGGGATGCGTTCAAAGAAGCGTTGTACATGGGTGCGTTTGTTTTCCTGTTCTCCAATCTGTGGGGCAACCGCATCGGCGCCGCCTTTGCCGCTCGTCACTGTGACCCGAAGAAGGACAACCCGTACTTCTGTCAGCTGATGCGTCAGGCCGGCACCATCGCCATCATGTGCCCGACGATGAGTTTGGTGGCTTCCATCCTGTTCAATCTCATTCTGGGCGGTGCACCGGTCATCCAGCTCCCGGCAATCTGGGTCGGCACCTTCCTCAAGAATTTCCCCATGGCATTCTTCTGGAATATGTTCGCCGCCGCGCCGTTCACCCACTGGTTCTTCGGTATCCTGTTTCACCGCAGGACGTCCGCCGCTCCAAGCGCTTCTCTGAAAGCCAATTAAAAAAACGATGCCCGTCTGGCTTAGGCCAGACGGGCAAATTTTTTGCTCTTTTTTTATTGTGCTCCGTGCTTCTTCTGATAGGAGAACGACGACGGATGGTTGCGTCCCCACACCATATAAAGGACAACCGAGAGGACATTGAAGACCGCCATGATGACAAACATCTGATGGTATCCCATTGCCGAAATCAGCTGGCCGGCAATGCCGCCGCCGACGCCAATGCCGATGTCATAGGCACACAGGAACGTAGAATTTGCGCTTCCGCGCTGCTCCGGCGGTGCGATCGCCACTGCCATCGACTGCAGCGCCGGTTCCAGGCCGCCAAAGCCAAAGCCGGCAAGTACGGCGGACAGCAGATAGGTGAAGGTGTTCGGACAGAGGCCCATCATCAGGAAGGCCAAAAGCATCGCGCCATTGCAGGAATACGCGAAGATGCCCTCGCCGTGCTTATCGGTCACCTTGCCCGTCGACATTCTCGTAATCAGCAGGGCAACGGCCATAATGGCGAAAAACAGGCCGCCGCTCGGAAGGTTCTCTTCCGCAGCAAATTTCGCGGTGAAGTTTTCCAGTGCACCATAGGTCAGCATGAACACCAGTGCGGTTGCCGAAGCCGGAATTGCGTCCTTATCGAGCAGACCCTTGACGGTAAACGGCTTCTTCTGCGCCGGAATGGCCGGTGTCTTGAGAATTGCCAGCAAAATCAGGGCAGCTACCACAGAAATCGTCGCGAACACGAACAGAACCGTAAAGCCCATCCGCTCCATCAGGGCAAGGCCAAGAGCCGGTGCACACGCCGTTGCCAATGCAGTTGCCAGGCCAAACATGCCCATTCCCTCTGCAAAGCGCTGCTTCGGAATGATATCCGTCGCGATGGTCGCAGTCGAGGTATTGGAGAACGCCAGCGATGCACCGTGCAGCATACGGCAAACAAAGGCAAGAAGCATGGTCGCCAGCAGAAGATAGCCGATCGGCATCAGCGCCATGCCACATAGGCCGATGACCAGAATGATCTTACGCTTGCCATTGTCCAGCATCCAGCCGATGATCGGACGGAAGACAACGGCGACGATGGAAAACATTGCTGCGGCCAGTCCTGCCTGGGCCTCCGTTCCCCCCAGATAATCGACATAAAACGGGAAGGTCGATAGAATCATCAGATGGTTCAGGAAAACCAGGAAATTGATGACAATAATCAATACCAGATTCTTATTCCACAGCTTAACAGGTTGATTGCTCATAAAGAAAAAACTCCTTTTTGTGTGAATTCAAAGCTATTCGGGCATAAAAAAAGCACGAACAGCTCCTATACAACCGGAATTACGCCAGTAAGAGCTACTCGTTGCGAATTTATTATAGCATGTGACCGGAGGAATGGGAATTGTCATCTTTTCCAAAAAAACTCGCCCTTTTCCCCTGTTTTCACCCAAGTATGCGCATCAAAGCCTGCGCCGCGCAGTTCCAGACCGGAGCCGCGCGGCGCAGGATGGTTTTCCTTTGGTTTATACAATCTCGCCGGAGATAATCCACGGCGCCGGCTGCGCCTCAAAGATATTCTTGCTGTTCAGCTTGGACAGCGCAATTTGGATGATCTCCATGTTCTCAATACCGAACTTTTCAAAAATCGCCGGAATCTTACATAGCAGGTTCATCTCCAGGGTGTAAATCGTAAAGCGCATCTTTGGATTGACCTTGAGCAGATTTTCAATCTCCTGCTCCAGACGGTCCGTCGCCACGATAAACGCCTGGTCGGGTACCGGGAGCTGAATCAGCGTCTCCGGCTCACAGTTGTCAATGATTTCGACATTGTGCAGGCCGAATTTTTGTACGTTGTCCTCCATCGACTGGCGGTCATGGCGACCGTATTCCACCGTAATGATCGTTCCCTCGCTGGCAATCATGGCGGCCTCGACGGCGATGCTCTCGCCGCTGATGATGCAAATTGTATCCTGCTCCGTGATATCCAGCTTGCTGACGATGACCGCCCGGATCTCATTGCCGACATACCGGACGGAACCGCGGGAGAAATGATCGTTCTTCATGCCGATGCGGTTGCTGTGGGCATTGTTGTTGATAATCAGAATTGCCGTCGGTTCCTGAATCTCCAGATTGATGCACTCACGTACCTTCGCCGGCTGGATGTCTCCGACCGGGTCCAGGCCCGGCTTGAACCATGCTTCACATTCCCCAAGGCCGGCCATCCACATATCATAGAACAGGTTCTGATTGTCCGGCCCGACAAAAATCAGGACGCGGCGGTTGGCTTCCACACTTGGAATGACATTCTTTTTCTTCTCTGTCGTATCAATGATTTTTACGCGCTCCAGATTCAGCCCTGCCTTCTCCGAGAAGTACTTCAGCCAGGCTAAAATGCGGTCGTTGGTGTAGATCGATGTATTGATATGCTTTTCCATATGTGGTTCCCTCCTGTGAATCCGAAAGGCAGATTTTCCCGAAAATCCACGCTTCCCCTAATCTCTTCTTATCATAGCACATTTTTAGATACTATGCAAAAGAAATTGAATTTTTCCCAATTCTTTTTTGTATCAATTGCTCACACCCTTCCCTTGTGCGCACCGCTCCATACACGGCTATCCGCCGAGCCGCCGTCCGGTTCCGTATGGAATGGCGTTCGACAAATGCCACTCCCGTCATTGACAGCCTACCGAAAATCTGATATTCTGAAACAGGATGTTTCCTTTTATTTTGAAATACGGGAGGGATTGGATTTGAGCAGACCGAAGAAGCAAAAGAAAACCGTGCAGGAGCGCAAGCAGGCCGCCGCTCAGCGTCAGGCGGAGAAAAAGAAGCGTGATGACCGCATCACCTATATTATGATGGGAGTTATTCTCGTCATCTTCGTTGCATTCGCCGTAAAGCTGGCGTTCTTCTAAGAAAGGTCATCTCTGCATGGGATATGCCGTTTCCCAATGAATAAATACACCGATCGACCCATTTCCCCGGGTCGGTCTTTTCTTTTGCGGTTTCCGCAAAATTCCCCCACACATTCGACAGATTTTGCGGTTCTGTCGTTTCCAATTTATTTACAAAGAACCCTCTTGCATTTTATGCTGTTTTGCGTTACACTATATTAGCACTCAAACAAACAGAGTGCTAAATCCGATACCAAATCATTCAGAAAGGATTGATATACAATGGCAAAGCAGGAGTTCCAGGCAGAGTCCAAGCGTCTGCTTGACATGATGATTAACTCCATCTACACACACAAGGAAATCTTCCTCCGCGAGTTGATTTCCAACGCGAGTGACGCGGTGGACAAGCGCCATTTCCGCGCGCTGACCGATTCCTCCCTCGCACCGGAGGGCGGCTATGAAATCCGTCTCGCCGCCGATCAGGATACCCGCACGCTGACCATCACCGACAACGGCATCGGTATGACCCGCGACGAGCTGGAGCACAACCTCGGCGTCATCGCACAGAGCGGTTCGCTTCAGTTCAAGAAGGAGAACGATTCCGCAGAGGATGTGGACATCATCGGCCAGTTCGGTGTCGGCTTCTATTCGGCCTTCATGGTTGCCTCTCATGTCACGGTAATCTCCCGCGCCTGCGGCGAAGAGCAGGCATACCGCTGGGATTCCGACGGTGCGGATGGCTTTGAGATCACCGAGGCGTCCAAGGATGGCTTTGGCACCGAGATCATCCTGACCATCAAGGAGTCCTCCGAAGAAGAGAACTACGACGAGTTCCTGCAGGGCTACAAGCTGAGCAGCCTGGTCAAGAAGTATTCCGACTATATCCGTTATCCGATCCGCATGACCCTCCCGCACCCGGTGATGAAGCCGAAGCCGGAGGACGCTCCGGAGGATTACCAGCCGGAGTATGAGACGGTGTACGAGGAACAGACGCTGAACTCCATGGTTCCGCTCTGGAAGAAGGCGAAGAAGGACCTGACCGACGAGGATTATCAGCAGTTCTACACCGAGAAGTTTTTTGATTATATGCCGCCGGCGCATGTCATCCACAGCAAGACCGAGGGTCTGAGCGCATCGTACAACGCACTGCTGTTCATCCCGCAGAAGCCGCCCTATGACTACTACACCAAGGACTTCAAGAAGGGCCTCCAGCTGTATGCCTCCGGCGTCCTGATTATGGACAAGTGCGAGGATCTGCTGCCGGACTACTTTGCGTTCGTCCGCGGCCTGGTGGATTCCCCGGATCTGTCGCTGAATATCTCCCGTGAGATCCTTCAGCACGACCGCCAGCTCAAGGCCATCGCCCTCAGCCTGGAAAAGAAGATTCGTTCCGAGCTGCTCAAGCTGCAGAAGGACGACCGCGACAAGTATGTCGAGATTTGGAAGAACTTCGGCCTGCGCATCAAGGTCGGCGCCTACAACAACTATGGTGCCGACAAGGACAAGCTGCGCGATCTGATGCTGTTCTACTCGGCAAATGAGAAGAAGTATATCACGCTCAAGGAATACCGCGAGGCCATGCCGGAAGAGCAGGAGAACATCTACTATGCAGCCGGCAGCAGCATTGAGAAGATTGACAAGCTGCCGCAGGCCGAGATGGTCCGCAAGCACGGCTTTGATATCCTGTATCTGACCGACGACATTGATGAATTTGTCATCCTCCAGCTCGAGGAAGAGGACGGCAAGAAGTTCCGTTCGATCGCTTCCGGTGATCTGGATCTGTCCTCCGAGGACGAGAAGAAGGAAGCAGAGCAGAAGGCAGCGGACAACCGTCCGATGTTTGACCTGATGAAGGATTCGCTGGATGGCAAGGTCAAGGAAGTCCGTGTCTCCTCCCGTCTGGTCAACAACCCGGTTTGCCTGACGAGCGAAGGTTCTCTGTCCATCGAGATGGAAAAGGTACTCAACGCAATGCCCGATCAGCAGGGCGTCAGCGCCGAGAAGATTCTCGAAATCAACAGCACCCATCCGATTTTCGACACGCTGTGCAAGCTGTATGCCGAGGATCAGGAGAAGCTCAAGCTGTACACCTCTCTGCTGTACACGCAGGCGCTGCTCATTGAGGGTATGCCGATCGACGATCCGGCTGCGTTCTCGAATGAGGTCTGCAAGCTGATGGCGGATTAATTGACAACAAACGCTGACCCGCAGGACGGTCTGTCCTGCGGGTGATTTTTTGCCCTTGCCTTTCCTGTCCGTCTGCGTTACTATAAAAGCAATCCCCTCCACGAAACGAGGCAATCTTTATGACAACGAATTCTTCCTCCCGCCTGGGTATCGGCATGATGCTGTGTGCCTCCCTGCTGTTTTCCACCGGCGGCCTGCTCTGCAAGATGATCCCCTGGTCGCCTCTGGCCATCAACGGGGTGCGCAGCCTGCTCAGTCTGGCGGTCTTTGCGCTCTTTTTCCGGCTGGCACATCACAAGCTCAAATGGAACCGGACGGTCTTTCTCGGCGCCCTGAGCACGCTCGGCGTCACCACCCTGTACATCATGGCAAACAAGCTGACCACCGCGGCCAACGCGATCATCCTCCAGTATACCGCTCCGATCTGGATCATCCTGTTCATGGCGCTGTGGTTCCATGTCCGGCCCACAAAACCCGATCTCATCACCGCCGCGGTTGTATTCGCCGGTATCCTGTGCTTTTTCCTGGACAGCCTTGCCGCCGGAAGCCTGCTCGGCAACCTTTGTGCGATCTTCTCCGGCATGTTCTATGGCATCCTGTTCCTGCTGAACCAGTTCCCGGACGGCGACAGCCTGTCGTCCCTGTTCTTCGGGCAGGTGTTCTCTGTGGTCTTCCTCTCCCCGATGGTGCTGCGGGAAAGCAATTTTGCGCCGCAGACGCTCTGTGCCATCGTCCTCCTCGGTGTCCTGCAGGTTGGCATAGCATACATCTGCTTTTCCATCGGCACCAAGCACACCAATCCACTCTCTGCGGCACTGATCAACGGCATCGAACCGGTGCTCAATCCAGTCCTTGTCGCGGTCTTCTGGGGGGAGACGATCACACCGCTGTCCTTCGCCGGTGCGGTGATCGTCCTCATTGCCATTCTGGTGTACAACCTCTGGGGCGTACTGCATGAGGCGGAGGCCCCCGCAGCATAGCCATACATCAAAAAAGCTCCACGTGCAGAATGGATCTGTCCGTGGAGTTTTTCTCTTTGTATTCCCTTTGTATCGGGAAATTTATTTTCCAAAATCCAACTGCACGAGCTTCTTTCCATTTGGCAGAGGATAGTCCAATTCACGAATCGGCTTATATCCGATTTCCTCCATGGCGCACCGCAGTGAATCCGCATCCATCTGGTGATGCACCCGGTCAAGATCGTCAAATACATGGAGATAGGGGGAGTCGGAGACCCAGCTGTCGTCAAGGTTAATCTGAATCCCACAGGATACGTATTTCGGCTCTGCCGAGACAATCGCCTTTTGAAAGCATTCGTATCCAATGTATTCAATCAGCAGATTGGCAACGACCATCTGTGCCTTCGGAAGCTTGTCCGCCTCCTCCAGCAGATTGATCTTTCGGCATTCCAGAATGTCCGAAAGGTTCGAATATCGCTCCTGTACTGCCTCTAAATAGCCTTCATTGATGTCAATGCCATACACCTTTTTGTATTTCTCACGATCGATGTGTTCCAGTCCATTGCCGCCGGCAACCCCCAGAATCATAATCGAATCAACCGGGTATGTATGAAACTGCCCGTTCATCATCTGGTTCATCGCCTGTAGCTGCATGACAGAATCCAACTTCATATGATTCTCATAATCAGACAATGGAATCTCTTCCCATGGATTTCTCATGGTAAAACCTCCAACAATTTCAATTCAATACCGATTATAGCATAAAACAAACGGAAACATAAAACCGCACTGCAAATGCTTACATCTGCGGCATCGGAGCCTCATAATAGCCCAGCTTGTGAAATTGATACCATCCCTGGATCTTTTCTTCCTCCGCCACTCCCAACGCGAGTAAAACCTCTTTCGCGAACTCCAATGCGGCTGTGCCATTCGCCGTGACAACCTTCTTATCCCGTACCGCCTGCTGGCGGATATAGTTCGCCTCTCCGGTATACGCTTCGCCGGCCCACTGCTTTACATCATTCAAATCGTTGCTCGTATGCCTGACCTGGTTGAGCGCCCCAACGGTTCCCAGAAAGGCGGAGGCATCGCAGATTCCGCCCAGCACCCTCGCATTCTGACGGCAATGTTCCACCAACGGTTCCACCTGACGTGCCGATTCCTCCCGCCACGTCATGCCGCCGATCAGGATTAACGCTTCGTACGCCGAAGGAGCCGAATGGATATCGTAATCCGGCTTCGTATGGAATCCCCCGATGGATGAAATGGTATCCCTGGTCAGAGACACGGTTTTGACCTCATAGCGGCCTTCTCCCAGCAGATAGATGGCGGAGGACAGATAGGCTGCCTCCCAATCGGCATATTGCTCCAACAACACAAACAAAACTGTCTTTTTCATGATACCCTCTCCCAATAACAGATTCAAATGGATGGATTCCCTTCCTTTTTATAGTAACAAAGAACAGACGGAAACACAAGGCTGCGTTTCCGTCTGTAAGCATTCCTGGGTGGGATTTTCTTTGGGATCAATATCCATATCCACTGAACGGATTGGTACTGTAGCTGTTTCCATCCCCATAGCCGTAGCCATAGTATGGATTGGTTCCATAGCCATAGTAGCCATCCTGATCTTCCTCGGATCCCGAGCTGGACGAGCTTGAGGAGGAGCTGTCCAGATCGGATTCATCCATCAGGGTGATCTCGATGTCCTTGGTTTTGCCGGAACGGTAAACCGTCAGCGTCATCTTATCTCCCGCGGAGAAATCCTCCTTGATCGTATTGATATCACTCATGCAGGTGATCTCTTTGCCATTGACCTTGATAATGATATCATTTGCCTTTACGCCCTGTGCATAGGCATCCGACGCTTCATCTACGTTGGATACCAGGACACCTTGCGGTACATCATAGTATTTTGCCGCGGTCTCATCCACGTCGTAACCGCTGATGCCGATCGCCGGACGTCCCGTCACCTTACCATAGGCAATCAGTTCGTTGACAATATCCTCGGCAGTGGACATCGGGATGGCAAAGCCCATGCCCTCAAAGCTTGCCTCGCTCGACGAGCTGGACGAGAGCTTCGAAGAGGTGATGCCAATGACCTGGCCATACTTGTTAATCAGCGCGCCGCCGGACGAGCCGGGGTTGATCGCCGCATCCGTCTGGAGCAGGGTCATCACACGGTCATTAATCGTGACATCGCGGTTGATGGCTGAAATATAGCCGCCGGTAAAGGTATTCTGATATTCCACACCGCCAGGGGAGCCGATCGCATAGCAGCGGTCGCCAACTTCCAGCTTATCCGATTCGCCAAATTCTGCCGCCGTCAGATCCTCCTTCGGATCAATCTTGAGCACGGCCAGATCGGTCTTGTCGTCCTCGCCGATCAGCTCCGCCTCGTACTGCGTGCCGTCGCTGAGCAGAACCGTAAACTTGTTGCCGCCATCGACGACATGTTGGTTGGTGATGATATAGCCATCTGCGCTCATGATGACACCAGAACCGGATGCCTCTTCTCCGAGCGTGATATCATCGGCAATGATGCTGACGATCGACGGGGACACCTCTTTGTAAATCTGTGTACTCGTCTTGCCGTCATCGGCATCTTCGCCTTCCCCCGTCGTCTGGGTATTGGTGATCTGTACTTTTGTCGAATCCTCCGGCAGTCCGCTGCCCGCTGCCGACACATTCCCGTCCTGACTGGACATGGCCGGACCAGACGGAAGGCCTCCGCTGACAACAATTCCACCGGCAAAGGCCGCCAGTGCAATAATCACGCCGCAGATGGCAATCTTGATGCCCTTCGAGCCCTTTTTCGGCTTCTTTGGCTGACCGCCTGGCGGGCCCCATTGTCCATAGGGATTGCCGCCCGGCTGGCTGTACGGATTGCCGCTGCTCTGTGTATTCTGTCCGGAGCGGCTGTCCGTGCCCTGCTGCGTATTCTGTGAATATGGATTCTGCTGCCGGGAATCTCCTCCGGCCTTTGGCCCTGTACCATAGTCCATGCGCTGCGTGTTCTGCTGCGCGTCCTGGTGCTGGGCGCCGCCGGGAGAGGATCCGCGAACCGGAGTCTGGAACGGTGTTGTCTGCTCCTCCGATTCGTTCGGGTTCTGAGATGTATTCCGATGAAACTCATCCATGTGAGGATACCTCCTTTGGTTTTCTGTCTGTATTGTACCGTAAAAGTATGACCTTTCTTTGTTGCCAATGTTAAGATTTTGTGTATTTCGACTCCCTTCACAAAAAATAGCTTTTTCGTCCTCAGAAAGTATCTATTTTTGTGTCAATTTTGTGTCAATTCCGGAACATTGCTGCTTGTGCCGGACGGTTTTGGCGCCAACGGCATCGTAAAGGAAAACTCCGTCTCCCCGCAATTGGACTGCACGGAAATATCCCCGCCATGCAGAATAACAATGGATTTGACGAAATACAGACCCAATCCGGCCCCCGTCCGATCCATACTGCGCGAACGGTCAACCTTATAAAACCGGTCAAAGACACGCGGCAGATCCTCCTGTGGGATCATCGAGCCGGTATTGCGGACGAGGAACTGTGCCATTTTCCCTTGCGTTTCCGCTTTGATGGTCAGTCGGCCCTTCTCTTCCACAAATTTTACGGCGTTATCCACCAGATTATACACAACTCGATAGATATAATCGCGGTCCCCGTTGACCATGAGATAATCCTCAAGATCCACATCGACCTCCAACTGCTTGCTCTCCAGCTGCTTTTCAAAGCTGAGCAGCACCTGAATCGCTGTGTCCGAGAGGTCAAACGGCATCGGTGTGATGACCATTTCACCAGATTCAATGCGCGCTGTATCCAGCATACGCAGCACCATCCGGCTCAGACGATGGGATTCCTGTGAAATGATCTCCAGATACTGGCGATGCTTCTCCGGTGGAATGGTGCCATCCAGCATGCCGTCTGCAAAGCCGCTGATGGAGGTCATCGGCGTCTTCAGTTCATGCGATACATTCGCAACAAAGCCGCGGGAAAGCTCCTCCTGCTGCTGTAAGGTGGATATCATATTATTAAAGCTGACGGCCAGCTCATCAATTTCATCGCAGTTGTTGTCCTCCGAAACGCGGACGTCAAATTCCCCGCGCGTAAACTGCTTGGCTGCGCCCACGATCCCCTTTAACGGGCGCGTCAGGATATCGGACAGGAACCAACTGATAATCAGCGTCAGAATCAGCGTCAAAAAGACAATCAGTACATAGGTCCGGGCGACATCCTGCATCAGTGTCCGTGTCTCCCCCGCCGGTGTCGCCGCAATGACAATCGCCAGCGTGCCGCCGGCCTCATCTTGACAGCGCACGCCGGCAATATAATAGTCCTCGGAAAACAAGCCGCTGAGCGTTCCCAGGCCAAAGAACACATCGTTTTCTTTGATCTCATTGAGCAGATCGTCGCTCAGTTCATCCGCCCCCAGCTCATTTGACGCATCGTCGCCGGAAGCGCTGATCTGAACATGCCCATTTTCATCCGCCACCATCATCTGGCTGCTCGAGCTGATTGCCATCTGCTGCAAATACAGGGTCAGGATACTGCTTCCCTTTTCACTGGTAAAGACACTCTGGTTGTGTTCCACCAACGCCTGGACGTTGCTAACCGAGGTCTCAAGCTGTGTCTTTTTCTGCTGCACCGAATATCGGCTGATCTGTGCCAGGAACACACTGCCGGCGAACGTAAAGCTGACCAAAATCAGCGCTGCGAACGCCACATAGGTTTTGACAAACAGATTTCTCATTGCCGATCAGTCCTTGTCAAAGGTCTCAAACTTATAGCCGACGCCCCACTTCGTAGAGATAGCCCATTTGTCGCTGACGCCGTCCAGCTTCTCTCTCAGGCGCTTAATATGTACATCTACCGTGCGCGTATCACCCGCATAATCAAAGCCCCAGACCTCATCCAGGAGCTGTGCACGGGTAAAGACGCGATTCGGGCTTTGTGCCAGGAAATACAACAGTTCGATCTCCTTCGGCGGCGCATCCACGCGCTTGCCATCAATCACCAAATCATACGCCTGCTTATCAATCGTCAGCTTGTCGAACGAAATCTTTTCCTTCTCCTCCGGAGCAAAGCGGCGGAAAATTGCACGGACACGGGCAACTACCTCCCGCATCTCCAGCGGCTTGACAATATAGTCATCTGCCCCCATTTCCAGGCCATTGACCTTGTCAAAGGTCTCGCCCTTTGCCGTCATAATGATGATCGGCACCTTGCTTTCCTCGCGGACAATCTTACACACCTGCCATCCGTCCATGATCGGCATCATGACGTCCAACAGGATCATATCCGGATCCTGTTCGCGCCACTTTTCCACGCCAACCTGTCCGTTTTCTGCTTCAATAATTTTATATCCCTCGCGCTCGAGGTAAAGCCGTAAAAGCTCACGAATATGCTCGTCGTCTTCTACAATCAGAATTTTCTTAGCCATAGTGCTTCCTCCTTATGATCTGTCCCTATTATACGTCATTTGTGCAGAAAAAGGATGTCTTTTTTGTGAACGTACGCAAAAATCAAGGAATTTTTTTGCGAAGAAACGTTCCTTCTGTTTTTCCCTGCCGTCTGAAAAAAATCTGCCGGAAGAACCGGCAGACCTTTCATGCTTATTTTTTCGTTACCACATTTTTTGCTTTGGACCATGAAGAATAATACTTTTTGCCACCAACAGTTTTATACGTGCGAATACGTACATAATATTTCTTCTTCGCCGTCAGCTTGGAAACCTTTGTTGAAGTTGTCTTGGTTTTCGCAATCGTCTTTGTCTTCGCGCCCGCAAAGCTACTTTTGGTGGAATATTGGATTTGGTATCCCGTTGTCTGGGTCGTCTTTTTGCTCCATTTTACCGTAAAACTTTTGGTACCAGATGAGACTGTTCGCAACGATGTCGCCGGCGGATTAATGGTAAACGTCTTGCTGATCTTGCCTGCGAAATTCACACTTCCGGACTTCGCAGTGAGAATAACCGTAGCTTTGCCAACTTTCTTGTTGTTGCTGTATGCCACGGTATACTCGCTGCGCGAAACCGTTTTCGATCCATTTTTCACAGTGACCGTGGGCTTTTTTGCCTTTCCATTATAAATATACGAAGACTTTGACAACGTTACTTTGCATTGATTCAACGGTGTTTTCACCAAACGAACCAATAAAACATCCTTCATCGAGGTTTCTTCTCTTGCCTCTGCATCCGCAAACAGCTTCTTACATACCGTACAGGTATAATATTCTTTGTTTCCAACCTGAGCATAGGTTGCTTCCTTTGCTGGTGTTTTGGTCAGCTTATGTCCGTTCGCCGGAATTGGCTCTGTTTTCGTCTTCTTGCAAAGTGTGCAGGTATACGTCTTAACGCCCTTTTCCGTGCAGGTCGGTTGTGTTGTCACAACGCCGTCGTCATAGGGATGTCCGCCTGTTTGCAGACCACAAATCGTACATTTTTCAATTTCGACCGCCCGGTAGCCAGTGTCATTAAAGGCCAGGTAATAATCATTTCCGATCTTTGCCACGCCTTCTATCTCTTTATACCAATTCATTGGAATTTTTGTGAGTTCATTGCCACCGCGGTCAAAAACAGAAAGCCAATTTTTCTTTGCACTCTGCCAATAAGTTAAATAAATATAATTCTCATCAGAAGCAATCCCGCCCGCTGTATAAACCTTTGTAAATTCTTTATACTGTTTGAAATTTCTTTTCCGGTCAAAAACCGCGAAGGCTCGTTTTCCATCATAGGGGCTAATCAAACACAGAAACTGATCCCGAACCGAATCATAAGCAATCGCGCCGCACTCACTTGCCCCTGGAATATTTTTGCATATTTTCTCTTCAATGGAAAATTCAGATACATAATTCAATGTCCTAGCATTGACCTGATAGATCGTACTGTTCCCGTCCAGAGATACCACATACAGCATGTCTTCATCTGGCACATATGCCATTCCGTTGGCATGTCCATACACATGATTATCTGTAGAAGTGAAAATTTCCCCCGTCCTTGTATCATATCGCTTAATTAAAGTTGGTTTATTATCATTCCCCTGATAAACGCAATAATACACATATCTCTTGCCGTCACTACAAATACTCTGTGCAATATTCGTGCTCGTGCCTATATCATGAATAACATTTTCATGAGAAATGATAACAGGCTCTACCTCTGTATCCTCTATAGCCACCGCACTCACGGTGAGCAATCCACTAACAGTCAACAGAACGGCCAGTATCCATTGTTTCATCGCAAAGGCTCCCCCTATTTCATTATAATATCCCATATAATTCCCGTTTACAATTTATACTTATTTTACCTGCTCTTTCATGAAAATGCAAGATATTCTTATCATGCGCTCTATTTCCATACAAAAAAGTACAGAGAATTCCTTCCCTGTACTTTTATTTCAATTCAAATAGAACAGCTGATAGATATCACCCTGCGGATCATAGACTGCCGTGCCATACGATGCTGTCCAATTGTCCCGGTTGGTATAAACCGGCGTTATCTTGAGATCGGTTCCGGCACGCTCGGCAATCGCATCTTTCATGGTGGTTACCGCACTTTCGTCCTCGGTCCCCTGAATCGAAAGTGGCGACGCAACGAGCCGATAAACCATATCCTCCAGCACGGACAGATCCTGACCGACTGCTGTGCGGTCCTCTGTCGGACGTTCGATATATAGGCTGATGGGGATATCCCCGGCGGCTTCCTGGATCTGTTTCAGATCGTTCGGGATCACCGTGTCCGGACTGCCCGGATTGTCATATGAAATCAGCTCGGTCGCACCCTCCGGGAAGCAGAATTGGGCAAGTAAGAATTCATCACAGCCAATCTCTACGCCCTTTGTCACGATATCACAGAGGTACTGGACGACCAGTGGGTCCGTCGGATCCAGCCAGCGGTTGTCCTCGGCATCCAGCCAATTGGTGCTCGCTGAGGCATACCAGCAGGACAAATCGTTGTTCTGCCGCGTCGCCATGTTGTCGCGGAACGCATAGATGCGCCCAATCACACGGACGCCGGCAGACTTGAGCTGCGCAACCGCATCGGGAAATTCGTCCGAATATACCGTCTGTACGGTAGATGGATCCACCGCAGTTGTCGAAATCTGTGTGGTGAGATAGCCCTGATCGTCCTTCAGATCCACGATCACGGTATCCAGTGTTCCGGACGAAGCAAGCGCCAGAACCTGATTGAGATAATCGTCATCATAGGTCAGATCCTTCGGCTCAATAACAATCGCCCGGATTTCCTCCGGCGTACCGAGCAATTCCTTCCTTCGCTCTTCCTTTTCTTCGTCGTCTGACGGCGGTGTTCCATCCTCCGATACCACCATTCCACTTCCGGTGGCATAGCGGGAATAGTCGACCAGACCGGCACTGCTGCCTTCGGCCGCCAAGATACCATAACGGTCCTTGACATGCGCTCCATTCTCATCGAAGCTCAGACAACGCAGAACAAGAAAAGCGCTCATGAGTACTACCACGACGAGAAGTATCACCACCACAAGCCCTGCTAAGCGGTTCTTCCTTCGGTTGTTTCGTCTGGGATTCCTCATGAGCGTTCTCCTAACTCCCGCTCAAAACGGGATTACAATTACTTCTCCTCTGCCTTGGCAGCGGCAGCCGCCTTAGCAGCAGCGGCCTTCTCTGCGGCAGCCTTCTTAGCAGCAGCCTGCTTTGCCTTGATCTCTGCAAGCTCCTTGATCTTCTCTTCCGTGTTCCACGGCTCGATGATGTGGCGCGGGCAGGCCTTTGCACACATCTGGCAGCCCTTACACTTATCATAGTCGATCACCGGAATGTTTCCATCCATATGGATGGCATCAAACTTACAGGTCTTGACACACAGGGAGCAGCCGATACAGCCGACCTTGCAGGCATCCATAACCGGCTTGCCCTTCTCCTTGGAGGAGCAGTCGATACGGACCTTGTTCTTGTCCGGTACGAGGCTGATGATATGCTTCGGACAAGCAGAGACACACTTGGAGCATGCCGTACACTTGGAAGCATCTACCTTGGCAACACCGTTGACCACCTTGATGGCGCCAAACGGGCAGGCCTTTTCACAGGTGCCCAGGCCGAGACAGGCAAATGCACATTCCTTGTAGCCGTTTGCCACACGGACTGCACCGAGGCAGTCCTCAATGCCTTCGTACTTGGCACGGTTCTTGGCGTTGTCACAGCTGCCGGAACAGTGCACATGGGCAACCATCTTCTCCGAGGAGCCGGCCTCAACGCCCAGGACTGCGGCGATCTTTGCTGCGGACTCTGCGCCGCCAACCGGACAGCCGTTGACCGGGGCCTTGCCCTCTACAATTGCGGTAGCCAGGCCGTTACAGCCCGGATAGCCGCAGCCGCCGCAGTTTGCACCCGGCAGGCACTCCTGTACCGCCGGAATACGCTCGTCAACCTCGACAGCAAATACCTTGGATGCGAATGCCAGGATCAGGCCGAAAAGCAGGCCCATGACACCAAGCACCAGCACCGCATAAATAATAGTCATCATGATTCAGTTTCCTCCCCTTATTACCAGATCTTCATGCCGCTGAATCCGAGGAACGCCATGCAGAGCAGGGACGCGGAAACCAGAGCAATCGGGAAGCCATCAAAGCACTTCGGGGTCTTAGCGGAAGCATCCAGACGCTCACGGATGGAAGCGAACAGGACAATTGCCAGCGTAAAGCCGAGACCACCGGTGACACCGTATACAACAGACTCGATGAAATTGTAGCCGTTCTGGATGTTCTGCAGTGCGACACCAAGAACTGCACAGTTCGTGGTAATCAGCGGCAGGAATACGCCCAGAGCCTGATATAGAGACGGCATGGACTTCATCATGAACATCTCTACGAACTGTACGAGGGTAGCGATGACAAGGATGAATGCAACCGTCTGCATAAAGCCCAGTCCCAGCGGATCCAGAACAAAGGTCTGAATGAGCCAGGTAACGATGGAAGCGAGGCCCATAACGAAGGTTACGGCCATACCCATGCCAACTGCCGTGTCAATCTTCTTGGATACGCCGAAGAACGGGCAGCAGCCCAGGAACTGCGAGAAAATAAAGTTATTGATCAGAATTGCGCCGAGAGCAATAGATAAAACCTGTGTCATGTTCGATTACTCTCCTTTCTGCAGAATCTTCTGCATTACCGCGATTACACAGCCCAGCGTCAGGAAGCCGCCTGCCGGAAGGATCATAATGGTAGCCGGCTGGGAGAAGACGGTAATCAGACCGCCGCCGATGGTGCCAGCGCCCAGAAGCTCACGGATGACAGACAGGATGCAGAGCGTAAAGGTGAAGCCGAGACCCATGCAGACACCGTCAACAGCAGACGGAAGAACCGGGGTCTTGGATGCACAGGACTCTGCACGGCCAAGGATAATACAGTTAACGACGATCAGCGGGATAAACAGGCCGAGGGATGCGGACAGGCTTGGAATAAATGCCTGGAGCAGCAGGTCGACCATGGTTACGAAGCCCGCGATGATGGTGATGTATGCTGCGATCCGAACCTTATTCGGGATGATCTTACGCAGCAGGGAGATTACGATATTCGAGCAAATCAGTACGGCGGTTGCCGAGAGGCCCATGCCGATACCGTTTGTCAGAGAAGTCGAGGTCGCCATGGTCGGGCACATGCCGATCAGCTGTACCATAACCGGGTTGTTGGTAACCAGGCCTTCCTTAAACTGTTTTGCAATATTCATGTTACGCCCCTCCTTAGCTCAGGCTTGCCGCATAGCTTGCCGCAGCGTCTACGCCGTTGGTAACTGCGCGGGAGGTGATGGTTGCGCCGGTGATTGCAGCAATCTCGCCGCCATCCTTGGCAACCTTGACCGAGCCATCTGCCGGCTGACCAGCGAACTGGCCATAAAACTCTTCCTCCGTTGCCTTTGCACCGAGGCCCGGAGTCTCACCGCTGCAGCTCAGGATCTTGATGCCTGCAACCGTGCCGTCCGGCAGGATGCCAACCATCGTGTCAACCGCACCGCCGAAGCCGGTCGGCGTTACTTCGATACAATAACCTGCAACTTCACCATTGGCGTCCGTCATCTTATATGCCGACGCAATTTCAACCGTAGCGCTGTAGCCGTCTGCGGTCGTTCCCTCCGGAACGTCCAACTGCTCCGCTTCACAGTCCGGAATCAGTGCAGCAAGGGCGTCCTGCGTCGTCTTTTCATTGTTCGCTGCAATCGGTCCCACAGTGACCGCGTTTACGCCGCCGAGTACCAGTGCAACTACCAGCGTAATTCCACAAAGGATACCGCCGAGCTGTACATATTCATTCTTCTGCTTTGCCATGACTCAGCCCTCCTTCTTCTGCTTTGCCGGTGCGCCGAACTTCGTCGGGCGAGTGTATTTATCAATGAGCCAAACCGTGCAGTTCATGATCATGATGGAGTAGCAGACACCTTCCGGATAGCCGCCCCACTTGCGGATCATAAAGGTCAGCAGGCCACAGCCAATGCCAAAGACGACCTGACCCTTCTTGGATACTGGGGAGGTGACGTAGTCGGTTGCCATAAAGATCGCACCGAGCATCAGACCGCCGCCGAATACATTGTACAGCATGGACTGAATGTTGCTCAGGCCGCCGGTCGGAGCGATCAGCGTCAGAACGGCAACCGTCAGGATGTATGCTGCCGGGATGTGGATGGTGATGACCTTGCGGTACAGCAGGTAAGCACCGCCAACCAGCAGAGCCAGTGCGGAAACTTCACCCATAGAGCCGCCGATCTGTCCGAGGAACATGTTGAGCAGGCTCGGCAGGGTATCGTCCGAGGTGCCCTTCAGGATTGCCATCGGGGTTGCTACCGAAACAGCATCCGCCGTGGAGCCGAGGCTGACCGAACCGTGAGCCGCAACCCAGGTGGTCATGGCAACCGGCCAGGAAGCCATCAGGAATGCACGTCCGGCCAGAGCCGGGTTGATAAAGTTCTTGCCAAGGCCGCCGAACAGGCACTTCGCAAAGATCATGGAAATGCCGGCGCCGATGATCAGCATCCAGTACGGAAGCGTAACCGGAACGACAAAGGCAAGCAGGGTGCCGGTGACCACGGCGGAAAGGTCGCCGATGGTGGACGGCTTCTTCAGGATCTTATCATACGCTGCCTCAAACAGGACACAGGCGATGATCGAAACCAGAGTCATCACAATGGCGCGCGGTCCAAATACGTACGTGGACACACACAGGGATGGGATCAGCGCGATGACAACATCGAGCATGATCGAACGGGTATCCTCACTGCTCTTAATGTGCGGGGAGGATGTAATTACAACATTGCTCAAATCATACATATGTATTTACCCTCCTTACTTCTTTTCCGCAGCAGCCGCTTCTGCTCTGCGCTTGTCCTGAACGCGCATCTTCGCAACACGGAACTGCTGAACCAGCGGGATACGGGCCGGACATACATAAGCACAGGAGCCGCACTCGATACAGTCGAGGACGTCATACTCCTCGCAGCCTTCCAGATTGTTCTCTGCTGCGAACATGTTCATGTAAACCGGGGTCAGATGCATCGGGCAGACGCCAACACAGCGGCCGCAGCGGATGCAGGTCGGATTTGCAACACGCTTGTCCTCATCCTCGGCAAAGGCGAGGTAAGCATTGGTGCCCTTCAGGACCGGCGTATCGGTAGAGAACTGCGCATTGCCCATCATCGGGCCGCCAGCCAAAAGTTTATTCGGCGCCTTCTTAAAGCCGCCGCACGCATCGATCAATTCGGTAATCAGAGTACCGGTGCGCGCTTCCAGGTTCTTCGGCTCTGCGATCGCCGAACCGGAAATCGTGACAACGCGGCGCAGGACCGGCATGCCCTTGGCAAAGCAGCGATAAACAGCGCCTGCGGTATCAACGTTGAATACAGCACAGCCAGCGTCTGCCGGCAGCTTGCCGGACGGTACTTCACGGCCGGTAACAGCGTTAATCAACTGTTTCTCAGCACCCTGCGGGTAGCGGCACTCCAGCGGAGCCAGCTTGATGACCGGATCGCCTGCGAGCAGCTCTTCAATCTTAGCAAAGGTATCCTGCTTGTTGAGCTCGATACAGATGAACGCCTGCTTGACCGCCATAATCTTTACCAGATAACGGACACCCTCGACGATCTCTTCCGGACGCTCCAGCAGGAGGCGGTGGTCGGATGTGATGTACGGCTCACATTCAGCACCATTAATCAGGATGGTATCACATTTGCCGATACCGGACTTAATCTTGACATGGGTCGGGAAGGTCGCGCCGCCATGTCCAACAATACCGGCATCCCAGATTGCCTGAATGCGGTCATCGTTGCTCATTGCGTCGAAATTCTTCGGCTTCACGGACTCATGCAGTCTGTCCTCATGGTCGTTCTCGATCACAATCGACAGAACCTTGGAACCGTTCGGATGGAGACGCGGTGCAACCTCAATTACCTTGCCGGAAACCGAAGCATGTACCGGGGCGCTCACAAATCCGCCGGCCTCAGCGATCATCTGACCCATGTCTACGATATCACCCTTCTTCACCAGCGGCTTGGCCGGTGCGCCAATGTGCATCGAAACAGGAAGGACTACCTTATCCGGTGCCTTCAGGATCTCGATCGGCTTTTTGTTTGTTGCGGCCTTGAATCCCGGATCGTCATGAGTGCCAGGATGAATACCGCCACGAAACGTGTACGCCATTATGGATTCACCTCTCTGTTCATTGTGTGCGGATTCACCCTCCGCACGATGGACGTTTACTTTACAGGCGTCACAGCCATCCCTCCGCAATCCGGCATGGCCATCACTCCTTCGACACGTTCCTCTCTCTTAGGACATATCGTTATATTTTAGATTATACCGATTCTCGCGCCGCTTCTCAAGGTCTGATTGCAAATTATTTGAAATTTTTTGGTGGAAAGTCGGTTTATTTTTGGGAAGGTTTTCATTTTGGTCACTCCTGCCCCCAGCATTTCTCCATTTGTACGTCCTTCTGCTTCCGACGTGTTAAAATTTTGCCAAGAACCTGCGCGCCGCGCCGCCGAAATTTTTCAGCCCGCTCCGTTTCCATCGCATAAAATCCCGGTTTTCCGGATATCCTGTTGACGGAACAAAAAGGCAGAAGAAGCACATTCCGCTTCTTCTGCCGATGGTATCCATAGCAATCAGCCCTGCGCTTTCCCCGCAGCACGATAGGCATCCGCCCCCAGTACCACCGAAAGCTCGACATCCACCGCACTCAGGCTGTCGCTCTCGTACACCGCGCCGCTCTCCAGTTCTCCCAGTTCCACATCCCGCAGCATCAGACACACGGTACAGCCGGGCTTTCCATACAAATAGTACAACCGTCCGCCGTGCAGCTCCGCGACACGGCTCGCAAATGGAATGCCCATTCCCCAATCGCCGTCCAGCAGGCCGGCATCCTTCTGCTTCCAGCCGTTCGCCTGCCGCGCAATCGCCTGGGCGGACATGCCCGGCCCGTCGTCCTCAATGCGGAGCAGTACGCCGTCGTCATGCCGTTGCGCGCGCAGGCGGATCTGGACCTTCTCCCCGCCATAGCGCAGGCTGTTGGAAATCAGTGTCATCACCGCGGAATGGATCAACGCCGCATCCCCCGCCAGCATCAGCCCGACCGGCGCCTCTGTCTGGATGGAAATCCCCTTTTCCCGCAGGACACCGCCCAGCTTGTGCACCAGTGCACCGATGTCACAGGCAGAGCAACCCGCCGACGTGTTCTCCCCACCGAGCAGTTCACAATGAGATGCCTGCCGGATCAGCCGCATCGCTTCCCGGCGAATCCGCGCAGCCGCCGTTTCTCCCCCCGGCAGCGCCTCGATCTGGCTGACCGTCGCCAGCAGGACCGATGCGCTCTGGCGCATTCTGGCGGCATCCAGCAACAGCGCCGGAAACCGCTCCTGTGCATCCTCAAACAGCAGCAGAACCCGATCTCCGAGCGGAAGGATGCGGATGGCCTTTTCCACCCCTACCAGCGTCTCACGGGTCTGCCCCTCTTCCCCGAATTCGATGCATCGGCGAATCTCCCGGCAGGCCTCCGGTGACAGATGGTCTTCCAGAGAATAAAAGCTGCCGGACGCAAACAGCCGTCCCCCGTCTTCGGTCTGCTGCAAAACCATAAGCTGTTCCGAGGCCACAACCGCCGCTTTGTGGTACAGTTCCATCGTTTGAAGGATGCCCTGCAATCCATCTTGTGAAAGATGTAACAATTGCATTTCGTCCATCGGCATGTCCCCTCCTCTCAATTCGCCAAGATTCGACAAATTTCTCCCAATATTATAACAGAAAAATCACATTGATGAACAAAAATATGAAAATTTTCTCGAAACACTTTTGCAATTTTTACAATTCAGGTATTGCCTAACGGACAAACACTGTTGTATAATATGGTTGTTCCAGTAAATATGTCAATTTTTAATCAAATAAGGAGGATATTGCTACTATGTCTATCAAAGTAGGTATCAACGGCTTTGGCCGCATCGGCCGCATGGTATTCCGTGCTGGTCTGTCGAACGAAAACATTGAGTTCCTTGGCATCAACGATCCGGGAATGACTCCGGATTACATGGCTTACATGCTGCGTTATGACACCATGCATGGCCAGTACACCGGTGACATCGCATACACCGAGGATGCTATCATTGTCAATGGCAAGGAAATCAAGGTATATGCTAAGTTCAAGCCGGAAGAGATTCCGTGGGGCGAGATCGGCGTAGATTACGTTGTTGAGTCCACTGGCTTCTTCCTCACCCAGGAGTCCGCTAAGGGCCACATCGATGCAGGCGCTAAGAAGGTTATCATGTCTGCTCCGTCCAAGGACGCTACCCCGATGTTCGTTTACGGCGTAAACCAGGACACCTACACCAAGGATATGCAGTTCGTTTCCAACGCTTCCTGCACCACCAACTGTCTGGCTCCGATCGCCAAGGTTCTGGACGAGGCATTTGGCATCACGGAGGGTCTGATGACCACCGTACACTCCACCACTGGCACCCAGAAGACCGTTGACGGTCCGTCCAAGAAGGACTGGCGCGGTGGCCGTGCTGCTTCCGGCAACATCATCCCGTCCTCCACTGGCGCTGCTAAGGCAGTAGGCAAGGTTTATCCGAAGCTGAACGGCAAGCTGACCGGTATCTCCATGCGTGTTCCGACCCTGGACGTATCCGTTGTTGACCTGACCGCAAATCTGGCTAAGCCGGCTACCAAGGATGACATCTGCGCAGCAATGAAGAAGGCTTCTGAGACTCCGATCGCTGAGGGCGGCCTGCAGGGCGTTCTGGGCTACACCGAGGATGCTGTTGTTTCTTCTGACTTCCTGGGCGATGCTCGTACCTCCATCTTCGACGCTACCGCTGGTGTATACCTGACCGATACCTTCGTAAAGGTTATCTCCTGGTATGACAACGAGTGGGGCTACTCCAACAAGCTGCTGATGCTCGTTGAGCACATGGCTAAGGTTGACGCTGAGTAATTCTCATCTATCGTCACAAACAGAGAGCTTCCCGTTTTTCGGGAAGCTCTTTTTTTCATCCCCGCACGCAGTCTATGCGCTTAGTCTGCACTTGGTGACGCGAAATATGTGGGGGAGTTTTTTCCTGATGAAAAACCGGCCAGCGTATGCCGACCGGTTCATTTATTCCATCTCTATTTTTATTTCAACAGGATGCTGTCCAGCTCCTGCTTCAGTTCCGCTTTGTCCCGCAGGCCAATCAGGCGCTTGACCTCTTTTCCTCCGACAAATACACTGACCGTCGGAATCGACATAATCCGATGTTCTACCGCGATCTGCGGGGCTTCGTCGATATTGATCTTCACAAATTTCATTCTTCCGCAGTAGGCGGTTGCCAGTTCATCCATGACCGGTGACAGCATACGGCACGGCTCACACCAATCTGCCCAGAAATCAATGCACACCGGCAGAGGAGCCTGCTCCACTTCCTTCTCAAATTCGCCTTCCTTGATATGTATAATCGTCATAGTCTACTTCCTTTCCGGAACTGGTTGTCCCAATCTGAACAGAGACTGGTCAAACCGTTTTATGTGCGCTATAATATACGCATATATTATAGCTCTATTTTTTCAAATTGTGAATATTTATTGGAAAATTTTTTTAACAATTCCTCAGAAAGGATGTAAAAATGACAGATTTCCTTCATCCGTCCATGGATAACAACCAGCTTCGCGCCATGAGTTCGCTTGCGCTGGCCCATATGGGCGACTGTGTTTATGAGATTATGACCCGCTCCTGGCTGACCACCTCCGGTCTGGTCACAAACCGCAATCTTCACCGGGAGACCATCCGTCTGGTTTGCGCCGGCGCACAGGCTGCCGGTGCCGCAGCAATCCTCCCCCTGCTGACCGAAGAGGAGGAAGATGTCTTCCGTCGCGGGCGCAATTCCAAGCCAAAATCCGTTCCGAAAACCTCTTCGGTTTCCGAATACGCCCATGCCACTGCCGTCGAGGCGCTGTTCGGCTGGCTGTATCTGCGGCAGGAGTATGCCCGGCTGAATGAATTGTTCGCTGCCCTCCTTCCCGCCGCGCAGGAATGGGCTGCACAGAAAAAAAAACAGCAATAAGAGGAATCCGCCACTCTGAGCCGATTCCTCTTATCCCGTCTGCCGTTTTTAGAATTCCGAAGAATTCTTCTTATTGCGGCTGTTGTTGCAGTTGTTCTGCTTCTTCTGATTGGACTGGTTCTGCTGGTTCTGCTGATCCTGCTTCTGATTGTTGTTCTGCTTCTGATTCTGGTTCTGAGAGTTCTCTCTCGACATACAAATCACCTCTTTTCACAGTACAATCCTATTTTGTCCAAAAATTTTTCTATTATTCCCTGTTTTTCAAAGAAATCGTCTTGTCAAGAACTTTTTCGTTTGATATAATAAATTGTTAGCGTGTACCGGCGCTTTTTCTATATTTTGATTCCCATCATTTCATTATCATACAGGAGGTACAAACCTATGTCTGGACATTCCAAATGGCATAATATTCAGAAAACCAAGGGTGCAAACGACGCAAAGCGTGCAGCTATTTTCACTAAGATTGGACGTAAAATGGCGGTTGCGATCAAGGAAGGCGGCAGTGCAAACCCGGAAACCAACAGCAAACTGCGCGATGTAATCGCGGATGCAAAGGCAAACAATGTCCCGAAGGACAATATCAAGCGTATGCTCGATCGTTTCAGCGGTGACAACGGCAGCGTAAGCTATGAATCCAATACCTATGAGGGCTATGGCCCGTCCGGCATCGCCGTCATCTGCGAAACCCTGACCGACAACAGAAACCGCACGGTTGCCGATGTCCGTCACTATTTTGACAAGTTCGGCACTGGCCTCGGCAATGCGGGCTGTGTATCCTGGCAGTTTGAGCAGAAGGGCGTTCTGGTAATTGAGCGCGGCGATCTGGATGAGGACGAGATCATGATGACCGCACTGGATGCCGGCGCCGATGATTTCCAGGCGGATGAGGATGTCTTCCAGGTATTTACCGCCCCGGAGGAATTCACGACGGTTCGCGATGCCCTGCAGGAGAGTGGTCTGACCTTCGTACAGGCTGAGGTCGAGATGGTTCCGTCCAACACGATCACGCTGGAGAAGGAAGAGGATATGGCCCGTATGCGCAAGCTGCTGGATGCGCTGGAGGACAACGACGACGTCCAGAACGTTTGGCACAACTGGGAGAACGAGGGCGATTACGAAGGATAAGCAGCGTTTTTGAAAAAACATATACCAACAGAAAACCAGTTGATAAAGGAGAGAACACCTTTATCAACTGGTTTCTTTTGATTATCAAACTGGCGATTATCCCGATCGCTTACGGCAGGTTTCTATAGTCGCTTGTATAGCCCACGGTATTCACTTTTTTAATCGATCCATTGACAATATCAAAGACATGCCACAGGTTGCCTCCCTTGCTGGTCGGGACCTTATAGGTTGCAACCTGTTTGGAACCCTTGTAAACCACAACCTTCGCTCCGGATTTGGCCAGATACGAGGTCGATGACGAATTCCGATTGGTGTAGTCGTGGACATAGTAACGATAGGTTCCGGAAGCCGTTCGGCTCGGATAGAAGGTCACTGTTTCCGGGCCATAGGAAGTGGTATCGTCCACATCCAAATTGGCCACATGGTTGCTGTTATTGTATGCATTCCGGTTGGAAGACGGGAAATAGATGTGGAAGCGTCCGCTGCTCAGCGGCCCGGTCAAATGCGAATCCAGATCCCGCGGTGTCGCGCCCCAAGTCAGGACGATGCGGTACGTCCCGGAAGCCATCGTCTTGCTGAGACTCGAATTGTTGGAATAGCTGGTGTTGTTCTTTGTGCAGTTCAGGTTGTAGTAGCTGGTGATATAGCCGCTCTTCTTGACCTGCATGGTGTACTGGCCCTTTGCCAGCTTGACGCTGTATCTTCCCTTGCTGTTGCTGGTCGTCTTTTTGTAGATCGAGCCGGACTTATTGTTATACCCCTTGCGGAAATTGATGGTCGCGCTCTTGAGCACCTTGCCGTCCGTTGCGTTGGTGATGGTTCCGGTCTGCGTATAGGTCGCAGTGGTACCAGCGGTCACGGTGACCTTGCAGGTCGCCTTCACGCTCTTGCCGCGATAGGTCGCCTTGCAGGTGATGGTTGCCGTTCCTGCCTTCTTGCCGGTGACCTTGCCGCCACTGACCTTTGCAACCGCGCTGTTGCTGGACGACCAGGTGATTTTGACACCCTTGAGGCTGGAGGGCATATAGCTGTATTTCAGTGTGAACGACGATCCCTTTTTCACACTCGCCGAGGACTTGTTCAGTGCGACAAAGGTGATTTGATTGAGCGATTTGCTGCTGCTGATCCGCTTCAAGCTGAACGCCATATTCGTTCGGGTATCATTGAAGTTATCCAGACGATAGCCCTTCAGCGTCTTGGCACTGGCATTCAGCGTCCCGGAAAAATAGCTCTTTTCAAAGTTGGAAATCTTTTTCTTCCAGCTTCCCGGCTTCGCACGGAACGTACCACTGCTCATATTCACCGTGCCGGTGAAGGTATAGCTTCCGTTTACCTGATACGAAGAACCGGAAATCTCCGAAATATACACCGTACCGGAGCACAACCCTGCCGAACTGCACTTGGAAATGACAAAGGTAAGATGCCGTTTGGTCAGCGTATGTCCATAGGAACCGGTATACTGGCCATCCCAAATGCCGGTCACCTGGCTCGCCGAAATTGCCTTTGCCTGTGCCTGCATGCCAAACAGGGCGATCGCACAGACCATCGTCAGCAGTATCAGCCGTAATTTCTTCCATCGTTTCATAGACGTTACTCCTTTCTCCTTTTTACCCTAATACTATGCAACATTTTGTGGCATACTCTACATATCGCTATTGTAACAAGCTTTCTTCTTTGTGTCAACTGCACAACGTGCTATTTCTCCGCGTAAGTTGTCGGAACCGCTGCCTCCATGAGAAATTCCCCAAAGCGCTGCTCCGCAATGGCGCGTACCGTCGCAACCCGCATGTCCGTCCGGCCGGAGAGGCAGTGCGAACTCGCCAGCTCCTCGGTGTACTCATCCAGAGGGATGACATGATACTGACACCATCCAAATCGGAAATCACAGATCATCGGCATGACACCCGGTTCTTCCACCGTAACCGTCCCGTCCTCCTGCCGCGTGAGGGTGACCTGCAGCATGGCTTCGACCATCGTCTCGGTGTCGAACTGCGCCGAAATAAAGTTTCCTACCGAATAAATGCAAAAAGCACGGTTTCCGTTCTCCGACTCCACCCATCCGCATGGCTGGCAGACATGCGGATGCCCTCCGATAATCAGGGTTGCACCGTTCTCTGTCAGAAATTCCGCCAGTTCCTCCTGCTCTGCGTTCGGCGCGGTTTCGTATTCCTCTCCCCAATGCATCAGGACAACAACGGCGTCGCATGCTTCCCTGACTGCCGCCATCTCCTCCGCAATTTTATCGCGGTCAATCAGCGAAACCAGATCCGGATTGTCCTCGGGAAGGGAATTGCCGTTCAATCCATAGGTATATGCCAGAAATCCCACCTTCATGCCATTGCGCTCCACACAGCGGATTTTTGCGCGGTCTGCCGCATCGCGCGCAATACCAATACGGATGACGCCGGTATCCGCCTGTGAATCCCAGAAATCCAAGGTGTCATACAACGCGCTGGCTCCCGAATCCATCGCGTGGTTGTTTGCATGGGAGACCACGTCAAATCCGGCATCCATCAACGCCGTACCGCACGACTGCGGGGTATTAAAGGCCGGATATGCGGACGGAGTCCCGGTTCCGAGCGGCGATTCCTGATTGATCACCGCGATATCCGCTGCCTCCACATAGGGCTTGATATCCGTATAAAATGGGGTAAAATCATAACTCCCGTCGCCATTTGACGCATCGGTCAACAGTGTGCCGTGAATGAGATTGTCGCCGACTGCGATCAGAGATACCTGCGCCGGCTCATATTCCGGCTCCTCCGTCCCCATACCGTCAATCACCGCATCCGGCAGCTCCGCGCTCTCCGCCGGCTCCGCGGCGGTTTCCGCCGTGCCGGCCGCCTCCTCCGTCACCTCGATCTGATTGCCGGAGGAAAACGGAAAGCCCATGCTCAGGCAGCAATCGCCTGCGATCACCATCAGCAGGCAGCACAGCCCCGCGACAACCGTGCGCAGGGCCGTCTTCCCTTTGTTTTGTGGAATGTGTCGCTTCATACTCCCCTCCTGTTACACAAAGTAAACATCGTAACTCCATTGTAACAAGATCCGGCAGGTTTGTCAAGCGATATTCCACACAAAGGGGAAGAAATAAGCGTTCCCGGCGCACGTCCGGCAAAAAAAAACAGACCGCCGAGCGAGCTCAACGGTCTGTTCGATATGTTTTCTAAAAAGAGTGGATGTCGGGAATTACTTCGCCATCTCCGCAACCATGTACTCGTAAGCCATCTTTGCGTACTTGAACGGGTTTGCCTTTGCCGGATCCTGCTCTGCCTCAACCATGATCCAGCCCTCGTAGCCGATCTCGTCGAGCTTCTTGAAGACTGCCGGGAAGTCAACGCAGCCTTCCGGATCGCCCGGTACGGTGAAGCAGCCATTGCGGACGGACTTCAGGAAGGACCAGCTCTCCTTGATTGCCTGATCGCGAACCGGCTTACGCATGTTCTTCAGATGTACGTGGCCGATTCTGTTCGGGAACTTCTCGAGGATTGCCAGCGGGTCGGTCTCGGTGAAGGTCCAGTGACCGGTATCATAGCACAGCAGCAGATCGTCCGAGGTATTCTCCAGCATGCGGACAGTCTCCTCCAGCGTCTGGACACAGGTGCCCATATGATGATGGAAGCAAGCGCGGATGCCGTTGCTCTTGGCATACTCTGCCAGCTTGTTCAGGCCCTCACACATCTGCATGAACTCTGCATCCGTAAAGTTTGCCTTGTTGTCGAAGATGGACAGATCCTGGTTGCCCTGAATCGAATAGGACTGCTCGGAAATATTGATTGCGGTTGCGCCAGCATATGCGAGGTACTCAATTTCCTTCTTGAACTCCTCGAAGGTCTCCTCATACGGCTTTGTGCCGAGGAAGGAAGAGAACCACTTCGAAGCAATCGTCATACCGCGAAGATCCAGAGCTTCCTTCAGCTCCTTGACGTCAGACGGATACTTGTGACCAACTTCACATCCGGTGAAGCCAGCCAGCCGCATCTCCGAAATACACTGCTGGAACGTATTCTCATCGCCCAGATCCCACATGTCATCATTGGACCAGCCAATCGGGCAGATGCCCAGTTTTACATCTTTGTTTGCGAACATAATTCACAACACCTCCAAAATTCTACTTCTCTTTCTTTTGTCCTCCGTACCGGGAACAATCAATTGCAGAGGCATATCTCCTCTTCTATTATAAGGATACTGGAATTCTCTTCATTTGTCAATCTTTTTGTGCAAGTTGAGCAAATTGTTATTCTTTTTTTGTGTACCATATTACAAACAGACAAAATCCAGGCCAAAACCGGCCGGCAGTTCCTCCCACGCAACAAAGCCGCCGACCGTTTTGCACGGTCAGCGGCTCGCTTTGTTTCGGTTATTCCTTCTCCGGGACAATGGCCAGATGCAGCTCGTCCAGCTGCTTCTGCTCGACCGCAGACGGGCATGCCGTCATCAGCTCCGAAGCGTTCTGTACCTTCGGGAAGGCGATGACATCGCGGATCGAATCCAGGCCCTCCAGCAGCATGCACAGGCGGTCCAGTCCGTATGCCAAACCGCCATGCGGCGGCGCGCCGTACTTGAACGCATCCAGCAGATGGCCGAAGCGCTCCTGTGCGTCCTCATCCGTGAAGCCCAGCGCGCGGAACATGCGCGCCTGTACGTCTGTCGAGTGGATACGGATGGAACCGCCGCCCAGCTCGCAGCCGTTCAGAACAATGTCGTATGCCTTGGCGCGGACCTTGCTCGGATCACTCTCCAGAATGTCCAGATCCTCATCCATCGGCGCGGTGAACGGATGGTGCATCGCAACGTAGCGGTCTTCCTCCTCGCTGTACTCGAACTGCGGGAACTCCGTGATCCACAGCAGCTTGAAGTCGTCGGCTCGAACCAGATCCAGGCGCTTTGCCAGCTCACAGCGCAGCGCGCCCAGCGCAACCACCGCCGTCTGCCAGTCGGCATCGGCAACGACGAACACCAAATCGCCATCCTTGGCGCCCGCGCGCTCCTTGATCGCTGCAACCTCTTCCTCGGTCATCTTCTTGGCAAACGAGGAGGTCATCTTGCCGTCCGCCGCCAGCTTCATCCAAGCCAGGCCCTTGGCACGGTACGTCTTGATCCACTCACCCAGCTTATCGATTTCCTTGCGGGTGAACTTGTCGGCACAGCCCTCGGCGTTGATCAGACGGACGGTACCGCCGTTTGCGACCACATTCTGGAAGACGGCAAACGAGCAATCCGCACAGATATCCGAAATGTCCTTGATCTCCATGCCAAAACGCACATCCGGTTTGTCCGAACCAAACCGGTTCATCGCCTCGGTCCACGGCATACGCGGCAGCGGCAACGGGATGTCGACATCCAGCACCTCCTTGAACACGCGCTGCAGGAAGCCTTCGTTGACCGCGATCACATCATCTTCCTCGACAAACGACATCTCCAAATCGATCTGGGTGAACTCCGGCTGACGGTCCGCACGCAGGTCCTCGTCGCGGAAGCAGCGGGCGATCTGCATATAGCGATCCACGCCGGACAGCATGAGCAGCTGCTTGTACTGCTGCGGGGACTGCGGCAGGGCATAGAACGTGCCCGGATGCACACGGGACGGAACCAGATAGTCGCGCGCGCCCTCCGGGGTGGACTTCTGCAAAATCGGGGTTTCGATTTCCAAAAATCCCTGCTCGTCAAAGTAATCGCGGGCAATCTTGGTGATACGATGGCGCAGCTTGAGATTGCGCTGCATCGACGGGCGGCGCAGGTCGAGATACCGGTACTTGAGGCGAAGCTGGTCGTTAACCTCCTTGTCGTCCGAAATCTCAAACGGGGTGGTTTCCGACTTGGACAGGATCCGGATGTCCGTCACGGTGATCTCAATCTCACCGGTCGGCATCTTCGGGTTGACCGCACGCGCCTCGCGCTTGGTGACAACGCCGCGGATCGCCAGAACGTATTCCATGCGGACGCCGAAGGCGATATCAAACAGATCCTTGTTGACGGATTTATCAAACGTGCACTGGACAATGCCCGTGCGGTCGCGCAGGAGCAGGAACAGGACGCCGCCGTTGTCGCGGGCCCGGTCACACCAGCCATTGAGTACGACCTCTCTGCCCTCATCTGCTGCGCGGAGTTCGCCGCACCAGTCCGTTCGCTTCATGCCATGAATCGAAGTATTCATCTAAAGTTCCTCCCTAACGTAGTTTCCGCTTATGCCATCACGACGGCCGCAATGCTCTCCGCATCCAACGCGGTCTCCGTCTGTTCCCCGGTCTCCATGTTCTTGAGCCGGACGGTGTTCCCCTCCAGCTCACCCGTGCCGATGACCGCCGAGAAGCGGGCGCCGATCTTGTTGGCGTACTTCATCTGTGCCTTGAGCCCGCGGCCAACCAGGTCACGCTCCGCCGCGACACCCATCTGACGCAGCTCGTACGTCAGCTTCTGTACCGGGCGGTCTGCCTCTTCGCCCAGCGGCGCCAGATAGAGATCGGATACCGGCGGCTCCGGGAACGGGGCGCCGACCGCCTCCATGACCATAATCAGGCGCTCCAGGCCGCAGCCAAAGCCCATGCCCGGGGTCTTATCGCCGCCGAGCTGGGAGATCAGGCCGTCATACCGTCCGCCGCCGCAGATCGTGCCCTGCGCGCCGATGTTGCTGGAAACGAACTCAAACACCGTCTTGGTGTAATAATCCAGTCCGCGGACAATACCGGTGTCAATCTCATAGGCAATGCCCATATCGTCCAGATAATTCTGCACCTTGGCAAAATGCTCCTTGCACTCGTCGCACAGATAATCCAGCGCAACCGGCGCATCCTTGGCCACCTCGCCGCAGGTCGGAACCTTGCAGTCCAGAATGCGCATCGGGTTGCGCTCCAGACGGTCCTTGCAGGTGCCGCACAGGCAGTCCTTCTTGGCGCTCAGATAGCCTTTGAGCGCGTCGTAATACTTCGGCCGGCAATGCGGGCAGCCGATCGAGTTGATGTGTACCTTGACCTCATGGATACCAAGGCGCTTGAGCGCGGTATCCGCGAGCGAAATGACCTCGGCGTCGGTTGCCGGTGTCGGCGCGCCGAATACCTCGACGCCGAACTGATGGTGCTCGCGCAGACGTCCCTTCTGGACGTTCTCATAGCGGTAATTCGGAACGATGTAATAGCCCTTGAACGGGAGGCCCTTCGCATACAGCGAATTTTCCAGATACGCGCGGACGGTGGAAGCCGTGCCCTCCGGACGCAGCGTCACCGAGCGTCCGCCCTTGTCAGTAAAGGTGTACATTTCCTTCTGTACCACGTCGGTCGTATCGCCGATGCCGCGGTTGAACAGCTCGGTGTGCTCAAAATTCGGGAAACGGATCTCACGGAAGCCATATTCCGCCGCGATCGTGCGCAGCACGCCTTCGACATACTGCCATTTATAAACCTCGGACGGTACGACGTCCTTGGTCCCCTTGGGAGCCTTGATATACTCAGCCATAAACGAATAATTCCTTTCTTCTTTTGGGATACCATTGCGGCAGGACAAACGCTGCCTGCGTTGCGCAATGTTGTTCTGTCGCACAAAATATCTTCATGAAAAATAGGCGGTTTGGAAAACCGCCTGGTTTTTTCGGTTGAAACTCAGCCGCGCTTGGGCTTCGGATTGACAATATCACGCCAGTCGAGATCGCCGCGGTCCAGGCCGAGTACCAGCATCTCTGCCGTTGCCACGTTCGTCGCGATCGGGATGTTGTGCATATCACATAGGCGTGCCAATGCATGCAGATCCGGTTCATATTCGCTGTTCGAATTCGGATCGCGGAAAAACAACACCATATCAATCTCATTGTAAGACACACGGGCGCTGATCTGCTGCTCTCCGCCCTGCATGCCTGCCATGTATTTTTCAACCTTCAGACCGGTCGCGTCCTCTACATATCTTCCGGTCGTGCCCGTTGCACAAATATGATGCTTTGCCAGAATGCCACAGTATGCCATGCAAAACTGTACCATCAATTCCTTTTTCGTGTCGTGCGCGATCAACGCTATATTCATCTCAGGCACCTTCCTCCTCTGGTATTCTGCACGTCTCCCTAAGATAACAGTCGTGCAGTTGCTCTCTTCCCATACACTCAAAACGCTCTCTTTAGAACCGCATCAGCGGAATGTTTTCTCCCGTCAGGCGGCGCGCAATGTTGGTATACGCACACGCTGCGCCATCCTGCCGAACCGATACAATCGGCGTTCCCTCCGCCGCACAGATCGAAACCGACGCATCCTCCGGAATCACCCCGAGCAGGCAAAGCCCGGTCGTGTCCATCGCGTCGTCGATGGTGGCTGCGCCCCCGCGCCTGACCATCCGATTGCTGACGCGGTTGACCGCCACCCGCACGGTGCGCACCCGCTGATCCTCCAGCAGCCGCGCCATGCGCTCCGCCCCACGCAGGCTTCCGTTTTCGCCGGTCGTCACCACAATGGCTTCGTCCGCCGCCGCGGCAAAGGCCGTATACTCCGGCGCAAGACCGGCCGGCCCGTCGATCAGGACGTAGCGGAACTTGGCTTCCCGTGCCTGACGCACCAAGCGGCGCATCTCGTCCCCGGACAGCTCCTGTTTCATCGGCTCCGCCGGGGCCGTCAGCAGATAGAGGTTTTCCAGTCTCGGATGCTTCACCGCCGCTTCCTCCAGCGATACCATGCCGGATGCAACATCCGCAAAGCTGAAGACCACGCGGTCACTCATGCCGAGAACAATATCCAGATTGCGCAGTCCGGAATCGCCATCGACCGCGAGAACCTTCTTTCCCGCCGATGCGAGGGCCGCCGCAACGCCGGCAACCAGAGAGGTCTTTCCGGTCCCTCCCTTTCCAGATGCAACAACAATGATTTTCGTCATAGTTCCTCCTACCGCTAGATACTAAAATTATATACCAAATAGCAACATCACACAAGGTTTTTTTGTGAATTTTCTCAAAAAACCGAGAATTGTATCATTTGTATCGATATCAGCCGTCACCAGGATTCCTCGTCGTAATCTTCCTCATAATACTCGTCGTCTTCATAGTCATCCTCGTAATCGTCGTCCTCGTAATACTCCTCTTCGTCCTCTTCGTCATAATAATGATAGACCGGAGGCTCATAATTGACATCGCCATAGAAGTAGTAATTATAGATATCTCGGACAACCGGTGCGACGTTGTTTCCGGAGTCGCCGCCCTCAATGACGACGCAGACGGCAATTTCCGGCGCCTCATACGGGGCATACGAGATGAACAGGCCGTTGTCCTGCTTCCCCTCGCCGCGCTGTGCCGTACCGGACTTGCCGGCGATCGCGATCGGATAGCTTTCAAATACCGTCGCTGCCGTGCCGTCCTCGCCGGTTACCTCGGACATGCCCTCATGGATGATCGACCAGGTTTCGTCCGAAGCGTTTACCTCGCTGATGACCTCCGGTTCCATCTCCTCAATGGTCTTTTTGCCGTCGAAGGACTTGACCTCTTTGAGCAGATGCGCCGAATATACTTTGCCGCCGTTGGCCAGCGCCGCGCAGTAATTTGCAAGCTGCAGCGGGGTGAATGCGTTGTCACCCTGTCCGATCGCAGACTGGAGCACATCGCCCGGCGCCCACTCGACTGCGGTGCCGTTTTCCACGGCCTCTGCACGCTCGGTCGGGCCGGATACCGTACCGGTCTTTTCGCCCGAAAGCTCGATGCCGGTGTATTCGCCCAGACCAAATTTCTTCGCGTACTTCTCCAGCTTTTTCCCGCCGAGCAGACGGCCGGTCTCAAAGAAGAAATAGTTGCACGAGTCCTTGATCGCATCGATGACATCCTCGCTGCCATGGGTCGAGCCATAGGCATTATACACCCAGCACTTCGGCTGATAGTCGTCATAATAGGTATAGATGCCGTAATCGTAGATCTGTGTATAGCGGTCGATAATGCCTTCCTCAAGCCCAGCTACCGCCGTACACAGCTTATAGGTCGAGCCCGGTGCATAGACCGTGGCAATGCTCCGGTTGACCAGCGGGGACAGTGGATTGGCATTCAGTGTCTCAAAATCCGCCTGGAAGGTCTGCGGGTTATAGGTCGGATAGTTCGCCATCGCAAGGATCTCGCCGGTGTTGACATCCAGAACAACGGCTGCGCCGCCCTCTGCGCCGTCAATTGCCTGGCAGCGCTCCGCCAGGGAGTCCTCCACGATCTGCTGCAGCTCCGTGTCGATGGTCAAAACCGTCGAATAACCGGACTCCGCCTCGCTCGTCGTCTCTTCGCTGATGACGTTGCCCTTCGAGTCCGTCTGAATCGTGCGCTCGCCGTCTTTGCCGTGGAGGTAATCCTCCAGCGCCTGCTCCACGCCGACTTTGCCGACAATCGAGTCCATGGAGTACCCCAGCTCGGCGTATTTATCCCAGTCCTCTTCGTAAATCGGGCCGGTATAGCCGATGATGTTTCCGGCGGTATTGGTGTCAATGCGGCGCTCCGACTGCGTTTCCACCTCGACGCCCGGAAGGGTATCATGCTGCTCCATGATCTTGACGACCAGGTCCTTGCCGACATTGGTCGCCAGGGTGAATGGATTGTAGATCGAAAACTGCTCGCGGGTCATCTGATAGCGCACGCGGGCAATCCGGATTTTTTTCAGGTTGGAATAGGTATCCGGAATGTCATAATAGTCGCACAGCTTTTCCATCACTTCCGCCGCTTCCAAATCGGTATCCCAGCCGCGTTCCTGGCAAAAGCTCTGCAGCTTCTGATACTTTTCACTTTTCTTACTGGTGTAGACAAATTCCTTGTTGCGCAGATGAATCGGCAGTGAGTCGGCCATCTGTGCGGTCGAATCGCTTCCAATCAGATCGACCAGCTGGAGAATAATCTCGTTCCGGCCCTCACTCGGCCACATCGCATAGTCGATGACAATCGCATACATCGTGGAATTGCTCACCAGCTTGACTCCATTGCGATCCAAAATTTCACCGCGGGAGGCGGAGACTGTGCGGGTATAGCTGTACTGCTGATCGGCCCGCTCGGCGTACTCCTCCCCGTGAATCATTTGCAGGGAGACGAGATTGGCCGCACTGAACAGACAGCCGCACACCGCGAGCAGACCCAGTACCAGCAGACGGCGGAACTGCGTCCGTTTGTTCGTCTTATTCATCCATCTGCCCCCTTCTCTCGTCCGGCTTCCTGCGGCTGCCATGGACACCGCTGATGCGCGTGATGAGCCAATAGACCGGCAGGCAGAGCACCACCGTCAGGATCGCCTGAAGCGCCAGACACTGCAGGACAAACGGCAGCCCTGTCTCGGAAATAAACTGAAAATAAAACAAATAGCGGATCACAGACAGCAGCATTGGCATGCCCAGCGCGAGCAGGATCGTCCTGCGCAGACGATGTGTCTGCGTATGGCGTGATTCGCCCATCAGGCCGCAGAAAATACCGAAAATCATGTAATAGATCGGATACAGGCCCTGAATCCCCGCGCCGGAGACATCATACAGCAGCCCCGCCAGCGTCCCGCAGACCAGTCCGGCCGGGCACCCCAGACAGAGCGCCGACGCCGCGACCAGCGGGGGAAGAAAATCAAAATGTGCGCCGAAGACCGAGATACGGATACCCAGGCTGGATTCTACCACAAAACAGAGCACCATAATCACGGCACATAACAGGATGCGCAGCGCACGGAATGATTGTTTCATAGCAGCCTCCTCAATCGCTGATCGAATAATCCGTAATGACAAACACACGGGTAACGCTTTTGACATCGACATACGGCTCGATAACCGCATAATCCGACATGCCGTCGCTGGCGGTCTTTACGCTGTGTACCGTGCCAATCAGCAGCCCCTTCGGGAACAGGCCGCCGGAGCCGGATGTCTCCACGGTGCTGCCCTTGCCGACCGTCGCACCGAGATTTAAGTAGCTGATAATCAGGCGGCCCTTGCTCATCTGTTTGTAATCGCCGTGACAGACGCCGATCTCATCCGTGCCGAGAATCATGGCGCCGACCTGCAGATCCGGGTCCAGCACGGTTGTGATCTCCGCCGCATGGTCGGAGATCTGGGTGATGTAACCGATCAGGCCGTCGGAATTGATGACACAGTCATACAGCTCCAGCCCGTCCTTCTCGCCGGAATCAATGGTCAGAACAGAGGACCACTCGTCCATCTTACGGGCAACGACCTCCGCGGTCTCATACTTGAACTCCGCCCCACGCTGGGCGACGCCGAGCATCTCACGCAGCTCCTCGTTTTCGTCCAGGGCGTCCTGTGCGTCATTCAGCTCCTGCTTGAGGTCGCTGACCTGCTTTTTCAGACTTTCATTCTCTGCAAGCAGATCGTCAAAGAAAAAGACGCGGTTGTATAAATTCGCCACCTTGACCGCCATGTGCGTAACGGCTCTCTGTGCCGGAACCAGCGCGCCCTTTGCCGCCTTGCTGGTCGGGCTTTCCTCCTTTGTCATACCGGTATAGAACGCCATCAGCAGGCCCAGAACGACCAACAGTACGGCGATCGGAAACCATTTCCGCCCGGTTAAATCCTTCCACCAATTTTTCAACTTCCCTCAACCTTTCTCCGGGAATTTTTCCAGCATCTGATACAACATGCAGACGGGAAGTCCCATTACCCCGTAATAATCTCCTTCAATCCGTTCGATGAACAGCGATCCGGCGCCCTGAATGCCATAGGCTCCCGCCTTATCCATCGGCTCCCCGGTCGCGATATAGGCCGCAATTTCCTGCTCCGACATCGGCCGGAAGTGGACATCCGTCACCGAAACCCGGGTCTCTTCTCCCCCGTCTCCGACGACAGAGACCGCCGTCATCACCTGGTGCGCCCGTCCGGCCAGCGCCCGCAGCATCCGTGCCGCATCCGCTTCGTCCTCCGGCTTGCCGAAAATCGTATCGCACACGACGATCGTATCCGCCGCGATCACCAGCGACTGCGGATGTTCCCCGGCAATCGCCCGCGCTTTGCGCCGTGCCAGATCACAGACCGCCTGTTCCGGCGCCATCGCCGGGTCCATGCTCTCGTCAATATCCGCCGGCTGTACGGAAAACGCCGGCACCAGCCGCTGCAGCAGTTCCTGCCGCCGCGGCGACTGGGATGCTAAAATGACATTTCTCATGTGTTTTCCCACTCTTCTTACCATTTCTGTGTCGTGTTATACCCGTCCGGTCGAGCCAAAACCGCCCGTTCCCCGCCGGGTTTCCTCCAGTTCCTCGGCTTCCACCGCGTCAAATTGGACGACCGGCAGGATGACCAGCTGCGCAATGCGCTCCCCGGGCTGGATCGTATATGCCTCCTGCGACAGGTTGACCAGCCCCACGTGAAGCTCACCGCGATAGTCGCTGTCGATCACGCCGACCCCGTTGGACAGCGCCAGCCCATGCTTGATGGACAGCCCGCTCCGCGCGAACACAAACGCGCCGTGCTGTGCATCCGGAAGCTGCATCGCCAGCCCGGTCGGCACCAACGCCCGTCCCATCGGCTCCAGCGTGAGCGGCTCATCCAGATTGCAGCACAGGTCAGCCCCTGCGCTCCCCGCCGTCGCAAACCGCGGCAGCTCCGGAATTCGTCCTCCCGCGCTCGGGATGCGTCGAAATGGGATTGTCATAAATCATTCAACTCCTCTGCGGTACAGGCCGCGCGTCGCGTCGCGATAGTCCGGCATCCGGCCGGAGCACAGCTCCTGTACCCGTTGCAGCGCGACCTGCGGTGTCTCATCGGTCAGCAGGAGGCGGGCATAGGAAACGCCCAGGCCCTGGTATTCCTTCGGCTCCAGCGCAAGCGGCTGCGAATTATATAATGTATTGCGGCAGTGCTCCTCGCGGAACACCGGAAATTTCTTTCCCATCCGGTCGGTGAGGTAATGCGGCCCGCGGGTACATTTCCCGTGTCCGTCCCGGCGGCAGCCGCCGTTCTTCCCGACCATCATACAGTTTTCCGTCAGCATCAGCGGCAGGCGTCCGGCGACGATCAATTCTGTCTCCATCGGCTTTCCCATATCGCGGATCTGCGCGAAACGAAGCTCGAACGACAGCGTTTGGCGCGTCACGCCGCAGTCACACAGGACCTCCAGTGTCCCGCTGTGAAACGCATTCAGGCCGAAATCGCCATAGACCGCGAGGCCCATACGCTCCACCGGGCGGATCTGCCCGACGTTTCCGACCAGCGCTGCGGTACAGCCGAGCTGCCGGCAGGAACGAAGTTCCTTCCACACCCGGTCCTGCTCCCCGTCCCATAAGATGCGGGGCAGTACGGGTACCAGCTCGATTCCCGCCTGTCGGATCTCCTGTGCGCGCGCCGGATGCCCTGTGATCTCTTCCACCGGAAGGTAGATCGTGCGAAGCGGCAGCCGCTCCATCCCGGGGGCAATCTGCTCCATTGCGCGCGCCTGCACGGTATAGCCCTCAAACGGACGCCGCTTGGGCGGCTCCGGCCGTGCGGGCGGTATCTGCTCGCGCAGCGCCGGGATGCGCTCCCGCTTCCGGGTGAGCTGCTCCAGGGCATCGCGCCGCAGTGCATTGAGCGTGCGTGCCGGGATGCGCAGGCCGTCTTCCAGCTCGACCGCGATGGCGTCGGCGGAAAACACCGTCCCGCCGGTCTTGCGCAGTGCACGGACGAGGTCGTCCTCCGTGGCCGCCCGCCGGAGTGCCGTTTCCGGCGCCTCCGCCTGCACGGTCACGCGATCTGTCCCGGCCTGTGCTGTCAGTGTCAGCGGCTGTTCCGCCTTTGCTGTTATGGTAAAGGAGACCGGTATGGTCTGTGTTTCCTTGCTTTCCAAATAGGTACGCGCCGCGCGGTCATACAATGGTTTCAGCTCCGCCGGCGGGGTCTCGGTGCGCATCCCGAACATGGATGGCCCGCATTTTCCCTCATAATAGCCCTGCGTAAAGCCGTCGCGCGAAAAGACGCGGCGCAGCTCGTCTAGCTCCTGCCTGGTCGGGGCACGCCCCTCGCGCAGGACTGCGGAATAAATCCCGGTGACGATCGCGACATATTCCGGCCGCTTCATGCGCCCCTCGATTTTCAGCGAGGCGACGCCGATATCACATAGCTCACGGAGCTGTGCCAGCAGGCAGTTGTCCTTGAGGCTCATCGGGTAATTGCGCTTGCCGTCGTACGGCAGGCGGCATGGCTGGGCACACAGCCCACGGTTTCCGCTGCGCCGTCCGATCACGGCGGACAATCCGCACTGTCCGGAATAGCACATGCACAGCGCCCCATGGACAAAGACTTCCGTCTCAATCCCCGCGTGCTCTGTGATCGCCGCGATATCCTCCCGCGGCAGCTCGCGCGACAGCACCACGCGGGAAAAGCCCTGTTCGGCGGCAAACCGCGCGCCCTCCAGGGAATGCACGGTCATTTGTGTCGAGGCATGCAGCACCGCGTCCGGGAACCGTTCCCTGATCGCACGCGCCGCGCCCAAATCCTGGACGATCAGCGCATCCGCCCCCGCCTCCAGCATGAGCCGTACATCCTCCAGCAGAACCGGAAGCTCCCGGTCGCTGACCAGGGTGTTGACCGTCAGATTGGTCTTGACCCCATGCCGGCGGCAATAGGCCAATGCCTCCTGCATCTGTTCCGCTGTGAAGTTTTTCGCACCGCGGCGGGCATTGAAGGTGCCGAAGCCGAGATAGACTGCGTCCGCACCGTTGCAGACCGCCGCACGCACGGCCTCCGGCGAACCCGCCGGAGCCAGCAGTTCCGGATATTTGTTCATGGTTTCCTCAAGTTGCTGTTTTTCGAATCTTGTAATACACAAACTATATTAAAAACAATTTGATATCGGTCGTTTGAGATCCCGTCGTCATCTCGACAGCATGCGCGCCAGACGCGAACGGACGTCGTTGAGCTGGCTTTCGGTATCCGCCAGCGTCTTTTCCAGCTCCTCAATACGGCGGCGCTGCTTTTCGGAAACGCTCACCTTTTCCTGCAGCTCACGGATCTGGCGCTCCCGCTTCTCCGCATCCTCCATATCGTCCCGGTGGCGGGTCTCTGCCTCCGCCAGGCTGTTCTCCAACTCCTTAATGCGGCGCGTGCGCTTTTCTGCGTCGTCCTGGAACGCGCGGATGCGCCGTTCCGACTGCGCCAGCTGGCTCTCCAGTTCCCCGATGCGGGCACGGCGCTTGTCCTCCCCCGCAACCTGCTGTTCCAGCGACATGATGCGCTCCTTGAGCTGCTCCAGATGGCTGATCTCGTCGGCACGCTCCGCTGCCCGGGTCTCCAGCCGGCCGATCTCCGTCCGGGCCTCTGCCAGTTCACGGGTGACCTTGGCGTTTTCCTCCAGATAGCTTGCCATCTGCTGACGCAGATTGTCGGCGCTCAGTTCGGCCTGCAGATAGCTGTCCGCTATGTCACACGCCGCCAGCGTCATCGCCTGCATGGTATTCGCTCCCGAGGCGCGAGTGTCAGCGATCTTCTGATCCACCAGCGCGGCGATCTTCACCATATATTCCTCATCCTGCTCCCCCGTCATGGTAAACGTGTTTCCAGCGATGACGACCTCTGCTCTGTTTTTCATATCTCAATCCCTGCCTTATTTCTCGCCCGAGGCCAAAACTCCCCCGGTTTTCTGTCTTCATACAGATTTAGTATACCATACTTTCCTCTGATTTGTACCCGTTCACCGTTTATTTTCCAAAAAAGCCGCAAAAAAATTGTATCTTCCGGTTTATCGTGGTAAAATATTGACAGCATATTCCGCTCTGTTCTCAGAGCATACAAGCAGAAAGGATCCTAACGAATGCTCAATCTAAGCCAATCGCGCCGGATTGTGGTAAAAGTCGGTACTTCTACCCTGACCTATCCCAACGGCAAGTTGAATATCCGATGCATCGAACGACTGGTTCGCTGCATCGCCGATCTGGAAAACCGCGGCTACGAAATGGTCCTGGTTTCCTCCGGCGCCATCGGCGTCGGCGCCTCCAAGCTCCGTCTGCCGGAGCGGCCCAAGACAACCCGCATGAAGCAAGCTGCCGCTGCCGTCGGCCAGTGCGAATTGATGCACATCTATGATAAAATGTTTCTGGAGTATGGCCTGAACGTCGCCCAGATCCTGCTGACTACCGAAGAGACCTCGATTGAAACGCGCCGCATCAACATCCACAACACGATGGAGGCACTGATCGAAACCGGCACGGTCCCGATCGTCAACGAAAACGACAGCGTTGCCATCGAGGAGATTGAGTTCGGCGACAACGACACGCTGTCCGCTTCGGTCGCCCGCCTGTGTGATGCCGACCTGCTGGTTATCTTCACCGACATGGACGGCCTGTTTGACGACGATCCGCGCGCCAACCCAGAGGCCCGCCTGATCCCGGTCGTCCATGAGATCACCGAGGAGCTGACCGCGATCGCCGGCGGCGCCGGAACCGAGAACGGAACGGGCGGCATGGCAACCAAGCTGCATGCAGCCCAGCTGTGCATGGAACAACAGATCCCCATGTTTGTCATCAACGGCAGCAAGCCGGAGACATTATATGATATCACGGAGGGCCGCCTGGCGGGAACGCTGTTCCTGCCCACGAAAAAGGAGGAGTAAGCATGTCCATTGTACTCGACACCTGCCGCCGTGCAGCGGCAGTCAAGCACACCGTCGGTGCGCTGAGCACCACAGAGAAAAACCGCGTCCTGCAGGCCATCGCCGACGCCTTGGACGCACAGCGCGACACCATCCGCGAAGCGAACGCCAAAGACATCGCCGCCGGACGGGAAAACGGCCTGAACGAGGGGCTGATCGACCGTCTGACGCTGGATGACGGCCGCATTGACGGCATTGTGGCCGGCTGCCGCGCGGTCGCCGCCCTGCCCGACCCGGTCGGGGAGGTCTCCGAGATGAAGGTCACGCCCAACGGACTGAAAATCGGCAAAAAGCGTGTCCCGATGGGGGTCATCGGCATCATCTACGAATCCCGCCCGAATGTCACGGTGGATGCCGCCGCCCTGTGCTTTAAGGCCGGCTCCGCCTGTGTCCTGCGCGGCGGCAAGGAAGCCTACCGCTCCAACCGCTGCCTGATGGATATCATGCGCGGTGCGGTGGAGTCCTGCGGCCTTCCGGCCGATGCGCTCAACCTGATCGACGATCTGACCCACGAGGGCGCAGGAGAGCTGATGCGGGCCAACGGCCTGATCGACATCCTGATCCCGCGCGGCGGCGCCGGGCTCATCCGCACCGTCGTCAACAACGCCACCGTCCCGGTCATCGAAACCGGCACCGGAAACTGCCACATCTATGTGGACGCCTCGGCGGACCTCACGATGGCGCTGGACATCCTGAACAACGCCAAGTGCCAGCGCGTCTCGGTGTGCAACGCGGCAGAGAGCCTGCTGGTGCACCGCGATGTGGCGGAGCAGTTCCTGCCGATGGCACAGCGCAAGCTGGACGAAAGCCATGTGCTTCTGCACGGCTGCCCGCGCACCCGCGAAATCCTGCCGGACATCGCCGCGGCCACAGAGGAGGACTATGGCAAGGAATATCTGGATTACGAGATGTCGGTCAAGGTGGTGGACTCGCTGGATGAGGCCATCGAGCACATCAACCGCTACAACACCGGCCACTCGGAAGCCATCGTCACCCATGACTATTTTGCCGCGCAGAAATTCCTCGACCGGGTGGATGCGGCGGCCGTCTATGTCAATGCCAGCACCCGCTTTACCGACGGCGGCGAATTCGGCTTCGGTGCAGAGATCGGTATTTCCACCCAGAAGCTGCACGCCCGCGGCCCGATGGGTCTGCGTGAGCTGACAACCAACAAGTACATTATTTACGGTGAAGGACAGATTCGATAAGCAAGGAGACTCAGAATGGAACTGGAATTCAAATGGAGCACCCCGGACAGCGGCACATACATTGAAATGCTGACCTCCTATCAGCTCCCGCCAGTGGAAAAGCAGGAGCACATCCGCATGGAGGCCCGCTATTACGACACACCCGACGGCATGGTAAACCGCCTGCACGGCGGTCTGCGCCTGCGCACCGAGGGGGATCAGACGGTCTGCTGCCTCAAGCTGGCGGCAACGTCCTCCTTTGGCGGCGCGCTCAAGTCCCGCGAGGAATATGAGTGTGCGGCGCCGGACATCGAAACCGGCCTGCGTCGGCTCCCACAGCAGACGGATGCACCGGCGGATATCTGCGAGGCTCTGTGCAGCGCCGGGCTGGTGGAACTGGGACGGACAACATTCACCCGTCAGGTCACCACACTGAATACCGGCGAATGCACGGTCGAACTGTCGTTTGACTGCGGTCTCATCACACGCGGGGAACGCCACGCGCCGATCTGCGAGATCGAGCTGGAGTACAAGAGCGGCAGCGTCGAGGCCTTTGAAGCGCTCGGCAACAAGGCGCAGGAGACATTCCATCTCAAGCCGGAGCCGCAGTCGAAGCTGGCGCGCCTGCTGCATCTGTAAGCGATGAAGCGGAAAACTCGTCTCCGCCTGGCCGGGATCGCCGTCATCTCCGCTCTGACCCTCGCGATCCTGCTGCTGTGCCAGTACACGCCGCAGCCACTCATCGGGCTTTCGGACCAGCTCTCCCCTCAGGCGCCCGCCACGACCATTTACTTTCTGGACGTCGGGCAGGGGGACAGCGCGCTGATTGTCTCCGGTGACGATGCCATTTTAATCGATGGCGGCCCCCGCAGCGCCGGGGATACCGTTGTGGAGGATCTTCACGCGCTGGGCATCGACCACCTGACCGCTGTGATCGCAACCCATCCGCATCAGGATCACATCGGCGGACTGATCTCCGTCCTGGAGGAACTCCCGGTCGATACGATCTATATGTCGGATGTCATCGTAAAAACCAAGACCTTCCGAAAATTTTTCCGCACCGTGCTGAACTGTGACGCAGGTACGGTGTTCCCGGACATCGGCAGCACGATTGAGATGGACGGCGGCGCCGTCCTCACCAACCTCGGCCCCGGCCCGCACGCCTCGCTTCTCTACGGAACGGAGAACTGCAATCCCTGCTCCCTGGTATTCCGGCTGGATGTGTATGGCCGCAGCGTCCTGTTCACGGCGGACACCACCAAGGAATCCGAGCACGATATGGTGGAACGCGGAGAACTGCTGGAATGCGATGTGCTCAAGGTGGCCCATCACGGCGATAAGTCCTCCACCAGCGAGGAATTTCTCAATGCCGCCCGTCCGACCTATGGCGTCATCTCCTACGGAGCGGACAATCCCTACGGTGTCCCCGAGCCGGTCGTGCTGCAGCGCCTGGAGCAGTTCGATGTCACGCTGTTTACCACCGTGTCCAACGGCATCGTGACCCTGACCATTACGCCGGACTCCCTGCGGTTTACCTAAAAGCAAACCATGCGTGATATCCCACACAGGGATACCACGCATTTTTATTCCGTTCTCCCCCGGAAATCGCGCTCGGTCACAAATTTTTTACACCTTTGTCGTCCCTTGTCGACCCCGGAACCGGATGACAAGCCTGCGATTGTATGGTATACTTATAAAATATTATTTATTTCAATACTACCCCCAATTCATTGTATGGAGGAACACAATTATGAATTTATACGGAATTGACATCCCGGTTCGCAACATACCCAAGCTCGATCCGGATTTCATCCCGCTGTTGCAATTTAACCGCGCGTTTCTCAAGGACGCAACCCAGCCGTTTGATGTTGCGGTAGAGCGTTCCGGCGGACAGATCGCGACCTATCATACCTTCATCCACGGCACGCCGGAGATGGCGGAAGCAGACCGCTACTATATCCATCGCCTGGTCAAGACCGCACTCTGGATGAAGGGTGGTTTCCGCTTCTACATCAGCGGCGACAAGGACATCTATGAGGACATCCGTGCGGCCTATTCGGTCGGCGGCGCCCGCGACTTTGACCGCGACTTCATGGAGAGCGTCTTTGAACGCCCGTTCGAAGTCCTCTACTGCGACAAGGTGCCGGAGGAAAACACCCGCTCGGAGTCCATCGGCAAGCACGCAAACGGCAACCGCATCGGCTTCGACGTCGGCGGAAGCGATCTGAAGGTCTCGGCGGTCATCGACGGTGAGACCGTGTTCAGCACCGAGACCGTCTGGCTGCCCAAGCTGAATTCCGATCCGCAGTATCACTACGACTTCATCTGCGACTCGCTGAAAAAGGCGGCGGAGCACATGCCGTCGGTCGACGGTGTCGGCATCTCGGCCTCCGGCGTCATTGTGGACAACAAGTCCATGGTCTCCCACGTATATAACAAGGTCAAGGAGGCCGATCCGGAGCTGTTCGAAAAGACCATCAAGAACATCTATCTCCGCACGGTGCACGACTGCTTCGGCGATGTCCCGATGGCTGTCTGCAACGACGGTGACGTCACGGCGCTGGCCGGTGCGATGAGCTTTGAGCGCAACAACATCCTCGGCATCTCGATGGGTACCAGCGAGGCGGTCGGCTTTGTCGATGCATCCGGCAACATCACCGGCTGGTTCAACGAGCTTGCGTTCATGACCATCGACGCCAATCCGAAGGCGATGGCGGACGAGTGGTCGGGCGATATCGGCTGCGGCGTCAAGTACTTATCGCAGGACGGTGTCCTCAAGCTGGCCCCGGCGGCTGGAATCGCGCTGTCGGACGAGCTGACGCTGGCCGAAAAGCTGGTGGAGATCCAGAAGCACATGGAGGCCGGCGATCCGGCGGTAACGGACATCTATGATTCCATCGGTGTCTACCTCGGCCACACCCTCGCCCTGTACTGCGACCTGTACGGCTGCACCAGTGCGCTGCTGCTCGGCCGCGTCATGTCCGGCGAGGGCGGCGAGATCGTCCTGAACCGCGCCCGCCGTGTTCTCGAAACCGAGTATCCGGAATATGCACAGCTCGAGCTGCTGCTGCCGGATGAAAAATTCCGCCGTGTCGGCCAGTCCATGGCGGCGGCAAGTCTCCCGGAGGTAACCGCATGATTCTCAAAAACGGTATGATCTTTCAGCCGGACGGCACGTTTGCCGTCGGCGATATGGAATTTAACGAAACCATTCAGGCAATCGGCTCGATCGACAAGCCGGCAGACATCAACGCCACCAACAAATACGTCATCCCGGGCCTGATTGACATCCACACCCACGGCGCTATGCAGGAGGATGCGAGCGACGGCAGCATAGAGGGGCTGGAAACCATGTCGGCCTATTACGCCCGCAACGGTGTCACCTCATGGTGCCCGACGACCATGACGCTCAAGGAGGAAACCCTCCTTCCGGCGATGCATGCCATCCGCGATTTCCAGACCAAGGGCGCGCGCTGCGTCGGCATCCATCTGGAAGGTCCCTTCCTCTGCTACGACAAGCGCGGCGCGCAGGCGGCGGAAAACCTCCACGCGCCGGATATCGATATGTTCCACCGTCTGAACGCCGCATCCGGCAATCAGGTCTGCCTGGTCACGGTGGCCAGCGAGGAGCCGGGTGCAATGGAGTTCATCCGCGCGATCTCCAAGATCTGCACGGTTTCCCTCGGCCACACCATTGCCGATTACGACACGGCGATGGAGGCCTACCAAAACGGCGCCTCCCATACGACGCATCTGTTCAACGGCATGAATGCGCTGCATCACCGCAAGCCGGCTGTCATCGGGGCCGCCTATGACGCAGGGGCAACCGTCGAGCTGATCTGCGACGGCCTGCACATCCATCCATCGGTGATCCGTATGATGTTCCAGCTGTACGGCGACAAGCTGACACTCATCAGCGATTCGCTGCGCTGCGCCGGCATGCCGGACGGTCAGTACACCCTGGGCGGTCAGCCGATCATCATGAAGAACGGCAAGGCAACCCTGATGGATGAGGTCACTCTGGCCGGTTCCTCCATCAGCGTGCTCAAGGCGGTACAGAACGTCGTATCGTTTGGCATCCCGCTCGAGAAAGCGGTCGCTGCGGCAACCATCACACCGGCCCGTGCCATCCGCAAGGACGACACGATCGGTTCGCTGGAGACCGGAAAGCTGGCAGACTTCCTGATTCTTGATAAGGATCTGAACCTCGAAGCGGTCTACATCGGCGGCAAAAAATATGAGGAGTCCGTCTGATTGGTAAACCATACAAGCAAAAACCTGTCCGTACCCATTTACGGACAGGTTTTTTTGTGTTATAGTGGCAATCGGACATTTTTTAACTTTTTTCACGAGGTATTCTGTTATGCACCTGACCCCGCTCACGTTCTTCATCGTTTGCCCGCTGGTATTCCTTGCCGGTCTGGTCGACGCCGTCGCCGGCGGCGGCGGACTGATCTCCATTCCCGCCTATCTGTTTGCCGGCCTTCCGGTCCATACCGTCATCGGCACCAACAAACTCAGCTCTGCCATGGGCACGACACTGGCTACCTATCGCTATGGAAAGAGCGGCTTTATCCATTGGCGGATTGCCGCACCCTGTGCGGTCTTCGCCGTCTTCGGTTCCTCCTTGGGCGCCAATCTGAGCCTGTCGGTGGATGCCACAAGCATCAAATATATCATGCTGATCCTTCTGCCGTTTCTTGCGGTCTATGTCTTGCGCAACAAAAGCCTGGAGCATCCGAAAGCACCGTTTTCTTATCGCAGGACGCTTGTGCTCTGCCTGCTTATCGCACTGACCGCCGGTGTCTACGACGGGTTTTACGGCCCGGGAACCGGAACCTTCCTGATGCTCCTGCTCACCGGTCTGGCGCATGTCTCACTGAACGAGAGCGCCGGAACGACCAAAGTCATCAATCTGACCACCAACATCACCTCGTTGGTCGTCTTTTTACACGGCGGCGTTGTCCTGCTTCCGCTCGGCCTTGCCGCCGGTGCATTCAACATCGCTGGAAGTTATCTCGGCACCCGCCTGTTTACCTCCAAAGGTGCCGCCTTTGTCAAACCGATTATCTGTATCGTGCTGCTCCTGTTCGCCGCCCGCCTGTGTTCGGAGCTGTTCTTTTAACTTTTTCTCCGCCTTCTTGTGCTCGCCGGACAGAAATGCTATCATAAGAGAAAGCAGCGAATCCCGTCGAGAAAAGGAGGCGGTTTGTTATGAAGCGCTGTCGATTGCCCCTGTTGTGCGGCATTCTTGTGTTCCTTCTCCCGTCGTCTGCGCGGGCAGCACATACTCATCTGTACAACACACCGGTGTACCACTGGTCATCCCGTGCGCCGTATTCCTGTACGGCGACCTTCACCTGCTCTTCCCCGGACTGTCCCGATGGGCCGCTGACACTTCCGTGTTCGGTGACCACCAAACGTATCGCAGCCACCTGTACGGAAGATGGAGCGGATGTCTATACGGCAACCGTCACACTGGATGGCGGCACGCTGACCAATCCGGAGACAAAATCCGTCATCCTTCCCAAAACTGGTCACAAGCTCACCAAAGAAAGCCTCACCAAGGCAACACCATCGCTTGCCGGTCTGCTGGTCTATCAGTGCGACAACTGCGGCGAACGACAGACAACGGAAATCGCCCGTCCCAAAAAGGCAGCACTGTCCCGCACCAAGTATTCCTACAACGGGAAATCCAAAAAGCCATCGGTGACCGTTACCGACAGCACGGGCGCTGTCATCGCCTCATCCCATTACACCGTGACCTATCCCAAGACGAGCAGCAAGGTCGGCACATACTACCTATCGGTCAAATTCCGCGGCAGCCAGTATTCCGGCACGCTCTCCAAGGCCGCATCGTTCTCGGTTGCCCCACGGTCTACCGAGATCAAAACAGTCAAAGCGCGCTCCAAAGGCTTTTCTGCCCGCTGGGTGCGCCGTCAGACACAGGTCACCGGATATCAGATCTCCTATGCAGCCAACCGGACATTTACCAAGGCCAAGACCAAAAAATTCCCGAAAACCGCAACAACATCCGCCGTGATCTCCAAGCTTTCGGCAAAGAAAACCTATTATGTACGCATTCGCACCTACAAAACCGTCAAAGAAAACGGAACATCCAAAAACTACTATTCCGCGTGGTCTGCCGTCAAAAAAGTAAAAACCAAGAAATAGAATATTCCCGGATGATATCGGCACAGCGCCGATGCCATCCGGGTTCGTTTTTGCGGAATATTATCCAATGACGAGTACTTCCAAGGCAAATACCACAACCGTCATGGTTACGATCGACAGCAGATTGCTGAGTACCACCGCCCGGGAGGCAATCTCCTCATCGCCTCCATATTCCTGCGCGAGCGCTCCGGCGGTCAGCGCCACCGGCGTGGAAAAGACAATCACTGGAATGACGATTAAGATCTCTGGAAGCCCCAACAGCAGGAGCCCCGGAAGCAAAATCAGCGGGAACAACACCAGCCGCACCAAAGACGTCACCCAAATGGCACGCGGCTGTATCAGCTCCTTCCATGGAGATGCGCTCATCCGCCCCCCGACAATCAACAGACACAGCGGAATGGTCATATCTCCCACCCATTCCATCGGCCGGTGCAGTACATAGGGCAGCGTGAACGGACAGAGAAAAAGCACAAAACCAAGCAGGGTTGCAATCATGCCATTGTTGCGCAGCAGCTTTCCCCATTGGATTTTCTTCCCGCGCTGCAGCAGGCTGAGCGCATAAGAGAACATGATGACATTGTGCCAGATGTTAAACATCGAGGCATAGAATACACCCGTGTCGCCATAGATCGCCTGGATGACCGGATACCCCATGAAGGCCGTATTGCCCAGTAAGATCAGGAATTGATACAACCCCAATCTGTGCGGCTCGATTTTCGAGATGCGGCTCCAGACTTCCAACCCAAGAATCACTGCGGCAAAACAGCAGCCGGAAATGAAAATCAGCCACAAGCTGTTGTGCAGCAGTTCAACCGAAAAGGACTTATCCATAGAGGACAAAATCAGCAGCGGCATCGTGACACGAATGACAAAGGAATTGAGCTGTCCGAGAAACGGCTCCCGCATCAATCCACGTCTTCCGAGGATCACGCCGACGACCAGCAGCACCAGCAAGACCAGCAGTTGTCCAAATACCTCCTGCATTTCGTCTCTCCTCCTTTGTCCCATGATTCTTCAGTATACCACGTTTTTCATCAAATGTCATTGCCGACCGCAAAAGCCCCATGCGGGAGAAATCCTCCGCATGGGGCTGTATTTTTTCAACAAAACAAATTAATGTCTGCTCTTTGTCGTATAATTCACTTTTTTGTTGACGTAGCGGCGCAAAATATAACGATAATATCCACTGGAACGCGATACCTTCAGCGTTACCTTTTTATTCGTCGCCTCATAGTCTGCCTTGAGCTTTATTGTAATGGAGCCTCTGGAATTGTACGTCGCAACGATCTTCACCGGGACACTCAGATTATTCTTGAACTTAAAATCCTTCCTAGTACCGACTGCAGCGTCACGGCCCTTTGCGATATACGTCACCGGCAAGGAATGATTATGCCGCTCCTTAATCGTCATATTGGACAGCAGGACGGCATTAAACAACGTCGATACAACTTGACAGGTTCCGCCGCCGTATCCATATACCTGTCTACTTCCTGAGAAAACAATTGATCTCTTATATCCTCTGGATGCATTGCGTCTTCCTGTTGTACTATTTAGAGAGAAGGTCTTTCCAGGCTGAATCACTTTGCCATTGATGGCCTTGATCACCAAGCGCATATTGGTACAGCGGTTGCGGTTGGACGTGGTGAAATAAGTGGTATAGCTTCCCAGAGTCTTCGCATACTTCTGGTGTGCCGATATCTTCTTGACCGGAGACGTCAGCGACACCTTGCCATCTGTGCTCTTAATCACTAATTTGACCTTATGTGTCCCCGTTTTGGTTGGCTTATACGAATACTTGAGGGTCTGTTTATTCTTAAATGTCGTGGTCCCCTTGGCATTGGAAACGGCCTTGCCATCCACATACCACTGATAGGTTCCCTTGATGCTCGCCTTCAAACCAGTCAGTTTCATGGAAACTGTGCTTGCCTTTCCAACAGTAACATCCGTTGTGCCGGAAGCGGTAAATGCAGCGTTCTGGAAACCAAACAGTGTTTTCACCTGTGTACTCGCCGTTGCCAGCACCGTCGCTCCCTGCTTGAGGGTCACAGCAACCGAATTCGTTGTCGTCTTGGTCGTGGTCGGCAACGTATACTTCATCGTCAAAGAGGACCCATTCTGTACCGTCTGTGCCGGTGTGGATTGTACGGTCTTTTGATTCACCGTCCAGACGACCGTCACATTGGTCGCTGTCTCACTGAGGCCGGTAACCGTTGCCTTCATGGTCATGTCTTTGCCGACATAGGCTTCCGTGCTGCCGCTGAGTGCAATAGTCGGAACCGCTATGGTCTGCTCTGGTGCAGTCACACCGGTCTGTTCCTCTGCAATCGTAACGCGGCTTTGCGCCGATCCATTCTCCAGTGCGAACGCCGGCACCGAAGAAAGGGACAGACATAGCGCCATGGAAAATGCCAACAATCTTCTCTTCATAAAATCAAGCTCCCTTTGTTTGTGGAATACGTATATTATACATGATATTTTCTCATCGAACAAGGATTCCCTTCCAAAAATTTATATAAGAGAAAAGCATCCCCGCGCGATGAAAGCTCTCGCACGGGGATGCTGTCCATTTTACTCGAATCATTCCCACAAATCCGATTTAATGTATGCTTGTGGTCGTATAGTTCACCTTGCCGTTCACGGTGCGACGCAGTGTCCATTTGCCGTTCGAGCGGGTTACTTTCAGCTTCGGCTTTTTATACGAAGTGCCGTAATCCGCCTTGATCTTGATGGTGATCGAGCCGCTGGAATTATAGGTTGCAACAATTTTCACCGGTACGCTCAGATTGTTCTTAAACTTAAAGTCCTTACCGGCATCGTACGCTACCGCTGCATCACGGCCCTTCGGCACATACGTAACCGAAGCGGAATGGTTATGACGCTGTACGATTGTCATATTGGACAACAGGGCCGCATTGAACAGCGTGGAGGATACCTGGCAAACTCCGCCTGCCAAATCATACACCTGTTTGCCGTTTACAAAAATGATTGCCTTCTTGTAGCCCTTCGCCGCCGTACGACGTCCGGTTGCACTGTTGAGCGAGAATGTCTTGCCCGGCTGAACAACCTTACCATTGATGGCTTTTATCGCAATCCGGAGATTGGTCGAACGGTTCGTATTCGAGGCGGCAAACTGCGTCGTGTAGCTTGCCAGCGTCTTCGCATACTTCTTGTGTACCGTCAGCTCCTTGACCGGAGAAGTAACGGAGACCTTCCCATCGCTGCTTGTGAGCACGAGCGAGACCGTATGCTTGCCGCTCGTTTTCGCCTTATAGCTATATGTGAGCGTATTGGTTCCCTTCTTCAGCGTCTTGGTGCCCTTTGCACTGGATACCTTCTTGCCATCCACATACCACTGATAGGAGACCTTCAGGTTTGCTGCGAGCTTCTTGAGCGTCACCTTGACGCGGCGGGTATTGCCCACTGTCACATGCGAGCTCTTGGACAGCGTCATTGTCGCGCCGGAAAAGCCAAAGAGCGTAGTCACCTTCGTGCTTGCCGATCCCAGAGTTGTGCTTCCCTGTGTCAGCGTCACCTGTACGATATTGGACTTTGCCGTCGTCGACTGCGGCAGCGCATAGGTCAGGGTCAGCACATCGCCATTCTGGATGGTCTGTCCGGACTTCACCTCTACCCGCTTGCCATTGACGGTCCATGCTACCGTCACACCGGTAACCGCCCCGCTCAGGCCGGTTACGGTTGCCTTCATCGTCATGTCCTTGCCGATGTACGCCTTGGTGTCCCCCTTGAGCGCAAGGTTCGCCTGTACCGGTAACGTAACCCCCTGCTCATCTGCAATGACAACTCTGCTGTTTTCTACTGCAATGGCCGGTACGGAAGTGAATGCCATACACAATGCCATAGAAAACGCAAAAAATCGTTTCTTCATAAAAGAATCAACCCCTTTCGATTTTTATACCCTCATTATACATAGGTTTCCCCTCCCTGACAAGGAACAGTTTGGAAACAGCTCCCTTACTTTTCTTCCTCGTACAAGGCCCCGCACTTTTCATAATGGGTCACACGGGAAATATGGTTGTCCTCATCGACAAAGACAACCCGTGGCTTCATCGTCTTGGCCTCCTCCGGGGTTACGTCCGCATACGCCATGAGGATAATGCGGTCCCCCGTGGAGACACAGCGCGCTGCCGCTCCGTTCAGGCAGATCATGCCGTCGCCCGGTGTTTCGGACGCGATGGTATAGGTCTCAAAGCGGTTGCCGTTATTGATATCTACTATCTGTACTTTTTCATACTCCATAATACCTGCTGTATTCAAAAGTTCCGGATCAACCGTGATCGAACCCACATAATTCAGCTCTGCCTGCCGGACCACCGCACGGTGAATCTTGCTTTTCAGCATCTGAATGGTCATATGTTCTATTTCCTCCCCTGCTCAGCGCTCGATGATAAAGTTATCAATCAAGCGGGTGTTTCCGATATACACCGCGATCGCCGTCAAAATGCTGCCCGCCGTGCTGTCCACCGGCTTGAGGTTATTCCAGTCCACGATTTCCACATAATCAATCCTGGACAGCGGTTCCTTCTCGATCTCTTCCGTGATGATCGCACGCACCTTGGCGGCGTCCGTCTCACCGGCTTCGATCGCCGCCTTGCCCTTGCCCAGAGCGCGGGACAGACAGAGCGCCGCCTGACGCTCCTCCGCATTCAGGTAGGTATTGCGCGAGCTCTTTGCCAGACCGTCCTCCTCACGGACGATCGGACAGCCGCAGATTTCCAGCGGAAAATTCAGATCCCGCACCATGCGGCGAATGATCGAAAGCTGCTGGGCATCCTTCTGTCCGAAATACGCACGATCCGGGCAGACGATATGGAACAGCTTGCTCACCACCGTACAGACGCCGCGGAAATGAATCGGACGGGATGCACCGCACAGTCCGGCACTCAGCTCCTCCACCTTGACATAGGTGTAAAAATCAAAATTTTCGCCGTACATTTCCTCCACCGACGGATGGAAAATCAGGTCGCCGCCGCCCTCTTCGACAACCGCAATGTCATGATCCAGATCACGCGGATAGCTGTCCAGATCCTCATTCGGGCCGAACTGGATCGGATTGACAAAATCCGAAACCACAGTGCGGTCATTTTCCTTTACCGAACGGGCAATCAAACTCTTGTGTCCGTCATGCAAATATCCCATTGTCGGAACCAGGCCGACCGACAGTCCCTGTCTGCGCCATTCGGCGACCTGTTCGCGCACTTCGGTGACGGTTTCTACTACTTTTACCATGGTACTATTGCCTCCCCAAGGCTGTTCAAAAATATGGTTGTTCTGCTCTCTTTATTTCAACTCATCCAGAATGGACTCGTCCATCTTAAACGTATGCTTCGGAATTTCCGGGAACGTGCCGTTCTGCACTTCCTCGATGTACTTTTTAAAGCCGGCCGTCATGACCTCCCCCGCGTTGGTGAACGTCTTGGCAAACTTCGGTGTGAAATCCGAGAACATCGCGATCATGTCATGATAAACCAGAACCTGTGCATCGCAGTCCGGTCCGGCGCCGATGCCGATCGTCGTGATGTCCAGCTCCTCCGTGATGCGCTTTGCCAGCGCATGCGGAACGCACTCCAGCACCACCGCAAACGCACCTGCCTCCTGTACCGCACGGGCGTCGTCCAGGATCTTCTGTGCCGCCGATGCACTCTTGCCCTGTACCTTGAAGCCGCCGAATGCGTTGGTGGACTGCGGCGTCATGCCGATGTGGCCGCAAACCGGGATGCCTGCGTTGACAATCGCACGGATCTGCGCTGCGACGGTCACGCCGCCTTCCAGCTTGACCGCGTTGGCGCGTCCTTCCTTCATCAGGCGTCCGGCGTTGTGTACGGCCTCTTCCACCGAGCACTCGTAGGACATAAACGGCATATCCGCAACGACCATCGCATTTTTCGCGCCCCGGGCAACGGCCGCCGTATGATGGATCATGTCCTCCATCGTGACGGACAATGTGTCCTCATAACCTAACATGACCATGCCCAGCGAATCTCCAACCAGAATCGAATTGACGCCAGCTGCATCAATCAGCTTCGCCGTCGAGTAGTCGTATGCCGTGAGCATGGTCTGCTTTACCTTATCTTTTTTTGCCTGCTGAAACGTCAATACTGTGTTTTTCATGATTTTCCCTCCAAATAATTTCTGAGGGCAGTGTCGTCTCGGTCAGGATGTTTTTTGTGTGCAATCTCACACAGCTTTTCCGTAAGTCCCGCATACAGCGCCTGTTCTTTCTCATCCAGGCATGCCATATGGCTGCGGATCGTCTCCAGGTCTCCGCGTTCCGCCGGTCCGGTCAGTGCATCTATCGGGCCCTTTCGGCAAATACTATCTGCATTGCCGCGGATCAGCGGCGACAGCGCTGTCTGCGCCTGCTCCCGCGTAAAGCCGCACTGCTCCAGAAGCTGCACACCCCATTCCGACAGGCCAACCGCCAGATTGCTGACCACACAGGCGGCCAGGTGATAGCGTGGCTTGTCCGCCGCGGAGATCACCGCGGTCTGTGCGCCGCACCGCGCCAGAAGCTGTTCCATCGCCCGGGCGGTCTCTGTATCGCCCTCCAGCGTGAAAAAAGCTCCCCGAAGCGTCTTCCAGGATTCGAACCGATCGCTGACTGCCACAAGCGGATGCACGGAGCAGGCCCGTGCGCCCCGCTCCTGTGCGGGTGCGAACACGTCGCTTGCCAGCGCGCCACTGCAATGACAGATGCGTTTCTCTTTTACGGGCAGCTCCGCAATCTCCCGGATTATCGTCGGAAGCACGCCGTCCGGCGTGGTGACGAACAGGGTATCACTCGCCTGTACCAGCTCCGCTAAGGTCTGATAAGGTACGGATGAGGTAAACTCAGCTGCCTGTCTGGCGCTTGCAATGCTGCGGCTGTAATAGCCGGTGATGTGTGCGCCCGCCTCGGAAAACAGCTTGCCGAGGGAGGTGCCAACCTTGCCCGCGCCGATCCATCCAATGTTCATCGAACCACCTCCATGCACTCGTTCCGTTTGGTTCTTCGGAATTGACAAAATCGTCCTGCTGGTGGGTGATCCCTATTGCGCAGTCCCATTCCGCTTTTGCCGGATACGGGCTGTGCCGTAAAAAAGTTGGAAAAGCAGAGCATTTCGCTCCATGTAAAAATCATCCGGTGCCGTTTGGTGCCGGTCATCCGCCCTTTGGTCCGTTGCCGCGTTCCAATACCGCCCGTGCTTTTTATTGTATCATACTATTCACGTCCGTTCAATTGAAAATCACGTGGAAACAGCCATTTTCTTCTTGTTTTATGCCACACCCGTATCATTTTCCCTTTTATTTTCTCCCCAGTTTTTCCCTCCTCATTCCCGTGTGCATCCAAAAACCAAACATGCCATTTTGCTTTTCTTTTTGTATTTGGAACAATTACCCGCCATTTTCCTTTTTTCGTTTCGGTATTTCCTTATTTTCCGACAAAATCAATGTCTCTCTTTTGTTCCGTTTCAAATGAGACAAACGTGATAACATCCCTAATCTGGTTACATTCTCTCTCTCCCATCCAAATATTCTTTCCTTTTTTCTCTCCTTTCGTACATAGGGAGGCCCCTATGCATCGTCCGCCTTAATTGCGCAAAAAGTTTTGTTTTTTGGTATTTTTTTACTTGCAAATATATCATTTTGCTACTGAAATGTAAAATTCATTGCAATTTGCCCTTCAAATATACTATAATTATATTAGAAATAAGCAGGCAAATTTCATTCTCTTTTGAGATGACTTTTTCCTGCTCCCCTTCTTTGTTTCCGTTGTATCTTTTCTTTCATCAATCCTAGCAGCAGGAGGCTGTACTCATGGCACGTAAGCTTATGCACCTTTGTGACACGTCCACGCTGACTGATCTCAAATTGTTTCAGTTCGGTTCGGATCAATACTCCACAAAGCTCTCAGATCGTCCGATCCTGAGTGCGCATTACACAATTCATTACGTGTTCAGCGGAAGCGGACATGTCCGCATCGGCAACACGACGTATCCAGTTGCTCCTGGATCTGTTTTTGTGGTATTCCCCAATCAAATTCGGCAGATCATCCCCGGTGAATCCACTCCGCTAGGTATCCACTGGCTCGAATTAGATGGTGAGGTTCTCCTCCCGGAGTTGCTTCAGTTGAATTTAACGCCGAATACCCCCATTCTTCCTCTGACGGTTCCAGCCGGAACCGGGAAGACCGCCGCTTATTTTTCCAAGCTGGCCACTTCCGGAGAGGAAAACAAAGCGCACCAGCTCGGTATCTGCTGGCTGATTCTCGGTGCCCTTGCGGCGGAAACGGCGCAAGTCAAGCCGCAGCGGATCGGAAATCAGCGAAAATATTACGTCTCCCAGGCCATCGACCTGATCCAGAGATGTTATATGCAGGACATTACCGTGGAGGACATTGCCGCATACTGCCGGTTAAACCGCAGCTACCTCGGCAAATTGTTCCGCGACGAAACAGGAAAAAGCACACAGGAATACCTCATCGAATACCGTATGGAGGTTGCCTGTCGTTATCTGCGTGAGACGACCGCCCCGATTGGCACTATTGCCCTTTCGGTCGGCTATCAGAATCAACTGCACTTTTCGCGCGCATTCCGCAAAACCTACGGCATGTCGCCGCGCGACTGGCAGAAGGAACACCGGATGCAGCAGGCAGAGCTGTCTGCATCCCAACAAGAAGAATGACCACCACCCCCTTTTCTCCCCGCCGCATTTTCGGATGCAGCGGGGAGATTTTTCACACAAAAACGGCGGCTGCAAAAATGCAGCCGCCGTTTTTCGCACGCTTATTCTTCGTTCTGATATACCTTGACGATCTTGCCGATGAACATCTGATGGGCGTCAACCGGCTCCGGATAGCTGCGCGCTACCGCCTCCTCGTCCGATATCCTGGAAACCTCCAGCGGGGCCTGATACATCGTCTCGCAGACAATGGTGTACGCCGCTTCCTCGAACGACGGCGCGCCGTCCAGATCCACCGGAGTCAGCCCGGTCTCTTTGATCTTGTCGATGTCGCGTCCGGACTTGCTCCCCGCGATGGCAAGCGCTTCCTTGCAGCCGTCCTTCAGGCGGGTCAGCGTAAACCGTCCGGCGCGCTCCACATATCCCAGCGTGTGGCGCGAATCACGGACATAGACCGTGACGGCCGGCTGGAACCAAAGCTCACCTATCATACCCCAGTTGACGGTCATGAAGTTGAAGTCCTCCGGCGTACCCGCCGCCAGCAGCATCCACTTGTTGCAGATCTCATCGACGACGTTGCCCGGAAGCTGTTCCGGTTTGATTTCACGAAATGCCATAAGAAAATACCTCCATTAAATTTCCCGACGAAGCTGGATTTCCATCCATTCGTCCTTCGTGATAAGCACACGGCGGGGCTTGGAGCCCTCGGACGGACCGACAATGCCGCGTTCTTCCATTTGATCCATGACACGCGCCGCGCGCGCATAGCCCAGCTTGAGCCGCCGCTGCAGCATGGATGTGGATGCCTGGCCACTGCTGACGACAATGCTGATCGCGTCCTGCAAAAGCGGGTCCTCTTCCTCTGCCGCATCGTATCCGGCCGAGCTGTCCCCGGCCGTCTGTTCAATATGTGACTGTGCCTCCTCGGAATATTCCACCGCGCCGGTTGTTTTCACATGGGAAATGACGCGCTCGATCTCCTCCGAGCTGATAAAGGCGCCCTGGATGCGCTTCGGCTTGGCCGAGCCCAGGGGATGGTACAGCATATCGCCGCGGCCGAGCAGCTTTTCCGCACCGGTTGTATCCATAATAATCCGCGACTCCATACCGGAGGCCACCGCGAACGCGATGCGCGACGGGATATTGGACTTCATCAGACCGGTGATGACATCGGCGGACGGACGCTGTGTCGCGACCACCAGATACATACCGGCTGCACGCGCTTTTTGTGCCAGACGGCAGATCGAGCCCTCGACCTCCTTGGCCGAGACCATCATCAGGTCGGCCAGCTCGTCGATGATAATGACGATCTTCGGGAGCACCTTCGACGGCTTTTTGCCCTCCGGCGGCGTGTCCGTCTCGTCCAAATCAAACGGCGGCAGATCTTCCATCCCGCCTGCCGGTGTCTGCGGGGCTTCCTCCGCCTCGCGCTGGCGCATGAGCTGGTTGTAATCCGCCAGCTTGCGCACACCTTCGGCGGCAAACAGTGCATATCGCCGATCCATCTCCGTCACCGCCCAGTTAAGCGCTCCCGATGCCTTCTTCGGGTCGGTGACGACCGGAATGAGCAGATGCGGGATGCCATTGTAGTTGGACAGCTCGACGATTTTCGGATCGATCATAATCAGGCGGAGATCCTGACTGGAAAACCGATAGAGCAGGGAAACCAAAATCGAATTGATACACACGGATTTGCCCGAGCCAGTGGTGCCTGCAATCATCAGATGCGGCATCTTGGCCAGGTCGATGACCTGCGGCCGTCCGGTAATATCCTTCCCCAGCGCGACCGGCAGCTCCGCACGGGTCTTCCCAAATTCCCGCGAGGCGATGACATCGCGGATGGTGACCGTGGATGCGTGGTGGTTTGCCACCTCAATGCCGATCGCATTTTTCTCCGGCACCATGACAATGCGCACATTCGGAGAGCCGAGTGCCAGACCGATGTCATCGGTCAGGGAGGTGATGCGCGAGATCTTAATGCCGCGTTCCATCTGTAATTCAAAACGGGTGATCGTCGGGCCGACAACCGGCTGGTCAATCAGACGGGCTTCCACGCCAAACGAATCCAGCGTGTCCAACAGCTGTGCCGCACGGTTTTCCAGCTCGGCCTGGGAATCGGTCTGCCGCCGCGACGGACGGTTCAGCAGGTCAATGGATGGCGGCAGATAGGGCGGCAGTTCGTTTTCCATCGCTGTGGAAATCTCCTGCTCTACCTGCTTCTTTGCTGCGGCAAGCGCCGCCTTGCTCGCCTTTTTCTCGCGCTGCAGCTCCGCCGCCAGCGCCGGGTCCTCCTCCGGAATCGGCTCGGTCTGCGCTGTCGGTGCCGTATCTTCCTTGGGCTTTTCGCCCCAGTCCATCAGCCGGTCGATGTCCGGATAGCGCGATTCGGGCTTCGGCTTGGCCGGTTCCTTCTGTCCCTGCGGCATGACGTCATTCAGCCGCTTCTGGCGCTCGATCGCCCTGCGGGAATTCTCCCGCTTTTTCGCGTCGCCGGGGAATTCCTCCGGTTCGCCCTGCGCGGCTGTCGGAATGGTATTCAGCAGACGTTCCGCCTGCTCCGCCTCCGCCTTGGCGCGCTCCGCCTTTTCCATCGCCTTGACCGCACGCTTGTGCTTCTTTTTCGCACGGTGGATGTCCCAGAGCGATGCATTTTCTAAGGTCAGCTCCGGCTGCTGTTCGGTTGCCGGTTTGGTCCGCTTTTTCCGCGGCTCACGCGGCGTAACCGTCATATCGTCTTCTTCCAGACGCTCCAACTCGTTTTCTTCCTGAATCAGTGCGATCAACTGCCGGAGCAGTCCCCATGGGGTCTGCCGCATGGCAGCAAACACACAGACCAGCAGGAAGAACGAAAGAATGATCTTCGCCCCGGTCTGGGACACCGCCGCACCGCTGACCATCGCCAGCACGCCGGCAATGACGCCGCCGGACTGTATCTCGGTTCCCGTCTTCCACAGCGTCCCAATCGAAGCGAACGACAACGGCAGGGTATCGCCAATGTACACACAGTGGACAATTGCACTCCACAGGACCGGAATCATTGTCACACACAGCACCCGCAAGCGGTAGGGCTGGACATTGCTCATCAACAGAATCGCATCCAATAGCAGCATTGCAATCAGCAGATAGACCCCCCAGCCGATCAGTCCGGTGACCAGCTTCCAGAGCGGGTCCAAAAGCAGCCCGCTGAGATGCACCATCGCCAGCACGAGCAGAAGTACTACGACACACACAATCAGCCCGGCCATCCGCCGCGTCAGATAAATGCTTCCCTTCCCCTGTTTCGTGCGGGAAGAGGTCGTCCTGCTCCGGGAGCCGGATTTCGTTTTGCGCTGTCCCCCTGTTTTCTTTCCGGTCGTTTTGCCGGATGTTTTGCGCGACGAGGTCGGCTTCTTTGTTGCAGCCAAAAAGGATTCACCTTCTTCTTTCCCGGAAAATGCCACTGCCGTTATGAGCCAAATACGGCTATTTTCCGGTTAATCTGGCATTGCTGCGAAAAAATGACGGAAAAATCCTCATTTTGGGCAGACAATACAAATTTATAATAGCATACTTATTAAAAAAATACCAGATTGATTGTTGCATTTTTCCGATCCGGCAGGTATGCTTATATCAGAGAGAGAAATTGTCTCCAATCCTGGGAGAAAGGTTGGGTTTTTATGTACAAGCTGATTGCACTGGATCTGGACGGAACCGTCCTGAACAGTAAGATAGAGGTCCTTCCCTCCACAATCGAGGCGGTTGCGTTTGCCCGCCGGCAGGGTATTAAAGTTGTGGTCGCAACCGGCCGCATCGTCGGGGAGGCCGCACAGTTTGCCCGCGAAATCGGCGCCTCCTCCGCCATGATCACCTCCGGCGGCGCCGCGATCTCCGATCCGGTCAACAAGCTGGATGTCAAGGAATGGACCATCCCGGTGGAAACCAGTGCGCAGATTATGGAGCACCTGCAGGGGCGCCCGATCTCTGCCATGATTTACGTCGGCGAGCACCTGTACATGACGTCGTATTCCGACCGTCAGTTCAAAAAGAGCCGCCGTGTCGAGGGCTATTGGTCGAGCCGTGTCATCGAGGACGACATTGCCCGCCGCATCCGCGAGGAGCAGCTCGGCGTCTGTAAGATTTTCGCGCGCGGCGATCTGACGGAGCTGGCGGATGCACTGTGCCAGTTCAACTGCCTGCCGGGGATTTACATCACCCGCTCCGCCGAGGACAACTTTGAGGTGATGCCGTCCGGCATCAACAAGGGCCACGCCCTGCGCACCCTCGCCGATCTGATGGGAATCTCAATGGAACAGGTGATCGCCATCGGGGACAGCGACAACGATTCCGACATGCTCAAGGCCTGCGGTATGCCGGTCGTCATGGCAAACGGGGATGACGCCGTCAAAAAGCTGGCGCGGTACCTGACCTCCAGCAACGACGAGGGCGGTGTCGCGCAGGCGATCTATCACCTGTGCGGCTGATACCGCATTTCCCTTCCGAAATACAGAACCCCCGCATGATTCTGCGAATCATGCGGGGGTTTTTTCTCACAATGCAAATACCTTAAATGCCCGTGCGGTTGCGGATATAATGTCTCGCCTTCAGAGCATATTCGTACGGATTGGCCTTCGCCGGATCCTGCTCTGCCTCAACCATCAGCCAGCCCTCATAGCCAACCTTGTCGAGCGTCATGAAGATCGGGGTGAATTCGATGCAGCCATCGCCCGGAATCGTGAAGCAGCCCTCTACAACGGCGTCACGGAACTTCCAGCCCTTTTCTGCACATTCTTCCATCTTCTTTTTGCGGATGTCCTTCAGATGCACGTGACCAATACGGTCGGCAAACTCCTCACATACCGCTGCCGGATCGTCTCCCGCGAGCAGGGTATGGCCGGAATCAAAGCACAGATAGACATACTTCGGCTCCGTGTGATCCATGACATACTTGGTCTCCTCACGGTTCTGTACCACCGTGCCCATGTGCGGATGGAAGCAGAGCTTGATGCCGTGCTCAATGGCGAGCTTGCCCAGCTTGTTCAAACCGTCGCACAGGCGGTCCAGCTCTTCCTTTGTGGCAACCGGATGGTCACCCAGCAGCGGAACATCCTCGGTAAACGTGCAGCGGGTCACCTCTCCAACATGGATGCGCTCGCCATTCAGAACCGCCAGATCCACCAGATGCTTCAGGAAGCGCTTCTCATTCTCCTCAAAATCGCCCTCACACAGCGTGGAAGAGAACCAACGGCTGCCGATCCGCATCCCACGGATGTCCAGACTTCTCTTGAGCACGGTCATATCCTCCGGGAATTTGCGGCCCATCTCGGTGCCCTCAAAGCCGGCCAGAGCGGTCTCACTCAGACACTGCTCAAACGTGTTCTTTTCTCCCAGAGAGGGCATATCATCGTTCGACCATGTGAGCGGTGCGATGCCTACTCTTACATTTTTTCCTTCAAACATACTGCAACTACCTTTCTCCAATTCTATTGTGAAATTCACAACAATCTACTGTACATATATTACTTTATACTTTTTTACTGAAAAATCAAGTGTCAGAATGCCAAAAATATATTGTTCCCCTTGTAAAAAAAGTCAAAACCCCGCGTTTCAGCGATCCAATTGTTTCGTTTTCTTGCTTTTTTTGTGCGAAATTGGGCGATCTTTATTATTTTTTTAACAATCTTCCGGGTCTTCCCCGTCCCCGGCGGTCTCCTCCTCCAGAGGTTCCTCGTCATCAAAAACCGCCCGGTCCACCTTGGGCTGGGCCTCCTTTTCGGCGGCTTCGCGCGCTTCCTGCTCCTCCATCTTGCGCAGCTCGGACAGGTACTGGTCGCCCAGCAGGCGCTTCATCTCCGCCTCTTCCTCATCCTGCTTTCTCTGCAGACGATTCATCTCATCCAGCTTTTCCTCCGCCGTCGCGTCCTCATACGGAATGTACAGCTTCGGTTCAAAAACATACTTGGACAGCGCCCAGCCGACCGCCGCGACAAGGATCTCCACCACAAAGGTCCAATGGACGGAAATCGTCAGATGCAGCGCCATGCGCAGCAGGGAAAACAGGATCATACCCAGGCAAAAGCCGAGTATCATGCAGTAGAAGCGGAGCGCCGGCATTTTAAAGCGCTGCTCCTCAGTCAGGTTCGGGTTGAGTGGAATCCGATCCGGCGGTTCAATCTCACCGTAAGGGTTTTTATATTCCAGTTTGTCGTTTTTTTTCTTCATGAATGGTTACGTCCTCTCTCTTTTCGATTTCTCTTCTGCGGTTTTTTGTGCCTCTTATTTGATGATTATACCATACCACCCAGAGTGCCCGCAACTCACACCCTGTGCGCCCCTACCGCAGCGTGCGGACGGATGGATATTCCGACAGGGCAAGCTGGAATTTATAGTTGGCATCAAATTCCGGGTCCTGGATTTTCTTGAGGAGGTTTTCGGCCGCTTTGATGCCCAACTGTTCCTTGGGATGGGCATAGCTGCTGATCGGGTACTCCAACCGATGGTTGAGATTGGAATCGTCAAAGCTGATGAGCGACAGGTCCCGTGGGACAAGGATGTTGCGTCCGCGGGCGAACTGATACAGGCGGCAGGCAACCTCATCGTTGAAGCAGACGACGGCCGTACACGACTGCAACAACTGATACAGATAATTTCCATAGGAACCATCGTACAGATAATCAAAATTCTCAGTCGTATACCAGGTCACGCGCGATTCATCCAGCGACAGGCCGCAGCGATGCAGCCCGGATGCATAGCCCATGAAGCGCAGATGCGCCGCATAATCGTCCGACTTGAAGATCCCGCCGATGTGCCGATGGCCGCGCTCATGCAGGTACTGGACGGCGCGCTCCGCCGTCCGCACATTGTCCGGACTGACACACGGCAGCGAACAGCCGGGAAACTCACTGTGAATCAGGACGCAGGGAAGCCGCTGCTCAATCTCCTGATACAGCTCCTGATTGTACTGGAAAATGACGTTGCGGCTCGGCTCCAGCAGCAGTCCATCCGGGGGATTGTCCAGAATCTCCCGCAGGATGCGGCTCTCATTCTCCCGGCTGTTGTTTGTGATGTAGATATTCGTCATGTATCCGGCATCCATCAGCGTAGAACTGATGCCCGAAACGATCGACGGAAGAATATACTCATTCTCCGATGTGATGACCAGAGCAATGGTCCGGGTGTTCTTCCGGTAGTTTGTCCGCTCCAGCGGACGGACATAGGTCCCACTTCCCTGGACGCGGTTGACCAGCCCTTCCTCCTCCAGCAGGGCGATCGCCTGCCGGACGGTCTGCCGGCTGACCCCGTATTTCTCCCCCAGCCTCGGCTCGGATTCCAGCCGGTCGCCGGGTGCAAATGTTCCGTTCAGAATCTGCTCCTGCAGCTCCTGAAACAGCTTCCTGTATTTCAGCATACGATATTCCTCTCCATGGTTTCCCCCGCATACGGTCAAAATGTATGCTTTTTTGTTCTTCCCATCTATTATATGTTAGTTGTCTGTTTTTATCAAGCTAAAAATCAGACAAATTTACACAATACCGTGGATTATTTGCGAATTCCACTCGGAATTTTGTCGGATTTTTCGCAGAAACCAAAAGGTTTTTTCGCACTTGTATTGACATTTTCATGGGGACATACTATGATAACAGTAGTCTTCTGTGTATTTTTGCCATGCTTGCCACGGCTTGACTCCACAGCGGACAAATACGACAACAACAGACAAAAATCAGGAGAAAACCCACATGAAAAAATTACAATTCGGCATGATCGGCGGCGGCAACGGCGCCTTCATCGGGGATGTCCACCGGCACGGCGCCCTGATGGATGACCTCGCGGTTCTGGTGGCGGGCTGCTTCTCGCGCAACCGCGAAAAGAGTCTGGAAACCGCAGAGAAATGGAACATTGCGGACACCAACCGCATCTATCCCGACTATGAGACGATGGCACAGGCGGAATCGCAGCGCGAGGACGGCATTGACTTCGTGACGATCGCCACCCCGAACGACACGCACTATCCGATCGCCAAGTGCTTCCTGGAGCACGGCATCCACATCATGTGCGACAAGCCGCTCGCGCTCACGGCAGAGCAGGGCTATGAGCTGGAGGCGCTCGCAAAGGAGCGCGATCTGCTGTTCGGCGTCAGCTATACCTACACCGGCTACGCGATGACCCGCCAGGCGCGCGAGATGATCGATCACGGAGAGATCGGCAAAATCACGTGCATCCAGGGCGAATATCCTCAGGAATGGCTGGCAGTTTCGCTGGTTTCTGACCACTCCGAGCAGGCCACATGGCGGCATGATCCGAAGCGTTCGGGCGAGTCCGGCTGCTGTGCGGACATCGGCACACACGTCGAGTGCCTGATCTCCCGCATGACCGGCCTGCATCCGACCAAGGTCATCGCGCGCTTTGACCACATCCCGGCGGACGTCCCGCTGGAAACCAACGCCATGGTCATGTGTGAATTTGACGGCGGTGTTCCGGGCATGATCTGGACTTCCCAGGTCGCGATGGGACACGAGACCGAACTGACCGTCCGCATCTTCGGCGAAACAGGCTCCATTGAATGGACCCACCTCAAGCCGTGGGAGTTGCGTGTCACCCGCATCAATCAGCCGCCGCAGACCTACACAACCAACCGCGATTATCTGTATCCGGCGGCAAAGGAGCTGTGCCGTCTGCCTTCCGGGCACATCGAGGGCTTCTATGAGGCGTTCGGCAACATCTATCACAGCTTCTGTGTCAATCTGATCGCCAAGAAGACCGGCGGCGATCCGGGCAGCTTCCGCTATCCGACGGTTTCGGATGGTGTCAAGGGCATTGAGTTTGTCGATGCATGCCTGGAATCCAACCGAAACAACAACGTATGGGTAACCGTCGGACGTGACTGAGCCGACTTCCCATCCAATCAAACAGGAGGCAACCAATCATGATTAAAATTGTCGCAAAGCAGATCATCCGCAAGGAATGCATCCCGCAGTATCAGGCTCTGGCCAAGGAGCTGGTCGAGAAGTCCCGTGCGGAGGAGGGCAACATCGCATATTCCTCCAACCAGAGCATTTCCGACGAGCGCATCCATTGCTTTATCGAGATCTGGAAGGATCAGGAGGCCATTGACATCCACAACGCCACCGAGCATTTCACCCGCATCATCCCGCAGTTTGCGGAGATGTTTGACGGACCGGAGGTCGTCGATCTGTACACGGAAGTCGAGTGAGGCGCCGTATCGCAACCAACAATGATAGAAAAAACGAGCGGAGGGAAGATTCCCTCCGCTCGTTCTTTTTCCACGATTCCATCATGCTTCTGTCGTCTTTACGGTAGAAAGCGGTGCGGAATTCAAAAATTTCTGCACAAACTGTCTGGTTCGTTCGGGGGAGCCATACAGTTTGCAGAAGGAAAATTGCTGGGATACCTCATCAATTTCCTCCATCGCGCGCTTCACCTCCAGCATCGTTTGGATCGGGATTTGATCCGCCGCTGTATAATCCAGCTGCTTTGGATTCAGCCGGTGACTCTGGATGGCATAGGGAATCCGATTGCGGCATCTGCATGTACCGCATCCGTATTCGCCGCAGTACTCTTTCAAAAAGTCCGACATCTTTTTCCGTATTCTCGAAAGCCTTTGGCGATAGGCCTCCGGCGACATAGCAAAAATCTCCCCGGCGATCCGGCTGTCAATCCGGAACATGGTGCCCAGGATGAAAATACACCGGCTTTCCGCATCGAGACATTGCAGCATGACATTGGTGCAGGACAGCTTCAATTCCTCCGCCAGAAGGTCTTTTTCGACATCCTGCGTGAGGTCCGGGATGTCATGTATCTTCCCATTCCTGATGTCGTCTCCGTAGAACGTAAAACTCAGGGGATGATGGGCAAACATATGCTTCTTGTAGTTTTTCAGATAGTTGGTTGCAATGCGGAATACCCAGGTCGAAAACAGGCTCTCCTTTTGAAATGAGGAAAGATGGGTCATGACCTTCAGCAGAATGTCCTGCGCAGCATCCTCCGCGTCGGGAAAGGTTCCCAGCATCCGCAGCGAAAGGCTAAAAACCAGATCCTGTACGCTGAGAACTACGGTTTCCAGCGCCTTCTTATCCCCAGCGACCGCTTTGTCAATACAATCCATGATTTCTTCGTTGGTAAATTTTTTCATAGCTCTGTGCCTCCTTTGTTCTATTAGACACACGGACAATGGCTTTGTGACAGAAAAAATTTATTTTTTGATGCGGATGCCGCCGCTGCTTTCTCCTGCGCAGGAAGCAAAAAAGACACTTCATTGTGTGAAGTGTCCCTTTCCCCGTCCATTCCCGGAAATGGTTCTTTGTGATAAATTATCCCTTCATCTCCTGAAGCAGCTTGACGATCCGAAGCATCTGCCGGTCCGGCACCAGCCGTCCCGCCGCCAGCCCCAGCTTTGTGCTCCATCCGGGGACAATCAGCAGCTTGCCGCGCAGGGTGTCGCGCACCGCGATGCGGGCGACATCCGCGCTCTTTTTCGGCTTGACGCCGAATTTTGCGCCCGCCACCTTGTTAAACTCGGTATCCACCGGGCCGGGACACAGACAGCTGATCGTCACCTCGCTGTCCATGCTGCGCAGCTCCTCGGCAATCGCTTCGCTCAGGCGCACGACATAATTTTTCGTCGCGTAATACGTGGACAGCAACGGCCCCGGCAGGAACCCGGCCGATGAGGCCACATTCAAAATCCGTCCCTCGCCGCGCTCGGCAAAATCCCGCACAAACAGCTTGGTCAGGATGTGCACGGCACGGATATTCACATCGATCATACGCAGTTCCCGATCGAGTGATGTGTGCAGAAAATCGCCATACAGGCCAAAGCCGGCCGCGTTGACGAGCAGGCTGACCTTCTGTTCCCTGGCACGCGCATGCAGCCAGCGGCAGTCGCGTTCCTTCGACAGGTCACAGACATACACCCGCGCCGGATTCGGCAGCTCCTCCGCCAGCTCCTGCAGTCGTTCCTTTCGCCGTGCGGCGAGCAGCACGCGCCAGCCCTGACGGCTCAGCTCACGGGCAATATCCCGTCCGATCCCCGACGATGCGCCGGTTACGAGCGCTGTTTTCATCTTCCATTCACCTCGTTATTCCTCAAGCTGCTCCAGTTCGGATTCCCCGAACACTGGGATTTCGTGCTGGAGCAGGAGCGCTGCTGCAACGCCGTCTCCTTCGGTCAGTACGCCGGAAAAGCTCCCGTCGTAAATCTGCCCCTTCCCACAGGACGGGCTGCGCTCCTTTAAAATCGCGCCGTCACAGTGGTATGCCCGGGCGAGATGCAGTGTCTGCTCCGCCCCCCGACCGTAGGCCTCCGTGACATCCGCACCCGCACGGTTGACAACCCGGCCCCCACAGCATTCCGCCGCCGGGCGCGGGGTCGGCAAGCCGCCGAGCTGCTCCGGACAGACCGGGATCAGCGTGAGGTCCTCACGCTCCAGCAGGGACAGCACCGCCGGATGGGCTTTTTCCTTCCCGTCGTAACGGCAGCGCACGCCGAGCAGACAGGCGCTCACCAACAGACAGCGCCGCCTCATTTGTGGTACTTCCCGCCTGCGGCGATATTCAGTGCGCGGTATATCTGCTCCAATACCATGACGCGGGCCAGATGATGTGGGAAGGTCATCGGCGACATGGACAGGCGCAGATTCGCGCTCTTCTTGATCCCTTCGTCCAGGCCGCAGGAACCGCCGATCAAAACGCAGATCTGCGAAATTCCACGGTTCATGCTGTCCGTCAGCGTCGCGGCGAATGCCTCACTCGACTGGGGTTTCCCCTCAATGCACATGGCGACCACCATCGCCCCATTGGGAATTTTCGCGCGGATCGCCGCCGCCTCTTTGTGCAGCGCCGCGTCGATCTCCGCCTGCGCCGGACGCTCCGGCAGGCGCTGTTCGGTCAGCTCCACAATCTCCAAACGGCAATAGCTTTTCAACCGTTTTTCGTATTCTGCACAGGCCTCGCGGTAAAACTTTTCCTTGAGCTTGCCCACGCAGATCAGCCGAACAGACAGCATTGCTCTCCCTCCTTCGGAGTCGTGGGAACCGCAACCGGCTCCTCCATCGCGCCGCGCGGCGCAACATACAGCTCACAGGCCAGATGCTGCTTTTCCAGCGCATACTGTGTGGCGTGGTACGCCGTCAGCGGACGGTTATTTTTTTCGCTCAAATGGGATAAGATCAGCCGTTTGGTCCCGTGCCTTACCAGATCTGCCGCCGTGCGGGCGCAGTCCTCGTTGCACAGATGGCCGTATTTCCCGCGGATGCGCTGCTTGAGATACATCGGATACGGGCCGGTACGCAGCATTTCCACGTCGTGATTGGACTCCAGCACAACCGTATCACAGCCGATCATCGCGCTCCGGATCTCATCCGGCAAATAGCCGATATCCGTGACATAGGCCAGCCGGTGCCCGCCGCCGTCGATCCGATAGCAGACCGACTCCGCCGCGTCGTGCGGTGTGGCATATGAATGCACCTGCAGACCGCCGACCGCAAAGCTCTCACCGCTGGCAAACGGCTGCAGCAGGCGCTGTGCCTGCGGCAGCTTCATGCGGATGGCTGCCGTCGTGCCGAAGCTCGCATAGACCGGGACATCATATTTTTTGCAGAAGGTCGCCAGACCCTTGACGTGATCCGCGTGTTCATGGGTCAGCAGAACCGCTGCCAAATCCTCCACCTTCATCTGCAGCCCGCGCAGCGCAGTCGTCAGCGCACGGACAGAGACACCCAGATCCAGCAGGATGGATGTCCCTCCCATGCGCCAAACCGCGCAGTTTCCGGTCGAGCCGGATGCAATCGAATAATAAAACCCGTCCATACTCTGTCGTGCTCCTCCCTTCTCCCAAGCATTGAAAAAGAAAGCGGAGAGAGGGACGCACCTTCTCTCCGTCTCGGTCTTATCCGTCTACGAACTCCTCGATCCGGATATCTCCGCCGATGGCGGATACCTTCTCGATCAGGTTCTCATAGCCGCGCTCAATCAGGCCGATCTGTGAAATCGTCGTCCGACCATAGGCCGCCAGTCCGGCAACCACCAGCGCTGCACCGGCGCGCAGATCGGGCGCAACGACATCCGCTCCGCGCAGCTCCGGAACCCCGTCGATAATCGCGGTTTCCTTAAACACCTTGATGTGTGCGCCCATGCTCTCCAGCTCATCCGCATAGCGGAAGCGGCTCGCCCAGACGCCCTCCGTAATATGGCTGGTGCCGTCGGCCAGACACATGACCGCCGCCATCTGCGGCTGCATGTCGGTTGGGAAGCCCGGATACGGACGGGTCTTCAACGTCGTGTGACGCAGCACGCCACAGCGCTTGACTCGCACGGAATCGTCAAATTCCTCGATGGAAACGCCCATATCCTCCAGCTTGGTGCTGATACATTCCAGATGCTTCGGGATGATATTCTTAATCAGCAGATCGCCGCCGCAGGCCGCAACCGCTGTCATGTACGTACCGGCCTCGATCTGATCCGGAATGATGGAATAGGTACCCCCGTGCAGACGCTCCACACCGGTGACCGTGATTTTATCCGTACCTGCACCGCGGACATCCGCGCCCATCTGGTTCAGGAAATTGGCGAGGTCAACGATATGCGGCTCCTTGGCAACATTTTCCATGATTGTCTGCCCCTTGGCAAAGACGGCGGCGAGCATGACATTCATCGTCGCCCCGACTGTGACAACATCAAAATAAATGTGACGTCCGGTCAGACCGTCCGGCGCAATGACCGTGATATATCCGTCGTTGTCCACACGGACAAAAGCCCCCAGCTTTTCAAAGCCCATGATGTGCTGATCGATCGGACGAATCCCACCAAAATTGCAGCCCCCCGGCATGGCAACCTTGGCTTTGCCGTAACGTCCCAGCTCCGCCCCGATGAAATAATACGAGGCGCGCAGACGGCGCATACGCCGGAACATGTCTTCGTTTTCCAGCTCCACGCCGTTATTTTCCGTCTGAAAGGTGGTCGCGTCAAGCTGCGTTACCTTGACCCCCATCTTTTTCAAAATTTCAAACTGTAACTTGACATCGACAATGTCCGGAACATTCTCAATGATACATGGCCCGTCAACCATCAGGGCCGCCGGGACAATGGCCACCGCCGCGTTTTTCGCGCCGCTGATGGTAACCTCTCCATACAGAGGCTTCCCGCCGTGGATAACATATTTCTCCACTTATAATCTACTCCTTAATGAATCGGCCAGTCGGACTGACCATCGAAATTCACACATTCTTCCAACTATGTACAGGGGAACACCCCGGATTCTTACGAAATTCAGGGTGTTCCTCTATGCCTATATTATGTTATCACACCGCGCCTTAAAACGCAATTCTTTTGTTGGAATCTGTTCAACTTTCAACATTTTGTTTGTTTATACCAGACTTTGGAACAGTCTTTCCGGTCGGGATGCATAAATGATTCCACAGGCGTTGCCTTATCCGTAGATGCCATGTTCGTCCGGCAGCTCCGGATCGGTAGCCGAGGTTTCGGAATTCTCCTCCGCGGAGTCGTTATTCACCGTTTCATCCGTCGTGTCCCCGGTCTGTCCGGATTCCTCGTCCTCTTCCGCCTGTGCCGTGATCCAATCCGAATTGGTATCCGTCGCATCGTCGGTATCCGTCGTGGTATCTGTGCCCGGGCGAAGCTCCGACTGCGTGCTGTTTTCGGTGGTCTGCTCGTTGGCAAACGGCTCCGCACTGCTGTCCTCTACGGATTCCGCCGGCAGCCCGGTCAGCGGGTCAAGGATGTATTCGCCCTGATCGGTCACAATTTTCCAACAGGGCAGGATCGTAAATCGTCCGCCGCTCTTGTCCGAGAGGATGTACACCCGCTGCGCGCGCATAATCTGTGTAATCTCACTGTTCTGCCCCACCAGCGACAGCAGGATATCTTCCGGCGTGCTGTTATCCAGCTCATCCATGACGACGCGCTCCGGTGTGCCAAAGCACCACTTTCCGCTGATGACCAGCGAACCGGACTGGCTCAGCTCAAATTTCAGCTCGCAGTCCTTGAGGTTCTTTCCGTCGACGCCCTCCTGTACGCGGATGATAAAACCGTCCTCACTCGTGACACTGGCGATGGCGGTCTGCTTGATGTTGATTCCAGCCGCCTTCATGCGCCGGGAAATCAGCTTCTCCGCCTTTTCCCGGTCGGAAGGGATGGTGACGCCTTCCCACGATACCGTGCCGTTCACCGTACCGTCACTGGTCCATTCGATCGTCCCCTGGTCGTCCGACCAGACAATACTGCCGCCGGACTGTGCCTCGGACTCCGCTTGTTCGCTCAGGAAGCGCTTGCAGAAGGCCTCCTGCGCCGTCGTATCCGTATGTACCGTGTACGCCGTCTTTTCCTCCAGCAGCGCCGTGTAAACACTGCTGCCGCAGGTGACGCCATGACGGCTCAGCAGATCGACCATCTGCTGGTTCTGCTCCCGGATGCGCAGGAAATTGCGCACACCGAAGACGGCAATGACCGCCAGAACGATCAGATTGCACACCAAAAGGAACCGCAGCAGAAGCTGCTTCATTCTCGATCCGTTCATCCCTGCTCACCTCCTTCGCCAAGTGGTGTCAGGAAGTTCGGCATATGGCAGGAGATTTCCGGCGTGCCGTTCGGAAGCTTCGTTTCCTCCTCCGCCACAAGGGAGCGGCTGTAGCGCAGGAATTTCCACTGCACCTCCGCCGTCATGCTCGACGTCGTAGTGGACAGCGCCGTAGTCTCATCAATCCGCCCCGCTTCAGTCGTGGACTGTTCGGTGCCGTTGAGGCTGCCGCTCCAGTTAATCCCTGTCTCCGTCTTCACCGATCCGGTGACCCACGAGTCATCGGTTGTCGAGGTCCCGGTGTCCAGATAGCCGCTTGCCGTTCCCTGTCCGGTGGTCAGCGGCTGGCTGTTCTGGGTTGTGCTGCCCGTCTCGCTGTCGTCGTCCGGCAGAAGGTCCACCCGATCGGTATACCGCAGGCTGAGCATCGCCGTCGCATCGCGCAGGGACGAGGCGGCCACCTTTTCCGGCATGACCGTGACCGCGCTTCCCGCCGCCTCACAGGTGCGCAGCACCACATCGGCGCGAACCATCGCGCCTTCTTCAAATTCATAGCGTGCGAAATAGCCCAGGTCATTGTCGGCCGGGACGCCGTTGATCCGCATGGAAAATACCGTCACATAGCGTCCATTGTCATCCACATAGGCCTTGGTCAAATGCGCTTCGCCGCCGCTGTTCATCGCATCCAGCAGCTCTGCGGACAGATTTCGTCCAAGCTGAGCACACTTCTGACGCGCTTCCTGCTCCCGCAGTGTACGCTGCTCATACGCCCGCAGGCCGGTCTCTGACCGGTAGGTCAACACGCCGTCCTGTGTGACACGGACCACCGACTCGTCATCGACGTAAACACGGGTGCTGTCGCCCGTCGCATACGCCGTCTCCTGCGCCGCCCGTCCATCCATGCGCAGCGCTTCCAAAATCGTCGCCATCGACCCGGTATATGGGCCGAAGGTGATCGATACAAAGGTCTGTTCCCCGGTAAACTGCAGCGTGTCCGGCGCGATCACCGTATCGGTCTCCGCCGCCATGGTGCAGTCATTCGCCACAAAGGACTCCGCCGTACTGGAAAACTGCGCCGTTGTCAGTTCGGTGGTCGCCGAATAGGCGGTTCCGGTCACGGCGTCCCGCACAAACAGGCGGTAACTCTCCGTACCGGTTCTGCTGAGCAGCAGGCCGCCGCAGGTGCGTGCATCGCCGCCTTGCGGCGTCTCAGCGCCCATCCAGCCCGCAATCAGCTCCAATGGGATGCTCCCATCGAACTCGACAAACGCCATATCATTTTTCAGCGCCGCCACGTATTCGTTCTGCTGCACCGGCTCCAGTCGTCCGGCGCTGCTCAGTGCGGCACTCCACATATCCTCCATCAGGCGATAGGCCTCCGCCACGCCGCTGGCGCTGTACTGGATGCCAAACATGCTGCCGTTCGACCGGATCGCCAGCTTGACCGGATAGGCCGCCGGCTCCGTCGTGTCCGCCAGATCGGTAGCCCGGCGGGCGTCCATCCAGCGCACGACCGCATGGGCAAGGGTGCCCTTCGGCGTGCTGTTGCGATCGAGCACACGGGTCCAGAGCCAGCCGCTCTGTCCCACCAGCGTCGCGATCAGCACCACAATGGCGAGCGTCCGTACCCCTTCCTTGTGCATACGGACTTTCCGGCACAGCAGACGCACCAGCCCGGCCAGCTTGCGGAACGGAACAAGGATCAGCCTCCAGCTCCAGTGGATCTTGGGAAGCTTCCATGAAATCCGCCGTGTCTTTGCCTTTGGTATCTGTTCGATCGACAGGATCATGAAGTCACGGCGCACACCGTGGACTCTGCGCCGGACTTCCTGTTTGTTGTTCTGCTTCATGTCCCCTCCTCCGCCGGGACAACCACGACATCAAACCCGTGATTTTCATCCGTCACAAAGATGACGTGCAGCGGATATCCGTTTGCAGTAAAGCGGAGCTGTACCGCACCGCTGGCGGCATCCGGGAACGGAAGTCCCGGGAAGACATCCGCAAAGTGCAGACCCGGCACGAATTCCCTGCCGAGCAGATTCTCTGCCGCTGTATTCATCGTGTAAAGCTCTCCCTCCGCGGAGAAAGTCATTGTGCCTTCCTTCAAGTAATCGCTCAGGAGGCGCATACGGGCGCTTTCCAGCCGCGCGATGGTCTGGGTGCGGTGCAGCACCTGGGCCATCTCGTTAAACGACTGCGTCAATTCCCCCAGCTCGTCCGGGTCCTGTACCGTCAGCTCCTGCGTAAAGTCCCCCTCTGCCACGCGCTTCGCACCGCGGCTCAGCGCGGCGATCGGGTCCGTCACGGTGCGGATCAGCACCATGCTCAGCGCCGCCGAAGCGACCAGGCCGATAATCAACGCCGCCACAATGACCATGAACATCAGCCAGCACATATGGCGCATGTCGCTGCGGTCATCGCGCACGGCGATCACATACGCGGTCTCGCCGGCGGTGTTGGTGATCGGGACAGCCACATCCATCCGCGTGCTGAACATCGAAATCTTCTCCCCAACCGCGCCGTTCATCGCGGTGATCATATTGGGGGAAAGATTGAGCGAACCGTCAAAGGCAACCTCAGAGGTGGTCAGGCACTCGCCGCTCTCCGCATCCAGTATGTAGTATTCCCGTCCGGAGCCGATGCCAAGCGCACCGCTGTAGGCGCTGATGGTGTTGGAAAGCTGCGCGACCGCAGTCTCTTCGCTCCCGTTCGTACAGTTGTCCAGCTCCGTGATCAAATCCGTCGTAAAGACCGCGCCGACCTGCGAACGGAACTGGTTGATATAATAGTTGACCGTCGCACTGAGCAGGAAGACGCCGACAATGGCAAGCACCGCCAGCACCAGCAGCATCATAAACGCGGTCCATTTTTTCTTCAGGCTTTTGCGCATCCGTCTTCCCCCACCAGACCGAGCAGCAGCAGCTTTCCAACCGCCACTACCGTCTTCGCATCCTTAATGCTTCCCTCGCGCACCAGTGCACACAGCTCCGCAAAGGGCATCTGTACACGCTCGACAAATTCATCCTCATCCGGATGGATCTCCCCCTGCGACAGGCCCTTCGCACAGAACAGATACAGGCGTTCATCCATGAAACCCGGCGATGGCCAGATCTCCCCGAGTGGAATCATCTGCTCCGCCCGCAGGCCGGTTTCCTCCTCCAGCTCGCGGCGGCCGCAGGCTTCGGCGTCCTCCGGGCCGTGATCCATCTTTCCGGCCGGAATTTCCAGAATCGTCTCCGCATACGGATAGCGATACTGACGCACCAGCGTTACCATGCCGTTCTCGTCGATCGGCAGTACACCGACGCCGCCCGGATGCTCACAGACCTCGCGCACACAGGGCTTTCCATTCGGCAGCTCCGCCTGGTCGACACGCACAGTCATGATTTTTCCACGAAAAATATATTCTTTTTCTATTGTCTTTTCTACAAAATCCATGATTTTTCCAGATCCTTTCCTCCTGCTACGATAATATCCTAGTGTAAGTATACGTTCTTCCCTCCTATTTGTCAAAAGAAGGTTCTGTGAACTTTGGTTTTTCACCCAAATGGAGCAGCCAGCGGTGAGATTCCGCTGGCTGCTGTGTTCCATTCAACCCGTCGGTTATTCCGAAGCGCCCGCCTTTGTCTGGACCTGCCAGACCACAGACCACTTGGAGTAGACCCTGGTGTTGCCCACGTTCTTATAGGTGCGGACGCGGACATAGTAATTCTTCTCGCCCTTGAGATCCAATACCTTGATCGACCGTTTTTCGGCGACCTGATATACCTTCTTGGACTTTGCAAAGCCGCTCTTTCTCGCGTATTCCACCTCATATCCGCTGATCTGGGAGGGGATCGCCTTCCACCGGACATAGAAGCCTTCCTTCCGTGCCGACAGCTTTTTGATGGATGTTTTCTTCGGACGGATGGTAAAGGTCTTGCTCACACTTCCGGTGTAGCCGCCCTTTCCGGTCACCTTGACCGAGGCGATGCCGGCGTTGACATTGTTGCTGTAGCTCACGGTGTAATCCGTTCCCTGCCGCAGTCCGGAAATCGTTACCGCCGGCTGATGCGCCTTGCCGTTATAGGTATAGAAATTGCGTGACAGATGTATTTTTTTGCTTGAGATGCTCTTTGCCGAAATGGTATACGAAGCGGTCATCTTACCGCTGTACTTTTTCCCCTTGAACGTGACCGTTATGGTATGCTTTCCCGTGCTCGTCGTGTTGCTCGGATATGTCACCGTATAATTTTTCGACGAGACGGTTTTTCCGTTCGCGTTCTTTACCTTGACGGTCGGTTTGTGCGAGTCGCCGTCCCATGCATAGGAGGTCTTGGACAAAACAATCCGCTTCGGCCGGGAAATCACCGTGCTGCTCTTTTTCTTGCCACAGTTTTTGCAGGCGTTTTTGATGCTGCCGTTTTTGCTCGGCGTCGCCTTTGTCGTGGTCGTCTGATAGCTGTGTCCGGTTGCCTTAACCGTCCTCTTAGCCACGGTCGTTGCATTCTTGCCCTTGGAGTCACTGTATACCTTTTTGCAGCGCGTGCAGGTCCAGTATTCTTTATGTCCGGATGCGGTACAGGTCGCCTTCTTGGCCGCCGTCTTTTTCAGCTTGTGCCCGAGCGCCGCCTTCGCGGTGTCCGTATAGCTGTACTTGCAGCGCGTACAGGTGTGCTTCGTATATCCCTTCACGGTGCAGGTCGGGGCAACAACTGTATTCTTATAGCTGTGTCCAAGCGCCGCTTTTTCGCTGTCTGTATAGCTGTCACCGCAGCGCGTACAGGTGTGCTTCGTGTAGCCCTTTGTGGTACAGGTCGGGGCAACGACCGTATTCTCATAGCTGTGTCCGAGCGCCGCTTTTTCGCTGTCTGTATAGCTGGCTCCACACACCGTGCATACATGTTTGGTGTAGCCCTTCGCGGTGCAGGTCGGCGCCACGACCGTGTCCTTATAAGTATGGTTCACCATCGCTGTCTCGGCATCCGTATAGCTGTCGCCGCAGCGCGTACAGGTGTGCTTCGTGTAGCCCTTTGTGGTACAGGTTGGGGCAATGACCGTATTCTCATAGCTGTGTCCAAGCGCTGCCGTTTCGCTGTCTGTATAGCTGACTCCACACACCGTGCACACATGCTGGGTATAGCCCTTCTCGGTGCAGGTCGGGTCTTTGACGGAAATACGCTCGCTGTGCTTCGGAATGACAGCCAGTCCAACGCTGCTCGGGGACGCCTGATGCTCCGCCGTCGCGGCATACCGCTGGTAGACCGTATACGTTGTGTCCGCTTTGATGTCGGCAAATATCGGGCTGGTCTGCCACACAACCGGTGTCGTCACAGAGTTTCCCTGCTCGATCAGGGCGTACTCACAGCCCTCTGCCGGCTTCAGTACAATTTGCTGACAGGTAATTTCCTGCGCCGTCGGAGCGGCCGGAGCGGCCGGAATTGGCAGTTCCTCTGTTGGAGCCGTCGTCTGGTTCCCCCCAGCGCCGATTTCGTCTGCCCACGCGCCCGGTACAAAGCCGGTCACCAGGCACAGACAAAGTATGCCCAATACCATTCGTTTTTTCATGATAAATCCCTCCTTATCCCGTGCTTGCAAGTTCTTATAATAAATGTACAATACCATTCGGCTTTTCGCAAGTGCTTTTTGTACAAAAAACGCACAAGCGCAGAAAATTTTCTGCGCTTGTGCCAAAAGTTACATATTTTATCTAGATTAATATTTAATCGCCAGATCGTAAACGTCGATATAATTCTGTGCCGAAGCGGTCCAGGTATAGTCGCCTTCCATACCGGCAATCTGCATAGCCTTCCATGCTTCCTTGTTGTTGGCAAACAGGCTGCACGCGTTCTCAATGACATGCAGCATATCGTGTGCGTTATAATCGGTGAACGAGAAGCCATTGCCCTCGCCGGTAAACTCATTGTACGGATGTACGGTGTCCTTGAGGCCGCCGGTCTCGCGGACGAGCGGCAGTGTGCCATACCGCATAGCGATCATCTGTGCGAGGCCGCATGGCTCGAACAGGGACGGCATCAGCAGGACATCACTGCCCGCATAGATCTTGTTGGCCAGATCGCCGTTAAACATGATATTGGCCGAGATCTTGTCCGGCGCCCAGCCCTTGGCGTCCAGGAACATCTGCTCATAGCTATAGTCGCCGGTACCCAGAACGATCAAACGGACATTCAGGCTCAGGATCTCACCCAGCACGCACTGAACCAGATCCAGGCCCTTCTGGCTGACCAGACGGCCAACCATGCCGATGACCAACGTATCCTCCTCCGCCGTCAGGCCACACATCTCAAGCAGGCCGTCGCGGTTCTTTTTTTTGTCCTTGAGCGTCTTAACCGTGTAGTTCTTGAACAGATGGGTATCGGTCGCCGGGTCAAACTGCTTGACATCCAGGCCGTTGATAATGCCGCTGACCTTGCCCTGATACCAGCGCAGAACGGAATCCAGCTTGTAACCGTAATACGGGGTCTGGATCTCCTGTGCGTAGGTCGGGGATACCGTCGTGACGCGGTTTGCACAGACGATGGCAGCCTTCATCAGATTGACGTCGCCGTCCTGCTGCAGGAAACCGTTGTCGAAATGATACCGGTCAATGCCGAGGACATAATCCGTAATCTGGCTGCCGAACTGGCCCTGATACTGGATGTTATGGATGGTAAATACCGTCTTAATCCCCTCATACCAGGCGCGGTAGCTGTAATGAATGCTGTAGTAAACCGGAACCAGCGCCGACTGCCAGTCGTTGCAGTTGATGACCTCCGGCTTGTAATCGATTGCCGGAAGCATATCGAGCACCGCACGGCTGAAGAACGCAAAACGCTCTGCGTCGTCGTATTCGCCATAGACCTGCTTGCGCTTGAAGTAATATTCGTTGTCAATAAAGTAATAGGTTACGCCGTCCTTTTCCAGACGGAAAATGCCGCAATACTGGTTGCGCCATGCCAGCTGTACATACAGACTGGTGACAAACTCCATTTTGTCGCGCCAGCCCTGGGAAATCTGGGAATACAACGGGCAGACAACCCCCACTTCACAGCCCTGTTCTGCCAGTGCCTGCGGCAGGGAACCTGCGACGTCGCCAAGGCCGCCGGTTTTAATAAACGGAGCAACCTCGCTTGCTACATACAATACCTTCATATTGTCTCCTCCTTCACTCCGATCCTCATGGAATCGCCAAACTCTCGTCTCTTTGAAAAAATCCGCCGGAAAGATGACAAAGCCATCCCTCCGGCGTCTTTGCGCGATTTTTAATTAAACAATGGCATCCTTAGCAATCGCAACCGGATAGGTTGCATGACCCATCATCTTGCGTTCCGGACGGATCTTGACATTCTTGTCCGCAACAACGTAAGACAGCTCTACGTTCTCGCCGATCTCGCCGTTCGACATGATGATCGAATCCTTGACGACCGCATCCTTATCGACATGTACGCCGCGGAAAACGATGGAGTTTTCTACCGTGCCCTCGATGACACAGCCATCGGCAATCAGGCTGTCATTGACCACAGCGTCCTCACCGTAGTAGGTCGGCGCTTCGTCACGGATCTTGGTAAAGATCGGACGCTCCGGCAGGAAGACCTGATCGCGGATCTCCTTATCCAGCATATCCATCGAGCTTGCAAAATAGCCCTTGACGGACTCGATCTGTACCGCATACTTGTCAAAGACATAGCCATGGATCTTCTTGCCTGCCTTAAACAGATACTGGATCGCATCGCGTTCAAAATGATGCATGTTGCGGGTAACACAATCCGACAGCAGCTCAAGCAGCAACTCGCGCTTCATGAGATAGATGCCGAGCGCCTTATGTCTGCACTTGCCGCCCATGTTGTCGGCATAACGGATGTCAACCACTTCATGACGCGGGGACAGTTCCATATAGGTATCGTGTGCCGTTCCCTCACTGCTCTTGGTGCAGACGATGGAAACATCGGCGCCGCATTCCTTGTGCTTTCTCAGAACGCTGTCCAGCGGGATGTTCGCAATGATATCGCCGCCGGCGATGATAACGTACTCGCTCTTGTTCTTCGTCAGCATATCGCTGATGGAGCCCAGCGCCTCCAGCCAGGTGTGGTAATTCTCCGTTACCAGCGGGGAAGACTTCGGGGCAAAGGCGTTCGGCGGAAGCAGTATCATGCCGCCGCGCTTGCGCGCCAAATCCCAATCCTTACCACTTCCAAGGTGATCCATCAGGGACTGATACTTGTCACGCATCAGAATGCCAACCTGATGGCAGCCGGAGTTTACAAAGTTCGACAGCATGAAGTCGATGATACGATAACGGCCGCTGAACGGAATGGAAGATACCGGACGATGCTCGGCCAGTTCACGCATATCGCTGTCGTTATCGAAGCTGATAATAATGCCTAATGTATTTTTCATGATTCCACCTCGTTATTCTGCGCTCGGTACGTCTGTGTCTACCATCTGCTTGGCAGGAATGACTGCCTTCTTGCCGACCGTAGTTGCGGCGGCAACGACAGCGACGCCCCAGTCGCCTTCCGGCACTTCATCCGGCGCATTGCCGACAACGGCACCGGCACAGATGTGCGCATTTTCTGCAACGATGGCGTACTTAACCACAGCACCCGACTCAATGACCGCGCCCGGCATGACAACCGAGTAGTTGACATCCGCACCCTCATCTACCGTAACGTTGGAGAACAGGACGGAATTGCTGACCTTGCCCTCAACCTCACAGCCTTCTACGACCAGAGAATGATGGATCTCGGAATTCTTGCCGGAGAAATGCGGCGGAGCAGCGTTGGTGCGGCCATAGATCTTCCAACCCGAATCGTCCAGATTCAGGCCGGAATCCGAGGACAACAGGTCCATGTTTGCCTCCCACAGGGATTCGATGGTGCCGACATCCTTCCAGTAGCCGTCGAAGCGGTAGGTCTGGAGATTTTCTCCCTTGCCCAGCATCGCCGGGATGATGTTCTTACCGAAGTCGTTGGAGGAATTCGGGTCGTTTTCATCGTCGATTAAGTACTGGCGGAGCTTGGACCATGTGAAGATATAAATGCCCATGGAAGCCAACGTCGATTTTGGCTGCGCCGGCTTCTCTTCAAATTCGTAGATGGTGCCGTCCGGATGGCAGTTCAGGATGCCAAAGCGCTTTGCCTCTTCGTAGGTTACGTTGAGAACCGCGATGGTAGCCGCGGCATTCTTTTCCTTATGGACATCCAGCATTTTATCATAATCCATCTTATAAATATGGTCGCCGGACAGAACCAGAACATATTCCGGATCGTACTCATCAATGAACGCCATGTTCTGATAGATTGCGTTTGCAGTACCCTTGTACCACTCGGAGCCCTTGCCGCCCTCATACGGAGGCAGAGCATATACACCGCCATACAGACGGTCAAGATCCCATGTCTGACCATTTGCCAGATACGCATTCAGTGCATGCGGCTCATACTGGGTCAGAACACCGACCGTATCAATTCCGGAATTCACACAGTTGGAAAGCGGGAAATCAATAATACGGTACTTGCCGCCAAATGGAACCGCCGGCTTCGCGACGTTTTCGGTCAGGACGTATAGTCTGCTACCGCGACCGCCCGCCAGCAGCATTGCTACGCATTCTTTTTTCCTAGACATTCTCTTCTACTCCATTCTTTTAAAATTCAAGAGGATACCCTCCAAGTATAAATAATACACCATCATTCCACCTGTATCGGTCTGTGGCACACCGGAAAAACCTGCCGAAAAAACCAGGCGAACCTTGACATTCAGCATATTTTACGGATGGCACTTTTCCCAATACAAATTTTATAGAAATATTATACAACTAATTATGGAGCAAGTCCAGAAAAAATGTGGATTTTTACTTTATTTTTCTTTTAAATTTTTTCTGTTTCCGTCAAAATCATCAAAACGGCCTGTTTGCACGCACTTTCCCGCGCATTTCCCCTTCCAGAGGGGTCACAGATGCACTCTACGCGGACAGCGCCGCGGCAGCAGATGCCGACATAGATCGTTCCCACCGGCGTTCCGTCCTCTCCGCCGTCCGGTCCGGCATATCCCGTGACGCTGACGGCAAGATCCGTCCCGAACACCCGGGCGCAGCCCGCCGCCATCTCCCCCGCCGTCTGTTCGGACACCGCGGTATAGGTATCCAGCGTCTCCTGCCGCACGCCAAGCACCCCATGCTTGATCTCGTTGCAGTACGTGCAGACGCCGCCTTTATAGAATTTGGATGCCCCCGGCACATCGGTGATCTTTGCCGACAGCAGCCCGCCGGTGCAGGATTCCGCCACCGACAGGGTCAGTCCCAACGCCGTCAGACGCTCTGCCACCGCTTTCATATCACAGGATTGGTTCTTCATAGGATTCCTCCGTTGGTTCTTTTTCTTTAGTATAACACAAAACCGTCCAAAAGAAACAGGGCGAACCGTCCGGTTCGCCCTGCCACAAGAACAAATCCCTGCAGCTCCCTTTTTATCGATCCATGAAAAACCGAATCAGAATATAGCAGCCGCAGAAGAGCAGCGCAATCGGTACGGCAATTTTTCCGATGTTGAACAGCTGCACCAATACTGTCATCCAATCCAGGCCAAGTACATTCATTGCTTCTCCTCACTTTCAGGTATCCAGTTCACAATAATACAGGGTCCTGGTATCGATGTCATACATCGCCATCGTCACGTTCAGGGACGCCCGCTCCAACAGCTCCGGGGAATCCTCCCCATCACGGCTCTCCGCCTGCCGGTCCTTGAACCAGTAATAGCCATGCGTGATCTCCGGGAACAGACAATTCCCATCCTTATCGGTGAGATATGGTCCAATCGAATCGTCCCTGCTCCCCGTCCCATAGACGAGCGCCGTCAGGGTATCACTCAGCGGAATCGTCTGCCAATCATCCTGCTGCTCAATTTCTTGTTGCAAAGAATCATCGGAAAATCGCACTTCCGTAAACGAACAACCATCCCCCTGTGTGCCACTGTGTGTGTCCACCCCGCTTTTTACGGTCCCCTCTGCCACGGACAGCCCGAGCGTGTCTCCCATCTGATCCAACGCGCTGTCACCGCGGCATCCCGTCAGGATAAGCAGGCAGAGCAGTGTCACCAAGATCGCCGTATACTTTTTCACGATGTCTTCCTCCTTTCCCCTCTGCAGCCGCCTCTCACTGCAAATTCAGCTTATTGTTCAGGAGATAGTTGGAAATCAGGAAATATACCACAATCTCAACAATCGTCCACAGCGCTATCAGACCAATGCCGCAATGGATCTGAACGATCGTGGAAAATCCGTATGTGATCTCCCCTATGGTATTTCCAAGGATATTGGTGGCAAAGGAAACAATGATCTGCTCCACCACCGAAAAGCCGATGTAGGCGGCAAAGGACCATCCCATGCGATAGCGATTCGCGAGCTGTCCCAGTGACAGCGCCGCATAGACCTGCATACAGAACGCCAGCACGCCAAAAATACAAGCGATGATGACCTCAAACGGAACCAGGCAGACACCGGCGCCATAATGGGCAATCGCGTTGGAGATCGTCCACTGTATATCGCTCCAGATCTGAACCAAGGTTATATCCCCTGCAATCATGACCGGCGTCATGATCAGAAAGACCGAAATGCAGCAGAGGATGGTGGTGATCATCATCCAGACCGTGGATACAATCGCCTTGGACCACAGGAGCTGCGACGGACGAACTGGCAGCGTGAACATCAGATAGCCCTCGTCCCCCAGCAGGTTGCGGTAATAGCGGACGATCATATACGCCAGGGAAATTCCGACCACCGCCATCATCACCGCGACATAAACCGCAATCAACAGGCCGGTCGGAAGAGACAACGTGTCCCGGTTCCATGAAAGCCCCAGGGAAATTCCGTTGAGCACGGAAAGCACCACAAGAACAAGGTACGCCGGCAGGAACACCCGGCGCGTGGCGCGGAATTCGTAGCCAATCAAATTCTTCAGCATGCGAACACCTCCCGGAACAGTGCATCGACCGATTTGCCGTGTTCGGCGCGGATGTCATCCACCGACTTGTGCAGGACAATCTCGCCCTGATTCAGGAACAGGACGTCATCCAGCACCTTTTCGATATCGGCGATCAGGTGGGTGGACAGCACAATCGTGCTGTTTTCGTTATAATTCGTCAAAATGGTATCTAAAATATAATCTCGTGCCGCTGGGTCCACGCCGCCAATCGGCTCATCCAGCAAATATAAGTCCGCCTCCCGGCTCATCACCATGACCAGCTGAACCTTTTCCTTTGTGCCCTTGGACATCGTCTTGATGTCGGACTCCGGCGCAATTTGCAGCCGCGCCAGCATGTCCTCCGCCTTTTCGCGATTGAAGTTGTCATAAAAGCTCTCGAAAAAATTCAGCAGATCGTTTGCGGTCATCCAATTGCTCAGATAAGAGCGCTCCGGAAGATACGAAACCTTCGCGTGCGTAATAATGCCCGGTGTCTCCCCATCAATGGTGACATCCCCCTCCGTCGGCGTCAGCAGGCCGTTGGCCAGCTTAATCAAGGTGCTCTTTCCACTTCCGTTCGGTCCGAGCAGCCCGACAATCTGTCCGCGCTCCAACGCAAAGCTCACGTTGTCCAACACGGTTTTCTTGCCAAATTTTTTGCACAAACCGGTGCATTGTAAAATCGGTGTCATTTCTTCTCCTCCTCCCCGATCGCCTGTCGGATTAACTCCACGGTCTCCTCCGCGGTATACCCCATATCCTTCATTGTCGATAAAAAGCTTTGAACCTGATCCATTGCAAGCTCCTTTCGTTTCCCCCGAATGCGTTCCATCTCATCTGTGACAAATCTCCCCGCCGTGCGCTGGGAGTACAGCAGTCCTTCCCGCTCCAGCTCCGCCAGTGCGCGCTGCATGGTGTTCGGATTGACCCCCGCCTCGGCAGCCAGCTCCCGCACCGATGGCAACCGGCTCCCCGCAGGATATTTTCCCACCGCAATTGCCTGAAAAACCACCTCCGACAGCTGGAGATAAATCGGTCTGTCATTCGACAGATTCCATTTCATAGCGTCCCTCCTCTCCGTTTGTGTTTTATATCATGTATTATTGTATTAACTTGTTGATACAATAATACAACATCTCTCCTCACATTGCAAGAGAAAGCGGAGAAATTTCTAAAAATATTTTTGACGTCGGACAAATCCAATCCGCCCATGTTCACTGGAGGACGGACGGTACGATGGCTCTCTTTGCACCGGTTCGCCTGTGCTGAGACAAAAAAAGCTTCCCCGCATCGCGTGCAGGGAAGCCTGTCTTTTCGTATGATTGAGATTTAAAGAATATCGATGTACTCACCGGCCAGCGCCTTGTTCATGCTGCGCACGGCACAGAACTTGCCGCACATGCTGCACGTATCGCCGTGGTCGTCCTCCGGCGCGCGGCTGTCGCGGATGCTCTTGGCCGTCTCCGGATCGAGCGCGCACGCGTACTGGGCGTCCCAATCGAGGTTACGGCGGGCATCTGCCATCTTGTCATCCATATCGCGCGCGCCCGGAATGCCCTTGGCAATGTCGGCCGCATGTGCTGCGATCTTGGACGCGATAATGCCCTGCTTGACATCATCGACGTTCGGAAGCGCCAGATGCTCCGCCGGAGTGACGTAGCACAGGAAAGCTGCACCGTTCATTGCGGCAACAGCACCGCCGATGGCGCTGGTGATGTGGTCATAGCCCGGTGCGATATCCGTGACCAGCGGGCCAAGGACATAGAACGGTGCGCCCATGCACAGGGTCTTCTGTACTTCCATATTCGCTGCGATCTGGTTGAGCGGGACATGGCCCGGGCCCTCTACCATGACCTGAACGTTATGCGCCCACGCACGCTTGGTCAGCTCGCCCAGACGGACCAGCTCTTCGATCTGGCAGACGTCGGTTGCGTCCGCGAGACAGCCCGGACGGCAGGCATCGCCCAGCGAGATCGTGACGTCGTATTCCTCACAGATGTCCAGGATCTCATCGAAATGCTCATAGAACGGGTTTTCTTCGCCGGTCATGCTCATCCAGGCAAATACCAGGCTGCCGCCGCGGCTGACGATGTTCATCTTGCGCTTGTGCTTGCGGATCTGCTCGATGGTCTTGCGGGTGATGCCGCAGTGCAGCGTGACAAAGTCCACGCCGTCCTCAGCGTGCAGACGGACGACATCGATAAAGTCCTTTGCAGTCAGTGTCGCCAGATCGCGCTGGTAATGGATGACACTGTCATAGACCGGCACCGTACCGATCATCGCCGGACACTCGCTGGTCAGCTTGCGGCGGAACGGCTGGGTGTTGCCGTGGCTGGACAGATCCATAATCGCCTCGGCGCCCATGTTGACCGCGCTCATGACCTTCTGCATCTCAATGTCATAGTCCTTGCAGTCGCGGGATACTCCCAGATTGACGTTGATCTTGGTGCGCAGCATGCTGCCGACGCCTTCCGGATCCAGGCTGGTGTGGTTCTTGTTGGCGCAGATGGCAACCTTGCCCTCCGCAACCAGCGTCATCAGCTTGTCGACCGGCATGTTCTCCTTCTTTGCAACGGTTTCGATTTCCGGGGTGACGATACCGCGGCGTGCGGCATCCATCTGTGTGGTGTAATTTCTCTCCATGACGGGTTCTCCTCCCTATTCGTCAAATAAATTTCATAACGTCGTTGGTGATCGCAAACGCGTGGTTCATCGGCCCGGAGCCTTTGCCCAAATCGAGCATGGCCCCCAGCGCACCGGTCAGGTACGCCTTCGCCTGCCGGACGGCCTCCTCCAGCGGAACGCCTTTCGCCAGATTGCTGGCAATCGCACTGGACAGTGTACAGCCGGTGCCGTGCGTGTTGGGATTGTCAATGCGCGGACTGCGGAACCACTGGGCGGTACTGCCATCCACCAGCAGGTCGTTGGCATCGTTGACACGATGGCCGCCCTTGCACAAAACGGCACAGCCGTACTTGTCCGCAATCGCCTTGGCCGCATCGACCATCTGCTCGGCCGATCCGATGCTCCGGCCGGAGAGCACTTCGCTTTCCGGAATGTTCGGTGTGACCAGCGCTGCCAGCGGCAGCAGCTTCTCACACAGGGTCTGTATCGCGTCCTCTCCGATCAGGCGCGCGCCGCTGGTGGCAACCATGACCGGATCGACCACAAGATTCTGTGCGTGATACCGGGTCAGCCGTTCGGCGATGACCTCGATCAGCACATGTGAGGAAACCATTCCCGTCTTGACCGCATCCGGACGGATGTCGGTAAAAATGCAGTCAAGCTGTTGCTCCAGAAACGCCGGGGTGACTTCCATAATTGCTGTTACGCCGGTCGTATTCTGTGCAGTCAACGCGGTGACCGCGCTCATGGCGTATACCCCGTGAGCGGTCATCGTCTTGATATCTGCCTGAATGCCGGCGCCTCCGCTGGAATCGCTCCCAGCGATTGTCAATGCTGTATGCATAACTCCTCCTTTTGTCGGGTGCTACAACAGTGCTTTTGTATCGCGACGGAAGGTGGTGCCCCCAATCCGCCGCCGGTTGTCTTTATGTAGGAAAAAAACGCTTACTTGTTCCATGCGGCGATCTGATCGCGCAGCGCCTGTACCGCAGCGGCTTTGTCCTCCGCCGCAAACAGTGCGCTGACCACCGCAACGCCGTCGATGCCGGTTCCGGCAAGCTGTCCGATGTTGTCGAGCGAAATGCCGCCGATCGCGACAACCGGGATGGAAACCGCCTCACAGATCGCCTTCAGCTCACGGTGCGCCAGTTTGGTCACATTGGTCTTGGTTTCGCTGCCAAACACCGCGCCGCAGCCGATGTAATCCGCCCCGGCCTTCTGTGCCGCCAGCGCTTCGGCGACGTTGTGTGCACTTCCGCCGATCAGATAGCCGTCACCGAGATAGGCCCGCGCCTTCTCAATGCCCATATCGGACAATCCGACGTGTACACCGTCCGCGCCGGCTGCTTTCGCAAGGTCCGGACGGTCGTTGATAATCAGCGGGACATGATGCCTGCGGCAGACCGGGAGCAGATCCCGCGCCTGACGGAGGATTTCCTCATCCGGCTGGTTCTTTTCGCGCAATTGTACGCAGGTTACACCCGCTTCCAGCAGTGCTTCCACCACCGTGGCGAGTGTCTCGCCGTCTTTGAGCCAGCTCCGGTCGCTCACCGCATACAGGGCAAGCTGCTGTTTCGCGATCATACCTGGTTCCATCCTTCCTCTTCGCTGCCGCGCAGCCAGTAAACTGCATCGATCAGCGAGACATGGAATTGACCCAGGCCCTCCTGTCTGCGGTCGGTCTCCACACCGGCATACCAGGCGCTGGTCTTCCAGAAACGGGAGGCCGTGCAGGCGGCTTCCCATCCGCTCAGTCCGGCGCCGCCAAACAGCGCGCACAGCGCCGACAGCATACAGCCGCCGCCAGTGATGCGGGCGATGCGGTCATCGCCGCCGCCGAGCTGAACTGTCCGGGTGCCATCGGAAATCGTATCGATCTTTCCGGACAGCAGCACGGTACAGCCATATGCCTTCGCCAGAGCTGCCGCCACATCCCTTCTCTGCTCTTCCGTCACAGCAACGCCGCTTTCCACGCCGTCCTGTGCAACACGGAAGCCGAGCAGGGTGTATGCCTCCGCCGGATTACAGCGGATGATATCGACCGAAATTTCGCGCAGCAGCGCCTCGGTCTGCCCGCGCCGGAACCCGCTCACGCCGACCCCGACCGGGTCCAGAACCACCGGATGGCCCAGACGGTTCGCCTCGCGTCCCGCCGCGGCACAGGCGGCAAATTTGTTCTCGTCCGGCGTGCCGATGTTGAGCATCGTCGCCTGGCTGGCCGCCGTGATCTCCGCGGCCTCCGCCGGATGCTGTCCCATGATCGCACTGCCGCCCGCAGCCAGCAGAATATTTGCGACATCGTTCATCGTGACCGCATTGGTCAGGCAGTGTACCTGCGGCTGCCGCTGCCGCATGCGCTGTACACATTCAAAATAGCTTCTTCTCATCATAACAAATAATCCTTTAAAATACCGCGGCGCTCCAGCATCGACAGCACAAGGAAGGCCAGAATGCTGCCCGCAACGGTAGAAATCAAAAATGGGATGACATAGACAAAGGCCGTCTCCGGCTGTACCCCCATCAGCAGCTTGGCAATCGGATAGGCGGCCAAACCGCCGAGAAAGCCGGTACCCAGCGCTTCCGCCATACAGGTCAGTCCGATGTTCCGGCTCAGGCGGAACGCCAATCCACAGCACAAAGCGCCGACCATGCTGCCCGGGAACGCCAGCAAGCTGCCGATCCCCAACAGATTGCGCAGCAGGCTCGCACAAAAGGCAATGCCCACGCCCCAGCCGGGTCCGAGAGTGACAGCGGCCAATACATTGATCATATGCTGCACCGGCGCGCACTTGCTGCCCGCGACCGGTACGCTCAGCAGACTGCCGACGACTGCCAGCGCCGTAAACACACCGGCGATCGCGATTTTGCGTGTTGCTGTCTGTTGTCTCATCGTGTCCTGTTCTCCTTTGGTAAGCAAAAGACGGGAGGCGCGTAGCGTCTCCCGTCTGCATTGGTTCATGTTCTGGTCTGACTTCCCTACGTTGGCATTATCCAAATCAGGTTGCGGGTCAAAGCACATTCGCTTCCTCTCAGCCGACTTTCGCGTCAGCTCCCCGAGTAGTTTCTCTGTTCATTTTTCTTAGTATAACACGATTTCTTCGAAGATGCAAGGCATCAGTCCGCTCTCACCGCGCAGAAATAGGCCGGTTATTCGGGTTCAACCAGCCAAAACGCCTGAGGCTGTTGATATACTGTGCGACACAGGCATAGTTGTTCAAATCCCGTTCGTCCAGACCCCGAAAGGCACAAAGCTCGTCCCAGAGCATGGCACTCCCTTCTACCATATAGTATCCCGTCGTCTGGTCAACACCGACAAAAATGCGCGTCACATCCCCGCCCCACAGGTCGTATGGATCCTTATTTTCGGGTTGGTAAAATCGCCTTCCCTTTCCGCGGTTCTCCAAATAAAACGTCCGGGGGACCGGTTCTGCGCCGAAAGGAAGCTTTTCTGCAAACGGCGGATTCCTCATGACATTATAGAAAACCGCCTCTGCCGCACGTCTGTCCGAAATCTCCGTCAAAACATAGTTGTTTTGCAGATAATCCACCAGCTCCATCCCCGACTTCCGGTTGGGGGACAGGCGGTCCCGGTATTGCAGCCAGATGTGTTTCCACTCGTCCAACATCTCTTTCGTCGGTTCACAGGTAACCATGGCATTTCTCTTTCGCCGCCAAGGTGTTTTCTTATTTTGTTCCGAAAATGCGGTCTCCCGCATCGCCAAGGCCCGGACAGATATACGCGTTCTCATTCAGTTCCCGATCCAGGTGTCCGATGTAAATCTGTACATCCGGATGCGCCTCATGCAGGCGCTTCAGCCCCTCCGGCGCCGCGATGATAAACATGCACTTGATTTTCTTTCCGCCGTGCTGTTTGACAAAGTCCACCGCCGCTACCGCCGAACCCCCGGTAGCCAGCATGGGATCGACCAGTACGGTCAGGCGCTCTTCGATCGGGTCAGGCAATTTGCAATAGTACTCCTTGGGTTCATGTGTCTCCGGGTCGCGATACAGGCCGATATGTCCGATTTTTGCCGAAGGCACCAATGTCGTGATACCGCTTACCATGCCAAGGCCAGCGCGCAGTACAGGAACTACCGCGAGTTTTCTGCCGGAAAGCATCGGTGTCATGCATTTTTCCATCGGGGTTTCTACCTCGACCTCTTCCATCGGAAGATCGCGCAGCGCTTCAAAGCCCATCAAAATTGCAATTTCTTCTATCAGTCTCCGGAACTCGTTTGTGCCCGTTTCTTTCTTTCGGATTAATGAAATCTTATGCTGAATCAACGGGTGATTCATAACAAATACATTATCCATATCGTTTCCCTCCATCTTTTTCTTTCCCCTATTATAATGTATTCCTTGGGGTTTCGTAAAGCAGAGAACGGGGCAAAATCCATTTTTCGGTCTTTTCCCATAGGTATACGGGATCCTCTTAAACGATGTTCCGGCCTCTGTTTCATCAGCCTGATAAGTCGGCCCCCTTTTCCCATGCGCAGTCATAATAGTATGGTTACATGATAATATTCATAAACTCGGAGAGATTTTCTGCAAACTTTTCCGGCTGCTCCAAAGCCGTGAAGTGCCCGCCACGCGGCATCTCCGTATACATTACGACCGGATAGTTCTTCTCCACCCAATCCCTCGGTGGAGGGAGGACATCGTATGGAAAGGCGGCAATGGCCGTCGGTACCCTGACCTTGCCGAGCGGCGGCAACGTAAAGGTGTTTCCGTGATAGGCACGGATCGAGGTACAGGCTGTATTTGTCATCCAATAGAGCGTCAGGCAGTCAAGAATGTCATCCATCGTCAGCAGCGGCCAGTCACTCCAAGCGTGATACTTCTCTGTTATCCAAGCGGCCATCCCAGCGGGTGAGTCGCTCAACAAATACGCCAGAGTTTGCGGCTTTGTGCTGTGAATGTTGATGTAGGCGCCCTCCATGCGTTGCCATTCTATGGCCTTGCGTTTGTAAGAGAGTTCGGCGGATGTCAGTTCTTCGTCTGCCGCAGCAATGAGTTCTCCCACCATCGGTAAGGTGGATTCCCTTGACTTCCTGTGGATAGCGTGCAGCAAGGTAGCAAGTCACACCGCGACCCATATCGCCGCCTGACGCCGCATATTCTTTGTATTCCAGCACCTCTGTCATCAGCCGATGCCATATTTCGGAAACCTCGGCATTGTTTAGAAAGCCCTTCGACGGCAGCGTAGAAAAGGCAAACCCTGGCAGCGACGGCACCACAAGGTCGAAATCGGAAAGCAGCGGAAACACCTTAGCATAGCGCAGAAAACTGTCGGGCCATCCATGCGTCAGTAACAGTGGTAGCGCTCCCTTGCGAGAACCTCGGATGTGAAAGAAATGAATGGTCACCCCGTTCAGATCACATGTGAACTGCGGATACTGATTCAGTTCCATCTCCTTTTGCGTCCAATCGTAACCATTGCGCCAGTACTCCAGAAGGGAAGATAAATAATTATCGTCTATCCCCAAATTCCAGTTTCTTGCTTTGAATGCTTTCGGCAGTCTCGTGCAACCGATGCGGCGTCGGAGGTCTTCCATTCGTTCTTCGTCAAAATGAATCTTGAATTCCTTCATGTTTGTGCCCTCGTCTCATAGCCCGATTCTTTCCCGCTCCTCAAAAGCTTCGATTTATCGAGTCATTAACGCAAACAATTATAGCATATCGGGCTGAAGAGAACAAGAAAACCGCATATCCAAAATGGATACACGGTTTCAATGGTCGGAGTGACAGGATTCGAACCTGCGGCATCCTGCTCCCAAAGCAGGCGCGCTACCATCTGCGCTACACCCCGGAACTGGAATGTTTTCTATGAAAAACACAATGTCTTGACAAGGATTTATTATACGCTATAATAGGAATAGTGTCAAGGAATTTGACCAAAATTTCGCGTGCATAAGCCATATGCGCCAAAAGGAGAGTTCAAAAATTATGAAAAACACCGAAAAGACAATGGACAAAATCGTTGCCCTGTGCAAGGGACGCGGTTTCGTTTACAGCGGCTCCGAGATCTACGGCGGTCTTGCCAACACCTGGGATTACGGTCCGCTTGGTGTGGAATTCAAGAATAACGTCAAGAACGCATGGAGAAAGAAGTTTGTTCAGGAATCTCCGTGGAACGTTGGTCTGGATTCTGCTATTCTGATGAATCCAATGACCTGGGTTGCCTCCGGCCACGTCGGCGGCTTCTCCGATCCGCTGATGGACTGTAAGGACTGTAAGACCCGTCATCGTGCCGACCAGCTGATTGAAGACACCACAGGGGATAATCCGGCCGGCTGGAGCAACCAGCAGATGATGGATTATATCACCGAGCATCAGATCGCCTGCCCGAACTGCGGCGGCCACAACTTCACGGACATCCGTCAGTTCAACCTGATGTTCAAGACCTTCCAGGGTGTTACCGAGAATGCCAAGAATGAGCTGTATCTCCGTCCGGAGACCGCACAGGGCATCTTCGTCAACTTCCAGAATGTCCAGCGCACCACCCGCCGCAAGCTGCCGTTTGGCGTCGCACAGGTCGGCAAGTCCTTCCGCAACGAGATCACGCCGGGCAACTTCACCTTCCGTACCCGTGAGTTCGAGCAGATGGAACTGGAGTTCTTCTGCAAGCCGGGCACCGATCTGGAATGGTTCGCTTACTGGAAGGATGCCTGCAAGAACTTCCTGCTGTCCCTCGGCATCAAGGAAGAGAACATGCGCCTGCGCGACCACGAGCAGGAAGAGCTGTCTCATTACTCCAACGCAACCACCGACATCGAATTCCTCTTCCCGTTCGGCTGGGGCGAGCTGTGGGGCATCGCAGACCGCACGGATTTCGACCTGACCCAGCACCAGAAGACCTCCGGTGTTTCGATGGAATATTTCGACCAGGAGTCCGGCGAGAAGTATATCCCGTATGTCATCGAGCCGTCCCTGGGCGCTGACCGTGTCGCACTGGCATTCCTGTGTGATGCATACGACGAGGAAGTCGTCGGCCAGGACAAGAAGGGCAATGACGATATCCGTACCGTCCTCCGCCTGCATCCGGCTCTGGCTCCGTACAAGGCTGCTGTCCTGCCGCTGTCCAAGAAGCTGCACGACAAGGCGATGCCGATTTACGAAGAGCTGGCCAAGAAATTCATGATCGACTACGACGAGGCCGGTTCGATCGGCAAGCGCTACCGCCGTGAGGATGAGATCGGCACCCCGATGTGCATCACGGTCGACTTCGAGACCGAAAACGACGGCTGCGTCACGATCCGCGACCGCGATACGATGGAGCAGATCCGTCTGCCGATCGCTGAGGTCGCTGAGTATATCGAGAAGAAGTGCGAATTCTAATCCGAAAACGAAACGGACCGCTTTCCCATTGCAATGGGAAAGCGGTCTTTTTTTCTGCTGTCGTCCCGACAGCGCTCCGTTAGCACATCCGAACTCGCTGCTTCGTCAGCAGGGTTTCTCTATTCCTCCAAGAGATTGCAGCGGAAGCGGATGTCGATCTGTGTTATATAGCACCGTTTCGCAGGAGAACGGTGCTTGGTGAGGTACTGATAGAGCAGACGGAGCGGCAGGGTGCTCTGTGTCTCGATTCCCTGTCCGACCGCAAAGTCGACCACACCTTCCCGGATCATCCGAAGATTGTCCGGCATCAGGTCGTGTACCACCACATGTACCTTGCCCGGGCAGCCGGCACGTTGAATCGCCCGATAGACGCCGCTGCGTCCCACCGATGACAGATAAATCCCTGCGAGATTGTCCACATCGCGCAGGGCACGCCGGGTAATGCGCTCCGCCAGCTCCTGATCCATAAAACAATATTCCGGGCGAAGAATCTCCACCTGCGGATAGCACTCCCTCATCTCACTGAGGAACCCGCTCAGCCGCTGCGTATCCGCAAAGTGCCCGCTGCGCTGTCCGAGAAGCGGCAGTACCCGTCCCCTTCCACCGATCGTCATCCCCATGAGCGATGCTGCTGTCCGCCCACAGGCGATGTCATCCGGCCCAACGTAGGCAAGTCGATTGCAGTCCGCAATGTCGGTATTGACCGTCACCACCGGTACATGATGCTGCTCACTCACCTCGTTGATTTTCTCGCGCAGCAGGGCGCTGGCCAGCGGCATCAGGACAAGCCCGTCGATTTGTTCCCCTATCAGCTCGTCAACCAGCGCGAGCTGATGATGTACATCCGTATCATTCATGACACGGACGATGACCTCCATCGGCAGCATCGCCTGTCTGGGAAACTCCCGCAGGTTTTTTGCGAGCTGCTGGACAAATTCCGAAATTCCCGTGTGCAGAACCACACCGATCCGCACCGGCTGCTGCCCCGTCTGTACCGCTGCATGGCGCGGGATATACCCCATCCTTCGCGCCGTCTCACGCACCCGCTGGGCGACTTCCGGCCGGATGCCGCCGCGGTCACGCAGCGCCCGGTCAACCGTCCCGCGCGAAACGCCGCATGCCTCCGCAATCTGCTGCAATGTCACAGCCATGCGCTCCCTCCTCTCTCTTTGGTCCATCTGTCCCCAGTCTACCACACTCCGGTTCTCTGCGCTATAAAATCCCGTGCATTTTTTCTTCCCTCGCCTTTTCCGTGCATGATTTTTTCGTGCACAGAAAAGTTTCTCTCCGATTCGTTAAATTTATCTTATCTTTTTTGGTGTAATTCACGAAACTTTGCACGGAATTATGTACATCTCTCCCATCCCTTGCACGCCGTCGACGGGTGTGGTATGTTACTATCATTAATGGATTCGATCGGGAGAAAGGAAAAATATTCTATGAAAATCGGATTTAACGAAGCAAATGACCGCTTCTGCAAAGGTCATACCGTGATGATGGATCTTGAGCTGTGCGAGAAATATGGCTTTGATTTCATCGACATCCAGTCGGAATGTCTGAACCGCGATCTGGACAACGGCGTTGTCACACTGGAAGCGCTCGGAAGCTGGTTTGAGACGCACCATCTGAAAATGCTGTCCTACAATGCGCTGTGTTTTTTCAACATGAAGCAGTCCGACGAAGAAAAAGCGGCTGTGATGGCCGAGCTGGATGAAATCATCCGCCGCTGCAACATCCTCGGCTGCAAAATGATCGTCGTCGTTCCGTCCAAGGACATGAAAGAGCGCGGCTTGCAGCCGACCCGCAAGGAGATCCGGGAGGATGCGGTCGCTGTTCTGCGTGAGATGGTCAAGAAGGTCGCACCCCATGGCATCAAGCTGTCGCTGGAGTTCTGCGGCGAGCCGGCGATGACGATCAACCGCTTTGAGGATGCCTATGCGATTGTCGAAGAAGTCAACTCCCCCTATGTCGGCGTCACACTGGATCAGTACCACTTCTACGCAATGGGTTCCGGCTGGGAGACACTGGAAAAGGCCGACGGCAAGAAAATTTTCGTCTGGCATCTGAACGGTACGGAGGACATGCCGTGCGGCGCCTACTACAACAACGACGAAAAGCGCCTTTGGCCGGATGCGGAGGGCGACTGCCTGCCGCACCAGCGCTATGCGGACACCCTCAAGGCGATCGGCTTTGACAGCGACTGCTGTACCATCGAAATTTTCCGTCCGGAATATTACGAGATGACGCAGGAGGAAAATGTAAAAAAATCCGCCGAGGTCACCAAAGCACATGTGGCAAAATACTGCGGATGATTCCCTTCCAACGATAAAAATGGAGCAGAAAGTTTTCCGGCTTTCTGCTCCATTTGTTTTTGTATTCTTTTTGGGGGAAATAACGCGGATGCTCCGGGATGCCTAAGCGCCTTGCCCAGTCAATCTGTTCCTCCCATTATGCTTTGTTTTCGCCTTCCACCAGAGAGAGGAACAGCCGATGAACGCCTTCGTCCTCATCCAGTTCGGGATGGAATGCGGTTACAAGCTGGTTTCCCTGCCGTGCGGCGACGATGCGTCCATCGACCTCCGCCAGGATCTCTGCCTTCTTCCCTGCTTCCGCAATATACGGTGCACGGATAAAGGTCATCGGCACGGTTCCCAGACCGGAAAACTCCGCGTCGGTATGGAAGCTGCCAAGCTGCCTTCCATAGGCATTGCGGCGTGCGGCGATGTCCATCGTGCCAAAGCACGGTGCGCCGCCGTCCACGCGTTCGGCCAGCAGGATCAGTCCCGCACAGGTGCCGAACACCGGAAGGCCATCCTGAATCCGCTTGCAGAGCGGCTCGAACAGCTCCAGCTCGTGCAGCAGCTTGCGCATGGTCGTGCTCTCCCCGCCCGGGAGGATCAGCCCGTCAAACGGCCGATCCAGGTCGGCCTTCTGCCGGATCTCAAAATGCTCGACACCCAGCCGGTCCAGTACCTGACCATGCTCCACAAAGGCACCCTGCAGCGCCAGAATTGCAATCGTCATCTTACTTGCCACGCTCCGCCATGAGCAGTGCAATCTCGTCCTCGTTGATGCCGACCATGGCCTCGCCCAGATCCTCCGACAACTCAGCAATCAGCTTCGCATCCGTGTAGTTGGTAACCGCCTGTACGATCGCTGCCGCGCGCTTGGCCGGATTGCCCGACTTGAAAATGCCGGAGCCGACAAAGACACCTTCCGCACCGAGCTGCATCATCAGAGCAGCATCCGCCGGAGTTGCCACACCGCCTGCTGCAAAATTGACGACCGGCAAACGGCCATCCTTGTGTACCTGGCGCAGCAGCTCAACCGGAACACCCAGCTGCTTTGCTGCCTCGAACAGCTCATCCTCACGCAGGTTCTGTACGCGGCGGATCTCCGCATTCATCGCACGCATATGGCGGACGGCCTGTACGACATCGCCGGTGCCCGGCTCGCCCTTGGTGCGGATCATGGATGCACCCTCGGCAATGCGGCGCAGTGCCTCGCCCAGATCGCGGGCGCCGCAGACAAACGGCACCTTGAACTGTGTCTTGTCAATGTGGTAGATGTCGTCCGCCGGGGAGAGTACTTCGCTCTCGTCGATGTAGTCGATCTCGACTGCCTCGAGTACCTGTGCCTCGACAAAATGACCGATGCGGCACTTTGCCATAACCGGAATCGAAACCGCTTCCTGGATGCCGCGGATCATCTTCGGATCGCTCATACGGGAAACACCGCCTGCTGCGCGGATATCTGCCGGAATGCGCTCCAGCGCCATGACGGCACACGCACCGGCCTCCTCGGCAATGCGCGCCTGCTCCGGGGTCGTGACGTCCATGATGACGCCGCCCTTTAACATCTGTGCCAACTGCTTATTGAGTTCATAACGGGATTCACTCATGATAAATCACTCCTGTACGTTTTCTCAGGTGCTGTTATGCACCCAAATAATGATTCAAATTATCTACAGTATAGCACAAGCTGTTCATAATAAAATAACCAATTTTAAGGAATTTTATATGCACAGTTTCACGATTGCGCCTGTTTTCGCGTCCGCCACAGGGCGCCCACAGCGGTGATTCCCGCGACGAGCAGAAGCACCGGTAGAAGCAGCATGCGGTAAAATACCTCCGCGCGCTGAAAATCCAGGGTGCTCCCGGCCGCCAGTACGCACACTGCAAAGCATGCCACCGCCGCCGTCCAGACCACCGAACGGCGCGACAGGGAGGGAAGGGTCTGTGTCACGCCATCCGAGAGGAAGCACAGAAAGACTGCCGCGCGGGCGACCGAACACAGCAACAGACTGCCGGACACCAGTACTTCACCGCGCTGAAACGATTTGCCGATCTCGATCAATCCCGCGGCGGTATAGGTCGGATACCACACGGCCTGCGCGCCGGCCTGTCCCAGCACCGTGATGTTGCGCAGCGCCGTCCATGCCAACAGCACACCGCCCGTCACCGCTGCCGCAAGACAGCTCGGCCGTGTGTTTTCGCTCCGGCCCCAGAGCAGCGCGATGACAAACCAGCACTCCACAAACGGAACGGTCAGGACGTACCAGGTCTCCTCCGCAATCCCATTCCATCCGTTCTGCAACAGCGGAAGGATTTCCCGCCACTCGGAGTCCGGCAGCGTCAGCACCAGGGATAACACCAGCGCCGCAAGCACAACCCACACCATCGGCTCTGCCCACAGCGCCATACGGCCCAGGCCGCCCTGCGCCACAAACCCGACCACCAGCAGGAAAAAGACAGCGATCAGCCAGATCGGCCACATCTCCTCCGACACCGTGCGCAAAAATATGACGAACGACAGGGAGGACATGCACAGCCCCCAAAATGCCAGGGCACACAGCCCCCACAGGATCAGCATTCCACCGACACGGCCATATACCCCGGTGAACACAGAGGAAAGCGTACCGTGGACCCGCTCCGCCGGAACACAGGCCAGCGCCAAAAACAACAGGCTCAGCCCGGCGGCGATCAGGATCGCAATCCATCCGTCCCGGCTGCCGGCCGGAAGGGTGAGTGACCAGCCGGTCAGGAACAGCAGCAGCAGCGCCCAGCACTGCCGCCCGCGTATGGTCAAATTCATATTGATTCTCCTCCCGTTACTCTCGGCTTCCGCCCTGGGTGCGGGTCAGGCTGACGGTGATCGAAACCGGAATGGTCGGATAGCGCGCCTCCCAGTCCGCCGTGGAAAATGACTCCGGATGGGTGCGCAGCAGCTCCCGCCCCAGGCCAAGCGCATCGCTGTTCCACTCCTGCAGCGTCTGCATCAAATCCCTGCAGGTTGTTTGACACAGGCGTGCCGCACGCTGGGTCTGCTCCTCCGAGGAATCCAGCAGCTTGCCGCGGAGGGAAAGCGCCGCCCCCTCGTCGGATACCGAAAACACCGTATGCACACCGGTCAGCACAAAACGGCTCCCGTCGGTGTCATACAATACCATCCGGTGCGTGTCGCCGCGCAGCAGCGCGAGTACCGCCGTCTCGTCCTCCTCCAGATACCCGCACAGCGTTTCCCCGTGGAAAACTGCGGTACCTGCGGTCCGCACACGGTCCTGTTCGACGGTCAGGGCAGGGAGCGCCAGATCGACGCCGTCGGTCTGTTGGTCATCCAGCGCCTGATAGAGCGGCATATCCACCGCACGCCCCTCCTGCACGGCGTTATCCAGCAGCGTCGCCAGACCATCCGCCCGGTCCTCTGTTTCCAGGATATCGCGCCCCTCCGTGTCCCGCGCTACACACAGCCGCACGGACGGACGGATGGAAGGCTCCTCCGTCAGCGCCTGGATCTGTTCCGTCCGGCTGTTTTTCGCCAATCCTTCGTCCAAAATCGCCGTCTCCGCCGTCGTCCAAAACAGGGCCTGTCCGCACCGGTCCATCCCCTGCTCGACCGACTTTGCCTCGATGCTCTGGTTTTCGGTTTCCGGCGCCGTATCGTCACCGGAGATCGTGATGGTCTGTGCCGTCAGCAGCAGCCCATCCCCGCGCGAATCCAGCGCCGCCGCACTCACCGGAATGCGGTCACTGACCTCCTGCATGGAGCAGCCGCACAGCAGCACGGCACACAGGGCGGCTGCCCCCAGCCGCGCCCTCACACTGCACCTCCATCCCGCCGCCATCCGGCGAGGAAGCGGTGGGAAGGCTTCATCGCAAACCACGGGAACCGCAGCAGGACATCGCGTCCGCTGTGCTTCTCACGGGCGATCAAATTCGTCAGATAGGGGATGCCCATGGACTGCAGGCGGCATAGATGGGCGGCGATCAGCGCCCAGCCGAGCAAAATCCCATAGACGCCGAAGACAGCGGCACAGCCCAGCAGGAAAAAGCGAAGCAGCAGGGCCGGTGTCCGCAGCTTGGGGACGATCATCGCGGTGACGCCGGAAAACGCGACGATAATGACCATCGGGGCGGAAACCAGCCGCGCCTCCACGGCGGCCTGTCCGAGTACCAGACCGCCGACGATAGAAAGCGCTTGTCCGACGGTGTCCGGGGTGCGGGTCCCCGCCTCCTTGAGGATTTCAAAGACCAGAATCGTGCCGATCGCCTCGGTCAGGGTGGAAAACGGGATATCCTGCCGCGCAGCGGAAATCGAATACAGCAGCCGCGTCGGGATCATCTCCGGATGATAGACAATCAGGGCAAGGTACAGGCCGGGCAGCGTGACGGTCAGGAAAAACCCGAACACACGCAGCAGACGACTCAGGTTCATATAGAGATAGGAAACATAGTAATCGTCGTTTGTCTGGAAGGTCTCGTGGAGGATCTGCGGCAGGGTGAGCACCACCGGGGTACCATCCACCACCAGCGCGACGCGCCCCTCGAGCAGCTTTGCAGCGGCGATATCCGGCCGCTCGGTCATACCGACCGTCGGAAATGGGGAAAACCGGTCGTCACGGATGCACTCCGCGAGATAGTTCGCATCCAGAATGGCATCCAGATTGATGTGCTGCAGGCGGTATTGCAGCTCATGCAGCACGCGCGTGTCGGCAATGCCGTCCAGATAACAGAGCACGGCGGTGGTACGCGACACCGTCCCCAGCTCCAAAAAGGTGAATTTCAGATCCGGTGTGCGCAGACGGCGGCGAATCAAGGCGAGATTGCCCATAAACGCTTCGGTAAAGCCCTCCCGTGGGCCGCGCAGTACCTTTTCGTTGTCCGGCTCTTCCGTCGAACGCTTGTCAAAGCCTTTGGTATTGACCACCGCCGGACGGTCATCCCCATCCACAAACACAATCGTATCACCGTACAAAAATGCGCCGAACAGCTTGTCCGTACCGGGATCAACCGGACAGTCGTCGATCTGGATGACGCGCTCTACCAGCTCCTCAATGGGCAGCGGGCCGCCCTCCCAGCGCGTGATCGGGCGCACCAGGGCGGTATTGATCGACTCGCTCTGCACCATACCGTCAAAGAAAAACAGCGCGCAGCGCAGGGATGGTTCTCCCCGTCCGCGCACGACACGACAGATAAAGGTATTATCGCCCTCAAAAATCTGCTTCATGGTGGCTATATTTTCATCCAAGCTGCGGGAAAACGTCAGTTGGGACAGATTCATATCCAATTCCTCCCTAGAAGAGATATGTATCCGCCGGGGAAGGCATCGTACCTTCCTCACGGGATCGACAAGGGACTTTGCCACGGAAGTCCCTTGTCCTGGCCGTTTCCCGTCCGCACGAGGCAAGAAAAACCTCCGCTATTTCCCCTCCAGCTCATCCGCGAGCTTTTGGGCAAACGCTTTTACGGCTATCTCTACCTCCGCCATGGTATTGCCGCTCGTGCCGCATTCCAAAATCATGCTTCCGGTTGTCGCCTGCTCGTTAAAGCGCTGGGCACGCAGATTCACCGGACGCATGAGCGTCGGATAGTCCTCCAAAATGCGCTTTTGCAGATTGCAGGCAAAATTCAGATTGCTCTTCCAGTTCGGATGCGTCAGACCTCCGGCATTCGTTCCCATAACCATCATGAGCTGGGCACAGCGGTGACCATCCACCTCGGACACCACCTTATATTCCATGCCGGAATCCGTAATCATGGAATCCCGATGGACATCCAGAATCACCTTGATGGACGGTGTCTCCTCCATCTGTTCCTCAATGATATCCATGGCACGGTTGTACGACTGGTTATAGCTCGGTGAATCGATGATCTCCCGGCAGTGGACGACGCCAATGCCGCGCGCCTCCAGCTGCTCGGCAATCACATCGCCGATGTGTACCACATTGTGCTCGGTATCCTCCGACCGGGCGCCGGATTGATCGACATAGGCCTCGCTTGCATGGGTGTGCAGGATGAAGACCGTCGGTTCCTCTTTGGACTCATTTTTGGTAATGGTGAGTGGGTTGCTCAGCATGTCATCCAAGTCATAGGACAGGCCGGAATCGTTCTGGATATACACGCCGTCCTGCCCTGGATAGCCGCCGCTCTCCCCTGTGATGGTCAGTTCCTTGACCGCGGCGCCGTCGGCATTCTCGGTCGGCGCCTCCTCGTCGGAAATGGCGCTCTGTACCTCCTCCGGCGGACGGAACAGGCTCTCGGACATCAGGGAATGCTCGGCGCCGGTATCACAGTCGCTCTCCTCTTCGGTCATGGCATCCGGCAGCGCTTCCGTCCCCGCAAGTACATCCGCACCGACCTTGCCGGGGGTGTGCTGCTCCGCACTTGCCAGGGTCCCCAGCTCCGCCGACAGCGCCGCTTCGACAAACTTCGAGTTTGTACCGATTGCCGCCGCCACCTGCTCGACCTGTTCGCCGTATCCCAGCTTTGCCGCCCCCAGCATAACCGACGCCAGCAGCAGACTGGGGATCGCCCAGATCGGAATCATTCTGCGCTTTTTTGGTTGTTTTCTCGTTTTTCGTGCCATTTTTCTGTCCCCCGCGCCACCGCACACAGGCGGTCTACTCCCTACAGCGTATTCGGACGGGCAGAAAAGTATGTCACGATAAAAAGGCGTCGATATCCGTCAGCTTGAGCATCGGATGCAGGAACAGATTGATGCCATAGCCGATCACACGGGCGGCATCGGCAACCTGCCGGTCGACATCCCGCGTTGTGACAATGGCCGGTGTATTGAGGTCGTCCAGCGCCTCGCAGCGGGTGTGGGTCTGTTCGGTGATTTCCTCCGCGATCGTCGCGGTGTCAATGACCGTCGGGACGCCGATGGCGATGACAGGTATGCCAAGCTCCTGCTGGGTCAGGGCCGTCCGCGCATTTCCCACACCGGAGCCGGGAACAATCCCGGTATCCGTCAGCTGGATTGTGCGCATCAGCCGCCGCATCCGCCGTGCGGCGAGGGCATCGACCGCCAGCACAAGCTCCGGCCGGATGTGCTCCAGCAGCCCGCGGACGATCTCCCCTGTCTCCACACCGGTCGTCCCGAGCACCCCCGGCGCCAGAACCGACACCGGACGGAAGCCGTGTACAATCGGTTCCGTCCGCGTCAGATGGCGGGTTGCCAGAACGCTCTGGCAGCACAGCGGACCGACCGCATCCGGCGTCACCGCCCGGTTGCCCAGGCCAATGACCAGCACCGGCGCCTGTCCGGTCAGCTTGGGCGCCAATTCCCGCAGCCGCCCCGCCACCGCGCGGCACGCCCGCGCAAACGATTCCTGCTCCCGCCGCAGCAGGCTGTCCAGACTGAGCGTCAGATAAATGCCCCCGTCCGGCTGTGTCACACGGATGCACTCCATGCCCTCCGCCGAGTAGCTCTCACGCCGCAGGTCGTCGGACGTCATCTCCCCGCTCTCCAGTCGTTCCACTGCCAGATCTGTTCGTATCGACATGCTGTATTCCTCCTGATCCTCATCACATCTCTGTAAAACAGTATGTGCATCTCCGCTTTTTCTATGCAAAACGGAAAAAACACCGCGGATTTCCACGCATTTTCGCAATTGACTCTTGATTTTTGACATCGGCCGTGCTAAAATAAGGAGCACTGACTAATGATATGGCAAGGAGGTGGACAAGAAATGCCGAATATTAAGTCTGCCAAGAAGCGCGTAAAGGTAACCAAGATTAAGGATGCCCGCAATCAGGCTGCTCGTTCTGCTCTGAGAACTACGCTGAAGAAGTTTGACGCTGCTGTTGTTTCTGGCGATAAGGCGGTTGCGGAAACTGCTTACAAGGCTGCTGTTAAGGCTGTCGATAAGGCTGCTGCATCTCATCTGATTCATAAGAACAACGCTTCCAATAAGAAGAGCGCTCTGACCCTGAAGCTGAACGCGATCAAGTAATCAACTTCAATTTTTTGTTTGCAAACAAAAAATGGCCCTTTCCATCGATGGAGAGGGCTTTTTGTTTTTCTGTTCTATTGTTCCATTCCCTCTCAAAAAAACGGGATTCCGGATGGAAAAAGTCACCGCACTCTGGTACAATAAAGAAAGAAAACCGCACGGCAATCGGAGGGCGATACCATGGAGAAACGACGAAACGGCTTGAATTCCAATCAGCTCAAACTGATTGCGATTGTGGCGATGACCATCGACCACTTCACCAGTGTGCTCTTTCCGGGCTATCCAAAAGACGGATGGGTCCTTGTGCTGCACACGATCGGGCGGCTGGCTGCACCGATCTTCTGGTTTATGATCGCAGAGGGATATGCGCACACGCATGACTTAAAAAAATACCTCCGCCGGTTGTTCCTCTTCGCCGTCATCTCGCACTTCGCCTATAATTTTGCCTTTGGAATTCCCTTCCTTCCGTTCCAAACAACGGTCTTTAACCAAACCAGTGTCATCTGGTCGCTTGCCTGGGGTGTTGTGGCGATTGCGGTCAGCGAGGACGCATTCGTTGTGCGAAAGCAGTGGCAGAAAACGCTGCTCATCGTGGGGATCGCTGTGATCTCGTTTTGTTCCGACTGGAGCTGTATCGCCGTCCTGGCCATCCTTGAGATCTATGGCAACCGAGGAGATTTGAAGAAACAGACCGTCGGAATGATGAAATGGGTCATATTCTACGCAGTCATCTATTTCCTCTTTATCGACAAGGTATACGGCCTGCTGCAATTGCTTGTGATCCTGGTTGTTCCGCTCATGAAACAGTATAACGGAGAACGCGGCACATGGAAGGGAATGAAGTGGTTTTTCTACTTCTACTACCCCGCACACCTTGTTCTCTGCGGCATCGTCCGCATCTGGCTGCACGGCAACATCGGTGTGATCATCGGCGGATAAACCCCATCGAAAGGAAGAACAATCTATGATACGACTGGCCGCTCCTGCCGACCTCGATGCCATCGAGGAAAGCTATCGCGAACATTTTACCTATGAAAAAAACCATATCGCCTACACCGTTTTCCAGGAGGGCGTGTATCCGACCAGAGGCGTTGCCGAACAGGCGCTGCACCGAAACGCCTTATATGTCTATGAAGAAAATGGTATCGTGCTGGGCAGTCTGATTCTGGACGGTCGTCAGCCGGCGGAGTACAAAAAAATCAATTGGCCAAGCCAGGCCGCTGTGGAACAGACGATGGTGATCCATCTGCTGCTGGTGCGTCCCTGTGCGAAGGGGAAGGGCATCGGCTCCCAACTGGTAACCTATGCAGTGGAAACGGCAAGGCAACGCGCCTGCACTGCGGTCCGCCTGGACACCGGGGCGCAGAACACACCTGCCGTTTCGTTATACCAGAGACACGGGTTCCAACTGGCGGCGGCCACCGCGATGAATGTCGGCGGCGCCATCCCCCACAAAGATCATCTGTTTTTTGAAAAAATCGTATAACACAGAGAAAAACACGCCTCCGAAGCTTCGGAAGCGTGTTTGTTTTTATTGTCTCTGCTCACAGCAAACCGTCGAAGAGCGACGCTGCCGCATAGCAAGCCCCACCGGCAAACAGAAAAACCATTCCAACCACTTCGACCAAATCCAATTTGTCTTTTGTCCTCTGATATCTCTTTGCTGTTCGGGGCAGTTCAAATATGCCATAATATAGCAGGAGAACCGCGAGCACTGCGTACTTTCCCAAATTACTTTCCCTCGTTTCCGCACAGGTGGTTGATAAACTGCTGTGCGGTACGTCCGGAGAAGCCGCCATGCCGCATCGCCCAGGCGTTGGCCAGACGGGTCAGCTCCTCGTCGCTCTGCGGGAGATCCATCCGATGTGCCAGGCCAAGGACAATACGGAAATACTCCTTGAGGTTTGGCTTGGCAAAGTTGATCGTAACGCCGAAACGGTTTGCCAGCGAATGCTTTTCCTCGATGGTATCCGAGCGGTGGATGTCTTCGTTGTGCTCCATATCACTGCGGTCGTTCCATGTCTCGCGGATGAGCGTGCGGCGGTTGGAGGTCGCATAGATCAGGATGTTTTCCGGACGGGTCTCGACGCCGCCCTCGATGACTGCCTTGAGGAACTTGTACTCGATCTCAAATTCCTCAAACGACAGGTCGTCCATATAAATGATAAACCGATAATTGCGGTTTTTGATGCGGGCGATGACGTTGGACAGGTCCTGGAACTGGTGCTTGTAGATCTCGATCATGCGCAGGCCCTGTCCGTAGAACTGGTTGACAATCGCCTTGATGCTGGTGGACTTGCCCGTTCCGCTGTCGCCAAACAGCAGGACGTTATTGGCTTTGCGTCCGGAGACAAAGGCCTCGGTGTTCTCCACCAGCTGTTTCTTCTGGATTTCATAGCCGACCAGATCATCCAGCATGACGGTATCCATGTTGTTGATCGCCTGAAAGCGCAGGCTCTCCCCCGTGCCGGACAGACGGAACGCCTTGTTGAGGCCGAACATGCCAACGCCATAGTCGTGATAGAAGCCGGTGACGCAGTCGAAAAATTCATTTTCGTCCTTCGCCTGCTCCAACTGTTCGCTGAGCGCGCGCACCTTTTCACTGACGTTTTTGTTGTACATCAGTTCCTTCTTGACGATCGACTTGTAATTTGTAATGCGGGTGAACACATCGATGCCCAGTTCTTCCTCAATATGATGGAAATCAAAGCGGAACAGCTCCAAAAATGCGGCAAAATCATTGCGCGCAAACACATTGACACTGCCGTCATTTGCACCGACCTTCTCACAGGTCAGGCTGAACGGGTTTTCGTCGGTGATCAGCAGAAAGGTCAGATAATTGTGCCACAGGTTTTTGTCAAACGCATAGTCGGTTGCCACCTGAAGCAGGTGCTTGATCTGCGTATACACGCGGATGGTCAGTTCATCCTTCGGCACGGTGCCGCTGTCCAGATCTTTAAAAATACCGCTCATCTGCATTAAAATGCTGTCCTTCGGCATATCCCCATACATCAGCAGTTTGGAAACAATACGATACATCGATAGTCACGCTCCTGTTTTTGTCCGTCAACGGAAATTTCCATTTATCTTAAATCAGTATAACACGCTTCCGCGCGGTGTCAACGTCAATCCTGCACAATTCGTGCCGTTCCCTCCGGCCAAACAAGATTAGGTGAAAAAATTTTTCCGATTGAAGAAATATTTCTTTTTGAGTAGATTGGGCGGCAGAAAAGCCCTATTTGGGTAAACATTTTTATCGCTATCGCTGTTTTTTAGGGTTCCAAATATCAACAATCAACCGGCGATAAAGGAAGAAACCCAAATCATAGAAGAATACAGCCGAGCCAGCGGGTGGCAAGATGAACGGGCTTCGCCCGCTGCCCTCAGCCCCGCCCGGTTTTGCCGTCAGACGGTTAAGGGGTGACAGCCTACGTGCTGCCACCCCTTTTTTACTGCTTCTTGCCCCTGTACCTCATGTGCCGTAAAGTAACACACAAGAATTTGATAGACGACAGCCCCGCTATTCCATAAAAATCAATCAAGCGAAGAATGTTGTGGTAAATTGATATTGGAAATGGTAGAATTAGCGTGACAAATCTCTGATTTGTCGGATAAGGTTATTTATATTTTGTGTTGAACAAGAAATAAAATTTATGGAGGACATATTAAATGACTTATGGGAAACGTGAAATTAAAAAACGCTATTTTTTTATAATTTCATTTTTCATGCTGGTTGCCATCTTTATGAATGGATGTAAGAGCAAGGATGTAGAACATACGGAGAATTCTGCGAACATCGGTACTGGTGTTCTTCGCAAGGAAGTATTTGCACTTGTGTCCAGCGCGGAAAACTCCAGCATTGATTACGGCAAGCAATATACCTACATCGAGGATATTGGAGATGGAAGAGGCTACACGGCGGGCATCATTGGTTTTACGTCAGGAACCGGAGATTTGTTACAGGTGGTAAAGGAATATATTAAGTTGAAACCTCAAAACAATTTGTTAGAAAAGTATCTTTCTGCACTGGAAGCAGTAGTGGGAACGGATTCACACGAAGGACTGGGGGACGCATTTCTTACCGACTGGCAAATTGCGTCAGAAGATGCCGAGATGATACAGGCTCAGAATGCGATTTTAGATGACTGGTACCTCAATCCATCCATTGCCTTTGCCAATGAAGATGGGCTCAGCGTTTTGGGGCAATACATCTATTATGATGCAATGGTTGTGCATGGACCCGGGGATGATGAGGACAGTTTCAACGGAATTCGGATGAAAGCCAAAGAGTCGGCAGACACCCCTGCAATGGGGGGAAATGAGAAAACGTATTTACAGGCGTTTTTAGATGCGAGAAGTGTAATTATGAAAAAGGAAGAAGCACATTCGGATTTATCCCGATTAAATACACAGCAGGCGTTTCTTGAAGCCGGAAATATGACATTAGAGCTTCCTCTTACATGGACGATGTATGGCGAAACATTTGAGTTGGATAAAAGCAGTTTGAGCAACATGACCGAATGAAAAAACAAACTTAAATTTGTAACAATAACGGAGCAGAAAGAATCAAAAATGATATTATCAATATTAGTTGACACATTTATCTCAACATTGAATGGGCGAGGCATAAAAGAACAACTGGGCTAAAACCAAAAGTGATACATTTGAAAACAGATTACAGAAATTGATTGAAACAAGCAGACAAAATTAAAAGTAACGTGAACAAGAGAATCGGCAGTCACCTCACTATTCCGAAAAAGCAAGAACCAGACTGATAGAAATGCAGACTTCATTGTGGTACAACGTAGCACAAGAGAACGATGAAACAGAGCTTGCATTAGAGTATTTTTTTACTTTTTCCGCCTATAAACATCCACGCAACTGCCAGTTGCCACATTTCCATGTCTGAATGGTGGTTATGCAACTGATAATTCTGCTAAGATTAGACCATTCAAAGAAGGGAGAGATGACAATGAACATGGCAGACAGAATACAATATTTAAGGAAAGCAAAAGGAATATCACAAGAGGAACTTGCAGATAAGGTCGGTGTTTCAAGACAAGCTGTTTCTAAATGGGAAAGCAAACAAAGCACACCCGATTTAGAAAAAATAATTATAATGAGTGAGTTTTTTGAAGTTACAACCGATTATATTCTCAAAGGTATTGAACCAACAAAAGACAAAGACGAAAAAAGCAGAGAAATCACAGGCAGAATACTATATATTTCATCAACAGCCTTTATTGCCATTGGATTATTTTGTGCTTTTGGCGGGTGGTATGCTGAACAAACAATGGAAACTGTTTGGGGTTCAATGATTATTCAAGCAGTAGGAATTGCTGGCTACTTTATAGGGAGGTTGTTGTCAGCGGTAAAAGCCCCATTTTATATTGACTGGCTTAATATCGTTGGAATTGCTTTTATGCCGGTCTCTATGATAACTGGTTATCTTTCCATCCTTATTTTCAAACAAGGTTGGATTGCTCCCTATCCAAGTGGAATATTTCATGTTTTAATTTTTGGTATCATGTTCTTAACAATTTCAATCATAAGCTATATTCTTTTGAGAAAGAGAGCGCATGATGCAGAGTAACAAATGATGGTTTATGAGAATAATAGCAAACCCAGCTGATCTGAGACAAAAAAGCGCCGCAAACATCACAAGATGACGTTTGCGGCGCTCGCTTATTTTTCAGTTCTTCAAGGAGTGCATCGGGGCCGGAATGCGTCCGCCGCGATGGATAAAACCTGCGGACGAGAACGGATGAACATCCATGACCGGGGCGGAGCCGAGCAGGCCGCCGAATTCCAGCTCATCGCCAACCTTCTTGCCGATGGCTGGGATGACACGGACTGCGGTGGTCTTGGTATTGACCACGCCGATGGCGATTTCGTCCGCGATCATAGCGGAAATCGTCTCCGCCGGAGTATCGCCCGGAATGGCGATCATGTCCAGGCCGACCGAGCAGACCGCGGTCATGGCTTCCAGCTTATCAAAGCACAGCGCGCCCTCACGGACCGCATGGATCATGCCCTCATCCTCCGAAACCGGGATAAAGGCGCCGGACAGGCCGCCGACCGATGCGGACGCCATGACGCCGCCCTTTTTAACGGCATCGTTCAGCATGGCGAGGATGGCCGTTGTCCCGTGTGTGCCGCAGCACTCCAGACCGACTTCTTCCAGAATGCGCGCAACCGAGTCGCCCACCGCCGGGGTCGGCGCGAGCGACAGATCGACAATGCCGAACGGAACGCCAAGGCGCTGGCTGGCGATCGAGCCGACGAGCTGGCCCATGCGGGTGATCTTAAACGCGGTCTTTTTGATGATATCCGCGATTTCGTTGATCGAACAGTCCGGGCCGGCGCGGCGGATCGCCGAGTGAACCACTCCCGGGCCGGAAACACCGACATTGATGACACAGTCCGGTTCCCCGACACCATGGAACGCGCCCGCCATGAATGGATTGTCCTCGACGGCATTGGCGAACACGACCAGCTTTCCCGCACCGATGCAGTTGCGGTCGGCGGTCAGCTCCGCGGTCTTGCGGATGACCTCACCCATCATGCGGATGGCATCCAGATTGATGCCCGCCTTGGTCGAGGCGACGTTGACCGACGAGCAGACCAGTTCGGTCTCCGCAAGCGCTTCCGGAATCGAGCGGATCAGGATCTCATCGCCCTTGGAGAAGCCCTTCTGGACGAGGGCGGAAAAGCCGCCGACGAAGTTGACGCCGGTGGTTGCCGCCGCGCGGTCGAGTGCCTGCGCCAGCGGGACATACGAATCCGCCGCGCTGGTCGCGCCAATCATCGCAATCGGGGTGACCGAGATGCGCTTGTTGATGATCGGGATGCCGAGTTCGGTCTCAATCTGTTCTCCCGTCTCCACCAGCTTTTCCGCCCGACGGGTGACCTTGTCGTAGATCTTGTCCGCCAGGACGTTGATATCCTCGGCCGCACAGTCAATCAGAGAAATACCCATTGTGATCGTACGGATGTCCAAATGCTCCTCTTCGATCATCTTAATGGTTTCTAAGATGTCATAATTGTTCAGCATGGTCTGTTACTCCTCCCTCAGATGCGATGCATGGCATTGAAGATGTCCTCATGCATGACATGGACCTTCATGCCGAGCTCCAGACCATCCGCCTCCAGCTCCGCCGTCAGCGCCGGGAAGCTGACGTTACAGCCCTCCAGCTCGACCAGCATGGTCATCGCGAACATGTCGCCGCCGAGTACGTTCTGATGGACGTCAAGGATATTGACATTGTGATCACTGAGTGTGGTGGCAATTTTGGCAATGACGCCGGTATGGTCTTTTCCGGCAACCGTAACAACTGCACGCATGGTAGTTCCTCCTACATTCTCTATCTTATTTTCTTATCTTAATTTTCCGGTTCCACTGCTTCCAGTACCGAAACCAAAATCGGATTGGACAGCAGAAAGCCGCTCTCGGTGAGCGACCAGCGTCTCCCCCGGTTCTGTACATAACCCGCGGTGATCAGCGGGCGCAGGGCCTGTTCCACCGGCGCAAAATCGCGCCGGAAAACGGTCTGATACCGTTCGCTGTCCACGCCGTCGGAGGTGCGCAGGGCGAGCATCAAATACTCGGCGGCGCGGTCGATATCGGTGTCCTCCTCCAGCAGCTCGCCGGACAGCCAGCGATCCAGACTGCGCGGCGCCTCCAGCCGCTTCCCTCCGAAATCCGAATGCGCCCCCGGCCCAAAGCCGAGATAGTCCTCCTGCCGCCAATAGCGGCTGTTATGCCGGCTGCGGAAGGAAGGACGGGCGAAATTGGAAATCTCATAGTGTTCGTATCCCGCGGCGCGCAGCTCCTCACAAAGCATCAGATACATGTCCGCCTGCGTATCGTCCTCCGGCAGCACCGGATGGGACCGTCCGAGCGGCGTATCCGGCTCGACCGTCAGGCCGTAGCACGACAGGTGCTCGGGCTGAAGTGCGAGCAGCGCCCGAATGGAATGCCGCAGACCGTCCATCGTCTGTCCGGGCAGCGCGTACATCAAATCGACGCTGAGATTGGCAAACCCCGCCGCGCGCGCCCGTGCGAAGGCATCCTGTGCCTGTGCAAACGTGTGGATGCGGCCGAGCTGTCTCAGCTCCCCGTCGTCCGCCGACTGGATGCCCATGGACAGGCGGTTCACGCCCGCTTCCCGGATTCCCGTCAGAAATCCGTCCGTCATGGAATCCGGATTGGCCTCACAGGTAATTTCTGCATCGTCCAAAAGGACATAGTTTTCACGGATTGTGCGCAAAATAGCGGTGAGACGGTCGGCGCCCAGTACGCTCGGCGTACCGCCGCCAAAATAGACCGTATCGACCTCATATCCCGCGCACCGTGCGCTCCATATTCGGATGCGGTCACACAACGCCGCTGTGTATTCCTCCCAGCGGTCCTGTGCCCCGGCAAGCGAGTAGAAATCACAGTAGGCACATTTCGCGGCGCAGAACGGGATGTGGACATACAGGCCGAGCTTATTCTTCATCCAGCTTGAGCACCGCCATAAACGCTTCGGTCGGGAGCTGTACCGAGCCGAGGCTGCGCATTTTCTTTTTGCCTTCCTTCTGCTTTTCCAGCAGCTTTTTCTTTCGCGTGATGTCGCCGCCATAGCACTTGGCGAGGACATCCTTGCGCATCGCCTTGACCGTCTCGCGGGCGATGACCTTGCCGCCGATGGCGGCCTGGATCGGTACCTCGAACAGCTGACGCGGGATGTTCTCCTTGAGCTTTTCGCAGATGCGGCGGGCGCGGCCATAGGCCTTCTCGCGGTGCGCGATGAACGACAGCGCGTCCACGGCATCGCCGTTGAGCAGCAGGTCAACCTTAATCAGATCGCTCGGACGATAATCGCAGATGGTGTAATCCAGCGACGCATAGCCCTTGGTGCGCGCTTTGAGCGCATCGAAAAAGTCGTAGATGATCTCACCCAGCGGCATCTCGTAATGCAGCTCGACCAGATTGGTATCCAGATACTGCATGTCCAGATAAATGCCGCGGCGCTCCTGACACATCGGCATGATGTTGCCGACAAATTCCGGCGGCGTGATGATGGAGGCCTTGACATACGGCTCCTTCGCCTCCAGAATTTCCGCCGGGTCCGGGTAATCGTGCGGGTTGTCCACCGAAAGCTCCGTGCCGTCCGTCTTGGTGATCTGATAGATGACCGACGGCAGGGTAGTGACGAGGTCGAGGTTGAACTCGCGCTCCAGGCGCTCCTGGATGATCTCCATGTGCAGCATACCCAAAAAGCCGCAGCGGAAGCCGAAGCCCAGCGCGACCGAGCTTTCCGGCTCGAACGACAGCGAGGCGTCGTTGAGCTGGAGCTTTTCCAATGCGTCGCGCAGATCGGGGTATTTGGAGCCGTCCTCGGTATAAATGCCGCAATACACCATCGGCTGGGCCGGACGGTAGCCCGGCAGCGCCTGTGCGGTCGGCGTCTCCGCATCCGTCACGGTATCACCCACGCGCGTATCCTTGACTTCCTTGATGGAAGCGGTAAAATAGCCTACCTCTCCGGCGCACAGCTCCCTGGTCGGCTCCATGCCGATCGCACGCAGATAACCGCATTCCAGCACCTGAAATTCCGCGCCGGTCGCCATCATCCTGACACGCTGGCCCGGACGGATGGAACCGTCAATCAGACGCATATACACGATGACGCCGACATACGGGTCGTACTGGCTGTCGAAAATCAATGCCTTGAGCGGAGCCGCCGGATCGCCGTCCGGCGCCGGGACATTCTCCACGATATCCTTTAATACCGCTTCGATGTTGATGCCCACCTTGGCGGAGATTTCCGGCGCGTCCATCGCGGGCAAGCCGATGATGTCCTCGACCTCCTGCTTGACCCGCTGTGGGTCGGCCGCCGGCAGGTCGATCTTATTGATGACCGGGAGGATTTCCAGATCGTTATCCAGCGCCAGATAGGTGTTTGCCAGCGTCTGTGCCTCGATCCCCTGGGTGGAATCGACAACAAGCACCGCACCTTCGCACGCGGCAAGGGAACGCGATACCTCATAATTGAAGTCCACGTGACCCGGCGTGTCGATCAGATTGAGTTCATAGGTCTGGCCATCCTCCGCCTCGTATTCCATACGGACGGCACGCGCCTTGATCGTAATGCCGCGCTCCTTTTCCAGATCCATGTTGTCCAGAAGCTGGCTGGACATCTCACGCTCCGTGACTGCCTTGCACTGCTCGAGCAGCCGGTCCGCCAGCGTGGATTTGCCATGGTCGATATGCGCAATAATCGAAAAATTACGAATAAATGCTTGATCTTTCATATGTTCTCCTTTTCGAACCCATTTCGATTCGATGTCAGTATACAGTATAGCATATCCGCACAGGGGAGGGCAAGCACATCTGATCGTCTATTTTGCCGACGTTTTCACGGATACCTTCCGCGGATTTCCCCGCCAGACCAAAAGGGAAAAACAACTTATTTTGCACGCAAAAACCATCCTTTGTGATTTGTCACAAACGGTTTTGAATTCTTTAACAAATAATTCATGGTTTTTTCTCCCGCTTTCTCTTGACAATGGGAAACCGGGGTGGTATCTTTTATTTAGCACTCAGAGAGTTCGAGTGCTAACACTCCAAAAGACAAAGTGCTAACGACACAACCCGACAACAATCAGGAGGTGATGGTCGTGGATCTGTCTGCACGAAAGAAGCTGATCCTAAAGGCGATCATCAGTGAATACATCCGCACCGCGGAGCCTGTCGGTTCCAAGTCGGTAGCTTCCCGTCCGGAGCTGGGATTCTCCTCCGCGACCATCCGCAATGAGATGAGCGAGCTGGAGGAGATGGGGTTTCTGCAAAAGACACACACCTCATCCGGGCGCATCCCTTCCGCGAAGGGCTATCGGCTGTATGTCGATGAGCTGATGGGTCTGCCGGATCTGACCAGCGCAGACATCAGCAGCATCAACACGGTGACACAGCTCAAGGCCAAAGAGCTGGATCGGCTGATCTCCGAAGCGGGACGGCTGATCTCCGACCTGACCAACTACACGACGCTGGCTGTCACACCGGTCATGCAGCGCATCACGATCCGCCGGTTTGAAATCATTGCGGTGGACAACATGAATTTCGTCATCGTTGTGGTTACGGACACCGGCGTGGTCAAGAACAAAATGATCCGCACCGCCTATCCGGTCTCGGCAGACGAATCCGAGCTGCTGACCTATGTACTCAATCAGACGCTGACCGGCATCCCGATTGAGGCGATCACCAAGGAACGGTTTGACATTGTCCGCCGGGCCGCAGGCCTGACCGCCCTGCTCAATCCGATCGCCGAATTCATCGAGGATCTGATCGAAGAGCTCGGTACGCAGAAGCTGTTTTTGCAGGGCGCATCCAAGCTGCTCTCACAGCCGGAATACCGCGATGTCGCCAAGGCACAGGCGCTGCTGGATTACATCGGCGATTCCGCCCATGTCCCGGCGCTCCGCCGCTTCACCCGTGAGATTGACGGGGTGCGCATCACGATCGGCCCGGAAAACGGCGTCGAGCCGCTGGAAAACGCCAGCATGGTTTATGCAACCTATAACATCGGCAGCGTCGGCCGTGGTTTGATCGGCATCGTCGGTCCGACCCGTATGGACTACGGACGCCTGTCCGCCCGTCTCAGCCTGTTCTCCAAGGGACTGAACAAGCTGATTGCGGAAACCTTCTTCGACGACATCGAAGACGAGAACAATTGAGTCAAAGACGATCCGCCGGTTCCCGGCGAAGTAGGAGGAATTAGAACACATGTCGAATCAGACAAACAATCCGCTCGACGAAGAGCAGCTGGAAGAAACCGCAAAGGCCGCCGAAGCCGAGGAAGCTTCGGAAGCGGCAGAGGAGACGGCGGAAGAGACAACGGAAACGCCGGATCTGCAAAAGCAGTTCGACGAGCTGAATGACCGCTACATGCGCATGGCTGCCGAGTATGACAACTTCCGCAAGCGCGTCGCACGTGAGCGCGATGCCATCCGGGCCGAGTCCGTCGGCAAGACGCTGACCGCCATGCTTCCGGTATTCGATTCGCTGGAACGCGCGCTGGCGCAGGACACCGAGGACACCGAATACAAGAAGGGCGTCGAGATGACCGCCCGCCAGTTCACCTCGGCGCTGGAATCCATCAACGTGGAGATCATCGCCGCCGAGCCGAACACCGAATTTGACCCGACCGTCCACAACGCTGTAATGCACATTGAGGACGAGACATTTGGCGAAAACTGTGTTGCCGAGTGCTTCCAGAAGGGCTTCAAGATCGGCGACAAGGTCATCCGCACCGCAATGGTCAAGGTAGCAAACTAAATTGGTAAAAAAAATATTTTCTATATAATTGGAGGAAACCATCATGAGTAAGATTATCGGTATCGATCTTGGCACAACCAATTCCTGTGTCGCCGTTATGGAGGGCGGCGAAGCAGTCGTAATCCCGAACAGCGAAGGCGCAAGAACCACCCCGTCGGTTGTTGCATTCAACAAGCAGGGCGACCGTCTCTGCGGCCAGACCGCAAAGAACCAGGCCGTCACCAACGCAGACCGCACGATCATCTCGATCAAGCGTCACATGGGTTCGGACTACCGCGTTGCCATCGAAGACAAGAAGTATTCCCCGCAGGAAGTTTCCGCAATGATCCTGCAGAAGCTGAAGGCAGATGCCGAGGCATATATCGGCTCCCCGGTAACCCAGGCGGTTATCACCGTTCCGGCTTACTTCACCGACGCTCAGCGTCAGGCGACCAAGGACGCCGGCAAGATCGCAGGCCTTGAGGTTCTGCGTATCATCAACGAGCCGACCGCAGCGGCGCTGGCTTACGGTGTTGATAAGGAATCCGAGCAGAAGATCATGGTATACGACCTCGGCGGCGGCACGTTCGATGTATCCATCCTGGACATCGGCGACGGCGTTCTGGAGGTTCTCGCGACCGCAGGCAACAACCGTCTGGGCGGCGACGATTTTGACCAGCGCATCATCGACTGGATGGCCGATGAGTTTAAGAAGGACACCGGCATTGACCTGCGCGGCGACAAGATGGCGATGCAGCGTCTGAAGGAGGCAGCAGAGAAGGCAAAGATCGAGCTGTCCGGCGTTGCGACAACCACCATCAGCCAGCCGTACATCACGGCAGATGCAACCGGCCCGAAGCACCTGGAGCTGACGCTCTCCCGTGCAAAGTTCAATGATCTGACCCGCGATCTGGTAGAAGCAACCATGGGTCCGGTCCGTCAGGCTCTGTCCGATGCCGGCCTGTCCGCTGGTGAGCTGTCCAAGATCCTGCTGGTCGGCGGTTCCACCCGTATCCCGGCCGTTCAGGACGCCGTCAAGGGCATCACCGGCAAGGATGCATTCAAGGGCATCAACCCGGACGAGTGCGTAGCCGTCGGCGCTGCGATTCAGGCAGGCGTTCTCGGCGGCGAGGTCAAGGATGTCCTCCTGCTGGACGTTACCCCGCTGTCCCTCGGCATTGAGACCCTCGGCGGTGTCTGCACCAAGCTGATCGAGCGCAACACCACCATCCCGACCAAGAAGAGCCAGATCTTCTCCACCGCAGCCGACAACCAGCCGGCCGTTGAGATCCATGTCCTGCAGGGCGAGCGTGAGATGGCAGCCGACAACAAGACCCTCGGCCGCTTCAACCTGGACGGCATTGCTCCGGCACGCCGCGGCGTTCCGCAGATCGAGGTAACCTTCGACATCGATGCCAACGGTATCGTTAAGGTTTCCGCAAAGGATCTGGGCACCGGCAAGGAGCAGAATATCACCATCACCGCATCCACCAACCTGTCGGATGACGAGATCAACAAGGCGGTTGAGGAAGCAGAGAAGTTCGCAGAAGAAGATAAGAAGCGCAAGGAAGCCGTTGAGATCCGCAACAATGCCGAGCAGATGGTATTCCAGTGCGAGAATACGCTGACCGAGCTGGGCGACAAGGTTGACGCCGCAGACAAGGCAGCCATCGAGGCAGAGATTGCGAAGGTCAAGGAAGCCCTCAAGGGCACCGACACCGACATGATTAAGGCAGCAGCAGACGGCCTGACCGCAAAGTTCGGTGAGGTTTCGCAGAAGCTGTACGCACAGGCGGCGCCGCAGGGCGACCCGAATGCAGCCGGTGCACAGGGCGGCGCACAGGCTGGTGCAAACGGCGACCAGTTCTACGATGCTGACTTCAAGGATGTTTCGGACGACCAGTAATCCATCTCCTGATAGCAGAAATAATTGATTCCGACGGGCAGGTTTTCGTACCTGCCTTGTCGGCTGTCTGATGCACCCGGCATCGGCATTCCATCCCCGAATTGGAGGCACAGCATATGGCTGACAACAAAAGAGATTATTATGAGGTGCTTGGCGTAAGCAAGGGCGCGACGGATGATGAAATCAAGAAGGCCTATCGTAAGCTCGCCAAAAAGTACCATCCGGATTTGAACAAAGACAATAAGGAAGCGGCAGACAAGTTCAAGGAGGCCGGCGAGGCCTACAGCGTTCTGTCGGATAAGGAAAAGCGCGCCCGTTACGACCAGTTCGGCTTTGCCGGCGTTGATCCGAATTACGGAGGCGGCGGTGCCGGTGGCTTCGGTTTTGAGGATGTCGATCTGGGCGATATTTTCGGCAGCTTCTTCGGCGGCGGATTCGGCGGATTTGGCGGCGGCGGACGCAGCCGTGCCAACGCCCCGCGTCAGGGTGAATCCATCCGCAAGACCATCATGATTTCCTTCGAGGAAGCGGCCTTCGGCTGTGACAAGAAGGTCACAATCGACCGCGTGGAAAATTGTCCGGAATGCAGCGGTTCCGGCGCTGCCGCAGGCACCCATCCGGAAACCTGTCCCAACTGCAACGGCACCGGTCAGGTTCGCACAACCCAGCGCACTGCCTTCGGCACATTTGCATCGAGTTCCGCGTGCCCGAACTGCCGCGGCACCGGTAAAATTGTCAAGAACCCGTGCAAGAAGTGCGGTGGCACCGGCAAGGAGCGCCGCGGACGCACGCTCGAGGCACATATCCCGGCGGGCATCGACGACGGTCAGAGCATCGCACTGCGTGGACAAGGCTCCGCTGGAACCAATGGCGGCCCGTCCGGTGATGTCATCATCACGGTCGGCATCCGTCCGCACCCGCTGTTCACCCGTGACGGCTATGATGTCTGGTGTGAGGTCCCGATCTCCTATGCACAGGCCTGCCTTGGCGACAAGCTGATCGTCCCAACGATCGACGGAAAGGTCGAGTACACCATGCCGGCCGGCACACAGCCGGGCACGGTATTCCGCATGCGCGGCAAGGGCATCCAGGTGGTCAACGGCCGTGGCCGCGGCGACCAGTACGTCAAGGTGACCCTGGAAGTCCCGAAGAACCTGTCTGAGCAGCAGAAATCGCTGCTGCGCCAGCTGGAGGACAGTGACACTCCGCAGAATCATCCGAACCGCAAGTCCTTCCGCGACAAGATGAAGGATCTGTTTTCAAAGAAGGATAAATAAGGAAAAGGCTCATCGTGAACGATCGCGGTGAGCCTTTGTTTGTTTCCTGCCCCTTGACATTTCGTAAATCCGTACTATCATAGGAAACGTAGTTTTGACACCCCTCGAAAGGACCTGACCCTCTATGACAACCGTCTTGTTCAAGGCATTTGCCTTTCTGCTGATGATCGCCCTCGGCTTTTTCTTCAAAGCCCGCGGCATTTTGAAGCCGGATGACAGCCAGACACTGATGAAGATCATCATCAATATCACCCTTCCGATGGCGATGATCGCCGGATTCCAATCGTTTTCCCTCGATCTGTCCCTGGCCTTCGCGATTGCGCTCGGTTTCGGCTTCAATCTTGTGCTGATTGCGGCGAGCTGGATCGTTTCCCTGCGCAAGGAAGGTCATATCCGGGCTTTGTACCTGCTGCATGTGCCGACCTACAACATCGGGAATTTTGTCCTGCCGTTTATTCAGGGCTTCTTCCCCAGCTCGGCGGTCCTGTGTCTGAGCATGTTCGATGCGGGCAATAATCCCATTGGCGCCGGTATCGCTTACTCGATCGCAGGCACCGCCTGCGGCGGCTCCAACCGGCTTTCCCTGCGCGATATCCTGCGCAAGCTGTTCCACTCCCCGCCGTTTCTGGCCTATTTCTGTATGATGGTTCTGTACATCCCCGGTGTGCGCCTGCCCGATGCCTTTTTCGACCTGTGCAATATGATCGGGCAGGGAAACTGCTTTCTTGCCATGTTCACCCTCGGGCTGATCTTTGAGCTGCATCTGCCACAGGGCGAAGCCGGTACGGTGTTCCGCATCCTCGCCCTGCGTTATGGCCTGTGTCTCCTGTGTTCGGCGGCGGTCTTCTTCCTGACGCCGTTTTCCCTGCTCATCCGGCAGACGCTGGTGCTCTGTCTGCTCGGCCCGACCACCACACTTTCGGTCGCGTATGGCCTGTCCCTCGGCTGTCGGCACAGCTTAATTGCTGCCCTCAGCTCCCTGAGCATGCTGATCAGCTTTGTCCTTTCCCTCGGACTGCTGGTTTTCTGGGCGTAACGTTTTAGGAGGTCTTCTATCTTGAATCTTTATCTGGAATTATTTCTCACCTTTGCCAAGGTCGGTGTGATGACCTTCGGCGGCGGCTATGCGATGCTCCCCATCCTCCAGCGCGAGGTGGTGGAAAACAAGCACTGGGCCACCGACGAGGAGCTGACGGATTATTTCGCCATCGGCCAATGCACCCCGGGCATCATCGCCGTCAACACGGCGACCTTTATCGGGCAGAAATACAAGGGGATCCTCGGCGGTATCCTCGCGACTCTCGGCGTGGTCTTTCCATCACTGATTATCATCACGGTACTGGCCGGACTGATCACCAGCTTTTCGCATCTTCTGGTCGTCCAGCAGGCGATGGCCGCCGTCCGCGTCTGTGTCTGTGTGCTGATTTTCAACTCGGTGCTGAAAATCGGCAAGACCTCGCTGGTGGATGCGGTTTCCGTTGTCATCTTCCTCGCCGTCCTGCTGGTTTCCTACTTCACGAGCCTCTCTCCGGTGGTCTGTGTCATTGCGGCAGCGGCCGTCGGCATCCTGACGAAAAACCTTGGAGGTGCGAGATGACTTTATTGCAGCTGTACTTCGAATTTTTCAAGACCGGCCTGTTCGCGGTGGGCGGCGGATTGGCTACCCTCCCGTTTTTACAGGACATCTCCGTCCGCACCGGATGGTTTACCCAGGCGCAGCTCTCCGACATGATCGCGGTGTCCGAATCCACACCAGGTCCGATGGGCGTCAACATGGCGACCTACGTCGGCTTTACCACCGCCGGCCTCCCCGGTTCGATCTGCGCGACACTCGGCCTGATCACCCCGTCGATCATTATCATCCTGCTGATTGCGCTGTCCTTGAAAGCGTTCCGCGACAACAAATACGTCGATTCCGCCTTCTATGGCCTGCGCCCTGCCTCGACCGGACTGATTGCCGCCTCCGGCCTGTCCGTCCTGCTGATGGCGCTCTGGAACAGCGAGAGCACCACCCTCCTCGACGGCATCCAGTGGAAAGGCGTCATCCTGTTCGCCGTCCTTCTGGTGCTGACCCGCTGGTGCAAACCGACAAAGAAGCTCCATCCAATCTTCTTCATCCTCGGTTCGGCGGTCATCGGGATTGTATTTGGATTCTAAACAGAAAAACGAACAGAGCCGATGGGCTTGTGACCAATTCACAGCCGATCGGCTCTGCTTTTTTGTACGCTTATTCCGGTTTGTAGCCCTGTTTCAGCGATGTAATCCACGCTTCCATCGCCTGCGCAAGCGCCAATTGCTGCTCCAGGACGGCCTTGCCCACCCAGGGGATCTCGGGCAGATCCTCTTTTATCCGGATATTTTCTTCGATATAGCCCTTCAGGGTTTTCACATTGCGTTCAATGTCCGTCAGACATTTTTCTTGCTTTTCTGCCGGAAGCACATCCAAATTGACGATGACCGCGTTGAAATCCAAAAAGATACGGACCGGCTTCGCCGCGATTTCCAGCATCAGCCGTTCTACCTGTTCTTCCCCGGCACGGGTCAGAGAGTATACCGCCTTTTCCGGCATGTTCCCCTCCTTCACACAACAGCTCGAAATATACCCCTTTTCCTCCAGTTGGATTACCTTTTTGTAAATGGACGGCGTGCTGATTTTGACCCACTTGGATATGTTGCGGTATTCCACCCGCTTTTGCAGCTCGTACGCGCTCAGCGGCTCCTTCTTCAGCATTCCCAATACAATCAAATCGATGGTGGCCATATCCTGCTCCTTTCCCTCTTGACATCTACTGTAAATTATAGTAGGATAGGCAGTGCAATTGCAACTACTATAATTTATAGTACTATATTTTATATTTATGTCGCGTGAAAAGGAGTGTCGATATGAATCAACCAAACAAAAAAATCCAACTGCTCGAGTGCGCACCGGTTCCCAATGCCCTCCTGGCGATGGGAATTCCCACCATGATCGGGATGCTGGTCAATGCGTTTTACAATCTGGCCGACGCCTATTTTGTCAGCGGACTGGGGGAAAGCCAAATGGGTGCCATCTCCGTCGTGTACCCGCTGGGACAGGTCGTTGTCGGGCTTGGGCTTCTCTTCGGAAACGGGGCGGCGTCATACATTTCGCGCCTGCTGGGCTCCGGCGACAAACAGAAAGCAAGCCATGTGGCCAGCACGGCGCTCTACAGCAGCCTATTGGCCGGAGCCGCCCTCATCCTGCTTTCTCTCGGCTTCCTGCGTCCGATCCTACGGCTTCTCGGCGCCACCGAGAGCATCCTGCCATACGCCGTCACCTATGCCGGTATCTACCTTCTCTCCTGCATCTTTAACGTCTTTAATGTCACGATGAACAACATCGCAACCAGCGAAGGAGCTGCGAAAACCACGATGTGCGCCCTGATGGCGGGTGCGGTCCTGAATATCGTTCTGGACCCCATCTTTATCTACGCATTCCACGGCGGTGTGGCGGGCGCTGCCATCGCGACCGCAATCGCGCAGGCGGTTTCCACCGCGGTGTATCTGTGGTACATCCTCCGAGGGAAAAGTGCCTTCCGCTTCCATCCCAGGGACTGCCGCTTTTCCAAAGAGATCCTATCTGAAATCGGCAAAATTGGAGTTCCGACGCTTGTCTTTCAATTGCTGACGAGCCTTTCGATTTCCCTGGTCAACAATGCGGCATTTCCATACGGGGATGCTGCCATCGCCGGGATGGGCGTTGTGACGCGGCTGATCTCCATGGGAAGCCTGACGGTATTCGGCTTTCTCAAGGGCTTCCAGCCCATCGCCGGATACAGTTATGGCGCCGGACAGTTTGACCGCCTACGGGAGGCGATCCGGACGTCCATCGCCTGGTCAACCATATTCTGTGTCCTCTACGGATCGGTTCTGGCGCTGTTTGCGGTGCCAATTGTCTCGCAATTCGCCTCAGAGAACCGCGAAATGATTGTCCTCGGAGCACATGCTCTGCGCGCAAACGGAATCTCCTTTTTCCTGTTCGGATTCTCCACCGTATATTCCTCCCTGTTCCTCGCGCTGGGCAAGGGGAAGGAGGGCTTTGTCCTGGGCGCCTGCCGCCAGGGCATCTGTTTTGTCCCCGCCATCCTCCTCTTCCCCTCGGTCTGGGGGCTGACGGGTATTTTCTATGCACAGCCTGCCGCCGATGTGCTCTCCGCGCTGATTACCGCGTGCATGGCGCTCCCCCTGTCCAGACAATACCGCTGATCCAAACAGGCAAAAAACTCCGGGCATCTTCCCTAAGGAAGATGCCCGGAGGCATGAATCAAAGGAATCCTTCGAAATTACTTTCTCGCGATAACCTTCTTGACATTGGCGATGATCTCCTCTGCGGTCAGCTTGTATGCTTCCTGCAGGAAATCCTGTGCGCCAACCTGGCCGAACTGGTCATGTACGCCAACCATCTCAACCGGAGTCGGAGCCTTTGCGGACAGAACGCGTGCAACAGCAACGCCCAGACCGCAAGTGCAGTTGTGGTTCTCTGCGGTTACGATTGCGCCGGTCTCAGCAGCAGCCTTGACGATCAGATCCTCATCGATCGGCTTCCAGGTGAACATATCGATGACGCGGATTGCGATGCCTTCCTCAGCCAGAGCCTCGTATGCCTTCAGCGCCTCGTCAACCATGATGCCGGAAGCGATTACGGTAGCGGCGTCCTTATCGGACTCCTTCAGCGTAACGCCCTTGCCGATCTCGAAATCGGAGCCGTCTGCATAAACCTGCGTAACGCCCTTACGGATCATACGCATGTAGGAGAGCTGCTCTTCTACCGCGGTCAGCTTCTTGGTCAGGGAGTAAACCTGCGCGTAGTCAACCGGATCGATTACGATGGAATTCGGAACAGACATGTACAGAGCGCAATCCTCGAACGGCATATGGGTGCCGCCGTTGTATGCAGCGCAAACGCCCGGGTCAGAGCCCAGAACCTTAACGCCCAGCTTTGCATAAGCCGCAGACATGAACGCCTGGTCAAATGCGCGGCGGGAAGAGAAGCAGCCGAAGGAATGGATCCAAACCTTCTTGCCGGTAGCGGTCAGACCAGCAGCAACGCCCATTGCATTTGCCTCTGCAATACCTGCGTTGATGGTGCGGTCCGGATACTTTGCCAGCAGCTTCTTGGTGTTGATGCAGCCCATCAGGTCGCAGTCAACGTGGCAAACGGATGCGTCTGCTTCCATGAGCTCCAGCATTGCTTCAACATAAGCGTCGCGGCAAGCGCGCTTATCCTTCTCGTGCTTTCCAATTACAGTAATACTCATTTTGCGTGCCCTCCTTACTTTGCAGCCTTAACCGCAGCAAGCTCTGCTTCTGCTGCAGCGATTGCTTCTTCCCACTGCTCCGGAGACGGCTGAGAGCTGTGTGCTGCGCTCGGCTCAGCGAAGGTAGCACCCTTACCCTTGGTCGTGTTCAGAACAATGCAGGTCGGCACGCCCTTGGTAGCGTAAGCTTCCTGTACTGCGTCATAAATTTCTTCTACGTCATTGCCGTTGGCAACATTGATTACGTGCCAGCCGAATGCATCGAACTTTGCACCGAGGCCCTTGCCGTGGGACATGATGTCCGCAACTGCGCCGTCGAGCTGGTTCTTGTTGTCGTCTACAAAGCAAACGAGGTTGTCCAGCTTGTAGTGAGCAGCGAACTGCGCTGCCTCCCAAACCTGGCCCTCATCGGCCTCACCGTCGCCAACAAATACGAATACATGGTTGTCACGTCCGTCGATCTTGTTGCCCAGAGCAGCACCGGTAGCGGTGGACATGCCCTGACCCAGAGAACCGGTTGTCAGGTCAACGCCCGGGGTCTTGGTGCGGTCGGTATGGGACGGGAAATTCGTGTTCGGCTTGTTCAGCGTGCGGGTCTGTTCGAGGTCATAGAAGCCCTTCAGTGCGAGGGTTGCGTATGCGCACGGACCAGCGTGGCCCTTGGAGAGAACACACCAGTCACGGTCTTCCCAACGCGGATTCTTCGGATCAACCTTCATCACATCGCCATACAGGACAGCCATTGCCTCGACGATCGACATCGAGCCGCCAACGTGTCCAAAGCCAAGCGAGCCGATGGTCTTCAGGGTCTCTACACGGATCTCAGCTGCGAATTCCTTGAGAGCCTGCATCTTTTCTGCTTTCTGCATTGAATACACCTACCTATTCCTATTTCTTGCATATTGCACTCCCGCAGGATGGCAGACATACCTCCTGCAGTTTATTAAATTCTACCATTTTCCAAGCCAGATTTCAATGCTCATGCATATATTTTTCACGAATTTTTCTGTCGGGCGGCGAACCAGCAGCAAAATTTTCACTTTTTTGATATTTTTTCCGTGCCAATGCGCCTTTTCCTGCGATCCTTTGGCAACTTTTGCAGAACATTTGAAAAGTTTTTTGTCATTTTTTCAAAAAACTCTTCCAATTTCCCCACTTTTCTGGTAAAATGTATACAATTATTTTTTCATCTTTGTTATTTTTTTGAAAAAATAATTATCACACGCACCCATTTTATCCCGCGCATCCTAAGACGCAGAAAGGCTTTTTGGATTCCCGAAATGAAAATCAGCAGACTAAATGCAATCGAAGAGTACATCCTCTCCAACAAGACGGCCGGCATCGATGAGTTATGTGACGTATTTCAGGTATCGAAAAATACGATCCGACGTGACCTGAGTGAGCTGGAAGAACGCGGCCACATCGCCAAGGTATATGGCGGCGTCACCGCGATACAACCGGAGGATGTCACACCGTTACCCGTCCGTTCCGGCATCAATGTAGACGGCAAGGCGCACATCGGCGCGCTCGCTGCACAATTGGTGGAGGACGGCGACACGATCTTTCTCGATTCCGGTTCCACGACGGTGTGTATGCTGCGCCACCTCACAGAGCGGCACAACGTCACAGTCATCACCCATTCGCTCACCGCAATGAATGAAGCTGCCAAGTACGACAACCTGCATCTGATTGCTCTGGGCGGCCAATTCAATTCGGCAACCAGTTCCTTCGTCGGCATCTCTGCCCTCAATTCGCTGACCGATCTGCACATCAGCAAAGCCTTTATGGGCGCAACCGGTGTCACGGTGGAAAACGGTATGAGCAATACGACGTTCCTTGAGGCGGAAATCAAACGCAGTGTGGTTGCACATTCCAGCCGCGTCATCCTGATGGCAGACCATTCCAAGCTCGGCCATGAGGCTTCGATTTCCTTCTGTCGCCTGTCCAACATTGTGGCGCTCGTTTCCGATCAGTCGCTCCCGGAAAAATTCTCCGATTACTGCCGTGCACATACGGTCCGTGTCATGACTCCGGAAAACAGGGACTGAGTCGTTTTTCTTACTTAAAAAGCAGAATTGTCTGGAAAATCCGAGGGTTTCTTCGGATTCTCCAGACTTTTTTTATTCCGATTGGCAGGCAGATTGGCATTTTCCCGTTTCCCCTTCCAGAAAAGAGCGGCCCCAATTGCACATGGAGTCCAGAACCGGGATCACGCTTTCCCCAAACGCGGTGAGGGAATAGATCGTCTGGGGCGGCTTGGCCGGGATCACTTCCCGGAGGATCATACCGCAGTCCTCCAGCGCACGGAGCTGCTGTGACAGCATTTTCGGCGTCGCTTTGGGGATGCGGCGCTGCAATTCCATGTAGTGCAGCGGGGTTTCGATCAAATGCCAAAGAATGAGCGGCTTGTATTTCCCGCCGATCAGGGACAGCGTCGCTTCGACCGGACAATTAAACTGTGTATATTCCTCGTTCATATGTCGTCACTCCTTTGTATGGCTTCCCTTTTGGGAAGTATCTATCCGAAAAGTGCATTCTTGCACCCGCACGAGATCCTGCTACAATAATTACAACGACGGATCCGTACGTTCAGTATACAATACAAAGAAAGGATTGACTACTATGAATTTTCTCACCCTTGCCAAAACCCGCTGCTCCGTGCGCAGCTACACCGACCGGGCGGTAGAGCCCGAAAAGCTGGACCAGATCTTACAGGCCGCCCATGTGGCGCCCACTGCGGCAAATCTCCAGCCTGTGCACCTGATCGTCGTGCAAAGCCAGGAGGGACGAGACAAGCTTGCGCAGGGCGCCAACCTCTACGGCGCGCCGCTGGCCATTCTTGTCTGCACCGACCACAGCAAGGCCTGGACACGTCCGTTCGACCAGAAGCAGTCCACAGACATCGATGCCTCCATCCTGACGGATCACATGATGCTCGCTGCAACCGAGCTGGGGCTCGGTTCGGTCTGGATCTGCTATTTCAATCCGGATGTCATCCGGGAAGAATTCGCCCTTCCGGAGAACCTCGAACCGGTCAACATTCTGGCCATCGGATATCCCAACGGGACGACGGCCGCCCCAGACCGGCATTCCCAGACCAGAATCTCCCTTGACGAGCTGGTTTCCTACGAAACCTTATAAATAATCCTCCCGAATCGGCGAAAAGACATCGATCACTTCCCCGCCCTCGATGACCTCAAACGAATGCGGGACGTTCCCCGGGATGGCATAGCTGTCCCCCGGATGCAATTCGTATTCCTGCCCGTCCACAGTCATGCGGTATTTGCCGGAGATGACATAGCCGCTCTGCTCGTGGGGATGCTGATGCTCTGTGGCAAAATTCCCGACCACATAGTTCATCTTCGATACCATCGTTTTTTCTCCGACGGCGAGGGAGTCCAGCGAAACCCCCTTGAATACTCTTTTCTTGGCTTCTTCTTTTTTGGTGACCATACTACCTATCTCCTTTTGATCCCGTGAATTTATTGCGCCACAAGGTATTCGCACTGTACATCACAGCGCGCATATTCGTCTCCCCGGTCTACCGGCACGTGATAAAAGCCGAACTTCTCATAGATGTGCAGCGCAGGCTTTAAAATATGGTTCGAAATCAGCGTCAGCTTTTTCGCCCCGTGCGCAATCGCATACTCCATACAGGACTGGAATACGGCGCTTCCGGCGCCGCGGCCCTGTGCCCGCTCGTCCGCCGCCAGCTTGCAGATTTCCCACGTGTCATTTCCACTGGGAATGACCATGCAGGTCGCCAGTACCACCTGATCCTCTACCGCAAAAAAGATCATGCTTCCCTTTTGCAAAAAGTCCTTGACGTGATACAGGATCTCCCGGTCCTCCGGCTCCATGACAAAGAATTTTTCCACCCATGCAGTATTGAGGGCAATAAAATCCTTCTCATATTCCTCCCGATATGGTACGATTTCCATCGCTCCATCTCCTTTCCATTTGGTGTTCTGTTGATATTGTAACGCCCTCCGAAGAATAAGTAAAACAAATCATTCTAATCCAAACATTAGAAAATCCGATCGACTACAAGATTGGAAAAAACCAGAAGGATTCACGCTATTTTTCTGTAGCTTTTTGCCAATGAATTCTTGAAAGCACCAACATGTCATGATATAATAACTATAAATTATGCAAGATGGGCGGGATTGCGCCCATTTGTAAGATTTGTTTCGATTCTGCCGGTGTATTCCGGCTTTGAGAGAAAGGTGTGTTGTTACTATGTACATGGATATGGATGTCAAACGCGGTTATAATGAATATCTGCGTTTGGAAGACGGTCCGGGTAAGCCTGGTATGATGGACGTCGGCCTCCTGGTTATGGAAGACGGCGATGAGTACATCATCGAGGAGCCGAACAAGGAAGTCGCAGTCCTGATGTTCGATGGCGATATCAATCTGTCCTGGGATGACCAGAGCGTGGATATGTACCGTCCGAATCCGTTCGATACCAATCCGTGGTGCCTGCTGGTTCACAAGGAAACCAAGATCACCATTAAGGCGAAGGGCACCTCAAACATTTACATTCAGAAGACTCTGAATGACAAGACTGCTCCGGAGTTCCCGAACCGTCTGTTCACCCCGGAAGAGACCGATACCTGGGCACGCGGCACCGGCGGCGTACTGCAGGGCTGCATCAAGCGCGACGTTCGTACCTGCTTCGATCTGGAGAATGCTCCGTATTCGAACATGGTTCTGGGCGAGATCATCAACCTGCCGGGCAAGTGGACCTCTTACCCGCCGCACTATCATCCGCAGCCGGAAGTTTACTTCTACCGCTGCGACAAGCCGCAGGGCTTCGGCGCAGGCTGGGGCGACGGCGAGCTGTATGAAGTTCACCACAACGGTCTGGCCCTGATCACCAGCGACATTCATCCGCAGGTCATGGCACCGGGCTATACGAGCTGCATCGCATGGGGCATCCGTCATCTGCCGGGCAACCCGTGGGAGAAGACCCGTATCGACGATCCGACCCATGAATGGCTGATCAAGGACGATGCAGACGATCACATCTGGAAGTGCCCGACCGGCTATTAATCCAGATTGGATTTTATCTACTTTGATTCTTTAACTCTTTAGAGAATGGTTAAGAGAATATTTAGAGGAGGAATTTTTCTATGAAACACATGGAAACCGTCCGTCTGACGACCAGCCAGGCTTGCATCCGCTTCCTGGAGAATCAGTACGTCAGCTACATCGATATGGACGGCAATGAAGTTGAGCACAAGTTTATCCGCGGTATCTTTATGATTCCGGGCCACGGCAACTGCGTTGGCTACTGCAACGGCATCGAGCAGGAGATCAAGGATCTGGAAGTTTACCAGGGCAAGAACGAGCAGGGCATGGCTCTGGCCGCTGTTGCATTCTCCCGTCAGCTCCGCCGCAAGCAGGCATTCGTTGCTACTTCTTCGGTAGGCCCTGGCGCTTGTAACATGATTACCGCTGCTGCTACGGCGACGGCAAACAACATTCCGGTACTGCTGATGCCGGGCGATGTTTACGCTTCCCGTCAGCCGGACCCGGTTCTCCAGCAGATGGAGCAGCCGCAGAACCTGACCATTTCCGCACACGACTCCTTCCAGGCTGTTGTCAAATACTGGGGCCGTGTCAACCGTCCGGAGCAGATCATGACCGACATGATCTCCGCGTTCCGTGTCATGACCGATCCGGGCAACTGTGGTGCAGTTGCTGTTTCGATCCCGCAGGACGTTCAGGGCGAAGCATATGATTATCCGGTTGATTTCTTCCGCAAGCGCGTTTGGAATATCGAGCGCCGTCCGACAACCAAGAAGGCTGCACAGAAGGCTGCTGAGATCATCAAGGGCGCAAAGAAGCCGCTCCTGATCTGCGGCGGCGGTGTCCGCTACGCAGAGGCACACAAGGTATTCCGCGCATTCGCTGAGAAGCACGGCATCGCGTTCGGCGAGACCCAGGCCGGCAAGTCCGCGATCGAGTGGACCCATCCGCTGAGCCTCGGCGGCCTCGGCATCACCGGTACCGAGTGTGCAAACGCATTTGCACATGACGCAGACGTTGTCATCGGTGTTGGCACTCGTTACACCGACTTCACCACCGCTTCCAAGTGGCTGTATGACACCAGTGCAAAGTTCGTCAACATCAACCCGTCGGAGTTCCAGTGCCTGAAGATGGACGCTTATCCGGTTGTTGCGGATGCAAACGAGGCTCTGACCTCCATCGACGAAGAGCTGGACAAGCTGGGCGGCTATCACACCTCCGAGGAGTACGCAGCAGAACTGGCTGAGCGCCAGAAGGCTTGGTGGGCTGACGTTGATCGCATGGATCACACCGAGTACATCGACGCAGAGTCCTATGTACCGGAAATCCAGGACGCAAACCGCAGAGCGGTTGAGCATTACATCGAGTCCATCGGCTCCAAGCTGACCCAGACCGCAGCTCTGGGCTACATCAACCTCAACATCGCTCCGGATTCCATCGTTGTCGGCGCTGCCGGCTCCCTGCCGGGCGACCTGCAGGCACTGTGGAGAGCTTCGGTTCCGAACACCTATCATTGTGAGTATGGCTACTCCTGCATGGGTTACGAAGTTGCCGGCGCTTATGGCTGTAAGATCGCTTGCCCGGATCAGGAAGTTTACGCAATGTGCGGCGACGGTTCGTTCGACATGCTGCACTCGGAGCTGATCGCTTCCGTTCAGTACGGCTACAAGATCAACGTCTGCCTGTTCGACAACGCTTCCTATGGCTGCATCAACAACCTCCAGGTTGGCCAGGGCAACAAGTCCCGTACCACCGAGAAGAACATGCACATCCCGGGCACTCCGTTCGATGGCTGCGATCTCGGCCCGGCGATGAAGATCGACTATGCGGCAGTTGCTGCAGCTTACGGCTGCAAGACCTACACCGTAACCACCATGGAAGAGCTGGCTGCTGCACTGGAGGATTCCAAGAAGCAGACCGTTTCCACCCTGATCGACATGAAGGTTCTGCCGAAGTCCATGTCCAAGGAGTGGGAAGCTTGGTGGCGTGTTGGCGTCGCTTCGGTTTCCGACAAGCCGGAGGTCCAAGAGGCTTACCAGAAGCTGCAGGATCATCTGTACGAAGCTCGTCATTATTAATTCGGAACTATTACGGATTTTCCGACCAAAAGCAAAGGGGTATCGGTTCGCCGATACCCCTTTTTTCATCCTTAAAAAACGAAATATAAAGCGAGTGCGAGCGAAAAATCGTCGCACCCGCTTTTCCTCTCTAACACGTGCTCCCTACACGAGCCAACGGTTCACAACTGGTATTTTGGACAGTACTGTGTAAGCTGCGGCACAGATTGCAAACAATAAAACGACATTAAGCGGAATGGCAAGGAATATCGGGATTCCACTGGAGTAAAGGGCCGCTCGCAAATCAAACAGGATGAACAAATGAATTAAGAAAACACAGAAGGATGCTTTTGACAGCCACGAAATCCATTTGGTTTTTGCAGCAGCCGGGTCAAATTTGGCATGCAGACACAGGGTAAAGATTCCTACTGTCAGCAAGAACGGGCCAAAGCTTGCCCCCTCATAAAACCAATCACAAGCTTCCCCACGATAAATCGACATTCCGACAGTCGTAGAAAAGGTAAAGAGGTAACCGATAAGAATGGAGAAAATCCCTGTCCGTTTGGAAAGCGGATAGCGATAGAGATAATCGCCCAAAAGTCCATAGCCGATCGCCGCATAGCTCAAAGTTAATCTCCACTGTGTAGGAATGCCTTCTAAAATGCTAAACGGCCAGATATGATATACCGTCGGATATAGAATGCCAAGCAAAAACCAAATAAACAGACAATACTGAAGCTGTTTCTTCGTCGCGTTTTTTGTCAGTATGCGGGTGATGGGAACCATTGCATATACAAGTAAAATAATATGTAAATAGTAGAAATGGAGTACATGCTTGAAGAATAGGACTTCCTTTACCGACTGGACAAGCGTTCCAACATTTAGGATATCACCCCGTACTAAATTGACGATCTTGTAGAGCATCGCCCAAACATACATCGGAACTAAAATCTTCACAATATGATGCTGCCATACGCGCTTGGTGCTCAGCTCCCGCTGCGGTGACAGCAGCAGTGCTCCGCTACAGGCGAAAAACAATGGAACACTCCCTCGAACCAACGAGCCATAAAGCACATGCACCAGAAATGGGGCCGAAGCAATCGGTTCGTCTAAATTCGTTGAATGAACCGTTAACACTCCCAAAATCGCAATTACACGCAGTAAATCAAGCCGATAATCTCTTTCCTTCATGCACCATTCCCTCTCTATCGCATGGAATGGGAAACTATATTCCCATTATTCTACATTTTATAGTTATTCTGTTGCCATTATAGGTCCAATGCATCTATTTGTCAATGCTATATATCTTCTCGGAAAGAGAGAGCTTTTCCCTCGAAAACACAGAAAACGAGAAAACCATCGTGTTTCCACGATGGTTTTCCCGCAATACAACAACAAAAGTGTGGGAGAATTATACTGCCAAACCGCGCGGCAGAGCACGGTTATTTGGAAGTATTTCGTTATGGAAAGGTTCCTTCCACAACGCATCTTTAGCATATCATGTTTCCCTTAAAAACACAACAATTTTTTCAAATTTTTTGCAAGTATCCCGTCCTATTCCAGGGAAAAAGCCGCCGGACAGGAATGCCGGCGGCCAGAAAACCATTGCAGATTATTTGTAAAAGTCCGGTCGCTCCTCGAGAATGATCGGCTCCTCTTCCCCGGATAGCTGCGCGGTGGTCAGCGCCTCCATCGTCACGTTGGTGATGTAGCCATCCCATGCGTTCGGGCCGTTGACCTCGCCCTTGATGGTCGAATTGATCCAGTCCTGAATCTCCGTATCATAGGCATCCGCAAAACGGCGCTTCCAATTCTGCTCCAGCGGTACGCTCAGGCTGCCGCTCTGGCGGAAGGTCGGTGCAGCCGGGGCCGGCAGGTCAATGACGCCCTTCTCACAGACGATCTGACAATTGATATCCACACCGAACTGGCAGTTCAGGAAGATTTCAACGGTCGCTATGCGGCCGCTCTTCATTTTGAGCATGAGGATCTGCGGGTCCTGCAGGCCCTTGTGGGCAAGGCTGCTGCGCTTGGGCAGGAACACCCGTGCCGATTCATACTCGTCGTTGAGCAGCCAATGCAGCATGTCCAGATCATGGATTGCGGCATCCGTAATCACCATCTGGTTGTCATAATCATGGCCGATTTCCGGGTTCCAGTACGTGCTGCGGGAATACAGCGCCTCGCCAAAGCTGCCGCTGTCCAGAAGCTGCTTGATCTGCCGGTAGCCGCGGTCATAACGGCGCATAAAACCGACCTGGATCAAGCGCTTTCCGCCGCGCATCTCCGCCTCGACAACCGCCTTGGATTCCGCGGCGCTCATGGTCAGCGGCTTCTCGGAAAAGATCGGCTTACCCGCCTCCAGCGCCTGCAAAATCGTTTCACTGTGTGCAAAGCCCGGGCTGGTGCAGATGATGGCATCAACATCGTCGTCATAGACCAGATCGGCACTGTTGTTATAAATACATGCGCCGAGCGGTTCGCCAATCTTGCGCGCACCCTCGACAAATACGTCGGATACCGCGACAATATCCGCACCGGAAAACTTATCTGTAATTCTTGCAATATGTTCACGGCCGATTGCGCCACAGCCGACAACGCCTACCTTCAACTTTTCCATATTGAATTTCCTCCTGCTGCTCCATACATTTGTTACGCCAGTCATTTTCTTTGTGACAATTGATATCATTATTATACGGGTTTCTCCTCCTGTTTGCAATATGTTGAAAACAAAAACACATCTTTTCACGCCGTTTCCTTTGAAATACAAGAGAAAACAGCCAATTGTTCACAGAAACATCACATGGAAATGCTAAGCTTAGGGCATTGTCGGCAGAAGCATCCAAATGCTATGACAACGCAGAATACATTCCAGAAGGAGGACTCTGTATGATACAGGTCAATCATCTCACCAAACGCTATGGAAGCACGCTGGCCGTCCGCGACCTGTCGTTTTCCGTAGCGGAGGGAGAGATTATCGGTTTTCTCGGTCCGAACGGTGCGGGAAAAACTACGACCATGAACCTCATCACCGGCTGCCTGGAAGCAACCGACGGAACGGTTACCGTCGGCGGACTGGACAGCCAGGAACGTCCGGAGACCGTCCGGCGTCTGATCGGTTATCTGCCGGAGCAGCCGCCGCTCTATCCCGACATGACGGTAAACGAATACCTTGACTTTGTCTATCAGCTGAAAAAGTGCACGCTGGAAAAACACGAGCATCTGGACTCCGTCATCGCACGCGCCGGACTCACGGAGGTGACCGGACGCCTGATCCGCAACCTCTCCAAAGGATTCCGCCAGCGTGTTGGTCTGGCGCAGGCATTGATCGGAGACCCCAAGGTCCTGATCCTCGACGAACCGACCGTCGGCCTGGACCCGAAACAGATCATTGAAATCCGCGATGTGATCCGCACTCTCGGCAAGGATCACACCATCATCCTGTCCAGCCATATCCTTTCGGAGGTGCAGGAGGTCTGCGACCGTGTGATCGTCATCCATCAGGGAAACATGGTGGCGGACGGCACCACTGCCGAGCTGTCCAAACGCATGACCCGCGCGACACAGCTCGAAATGATGATCGAAGGCGATACCGAACGCGTCCTCTGCGTCCTGCGCTCGGTTCCCGGGGTTGCATCCGCGGTCTTGCTGGAGCGCGATGGAAACAAAGCCACCTACCGCATCACCGCTGAGCCGGAGAGGGACATCCGTCACGGTGTCTTTGAATCGCTGGCACAGAACTCGCTGGCGATCCTGTCCATGAACCAGCTTCAGGCCAGCCTGGAGGACATCTTCCTCAAGCTGACCGATGCCGATATCCCGGAGGCGCCGGCGGAAGAGCCGCGCCCCGAAACTCCCAAGCGCAAAAAATTTCTGTTCGGAAAGCGAGGTGGCCGCAAATGATGTCCATTTGCAAGCATGATTTCCAGGGCTTTTTCCGCTCCCCGATTGGCTATGTCTATCTCGGTGTCTTTGCGGCCATTGCCAACCTGGTCTTTTTCGCCTCCTGTGTGCTCAGCAGCTCCAGTGACCTCTCCTCCCCCTTCTCTTTTTTGCTCACGGTCCTGCTGTTCCTCACCCCGATCCTGACCATGCGCCTGTTCAGTGAGGAATACCGCCAGGGGACGGATCGCCTGCTGTTCACCGCTCCGGTCGCAATCTGGGAGATCGTCCTCGGCAAATTCCTTGCCGCGCTGGGCGTCATCCTCTGCTGCCTGCTGCTCACCATCCCGTGGCTGATCGTCCTGATTATCGCCGGAACCCCGGCCTGGGCCAGCATTTTCGGCTGCTACATCGCGATCTTCTGCGCTACCATGGTATTTCTCTCCATCGGACTGTTCCTGTCCTCCGTGACCGAAAGCCAGCTCATCGCTGCTGTTTTGTCCTTTGCGCTGTTCCTCGGACTGTATCTCATCGATACCCTCAGTTCCGCGGCAACCGGCGTTCTGGCAACCGTTTTGGACTGGTTCTCCGTGTTCACCCGGTATGATACCTTCATGTCCGCACAGTTCTCGTTCAGCAATCTGATTTACTTCCTGTCGCTGACCGCACTGTTCCTGTTCTTCACCGCCCGTGTTCTCGAGCGGCGCAGACATTGATCGGGAGGGAAATTGCTATGACGTTATTGTTTTTTGTTCTTTATCTCGCGGCCATCGCCGCCGCATTGCTCGCCGTTTTGCTGCTGTACCGCAGCAAAACAGCCCGCTCCGGTGGATTTCTCCTGCTGCTTTCGGGCGCATTTTCCGTCCTGTTCAGCGTGCTGACGTTTTTCACCTGCTTTTTCTGCGATGCCGGTATCCTTCCGGTTCCAATCGTTCTGGTGGTCTCCTTTGGCCTTCTGCGGCTCCTGTTTGGCCGCGCCAACGCCGCTGAGAAGACCGATCGCCGCCGTGCGCCGCGCGCCATCGCGGTGGGAAGTCGTACCAAACGCACCAAGCGGTTCCTGCTGTCCTCCGGTTCGGTTGCGCTGGCGGTCGCGGTGATCGTCCTGCTGAACCTCATCTGCACCAATCTGAATGACCGGTTTGATCTGAATCTGGACCTGACCGCGAGCAAGATGTACAGCATCTCGCAGGAATCCTATGAGGTCATGGACGGATTGACCGACGAAGTCACGATCACGGTCCTGCTCAGCAAGGATGATCTGGAGTCCAGCTCCTACGGCAGCTACATCCAGACACTGATGGAAAAATACGCCGAATATTCCGATAAAATCACACTGGATTACATCGATCCGTATCAAAATCCGTCCGCTGTGGACAGCTTTTCCGCGCTTTCCAGCAGCGTCGCCGAGGGCAGCATTATCGTCCAGTGCGGCGACCAATCGCGTGTCCTGAATCTGATCGATTTCTACGACACCGACGCGGACTCCACCTCCGGCTACTCCTATGTCTCCGCCTTCCGCGGGGAGAGTACCCTGACCTCCGCCCTGCTGACGGTCACAAGCGCGGACACGCCACATGCCTATGTCCTGCAGGGACACAACGAGAGCATCTCCACGTCGTTCTCCGACCTGCTGGAATCGTCCGGCTATTCCGTCGATACCCTGACGCTTGCGGAAGAGGACATCCCGGACGACGCCTCCCTCCTGATCCTGAGCCTTCCGCAGAAGGATTACACCGAGGATGAGGTCAATCTGCTGGACGATTACGTCAAAAACGGGGGCGACCTGCTGGTATTTGACGGCACGGAAAGCCCGACCGACCTGGACGTCCTGTATTCGTATCTCAAGGAATGGGGCATCACGGTCGAGCCTCAGATGGTACTGGATTCGGAATACAACATCAACGACGCACGCTATCTGCTGGCGGAGCTGGGTGACAGCTCGGTCAACGATTCGCTGGAGGCGATCTCCGATCAGGTCATCGTCACACCGGACGCCAAGCCGCTGACCGTCGAACTGGCGGACAGCGTCAGTGACCGCACGGTTGAGAGCCTGCTCTCCTCGCGCGAGACGGCGTATGCCCGTGCGATTGACGAAGACACCACCTACGACTCCTACAGCAAGCAGGATGGGGACACCGACGGCCCGTTCGCCCTCGCTGCGCTGGCGGAATACACCGGCAATGAGGAAAACGGTCAGATCCTGGTCTGCTCCTCTGCACTGATGATGACCGACCAGCTCATGCAGTCATCCAGCCTGCTCAACAGCGATTTCCTGAGCAACACGATCTCCTCCATGCAGCCGACGGTAGATCTGATCTCCATCGACTCCAAGTCCATGAGCGCCGAGCCGCTCACGCTGAGCACAACGGCGACCTATGTTGTCTTCCTGATCCTGTTGTTCCTCCCGCTGTTCCTGTTCGGCTATGGCATCGCGGTCTTCTTCCATCGGAGGAACCTGTGATGAAGCGTACCACAAAGCGGCTGCTCGCCGCCGGGATTGCCGTCGTGCTGCTGGGCGGCGCCTACGCCTTCCTGCTCACCCATCCGAAGGAGGAGGACACGGATGGGGAAACCGCCTCTCTGACCAGCATCGATTCGGATTCCATCACCAACATCGCCGTTTCCCTCCGGGATGGCGAAGCATTCTCCATCGACTGCGCCTCGGACGATTCCGGCACCAGCTATGTCATGGTGGATGACGCGGACGGAGCGTATGACGAAAACCAGTTTTCCGCCCTGCTCAACACCGTGTGTGCCGTCTCCGGCACGCTGGTGGACGCCTCCAGCGACGATCTGGAAAACTATGCGCTGGACGACGAAAGCAGCATGGATGCCATCACCGTGACAGAGGAGGATGGCACGGCCACGACCCTGCTGTTCGGCCTGCACTCCGACACGCTGGACGGCACCTATTGCCGCCTGGCAAACAGCACAGATGTCTTCTTTGTCTCTTCGGACACGACGGAAACTCTGTTGCAGGAACAGACCGACTATCTCTCCGTCAACGTCCTGCACTCCTATTACAGCCTGTCGTCCGAGCTGAACCAGCTCACCGTTGACGCGCTCGGCGACGGCACCACATTTACCATCGAGCGGCGTGACACCGGCGATCTCACGGACGCACAGGCGGAAGCCTATTCTACCTATGTCATCACGGCACCGGAATCGTGCGACGCCGACGATTCCGCGCTGTCCTCCGGCCTGCTCAGCGATCTGCAAACCGGTCTGACCGCACAGGCGGTTGTCACCGTACAGGCGACCGACAAACAGCGGTCCAAGTATGGGTTGGATGACCCGACGGCCAAGCTGACGCTCGCCTTTGACAACGCCGAAAAGGTCGTTTGGATCGGCACGACAGACGGTGACAGCACCTATGTAATGTGTGAAGGCGACGACACGATTTATGACTGCCCCTCCTCTGCGTTTGCCTTCCTCGACGAGGGCTGGACGCAGTATCGCTCCACCCAGCTTCTGACGTATGCAAAATCACAGCTCCGGCGCGCGGTTCTGACCGCCGATGGGACGTCCTACACGGCGAAGCTGACCTACGTCGAGGCGGACGAAAACGAGGAAGAGGATGTCGATACGATGACCGGCACGCTGGATGGCGAGGAGCTGGAAACCGAGGACATCGACCGGCTCTATTCGGCGATGACCACACTCCATGCCGTCTCCGTCCTGGAGGAACCGGCGGACGCCGAAGCGTCCCTGACGCTCCAGATCAAGCTGTCGGACGGGACCAAGCACACGCTCACCCTTGCCAAGGGCGGCTCCCGCGAATATTTTGCGGATGTCGACGGCAGTGGATACCGATACACCGTCTCCCAGACGGATGTGGACACGCTGCTGGATGCCTTCGGCGCGGCAGACTGACACGAAAAGAACTCTTTGGATGATTCCGGGAGTTCTTTTTTATGTTTTTCTCCCGGCTTACGTTATTTCTTTCCGGATGAACGAGGCAGGATGAATCGATTATTATTTTCAGTATCATCATGGAAACATTATAAAAACAAATTCGCTCGTTTTCTGGTCTCCGACGGGGAAGGGCGTTCCACAGCAAACGCCCTTTCCAAACCCATGCAGCGCAGAAACCCTACGGGTTTCCACGACCTTCCCCTCAAGGTCGCACACGCACAAAATTCCATCAGACAGCCTTCTATAGCCGAACAAAAACGTATTCCCAAGTTTTTGTCCGGCTGGTACACGCGATCTCTCCGGTCTCAAAGCCTTCCTGTCCCTTCGGGATGGAGGCCGCAAAAATTACCGGGCGCGTCGGCCACGACACGCCAAGCGAACCGGTACAAAGAGATCCATCTTACTGGCTATTCTCCGGTTAGGATGGGCGGGCAAATCATGCGGTTTTGGATTTGTCCGCCCCGGAACGCTCGAGGAAGGTCTTGGAAACCTT
>JAUNSG010000021.1 GCA_030539335.1 Eubacteriales bacterium | reverse complement strand
TTCACACGGTTTCACACAAAAAATGGAGCCATCGCAATCGCGATGGCTCCATTTCGTGCACATATAAACCAATGTATTTTATCCCCTAACTCATTGAGGAAAGAATATCGCGGGGACGCATTCTCAAGACAACAATAGAGGAAATCCCCGTCGAGAGTATAACGATAAGAACCTCGATCCCCAAAATTTCGATCAATTCTACAATATCAATATGGATATCAATTGAAGAATCCACCTCCAAGCCCTGCTTCACAAATAATTGTTCCGCACTCTGCGTGTCCATAGAAAAATTCCCTGCTATTTCCACAGTCTCTGTATTCTCCGACAGTGCGGTATCAATCCTTTTCTCGATCTGACTGCCTGTAGAGATTACGATAACACAAGCAAGTACAAACGCAATAAAAGCGACCAGCAAGTTCTCCAAAATATGCTGTCCGATAATCGATGTCTTTCGAATCCCGATGGAAAGAAAAACACCAATTTCGTGAATACGATCTTTCATCCATAAGAACAGGATTAAAGATAGAATCACCGCGCTGATCAGCAAAATGGCAAAGACTAGAGTAGAAATAAACCCGGATAGTCGGACAAGTGGGACTGCATTCTCCAGATAAGCCTCATTATTTTCTGTGATGGTATATCCCCCCCAATTATATCCATCTATCTTTGTGAGGCTATTTACAATCGCATCAAGATCACGGGGATTTGAAACATAAAAGACGACCCCTCTTTTGTACGTGTCGATCTCACGCCCGTCAATTTCCTCGGGAATGCTCCGGAGACATGCCGTATCCGTGAAAATAAAATTTTCTACAATGTCACATTCCGCAGTGTTGCTGTTATCTTTATGGGATACCGTCTCTACCTGATAAATACCGACAACTTCTAATTCATGTGGTACAATCCGGCTCTGCTCTTCTTCCATCAGTCCCTCGCCAGAGTAAGATGCAGAGAAAGTATCACCAACCGAAAGATGATTCCGCTCCGCTAATGCATTAGAAATCACGGCTTTTCCCGAATCCCCTGCCTGAATATGTCTTCCTTCCTGCAACGATAACAATCCCAAGGTAAAATATTCATTCAAGCTGCTGTCGGTATTTCCTAAAAATCGAGTGGTATCTGCGCCGCCCTCTCCAGACTGGGTATATCGGCCCGGCTCCAGCTCCAAATCATCCACAACGAGATAAAGCAGATCCATACCGTTATATGCGCTAATTTTTTCACTCTCCATGATATCCGCAACTAATGCATCCGTTACTTTCCCAGGCATTTCACTTTGGATATTCATTTCAATCTTAAAATACCCGCCCAAACTTTCATATAAATTGTCTATCGCTGTGTCGGTTGCATTCCCAATCGTTACACCGATCAAAATCAGCGTGGAGATAATCGTTAAAACGACAAGCAGAGTGATACTTTTACTCTTTTTCCGTACTAAGTAAAGCAATGCACGTTTTCCAACCTTCATCTTTCTGACCACACACTCCCTTCTTTTTGCACTGCATTGAGTAACACAGCAACATCAATCAGATTTACTGTGTCAATGAGTGCAATCCTGCCCATTATTCATATTCACATTATTGTACGACAATCTTGGTTAGATTGCCCTGTCTTAACTCATAGACGACGTCCGCCTGTTTTGCCACTTCATTGGAATGAGAAACGACGATCACACACCGATGAAACGATTTCGCAGTATCCTTTAAAATACTCGTGATTTCTTTTGCCGTGTCCTCGTCCAAATTTCCAGTTGGTTCATCTGCGAGGATGATCGGGTTTTGCGAGGCAAGCGCACGGGCAATCGCGACGCGCTGCTGCTGACCGCCAGAAAGCTTTAGCACATTTCTTTTCGCCTCTTCCTTGGAAAGTCCAAGTTTTTCCAAAATAGGAAGTGCTTCTTCCTTCGCCGTCAATGTAACATTTTCTTCTGGAGTCATATAATCAATCAGATTATAATTTTGAAAAATGAATGATACATTGTTTTTTCTGTGATCTTCCAGACCCTTTTGGGTAATGTCCTGTCCTTCAAATTCAATCGTACCGTTGTCCGGTGAGTCTAAGCCACCCACCAGAGAAAGCAAGGTCGTCTTGCCGCAACCGGATGGACCAAGAATGACATACATCTGGCCTCGGTGAAATTCTACATTCAAATTCTCTAAAATTGCTTTTCTACCCGTATAGGAAAAGGAAAGATTCTTTAACTGTAATACGCTCATAGTCTTCCTCCTATCAATTGTTACGTCATTTGCAATAGTTCTTTCGGCTTTATCCGCATGACTTGATTGGAAGCAAGAAGGACGCTTCCGGTCGAAATTGCAAGAATCACTAACGTAATCCATACAACATCCCGACCAGAGAGGTCATAATCCAATTGAACTGCTTCGGAAGAAACCTTTTCAATATCAAGTTCTGTGAATCCCCAATGAACAGAGGCTTTATACATGGGATCCTCTGATTTTGGAGCTGTAATGTATTCTGTCGCTTTGCAGCAACCGTTGATTGTAGCTGTAGACAGCACGAAGGTGAGGACTAATCCAACAACTGATACCGTCACACATTCCAAAACCATCTGTACAATCACTTTTTTCTTATTGATTCCAATCGAGAGTAAAATTGCAACTTCGCGTTTTCTTCCTTTAATCCACATCGTCAGGACGAGGAATAAGATAATCGCACAACCAGCAATTCCCACAACTACCAGAATCGTTGCCAAGATAAAAATTTGTTTGAGTGGCTTGATCGAGGCTTCATAGGAACTCTTATCTCGAGTCAAAAGCAGTCCATCTACCCAATATTCACTCTCTTTCACCTGTTGCATGATTTCATCAATATTTTCCGGATTATCTACAAAAAACGTGTATTCACTTATCCATTCATCATATTCAACATCTAAATATTCATCTCTAATCTTTGTCAATTCTGTTCCCGTCATAATGTCTGTAAAAATAAAATTATCTAGATATTGATCTTCTGCTGTTGTAATGGCAGTCTCCTGCTCCACATTAGCACGAAAGATGCCAACAATTTTTACTGTGATTGCATCATCTGATAATACTGTGAGGGAAATTTTGTCTGTCCATGCATAGGTACTGATAAGAAATGTATCTCCTACAGAAAGATGATTTTTTTCCGCAAGGTACTCGGATATGATGGCAGTATAATGATCTTCTTTCTGTATATTTCGTCCCTTAACAATCTCCGTTGCTCCCGTCCGGAAATAACGATGTAAGTTACCAATTGAACAATAAATTACGGAAGTTTCATGTTGTAAAATATTTATTTCTTCTTCCGTTGTTTCTTCATCCGGTGTATTCATATCCCATAACCCTGGCTTTAACTCTAAATCCACAATGGCAAGATCATTGAACGTCGCAAAATAATCGGTTACATCATTTATCTCTAAAATATCTTCTATCAGATCTGGTGTTACTTTTGGGCCAATATAATTAACACCAATACCCAACGGGTCATCATCTCCAGAAACATATTCATAATTATCAGGATAGTCAACTAATCCTATTGGTTCTTTTAATATAAAGCTATTTCCCAGACTATTTTGAATTTCTTTAATCTCTTTATCCGCACTTGATTTTAGGGAATTGCCAATCAAAATAAAACTAGACATAACGAATACCAGAAGTATCAACAGAATGCTCCGACCTTTTTTCCGCGTTAGGTATAGTAGGGCCCGTTTGCCAACTGTCATTGCAGAATCCTCCCCTCCTATTATTTATATTTATTGTAACACATCCAGTATATCGTTACAAAACAAAACTGCAATTTATTGAAAAAATATGATAAAATTCCATTTCATTTTTTATGGGAACGATCAATCACACACTCTTCCTTTTTTCGTTCCATCGGGCACCATATTCCGCTTCTCCTATTCTCCTAAGTACCATCCATATGATAAAAAATGTCCTGTATCCCCAAGCCTTGCTCAGAAATACAGGACATATTCCTTATGAAGTTATATCGTTATGTTCTCTATCCTACCACAGTTGGCAAATATCCAAATTTTTCACACGTTACAATTCTAGTTCCAATAGATCAACCGCCAAGACGGATCATCGCATCAATACACTTTTTTGCCTCTATTCGAGTCTGTTCATCCATCGCAATTTCCTCTCCACTCTCTCCCCGCAAGGTAGACAAAACGTCCACAAGGGTTGTTGCTTTCATATTCGGACAAATCAACTCCTTTGTCAAAGGATAGAACCGTTTCTCCGGGCAATCATATTGCAAGTGTTCCGCAATACTAATCTCCGTTCCAATAATAAATTCCTTGGCGGACGAGTTTTTTGCATATTCCATAATGCCGCTGGTTGATCCAACATAATCCGCCTGTTCAAATACCTCCGGCTGGCATTCCGGATGAACCAACAGCAAAGCATTCGGATGCTGTTCCCTTGCTTTCTTCACATCCTGTTTTCTTACACGGGCATGAATCGGACATCCTCCCTGCAACAGCTTAAACTGTTTTTCCGGTATTTGATCCGCTACAAACCTTCCCAAATTGCAGTCTGGAATAAACAAAATCTTATCTTCCTTCATTTTTCTAACAATCTTAACAGCGGAGGAAGAGGTAACACACACATCGCATATGGTTTTTAGGGCAGCCGTAGTATTGATATAGGCAACTACCGTATATTCCGGATACTGTGCTTTTAGCGCTGCAATCATATCGCGATCCATCTGCTCCGCCATCGGACATCCGGCAACCGCATTGGCAAGATACACTCTTTTTTCTAGCGATAAGATCTTCACTGTCTCTGCCATAAAGCGAACTCCGCACAGCAATACATTTTTGTGCGGAACCGTCGCTGCCTTTACACTCAAAGCATAGGAGTCCCCTGTAAAATCTGCAATTTCTGTAATTTCTCTTGCCTGATAGCTGTGTGCAAGAATGCAAACATCCTTTTCTTTTTTCAAACGGAGTATTTCATCCTGAATATCACGAATCATGTTTGTTTTCCTCGTTTCTACGTAGAGACAGAACAGACCGAAACTGCATTTCGCAGCTCCAGTCTGCCCTCTCTGTATGGTAAATGGTGAATCAATGGTGTTAATCCAGTGTTCCTGTTGCTACGATGTCTACACCGGTATCACAGATATTCTCAATGAGCACATCATATGTCTGAACCGGTGCTTTTGCCTGATAGGTACGAATTACTTTCATACAATCCATGACCTTTTCCTTTGGAATCGGCTTTGCGGAACGAACCGGAACCAACGGGTTCTTTTCATTGCCCGTTTTGACGGTTGTGGTCAGAATACGAACCGGATGCGCAAATTCGGTCGATGCGTATTGTTCCCCACGCTTGCAGGTGAATCCGGTCACAGAAAAGATGGTATCGCCTTCCCCGTCCACGGTAATATGGCAGCCCATTGGGCATACTGTACAAATAATTTCTTTTGTCATGAGATTCAGCCCTCCTTGACTACTTCAACAGTGACGTTTTCTCCACACACATCCTTTGTCTGGAATTCGATGTGTTCCATCTCACCCGGATTTACACGCGGACGCTTTTTCTTGGCGATGATGGTATCGCCGGATTTCGCCACCAACGTGACATCCAGCTCTGGATGAAGTACACGGAAATACAGGCTGATCGTTTCATTGTTTTCCGAAAGATCGACCGACTGTGGACACAGATAGCGTACATTATTCCCAGTGACACTCTGTGCGGTCTTGGCTGCCTTGGGCAATGTTCCCATGGCATATTGTGCCGCAAATTTGCCTGCCTTCTGACTCTCCGTAGTTACATTATCTACCAGATCATTTACATGAACAACATTGCCACAGGCAAATACATTCCCTGCCGAGGTCTGCATGTATTGGTTCACTTCCGGACCGTTGGTGATCCGATTCATTTTGATCTCCGCCTTGCGAGTCAACTCATTCTCCGGAATCAGACCAACCGACAGCAGCAGCGTATCACATTCGATGAACTGCTCTGTTTCTGGAATCGGTCTCTTCCTCTCGTCCACCTTTGCAAAATGGATTCCCTCTACACGCTGATAGCCTTCTATCTTTGTAATCGTGTGCGACAAGTACAGCGGAATGCCAAAGTCATCCAGACACTGGACTTTATTTCTGGTCAGACCTGCAAGAAAATCATTCAGTTCGATCACAGCCAGTACCTTTGCACCTTCCAGGGTCATGCGGCGTGCCATAATCATGCCGATATCGCCGGAGCCCAGAATAACGACCTTCTTGCCTACCATCTCATTTTGACGGTTTACCAATCGCTGTGCGGAACCTGCGGTATACACACCGGCTGGACGGGAACCCGGAATCATAATATTCGCTCGGGTTCTCTCACGACACCCCATCGAAAGAATGATGCTGGATGCAGTTACCTGTGTCATGCCATGCTCCTTGTTGACACAAATCACCGCACTGTTCTCGTTATCCACCTCCAGGACCATAGAATTCAGCAAAAACTCTACGCCCAGTTCGATCGCTTCCTTTGCGAAACGACCTGCATATTCCGGTCCAGTCAGCTCTTCCTTAAAATACGTGAGGCCAAATCCCGGATGGATACACTGCTGTAGGATACCGCCAATGCTCTCATCACGCTCAATAACCAGAACCTTCTTTGCGCCCTCTTTTTTCGCAGCAACAGCTGCGGACAGCCCCGCCGGACCACCGCCAACGATTGCTACATCACATGTTACATTGTACATATTGATACTCCTTCCGCAATGCTGCTCACTTGTTCTTCCCGACGATCATATAGGAACCCGGCAGGTTCTTGTTTACTTCTTCGGTCGGGATACCAAGTTCTCGGGACAGAATCTCAATCACCTTTGGACCACAGAAGCCGCCCTGGCAGCGTCCCATGCCGGCACGCACTCTGCGCTTGACCGCATCCACTGTTCTTGCACCCAGCGGACGCTGAATCGCATTGACGATTTCACCCTCTGTAATCGTCTCACAGCGGCATACGATTGTACCATACAGCGGATTCTCCTGAATCAGCTTCTCCTGTTCCTCACGTGACATCTCATGGAAACGCGGGATACCTCTTCTGGTCGGCTGGAAATTTTCCTTGAATGTCAGCTGGCAGCCGATTTCTTTCAGCTTTTCTACAACATACTTACCCATTGCAACCGACAGGGTCAGACCGGTGGAACGAACGCCGGACAGATTCACATAACCCGCCAGATCGTCATAGACATCCACATGCAGCCCTTCCGGATTGCGGTTTGGACGCAGCCCACTGTACTGGGTGATCGTATCGCGGATGTTGACATTCGGGATCATCTTGCTGACATCTGCATAAATGCTGTCCAATCCCTCCGTCGTGGTAGATACATCAACCTTATCATCCAGGTCCTCTGCCGTCGGTCCTACCAGCATATTGCCGTGAATCGTCGGGGTCATCAATTTACCCTTGGTGATCTTGGTCGGAATCGGCAGAACAATATTCTGCACCTTACAGCTCGTATTCTTGTCCAAAATGTAGAACTGGCCCCGGCGTGCAACAACCTTATAATCTGCTTTTCCTACCATTGCGGCAATATCATCACAGTGCAGCGCAGCTGCATTCACAACAAAGGTCGTCTCAATCGAGCCGTTTGTCGTCTCCACCGACCGGATCGCACCATTCTCCACCTTGATATCGACCACTTCGGTGTTCAGCATGAAATCCACACCGTTTTCATTGGCATTCTCCGCCAAAGCCTGTACAAGAATAAACGGATCAATGATACTCTCGCGCGGAATGTACAGACCGCCTTTGACATCCGGATTGAGCTCCGGCTCTTTTTCCAAAATTTCTTCCTTTGTAAGGTATTCGACATCATAGACGTGATTTTTAAACGCCTTTTCCTTGATTTCGGGCAGCTTCTCGTACTGTTCATCCGTAAACGCCGGAAGAATGGCACCGATGCGCTGGAACGGAATATCCAAATCCTTTGCCAGCTTGTCATACATCGGATTTGCAGCCACAACCAATTGGGATTCCAGTGTTCCCGGTGCTGCATCATAGCCGGTATGAATGATCGCACTGTTCGACTTGGAAGCGTCTCCTCCGATATCATCGCGCTTATCTACTACTACAACTTTTACCTGATATTTCGACAGTTCTCTTGCAATAGCGCATCCTACTGCGCCTGCGCCAATAATAACAACGTCTGTTTTTACCATGGCTTGGTTCCTCCATCCCAGCTTTTTAATCCTTTTCCCAGTCCTTCGCACGCTCTACCGCTCGATGCCATTTTCTGAGAAGATCCTCTCTTGTCTCCTGATCCATCTTCGGCTCAAAGCGCTTCTTCAGCTTCCATTTGCCCTTGATTTCATCCAGACTCTTAAACTCACCGACACCGTATGCCGCCAGATAGGCAGCGCCCAATGCTGTCGTCTCGGTAATTTCCGGTACATCCACCGGGATTCCCAGAATGTCCGCCTGGAACTGCATCAGGAAATTATTTACCGCTGCTCCGCCGTCCACGCGCATCACTTCGATCGGAATACCGGAGTCGCCAACCATGACATCCAGATTGTCCTTTACCTGATATGCCATGCTCTCCAGCGTGGCACGAATGATATGTTCCCGCGTTGTTCCACCCGTGATGCCTACCATGGTGCCTCGCGCGTACTGATCCCAGTGCGGAGCCGCCAGTCCGGAGAATGCCGGTACAAAGAATACACCCGCTGTATCCGGTACGCTTTCTGCAATCGCTTCGGTCTCTGCCGCATTGTTAATGATCTTCAGCTTGTCGCGCAGCCACTGTACCGCTGCGCCGGCGATGTAGATACCGCCATCCAAAGCAAAGGTCATTTTGCCTTCATTGATGCCCCAGCCAACCGTTGTCAGAAGGCCATTTTCCGAATAAACCGGCTTATCTCCGGTATTCATCAGCATAAAGCATCCTGTTCCATAGGTTGTCTTTACCGTACCGGATTCAAAGCACGCCTGTCCAAACAATGCCGCCTGCTGGTCAACGACAGAACCGGAAATCGGAATGCGTGCGCCGAAGAAATCCAGCGGATCGGTCGTTCCATACACCTCTGCGCTATCATGGATCTCCGGCAGAATTTCCTTCGGAATATCCAACGCCTGAAGGATCTCATCATCCCACTGTCCGGTATGAACATTGAACAGCATGGTTCTGGACGCGGTTGACTGATCGGTGACAAATACTTTTCCGTGTGTCAGCTTCCAAATCATCCATGTATCCAGCGTGCCTGCATTGATTCTTCCTCTTGCAATCTTTTCCTTTACACCCGGAACATTTTCAATCACCCATTTGATCTTCGTTGCACTGAAATATGCATCTACCACCAGGCCCGTCTTCTCGCGAATCATGTCGCCATACTTCTCTGCAATCACGTCCGCCTCGCGTGCGGTTCTCCGATCCTGCCATACAATCGCATTGTATACCGGCATGCCGGTCACATTATCCCACAAAACTACGGTTTCACCCTGATTGTCCAGGCCCATGCAAACGATGTCATCGACATTGGCGTCGGCAATTTCAATTGCCATCTCTACAGATTCCAGAATTTTATCCCAAATTTCCAATGAATCATGCTCTACCCAGCCCGGCTTCGGGAAATACTGCGTATGTTCTTTGTAGCCTCTCGCACACAGGTTCCATTCCTCATCCAGAATCAATACGGTTGTACCGGTTGTACCCTGGTCAATACCCATATAATACTTGCTCATAATTCTACTCCCATCTTCTTACACGGTCTCCGTAGTCGTTGTTTTCTGATCTTTCTCCATCATATTTCTCGTCATGAAATATGCTAAAATAATTGCCAATACGCCAGCCGACAGCTTCCCGACAACAACCGGTGTAATCATTCCCGGCTGAACGCCTGCCGTAAAGCCAAGATGGTCTCCCAGCGCCGCAGTTGCCGGTACCAGCCAAGCGGTATTGATGATAATGCCCCGCTTTTTCATGTCTTTCATCATGGTATATACCGGCACGGAGTTCGCCAATGTGAATACAATTCCAGCCGCACTGGTGGCATCCATTCCCATTTTTCTTCCAATTGCATTGAGCGGCTTATCCAGCACCTTAACGAGAATCGACAGAATCGGGAAGGTTCCAAGCAATACGATTGCGATACCTGCAATGGCATTCATACCATCCATGATCGGTGCCATGCCCGGGATAATGACAACACCTGTGATATACTCAAAGGCAGCACATGCCAGGCCAATGTAAATGATAATTGTTATGAAGCGTCCAAAGATCGTGCATCCACTAATCATCTTTTCCGGGATTACTTTCAGTCCCAAGGCCAAAAGTACGGAAATAATTAAAATCGGAAGCGTGTTTCGGATAACCATCATGAAATCAAATCCAGCGACAAATCCACCAATCAAGCAGCCCGCCGGAATCGTAATCAATCCAATCAGCAGACCTCTTGAGAAATAAGGATTGTCTTCCTTTTCAATCAATCCCAGTCCAACCGGAATAGAAAATACCAGTGTGCATCCCAGCATCGAAGCAACGATGTTTCCGGCGAACAAGCCTGCCTGTTCATTCTGAGCCAGCTCCATGGCCAGGGAATAACCACCCATATCATTGGCAAGAATCGAACCAAATAACGCAGGGTCTGCTCCGATCGCTTCACAGGCCGGAATGATAACCGGTCCCAACAATTTTGAAATGACCGGTGCCAGACATACGATACCTACCATGCCAAGAGCCAGCGCTCCCATCGCTTCAAAGCCTTCATCAAATTTTTCACCCAGCTTGAGATGATTTCCTGTGATTTTATCCGCAGCGCCAATCAAAGCTCCTATCGCCATGATCCATAAAATAATCTGATCAAATGACATTTCTTCCTACTCCTTTCTCCGTGATTCTTTTCGCCTTTGAAAAGAATTAAGATTGCTTTGCGATCGATCGTCTCTTACTGGCTTTACAATACCACATCGTCTAAAAATGTGCAAACGGTCAAATCCCTTTAATTTTTGTGTGTTTTGCTCAAAAATCAGCAAAATAAAATGTGGGTATAACCCGCAAACGCAAATTATCCCACATTTTATTCATTTTCTTTTTGTGTAAAATTCAGGCAATTATGACTTCTATACTCTGTTCCCGTAACTCCTTTACCATTTTTTTATCCGTCTGCTCATCCGTTATGACGCAATCGATACTACTGATTGGGCACGCGATATTCAACGCCTTAATCCCAAACTTGCTGTAATCCGCCATGGCAATGACCTGTTTGGAATGTTTTAAAAAGTGACGACGGAGATTGGTCTCTGCAATGTCATAATCCATAACGCCCGTCTTCGTTTCAATTGCGCCAACGCCTAGAAACAATTTGTCCGCATAGAAACCATCCACCATTTCCTCCGACCAATATCCAGACGTTGTCCCTTCTCCACATCGGACGAGCCCGCCCAATACGATCACGGTGATATTGGGATCATCCGTCAACGTCATGGCGATGGCCAGCGAGTTTGTCAGAACAGTAATCTTCTTTTTTCCCTTCAGCATGCGGGCAAATTCCAGTATGGTGGTACCGATATCGAGGATAATCGTATCACCATCTTCCACCATCTCTACTGCTTTTTTACCAATCCTGACCTTTTCCTCAAAATTCTTCATTTCGCGCTCGGAATAGTCCGGTTCCATGCTGTATGTGGTATTCAGTATCGCGCCGCCATGTGTCCTTCGTGCAATCCCTTCCCGTTCCAGTTCCGACAGATCGCGCCGTATCGTTTCCGTGGATACCTGAAATTGCTCCGCCAGTTGATTTGCTTTTACAATCCTGTTTTCTGTCAGGAGATGAAGTATTTCGTCTCTTCGCTGTATCTTCATGCTTGCTCATTCCTTTTGTTGCTTTTCGCTTGAAACTCCACAGATTTTCCAAGGTTCCATCTGTTACTTTTTCACAAAATTAACAATCTGTAAAAAAATTTTATCAGCAACATCATTGTATCAATAATCATCTCAAAATTCAAACATCAAATCGAACGGGTCGGGATTTCTGTCCTATCGTTTCCTGTCCATACATAACATGACCGGATCACAGCCACCGGCTCAGAAAGGCTTTGATATAATAAAAACACACGTACACAACTATGACAGCACCACAGATATTGAAAATCCAGTAGCTTACAAAATCCATGCCCTCACGGATTTTAAGAATCCCTTTCCAAAATCGTCTCTCACTTTGCTTCGGTGCAAAGACACTGAAAAGAAATAAGATACATATACTCAATGCAACAAATAAATATATTTTCTCTGCCATACGCGGTCCTGTTCTCCCTTTCCTGTCAAAAGCCTGACATCAATGTTCTTCCGCTCTCCGTTTGATTTCCGCTGTGATATCTCCGATACTTTGTTCGATATCCGCGTTAATCCCGATTGCTCTTTTCCCCAGCCTTTTGGGAACAATCGCTTCGTCCCTGTTCAAACGCAGCAAGATCATATTTTCTTTTTTCCGTGCAAGCCGTTCAAACGGAAATCTTACAATTGTCGGGGTGTTGAATCCAATGCCCATTTCCAGAAGCACCGTCTTTTTGTCTTCGCATTCCTCTAAGAATGCGCCAAAACGTCGTTCTGCCGCATGCCACGCTTCATCCTCCACAAAATGCGAATCACAGCGCAGATTCATTGTCATCGGCCCGCCACATACCGGACATCGCGGCACCAGATGCGACGGAATCAGACAGTCTTTTCGCGCCTGATGCATCTGCTCCATTTGCCTGATATCATCGTATACCTTGTTATGGCAGCCGCGCAGACACTGGATATATCCATAGTCTCCCTGTGTGGCAAAAATATTGTCCTCACCAAATCCAGCCTTATAGAACTGATGATCTGCATTGGTAGTCAAAACAAAATAGGATTTTTCCTTTATAAGTTCCAAAACCTCCCGATACAGAGGAAGCGCCTCCGGGGCAATCCGGTTCACATAGACATGTTTGGACCAGTATCCCCATCTGGCTTCTTCACTTGGAAACGGATAAAATCCTGCACTGTACATATCCGTCATTCCGTATTTCTCAATGAACTCCGGAAAAAGATCGGTAAACCGCTTTCCTCCATAGGTCAGGCCGGCGGCAGCCGAAAGTCCTGCTCCCGCGCCAATCAGAACGCACTCTGCATTCTCAATCGCACGAGCCGCTTCCGCGATCTGTTCCTCATAGGGCATCTTCTGAAAAATATAATCGGCAGCCGGTGTGCCGCACAAAAATTCTTGAAATGTCATCGTTCGTTTTTTCCTCCCAAACAGGATCTGTTTCCATGCCATCTGTTACCCTCTCTCCGCCGGGCAAAGCTGTTCCTGATACAGCTTTCGGTCCAAACTATGAAAGACATTAAATATGACGCGGTCGAACTCCTGGTCATGCTCATCAAGAAAGGTTGTGACTGTTTTTACTGCAATCTTTGCCGCTTCCTCGTTTGGAAAATGAAAAACTCCCGTCGAAATACAGCAGAATGCCACGCTTCGGATATGATTTTCCAAACAGCACGCTAAAATGCTTTCATAGCAATCCTTCAATTGTTGTTTTAGCCGATCGGTCAGTCGGTGGGAGACAATCGGACCTACGGTATGAATGACGTATTCTGCCGGCAGATTAAACGCATCCGTCAGCATAGCCCGTCCCGTTGGCTCCTGATAATCCGCTCCGTGTACCGCTCTCATCCGGCTCATATAAGTGTTACACGCCGATCGAAGCTGTATCCCTGCAAAGGTATGAATACAGTTATCAATACATGTGTGCATCGGAATAAAGCATCCAAGCATCTGGGAATTGGCCGCATTGACAATCGCGCCACACTGCAGCCGGGTGATATCTCCCTGCCAGATTGAAATTTTATCGGCGTGTCTCATGGTACTTCCCAATTCCTTCTGAATGGTCTCAATATCGTCCAGTGTGACAATTCCCTTTTCTCGAGCTCGCTCGCACAGATACTCGTCCTGTACCCGCAGGACTTCTTCCTTCATATAACGCGGCATGCGAATATTCATCAGAGAGCGAAGCGCCGCTTGCTTCTCCTCGGCAGTATTCCCTACCTGCAGATCCCGATATTGTCCCGAATCCACTTTAAATTGTTCCAGCAGGTAATCTAAGCGTTCTTTCTGTTCCAAAATCGTCCTTCCTCTCTTCTACTATTCAGGCTTTCCTGTCCATCTAGCTGCGTTTTCTGTGATATTCTTCCTACAGAAAAGCAGGCTCCAAGGGAAGTTCATCCGGAGCCTGCTTTATAGAACTGATATTTTCCGAATGACTCTTTCTCAGAACTCATACGGAGGGTTGCCGGAGAAGTCAGCGATCACGCCATGTGCGTCTTCCAGATAGAACACCTCAAACTGCGGATTATCTGCGGTCTGATAGTTTCCCTTGACAATCGGGTTCTCCAAAGCGGCTTCCTTGATCGCCTTATCATCGACGAAGACAGCCTTGCCACTCAGACGGATCCATTCAAAGTTCGGAGAGGACACGCTGATCTGGATATATGGATTTGCCTGAAGCTCCTTGTAAACTTCTTTAAAGTTGCCGGTGTTGAACCACAGCTTGCCATCCTTCTCAAAGCTGAACATGAACGGGCGGCACTTTGCCTTGCCGTCCAGGGAAACGGTTGCCAAATACTGAACCGGATTTGCAGTTAAAAATTCAGAAACTTTGCTCATTGTGATTACCTCCAAATTTCATGGTTAAAGATGCTTGTGCCTGAACTCGGTCAGAAGTTCCGGCTGGTTTTCTTTGTTTGTTGTAACCTTTCTTATTACAACAAGATAATATCACACATTCGTTGTAATGTCAACACTTACATCATTATTTTTTCATTTTCCAGAAGACCGGCGCCATGTACCCGGAGAACAATCCTATTTCGCCGGATTTCCCGTATACAACTGATAATAACGCCCCTGTTCTTCCAGAAGCTGTTCATGCGATCCACGTTCTATGATCCGTCCCCTCTCCAGGACCATGATGCAATCCGCGTTGCGCACGGTTGACAATCGGTGCGCAATGACAAATGTCGTCCTTCCCTTCATCAAAGCATCCATGCCATTCTGTACCAGAATCTCGGTACGGGTATCAATGGAAGACGTCGCTTCATCCAGAATCAAAACCGGAGGATCTGCGACAGCTGCCCGCGCAATTGCCAAAAGCTGCCGTTGGCCCTGGGAGAGATTTGCACCATCTCCGGTCAACATCGTTTGATAGCCATTCGGCAGACGGCGGATAAATCCATCGGCATTGGCAAGTTTTGCCGCCTCTATGCATTCCTCATCGGTGGCGTCCAGCCGTCCATAACGGATATTGTCAAGAACCGTACCGGTGAACAGATGTGTATCCTGCAAAACCATACCCAGAGAACGGCGCAAATCGGATTTTTTGATTTTATTGATATTAATTCCATCGTATCGGATTTTTCCGTCCTGAATATCATAAAAGCGGTTGATCAGATTGGTGATGGTGGTCTTTCCTGCGCCGGTACTGCCTACAAATGCAATTTTCTGTCCCGGTTCGGCGAACAACTGAATATCGTGCAGTACAATTTTATCGCTGTCATATCCAAAGTCTACTCCATGGAAGGTCACATCGCCGCGCAATCTGGTGTAGGTAACGGTTCCATCGACATGATGTGGATGGCGCCACGCCCATATACCGGTGCGCTCTCTGGCTTCTGTGAGTGTGCCATCCGGGTTTTCTCTGGCGTTGACCAGCTCCACATAGCCGTCATCCTCCTCCGCTTTCTCTTCCAGCATACGGAACACACGTCCCGCGCCCGCCATCGCCATGATAATGCTGTTCATCTGCTGGCTGATCTGTGTCACAGGCTGCGTGAAATTCTTATTCAGTGTCAGGAATGATACCAGCGTCCCCAGCGTCAGATCCCATAATCCATTCAACGCCAAACCCGCACCGACTACAGCACACAGTACATAGCTGATATTCCCCAAGGCTACATTGACCGGCATCATCATATTCGCAATCAAATTTGCCCTGCAAGCACTTTCTCTCAGCTTCTCATTGTATTTCTGGAACTCCTCCAGGCTTTTTTCTTCGTGACAGAATACCTTGACAACTTTTTGTCCTGCCATCATTTCTTCAATATATCCATTTACAGCGCCGAGATCATCCTGCTGTTTTACGAAATGCACTGCCGATTTCCCACCCAGCTTGGAAACACAAATCATCATAACTCCAACCATAACCACGGAAATAACCGTCAGTGGAATATCCAAAACCACCATACTGATAAAGGTCGTGACAATGGTCACTACGGAATTGACAAGCTGCGGCATGCTCTGGCTCATCAGCTGCCGCAGGGTATCGATATCGTTGGTGTACACCGACATGATATCGCCATGTGCGTTGGTATCAAAATATTTTATAGGAAGGGATTCCATATGGATAAACAGATCGTTGCGCAGGTTCCTCATGACGCCCTGGGTGATATTGACCATAATGCGGTTATAGGCATAGGCACAGACAATGCCAACGGCATAGGTCAACGCCAGCACCGTCAATGCCCTGACCAACGACGAAAAATTGGGTACATCGCTCCGGGTGAGTGGGATGATATAGTCATCGATCAGGTTTCGCATAAACAGGGTTCCGCGAAGCGTCGCCAAAGAGGAACCGATAATACAGAATATGACCACAAAAAATGAAATCTTATAGTCCCTCAGCATATATCCTAACAGCCGTTTCAACAGGGAAAACGGATTCTGAAGCTTATTTTCTTCGATATTCTGTTCTTTCATCCTGTGACATCATCCTCTCTGCTTTCAACCGTCTCTATCATTGGATGGTCAAAATCCCCGCCGCCCTTTGTCTGTGTCTCACAGATTTCCTGATAGATCGGATTGGTTTTCAGCAGGTTTTCATGGGTATCAAAGCCGCTGATTTTGCCATTGTCCAGCACCAAAATACGGTCTGCATCCTGTACACTGGAAATCCTCTGTGCAATGATGATCTTCGTTGTCCCCGGTATCTTGGCAGAAAACGCCTTGCGTATTTTGCTGTCCGTAGCAGTATCAACCGCACTGGTCGAATCATCCAAAATCAAAACCTTTGGATTCTTTAACAACGCTCTGGCAATGCAGAGCCTCTGCCTTTGGCCGCCCGACAGGTTTGCCCCGCCCTGTTCGATCCAGGTATGATATCGTTCCGGGAAACGTTCAATAAACTCATCCGCACAGGCCTGTCGGCAGGCTTCCATGCATTCCTCCTGCGTCGCGTCCTCTTTTCCCCAACGCAGGTTATCCAAAATCGACCCGGAGAAAAGGACATTCTTTTGGAGAACTACCGCTACCTGATTGCGAAGTACCTCCAGATCATAGGTGCGGACATCCCGCCCGCCTACTGATACAGATCCGGCATTCACGTCGTACAGACGGCTGATCAGATTCACCAGACTGGACTTTCCACTTCCCGTGCCGCCAATGATACCGATGGTTTCTCCCGATGCGATGTGCAGGCTGAGATCCGAAAAGGTCTCTTCCCCGCTTCCCTGCTGATACGAGAAGCTCACATGGCGAAACTCGATTCTGCCATCGGCAATTTCCATCACGGGGTTTTCCGGATTTGTCAGATCCGCCTTTTCCTTCAGTACTTCTGCGATTCTCCGCCCACTGGCCGCACTCATGGCCAAGATAACAAAGATCATGGAAAGCATCATCAGCGAAACCAACGTGCTCATGATATAACTGAACAACGAGGTCAGGTTTCCGGTGGTCAGATTTCCAATGACGATAAACTGTGCGCCAAACCAAGAAAGTGCGATAATACATCCATAAACCACCAGCATCATCACCGGATTGTTGAGGGCAATCAAACTCTCCGCTTTGACAAACAGCCGGTACAGGTTTTCCGCAGCCTTCGTAAATTTTTCATTTTCATAGTCCTCTCGGACAAACGCTTTGACGACACGGATTGCTGAGACATTTTCCTGCACACTCGCATTTAAATCATCGTATTTTCGGAATACCTGATCGAACGTCTTGATCGTACTGCGAACAATCAGAAGCAGAATCGTCGACAGGATGACAATTGCAGCTAGAAAAACCATACTGAGCTTTTTGTTGATGAGAAAGCACATGGAAAGGCTGCAAATGAGCACCAAAGGAGAGCGTACTACGATGCGCAGAGCCATTTGATATGCATTCTGCACATTTGTGACATCCGTTGTCATGCGGGTGACCAATCCCGCTGTGCTGTATTTGTCAATATTGGAGAAGGAAAATGTCTGGATGTTCTCATACATTGCTTCCCGCAGGTTACAGGCAAAGCCGGTCGATGCCGACGCGATGCACTTTCCGGAAAGGCAGCCGAACAGCAGGCTCAAGCCGGCCATGCCCAGCATGAGTGCGCCATAATAATATATTTTCCCCATATCCCCGGCTTCAATTCCCTTGTCAATGAGGGAAGCGATGGTAAAAGGGATCATCAGCTCCATGAGTACATCCAATCCCACGAAAACCGGCGTCATCAAAGAATCCCTTTTGTACTCGCCAAGCTGTTTCAACAAAGTCTTAATCATATGTCGGCCCTCATGAGAAATATTCCCTGCTCAGATGCGGCAGGAATATTATAGCAAAAAGTGTGTGCTTCGGTTTGATTCAAACTCAGCACCTCCTTGACAGTAAATTAATTTATCTTTATAATCGTATCACGGTAGTAAAAAGCGATCAAGTACGCAGTTCAAACCGACTAAGTATGCGGAAAGCTACTAATACGATGGGAGGTACATCGGAATGACTCCAGAAGAAATGATGAGCGAAATCAATGCTGTTTTGGATGTTCCCGAACAGAAAGCACGTGTGGATGGTATTGTCCCCCTGCTGCATGGGAAATGGGAACTGCAAATCATGCTGGAGGTATGTCGGGCAGATGTTTTGCGGTTCGGAGAATATAAAAAACGAATCCCCAATATCACAAACAGCGTATTGACATCGGCGCTTCGCAACTTAGAATCGTGGGGACTGATTACCCGCATACAATACAACGAAATCCCTCCCCGCGTAGAATATATGCCAACAGAAAAAGGAAGAAGCCTCCTGCCGGTCTGCTACGAAATTATTAAATGGGGAACGGAACACAGTCTGGATTGTTCCACTAAATAAAACGCTAAAGCAAACCTCCTGTTGTTTTTCGTAATTACGATAACTCCAGGAGGTTTTTCTACTATTTTTCTGCCCCGTAAAAATGGAAAAGCGATCAGCCATACCGTTTAAATCTACGTAGTATGAGAGAAACTACCATTGCTGTGAAAGCGTCTCGCACTGTCAGGCAAGTTGTAACCATTGCTTTTACATCTTGAAAATGATATAATATCCAAAAAAATGCGGAGGAAACACAATGCAATTCTCTTCCAGACTCACGATTGCGATACATACCATGCTCTGTATCGAAAATTTCAAAAATGAATATAAAACCACGTCCACCTTTCTCGCAGGCAGCGTGAATGTCAACCCAGTGATCATACGGAATATCTTACAAAAATTAAAGTCGGCCGGGCTTGTCACAGTAGAAGCCGGCGTCGGCGGTGCTTCTCTCGCAAAAGATCCGAAAGATATTACCATGCTGGATGTTTTTGAAGCTGTGGAAACAGAGGAAGATCTTTTCCATTTTCATGAAAATCCAAATCCGGAATGTCCAATCGGAAAAAATGTACACGCTCTGCTGGATGACAAACTGGCCTCTGTCAAGCTTGCCATGGAAAATAGTATGCGTTCTGTGACACTCCAGTCCCTTCTCGATCAGATGTACGCAACAGAGAAGGATAAACCCTGATCGAGTCGAATGTGAAAAAGAGAACAGGCTATCTCGCGAACAATCCTTTGTTCTGCCGGACAGCCTGTTTTCCTTTTATCGTTGTACTTTGAAAGGAATACACTACATTGGATACTATCGCCTTGAGATCTGTGATCCCTCCTTACCGGTCATTCGCCATGTGATAAATGCGCAGCATATCTTCCTCATATAAAACCTTCGCCGATCCCTGGCTTCCACCACAGGCTGCCGCACACCCCCGTGCCATCTCAGCCATCTGCTCCTGTGTGGGAGAAATCCCTAATTCCTTGAGCGTGGTCGGCATACCAATGGATCGATAGAAGTCCTCCATGCGCGCAATTCCCTTGCGTGCAATCTCCTCCGCACTGCCCTCTTCTGCAATCCCCATTACATTGACGGCAAACCGGTGGAATCGAGGCAGGCAGTCACCCAGCACGTACCGTGCCCAGCTTCCCCATACAGCCGCTAGTCCTGCACCATGTGCCACATCGAACATCCCGCCAATCTCATGCTCCAACATGTGAGTTGCAAAATCACCCCCGTCATTGCCGCAACCTGTCAGTCCATTGTGCGACAAACTGCCAGCCCACATGATTTCTGCACGTGCGTCATAATCTTGTGGATCATTTCGCAGGATGCGTGCATTCTTTATTACCGTACGCATCAGGGCTTCCGCTATGCTGTCGGTGACCTCCATGTTGCCACCCGACGTAAAATAACGTTCCATCGTGTGCATCAAAATATCCGTACACCCGCATGCCGTCTGATAATCCGGCAATGTCATCGTCAGCTCTGGATTCATGATCGCAAATACCGGCCGTGCCAGATCATCGTCGTATGCCCGCTTTACCATTCCCTTATCCTTTGTAATAACAGAACCATTGCTCATCTCACTGCCAGTTGCCGCAATGGTCAGAACAACGCCAATGGGGAGACAAGCTGAGGCTGTCCGAGTGTGCTCATAAAAATCCCAGACATCCCCTTCGTTGGCAACACCATACCCAATTGCTTTGGCCGAATCAATTGCACTGCCGCCGCCAACCGCAAGTATGAAATCCACACACTCACGCTTTGCCAGTTCAATCCCCTCGTACACCAAGGACAATCTCGGATTTGGAACGACACCGCCCAATTCTACATATTCAATCCGCTGTGCATCCAGAGACTTTTTCACTCGATCCAGAAGACCAGATCGAACAACACTGCCGCCGCCATAATGAATCAGCGCTTTGCTCTTATTCTGCTGCTTGACCAATTCTCCAACGCGGAGCTCTGTCTCTCTTCCAAATACTACCTTTGTTGGGGTAAAATAATCAAAGTTAAACATACGCTCATTCCTCCTATTAATAAATCGCTTTTACTTTTATTATATATAATATAGCGTATGAGTTTTAATTTGTCAATCCTTTTTACTAATATTTAAAAAATTTTTCCTGAAAAAAATGGCCTGACGCCCCGTGTCTCCCCGGAAGCGCAGACCATACTATTTTTAGACAGTCCTTAGATAAAATCCCCTTGAAAAACATGCGCTAATAAACTGCATGCACTGCCTATAACCTGTGTGCTGGCACCAAAGGCGGATTTCATCACGCGAATATACCCTGCATCCTGCACCAGCTTATTCCGATTCAAATAAGTTTCGATGTGCTTGAGATAGTACTCTGGCAAATAATCACCCTCGTGTCCAATGATAATCGTCTGCGGATTTAACAGATTCACCACATTAATCAATGCACAGCTCAATGCATCTGCCATCTGCACAAAAATCTCATGAATCACATCATTTTCCGCATCTTCCGCTAATTCACAGAATTCGCGAAAACACAAAGCTTTTCCCGTGGCCTGCCGTAACTTCTGCTCCATCACCCTAGTCCCGGCATAAGTTTCCAGACAACCGCGATTTCCACAACTGCACAGATTTCCGCGCCAATCGATGCTCATATGTCCGAGCTCACTGGTAAAGCCGCTTTGATTTCGCAAAATTTCCCCGTCTGAAACAATGCCAGAACCAATACCATTTGAAATGCCTACAAAAATAAAATCTTGAAACAGCTTTGCCGCTCCATAGTATTTTTCAGCGAGCGCGGCACAATTGTATTGGCTATCCAAAAAGGCTGGCAAATCAAATTCTTTCTGCAATTGCTCTGCGATCGAAAAATCATGAATGCCAAAGAAATTGGGCGGTGCAAGAATCGTTTTTTGTTTCAGATCGATCGGTCCAATCGAACCGATACCAATCCCCAATACTTTTTTTGTTTTGGGCATAACCTGATCGACCGCATAGCATATCAGCTCGTCCAGACGCTGTGCATTTTCCGAATTTAATGTGACACGGTATTCATCCAGAATATTCAACTGTAAGTCACACAGCAACGCCACACATTCCTCACGGAATACATATAATCCAATCATACCAGGCGCATCAGGCGAAATACGCAAACTGACCGGATTTCGTCCCACTCCCTTCACTGCAATACTGCTCTCTTCCCGAACAAAACCCTGTTCCATATATTCTGCCACTACATTAGATACCGACATTTTCGAGAGACCAATTCGTCTTGCAATTTCAATTCTCGAGGAGCATGTTCCAGTTGCGATTAATTGTAGAATCAGCCCGCGGTTGCGTCGTTTCAACGTGTCATTATTCATTCCCACTGTTTTTGACATAATCATCTCCACCATCTATCGCCTCGAATTAGTAAAACGATTTTACCACATTGTTGCCTTTCGTTCAAGGGGGTATCTGCGAGCGAAAGAGCACATTGGGAAGATTCATTCTATTCCTTTACCAATTGGATCAGCTGGACTCCTTCAAAATCAACGACCTGCCTCTTGGGTTCCCCATAGATTTTCATTTCAAAGCCTTGCTCATTGCTGACATCATACACCATGACTGCACCCCGCGCACGTTCTGTCTGGCAGATTCGTTCCCATAACAATTCACGAATTTTTACATTCACTTTTCCGACAAAGACCCCTGGTTTCAACTCCAAAAACCATCGCGTCAGTTCACCACGAATGGATTCTGGTGCACAATCCATGATAATAACAGTCACTTCTCGTCCTCCCATCCTGCATAATTCCTGCCGCCACGCATGATATTTCCATCCTCTCCCCACAAAGTTCCTGCTCCAGCCGCATTTTCATGCTGCTCTTTGTCATCCCCTTGCAATATCCATGCAATGTCCTGCGCAATTCGATCAAGTAAATGGATCCTGGCAAAGTATTTGCGACAACAAATTCTCATTTCCTTAGACAAATCTCCACCCTTTTTTACCACTTCAAATGCGGCCGGTATTGTGGTCTCTGCTTTGTATAAATCAGCAATATCATAGACGAAAGAGAGTTGTTTGCCCGTGTGAATAAAACCTAATCCCGCAGAGTATCCCAAGGATACAATTGCCGCATGACAAATACCATATAATAAAGCATTTCCTTCTGATAAAGCCTGGTTGATTGGGTCTGATTTTTCCCAATCATCACTTTTATAAGAACGCTTTTTCCAGTTTATCCCCGCAGCTTTCCCCGCCAGTTCATATGCTTTTCTGACGCGAATGCCCTCCATCCCTCGTAATTGCTGCAATGTCTTGTTTGAAACATCTATCTTCGAAAAGCGAAATGCATACATCCTTTTTGCTACCTCCAAATGCATCGCATCGTCCATACAAGCTTTCGCTTGAATCAGGAGATTTTTTGCACTTCGCGTTTCTCCCATACCCGCAGCATAAAATCGTCCCACTCCTTCTCCACACCAGATTGCCATACAGCCATTTTCACAGATAGCACGGATCGCTGCATGCGTAATATTAATTCCCGGTCCGAGAAGCAGACAAGTCATTGCTGCAATCGGAATTGGCACTCGTCCTTCTTTTCTAATCGCTACAATTGCGGCATCGTTCTGTTCAATAATCGCATGTTCTACATACAAATAAGAAATACTATCCCGCAATTTAGGTAATTCTTGAAGATTTTTCACGTTGTTCCTTCCTTTCGTTGATGTTGTGCCCCACATACGTGGGGAAAATATGCTGTTTGATTCGCGGACGTTTAGGTTAGCCGGTTCATCCCCACATGCGTGGGGAAAATGTGCAGGGGCATGACGGTGCGATGCGGGGATTCGGTTCATCCCCACATGCGTAGGGAAAATGACTGGCGACAGCTGCCAGCTATGACGGACTGCGGTTCATCCCCACATGCGTGGGGAAAATGAGTGGGGTTTCCACACATCAGTAATCGTGCACCGGTTCATCCCCACATGCGTGGGGAAAATCGCCGTTCCTCTACGGTTTCAGCGTTTCGCAGCGGTTCATCCCCACATGCGTGGGGAAAATCGTCGCATTTTCCAAGAAACACATCACCCAGACGGTTCATCCCCATATGCGTGGGGAAAATTACTCCCCGGCGTTTCTGGCGGCCTCTTTTGACGGTTCATCCCCACATGCGTGGGGAAAATGGTTTGTATCGAAGCAAGTTTCATGGTACATACGGTTCATCCCCACATGCGTGGGGAAAATATCCACTCGTGCGCATGATAAAAATGGCAAAACGGTTCATCCCCACATGCGTGGGGAAAATGTTCGAACACAATCAAAACATCAATCCTGAGCGGTTCATCCCCACATGCGTGGGGAAAATCAGACGAATCCATCGGAGCCGCGCATTGTTTTTCGGTTCATCCCCACATGCGTGGGGAAAATCTCGAATCGGAATTCGCTCATTCTGCCCTCACCGGTTCATCCCCACATGCGTGGGGAAAATCATTTGCAGGCAGTGCCTCCAATTTTCATTTGCGGTTCATCCCCACATGCGTGGGGAAAATTCCGAGCCTTCCACCGTACATTCAGCTTCAACGGTTCATCCCCACATGCGTGGGGAAAATCATTCCCATATCGCGCAAAAGCGGCACGCTTCCGGTTCATCCCCACATGCGTGGGGAAAATATATACACCGGAACGCCAAACGTGCTGATTTTCGGTTCATCCCCACATGCGTGGGGAAAATATCTCACGGAAATGCGTATCATTCCTCATTTGCGGTTCATCCCCACATGCGTGGGGAAAATTTGCATAGAGCTGCTGTAGCGTAATTGGTTTTCCGGTTCATCCCCACATGCGTGGGGAAAATCGCGTCCTTCCCTTCTCTCTTCTTACTACTTTTCGGTTCATCCCCACATGCGTGGGGAAAATAATTGCCGATTTGCAATCCACTATTAGCCGATCGGTTCATCCCCACATGCGTGGGGAAAATAAGTCGATGTACTTGCGCGACAGCGGAAACAGCGGTTCATCCCCACATGCGTGGGGAAAATTCCGCATTGACCTCAATGACATATTCTCGCATTCGGTTCATCCCCACATGCGTGGGGAAAATCTTATGTTTTCCATCCCCAATTCTTTCGCCCGCGGTTCATCCCCACATGCGTGGGGAAAATCATATTCGCCATTATAAAATTATTTTCCTCTTCGGTTCATCCCCACATGCGTGGGGAAAATTCAGGCGAAACGTAGTGATAACACCCGGGCGACGGTTCATCCCCACATGCGTGGGGAAAATTGATTCCTTTTGATGTATTCTGTTCCTCACAACGGTTCATCCCCACATGCGTGGGGAAAATTTGCCTTACTGCCGGAAATCGTGCAGTATTTCGGTTCATCCCCACATGCGTGGGGAAAATTCACAGCGTACTGTTGTGCCGCTGCCGATTGCCGGTTCATCCCCACATGCGTGGGGAAAATGCTGGAAAATTTGATATCGTACACTACACCTGCGGTTCATCCCCACATGCGTGGGGAAAATCCTGCTTGTCCATCTTCTCCGGGAATCCGAAGTAGGAAACACAGGCAATGTTGTCGCCGCCGACCTTCGGTGCGTCCGGCTTGAGCTGCTTGTTGGCAAAGTCCATCTCGCGCAGCGTCTCGAAGATGCCCTCGAAATCGACCTCGCCCTCGCCCATCGCGGTGTGCTGATGGATCGTGACGTCCGCTCTTCCGCGGCTGTTCAGCCAGGGCGGATTCAGGATGTAACGACAGTCCTTGGTCTGATTGTAGGTATCCGCAAACAGGACGTGGGTCAGCTCATCGCCGGCATACTTGAGCATGTGGCGGACGTCGCCCTTGCCCTGATCGTAGAAGAAGCCGTGCGGCGCCGAGTAAACATAGCCGAGGTTCTTCGAACGGAAGGACTTGACGATATCACATGCCTCGTCGTTCAGCTCGCAGAAGTCATACGGGTGGGACTGTACTTCCACACGCAGGCCCTCGCGCTCGATGATCGGCAGAATCTCCTCCATCGAACGGAAGAACATGCCGTTGCAGATTTCCTGCTGATTCGGATCGCCGGAGAACTCGGTGTTGATGACCGGAACTCCCATGTCAACGGCGATCTGGATCATGCGCTTCCAGTTGGCAACCGCATGCTGTCTCTGCTCCTCGGTCGGGCCGCTCCAGCGGTAAACCACGATGAAGGACGAAATCTCAACACCAGTCTCCTTGAGCGCCTGGCGGTATTCCTTCTCGGCTTCCTCCGAGAACAGCGGATGCTTGTAGAACGGGTTGATGCGCGGATGCGGCGACTGCTCGATGTACTTGTAGCCCCAGTCGGCTACCTTGTGCACCATGTCATTGATGCTCATCTGCTTTGCCAGTACGTCTACGTCAAATGCGATTTTCATAGAATCAACTCCTCTATTATTTATTCACGCATTCAGGAACATTAGATTTTCTATCTTTTTTATGATCTAATTATACTAGAATTCCGCGCCCGGATAATACGCGTTCTTGCGCATTAAATCCTGAATTCACTGAAAAAATTGCATAAAAAATCGTTTTACTTTTTGTTTTATATGTATTCTTGCGCACAAATTCATTCCCAGCTATACTATACATAGCACATGCTAGGAAAGGGGCATTCATACATGGATCATCCCGAACTCTGTTTTACTCCCGGCTGTACACCACAGCTTTTGTATGCAACAAAACAAGTAGCTCGAAAACAAAGAATTAACCGATCCATTCATCGACATGATAACTGTACGGAATTGCTTTATGTATCACGTGGAATTGGAGACTACGTTGTTGACGGCTATCATTATTCAATTCGCCCCGGTGATCTATTGCTGTATAATCAGGGAACATTACACGAAGTTACCTCTGCATTGGAACGAGAGATTGAAACCTATTGTTTTGGCATTGCCCATCTCCAATTCGAGGGAATGTTGCCCGGACATATGAGCAATCCATTGCGCGGTTTTGTTCGCCCGGCGGATGGGCATGAAGAGTTGGCTATCTTCAGCCGCCTGCTGTATGAGACAGTAGAAAGTACACACAATTATCGGCAGGAATTGAGTGAAAGCCTATTGCAATCCTTGTTGTTGATCGCAGTGAACTTGCCCTCAGATGAGCGAAGCCAACAACAGAATAAAAATATTGTCCTTGCTAACCGTATCCGCCAATATATCGATACTCATTTTACCGAAGATCTAAATCTACATGATATTGGTACTGCACTCCATGTCTCGCCCTATCATGCTTCCCACATTTTCAAATCGATTACAAATATGTCTCCAATCCAATATATGATCCGCTGCCGTATCGGCGAGGCACAAAATCTTCTGATCGCGAGTGATCTGACCACCAATGAAATTGCTGCTATGGTTGGATATTCCAGTGTTAATCACTTCAATGCACTTTTTAAACGAAAGGTCGGAATGCCTCCCATTCAGTACCGCAAATACTATCTGAAACACATGCGTGGAAAGCGCACCCAGTAATCCCCAATCTATATAGAGCCATGCAATACTTACAGAATATATTCACTCCATAAGCATTGCCGCTGAAGCTAATCCCATTGTTCATTTATAATACGCACAAAAAATCTCTGCTCTGTCAACAACAAATATGGAGACAGATAACGTTCGAGCTTCATACTACTATTAAAGCTTGAATTTACAACCTAAGTACAACAGGTAAAAATAATGCGCAAACGCCAGAAGGATCAACCATTTCCTTCTGGCGTTTATAATATATTGTTTGTTTTCGCTGTTTTTTGTATTATATTGGTTTCTGTAAAAGGCTGATTTTAATCTGTTTTTCTTTTATATACTTAGTTTTCTTTATCGGCCTTTACATCTATATTCCATAATAATTCTATTTGATACCTTTATGCGGTATTTTTTATAATATAAATCTTAAGTCGCCCATACATTTTTCTGCTTTTTTAGACTAATTTTTGTATAAATCCTCGTTATATTGACACTATAATGCCCTAATAAATCAGCAAGATGTCCTAAATTTAATAATAGATCACAGCAAATAAATGCCGTAATTATGAAGAAATACTTTTGTTCGTCCACCCCAGCATCCTTGCAGAGAACTTTCAGTTCATACAAAATATCACTCCTGACTTTTCCTTTTAGACTGACTCTCGTATAACCTGCATAAACTGCTCCCGTTGTAATAAATTTTAGTTCGCTTACATAAATTTCTGTTGCATAAATCGTCTCCATCAGGAGATATAATCATCGTTTTCCTTTTCTCTTTGCTGTATTCTACAGTCGGACGTATCTTCCCTATTCAATTTCCGTTCCTGTAAGCGGAATGCTTTGTTCTGTATCTTGAGCGAACGCACGATGCATCTGTACCAGCCATACATCTTAAAAAATATGTTCGGGATGCAAAGGCATTTATAGACTATGTTGGAGAGGATGTAGGTGTGACAAAATCGCTGGACATACAATATAAACAGTATTTAATCCCAAAATATACAGCAGTTAGTATCAATTCCATGCTGTTAGCACTGTTTGGCTTTTCTTTTCTTCTTGAAGATTCAAAATAAATTCATCCAGCATTTCTAAAGTAATATGATATTCCATTGGTATCCTCTTTTTTCTAAATACATAGACTTAAATGCAAAAATATTTCTACTCTGTGCGTACGTATTCTGTCCGAATCTCATGAATATCTAAGTTTTTTCAATTTCTTGGGAAAGATTGATTCCTTTGCTTTCTTTCCAGCAAAATAAGCCGTTGCTTCTTGTACATGCTCCAGTACTGTTCACTGATACTGAACTTACCGCATACGCTCATCTTTGTCTCCCCAACAACAATACCTTCTCAGTGCCTCTGCTTATCAGATGGCGCAATTATTCTCTCCAAACTTTTACAGTCGCCCTGCCATGTCTACTGTCGAATTGATATTGTCAATATTAGTTGACATGATATCACTGTCCATGAGCCCTACATTTCAGAATGGCGGAAATTCCCAAAAATAAGTTGTCAACTTCTTTATACCACACCAGTGATACTGATACTATATGCAGGAACAGTTTGCAGAAAAGATCGGGAAGAGTTGGTCTTTTATCAGTCAGATCGAGGCGAATAACGGTGCCAAAATCAAAGGAATTTCACTTGACACCTTGTTTTGTATCTCCGAAACGCTGGAGGTTTCGGTCAGCAAATTATTTGAAGATATCTAACCCTATTATCCTACAACGAGCAGATGCTCCCGATTGATTCGAGAAAGCATCTGCTCGTTGTAATATAAAATAGTACATAACTGGATTTTAACGTCCATGACCTTTCGGTCGTATTTGTTCCACCGATGGGTGTAACTCTGTTCTTTCAGAAGTGCCTAATACTTGATCTACTTGATTAGCAGCTTTTTGAAGCTGCACCGGATCGGCTGTTTCATTATCAGCAATTTCGTGGTAAAGCAACTGCTCTGCGTAAGTTCGCATTTCTTTTCGGATTTTTTCAACACGTTCTCGATATATGTCTGGAATATGCCGTACTTCCTCGGAATAGCTTTGTTTTTCGGAACTGAGTTCCATTTTTTCATTCATTCCTTTTTGTAAAAGCAGAGACAGTTCCTCATCCAACACTTCTTTCTCTGATTTCAAAATCGCAATGTCAGCAGGATCGGAAATCCCATGCTGGCGCAGGATAGATTTCATATAAGCATTTCGATCCGCAATTCTTTGCCGTTCCTCATCAATCTGTTGTTGTAATTCCTTCTTCCTGCCGATCTGGAATCTACTACAAGACTCCAGCAGCGTTGTCAACGTTTCAATCACGGCAAGTGCTTTTTCGTTTGCAGCCGTTACCATATGGAAGGTATCCATTGTTGTTTGCAGTGTATCTGTTTTCTCATTCACAGCTCGCTGTGCCATGTCGATTGCTTTAGCCGTAATATTGCCCGCATAGGTACTCTGAATCATTTGTCCACGGTGGTGCTCCAGCTTGACAGCCGTGTTTTTTATTTGTTGATCTATTGCTTTTTCGATTTTATTTCTATCTTCAATAAAGTCATTATACTGTCGGATTTCTCGGTTAATATCGCCTGCGGAAGAGCGTTCTACGTTTGTTTCTGGGAATCCGCTTCGTCGAAAGCGATCTGCGCGGCGTTCGATATTCATTGCTTCTGGCCCTAAATGTTCCGTTGCTAATTCCTCTAATCCTCGCTCGGAATTCGAGCGACAATCAACTCTTTGCTTGATACCAAGTTCTTGAAATTTCTGATTCACTGCATTCTCCCACGCCTGACGCCATTCACGGACACGCTCTTTGGAATTCCAAAATGCAGTTTTTTCATTGGGACGACCCGATTTGCTGGCACGGGCATTCGGACTGATTCGCTCCTCCACGATGAGGCCTTTTGCTTCAGCTTCCGATGGCGTCAGCCAAATCTTGTCTTTCCCAATTTCATAACGATACTGTTTCTCCCAACCATCCTTACAGGCAATAGAGAATTCTGATGCAGTAAATTTCCTCGTTTCATCTCCACGACGGCAGAGATATTCCTTCTGCTTTTTGGATTCCCATTTTCCATTTTTGTTCATCGGGCGCATAGTGAGCATAATATGCGCATGAGGATTTTGAAAACGCATCTTGTCAATCTTTTCTGTCGGCTTTCCAGCAGCATCGAGAGGTCGGCCAAGGTCATCCCTGACTGGTGGATTGTGGATACAGATATCGGCGATCATACCTTGATTGACAAAGGTTTTCTGAACGAAATTGCGGAGCAACTCTCTCTGTTGATTGGATGTTAATTCAACCGGAAGCGACAGCTCGATCTCTCTTGCTAACTGTGCTTTGGGAGACTTCTCGCTCCACTCAATCGTGTTCCATAGTTCTCGGCGATTATAAAATTCCGGGTGTGTTTTGGCAATGTGATCCGGCAACAAGATCTCAGTATGCGTAACCCATCCTTTTTCGGTATAATTGTGTTCTCGACCGTCATAGACACAAATCCCTTTTTCTCCGGCTCGGTACATCGCTCCGGCAAACGCAGAGCGGCCAGCCGAACGCTGAAATATTTGAACAGAAAAATGATAAATTGCCATAGATCATCAACTCCTTAAAATCGGAACTGAGTTCCATTTTTTTAATGGCATTGTTTTGTAGTAAAAATCGGGGAGGGAATGAGAATGGCGCACTTATACACCACGTTGTGGTGGGTGCGGTCTGCCGACGGCTGAAAATGAGAGGGGCATAGACTCATGATCTGTGCCCCTCAATTTTATGGATTTCGCCTCTGGATGAGCTGTAAGAGGAAACGCTGAAACTCCTCATCGGAAAGCGCTGCACTCTTCGGAAGTATTTTCTCAATTATTGCGCCACGGCGATATAATCTGCGCGATCTGGCTTTTCGATCTAATACTCTTTGCCGATTCTCCGCCATCTGCGCCCGATTTTTCGCCTGGATCTTTTCCAGCTCATCTAACGGCGGTAATTCATCAATCAATGCCATGTACGGTTCCCCCTCCCGATTTTTTAGCGGCCAAGCGCAAAGGGCGCTTTTGGCCGGTCTGTAGCTTTCAGCGCTGCTTCAAATCCTTTTAGGAGCTCCGTATACTTTTCCGGATTCAGCTCGATTAACTTGGAATCAATTTTATCGATTAATCCGCTGCTTGTCCTTTGAATCGTTTCCAGACTGGTTTGTAGCTCCTTCAAATCTTTACCAGATGACCAGCTTGCGATATAGGGAAAGGTGTATTCTGATGTATCAATTCCATACTTATTGCAGACGACAAAGGCAGTTGACTCTGCCTGCACTTCACGAGTTCTCCGGTCGGTACGTTGTTCCATGGGCATGTCGAGTTCTGGAGCGTGAAGCTGTGCATGTGCAATTTCATGGAGCAGAGTTTTGATTGTCTGCGCCTGATCTATGCCGTCGCGAACAGCAATAACTTTATTTTTCCCGTCTGTAAACCCACGAATATTCTGATTTCGAAACTGTGAATCTGGTAGGAGTTCGATACGGAAACCCTCCGGTGCAGACTCTTTTATTGCATGAAGCAGGTCAGAATAACCATCGACATTCCTATTCAAATTTGTCACGATCTCCGGTAATGGTTCGCCAGATGTCTGACTGATGTCGAATGTGTATCCGACGCGGTAGGTCGTGATAATCTCATCTTTATCATCTGCTTTGTCTGTGCGCTCAGTTTCCATTTCCTGATCTGACTTATCCTTTTTGAAAGTCATCGGACAGAAGATTTTAATGCCTTGCTCTCCTTTGTTAACCGTTCGATGAA
>JAUNSG010000020.1 GCA_030539335.1 Eubacteriales bacterium | reverse complement strand
TGTATCTCTGCGTTGAAATACAAAATCGGAGCCACAGCCAACAGAGCAGAAATGATACAAAGGTTTGCTGACAATTCTACCTTAAGTAGCAACCGAAAACAGCAGATGATGATAATAAAAATAATTGGTTGTAACCATAGACCTGTCCGCCAGATAATTTGACGGACAGGTCTTTTAGAACATCTCATGAAAAATCAACTCGTTTAATCCCATATCTCTTGAGCTGAGTTGCGATATCAGATGGCAATGTCAGATTGCTCGAAAGGGCGACGCAATCGCAGCCATTTTGTACGGCAGTCGAAGTAATATGCTCTGCAACGGCAGTCATAGAACTGCAATACACATCTAGATTACTAATAGATGTTATCAACATAATACTAGTTAGTCCTTTTTTGCAGATTGACCATCTATATACCACGTTCTCTGCATGTCCAAGTATATTGAATATTGATTTCCCAGATCCAATTTCAAATGATCTGTCTGGAAAATGAACGGACAGTTGTTCAGCAATACAATATAATATTTGTTTGAATAGCATAAAATACGCCCCTTACTATATTATTTAAGGCTTCCTTACAGTTAGCAAGGAAGTACCTCTGATCCCATTATAAATCTCATCTTGACATTTGAAATGATGTTGAAGTGAACCGCAAGCGAACACCGCAATGCAAAAACAGGAGATGCTGCACATTCTTTCCATGGATCTGCAGCATCTCCTGTTTTTTGTTTTTTTAACGATTGTAAAAATCAATCTATTGCTAGTCATAGTAATCGTCGGGGTCATCATCTTCTATATAGCTGTCATCCCAACTGCGGTTGTTATCCTGATACGTGCAAGAATCTGGGAAATAACTGTTAATGTCATCTTCTTCGGCATAGCTGTACTCATCATAAGTATTGTTTTTCAACGGATCTTCTGCCCGCCCATTTTTTTTAGCGCTTAATTTGAAATATTTCGAGAATTCAGAAAAGCAATCATCGGAAGATTGGCTGTTTCGCTTCTGAGTACAGGAACCCTTGGAACTGTTGGCTCTCAAAACACCAGTTAATTGATAGGTTTCATCCGATTCTAAGCCGTAAAAAAAGTCAGAAAACTCTGAAGATCTGCACTCGGAAAATTGGCAATACTGTAAAAGTGTTTGCTTGAGCTGATCGAGAATTCGCTTCCAGTCATCAATCATTGATTGCGTGTTACCGTTTATTATTGCCTTTTCTAATTTTGATATCTGATTTTCGCAAGAAGTCGCCTTTTGAGCGTGAAAATTAAAATCGACAGAGATACTCATTGTCCGATTTACCGCGTTTGAAATGATGATGCGCTCAAGCTCTTCCTCTTTGGAAAGCGGTTTGCTAAGAACTATGCATTTTGCGCTGGCTCTGTCCAGGTTGCGTAGGGCGATCCACCTACGTACACCAGAGGTTATTATGTAACGCCCGGATTTTTCAGGATATACAATGAGCGGTTGGAGTAATCCCAGTTCCCGAATATTTTGCTCGAGGAGATATGTTGCTTCGTAACAGGGAGTGTTTGCTCCATATATAGCGTTGTGAAGCTCGGAAGGAAACAGTTTATCTAAAGGGATATCGAGGGTTCTTGTTGCATCGGGGGAGCGGGCATTTTCTGTATAGCCGTCTTCGCGCAGCTGTTTTTGCCATCTGGATAATGTTTGACGGCTGATTTGATATTTTTGGGCACATTGTTCGAGGCTGAGTTCGTTGTGAGTGTTATAGTAGCGGACTGCTTCGAGTTTATCTTCCCAATTGTGATGCTTTGGCATGGAAAGTCCTCCTGCTTGTTTTGTTTATTATAACACAGATATACCATGAAAACCTTATTTGCCTTATTTTATTTTTTTGTCTCCGAATAAGTGAATTTGTCAGCATATAACTCAAAATACGGAGAATAAACGGAACGAATGTATAATAAAATGAGTTTTTTCCCGAACGATAGTATACATGTGATGCTTTTTTCGGTCTGAAAGAAGATAAAGACAAAAAAATCCCATATTAAAAGCGATATTCCAGAAAGGAGTTGCATTTAATATGGCGACTAAGACAACAGTAACCTTGCAAGAATTAGAGAAGGAGATTGGAATGGAGAACATGGCACGTTTTCTCAAAGATCTTCATAAGATATTAAATGTGGAAAAAATACGTATTACTATACCGTCGTGGGAAAGTCTGAGTAAAGCTGTAGGGAAAGATGAAATCAGAAAGAATATCATGTGTATATTGGTGCTAATACGAGTACTCAGCAATGATAAGAGTGAGTTAAAACGAGAAGAATTAAGGGAAATATATATTTTTGATTTTATTAAGATAATAAAACCTTTATTAGATAAATTTAACTCTAAACGATTAGTTATTAACTATAGAAAACTCAAACGACAAGATACCTATCAAAAGGTTATTAACATGGAGCGAACAGACAAACGCCGAAAAGATATCTCAAAGGAAACAGGATTAAGTCAAAATTACATAACAAAGATCGTGAACAGATACGGAAGAGAAAGAAAATAGTGACAGATCGTGGCAGCCCTCTCGTGACAGAGGTTTTCCAATATACTAAAATATAGGTAAATGATTGGAAGACATGTATACGACATGATCTTGATAATCAAAAAATATTAGAAAGGAGAATTCATCATGAATTCCGAGAATAGTAACAATATTAAAAAGTTAAGCAAAGAAGAACAGAATATGGAAATAGGATGGAATGAAATATTAGATATTGATCGTTCATTGTCTACATTATTAACAGAAGGTGATTATACCTTTAGAGTTATCAGTTTCGAACGTGGTCGTTTTCTTGGATCGGCCAAAATTCCTGCCTGCAATCGCGCTGAGTTGATATTACGCGTCGACACGGCAGATAACAGAACAACCAACATCAAATGCAATCTATTGCTATATCGTCCATTAGAATGGAAGATTTCCAGCTTTTTTCGGTCAATCATAGCAAAAAAAGACGGAGAAAGTTATGGGATGGATTGGAGCAAAGTAGTTGGTGCGGTAGGTCGCGCGCACATCAAACCCCGTACATATATTAATCGTAATGGTGAAGAACGGCAGACGAATAATATTGATTATTTCATTGATTACGACCCATCGTTCTTTGAGAAAGAAGAATTTACAGAAATTGATGATTGTGATGACGTACCATACTAACAATTATGCCAGATAATAATATCCTATCTGCGCTTGCTTGTGTGCCGGTTGCCGCGCTGACCTATCAACAGTGGATCAGCGTCGGCATGGCGCTCAAGGCGGAAGGCTTTGATTGTTTCATATGGGACAGTTGGAGCCGCAATGATATCCGCTATCAAGCAGGAGAATGTGAGCGTAAATGGCGCAGTTTTCGCGGAAACAATAATCCTATAACAGGAGCGACTATTTTTAAAATGGCTAAGGAACACGGATGGAATTCCAAGGCGAATCTCGTGATGGGATGGGACGATGAAATTAACAATGATGAGGATGATTTGACCGGCATTTCGGCAGCGGATAAATGGAATCCAGTGCAAGAGTTAAAGACCTATCTTGAACTTCTGTTTACACCAAAGGATCATGTTGGATATGTTACAAATGATGCATGGCAAGATGCTGACGGGAAATGGCACCCGACCCAAGGCGTTTTTGACCGCACCGCAGGCGAGCTGATGCAATCATTAGAAAAGTATCCAGATGATCTTGGAGCTACAATCGGTGACTGGAAACCGGACGCTGGGGCATGGATTCGGTTTAATCCATTGGATGGATGTGGGGTACAGAATAATAATGTCACACAGTATCGGTACGCATTAGTCGAATCGGATACGATGTCAATTTCAGCGCAGGAAGAAGCATATAGAAGAATGGAACTTCCGATCGTGTGTCTGGTTCACAGCGGAGGGAAAAGCCTTCATGCAATCGTTAGAGTGGATGCGGCAGACGATCAAGAATACCGCGAACGCGTGAAGTTTTTATACGATTATCTGCAAAAGCATGGAGTCAGCATTGACCGGCAGAACAGCAATCCCTCTCGGCTCTCGCGCTTGCCGGGAGTTACTCGCAGGGGAAATCGGCAATATATTGTTGATACGAACCTTGGCAGGACAAGCTGGGAGGATTGGGTGGAATTTGTCGAGGGAAACTCAGACGACTTGCCAGAGATGGTATCTTTGGATCAGTATAAAGATAATCCGCCGCAATTACCGGAAGAACTAATTGAAGGGATTCTACGTTGTGGGCATAAAATGCTGATTGCAGGATCATCTAAAGCAGGCAAAAGCTTTCTGCTGATGGAGCTATGTATTGCGATTGCAGAGGGTAAGGAATGGCTTGGATTTCCGTGTAAAAAAGGACGTGTATTGTATGTTAACTTGGAAATCGATAGTGCCAGTTGTATTGATAGGTTCCTGAGAATCTATGATGCACTACAATATCAGAAGAAGTACATGGAGGATATTGTTATTTGGAACTTGCGAGGATACGCTGTTCCACTGGACAAGCTGGTGCCGCAACTTGTCCGCAGGGCAGAAAACAAAGGCTTTGATGCGATTGTTATTGATCCAATCTACAAAGTAATCACAGGGGACGAAAATAGTGCTTCCGATATGGCGGCGTTTTGCAATCAGTTTGACCGGATTTGTACCGAAACGGGCTGTTCTGCGATTTATTGTCATCACCATTCCAAAGGGGCGCAAGGTGGAAAACGAGCAATGGACAGAGCATCAGGTTCCGGCGTATTTGCTCGTGACCCTGATGCGCAGTTGGATATGATCCGATTGGAGTTGTCAAATGACATGAAAAACAATCTGGAAGATGACAATACGACTGCATGGCGATTGGAAAGTAACTTACGAGAGTTTCCTAATATCCAACCGAAAAATTTTTGGTACGAATATCCCATTCATCGTGTTGATACAGCGGGGGAGTTGGATTCTGCGCATCCGGAAGGCAGTAGACAAGCCAATCTATCCAAAAGCAGTAAACGAACATCTGCTTCAGACCGCGCGGCATCGATAGACAATGCATATCAGATACTCAGCGCAGTGCCGCCGGTTACGGTTAAGAATCTTGCTGAGCGCCTAGGAATTACGGAAAAGACAGTCCGCAATCGCATTGCGGAGCAATCGGATAGGTACTGGATACGTAGTGGAGTTGTTGGCAAAAAAGCAGAGAAGTGAAATAAAATATTTACTTTTCCGGAAGAGGAAAAAGAAGAAAATTCCTTTTTCCGAATGAGAATCATACATAGGAGCAGATTCCTATTTCCTGCGCGGACGGAAAAAGGACTTTTATAAGGGTAGTTTCTTTTCGGATTTGTTACGATACAGGGAAAGGTGCGAAAGCCTACCTTTCCCTGTATCGTAACAGTAACGCCGCTATTTCTCAGAAAAATACAAGACTAGACAAATAGTGTTTGTTGCAAAGGAGGGGATTTTATGAATGCAGAAGAAATGTTAAAAGCGTATCGAGCAAATGCGAACGAATTAAAATCGAAGATCAGACGAAAAGAGAAACAATTGGAAGAGGCCAAAGATAGGCAAGTTCGTTTCGGAGAAACCTACGACAACAGAGTAAATCAATTAAAAAAAGAGCTATTAAATCTAAATACAGAGATTCATCGTTTAGATGATGAGACGTATGGGATTATTGAAGCACTGCCGAATCCAAATGCACAAAAAGTGTTACAGCTTAGGTACATAGAGGGGAAGCCATGGAAGGATATTGGGAACACAATGTTTTATTCTATTCGATGGACGCAGAAATTGCACCGACAAGCAATGCAACAACTGAAAATGAATGAGCGACAAAAGAAAGGAGGACGACAGCATGAAGAAAGAAGTTCCGATTTGGGAGAAATACACGATTACAATTGAGGAGGCGTCAGCTTATTTTGAAATCGGTCAAAAGAAGTTGAGGGAAATCATCGCGAATCATACGGACAGCGGGTTGACTGTCATGAACGGATCAAAAGTTTTAATTAAACGGAAAGCATTTGAAAATTTTTTGACAACAATTGATGTAATTTAATAAAAAACAACGAAAGAGCCGCAGATATGGTATAATACTTTTATATCGTACTGTGGCTCTTCGCAGAAAGGAGTGCATATGAGACGAAGAGACACAAAAAACCGTATTTTACGTGACGGCGAACAACAAAAGGCTGATGGCCGGTATGAATATCGATATAGAGACAACGATGGGAAGCGAAGATCCATTTATAGTTGGAAACTGGTGGAAACCGATAAGGTTCCAGCAGGAAAAAAAGATGGCTTATCGCTGCGGGAAAAAGAAAAGCTGATTCAACGAAATCTTTTGGAGGGCATCACTCCAAACGGCGGGGATTTATCTGTCGTACAGCTGTGCGAAAAGTATTTATTGACAAAAACAAATGTCAGACACAACACAGAAGCAAGTTATAAAACAACGATGAATTTACTTCGGAAAGAATCGTTCGGTGCAATACGCATTGATAAAGTCAAGATTTCTGACGCAAAGCTGTTTCTAATCTATCTTCAAAAGGAACTAGGAAAAAGCTATAGCTCTATCCATAGTATTCGAGGTGTTTTGCGGCCGGCATTTCAAATGGCTGTGGATGATGATATTTTGCGAAAAAATCCGTTTGAGTTTCCGTTGGCAACGGTCCTTGTCGATGATAAGCATACCCGGCAAGCGTTAACGAAAGAGCAGGAACGCAGGTTCCTCAAGTTTGTGCAGGAAGATCGTCACTATTCCCGCTATTATGATTATATCTATGTTCTATTCAAAACCGGAATGCGGATTTCGGAGTTTTGTGGGTTGACGGTGAAAAGTATCGATTTTAAGAAACGAATGATCCACATTGATCATCAGCTTCAACGAAAACGAGATGGGACGTTGTATTGCGAATTAACAAAAACCAATGCAGGCACACGGGATATTCCGATGACAGATGATGTGTACGAGTGTTTTCGGCGTATTGTTAGGAATCGGAATGCTCCGCAGTTTGAACCGGTGATAGATGGCTACAGTGGATTTTTGTTTTATGATCGGGAACAAAAGCCTGCTGTTGCGATGCATTGGGAGCATTATTTCCAACACATTGTTGATAAATATAATAAGATTTACCGCATACAGATACCAAAGGTCACACCGCATGTTTGCCGTCACACCTATTGCAGTAATATGGCGAAGTCGGGAATGAATCCCAAGACATTGCAGTATTTGATGGGTCATTCTGATATCAGTGTGACCCTGAATGTTTATACGCATATTGGGTTCCAAGATGCAAGAGAGGAGGTTGCTCGACTGCATAAGGAACGCAAACTGTTGGGGTAATAGGATGTAAGTGGTAAAAAGTATGATAAACAGATGGTTTTCATGCAAAATTTGCGGCTTAGGGCTGGGGTAAATGATAGAACTAGAAGCAAATTTACCCCAAAACGTACCCCAGATGACGGGAAAACTATATCAGATTATACCTTGATAGGAACAGTTATAGAAAATCGTTAAAACGTAGAAAGTTCGGAAAAATGAAGAATATGAAGTATAACTGGGTATAATGTTGTATAAAATGGAGTGAAATTAAATGTTTAGAATTTTATTCATTTGCCACGGCAATATTTGCCGGTCTCCAATGGCGGAATATATTATGAAGGAACTGCTTCGTCAGCGCGGTCTGGAATCGCAATTTCAGATTGACTCTGCGGCGACCAGCCGGGAGGAAATCGGAAGTGGTGTCTATCCGCCGGCACGGCGCAAGCTGGAGCGTATGGGGATTCCGTGTGGGAATCATCGGTCCGTGCAGGTCACACGCCGCGATTATGACGAATATGATTATTTGATTATTATGGATCGGAATAATTACCGCAATCTGATGCGCATTCTGCGGGAAGATCCCGAAGAAAAGGTACATACCTTGCTGTCTTATGTGGGCCTTGCCCGCGATGTCGCCGACCCATGGTATACTGGTGATTTTGACGCCGCTTTTGACGATATCTATACCGGCTGTACAGCCTTGTTAGAAGAAATTCTGGGAGAATAAATGAAAAAGCAGCCCCTCCGACTCTGAATGCAATCGGAGGGGCTGGATCATTTTCATTTTATTCGCTCATGGTTTTTCATAATGCTGCGGACATTCCGATACAAAATCGGTTTGTAATGTTCCAAATCGGTTGGATTTTGATCCAGAATGATGCTGTGGCAGGTGCTGCCAACCAGTTCGATGATGGTATACAGCATAAGCTCTGGTTCCTCCCACTCGATGCTTTCATCCGCATGGATGAGTTGATGAAACGTTGCGAGATAATCCACATTTTCTTCCTCTTCGGTCTTTTGAAGGGCATTCTGGAAGATCCCCCAGCTTAGATTTTTGTTGATGAAACGGAGCAAAATGGGGTTGGCCTGCATCTGATCCAGCAGATCATCGATCATTACAATAAACTGATCCTCAACGGATACGGCATTTGAGTGCTCCAGCCGGGAGATGGCATGGTGGAACAGGCTGGCTGCCTTGCGGGCAATCAGTTTGTTGCCGAGATCGTATTTATCGCGGAAGTACAGATAAAAGGTGCCCTTAGCAACGCCGGCCGCCGAAGCAATATCGGAGATGGAGGTTTTGGCCATTCCCTTGGAGGTGAACAGGGAAAATGCAGTTTCCAACAGACGTTCCTTTTTTTGTTGTTTGTTTTCCTGTACAGCTCCCATGGATTCACGTCCTTTCGGGGCAGAAAAGAGGAATACTTTTTCGTATTATTATAGTATATAGTATTATCATAATCTCGTACGGCTGGGAAGTCAAATACAAAAATACACGAAGGATACAAAAAATGACCACTGGTCATTTGTGAGTTTTTACGAAAAATCAACAGAGGTCACAATTCGAGAAATTTCCAGTTGACCATTGGTCAGTTTTGGTATATACTGCTCACTAGAAAAATGACCTTTGGTCATTCTGGGAGGGGCGAACATATGCTTCGGTTTGCAAAAGCCATTGTAAAATGCCGCATTCCGATTTTGATTCTCAGTGTCCTTCTTCTGATCCCGTCCGCGATGGGATTTTTCGCGACGCGCATCAATTATGATATCTTCAGCTATCTGCCGAGCGATATCGAGACGATGCAGGGACAGGAGATCCTGCTGGATGAATTCGGAAAAGGGGCATACGGAATTTTTGTCTGTGACGATATGACCGATAAACAGGTCAACGATCTGCGGGACAAAATTTCGGAAGTCGATCATGTTGCGGATGTGTTGGGATTATCCGATCTGTCCATTCCGAAAGAAATGCTTCCGAGTGAGGTAACGGACATCTTCTATTCCAAGGATGGAAACGGACAGATTTTATTCCTGTTCTTCGATTCCGGCACGTCAGCCGATGAAACGCTGGATGCACTGGAGGAGGTCCGTACGGTTGCGGGGGAACAGTGTTTCCTATCCAGTATCTCAGCGATTGTCGAAGATACCAAGCTCTTGCTTGAGAGCGAAATGCCAATTTACATCGTCATTGCATCGGTTTTGACCTGCATTGTCATGATGATTTGTCTGGATTCCTTCCTTGTGCCGATCTTGTTCCTGTTTGATATCGGTCTGGCGATCATATACAATCTGGGCAGCAATATCATTCAGGGTGAAATCTCGTTTATCACGATGGCCCTAGTCGCAGTTTTACAGCTCGGCGTTACAATGGACTATTCGATCTTCCTATACAGCAGTTATAACGAGCAGAAAAAGCTCCGATCGGATAAAAAAGAAGCGATGGCACACGCGATCACCGCGACGATTGTTTCCGTAACGGCGTCTTCCCTGACCACAGTAGCCGGCTTTGTTGCTCTGTGCTTTATGACCTTTACGCTGGGCATGGATTTGGGTATTGTCATGGCAAAGGGTGTCATTTTGGGCGTCATCAGTTGTGTCACCATTCTTCCGGCGCTGCTACTTACGTTTGACGGCGCGATTGAGAAAACCCATCATAAGCCGCTGCGCGTTCCGGTCAGAACCTTCACCAACTTTGTTGTCAAGCATTATCGCCTCCTCGCACTTCTTATGGTGCTCTTGTGGATTCCGGCGCTGATCGGCTCCAACAACATGGAGGTTTACTATAAGCTGGATAAAGGCCTGCCTGCCTATCTGAACAGCGTTCAGGCAAACGAAATGATGGATAGCGAGTACGGCATGAATTCGGTTTCCATGCTCTTGGTGGACTCGGATCTGTCGCGCAAGGACACCAAGGCTATGCTCGCCGAAATGAAAGAGGTGGAGGGTGTCAGCAGTGCCCTCGGCCTGGATTCGATCATCGGCCCGACAATCCCGGAGGAGTTCATTCCATCCGAGGTAAAGGAAATGCTGGAGAGTGACAACTGGAAGATGCTGGTTGTCACATCGGAATACCAGACGGCCTCGGATGAAGTCAATGAGCTGTGCGACAAGCTGAACACCATTTTGAAATCCTATGACCCAACGGGCATGGTTGTCGGCGAGGCGGCGTGTACGAAGGATTTGATCGAGATCTGCGATCATGACTTCCAGGTTGTCAGCCTGGTTTCCATCGGCGCAATCTTTGTTTTGATTTTGATTTCGCTTAAATCGGGACTGTTGCCGGCCTTGCTGGTTATTGTCATCGAGCTGGCGATTTATCTGAATACAGGTTGTGCTTTCTTTACCGGAACGACACTGCCGTTTATTGCCTCGGTCACCATCGGTACGATTCAGCTCGGTGCGACGGTTGACTACGCGATCCTGATGACGACACGATATAAGACCGAACGAATGAACGGAAAAGGCAAGGAAGAGGCGGTGCGTATTGCACTCAGCACATCGATCCATTCGATTATTACGAGTGCGCTTTGCTTCTTTGCCGCCACGATTGGTGTTGGTGCAATTTCCAACGTCGACCTGATTGGTGCATTGTGTCTGCTTCTGGCACGCGGCGCAATTATCAGTATGTGCATTGTCCTGCTGTTCCTGCCGACGATGTATATGCTGTTTGATAAATTAATTTGTAAAACAACCGGCGGAATGCGCGGTATGGCAAAAGTCTGACCAGACGGAAAGGACGGAATCACGATGAAAGAACGTATCACGGCGGCAGTGCTCGCATTGTGTGTGACAATCGGATCGGTTGGCATCAGTGCGGCTGCTACGGATGAGGCACCGGCTCTTGAGGAAGACAACACGGATGTCGCTGCGGTCAAGGCGGCCGCGGAGAGCACGTTATCTTCCAGCGGAAGCGGCAAGGAGGCCAAGGAATCCACAGTATATGTGATTGCGGATGCCAACGGCAACCGGGAAAAGACGATCGTCAGCTCGTGGCTGAAGAACAAGCACAATGTCGATGAGCTGGACGATGAGACAACCCTGAAGGACATCGAAAATGTCAAGGGTGACGAAGATTATGTCGACAATGGCGACGGTACCATCACATGGAACGCAAACGGAAACGATATTTATTATCAGGGCACGACCGATGAAGAGCTTCCGGTCGATGTTTCGGTCAGCTATACCCTCGACGGCCAGAAGGTATCGGCAGAGGAGCTGGATGGTGCAACCGGTCACCTGCGCATTGCATTTCATTATACCAACAACACCGGGAAGATTGAGAACATCAATGGCAAACAGTGCACGATTTACAAGCCGTATGTCATGGTTTCCGGTGTCCTGATGGATGAGGAAAAGGCAAAGAATATCGAAGTAGAAAACGGACGCGTGATCAGCGACGGCGAGCAGGCGATTGTCGTCGGCATGGCCCTGCCAGGACTCAAGGAGGGCCTTGGCCTGGACGATGTCGAAAATGCGGAGGACATTGAAATTCCGGAGAAGGTTGTTATCGACGCGGATGTTGAGGATTTCTCCCTGCTGACCACCCTGACGCTTGCCTCGGATGATGCCCTCAAGCAGGTCGGACTGGATGACATTGACTCCATTGATGACCTGAAGGATCAGATGGATGAGCTGTCGGACGCCTCGGAGCAGTTGGTTGACGGTTCCCGCGCGTTGGCAGACGGCACAGCGATCCTGTACGACGGAACCAAGGAGCTGTCGAGCGGCGTTGGTACGCTGGCAGACGGTGCTGGTCAGTTGGACGATGGCGCTGGGGCACTCAAGGATGGGTCCAGTGCATTGGCTGACGGCGCCGGCACACTGGCGGATGGCACCGGCTCCCTGTTGGAAGGCGCTGGCACGCTGGACAGCGGTGCAGGACAGCTCAAGGAGGGCACCGCAAGCCTGGTTGACGGTACCGAGATTCTGGCAGGCGGAACGATCGCCCTGTCGAGCGGTTTGGATGAGATTGCATCTGGCGCCGACGGCGTCTACGGCGGTCTGGTCAAGCTGACTGGTGCCGACGGTGCGGGCGCACTGGCAAGCGGTGCGGATCAGCTCAGTGCGGGGATCGCACAGATGCAGAAGGAAGTCAGCTCAAGCAATCTGAGTGGACTGGATGATTTCGCCAGTGCACTGGGGCAGGTTTCTTCCGGTGCAGGAAGCATCCAGAGTGGAATTTCTGCAATCGCGAGCAATATGAGCCAGCTGGCGGAAGGCATCCGTGGAATGAAGGGCTATTCTTCCGTGATTTCTGGATATGCTGAGGATATTAAGGCGAAGGCCGATGCGATTGAAAGTGCAGAAGCTGTTTCGTATGGTGAGATTAATGACAAAATCAGCGCAGCAAAGACAGCTGCTAGTAACGTGACCGGAGATGCGGCAAACGATTCCAACGTACAGGAGTTGATTAAAAGAGTCAGTGAGTTGAAAACGGTTTCGAATACATCGAGTGTAAACAATGGAGACCGTAAGGAAGCGATTGCAGCGGATGCAGCAAAAATTAGTTCTGTCTTGGGTGAGATGAACGAATCTGTAGAGAATGCTTCCGGCACAGCGAGCGCTCTGGCAAGTAAGACAGATGAGGTGGCAGGGAATGTAGGTAATCTGAAAGATACCGTTGATTACCTCCAGACCACAGGTATCAGCCAGATTAACAGCTCGATTACGAGTCAGATGTCGGCCCTGAGCGATGCACTGGGTCAGCTCAAGGCAGGTTCGGATGCGCTTTCTGCCGGTGCCAACACGCTGGCCAACGGCGATCAGACACAGGCGCTTCTCGCGGGTGCGAAGGCGCTGCGCGATGGTGCGAAGCAGGCGGCCGGAAGTGCCAAGCAGCTCGCTGGCGGCGCCGATCAGGTCAAGGCCGGTGCAGCTCAGCTGGATGAGGGCATGAGCAGCCTGAAATCCGGTACAAAGGATTTGAAATCCGGTGCCAAGGATCTGAACGTCGGCGCACTGACGCTGGCATCCGGCGCAGTAGAGCTGGATAAGGGCGTTGGAACCCTCAAGACCGGTACGGCCTCGCTGGTATCCGGTGTGGGCACGCTGGACAGTGGTGTTTACCAGCTGGTAAACGGTGCACAAGATCTGATGTCCGGTGCGGATGAAATGATGAACGGTATGGTGACCTTCGATGAAGAGGGCATTCAGGCATTGACCGATGCGGTGAACGATGATCTGACCGGTACCTATGACCGTCTCCAGGCGATGAAGGATTATGCGGATGAGGGCGAGGCATTCGGCGGTGCGCCGGAGGGCAAGGATTGCTCTGTGAAGTACATCTTCAAGACCGAGGAAATCGGCAAACAGTAACGTCGTTAGACCAAAAGACGCTGACCATATGGTCAGCGTCTTTTTTTGTCCAAGACAGATGGGACGCCACAGCTACAGGAGCGCAAGCATCCCTTTCCCTCTCCGCCGGAGGCAAACCAGACAAAAGAAAGAAGCGGCCTGCCACAAGGGCAAACCGCTTGGGTGTTATGCAATGTTTTATAAAACCTTGCCGAAGAAATCCTTCAGCCGGGGGCTTTCCGGATGATTGAAGATTTTATCCGGTGTACCCTGTTCGACAATGACGCCTTCATCCATGAACAGGACACGGCTGGCGACCTCCCGTGCAAAGCCCATCTCATGGGTGACACAGATCATGGTCATGCCGTCGTCCGCCAGTTCTTTCATAACGGTCAGGACTTCGCCGACCATCTCCGGATCGAGCGCCGAGGTCGGCTCATCGAACAGCATGAGCTTTGGTTTCATGGCGAGGGCACGGACAATCGCGACGCGCTGCTTCTGGCCGCCGGAAAGCTGGCCCGGATAATTATCCGCCTTGTCCGCCAGACCGACACGTTCCAGCAGGCGCATAGCCTCTTGCTCCGCCTCGGCCTCGCTCATCAGCTTGAGGCAGACCGGCGTCAGCGTAATGTTTTTCTTGACCGTCAGATTCGCGAACAGATTAAAATGTTGGAATACCATACCCATCTGGCGGCGAATTCGGTTGATATCGATGCCGTGAGCGGTGATCTCCGTGCCGTCGAATTGGATGGTACCGCTGGTCGGCTGCTCCAGCAGGTTCAGACACCGCAGGAAGGTGGATTTACCCGAACCGGACGGACCAATAATGACAATCTTTTCTCCCGGGGCGATGTGCTCGGTGATATCCTTTAATACGTGATTGTCGCCAAATTGCTTACAAAGGTTCTTAACGTATATCACTCTGTCTCATTCTCCTTTCCAACCGGCTCAGCAGCCAGGTCAGCAGCATAACCATTGCCAGATAAATCGCGGCAATGGCAAAGAACGGAATCAATGCCTGATAGGTTTTTCCCTGAATAATCATTGCACCCTTGGTCAGATCCTTCAGACCAATGACGGTAACGATGGAGGTTTCCTTTAACAGGGTAATCATTTCGTTGCCAAGCGCCGGAAGCGCGTTTTTAAATGCCTGCGGGACAATGATGTACCGCATGGTTTTCGCATACGTCAGGCCAAGTGACCGGCCGGCTTCCATCTGTCCCTTGTCGATCGACATGATACCGGAACGGATAATTTCGGTAATATAGGCGCCGGAATTGATGCTGAACGCCATGATCGCACAGATAATCAGGTTTCGGTCGGAGGAACGGGCGCTGGCCCAGATCACAAACCACATAATCAGAAGCTGTACCATACTCGGCGTGCCGCGGATTACCGTCAGATAGAGGCGTGCGAGCAGATTGAGAATGCCGAGAATCGCACTCTTCCGCTTGCCCGGCTGCTGCTGGTCGTGCGAGGTGCGGATCAGTGCGAGAATCACACCGATAATCATGCCGAAAATCAGGGCAAGGAATGCGACGGTCAGTGTGATACGGATGCCGTTGAGGAAGTACTGATAGTTGTCATCTAAAATAAAAGTCTGATAAATGCCTGTTTGCAGGCTGTCCATAAAGTTTTCCATCGGAAGTAAAATCCCCCTCTTTCAGAAAATGGCGGAACGAAAAGTATCCGATTCGTTCCGCCATGTCTCTCTGTATGTATCCTTGTAATTACTCTGCGGCAATGTACTTATCCAGAATGGTCTGGACGGTACCGTCGTCAATCAGCTCCTGCAGAGCCGTATTCAGCTCGTTCAGCAGCTCCTCGTTGTCCTTGCCGACCGCAATGGCATAATCCTCGGTCACGTACTCGGTATCCAGAATCTTCAGTCCCTCGTTCTCCTCTACGAAGGTCATCGCCGGCTGCTTGTCGATGACAACACAGTCTACCTTGCCCTGGATCAGAGCCTGTACTGCGGTGGCGCCGTTGGTGTAAGCGACAACATTCTCTTCGCCGTAGTCATCCGAGCAGTAGATGTGGCCGGTGGTGCTCTCCTGAACGCCGATCAGCGCGCCGTCCAGATCGTCGACCGTCTTGATGGAGGAATCCTCTGGAACGATGATAACCTGTGTGCCAGTTGCATAGGAATCGGTGAAATTGACATTCTCCAGACGATCTTCCGTAACCGTCATGCCGGCAACACCGACATCAACCTTGCCGGTCTGAACGGAAGTAATGATCGAACCAAAGTCCATATCAATAATTTCGAGCTCCAGACCGAGCTTATCTGCCAGGGCCTTTGCGATATCGGCATCGATACCAACGATGTCATCGCCGTCGTAATACTCATACGGAGGGAAAGCAGCGTTGGTGCCCACTGTCAGCACGCCGTCGACCGTGGTGAGACTGCCGGAAGCGGCTGCCGATGCGGAACCGGAAGCGCTGCCAGCCGCAGCGGTCTCAGAGGAACTGGACGAACCGCCGCCACAGCCAACCAGAAGGCCCAGGCAAAGCGTAGTCGCCAGAGCAATGGAAATAAGTTTTTTCATTTTGTACACTCCTGTTTCAAATTTTTTCAAACGGATTTTACCCTAACAATAACATTATATAATTTTGGAAAACGAATTACAAGTGTATAATAGAAGAACATAAATGCCTATTTGGGAGCAGAATTGTGCGTTTAAACAAATCGAATTCGTACGGAGGAAAAAAGATCCGGAACCGGGAAATACACCGTGTTCCAGATCTTATGTCTTGGGGGAATGCGAGGCCCGCTTGGGGGGAAACGGCGAGGGCGGTAACGGCGGCCGCGGCACAAAAAAACTCCCCACAGTCTTATGACTGTGGGGAGTGATTCGCTATGGGATTGGACTGTACCCTACTCCGGATTAGGAGACAATCCGGCTTCGGATTACATTACCGTGTAGGTAACATAGCCGGAAGCGGCGACGCCGATCGGGGAGAAGATGATATAGGCGATTGCCATGACGATCAGGGAAACGCAGGCGACAGCCTTGCCGAGCTTCCACGGAGTCAGGTCGACCGCAGCATGATCCTCCAGAACGAAGTCGGTCTGACGCGGAGCAACCTTGTTGCAGATTGCGACGATAATCATATCGACAACGAACAGAACGGCGGTGAAATACAGATAATGTACGTTTGCGAGGGCATCGATCTGGTTGCGCAGGATGAACTGCAGCAGGCAGTACAGGACAACGTGGATCGGAATGACGACCTTCGGCAGGATGGCAGAAGCCTTCTTGGAGAGGAAGCCGACGGCCAGGCAAACAAAGATCGGGGTGTTAAACGCAGCGAATGCCGAGTTTACAAACGAGGTAATGCCGCCCATGTAGAGCATGAACGGGGAAAGGATGATCGCAAATACCGTCAGAGCAGTACCGAAGGTCTGACCAACCTTAACGCAGTGTGCATCCGAGCAGCCCGGATTGAAGATCGGACGATGGATATCCAGCGCATAAATGGTGGAGGCAGAGTTCAGTACGGAGTTGAACGAAGACAGAATTGCGCCGAACATGACGGCAGCGAAGAAGCCAAGCAGCCAGCTCGGCATAACGCCGTTGACGATCATCGGGTAAGCGACGTCGCCGTTGTTCGTCCAAACCTCTTCTCCCCAGATGAAGTAAGCGATGATGCCCGGGAATACGATAATCAGCGGGGTGCAGATCTTCATGAAGGAGGCGAAAATTGCGCCCTTCTGTGCTTCCTTGAGGTTCTGTGCACCGAATGTACGCTGAATGATGGACTGGTTGGTCGACCAGTAGTACAGGTTGTTGATGACCATGCCGGTGAACAGCAGCGGCCACGGCAGATACGGCTCATTCAGATTGACCGGGTTCCAGACGTTCAGACGAACCGGATCCAGGGTCAGGAACAGATGGAAGCCTTCGGAAAAGCCGGCGCCGGTACCACGTACCTCCGACAGCTTGACCAGACCGAAGATCGGGACGAGCAGGCCGCCGACGATGAGGCCGATGCCGTTGATGGAGTCGGACAGAGCAACGGCGTGCAGACCGCCAAACAGTGCGTAACACGCACCGACGACAGCGATGATGGCGCCGAGGATGGCCAGGCACCAGAACTGGGACAGTCCGGTGATCTCCTGTACATTGAAGATCTCGACGAATACCTGCGCACCAGCATACAGGATATTCGGGAGCATAATAACGACATAAGAGAACAGAACGATAATAGAGACCAGACGACGAGCGAATTTGTCGTAACGGGTTTCAAAGAACTCCGGTACGGTCGTCAGACCGGTTTTGAGGTAACGAGGCATCAAAACGAATGCCAGGAAGGTCAGTGCGATTGCGGAGGTAACCTCCCAACCCATGGTGGACATACCAACACGGGCAGACTGACCGTTGTTGCCGACGAGCTGTTCTGCGGACAGGTTTGTCATCAGCAGGGAACCAGCGATGACAATACCGATGAGGCTATGGCCTGCCAGGTAATAACCATCCTGTGTGTCGAGCTTATCGTCCTTGGTCTTCCACCAAGAGATAACCGCAACGAGGATCGTAAACGCCAGGAACTCCACAGCGGTGATAATAAGATCCATCTCAATATTCTCCTTTATTTCTTTCTTTTCGCACAGCCGGCCCTCGTTCCGGATCGATGGCCTGCCGTGTTTTATAACTTGTGCAGGAATCACCCAACAAGTTGTAAACATATTATAACAAAACAAGAAAACAGTTGCAACTGGATTTGGAAAATTTATTAAAAAAGAGTTTACAATTTTGTAATGATTCGGAAAAGGCTGACAGGAAACGAACAGAAAGGCGTTGAACGAACGGAAAAGCTGTGTTATCCTAACAGATAAGGGCATTTGTCCGATTTTGAAAGAGAAAGGGAGAAACACACATGGATAAGAAGATATGCCAGTATTGCGGTAACCGCATCGGGGAAACCGACGTGGCGTGTCCGGTCTGCCATCGTCCGGTTCCGGAGGACGTGGAGATTCCGAAGCATCCGGAAAACCAAAAGATGTGGAAATGGCTTACCATTATCTGCATCGCGTTTTCGATTGCGTTTTTGATCTCCGGCATCATGGAGATCGTCCTGAGTCACGCCCTCACGACACGCGTGATCAGCGATATGGTATTTGTCGTGCTCTGCGCATTTGCCGCAGCGCTGTTTGCCTTCTTTTACAAACGGCAGGTGTAAAAACATTCGAACGATAGATATTAAAGGATAGGTACTATGGAAAAGACAAATAAGACAACAAAGCGGACGGGGAAGAAGCTGGGGATTGTCCTGTCCGCTGTGGCATTGGTTGTCAGCTATCTACATCTGCTGGAGGGAACTTCCGTCGACCCGGCCGTTCTCGCCATTGTGTTCAGCGGACTTCCGATGCTGGTTTCGGTGATAGGGCGGCTGGTACGGGAACGCCGCCTGCATGCAGATATTCTCGTCCCGATCGCCATGTTCGCTGCCATGGCCGTACAGGCGTGGTTTGCGGCCGGTATGGTGGGATGGATCGCCATGCTGGTTTCGCTGCTGGAGGACAATACCGCACGGCATGCGCAGGAAGGGATTGAGCAGCTGATGCGGCTGACCCCGCAGACGGCACATGTCCTGCGGGACGGGCAGCAGACAGATGTCCCGGTGGAGTCGGTTGCGGTCGGCGACGAGCTGGTTGTGCTGGCCGGGGAAACCATCCCGGTCGACGGTGTGATTGTATCCGGCGAGACCTCTGTCGATCAGTCGGTTATCACCGGCGAGCCGATGCCGGTGGATAAGGCGGCGGGCGATGGCGTGCTTTCGGGCACCATCAATCAATTTGCGAGCTTTACCATGCGGGCCGAGCACATCGGACGTGACAGCACCATGCAGCGCATGGTGCAGATTGCCGGGACCATCGAGGCGGACAAAGCGCCGATGATCGGGATCGCGGACAAATGGGGGACGATTCTTGTCCTGGCCGCGATTGTTCTGGCCGCTATCGTGTTTGCGGTGACCGGCGAGGCATCGCGCGCGGTTGCGATCCTGGTCTGCTGCTGTCCGGTGGCGTTTACCATGGCGACGACAACGGCGTTCCTGGCGGGTGTCGCGAACGCCTCGCGTTATGGCATTATCATCCGGTCCGGCGATGTCCTGGAGCGCTTGGGCAAGGTCACAAAGGTCGCGTTTGACAAGACGGGCACCCTGACGTTCGGCGCCCCGAAGGTAGTCGCTGTCCGCACGGAGAAGGGCGTGTCCGAGGAGGAGCTTCTCGTGCTGGCCGCTTCGGCCGAACAGCAGTCCGAGCATCCGCTCGGCAAAGCGCTCCTCGCATATGCCCGGGAACAGGGCATGGAGCTGCTTCCGGCAGAGGAGTTCGCCATGACCGCCGGAATGGGTATCCAGGCGACGGTTTGTGGGAAAAAGCTGCTGTTGGGCAAGCCGGAGTACATGAAGCAGCACGGCTTTGCGATCCCCTATGCCGCGACGATGCACAGCGATACGCTGGGGGAAGACGAGGGAGCGACGTCGATCTTTGTCCTGCGGGATGGGGAATTTATCGGCTTTATCGCCTTTGCCGATACCCTGCGCCTGTATGCGCGCACCCTGATTACCCGGCTGGGAGAGCTGAAGCTGGATACGGTTTTGCTCACGGGTGACCGGGAGGCGACGGCGAAGACCATCGCCTATCAGCTCAATATGAAGCAGGTCTATGCCAATCTCCTGCCGGAGGATAAGCTGGACAAGCTGCGTGAGATGGAGCAGGGCAAGGAGCATGTCTGCATGGTCGGTGACGGCGTCAACGATTCCCTCGCCCTCAAGGCAGCCTACACCAGCATTGCGATGGGTGGGATCGGCAGTGATGTCGCGGTGGAATCCGCCGACGTTGTGTTGGTTGATGACGAAGTACGCAAGGTTTCGTATCTGTTCGAGCTGGCGCGCAAGGTCGTCAAAAAGGTGCGCAACAACATTTTTATTGCGATGTCCTTTAATTTCTGGTTCCTTTTGCTGGCGGCTGTCGGCGGGCTGTCCCCGTCGTCGGCGTGTCTGGTCCATATCTTTAGTGCGCTGCTCGTCGCGGCCAATTCCGCGACCCTGCGCATGAGCTGGAACATCGGATAAAAAAAGAAAGTCTGGAAATCAGGGGGAAATCCTGTGTTTCCAGACTTTTTTGCAGGAAAAAAGGGCAAACACACCGGTTTGCCCTGTCAAATTCCTTCGGTTTATTTGTTCGGCATGTTCTTCCGGACGAACGAGGCGACGTCCTCCTGTGGGATGCCCAGCGCAACGGAAAACTCACTGTCCAGCAGGTCGCGCCCGCGGCGCAGGTATTTTTCCTCGGTATAGCTCATATGGCGTCCGGACTTGAGCAGCTTGTTGCGGCGCTCGGTCAGCTTGTGCACAATGCCCGCGATGGTTTCGCAATCGCTGTTTTGCAGCAGCTCTTTGTAGTACTTTTCGGCGGAATTTTTGCCCTGCTCGGTACAGAGCGGCGTGTCGAGGTCGGGGATATGTGAAATCAACGCGTGTGCCTGTTCCTTCGAAATGACCGGACGCATGCGGATGGAGGAGTCCATCGGGACATAGGTACGGCATTTCTGCTTGGACGCTTGCAGCTCATAATAGCGGCGGTCTTTCTCTACGCCGGTCGGATCGGGCAGATCAGTGTTGACGATGCAGTAGACACCCGAAGTACCGTAGACGACCCAGTCATTTACATGAAACACAGAATAACACCTCACAATGTAGAAAATCCATAGGGAATCCCAGAATGCGATTCCCTCCGTTACAAATAGTATAACACTTTTTTCAAGATTTTGTAATAGCTCTTTTATCCAAAAAACAGACGGAAATTCTGCATAATTCCGAGTATTCTTGCCTATACAAGCGAAAATAATGACGGAATAAAAAACAGGACGCACCCGGTGGAGGTGTGTCCTGTTTGTCTGTCTCGTAGCATCCGGCCGCTCAGACCGAGTTTTTGACGCTTTTGCCGAGGACGTCGGAGACCTCGGTGATGGTGATGAAGGCATTGCGGTCGATCTCCGTGACAATGCTTTTCAGGCGGGCGATCTGGAAGCGGTTGACGACAAAATAGATAATCGTGCGGTCGACATCCGAATAATAGCCGCGCGCATTGATGTGTGTGATGCCCTTGCCAAAGGCTTCGGACAGCGCTTCGCTGATCTCCTGTTCCTTTGAGGTGACGATCATCGCGGATTTCGCCTTGTCCAGACCGTCTACAATGAAGTCCACCGCGTGAATCGCGACGCAGTATGTGACGATGGAATACAGCGGATGAATCCAGCTCGAGAAGACAATGCCGATGACAATGTACTGAAGGATATTATAGATCATGACAAACGTGCCGACGGAGATGCCGAGGCGCTTGGCGAAGATGACCGCCATGACCTCAATGCCGTCGATCGCGCCGCCGAAACGGATGCTGAGTCCGCTCCCGATCCCGGCGATCAGGCCACCGAACAGCGCACACAGCAGAAGGTCATTTCCGGCAAAGGGGGAAGCGGAGCTGACATCAAACGGCAAAAATTCCGGAACGATGTGGGATGCGGCAGAGAAGACAATGACCGCCCAGACGGCGTTGATGGTAAATTCCAATCCCTGCTTGCGCAGGCCGAACAAAAACAGCGGGATGTTCAGGACAACGAGGAAGAAGGAAATGGAAAATGCATCCGGCGTGACCTGCCACAGAAGCATGGAGGTACCCGCAATGCCGCTGTCATAAAGCTGCACCGGTGCGAGAAACATCGTGACGGCAATCGAGCTGATGCAGCCGGCGAAAAACATCATGATCAGGGACTGGGGACGGATGGGAAGCTTGCGTTTGGGTTGGCTCATAAAATACACTCCTGTTCCAATGAAACGTTTTTTGTCTTTTTTATCATAGCAGAACTTGTCGTCGGACTGTCGGGAAAGAACGAGATTGAAGCAAAAAAGAAACAAACATGCAATTTTAAGGAAGTTAACTTTGGATAAAGCCCCTCAAAATAAGAAAGGGGAAATGGAAATTTCAGGGGAAATATTGGTGGTTTGAATGGGAGGTGAGGGAAAACTTTTGGATAAATTAGATAAAAAAGACCAGATGGAGCAGAAAAATATTAGTGTGGGTTAATTGGAAAAAGAATTGACAGTCCGAGAGAAAAAGTCTATACTAAAACCAATCAAGGAAATTAATGTATGGGAATTATGCGGAATTGAGGGGATTTTTCTCTTCCATCCGCTTTTTTCACCGTGCCAGATTAGCGAAAACTAATAAGGAGGAAGCCCAAATGGTAGAAGCAGGAACGATGACAATGGATCAAAGGACGAGAACGCCGTTGTCGGTATCCGGTACCATGCCGCTGACAATGGTAAGCCGCGATGAGAAACGAATTGTATGTGCGGTTCGCGGGAAAGAGGATACACGTCGCTTTTTGGCGAATCTTGGCTTCGCAGAAGAGGCTGAGGTGAAGATTATCAGTGAGCTGGGCGGCAACCTGATTGTTGCGGTCAAGGGCGCGCGCGTCGCGATCAGCCGTGCGATGGCCTCCAGAATCCTTGTGCGCTAAGTGCTGGCGGATATCACCGTGATTGCCGCGGCAGTCATGGCCTTTCCTTTCGATTATAATTTGACGTTTCCTTCGGATTCACCAACCCCGTATTCTGTCTTCCCGGAATGCGGGGTTTCCTTTCTCCCGCCGGAATTGGGCTGGAATCGGGACGGAAAATTGTGTATACTGGAAACAGAAGAAAAATAGGAGGAATCACCAGAATGGGGAAGGAAGCCAAAACCAACGCGATGCGGATCCTGGACCGGGCGAAGGTAGCCTATCAAGTGTATACCTATGACCCGGGGGACAAGGTGGACGGCATCACGGTGGCGAATAAGATGGGACAGCCGTTGGAGTGTGTCTATAAGACGCTGGTCACGCGCGGAAAGAGCGGCGGATATTTTGTATTTGTCATCCCGGTAGCTGCCGGGCTGGATCTCAAGCGTGCGGCCAGGGCGGTCGGGGAGAAGTCGGTTCAGATGATCCATGTCAAAGAGATCAATCCGATCACCGGCTACATCCGCGGCGGATGCAGCCCGATCGGGATGAAAAAGCAGTTCCCGACGGTGGTCAGCAGCAGCGCGGAGGCGATGCCGGCGATCATCATTTCCGGCGGACGCATTGGGACACAGATTGAGATCGACCCGCACACCCTGGTTACACTGATCCGGGGAAGCTTTGCGGACATCGAGAGCGATGAGCCGGCAGCGGACGAATTTTGATTGGGATGACAGAAAGGGAGGCAGAGAATGGTTCAGTATTTTATCAAGGATAATTTTGTGCCGACCTTCCAGTCGGAGACCTGTCCCAGGCTGTATTATCTGGGAGAGATACCGCCGCAGATCAGCAGCTATCCCCGCGTTCTGCACTCCCATGCCGAGTATGTGGAGATCAGCATTATTTACAGCGGGAAAAGCGAGTATTTGATACAGGAGAAAAAACAGTGGATTCAGCCGGGGGATATCCTGATCTATAACAGCCATGTCGTGCACGATGAGCTGTCCGATCAGAACAATCAGATCGGGAGCTATTTCTTTGCGATCGGGAATCTGCAGGTTCCGGGCCTGCGGCCCAACGCACTGATTCCGGATGAGGCCAGCCCGGTGCTGCATGTCCGAAAGGAATTCGACCGGATTTTGCAGCTCTGCCGGGACATGCTGCGCGAAATGGAGCGCGGGGGAGAATGGAGCGCGTGTGTGATGCAGTCCTATACGCAGGCGCTGCTGGAGATCATCTGGCGCGCGATCCATGCGGAGCAGGCAGCCGAACCGGTATCGAACCAGTATATGATGGGACGGGTGATCCAGGCATACATCGACCGGCATTTCCGGGAGCCGCTCACGTTAAAGACCATCAGCGAAGCGCTCCGGCTGAGTGAATCCTATGTCTCCCACGAATTTAAGAACATGCTGGGGTATTCCCCGATGCAGTATGTCCTGCGCCGGAGGATTGGAGAGGCACAGACGCTGCTGATTTCGACGGATTATTCCATCACGAAGATTGCGCAGATGGTCGGGTATGACTCGCAGAGCCATTTCAACCAGCGCTTCAGCCGGTATGTTGGGATTTCACCGAGCCGTTTCCGCAAAAATTATCAGAATTATGACATCCTGAATCCCAGGGAGGAAGAGGACGAACCGTAGAAACAGGCTTGCTTTTTCCACGGAACCGTGATACACTGACCAAACATAGAAAAAAGAAAGGGGTGAACCGATGATTTTTGTTTCTTGCAAGTAATGATACAATCCAGCAGCAGTTGCTGTACTGCTGCGTCCTTGCAGGAAAGAGAACCATCGGTTCACCCATATATGGATTGCCGCAGTAGAATGGTGCGGCAATGCTGTGCTGTGATGAGCTGTAAGAAGGGTCTTTCTTGCAGCTCTTATTTTTTTGAAAAAGGAGATGAGGCAGAATGTCAAGAATTCAGGTAAAAAACCTCACATTTTCCTACCCGTCGAGCGGCGATATCATTTTCGAGCAGGTCAATCTCCAGATTGATACGGATTGGAAGCTCGGCTTTGTCGGCAGAAACGGCAGAGGAAAGACAACCTTTCTTAGCCTGCTGCGCGGCAAGTACCCGTATTCCGGCACGATCCGGGCGTCGGTGCGGTTTCAATATTTCCCCTATCCGGTCACCGATGTGGGACAACAAACCGGGGACATCCTGAAGGAAATCTGTCCACGGGCGGAGGAGTGGGAATTCCTGCGGGAGTTCTCCTATCTCGAGGTGGAGCCGACGGTTCTTTGGCGTCCATTTGCAGCGCTGTCCCAAGGGGAGCAGACCAAGGTGCTGCTCGCAGCGCTGTTCTTAAACGAGGGCGATTTCCTGCTGATTGATGAGCCGACGAACCATCTGGATGCCCGTGCCCGGGAGCTGGTATCGGCCTATTTGCAGAAGAAAACAGGCTTTCTTCTGGTGTCACATGACCGCTGTTTCCTGGATGGCTGTGTGGATCATATTCTGGCCCTGAACCGCGCCAATATTGAGGTGCAGCGCGGAAATTTTTCCTCGTGGATGACGAATTTTGAGCGGCAGCAGGCGTTGGAACAGGGACAAAACCGCCGTTTGCAGCGGGACATCCGCCAACTGCAGCGGGCGGCAGCGCGCACGGCGGGATGGTCGGACCGGGTGGAAGCGTCGAAGGTTGGCGCGGCGGACAAGGGATATGTCGGGCACAAGGCCGCCAAGATGATGAAACGGGCCAAGTCCATCGAAGCACGGCAGCAGAGGGCCATTGGGCAAAAGGCAGGGCTTTTGAAAAATACCGAGACCGCAGAGCGTCTGCTGCTGTCACCGCTCCGGTATCACGCGGATACACTGGTTTCTGTTTCGGATATTGTGATCCGATACGATGGAATTCCAGTCAATAAACCGGTTTCGTTTGTCGTCCGGCAGGGGGAACGGATTGCGCTGGATGGCAGAAACGGAAGCGGAAAGAGCAGCCTGCTCAAACTGCTGCTCGGGCAGGAGATGGAGTACACCGGCGGCGTGGAACGGAGTTCCGGCCTGGTGGTTTCGTATGTGCCGCAGGACACCTCCCATCTGCGGGGGTCCCTGACCACGTTTGCACGCGAGCATCATCTGGAGGAAAGCCGGTTCAAAGCGATTCTGCGGAAGATGGATATCGGCCGCGTGCAGTTTACAAAGGACATGCGGGACTTTTCGAACGGACAGAAGAAAAAGGTTCTGTTGGCCAAGAGCCTTTGTGAGGAGGCGCATCTGTATGTGTGGGATGAACCGCTCAATTTTATCGATGTATATTCCCGCATACAGATCGAGCGGCTGCTGAACGAGTTTTCCCCGACCATGGTCTTTGTGGAGCATGACCGCGCCTTCCGGGAGGCGGTTGCGACAGAGGTGATCCGGCTGGAGAAATGACACCGGACAGGCGGTCAATACGACCGCTTGACCGCACCGCGATAGACGACGACCGCGATGACGGCGGTGATCGCTTCGGAAATCCAGAACGCATTCCAGACGCCGAGCGGGCCGGCCATCCGGCACAGCAGGAATGCGACCGGCAGGATGATCACCGCATAGCGGCACAGGGAGATCACGAGCGACTGAGGGCCTTTTCCGAGTCCCTCCAGCGCGCCGCAGGAGGTCACCGAAACCGCGGACACAAGGAACCCGGCGCTGATGATGCGCAGTGCGATCTGTCCGGCGGCGATGGTCTCGGGATTGGTGGTGAACAGGCCGATGAGCTGTTCCGAGGCAAGCAGGCAGATTACGGTTCCGAGCGCCATGATGACGCCGCTCATGCCCAGCGTGACCGCATAGATCTTTTTGACCCGCTTGTATTCTTTCGCCCCAAAGTTGAATCCGATGATCGGACGCATCCCCTGGACAATGCCGTTGGCGGGGAGGTAGAGGAAGGTCTGGAGCTTGTAATAGATGCCCAGGATGACAACATAGCTCTGGGAGTACAGGGCGAGGAGGGCATTCAGACTGGAAACCAGCAGGGAGGGCAGCGCAAGATTGAGCGTGGCCGGAATGCCGATCGCGTAGAGCCGGAGGGAAATGCTCCGGTCGGAGGTGAGATACTTCCGTCCGACGTGTACAGGAAGTGAAAAGGCGGCATAAAAAATCAGGTAAACGGCCACCGTGACGACCTGGCCGATTCCGGTTGCGATGGCAGCCCCGCGGATGCCCAGCGCCGGGAAAAAGCCAATGCCGAAGATCAGCAGTGGATCCAGAATGAGGTTGGTGATACACCCGCACAGCATGGCGAACATGGTGGTTTTCATCCGCCCCACTGCTTGAAAGATTTTCTCAAACCAGAGGCTGAGCATGATGACGAGGGAAAAGGAAAACGCGATCGAAGAATACTGTGTTCCGAGCGCGATGACGTGGCTTGCCGAGGTGAACATCCGCAAAAAGACAGGCATCACCGCGATGCTTCCCACGGTGAGCAGGATACCATGTAAGACGGAAAAGAGAAGGCCGTGTGTTGCCGCGATATTGGCGGTTGTCTTCTCACCGGCGCCCAGGTGGAAGGCGATCACGGCGTTGATCCCCACGCCGAACCCGATGGCGACGGCGGTGATGAGGTTTTGAATTGGATAGACCAGGGACACAGCGGTCATCGCATCTTCGCTGATCTGCGCGACAAAAAAGCTGTCCACAATGTTGTACAACGAATTGACCAGCATGGAAATAACCATCGGAAGTGCCATCGCTGTGATGAGCGGAAAAACAGGCTTTTCCTTCATGAAATTTTCGTTCATCGTTTCCTCCTTGGCAGATCGTGCGGATTGGGATAAAAAACAAAAAAGCCACGCAACGATCCCGACGGGATGTTGCGTGGCGAAAATAGCTTGCAGAGAAACTAGAAAAATCCACACGAGGTTTTAGTGAAAACAGGATAGCACAGAATGGGGATTCTGTCAACCGGGAGGGAACGGCGGATGATCCGGTTTTTTACCTGTTGCAGGAATCATAAAAATTTTTATCACAAATCGTGCAGGATTGGAGAACAAATCGGAAAAGGCAATTCAAAGAAAATGATGAAAAAATTCCAAAAAACGAGGGAAAACACGAAAAACTTAGGTGATGTGTGGATAAATCTGCGGAAGAGAAAAAATCGATGGAAGAAAAATTTGTGCTGAATTGTGAAAGAAAAAAAACGCCGTCTGCGCGATAATGGGTACAACAAAAAACGAGATAGAAAGGGATGTATCCGATGAAAAAATTCTTTCAGAGCCTGAACGGCAACGACCAGTACATGATTGGCAATCTATTTTTTCTCTATCTGATCCAGGGTGTGTTTGTCATCCTGATCGGTTCGATCCTCCCGATGATGAAAGAAGAATACGGGCTGAGCTACCAGATCGGCGGATTTCTGATTTCGGCGCATTCCATCGGCAATATGGCGGCGGGATTGTTCGCCGGATTGATTCCACTGACGATCGGACTCAAGCGCTCCCTGATGGTGCTGAATCCGCTGACCTTTATCGGCTTTGCCATCACCCTGATCACGGGCAATCCATACCTGCTGATCGCGGCACTGCTGCTCACCGGCTTGGGACGCGGCGCCGTCAGCAATTACAACAACCACGCGGTCAGCGCCCTGTCCGGCGGCTCCTCTGCACCGCTGAACGCCCTGCATGGCTTCTTTGCGATCGGTGCGGTATCCGCTCCGTTCCTCGCCCTGATTTGCAACCGCGTTTTTGGCGACAGCGGCTGGCGCTATGCACTGTATGTGGTCATTGCGCTCGGCATCATTTCCATGATTACGTCGGGCTTCATGAAAATGGACAGCATTTCCTATGAGCGCCCGAAAAATGCCGGAAATTCCTTTGGATTCTTCAAAGAGAAACTGTTCTGGTATACGATCTTTATCATGTTCTTTTACCTCTGTGTCGAGGCTTCGGTCATGGGATGGATGGTAACCTATTACACCGACAGCGGCGTGGTACAGGCGGATTCCGCCCAGCTCCTCACCTCCCTGCTGTGGATTGTCATTCTGCTCGGACGGTTTGGATGCAGCGCACTCGGCAGCCGTATGACGTCGGCAAAGCTGATCCGTATGCTGAGCACCGGCATTGTCGTATTCCTCGTCGTTTTGGTCATGAGCCACAGCCTGGTTCCTATGCTGATCGGCACGATCGGCCTGGGCTTGTCGCTCTCCGGCATGTACGGCACCACGGTTTCCAATGCCGGCGACGTATTTGGCCGTTATCCGCTCGCCATGAGCGTCTTTATCACCCTTACCAATCCGGGATCGATCCTTACCCCATCGATCGTCGGCAGTGTCGCCGAAATGGCCGGCATCCGCCTCGGTATGGGCGTCCTGCTGGTTCCGGCAGCGGTCCTGTTCGTACTCGCACTGTTCAACAAGGGCCCCCAGACAGCCAAAGCCAAAGCAGAGTCAGTACTCGGACTCAAAACAGAGTGCTGAATATTTGGTTCTTCTCCTTTTTCTTTTCCAACACAAAAGCGGCCGTTCCGAGCGGCCGCTTTTGTGTTGTGTCCGGAGAATTGGCTGTGCTATAATTGGTATAGCAATACGGAGAGAGAGGGGATTCCATGCCATTTACGCTGATACGCAATGATATCACCAAAATGCCGACGGATGCAATTGTCAATGCGGCGAACAGCCAGTTGATGCCGGGCGGCGGTGTCTGCGGCGCGATCTTCGCCGCGGCGAATTACGACAAATTGAACCGCGCATGCCGGAAAATCGGACGTTGCCCGGTGGGACAGGCCGTGATTACCAAGAGCTTTGGTCTTCCGGCCAAATACGTCATCCATGCGGTGGGACCGATCTGGCACGGCGGCCATCAGAACGAACCCGAGCTGCTGCGCAGTTGTTATATCCAGTCCCTGCACCTGGCGAAACAGCATGGATGCCGGTCCATTTCCTTCCCGCTGATTTCCTCCGGGATTTACGGCTATCCGAAGGAGGAGGCGCTCCGCATCGCGACCGATGCCATCCGTGAATTTTTGAAGGGGAACGAGATGGAGGTTGCTCTCGTGCTGTTTGACCGCAGTGCGGTTGTGCTCGGCCAGTCACAGTTTTCCGGTATTCGGGCCTATATTGACGATCACTACGTGGATGCTCGCCGGGAAGACCGCCGCTGGCAGACAGAGTCCATTGCCCTGCAGCGGCAGGAGCGGGAGCAGGAGAAGCAGTTCGCACCGGCGGCAGCGCAGGATTCCATGCCATCGGCAGCGCTGGGGCCAAAACGCTCTCTGCGCGATTTGATGGAACATCTGGACGATTCCTTTTCCAAAATGCTACTGCGGCTGATCGATGAAAAGGGAATGACGGATGTGGAGGTGTACAAGCGGGCGAATCTTGACCGCAAGCTGTTTTCCAAAATCCGCAAGGACAGCTACAAACCGAGCAAACAGACCGCGATTGCGCTGGCGATCGCGCTCCGGCTGAATCTGGATGAGACAACCGATCTGCTGGGGCGTGCAGGCTATGCGCTGTCGCACAGCAGCAAATTTGATGTCATTATCGAATATTGCATTGACAATCAGGTGTATGACATCTATGAGATCAACGAGGCGCTGTTTGCATTCGATCAGAAGCTGCTGGGTGCATGAGCCGAAAGGAAGGGAGATACGATGACAGAGGTGGTAGCGGCGCTGATTTGGGACGGCGACCGGTTTTTGGCCTGTCAGCGCCCGGCGCACAAGGCGCGGGGGCTGCTGTGGGAATTTGTCGGCGGGAAAGTTGAGCCGGGCGAGACGAGGGAACAAGCGCTTGTCCGTGAATGCCGGGAAGAGCTGGCGATTACGGTTTCGGTAAAGGAAGTCTTTTGGGAGGTCACCCATACCTATCCCGACCTGACGGTACATCTGACACTGTTCCACGCGGCCATCGCCGATGGGGTGCCGCAAAGGCTGGAGCACAACGATCTGCGCTGGGTCACGGTGGAGGAAATGGATGCGCTGGAATTCTGTCCGGCAGACGAGCCGATTCTGGATGAGATCCGGCGGAGAAAGGCGGAAGGATGCTGACCCGGGAAGAGGCGGTTGCCGTCTGCCTGGCGTTTCCGGCGGTCTATCCGGACGATCCTTTTGGGGACGATAACTGACCTGTATGCGGCACAAGGGGAACCAGAAGATTTTTGCCCTGATCTTCGAACGGCAGGGACACATCTGGATCAACGTCAAGGCAGACCCGCAATGGGGAGATTTCTGGAGAAATACCTTCCCGGCGGTTGTCCCCGCGTATCATATGAACAAAAAGCATTGGGTCAGTATTATTTTGGACGGCAGCATGACCGAGGAGGAGATCGGCCGTCTGATCGAGGACAGTTTTGTACTGACCGCTCCGAAGCCAAAACGAAAACAAAAAGATACACAGCAATGAAAAAAGAATGTCCGGCGATGTTGTCCTCGCCGGACATTTGTCATATCCCTGCGGTTTTTCGCCTTCGGCCTTGGCGCCGCTGTCGCAGACTGGATCGGGCAGTCTGTCATCGAAGTCGCCTGCCAAGCGACCATTCTGCCCATTCGAAATGGTATTCTAAAGTCACAAAAACAAAGACATGACAGGAGGACATGACAATGAGACTGTTTTGGAGAAAGGCCGCAAAAGCGGAAAAGGCAGAGCGCAAGACAAACCGTACGGAGCTGGTATTTCTTCTGGACCGCAGCGGCTCCATGAATGGATTGGAGCGCGATACCATCGGCGGGTATAATTCCATGCTGGATCAACAGAAGCGGGAGCCGGGGGAAGCCAATGTGACGACCGTTCTATTCGACCAGGACTACGAACTGCTGCATGACCGGCTTGCGATTTCCCATGTGCCGCCGATGACGGCGAAGGAATACCAGGTTCGCGGCTGCACCGCGCTGCTGGATGCGATTGGCATGACGATTCGCCGGATCGCCGATGTACAGAAGCACACAGTGCCGGAGAAACGGGCGGATAAAGTATTGTTTGTCATCATCACGGATGGGATGGAAAACGCCAGCCGCGCGTATACCTATGAGAAGGTGCAGGCTATGGTTGCACAGGAGAAAAAGAAATATGGATGGGAGTTCCTGTTCCTCGGGGCGAACATCGATGCGATTGCGACCGCTGCGCGTGTGGGGATCGGTGCAGACCGTGCCGTCAACTATCATGCGGACAGCAGAGGAGTGGCTCTGAACTATGAGGCAGTCAGCGGGGCGATCAGCCATATCCGCGCCTGCGCCGCACCGATGGGTGCGGAATGGAAGGCCTCCATTGAGAAGGACTTTGCGAGCCGCGGTACACACAGACAAAGGCGGTAAACGGATCAAAAGCCAGAACAGGGTTACTCCTGTTCTGGCTTTTCCGTGCCTCTCAGCGTTTCTGTTTGGAGTTTCGCAGACACCCGGTATCAAACGCCGGATTATAGGCATAATAGTTTTTGGAATCGAGATTTTCCTGGACATTTTCCAGAGCTTCGCCGAAACGCTGGAAATGGACAATTTCGCGCTCACGCAGGAACTTCAGCGGATCGCGCACATCCGGGTCATCGATCAGGCGCAGAAGATTGTCATAGCTCAGGCGGGCTTTTTGTTCTGCTGCAATCATATAAGAACAACTTTTGATTAAAAGTTCC
>JAUNSG010000032.1 GCA_030539335.1 Eubacteriales bacterium | reverse complement strand
GCGGCGATGGAACAGTCTTACGAGCGTCAGAAGCTGTAATTCCGTTGGTCTCGTTGGAGAAACAACGAAGTTCTTTTTCGTTGGATTCAGTTTGAAAAGTTAGATAAAATTTAATAAATTAAGCCTAAGCGACCTGAATTCTGCAGTGCACAGGGCTCAGGTCGCTTAATTCTATCTGCATACTTTGACAAGAAACGGCTGATCGGGCTGTTTTAGGAAGATTGTCTGATTTCCGAGCATATAGACAGAGCTATTGCCGGTTAATAGTTCAAACAACACCATTTGGTTCTAACTGGAACAGCAGTTCGTTTTTCCGATTTGCTGCTGTCCGGATGTAAAGCTTTGTAATTTTGTAAAAATCACAACTTATGTGTCTTTTTAAAACATTATTTCAGGTGTAGTTCTATTACGATTGAAAGAAAAGATAACCGGAAATCGAAAACTTTGAATCTACCATTTATAGACTTTCAGGTTGACATGACCATCAAATAAAAATGTAAGGAGGAAGAATATTATGAGCAAAGAGTTCAAAAAGATACTTGTGGCCAATCGTGGCGAGATTGCCATGCGTATCTTCCGAGCTTGCCACGATTTGGGCATGACCGCAGTTGCGATCTATTCCAACGAGGATACTTATAGCGCGTTTCGAACTGCCGCAGATGAGTCCTATTTGATTAGTGAGAATGAAAGCCCACTTGGCGCTTATTTGGATATCCACAGAATTATCGAATTGGCGCGGATCCATGACTGCGATGCCATCCATCCTGGCTATGGTTTTCTATCGGAGAATGGCGATTTTGCAAAGGCCTGTGAGCAGGCTGGGATCAAATTTATTGGTCCATCTTCTGCGATTCTAAACATGATGGGTGACAAGCTCAGCGCGAAACAGATGGCACTGGAATGTGATGTTCCTACTACCCCCGGCACAACAGATCCTCTTGCCAGCAAGGAAGAGGCCCAAAAGCTGGCTGTGCAGTTTGGCTTCCCCGTCATTCTGAAAGCTGCAGCCGGTGGCGGTGGACGCGGTATGCGCCGCTGTGATACGGTAGAAGAGGTCGGCATCAACTTCGATCTGGTTCGTGCGGAAGCCCTCAAATCGTTTGGCAATGCAGACATCTTCATGGAGAAGTTCTTGGTCAATCCCAAACACATTGAAGTACAGATTATTGCCGATGAAAAGGGCAATGTGGCCCATCTGTATGAACGTGATTGCTCTTTACAGCGTCGCTATCAGAAGGTTGTAGAGTTTACTCCTGCATTCTCTATTCCAAAAGAGGTTCGCGATACAATTCTGGAAGATGCTGTCAAGATTGCCAAGCATGTTGGCTATACCAATGCCGGTACACTGGAATTTCTGGTAGATAAATCCGGAAATCATTACTTCATTGAGATGAATCCGCGTATCCAGGTAGAACACACGGTTACGGAAATGGTGACCGGAATCGATCTGGTTCGCGCTCAGATATTAATTGCGCAAGGTAAGGAACTGTCTGATCCGTTGATTGGCATTAGCAGTCAGGAAGATGTACATCAGAATGGCTACTCGATCCAGTGTCGTGTCACCACGGAGGACCCGACCAATAATTTCGCACCGGATACAGGTCGCATCACTGGCTACCGTGTTTCCGGTGGATTTGGCATTCGTCTGGACGAGGCCACCGCAGGCACTGGCGCTACTATTTCGCCTTATTATGACTCCTTGTTGGTAAAAGTTACCGCTTGGGACAGCACGTTTGAAGGCGTGTGTAAAAAGGCGCTGCGTGCCATCCGTGAAGTTCATGTCCGCGGTGTAAAGACGAATATTGCGTTTATTACCAACGTACTGCAAAACGAGACTTTCCAAGCAGGCCAGTGCTATACCAAGTTTATTGACGAAACTCCGTCTTTGTTTGAAATTGAGGGCGGCGAGGATCGCGCTACCAAGCTTTTGAATTACATTGCTGAGAAGTCCATTGCTGAGAACGCGGACCACAAGCTGTTTGAAATACCAAGATTTCCGCCGGTTACCGGCAACCGCCGCACTGGCTTAAAACAGCTGCTGGATACCAAGGGCCCGGAGGCTGTGACACGATGGGTTAAGTCTCAGCAGAAGCTGTTGATCACCGACACGACCTGCCGGGATGCCCATCAATCTCTACTGGGTACTCGTGTGCGCACTCGTGACATTATGCATGCCATGGATGCCACTTCTGAGGTTTTAGCAGATGCATTCTCTTTAGAGTGCTGGGGCGGCGCAACGTTTGATGTAGCCTATCGATTCCTCCACGAATCCCCATGGGAGCGCTTGGATATCATTCGGGAAAAGGTTCCTAATGTACTGTTACAGATGCTGATCCGAGGCTCCAATGCGGTAGGCTATACCAATTACCCCGATAATGTCATTCGTGAATTCATCAAAGAGGCTGCTCGCAGTGGGATTGATGTATTCCGCGTGTTTGACTCCTTGAACTGGATGCCGGGAATGCAAGTTGCCATGGAAGAGGTATTGAATCAGAATAAGATTCTGGAGGCCACCATCTGCTATACCGGCGACATTCTGGATCCAAATGAGGATAAATACACCCTGAAATACTATATCAACATGGCAAAGGAGCTGGAGAAGCGCGGCGCTCACATGCTGGCCATCAAGGATATGGCCGGTCTATTGAAGCCTTACGCAGCCAAGAAACTGGTTTCCGAATTAAAGCAGGAGATCAGCCTTCCAATTCATCTCCATACACATAATACATCTGGCAATCAGGTGGCAGCCTATCTGTTGGCGGCAGAAGCCGGCGTAGACGTCGTGGACTGTGCCATTTCCTCTATGTCTTCCCTGACCAGTCAGCCGTCCCTAAATGCTGTGGTAGCTGCTCTCCAGGGGACGCCCAGAGATACCGGCTTGAAACTGGACGAATTGCAGCCACTGACCGATTACTGGGCAGATGTACGCCTACGTTACAACGCTTTTGAAGGTGGAATCACTTCTCCGGCTACGGACATTTACCGATATGAAATCCCTGGCGGCCAGTATACGAATTTAAAGCCCCAGGTAGAGAGCATGGGTCTGGGCGTTCGATTCACCGAAGTCAAGGAAAACTACCGCAAGGCTAATGAATTGTTGGGCAATATCATTAAGGTAACCCCATCCTCTAAGGCAGTGGGTGATTTGGCAATCTTTATGACACAGAACGATCTGACTCCGGAGAATATCGTAGAAAAAGGCAAGAATCTGGCATTCCCGGATTCGTCTATCACTTATTTCTCCGGAATGATGGGTCAGCCTGCCTGGGGATTCCCCAAGGAGTTGCAGGAGGTTGTTCTGAAGGGCCGTGAGGCAATTACTTGCCGTCCCGGCGAGTTGCTGGAGCCAATTGATTTTGAGAAAGTCAAGATGGAAGTCGCAGAGTTCGACCCCAATCCTACTTGGAGAGCGATATTGTCTTATTCCCTGTATCCGAAGGTATATCGGGACTTCGTCAAGCAAAGAGAACAGTACGGTTACATCGTTCGGCTGGGCAGCCATGTATTCTTCCATGGTCTGTCTATCGGCGAAACCAACCGCGTTGAGATTGCAGACGGTAAGACTTTGGTTATCAAGTACCTTGGCCCAGGCGATCTGGATAAGGACGGCATGAGAACGGTATCCTTCGAGTTGAACGGTATTCGCCGAGATGTTAAGGTTCCGGATCCGGAAGCGCAGAAGTACATCATTAAGGTTCCGATGGCAGATCCAGAGGATAAGACACAGATTGGTGCATCCATCCCTGGTGCAGTTAGCAGCATCAACGTGAAGGTCGGCGATCTGGTTGAAGAAGGTCAGACTGTCATTATTATCGAGGCGATGAAGATGGAGACCGCAACTGCCGCACGCATGAGCGGTGTTGTAGAGGAGATTCTGATCAACGAAGGCGATACGGTCAAAGGCGGCCAGCTTTTGATCAAGATCAGACAGGCAGAGTAATCATAAGTAATATGAGTCAGAAGCGCGTTTCAAAACAGCGCTGAAAAACAGCGAGATGGGAATCCAAACCGTTCCAATCTCGCTGTTTTATCATACCTTATGGAGACTAACCTACTTTGCATCCAAGATCTACGATTTAGAAAATCTCCCATATGTCTAAAATAGAAATGCGTCCAGAAGAAAAAACAACTTTTGATCGCTGTGCAAATTATATCGCAGAAATGATTAGCAAATACGCTCCTATAATATTGCTCGAAAATAAGTCAAAATAAAACACCATGTGGATAAACACATACACTCTTTACAGAGACAATTTATGAAAGAAATACATATTGTCTGGCGAATGTGGTATGATTCTAAATCGTACCACACCTCTTTTTTAATCTTCCGCTTCATACTTGAAAAAAACGAACAGGAATACTATGATAGAATTACATCAGTTATACGCAAGCATCCGACACCAGAAAAAAGTGGAAGCAATAAAGGATGCTTTGAAATATTTTGAAATGATGGAATAGAAATGAGAGGTAATTGCAAATGAGAAATTCTTTAGAAGTACCTGCATATAACGATATGATGTGCGAATTATTTCAAGCTATGAAAGAATTGGGTGGATCTGGAACAATTAAAGAAATTGATGATAAAACAATTGAGATATTAGATTTAACATCAGAAGTGCAAGAAATAATGCATGGCAATAGTAGTAAGACAGAGGTTGAATATCGATTAGCATGGACAAGAACGTATATGAAGAAAGTTGGGATTTTGGAAAATTCTTTGCGTGGAGTATGGTCATTGACAACAAAAGGAAGAGAATTAGAAAAGATCAATCCTGAAGAAATTGTACGAAAGGTTCGTGAAATGACTCTTTTAAAGACAAAAAATATCCATAATATAAATACTGAGGATGATAGTCTGGAAAACGATGGCGTGGACACACCAGATGAGATACAATCTTGGCGCGAAAAGTTAAAAAATGTTTTGCTAAATTTAAAACCAGATGCTTTTGAACGATTAACACAAAGGTTGTTAAGAGAGTCTGGGTTTACACAGGTTAAGGTCACTGGAAAAACAGGAGATGGCGGGATAGATGGTGTGGGAATTGTGAAGTTGAATGGTATAATTAGCTTTCATATGTTGTTTCAATGCAAACGGTATACGGGAAGTGTATCTGCTGGAGAAATTCGAGATTTTAGAGGAGCTATGCAAGGGAGAGCGGATAAAGGGTTATTCATAACAACTGGAAAATTTTCAACACCTGCCATTCAAGAAGCCAATAGACCTGGTGCGGCTCCAATTGATTTGGTTGATGGAGATGAATTAGTAGAGAAATTAAGAGAACTACAGTTAGGGGTCATTCCAGTTAATGATTACATAATTGACGAGGCATGGTTTTTGGCGATTTAAAGGCGATTTAAAAACAAAATGATGAAATAAAGAATATTTTGAGTAAGTTGCCATCTAATGAGGATATTGAAAAAAGAATCAATTGAAATTTTGCATCAGGGTGATACAAAATGGATGGTATCCATACTTTGTGAGAAAAGGGTTGTATGAACCGGTATTCGTACTGCAGAAATATTGTCCATATTTCCGTGATTTTGTTGAGATATGTTTTATTTTGGTACTCATGTGAAGACGATTGTTTTGATGACAAGAAGCTAAACTTTATAAATCAGAGCGTTCTGTGATCTATTCTTACTACAAAAAAGAAGTCATAACCACCCATTAATGGATAGTTATGACTTTTCTTTTATATCATTTTATTTGCACAGCAACGGAATTACAGCTTCTGACGCTCGTAAGACTGTTCCATCGCCGC